>NZ_JBAKHK010000001.1:0-1291443 GCF_036903355.1 Enterobacter sp. UNJFSC 003
CTCAGAAGTGAAACGCCGTAGCGCCGATGGTAGTGTGGGGTCTCCCCATGTGAGAGTAGGGAACTGCCAGGCATCAAACAAGTGAAGAGGCCATCCTTGCGGATGGCCTTTTTGCGTTTTTCTCCCTTACCGGTATTCATAAACTCATACCTGCCTTCGTTTCCCTTACCCTGCTAATAAAATATGTGATCTCCATCGCAATGTTATATATAACAAAATTATAACATTTCATTTACGAAGCAATTGAGTCTTTCTGGCTCAACACGCCGCTGTATATGGCAGGAGCATAATTACAATGACAGAAAACATCACATCACACGGGACGCTGGATAACAGTGATACCCGTAGAAGAGTATGGGCAATCGTCAGCGCCTCTTCAGGTAATCTGGTTGAATGGTTCGACTTCTACGTCTACTCGTTTTGTTCACTCTACTTCGCACATATTTTCTTTCCGTCCGGTAACACCACCACTCAACTGCTACAAACAGCAGGCGTTTTTGCCGCTGGATTCTTAATGCGTCCAATTGGTGGCTGGTTGTTTGGCCGCATCGCGGATCGTCGTGGGCGCAAAGCCTCCATGCTTATCTCCGTCTGCATGATGTGCTTTGGTTCATTGGTCATCGCATGCTTACCCGGTTATGAAACTATCGGTACATGGGCGCCAGCGCTGCTGTTACTGGCTCGCTTGTTTCAGGGATTATCAGTAGGAGGAGAATACGGTACCAGTGCAACCTATATGAGCGAAATTGCACTTGAAGGCCGGAAAGGTTTTTACGCCTCATTCCAGTACGTTACGCTTATTGGTGGGCAGTTGTTGGCCATCCTGGTTGTAGTGATCCTCCAGCAGATCCTTACAGATGAACAACTCCACGGTTGGGGGTGGCGGATCCCCTTTGCGATGGGGGCTGTTCTGGCCATCGTCGCACTTTGGCTGCGTCGTCAGCTGGATGAAACTTCTCAGAAAGAGGTCAGAACACTGAAAGAGGCTGGAACATTCAAAGGATTATGGCGTAACCGTAAGGCCTTCCTGATGGTATTGGGGTTCACCGCTGGCGGCTCACTCAGCTTTTATACCTTCACCACCTATATGCAAAAGTATTTGGTGAACACGACGGGAATGCATGCCAACGTGGCCAGTGTAGTAATGACCGTCGCGCTGTTTGTCTTTATGTTGATACAGCCACTTATTGGCGCGCTCTCAGATAAGATGGGACGACGGACGTCAATGCTGATATTCGGTGGGCTGTCTGCGGTCTGTACCGTACCTATCTTGTCTGCTCTCCAGCATGTGTCTTCCCCTTACGCTGCCTTTGCTCTGGTCATGCTGGCGTTGGTCATTGTCAGTTTTTACACGTCTATCAGTGGGATCCTGAAGGCAGAAATGTTTCCGGCGCAGGTGCGTGCTTTAGGGGTAGGGCTTTCTTATGCGGTAGCGAATGCACTGTTTGGCGGCTCTGCTGAGTATGTTGCGCTGTCTCTTAAATCATGGGGAAGTGAAACGACCTTCTTCTGGTATGTCACCGTGATGGGCGCGCTGGCATTCATCGTCTCCCTGATGCTGCACCGCAGGGGTAAAGGGATTCGACTTTAATAGTGCGCCATCTGCCATACGGCGTAGCCGGTCGATGCACCGGCTACGTCCCAGGCAAAGTCTTTCCAACTCCATCCGCTTCCTGCGGCGCGGCTATCCCAAAGTTCCTTAGATGCACCGAGGCTTAACGAGAACATCAGGCCGATTGCTGCGCTACGATCCCGACTATATCCCTGGCGCTGTGCATACTCGTTACCCGCGGCAGATAATATAGCAGACGCAAGAAAGTGCTGCGCTTTATCCTGACCAGACCAGCTATCGTTTGCCATATGGCTGCATCCGGTCAAGCAAAGGATGCCCAGCAGGAGAGGGATACGCATTTACGAACTCCATAAAAAAGCCCTGTCGATGACAGGGCCTGAATATTACAGAATACGACTAATAAGACGGTCAATACGGATTCGACGTAAACGGCGAATAAGTTTGCGCACTTTCACCGGATAATCGGCAATACTCTGCAGATCGCGGTAATGGCGCACAACTGTTGTATGAGTGCGAATAAGTTCCAGCTCGCGATCGCGTTTCGCGGCAAGCTCATGCTGCGGATCGTGGATCAATATGGCATTTTCCAGATCCAGACGCCAGGCGCGTGGGTTCAGGTTATTGCCGGTCAGCAGCATCCATTCATCATCGACCCACATCCCTTTGAGATGATAGCTATTTTCTTCATCTTTCCAGAGACGCACAACCAGCTGATCGGTATTCACATAGTACTGTAAGCGGCTCAGGAAACGACGCAGATTGATTTCATAGAGATAGGGCAGGGCACCGATGATCTTGAACGGCTGATCTTCCGGGATGAAGAAGTCGTTTGCCGTTTTATCACCGACGATAATTTCCACTTTCTTCCCATCACGCAGCAGCTGAATAATATTACGTACAAGCACCGCGGGAAGGTTGAAATATGGCGTACAGATGGTGAGCTTATGCTCCGCACACGGCATCAGGTGATAAATGGTTTTATTCAGCAGGCTGGATTTACCTAATCCTACCAACGGCGTAACGGACAGCTCTTCGTTATTAGCATCGCCCTGGAAATGATAGACCGCATCGCGTAATTCCTGTCGGAAGGCTCGCACGTCATTTTTTATTTCAGGGCTCTTTGGACGCAGGGGATCGTCAAGACGGTTCACGCCGCGACCATGAACAAGGTTCTTATCAACCCAGTTGAACATGATGTCGGCCATCTGCGGATTACGAATCAGATGATAGCGGTCATAGCGATACTTATCGAGCTGATGGAGGTAAACATCATTCAGACTCGCACCGCTGTAAAGCACGCTATCATCAATAATGAAACCTTTGTAATGCAGTACGCCAAGGGCCTCACGGGTATTTACCGGTACACCATAAACAGGCACATCGACACCTGGGTTTTCATGAGCCGTACGGCAATACCAGTCTGCATTGGTGTTTGAAGCGGCAGCGCCGATGCGTCCACGCTGCCCGCGATGCCAGTCAACCAGCACCCGAACATCCAGTTCTGGACGTTGACGTTTAGCTTCATAGAGCGCGTTCAGGATCGCGCGCCCACCTTCATCCTGTTCAAGATACAGTGCCACAATGCAAATGCGTCGCGTGGCGCTGGCAATCTTTTCCAGAAGCGTCTCCCGAAAATGAGCGGGAGCATAAAAGAACTCTACATCATCAACTGACTGAGAAATCTTCGGTAGTTGAGCAAGGTGTTGTTGATGTTTATTACGCTTAAATTTTGACAACATCACAGTGCGTTTCTTCTCTGTTCATTGAAGGGTTGTCTGTACCATGCAAACAACATAAGCGGACAATGATACCACCAGTACCGTGCAAAGTGGGTAACATTTCCAGTAGCTTACTCGTGTTTATCTGCTGAATTCAGGCTGAGGGACAAGGCGACAATCCCTTCATCCAGCTGAACATCAACGTCAAATCCGAGTTTCCTCGCCAGTGTCACCATACCGCGATTATTTGGCATAGTAATGCCATTGAGGCGTAACAATCCGTGATCGCGCGTATAACTGATTAGTTTTTCCAGCAGTCGCCGCCCGAGGCCCAGGCCTTTAAGATCGGAGCGCACGAGTACCGCAAACTCAGCATCAACATTGTCCGGGTCGGAAATGGCACGCGTCACACCGAGGATCTCATCTCCCCGATCGGAACGACGAACGGCAACAAATGCCATTTCACGATCGTAGTCGATCTGGGTCATATTGGCTAAATCATCATGGGTAAATTCATTGATTTCGCTAAAGTAGCGATAGTAAAGATCTTCTTTAGTGACCTGAGAAATGAACACGCGTAGCTGTGGTTCATCTTCAGGCAGAATAGGGCGAAACAGGGCCTGTTCACCATTTTTCATCTCAACCCACTCTTCGAGCTGTAGAGGATACGGACGGATCGCAAGGCGACTTTCTCTGTCCCCGTCGAAAGGGGCAATATCCAGCGTAACGTCCAGCGCCGTAAATTCATTGCCGGAGGCGAGCAGGGGATGAATGTCCAAACGCTGGATCTCCGCACAGTCGACAATCAGGTTAGAAACCTGCACCAAAAATTGGCTCAACCCGGCAATATCAAGGGGGCGCAGGGCGCTGCGGCCACGGATTTTTTTACTTTTGATAGCCTGAATAACCAGATAGCGTGCCAGGTTCATGTTCAGCGGGGGGAGCGCCACAACGGCCTGCTCATCCGGTCTCCATTCAACACCGCCTTCACCCAACATGATTAGCGGGCCAAAAACCGGATCCTGTTCAACAACGACCCGTAGCTCCTGAGCACCCGCACGGTTTGCCATACTTTGCACCAGCAGACCATGGATCCTGGCCTGCGGCCAGGTCATTTTTACGCGGTCGATAATGGCATCTGCCGCTTGCTGTACTTCCGCGGCCGTACGGAGATAGAGCATAACGCCCTGCACGTCTGACTTATGTGGAATATCCGGCGATCGGAGCTTAAGGGCGACTGGATAACCAATCTGCTCGGCAATATGCACTGCTTCAGCACTGTCGCTGGCGATCCAGGTGGGCAGGGTTTGCATCCCATAACTGCCAAGAATGGGCTGTACTTCGTGAGTATCAAGGGATGTCGCGCCTTCGTCGATAGCCTGCAGCAGCAGCCGGTGGACGTCGACGGAATTCGCCGTCAGGTTGCCGGGTAACGCAGGCGTTTCACGTAGCTGCTTCTGGTTACGACGATATTCCACCATATGCATAAACGCGGTAATAGTGCCTTCCGGAGTACGGTACGTTGGCAGTCCGGCTTCACTGAAAAGACGCCGCGCTTCCTGGGAAGAAAACTCACCGCACCAGTTGGTCAACAGGGTGACGTATTTACCGCGAGGGTGGTTTCGCACGGCCTCGATAAGCGCACGCGCACTTTCGCTGCCGGGAGCTACCGCGCTGGGCGAGTGGATAATCATCAAAGCATCGAAATCCTGACTATCCAGTAAAATGGAGATTGCCTTGATATAGCGATCGCTGCTGGCATCGTCACGTAAGTCGAGCGGATTACCGGGCGCAACGCTGCCAGGCAATGTATCGCGCAGGCGCTGAAGGGTTTCGTCACCCAGTGTCGCCAGCTTGCCGTTGCGAAGCCACAGCTCATCAAGTGCCAGTGCTGCAGGGGCTGCACCATTACTGACAATCATTAACTTCTCACCGCGTAGCGGGCGCATATGGCTTAACGTCTCAACGGCGGAAAACAGCTCGTGTGTGTCCTGTACACGCAGCAACCCCGCACGCTGGATCGCGGCATCCCAGGCCGGATCCATGCCGGAATGAGAATGCAGCAGGCGCTGAGCTGTAGGACTCCGCCCGCTTTTAATGACCAGGATCGGTTTATTGCGTGATGCGCTACGTGATGCCGACACAAAACGACGCGCGTCGCTGAGGTGCTCAAGGTAAAGAAGAATAGCGCTGGTTTTACTGTCGCGTGCCAGGAAATCCAGTAATTCATCAACGTCGATATCCAGGCTGTCGCCCAGTGCGATGAAATAGGAAAATCCCATCTCCCGCTGTTGTGCCCAGTCAAGGATGGTGTTCGATACGGCTGCCGACTGCGAAATGAAGGCCAGCTTGCCTTTTCGGATAGGCACCGGGGAGAAACTGGCGTTTAATCCCTGCCACGGCGCGAGCAGGCCCAGACTGTTTGGGCCGAGAATACGCATCTGATGTCGGCCGGCACAGGCCAGAAGCGCAGGCTGTTGCTCAGACGGCGAGGAGAGAATAATACAGGTTTTGCATCCTTTCGTGCCGAGTGACTCCAGTAATTCGAGGTTCCGTTTTGCATGCGTACAGAGCACGGCAAGATCGGGCACGAAGGGCAGGCTCTGTATATCCGGCCAGGCAAGTACGCCCTGAACAGCTTTATAGGCGGGGGTAACGGGCATGACGGGGCCATTAAATCCGCCGGCCAGCAGATTGCGCATCATCAGATAACCGGCGCGGTCCGGTTTCATTGAGGCGCCAATAACGGCAATGGATTTAGGACGTAGTAGCGCTTCTAACCCTCGCTGGCTCATGCAATTCTCCTGTGAATGCAAGCGACCTGATGATTTTAAACGCTTTCTGCCTCAGTTGCTGTGACGTTGCCCTTATGAACGGTTTTTCCCGCCAGGTAGCGCTCGCGAAAACAAGCGAAATGGTTACCCAAAGCGCCAGCCGCCACGGTGTCGCCCGCTAAATCCAGAAGTGCAATCGCCACTTCTGCGGTGCAATATTGCCCTTCAGCATGTGCTTCACGCAGGCGATAGGCAGATACGCGAGAAAGATCGATGGAAATTACCGGGAGCACATCCAGATACGGGCTTTTACGAAACATTTTCCGTGCCTCGGTCCAGGTACCGTCCAGCATAATAAACAGCGGCGGTTTGCCTGATGACGGCGCGGAAAGCACCTGTCTCTGTTCTCCGGCATAGGAGGCAGGAAACACGACCATCGGCTGATAGTCTGGATTGGCCACAATGTCGAGCAATGCCTGAGGCGGCTCCGTGCGCGACCACTGAAACGCGACGGTATCCGGCAAAATATCGGCAATAAGACGGCCAGTATTGCTGGGTTTCATCGGTTCCGTATCGAACATCACCAGACAAAAACGGCTTTTCGCCATGCTCGGCGTAAGCGTCTCGCATAAGCATACTTTAAGCGGCAACAGGCAGCGTTGACAGCGGCGAATGCGATTGCCACGGGCAAGGAAAGGGCGAGTCGCACGTGCAAGGCGTTCGGCGCGTAATTGAAGAACAGCGTTATTAGTCATGGGCGAAGTGCAGGAAAAACGCTATTTTCGCAGAGGCGGGAACGGGGCACAAGATGTACCCCGCGAATGTTACAGTGATTCGTTTAACCAGCTTTCAAAAGGCGCCTTTGGTACCGCGCCGTTGAGCATGTCGATGACCTCACCATTTTTGAAAATCATAATGGTTGGGATGCTTCGAATGCGAAAACGGGCACTCAGTTCGCGTTCGGCTTCGGTATTCACCTTAACGAAGCGCATCTTTCCGCTACGCTCTTCGGCCACATCTTCAAATATTGGCGCAAAGTTACGGCACGGGCCGCACCAGGGGGCCCAGAAATCGACCACTACAGGAAGATCGTCCTTGAGGAGTTTGTCCAGCGTAGCACCTGTAGCGTTAATGACGTCGCCATCAAATAATTCATGACCACAACGTCCGCATTTCGCACCATCTTCAATCCGTTCGTCCGGAATGCGATTTAAAGCCTGACAGTTGGCACATACGGTATTCATAACTAACCTCTGATAGAGCCGCGGGACAGCGGCAGAATGCCGATATTGTTTCTAATATGTTACATATTATCAATGAGCCTGTTTGAAACGACAATGCGTTTTATTCAATGAGAACAATAGTCACAGGCTTTTGTACGAAATTATGGCTATGAGGTGACACATCGGGTAATCTGCGCGCTTCGCGCAGCGCTGGTGGAGAAAAGCATGAACGACGAAATGAAAAACAAAAGCGGCAAGGTCAAAGTGATGTATGTCCGCAGTGATGATGACTCTGATAAACGCACCCAAAATCCGCGTACCGGAAAAGGTGGCGGGCGTCCGGCGTCCTCTCGTGCAGACGGTGGCCGTCGCCCCGCCCGCGATGACAGAAATAACCGCGGTGATGACCGCAAACGTGATGACCGTAAGCGTGACGATCGCAAACGCGATGACCGACCACGTGACGATTTCCAGCGTGATGCCTCCCCATGGCGTACCGTTTCTCGTGCACCTGGTGATGAGACGCAAGAAAAGGCCGATCACGGCGGGATCAGCGGTAAAAGCTTTATCGATCCGGAAGTGCTGCGCCGTCAACGTGCAGAAGAGACCCGCGTTTATGGCGAGAATGCTTGCCAGGCACTGTTCCTGAGCCGCCCTGAGTGTATCGTCCGCGCCTGGTTTATCCAGAGCGTCACTCCGCGCTTCAAAGAAGCGCTGCGTTGGATGGCCGCAAACCGTAAAGCCTATCATGTGGTCGATGATGCCGAGCTGACGAAAGCGTCCGGTACTGAGCACCACGGTGGCGTCTGCTTCCTGATCAAGAAACGTAACGGTACTACCGTACAACAGTGGGTCAGCCAGGCGGATGCCGATGACTGCGTACTGGCGCTTGAAGATGTGGGCAATCCGCACAATCTGGGCGCAATGATGCGCAGCTGCGCGCACTTTGGCGTGAAAGGTGTGTTGTTGCAGGATGCTGCGCTGCTGGAATCCGGTGCGGCGATCCGTACTGCAGAAGGCGGCGCTGAACATGTTCAGCCGATCACTGGTGACAGCGTACTGGAAGCGATTGAGCAGTTCCGTAAAGCGGGCTACTCCATTGTGACCACCTCAAGTCATGCTGCTACGCCGCTGTTTAAAGCGACGCTGCCACGTAAAATGGTGCTGGTGTTAGGCCAGGAGCGTGATGGTCTGTCTGATGCGGTACTGTCCAGCGCGGATCTGAGCGTCTCTATTGATGGTACAGGCAATGTTGAGAGCCTGAACGTTTCCGTTGCAACTGGCGTACTGCTGGCTGAATGGTGGCGTCAGAACAAAGCATAAGTTTTATGCTTTTCGTATGCCCGGGAAACCGGGCATAACGCTTATCACTCACTTTCTGCCGGTAATACAGGCATCCAGTCAATGGGCTTTTCGCCCCGTTTTTCCAGCCATTCATTCGCCAGAACAAAATGATTACTGCCGAAGAAACCGCGATGTGCAGACAGCGGCGACGGGTGCGGCGCTTTCAGGACGTGATGACGTTCACGATCGATAATTGCCCCTTTCTTTTGCGCGTGCGAACCCCAGAGCAAAAACACCACCCCTTCACGGTGCGTATTGATAAGGCTAATGACTTTATCCGTAAAGGTTTCCCAGCCCAGGCTGGCGTGAGAATGCGCCTGACCGGCGCGTACGGTCAACACGGTGTTCAGCAATAACACGCCCTGGTGCGCCCAGCTTTCCAGATAGCCATGGTTGGGGCGGGTAAATCCTGGTAGCGTGCCTTCAAGTTCTTTATACATATTCAGCAGAGAAGGCGGAATGGCGATGCCCGGACGCACGGAAAATGCCAGTCCATGCGCTTGCCCTGGTCCGTGATAAGGGTCCTGACCCAGGATGACCACTTTGACGTCACTCAACTCGGTATAGCGAAAAGCGTTAAAAACATCTTTTTGTGGCGGATAAATTACCTGGCCAGACTGGCGTTCAGCCGCCACAGTACTAAGGGTATTGATAAAATAGGGCTGTTGCTTTTCTTCTGCCAGTACGTCATGCCATGTTAAAGGTGTCGTCATCTCGCTCTCCTGCGATTCTCAATTTTTGCCTAGCTTAACCGTTAAATATCGGTGAGCAAAATTCCTGGGGGAAATTTCCACTAAACCCTTAAATAATATTTGAAAATGTGCAAAGTGGTTTGAACTGGGAAGGTTTTAAAATTGATCTAAAACAATAAATTCAAACCATACTCTTTATGTGGTTGGTGTTTTTGTTGATTTAAATCAATAAATCACAACTGGCTGGGTGATATATATACACGCAAGAAACAATGGTTTTACCAATTGGCCGCCAAAGGCCGACACCCGTTAATGTAGCCCAAGGGAGGCATCACATGATTACAGGTATCCAGATTACTAAAGCTGCAAATGACGACCTGCTCAACTCTTTTTGGCTGCTGGACAGCGAGAAAGGTGAAGCACGCTGTGTAGTAGCTAAGGCAGGTTTTGCAGAAGACGAAATCGTTCCGGTAAACAAACTGGGCGAAATCGAATACCGTGAAATTCCAATGGAAGTGAAGCCAGAAGTGCGCGTGGAAGGCGGTCAGCACCTGAACGTGAACGTTCTGCGCCGCGAAACACTGATGGATGCTGTTGAGCACCCTGAAAAATATCCGCAGCTGACTATTCGTGTTTCAGGTTATGCGGTACGTTTCAACTCCTTAACTCCGGAACAGCAGCGCGACGTTATCGCGCGTACCTTCACTGAAAGCCTGTAAGGTTTCAGCCACGGGGGTGGAATAAAAAACCGGGGATTTCCCCGGTTTTTTTTTACTCTTCAGTTTGCGATTCTGGCGTAGAGCCACTTGGCTTACGGCGTTTACCCACGTTTCTGGTATCGCGGTGACGTTGCTTAACGCGTGGCTTCTCTTTTTCTTTCTCTTTCTTCTCAGCACGTTTAGCGAGCGCTTTTTTAGACGGTTTACCGGTCATTTTTTCGCTAGGGGCACGTGTGGTCGGACGAAGTTCATCAATGACGCGGGATTTCAGCGGCTCATCAACGTAGCGACCAATCTTCTGCAGCAGCAGATGATCGTGTGCTTCAACCAGAGAAATGGCAATACCTTTACGCCCAGCACGACCGGTACGGCCGATGCGGTGAAGGTAGGTATCTCCACTGCGCGGCATATCGAAGTTAATCACATGGCTCACGTCTGGAATATCGATTCCTCGCGCTGCAACGTCAGTGGCGACCAGCACGTTTACGCGCCCCTCTGTCAGGCGTTTAATGCCCTCGGTACGCTTAACCTGCGCCATCTCACCTTCGAGGTAGCAGTTGTTGATCCCGGCATTACGCAGCATTTCGGCCAGCTCATGCACGCGCTCGCGTTTACGCACAAAGACGATGGTACGAAGGGCATCTTCCTGCTTCAGCAGGTGTTTCAGCAGTTCAACTTTGTGCTCAAGGTTATCCGCACGGTAGTACCACTGGTGGATCTTCTTGCGTTCGCGCGTGGAAGGCGTAGCCGACACTTCCACCGGGTCTTCCAGCAGGCGCTCTGCGAAGTCTTTAATCGCTTCCCCTTCCAGGGTGGCAGAGAACAGCATTGTCTGGTTGCGCCAGCGCGTTTCACCCGCAATATGTTCAATATCCTGGGCAAAGCCCATGTCCAGCATGCGGTCAGCTTCGTCAAGGATAAGGGTTTCAACGGCGCGGCAGTCAAAGTTCTCTTCTTTGATGTACTGCAGCAGACGGCCAGTCGTCGCAACGACGATGTCTTGGTTTTCGCTGAACACTTCGGCGTGGTTCATATACGCGACGCCGCCGGTAATGGTGGCGATGTCCAGATGCGTGTTCGCCGCAAGTTCACGTGCGTGTTCGGCAACCTGCGTTGCCAGTTCGCGCGTAGGCGTCAGGATCAAAACACGCGGCGGGCCTGATTTTTTACGGGGGAAATCGAGCAGATGCTGCAACACAGGCAGCAAGTAGGCTGCTGTTTTCCCCGTGCCGGTTGGCGCAGAACCGAGCACATCGCGGCCCTCAAGCGCAGGCGGAATGGCCGCGGCCTGAATGGCGGTCGGGCGTGTAAAGCCTTTGCTCTCAAGTGCATTGAGCAGGCTTTCATCGAGTTCAAGTTCGGAAAAAGTCGTTACAGTCATGTTCTACCTCTGTGTGGGGCGCTGATTATAGACGTTACGGCTGTAATCTTCATCTGTTTGTATGGATATCGCTTTTCGACCACTTCGCTTTCCCCTATGCTACTCCAGTTCCACTTAGAAGGTTGTCTTGACATGTCTCAACTCAAAGCGCAGCTGCGCCGCGATGGTTTCACCTTTAAGCAGTTCTTTATTGCTCACGATCGCTGTGCGATGAAAGTCGGTACAGACGGTATTTTACTTGGTGCCTGGGCGCCTGTCGCAGGTGTTAAGCGCATTTTGGATATCGGTACGGGGAGTGGGCTGCTGGCGTTGATGCTGGCACAGCGCACGGACGAGCATGTGACTATCGATGCGGTTGAGCTGGATGCACAGGCAGCGGGGCAGGCGAGTGAAAATGCGGCTGAATCTCCGTGGGCAAATCGAATTAACGTTGAGTGTGCGGATATACTGTCCTGGGCGCCCGAACAGACAGCCCGCTACGATCTGATTGTCAGTAATCCGCCATACTACGAGCCGGGCGTTGAATGCGGTACGCCAGAACGTGAGCAGGCCCGCTACACCGGTTCGCTCGATCATAAAGCGCTATTAACCAGTGCCGCAGAGCTCATTTCTGAAGAAGGTTACTTCTGCGTGGTACTGCCGGAAAATACGGGCAATACGTTCATAGAATACGCGAAGGAAATCGGCTGGTACTTACGGCTGCGCACTGATATTTCGGATACTGAGGGACGACTGCCGCATCGCGTGCTGCTTGCTCTTTCACCGAAAGAGGGGGAGTGCTTTAACGACAGGATGGTAATCCGTGGGTCAGACCAGCGTTACTCCGAAGATTACACTGCGCTGACCCAGGCATTTTATCTGTTTATGTGAACCTGTGGGGAGAGCACTGACGGGCCAGACTCCGGCAGCTGATCCGGATAGTCCAGCGTATAGTGCAGGCCGCGGCTCTCTTTACGCATCATCGCACAGCGCACAATCAGCTCGGCAACCTGGACCAGGTTGCGCAACTCCAGTAGATTGTTAGACACGCGGAAGTGGGCATAATATTCATCAATCTCCTGCTGCAGCATCATGATGCGGCGTAATGCCCGCTCGAGCCGTTTGGTGGTTCGCACGATCCCAACGTAGTCCCACATGAATAAACGTAATTCGTGCCAGTTGTGCTGGATAACAACGAGCTCGTCCGGGTTGTCCACACGGCTCTCATCCCATGCGGGTAATTGCTCCGTCTGGCGGGCGTAAGGCATGCGCTTGCTAATATCTTCTGCGGCAGACCAGCCATAAACCAGACACTCCAGCAGCGAGTTGGATGCCATGCGGTTCGCACCGTGCAGCCCGGTATAACTCACCTCACCGATAGCATACAGGCCGTCTACGTCGGTACGACCATTATCATCAACCATTACGCCACCGCAGGTATAGTGGGCGGCGGGCACAATCGGCACCCGATCGCGAGTAAGATCAATTCCCAGACTCAGCAATTTCTCGTAAATCATCGGGAAGTGCTGACGAATGAACTCTGCCGGTTTATGGCTAATGTCCAGGTACATGCAATCTACGCCAAGACGTTTCATCTCGTGGTCAATAGCACGCGCAACGATATCGCGCGGCGCAAGTTCACCTCTGGCGTCAAAGTCCGGCATAAATCGGGAACCGTCTGGGCGTTTTAGGTAGGCCCCTTCGCCGCGCAGGGCTTCCGTTAGCAAGAAGTTACGCGCCTGCGGGTGAAAAAGCGCTGTCGGGTGGAACTGGTTGAACTCAAGGTTTGCCACACGACAACCTGCACGCCATGCCATTGCGATGCCGTCACCGGAGGCAATATCCGGGTTGGTGGTGTACTGATAGACTTTTGAGGCGCCTCCCGTGGCCAGCACAACGGCTTTCGCACGGCAGGTTTCAACCTTCTCTTTATTGCGGTTCCATACCCATGCGCCGACGACGCGACGCGTGCCGGGAAGGCCAACTTTATCAGAGATAATCAGGTCAACGGCATTACTGCGCTCCAGCACCTGGATATTAGGATGGCTGAGCGCCTTGCCGACCAGCGTAGTTTCAACTTCTTTTCCGGTAGCGTCAGCAGCGTGCAGGATACGGCGATGGCTATGTCCACCCTCACGAGTCAGATGATAGCTCTCTTCACCGTTAGGCTGCACCTGAGTGTCAAATATCACACCCTGATCAATAAGCCATTGAACGCAGTGACGAGCATTGCTGGCAACAAACGCTGCGGCATGTTCGTCGACGATCCCGGCCCCGGCAATCAACGTATCTTCTACATGTGACGCGATGCTATCCGTTTCATCAAATACGGCGGCAATGCCACCCTGAGCATAAAAAGTAGACCCTTCGCTCATCGGGCCTTTACTCAGAACAATCACGTTCTGATGTTCAGCCAATCGCAGCGCGAGGGAGAGGCCAGCAGCGCCGCTGCCGATAATCAGTACATCACAATGGAGTTCAGGTGTTGTGTTCATGATGCTTGTTTAATTTACTAAACAGTGTTTGACCAGAATAGCACCAGGATGCGATATATCGCACGTTTTTTTTACTGTGAGTTGCAATGACTAAACGCTTGAGCGGGGATTAAAATGGCGTAAAAGAACGAAAATATTTTGCGAAGCAGATCGTTAGCTTCAGATTATGTGGTGAAATAAAGCCTGTGTTGCGTTACTCTTCTCACGGCGAAAAAGATGTTTCTTGTCAGAAAGTGGGTGCGTATCGTGAACAGACTTATAATGAGAGAAAATGAACGGTCTGCGGCGCGATGAACAAAAACAAAGGCGTTACGGAACTTATTGAAGAACAGACACTCTAACTCGGTGCTTGCTCAAAGTGCGGTATTTTTAGAGTGGCGTTTCGATAACGCGTGGAATTTAGGTTTGGGGAGACATTACCTCGGATGAGCGAGCAGTTAACGGACCAGGTCCTGGTTGAACGGGTCCAGAAGGGAGATCAGAAAGCCTTTAACTTACTGGTGGTGCGCTACCAGCATAAGGTGGCGAGCCTGGTTTCCCGTTATGTACCGTCAGGTGATGTACCTGATGTCGTACAAGAGTCTTTTATAAAGGCCTATCGTGCGCTGGATTCGTTCCGGGGAGATAGTGCTTTTTATACCTGGCTGTACCGTATTGCAGTGAATACTGCCAAGAATTATCTGGTCGCTCAGGGCCGTCGTCCACCGTCAAGTGATGTGGACGCAATCGACGCCGAAAACTTCGAAAGTGGCGGCGCATTGAAAGAAATTTCGAACCCTGAGAACTTAATGTTGTCAGAAGAACTGAGACAAATCGTTTTTCGCACGATCGAGTCGCTCCCGGAAGATTTACGTATGGCAATTACGTTACGGGAGTTGGATGGGCTGAGCTATGAAGAGATAGCCGCTATCATGGATTGTCCGGTCGGCACGGTACGTTCACGAATTTTCCGTGCGCGAGAAGCTATTGATAATAAAGTTCAACCGCTTATCAGGCGTTGACGATAGCGGGATACTGGAAAAGGTATTAGGCATGCAGAAAGAAAAACTTTCCGCTTTAATGGATGGTGAAACGCTGGACAGTGAGTTGCTCAATGAGCTGTCTCATTCTTCAGAAATGCAAGAGACCTGGGAGAGCTATCATCTCATCCGTGACACCCTGCGCGGTGATACCGGCGAGGTTCTCCATTTCGATATCTCTGCCCGCGTCATGGCGGCCATTGAGAACGAGCCAGTTCATCAGACCACTCCGCTGATTCCTGAAGCTCAACCTGCGCCTCACCAGTGGCAGAAAATGCCGTTCTGGCAGAAGGTGCGTCCTTGGGCCAGCCAGCTTACCCAAATGGGTGTGGCTGCATGCGTATCGCTTGCAGTTATCGTTGGCGTCCAGCACTATAATACTCAGTCTGAAACTAATCAGCAGCCAGAAGCGCCGGTGTTTAATACACTGCCGATGATGGGCAAAGCCAGCCCGGTTAGTCTGGGCGTACCGGCTGATGCTTCCGCAACGGGCGGTCAGCAACAGCAGGTTCAGGAGCAGCGCCGTCGCATTAATGCGATGTTGCAGGATTACGAGTTGCAGCGTCGTCTGCACTCTGAACAGCTTCAGTTTGAGCAGGCACAAACCCAGCAGGCTGCTGTGCAAGTGCCAGGAAACCAAACTTTAGGAACGCAATCGCAGTAATGAAGCAACTTTGGTTCGCCATGTCTCTGATGGCGGGTAGCCTGTTCTTCTCTGCCAACGCCTCGGCTGATGTTTCATCCGGGGCGTTGTTGCAGCAAATGAATCTGGCAAGCCAGTCACTCAACTACGAGTTGGCATTTATCAGTATCAACAAGCAGGGCGTAGAGTCGTTACGTTATCGCCATGCGCGTCTTGATAACCAGCCCCTCGCCCAGCTTTTACAGATGGATGGCCCGCGTCGAGAAGTGGTCCAGCGTGGCAGCGAAATCAGCTATTTCGAGCCAGGTCTGGAGCCTTTCACGCTTAATGGCGACTATATCGTTGATTCTTTGCCATCGCTCATCTACACCGATTTTAAGCGTCTTGCCCCTTACTACGATTTTATCTCGGTAGGGCGTACGCGCATCGCGGACAGACTGTGTGAAGTCATTCGTGTCGTCGCTCGCGATGGTACGCGCTACAGCTATATCGTCTGGATTGATGCAGAAACGAAGCTGCCTATGCGCGTTGACCTCCTAGATCGCGACGGCGAGACGCTGGAACAGTTCCGTGTAATTTCCTTCACCGTGAATAATCAGGTCGGAAATAATATGCAGAATCTGGCTAAAGCGAGTCTGCCGCCGCTGCTGTCGGTTCCTGCAGGCGATACGGTCAATTTCAACTGGGTACCTTCCTGGATCCCACAAGGGTTTAGCGAAGTTTCCAGCAGCCGTCGTCAGCTGCCAACCATTGAAACCCCGGTTGAATCGCGCCTCTATTCAGACGGTTTGTTCAGTTTCTCGGTTAACATTAACCGCGCAACGGCAAACAGCTCTGAACAAATGCTCCGCACCGGGCGCAGAACGGTCAGTACGACGGTACGCGATAACGCTGAGATCACTATCGTCGGTGAATTACCGCCACAAACGGCGAAGCGAATTTCCGACAGCATTAAATTCAAGGCTGCACAATGATCAAAGAATGGGCGACGGTCGTATCGTGGCAGGATGGCGTTGCGCTGGTCAGCTGCGATGTGAAAGCCTCCTGTAATAGCTGTGCATCCCGAGCCGGTTGCGGTAGCCGCGTGCTGAATAAGCTCGGACCGCAAACGTCACACACGATTGCTGTTCCGAGCGAACAGCCTTTGGTGGCGGGGCAGAAAGTGGAGCTGGGCATTGCGGAAGGCAGCTTATTGAGTTCCGCCATGCTGGTGTACCTTTCTCCATTGGTAGGGCTGTTTGTGATGGGCGGACTATTTCAAATGCTGTTTGGTACAGATGTGGCCGCCATGTGTGGTGCTGCATTGGGAGGGCTTGGCGGATTTTGGCTAGCCAAAGGATTCTCTCCTAAGCTTGCCGCGCGGGAAGAGTGGCAGCCCGTAATTCTCAGCGTCTCGCTGGCCCCAGACCAACTTCGCGTTGAAACACTCTCTTCTGAGGCCCGGTGATCCACCGGGCTTTATCATTATTTACATCTCAATTCAGTCAACGCCGTTTCTTCGCGCTATGCTTGGCTCTAAGTGCATTTCCAGGTTACGGGGATGTAGTGTAGAATGCTGCGTTTTCGCACTGAAAAACGTCAGGCTAAGAACAGCGGCCTCCAGGAATTCGTAAGGCATAATTATTTAACTATATGAAGAACATACGTAACTTTTCGATCATTGCTCACATTGACCACGGTAAGTCGACGCTGTCTGACCGTATTATCCAGATTTGCGGTGGCCTGTCTGATCGTGAAATGGCAGCCCAGGTTCTGGACTCCATGGACCTGGAACGCGAACGCGGTATTACCATCAAAGCGCAGAGCGTGACGCTCGACTATAAAGCGGCTGATGGTGAAACCTATCAACTGAACTTTATCGACACCCCAGGGCACGTTGACTTCTCCTATGAAGTATCGCGTTCGCTGGCGGCCTGTGAAGGTGCGCTGCTGGTGGTGGATGCAGGGCAGGGCGTTGAAGCCCAGACCTTAGCAAACTGCTACACCGCGATGGAAATGGACCTCGAGGTTGTGCCGGTTCTGAATAAAATCGACCTGCCTGCCGCCGATCCTGAGCGCGTAGCGGAAGAAATTGAAGACATCGTCGGCATCGACGCGGCCGATGCCGTGCGCTGCTCGGCAAAAACCGGCGTGGGTGTTCCTGACGTGCTGGAACGTCTGGTGCGCGATATTCCGCCACCGGAAGGTGACCCGGATGCCCCGCTGCAAGCGCTAATTATCGACTCCTGGTTTGATAACTACCTCGGCGTTGTCTCGCTGGTGCGTATTAAAAACGGCACCATGCGTAAAGGCGACAAAATCAAGGTGATGAGCACCGGGCAGTCTTATAACGCAGACCGTTTGGGTATCTTCACGCCAAAACAGGTTGACCGTACCGAGTTGAAATGCGGCGAAGTAGGCTGGCTGGTTTGTGCAATCAAAGACATTCTTGGCGCGCCGGTAGGTGATACGCTGACGCTGGCACGTAATCCAGCAGATAAAGCGCTGCCTGGCTTTAAAAAAGTGAAGCCGCAGGTCTACGCCGGTCTGTTCCCGGTCAGCTCTGATGATTATGAAAACTTCCGTGATGCGCTTGGCAAACTGAGCCTCAACGATGCTTCTCTGTTCTACGAGCCAGAAAGTTCAACGGCGCTGGGCTTCGGCTTCCGCTGTGGCTTCCTTGGCCTGCTGCACATGGAGATCATTCAGGAACGTCTGGAGCGTGAGTATGATCTGGATCTGATTACCACAGCGCCAACCGTAGTCTATGAAGTAGAAACCACCTCGAAAGAAGTGATCCACGTCGATAGCCCGTCTAAGCTGCCGCCACTGAACAATATTTACGAGCTGCGCGAGCCTATCGCAGAGTGTCACATGCTGCTGCCGCAGGAGTTCCTCGGCAACGTGATTACCCTGTGTATCGAGAAACGTGGCGTACAGACCAACATGGTTTACCACGGTAACCAGGTGGCCCTGACCTATGAAATTCCGATGGCGGAAGTGGTTCTCGACTTCTTCGACCGTCTGAAGTCGACCTCACGCGGCTATGCGTCACTGGATTACAATTTCAAACGTTTCCAGGCATCCAATATGGTGCGTGTGGACGTGCTGATCAACGGCGAGCGTGTTGATGCGCTGGCGCTGATCACTCACAACGATAACGCGCCATACCGTGGTCGTGAGCTGGTTGAGAAGATGAAAGAGCTGATTCCACGTCAGCAGTTCGACATCGCGATTCAGGCGGCTATTGGTAACCACATTATTGCCCGATCTACCGTAAAACAGCTGCGTAAAAACGTTCTGGCTAAATGCTATGGCGGTGACGTCAGTCGTAAGAAAAAGCTGCTGCAGAAGCAGAAAGACGGTAAGAAACGTATGAAGCAGGTCGGTAACGTTGAGCTGCCGCAGGAAGCATTCCTTGCCATTCTTCACGTTGGCAAAGACGGCAAATAACCTTTAAGGAGTTGGCATGGCGAACATGTTTGCCCTGATCCTGGTCATCGCAACCCTGGTGACAGGTCTGCTGTGGTGTCTGGATAAATTTATCTTCGCCCCAAAACGCCGTGAACGTCAGGCTGCCGCGCAGGCAGCCACCGGTGATGGGATTGATGCGACAACCCTGAAGAAAGTAGGCCCGAAACCGGGCTGGCTTGAAACGGGGGCATCGGTCTTCCCGGTGCTGGCGATCGTTCTGGTGGTGCGTTCGTTTATTTATGAACCCTTCCAGATCCCATCAGGTTCGATGATGCCAACGCTGCTGATTGGCGATTTTATTCTGGTGGAAAAGTTTGCCTACGGCATTAAAGATCCAATCTACCAGAAAACGCTGATCGAAACGGGGCATCCGAAACGTGGCGACATTGTGGTGTTTAAATATCCGGAAGATCCGCGCCTGGACTATATCAAGCGCGCGGTCGGTCTGCCGGGTGATAAAGTCACCTACGATCCGGTTGCTAAAGAAGTCACCGTACAGCCAGGCTGCAGTTCAGGTACCGCATGTGAAAACGCGCTGCCGATTACCTACTCAAACGTTGAGCCAAGCGATTTTGTGCAGACTTTCGCCCGTCGTAACGGCGGCGAAGCGACCAGCGGTTTCTTCCAGGTGCCGAAAGGTGAAACCAAAGAGAACGGTATTCGTTTGGTTGAACGTAAAGAGACGTTGGGGGATGTTACCCACCGTATTCTGACCGTACCTATTGCGCAGGATCAGGTCGGTATGTATTACAAGCAGCCGGGTCAACAACTGGCCAGCTGGATCGTACCGCCGGGACATTACTTCATGATGGGTGATAACCGCGATAACTCCGCGGACAGCCGTTACTGGGGCTTCGTACCGGAAGCCAATCTGGTGGGCAAAGCGACCGCAATCTGGATGAGTTTCGAGAAGCAGGAAGGTGAGTGGCCGACTGGCGTTCGCCTGAATCGTATTGGTGGGATCCATTAATTCCTACTAAATTAACACGTAGTCGCTTTAATTAGCGGCTACGTGAATTATTTAAGCGATAAATCACCTTGAACTAACGACATCCCCTGCCGTTGTGTATAGAATATTTCCCCGAAGTTTAAGGTTGGCCCTGCAAGGGTGCCACGGCACACGAAACCGCGTTGGTTTTCTCAGGTCGGTTTCGTGTGCTGCATTTTTGACGCATTCATTTATTGGTATCGCATGAACCCCATCGTAATTAATCGGCTTCAACGGAAGCTGGGCTACACTTTTCAGCATCAGGAGTTGTTGCAACAGGCATTAACCCACCGCAGTGCCAGCAGCAAACATAATGAACGTCTCGAGTTTTTAGGCGACTCAATTTTAAGTTTTGTGATTGCGAATGCGCTTTATCATCGTTTCCCACGCGTGGACGAAGGTGACATGAGCCGCATGCGCGCTACGCTGGTCAGGGGCAACACCCTTGCGGAAATCGCACGCGAATTTGAACTGGGTGAATGTTTGCGGCTTGGGCCGGGAGAATTGAAAAGCGGCGGTTTCCGTCGTGAATCTATTCTTGCCGATACGGTCGAAGCATTAATCGGTGGCGTATTCCTGGACAGCGATATCCAGACTGTCGAAAAAATGATTCTGAACTGGTATCAATCACGTCTGGACGAAATCAGCCCGGGCGATAAACAAAAAGATCCGAAAACGCGTTTGCAGGAATATTTGCAGGGTCGTCATCTCCCGTTGCCATCCTATCTGGTGGTGCAGGTGCGTGGCGAAGCGCACGATCAGGAATTTACCATCCATTGCCAGGTCAGTGGTCTGAGTGAACCGGTGGTTGGCACAGGTTCAAGCCGCCGTAAGGCTGAACAGGCTGCCGCCGAACAGGCGTTAAAAATGCTGGAGCTGGAATGAACGAAGAAAAAACCTATTGTGGATTTATTGCCATCGTTGGACGTCCGAACGTCGGCAAATCTACCCTGTTGAATAATCTGCTAGGGCAGAAGATTTCAATTACCTCTCGTAAGGCGCAAACCACGCGTCACCGCATCGTCGGGATCCATACTGAAGGCGCGTATCAGGCGATTTACGTCGATACACCCGGCCTGCATATGGAAGAGAAGCGTGCCATCAACCGCCTGATGAACAAAGCGGCGAGCAGTTCTATTGGCGACGTTGAGCTGGTGATCTTCGTTGTGGAAGGCACTCGCTGGACACCAGATGACGAAATGGTGTTGAACAAACTGCGCGATGGCAAAACCCCGGTGATTCTGGCCGTGAACAAAGTCGATAACGTGCAGGAAAAAGCCGATCTGCTGCCACACCTTCAGTGGTTGGGAAGCCAGATGAACTTCCTCGATATCGTGCCACTGTCAGCCGAGACCGGTCTGAACGTTGATACCATCGCGGGCATCGTGCGCAAGCATTTGCCGGAAGCGATTCATCATTTCCCGGAAGAGTACATCACCGATCGCTCTCAGCGCTTTATGGCCTCTGAGATCATCCGTGAAAAGCTGATGCGTTTCCTGGGGGCAGAACTGCCCTACTCCGTGACGGTAGAGATCGAGCGTTTCCAGACCAACGAGCGCGGCGGTTATGACATTAACGGTCTGATCCTCGTTGAGCGTGAAGGGCAGAAGAAGATGGTGATTGGCAACAAAGGTGCCAAGATCAAAACCATCGGTATCGAAGCCCGTAAAGACATGATGGATATGTTTGAAGCACCGGTTCACCTGGAGCTGTGGGTGAAAGTGAAATCTGGCTGGGCCGATGATGAGCGTGCTCTGCGCAGCCTCGGTTACGGCGACGACCAATAACCTAAGACGACGAGTATGATGGATGGATGGCAACGAGCATTTGTCCTGCATAGTCGTCCCTGGAGCGAAACCAGCCTTATGCTGGACGTCTTCACGGAAGAATCTGGTCGCGTGCGCCTCGTTGCAAAGGGCGCACGTTCCAAACGTTCAAATCTGAAAGGTGCATTACAGCCTTTTACACCCTTGCTGATCCGATTTGGTGGGCGCGGGGAAGTTAAAACCCTGCGCAGTGCCGAAGCCGTCTCTCTGGCGCTTCCCCTTTCTGGTATCACGCTTTACAGCGGTCTGTATGTCAATGAACTCATCTCACGCGTTCTTGAACATGAGACCCGCTTCTCTGAACTTTTCTTCGATTATCTGCACTGTATCCAGGCGCTTGCCGGCGCAACGGGCACGCCCGAACCTGCTCTTCGTCGTTTCGAACTGGCTTTGCTGGGGCATCTTGGCTACGGCGTCGATTTTTTGCATTGTGCAGGCAGTGGTGAAGAGGTCGAAGATACGATGACCTACCGCTATCGCGAGGAAAAAGGCTTCATTGCCAGCATTGTGGTGGATAACAGTACCTTTACCGGACGGCATCTCAGAGCGCTGTATGAGCGGGAGTTCCCTGATGGAGATACTCTGCGCGCGGCAAAACGCTTTACCCGTATTGCGCTCAAGCCGTATCTTGGTGGTAAGCCCTTAAAGAGCCGCGAATTATTCAGGCAGTTTGTGCCGAAACGTTGATCGTAGAGAAAAGAAAACCGAGGATTGTCATGGCTGAATTACTGTTAGGCGTCAACATTGATCACATTGCCACGCTGCGTAATGCGCGCGGTACGGCGTATCCTGATCCGGTTCAGGCGGCATTTATTGCTGAGCAGGCTGGCGCCGACGGCATTACCGTTCACCTGCGTGAAGATCGCCGCCACATTACCGATCGTGACGTACGTATCCTGCGTGAGACGCTGGATACCCGCATGAATCTGGAAATGGCCGTCACGGAAGAGATGCTGGCGATTGCCTGCGAGACTAAACCGCACTTCTGTTGCCTGGTGCCTGAAAAACGTCAGGAAGTGACCACCGAAGGCGGTCTGGATGTGGCGGGGCAAGTCGATAAAATGCGTGATGCGTGCAAACGTCTGGCCGACGCGGGCATTCTGGTTTCTCTGTTTATCGACGCCGATTTCGGTCAGATCAAAGCGGCTGCTGACGTGGGCGCACCGTACATCGAAATTCATACCGGCTGCTATGCCGATGCCAAAAACGATGCTGAGCAGGCTAAAGAGCTGGATCGTATTGCCAAAGCGGCGACTTATGCGGCGAGTCTCGGTCTGAAGGTTAACGCAGGCCACGGCCTGACCTACCATAACGTCAAAGCCATAGCCGCATTGCCGGAAATGCACGAGCTGAATATCGGCCACGCTATTATTGGCCGTGCGGTGATGAGTGGCCTGAAAGAGGCAGTGTCAGAAATGAAGCGTCTGATGCTGGAAGCGCGTCCATAATGGCCATCCTGGGCTTAGGCACCGACATCGTTGAAATAGCCCGCATTGAAGCGGTGATCGCCCGAAGTGGCGATCGGCTGGCAAAACGGGTGCTGAGCGATAACGAATGGGCTATCTGGGAAGCGCATCAGCAGCCGGTGCGTTTTCTGGCGAAGCGCTTTGCGGTAAAAGAGGCCGCAGCCAAAGCCTTCGGGACGGGGATACGCAACGGCCTGGCGTTTAACCAGTTTGAAGTGTTCAACGATGAACTGGGCAAACCGCGCCTGCGGTTATGGGGTGAGGCGCAAAAGCTTGCGGAGAAACTTGGCGTGGCGCACATGCATGTAACGATCGCGGATGAACGCCACTACGCCAGCGCGACGGTGATTATCGAAAGTTAAAGTTTGTCCGCGTGGTGCATCAGGACAAACTTATCCCACAGTTGTTCTTCGTTTTCGACGTGTGCCGGATCCTTAAGAATAGTATTGGGGATAGGGCACACTTTCTGGCAGGTCGGCGTTTCATAGTGGCCGATGCACTCGGTGCAGCGGTCGCTGTTAATCTCATATATACTCTCACCCATCGAAATGGCCTCGTTAGGGCATTCGGGTTCGCACATATCGCAATTGATGCATTTTTTGGTGATTAACAGCGCCATCAGGAAATTCTCAGAAACATCACAAACAGGGCGGGCATTATACGCTCATTCCCTGCTCAGACCAGTTTTTTTACCAGCTCTTCGCTGTGGCGAATACGCTCAGGCGCGTGCTCCAGATCCTGTTGTACCAGCGCCATAAACAGCAGGTCCGTCAGCATCATCTGTGCGCTGGTGGACGAGATCGCGGCGCTGCGGGTGGCCTGCTCTTCGGCAATCGTATACAAGCAGCGCGTTGCTCGCTGCTGCAGTGCATTAGGGGTAAAACCGGTGATCGCCAGAATTTTACCGCCAACGCGCAGGGCTTCTTCGGTCGCCATATTGATTTCGCGACGCTCGCCGGAATAGGAGATGGCCAACAGCATATCGTCAGGCTCCATCGCCTGAACGGTGGCCAGCAGAGCATGCATATCGTGCTCGACAATGGCGTTATAGCCAATCTTGGTCAGCTTCCAGCCAAAATTACGCGCCACCAGTCCGGAAGCACCAATCCCGGTCAGGACAATGCGCCGCGCCGCGCGCAGCATTGCCACGCTTTCCAGTAATTTCTCTTCGCTGTTCACGTCCAGGGTGGCATGCATTGCCGCCACGTTCTCTTTGATCAGCTTCTCGCCGACCAGACGCATCGGGTCATCGCCACGGATTTGATTGTGTACCGGCATCGACTGCGGGTTCGGGTTACTCACCAGCGCTTCGCTAATTGCCAGCTTGAGGGCTGGAAAGCCCTTAAAACCAATCTTCTGAGCAAACTTCACCACGCTGGACTGGCTGACGCCTGCTTCACTCGCCAGCTGTTGCGAGCTGAGATGGCGGGCGCGATCGGGTTGAGAAAGTAAAAAATCCGCCAGCTTTTTGTCGCTTTGAGCAAAGCCTGCGTAGCGCTGGCGGATGCGAATTAAACAGTTCATAGGTTCTCCTGGCGAAAATGTGATTGTCTGCGCAAATACGAATTTTGCTCGCCTGAATGAATTTTATATTCCATTATAGTGTGATTAATATGAATTAAAAATTCTTGAGGTAAAAAATGAATCTTGGCTCACTTGTTTCTGAAACGCGTAACCCGCAAACCATGGATCTGGATGCGCTCTCCACGCTTGAACTGGTTAACCGTTTTAATCAACAGGATACGCTGGTCGCGCAGGCAGTGAAAGAGACATTGCCGGAGGTGGCGAAGGCGGTAGATGCGGCTGCGGATGCGCTAAAGGCCGGTGGTCGCATTATTTATATGGGCGCGGGAACCAGCGGGCGTCTTGGTGTACTGGATGCGTCAGAGTGCCCGCCGACCTTTGGCGTGCCGCACGGTCTGGTGATTGGCCTTATTGCCGGTGGTCCTGGTGCGCTGCTCAAGGCCGTAGAAGGTGCGGAAGATAATAAACAGCTCGGCGAAGACGATCTGAAAGGGCTGAATCTCACTGCTCAGGATCTGGTGGTCGGGCTGGCGGCGTCCGGACGCACGCCGTACGTTATTGGCGGGCTGGAATACGCTAACCTGACCGGCTGCACGACGGTCGCGATCTCCTGTAATCCTGGCTCGCCGATTGCGCAGGTGGCGGCAATTGCTATCTCACCGGTTGTCGGGCCTGAAGCGCTGACCGGCTCCACGCGTCTGAAATCGGGGACCGCGCAAAAGCTGGTGCTCAACATGATCTCCACCGGGGCGATGGTGAAATTCGGCAAGGTCTACCAGAACCTGATGGTGGATATGCAAGCCACCAACGTCAAGCTGGTGGACAGAGCCTGCCGCATGGTGATGGAAGCCACGGGTGCAGGCCGTGAAGAGGCTGAAACCGTGCTTAAACAAACCGATCACGATGTAAAACCGGCCATTCTGATGATCCTGAGCGGCCTGGATGCCGCCGCCGCGCGAGCCAAACTTGCGGCGCATGATGGGTTCTTACGGGCGGCATTAGAAAACTAACAAGAGGCGTGTATGGAAAAAACAGCAGCGCTCGCCAGCCATATTTTGCAGGGGATCGGCGGAGAGAAAAATATTCAGCGTCTGGAAAACTGCATGACGCGCGTGCGCGTTGAGGTTTATGACGAGAGTCTTCTTGATGTGCAGGAGCTAAAGACGCTCCCTGGCGTGAGTGGATACGTTAAGCAGGGTCAGCAGCATCAGCTGATTGTTGGGCCAGGTAAAGCGGCGCAGGTTGTCGATGCCATGCGTGCGCTGATGGTGGGGCGCGCTGAGACTGCGTCATTTGACGATGCAGAACGCACCAAAGCTCAGGCAAAAGCCAAATACAAAGCCCCGATGAGCGATGCGCTGCGACAGCTGGCAAATGTCTTTATTCCGCTTATCCCGGCGTTTATTGCCTCGGGCCTGATTACCGGGATCATCAATATCCTCAAGCGGCCGGATATAGTGGGTGATTTTGCCACCCATTATCCGAACCTGTTGGGGATTCTCGGGATCTTCGGCAGCGCTGTGTTTGCCATCATGAACATTCTGGTGGGGGTCAATACCGCCAAAGTCTTTGGCGGGTCGCTGGCAATGGGCGGTGTGATGGCGGGGATCCTCTCAAGCCCTCAGCTGGCGCAGATCACGCTCTTTGGCGAGTCGCTTCAGCCTGGCCGCGGCGGGGTCATCGCCGTGCTGCTGGTGGTCATTCTGATGTGCTGGATTGAGAAAAAGCTGCGCGCCGTATTGCCCGGCTCGATTGAGCTTATCCTCAACCCGTTGCTGACCACGCTGATCACCGGCAGCGTGGCGATTGTCGCCTTGCAGCCCTTGGGCGGCTGGATCTCAGAAGCCATCGCCCACGGTGCTTCACTGGCTATCGATCGCGGCGGCTTGTTGGTGGGCGCTGTGCTGTCAGGCACGTTCCTGCCGCTGGTGCTGACCGGGCTGCATCAGGGGCTGGTGCCAATCCACGTGGAGCTGGTACAAGCGCACGGCTACAACGCGCTGCTGCCCATCCTCTCAATGGCAGGCGTAGGGCAGGTTGGGGCAGCCATTGCCGTGCTGATGAAAACCCGTAATGCGCGCCTGAAAAAGGTCATTAAAGGGGCGCTACCGGTCGGATTACTCGGAATTGGCGAGCCGCTGATTTTCGGCGTTACGCTGCCGCTCGGTAAACCATTCCTCGCCGCGTGCCTGGGCGGAGCCGTGGGCGGCGCGCTCATCAGTTACTGGAAAGTGGCGACCGTCATTACCTTCGGGATCTCCGGTTTACCGTTGGCATTAACTATCGTGACCGGAAAAGTCATGCTCTATCTGTTAGGCTATTTGGTAGCGGTAATCGCCGGGTTCTTGTTTACCTGGCTGTTAGGATTCAACGATCCAGAGGAGTAAGGTTTGGCAAATCACGAGCGTCGCGTTGTCTTTTTCGACCTGGACGGTACGCTGCATCAGCAGGATATGTTCGGCACTTTTATGCGCTACCTGCTGCGGCGTCAGCCTCTGAATGCGCTGCTCGTGTTGCCTCTCTTACCCGTGATAGGCATCGCGCTGCTGGTAAAAGGCCGGGCAGCGCGATGGCCGATGAGCCTGCTGCTGTGGGGATGTACTTTTGGTCATAGTGAATCACGGCTTAAACAGCTCCAGCAGGATTTTGCTCACTGGTTTCGCGATCATGTTGCTGCCTTTCCCGTGGTTCAGGAACGCCTCACCAGCTACCTCGACGCCAATGATGCCGATATCTGGCTTATCACCGGCTCGCCTCAGCCGCTGGTAGAGCAGGTCTATTTTGATACGCCATGGCTGCCAAGAGTCAATCTTATCGCCACGCAAGTTACGCGCGGCTACGGCGGATGGGTGCTGGCTATGCGCTGTTTGGGGCATGAAAAGGTGGTGCAGTTGGAAAAACGCATCGGTACACCGCTACACCTTTACAGCGGCTACAGCGACAGCAAACAGGATAACCCGCTGCTCTATTTTTGCCAGCACCGCTGGCGCGTTACGCCCGAAGGCAAACTACAGCAACTCGAATAGTCTTATCTAGAGGGGCTGTGTATAATGCCGCCCGCTTTTAGACTGGAGTATCAACCGTTGTGTAATCCTGAACACGATCACGAATACTGGATGCGCTATGCGCTGGCGCTGGCTCAACGCGCCTGGGAAGAGGGTGAAGTGCCTGTAGGCGCGGTTCTTGTTCATAATAATCAGGTGATTGGGGAAGGGTGGAATCGCCCGATTGGCCGCCACGACCCTACTGCTCACGCCGAAATCATGGCGCTGCGTCAGGGAGGACTGGTGCTGCAAAATTATCGCCTGCTCGACACCACGCTGTATGTCACCCTGGAACCGTGCGTAATGTGTTCCGGTGCGATGGTGCACAGCCGTATTGGTACCCTCGTCTTTGGGGCGCCGGATGAAAAAACCGGTGCGGCCGGTTCGCTGATGGACGTGCTTGGACACCCAGGGATGAACCACCAGGTGAAAACTATCGGTGGGGTACTTGCATCAGAGTGTTCGGGGCTATTAAGCGATTTCTTTCGAATGCGCCGTCAGCAGAAAAAGCAACAAAAGGCAGAATTGAAGTTGTCGGACGATTGACCTCTTCTGGGGCAACAACCGGATAGCTCTGTGCCAGTTGCTGCGCCTCCGCCGCCTGTTTTTCTTTCTCCAGCAGATAACCCACCAGGCTAATCTGATACTTACGAATATTTTCTACGTAAGCATAAGCCTCATGCCCGCGGGCATAGCCGTAGGTCAGCTTGTTGTACCACGGCTTCTGGCTCAGCAGCGGCAGACGCTGTTTTACATCAGACCAGCTGTCCGGGTTCCCTTTCGTTTTTGCCGTCAGCGCCCGCGCGTCCAGCATATGCGCATAGCCCATATTGTAAGCCGCCAGTGCAAACCAGATGCGCTCTTCTTCCGGCACCGTCTCCGGCACTTTGGTCATCATATCCTGCAAATATTGCGCGCCGCCGCTGATGCTTTGTTCTGCATCGGTTCGGTCGTTAACGCCGAGACTTAGCGCGGTATTTTTGGTCAACATCATCAGCCCACGCACGCCAGTAGGTGAGGTGGCCTGGGTGTCCCAGTGCGACTCCTGATACGAAATCGCCGCCAGCAGCTTCCAGTCAATCTCCTGCGAGTACTTCTCAAATAACGGCTGTAGGTCAGGCAGTACGCTATCCACGGCGCGCAGGAAGCTGCGGGTATCAACGTAATCAAAGTCATCACCGTGACCGAGATACTTCTCTTCCAGACGCGCCAGCGTGCCATCTTCATTGATCGTGTTGAAGAAATCGAGCATCGCTGCAGACACGGTCTGATCGTCATCTCGATGGGTAAACCAGGTCACAGGCTGTTCGTCCGTGACGTCCAGCGCCACGGCAATTTCAGGATGCACGCGCTGGAACAGGCTGATCGCCACAGAATCGGCAATGGTGTAGGTCAGCTTTTTATCTTTCACCTGCGCAAGCAGCTCGGTCGTGCCGAGTTTAGGGTCAACGGTCCAGCTGAGATCCGGGTATTTCTTCTCTTTCAGCTCGCGCAGATCGTCAATGACGACGTGGCCGGGGGCGATGGTTAATTGCTGGTCGTTGATTGCCGCGAGCGTTCGCGGACGCGGAGTGCCAACGCGGTAAACCAGCTGCTGCGAAACAGAATAGTAGGTCGGGCCGGGCTGATAGTTCTTGCTACGCTCGCTGTTGTACACCAGCCCGGCGGCGAGGATATCGGCTTCGTTATTATCCAGGTCATCAAACAGCTGGCTGATGTTCTGACGCACGGTGATTTTGAGCTTCACGCCAAGGTAGTCGGCAAACTGCTGGGCGAGTTCATAATCCAGGCCAATGGTTTTACCGTTGATGTCGCCGTAAATCAGGGGAGAGGTGAGGGTACTGACGCGTAATTCCCCCCGCTCCTGAATGGCGGCGATACGGTTTTCGGCTTTGCCGAACCAAGGGATAGAAGGCCAGAGGGCCACTGCCAGCAGCAACGTAACAATGCCGATGAGCAGATAATTAATCTTTAATTTTTTCAATTAGTTAATTCTCTGCGACGCCGGTTGCCTCAGTATGCTGTAGCCATGTTAAGAATAAGGTTTGCCATTGAATGAGCGGCATTTTGCGCAAAGTTACGCCACTTGGCAACAAATTAGAGAGACAGGTCACACCTATTGTTAAACGTCTGTACAGATTTTATTTCGACGCAAACGGTTTCGTCGGCGCTCAGGATTCTCTATAATAACGCCCGTTTTCCCCCCTTGCGCACACTGTAAGCGCCCCGGCGCTTCGAAGACGAGAGACTTATGATGGAAATTCTGCGTGGTTCGCCTGCACTGTCTGCCTTCCGCATTAACAAACTGCTGGCACGTTTTCAGGCGGCCGACCTTCCGGTAAGCAATATTTACGCTGAGTATGTCCATTTTGCTGACCTGAATGCCCCTCTGAATGCAGAGGAGCGCTTACAGCTGGAACGCTTGCTCAAGTATGGTCCAAACCTGAGCAGCCATACGCCAACCGGCAAACTGATCCTTGCGACGCCTCGTCCGGGCACCATCTCCCCCTGGTCTTCTAAAGCCACCGATATCGCCCACAACTGTGGCCTGAGCCAGATTAATCGTCTTGAACGCGGCGTGGCGTATTACGTTGAAGCCTCGACCCTGAGCGACGCGCAGTGGCAGGTTGTTGCCGCTGAGCTGCACGACCGTATGATGGAGAGCGTGTTTGCCTCTCTGGACGACGCGCAGAAACTCTTCTCCCATCATCAGCCTGCGCCGGTACAAAGCGTAGATCTGCTGGGGCAGGGCCGTCAGGCACTAATTGACGCCAACCTGCGCCTCGGCCTGGCACTGGCGGAAGACGAAATTGACTACCTTCAGGATGCGTTCGTTAAGCTTAACCGCAACCCGAACGATATCGAACTTTATATGTTCGCGCAGGCTAACTCTGAGCACTGCCGACATAAAATTTTCAACGCCGACTGGATTATCGACGGGGAAGAGCAGCCGAAGTCGCTGTTCAAAATGATTAAAAACACCATGGAGCAAACGCCTGACCACGTGCTGTCTGCCTATAAAGACAACGCTGCTGTCATGGAAGGCTCTGAGGTTGGCCGCTTCTTCGCCGATCGCGAAGCAGGGCGCTACGACTTCCACCAGGAGGCTGCACATATCCTGATGAAGGTAGAAACCCATAACCACCCAACGGCAATCTCTCCATGGCCGGGGGCGGCGACCGGTTCTGGCGGTGAAATCCGTGACGAAGGGGCAACCGGGCGTGGCGCCAAGCCAAAAGCGGGTCTGGTCGGTTTCTCCGTTTCCAACCTGCGTATCCCCGGCTTTGAACAGCCGTGGGAAGAAGATTTCGGCAAGCCTGAGCGTATTGTTACCGCGCTGGATATCATGACCGAAGGTCCACTGGGGGGGGCGGCGTTCAACAATGAATTTGGTCGTCCGGCACTGAACGGTTACTTCCGAACCTACGAAGAGAAAGTGGACAGCCACAACGGTGAAGAGCTGCGCGGTTACCATAAACCGATCATGCTGGCCGGTGGGATCGGTAATATTCGTGCCGATCACGTGCAGAAAGGCGAGATCGTCGTGGGTGCGAAGCTGATCGTGCTGGGTGGCCCATCGATGAACATCGGCCTGGGCGGCGGGGCGGCCTCTTCTATGGCCTCCGGCCAGTCTGATGCGGATCTTGATTTTGCTTCCGTACAGCGTGACAACCCGGAGATGGAGCGTCGTTGCCAGGAAGTGATCGACCGCTGCTGGCAGTTGGGCGATGCTAACCCGATCCTCTTTATTCACGACGTGGGAGCGGGCGGTCTGTCTAACGCGATGCCAGAGCTGGTGAGCGACGGCGGTCGCGGCGGTCGGTTTAATCTGCGCGATATTCTCAGCGATGAGCCGGGCATGAGCCCCCTGGAGATCTGGTGTAACGAATCCCAGGAACGCTACGTGATGGCGGTTGCCGCCGATCAGCTGCCGCTGTTTGACGAGCTGTGCCGCCGCGAACGCGCACCGTATGCCGTTATCGGTGAAGCCACTGAAGCGCTGCACCTCAGCCTAAACGACACCCATTTCGACAACCAGCCTATTGATTTGCCGCTGGACGTCCTGCTCGGCAAAACGCCGAAAATGACCCGCGATGTCACCACCCGCAAAGCGGCAGGCAAAGCGCTGGATCGTCAGGGCATTACCGTTGCAGAAGCGGTCAACCGCGTCCTGCACCTGCCTGCCGTGGCGGAGAAAACGTTCCTTGTTACCATCGGCGATCGTACCGTCACCGGTATGGTTTCACGCGATCAAATGGTTGGCCCGTGGCAGATCCCGGTAGCTAACTGCGCCGTGACGACCGCGAGCCTTGACAGTTATTACGGCGAAGCGATGGCGCTGGGCGAACGTACGCCAGTGGCGCTGCTGGACTTCGCCGCATCAGCGCGTCTTGCAGTCGGTGAGGCGCTGACTAACATCGCGGCGACCCAGATTGGCGATATTAAACGTATCAAACTCTCTGCTAACTGGATGGCTGCAGCCGGTCACCCGGGTGAAGATGCTGGCCTGTACGAAGCGGTGAAAGCGGTGGGTGAGGAGCTGTGTCCTGCGCTTGGCCTGACCATCCCGGTAGGTAAAGATTCGATGTCGATGAAAACCCGCTGGCAGGAAGGGAATGAGCAACGCGAGATGACCTCGCCGCTGTCGCTGGTCATTACCGCGTTTGCGCGCGTAGAAGACGTGCGTCAGACCATTACGCCGCAGCTTTCGACCGAAGACAACGCCCTGCTGCTGATTGACCTGGGTAAAGGCCACAACGCGCTGGGTGCGACCGCGCTGGCACAGGTTTACCGCCAGCTCGGTGACAAACCTGCAGACGTGCGTGACGTTGCTCAGCTTAAAGGTTTCTACGACGCCATTCAGGCGCTGGTGGCCCAGCGCAAACTTCTGGCCTACCATGACCGTTCCGATGGCGGCCTGCTGGTGACGCTGGCGGAGATGGCCTTCTCCGGACACTGCGGCGTGGAAGCAAACATTGCAACGCTTGGCGACGATCGTCTGGCGGCGCTGTTTAACGAAGAGCTGGGCGCGGTCATTCAGGTACGCGCCGCAGATCGCGATGCGGTTGAAGCACTCCTGGCGCAGCATGGCCTGGCAGACTGCGTGCACTATCTGGGTAAAGCCGTACAGGGCGACCGCTTCGTGATCGAAGCTGACGGCCACGCGGTGTTCAGCGAAAGCCGCACCACGCTGCGCATGTGGTGGGCAGAAACCACCTGGCAGATGCAGCGTCTGCGTGACAACCCGGAATGTGCGGATCAGGAACACAACGCGAAGGCTAACGACAACGACCCTGGCCTTAACGTGAAGCTTTCCTTCGATATCAACGAAGACATCGCGGCACCTTACATTGCGACTGGTGCGCGTCCGAAAGTGGCCGTCCTGCGCGAGCAGGGCGTTAACTCCCACGTTGAGATGGCGGCTGCCTTCCACCGTGCAGGTTTTGATGCCATCGACGTCCATATGAGTGATCTGCTGACGGGGCGTACCGGTCTGGACGATTTCCAGGCGCTGGTGGCATGCGGTGGCTTCTCTTACGGTGACGTGCTGGGCGCGGGTGAAGGCTGGGCAAAATCCATCCTGTTCAACAGCCGCGTGCGCGATGAGTTTGAAACCTTCTTCCACCGACCTCAGACGCTGGCGTTGGGCGTGTGTAATGGCTGCCAGATGATGTCTAATCTTCGTGAGTTGATCCCGGGCAGTGAAGCCTGGCCGCGCTTTGTGCGTAACCAGTCCGACCGCTTTGAAGCACGTTTTAGCCTGGTGGAAGTGACCCAAAGCCCGTCTCTGTTACTGCAGGGAATGGTGGGTTCACAGATGCCAATCGCCGTTTCTCACGGTGAAGGTCAGGTTGAAGTACGCGATGCTGCGCATCTGGCTCAGCTGGAAAGCAAAGGCCTGGTGGCGCTGCGCTTTGTCGATAACTTCGGCAAGGTTACCGAAACCTACCCGGCAAACCCGAACGGCTCGGCAAACGGGATCACGGCGGTCACCAGCGAAAGCGGCCGTGCAACCATTATGATGCCGCACCCGGAACGCGTTTTCCGTACCGTGAGTAACTCCTGGCACCCGGAAAACTGGGGAGAGGACAGCCCGTGGATGCGCATCTTCCGTAATGCGCGTAAACAGTTGGGTTAAGTTTTCGAGTAATTAAAAAAGCCTCCTGATGGAGGTTTTTTTGTTTGTGTCGGGAAATTGCGACAATCGCGGATCTGCTGTGTCGCTAAATGGAGACATTTAACCTATTGATTTTTATGAGGCAGATTGTGTTTTAGCTAAGGTGTTGTTATTTGGCGACACTTAGCCTGGAAATCATTCATCTGTTAATTAACATATATGAATGGTAAAAATTATATAAATCAATATGATAAATTGTTTCTTTGCATTCTGGCACGACTGTTGCATAATAATAACCAGTGGCTCATTCACCTTCTTATGTCAGCCCCTTCGGGACGTGCTACATAAACTTCGAATGACGCACAAAAAGGTGCCTGCCGTCCAACTACTGATCATAGCGTTGCTTTATCAGGCCAGGGCGAAACGTCGAGTTAGGCACCGCCTCATTCCACAACAAAGCCGGGTTTTTACCCGGCTTTGTTGTATCTGATAGCCGGACTCAGTTACGCTCTCCTCATGACCACTTTAAGAGAGTAACGCGTTGAAACGCTGGCCCGCTTTCCCTCGTTCCCTAAGACAGCTCGTTATGATGGCGTTCTTGCTGATCCTGTTGCCCCTGCTGATACTGGCCTGGCAAGCGTGGCAAAGCCTGAATGCACTCAGCGCCCAGGCTGCATTGACGAATCGCACGACGTTGATAGACGCAAGGCGCAGCGAAGCGATGACCAACGCGGCGCTGGAGATGGAGCGTAGCTATCGTCAGTACTGTGTTCTGGACGATCGCACGCTGGAAAAGGTCTACCAGAATCAGCGTAAACGCTACAGTGAAATGCTCGACGCCCACGCAGGCGTGTTGCCTGACGATAAACTTTATCAGGCGTTACGTCAGGATCTGAACGACCTGGCGCAGCTGCAGTGTAAAAACAGTGGCCCGGATGCCGTTGCCGCCGCTCGGCTTGAAGCCTTTGCAAACGCGAATACGGAGATGGTTCAGTCTACACGAACGGTTATCTTCTCTCGTGGACAGCAGCTTCAGCAGGAAATTGCCGAGCGCGGTCAATTCTTTGGCTGGCAGGCGCTGGTGCTGTTCCTGATCAGTCTTGGGCTGGTGCTACTGTTTACGCGTATGATCATTGGTCCTGTGAAAGGGATCCAGAGAATGATTAACCGCCTGGGGGAAGGAAAATCGCTTGGCGATACGGTCGCCTTTAAAGGCCCGCGCGAGCTGCGTTCCGTCGGGCAGCGGATTATCTGGCTTTCCGAGCGTCTGGCATGGCTGGAATCGCAGCGTCATCAGTTTTTGCGCCACATCTCCCATGAGCTTAAGACCCCGCTCGCCAGCATGCGTGAAGGTACGGAACTGCTGGCGGACGAAGTGGCGGGGCCGTTAAGCGCTGAACAGAAAGAGATTGTCGAGATCCTGGACAACAGTAGCCGCAATCTGCAAAAGCTGATTGAACAACTGCTGGACTATAACCGCAAGCTGGCGGATGGTGCTGTAGTACTGGAAAGCGTCGAGATAGAGCCGCTGGTGGATATGGTGCTTTCAGCCCATAGCTTGCCGGCACGCGCTAAAATGATGCATACCCAGGTGGAGCTTAATGCGTCTGCCTGTCTGGCAGAGCCTATGCTATTGATGAGCGTGCTGGATAATCTTTATTCCAATGCGGTGCACTATGGTACTGAATCCGGTAACATTTATATTAGAAGCTACATGAACGGTTCCCGGGTGTTTATAGACGTAGCCAATACGGGGACCCCGATTCCGGATGATGAGAAAGCGATGATTTTTGAGCCCTTTTTCCAGGGGAGTCATCAGCGAAAAGGTGCGGTAAAAGGAAGTGGTCTGGGGCTTAGCATTGCCCGCGACTGCATACGACGCATGCAGGGTGAGCTGAAAATCGCTCCCGACAACAGCTCGGATGTATGTTTTCGTATCGAACTGCCTCTTGAGCCGGAAAAATCAATGAAATGAATCTATGTCTGGTGAGTATGTCACACGTCTTTTTCCGCGCAGTGCGCGCGGTGTTTTCCAGTAAAAAATTACGCCTGAGCCTGCCATGTCTACTTCTGGCGGGATGTGTCACTCATGCTCCTAAAAGTGCTATTAACGACAAACCCGAAGACAAATTCCCAGAAAATCAGCTGGCTGATTTTCTGACGACCCCCTGTGAGGGGATTTGGCATCTCTCTGGACATGACGTCGAGACAAACCCGTTATTCTGGCTACGCGGCATAGACTGTGCCCAGCGTCTGGCACCTGTTGAGGCTCGTGCACAGGCCACAATGTGGGGGGGCGATAGCTGGCAGGAAAACTTCAAACGGGCCATTCTGCTCGCCGATGCCAAAATCAATCCCGTAGAACGTCGCGCGAATACCTCACGCCTTGATGCGGTTAGCGCAAATATTCCTGCGCAGGTGCGCCCTGTGTATCAGCTTTGGCGCGAGGGGCAGGCTTTACAATTACAATTGTCTGAAGAGCGCACCCGATACAGCAAGCTGCAGCAGTCTACCGATGGCGAGCTGGATACACTCCGTCAACAGCAGGAGCATCTGCGTACTCAGCTTGATACCACAACGCGTAAGCTGGAAAACCTGACCGATATCGAAAGGCAGCTCTCGACCCGTAAGCCAGCAGGTAACTATCTGCCAGATGGATCGAAAGGCAACCCTGCCGCGCAACCGGACGGTGACGCGCAGAAAGAAGAGGATGTGAAGCCATGACAAGCCGTAAACCTGCCCATCTCTTGCTGGTGGATGACGACCCGGGGCTGTTAAAGCTGCTGGGGATGCGCCTGGTCAGCGAAGGCTACAGCGTGGTGACTGCTGAAAGCGGGCAGGAAGGGCTGAAGGTGCTCAGCCGCGAGAAAATTGATCTGGTCATCAGCGATCTGCGGATGGATGAGATGGACGGCCTGCAGCTGTTCGCGGAGATTCAAAAGCAGCAGCCTGGCATGCCGGTCATTATCCTTACGGCGCACGGGTCGATTCCGGATGCGGTCGCGGCCACACAGCAGGGCGTATTCAGCTTCCTGACGAAGCCGGTAGATAAAGACGCGCTCTATAAAGCTATCGACAGCGCGCTGGAACATGCCGCACCGTCGAGTGATGAAGCATGGCGAGAGTCAATTGTCACGCGTAGCCCCATCATGCTGCGTCTGCTCGAACAGGCGCGGATGGTGGCACAATCTGACGTAAGCGTGCTAATTAACGGCCAGAGCGGAACCGGAAAGGAGATCCTGGCGCAGGCGATCCACAACGCTAGCCCGCGCAGCAAAAACGCGTTTATCGCCATTAACTGCGGTGCGCTGCCGGAGCAACTGCTTGAGTCAGAACTCTTTGGTCACGCTCGCGGTGCCTTTACCGGTGCGGTAAGCAGCCGGGAAGGGCTGTTCCAGGCTGCAGAAGGCGGCACGCTTTTCCTCGATGAAATTGGTGATATGCCCGCGCCGCTGCAGGTCAAACTGCTGCGCGTGCTTCAGGAGCGTAAGGTTCGTCCGCTGGGCAGCAACCGCGATATCGACATCAACGTCCGTATTCTCTCCGCCACGCACCGCGATTTACCGAAAGTGATGGCGCGCAACGAATTCCGTGAAGACCTCTATTATCGCCTGAACGTGGTCAATCTTAAGATCCCGGCGCTGGCCGAGCGTGCGGAAGATATTCCGTTGCTGGCAAACCATCTTTTGCGCCAGTCCGCCGATCGCCATAAACCCTTTGTGCGTGCGTTTTCAACCGACGCGATGAAGCGGCTGATGACCGCAAGCTGGCCCGGCAACGTGCGCCAGCTGGTCAACGTCATTGAACAGTGCGTGGCGCTGACCTCTTCGCCCGTCATCAGCGATGCGCTGGTGGAGCAGGCGCTTGAAGGGGAAAATACGGCGTTGCCGACCTTTGCTGAAGCGCGAAACCAGTTCGAACTGAACTATCTGCGTAAGCTGCTGCAAATTACGAAAGGCAACGTGACCCATGCGGCGCGTATGGCCGGGCGCAACCGAACCGAGTTCTATAAGCTGCTGTCGCGCCATGAGCTTGAAGCAAACGATTTTAAAGAGTAGTACCACAAAATTCGAATGAATATGATACTGTGAGCAATCGATTACGAGGCAGCTTACAGGCAAGAGTTTAAGGACCCACCATGAAAAAAATTGATGCGATTATTAAACCTTTCAAACTGGATGATGTACGTGAAGCGCTGGCTGAAGTTGGCATCACCGGGATGACAGTGACAGAAGTGAAAGGTTTCGGTCGTCAGAAGGGCCACACCGAGCTTTATCGTGGCGCAGAGTACATGGTGGACTTTCTGCCGAAAGTGAAAATTGAAATCGTGGTGAGCGACGATATCGTGGATACCTGCGTGGATACCATTATCCGCACGGCGCAAACGGGCAAAATTGGCGACGGTAAAATCTTCGTGTTTGACGTGGCGCGCGTGATCCGTATCCGCACCGGTGAAGAAGACGACGCGGCGATTTGATAATAAAAAGCCCCTCTCCCGAGGGGTTTTTTACATTACAGCACCTTATGAGGCCCAAAACATTCGTAGTGAATGTTGTCTTTATTCACGCCCAGCTCCACCAGCTGCTTCGCGGCATACTGCATAAACGCCACGGGTCCACACACGTAGAACTGCATGTCCGGCGCGCTAAATGCCCCTTCATGTTTGCTTAAATCCATCAGCCCTTCGCTGTCAAAACGTGCCGCCGCGCGGTCAGCCTCCGTAGGCAGGCGATACCAGGTATGCGCCGTGAAGCGGGGTAAATCGGTCGCCAGCGTTTTTACCTCTTCCGCAAAGGCATGCACGTCGCCGTTTTCGGCAGCATGGAACCAGTTAACCTGTGCGCTATGGTTTGCGTTTGCGAGGGTGTCTAACATCGCCAGCATGGGCGTTTGTCCAACACCAGCAGAGATCAGCGTGACCGGGGTATTGGCATCAACGGCCATAAAGAAGTCACCCGCAGGTGCAGCCAGATGAACCACATCACCTACGCTGGCGTCGTTGTGCAGCCAGTTGGAAACCTGACCGCCCTCTTCGCGTTTCACCGCTATGCGATAGCCTTTACCGTTTGGCTTACGGGTGAGTGAGTACTGGCGAATTTCCTGATGCGGGAAGCCCTCAGGCTTCAGCCAGACGCCCAGATACTGGCCTGGCTGATAATCCGCAACGGGCTGGCCGTCCACCGGCTCAAATTCAAAGTGGGTAATCAGCGCGCTACGGGGTGTTTTCTCTACGATACGGAACGCGCGAGTACCTTCCCAGCCGCCGCGCTTGCTGGCGTTTTCGCTATAGATTTGCGCTTCACGGTTGATAAAGACACTTGCCAGCACGCCGTAGGCTTTGCCCCAAGCGTCCAGGACATCCTGACCCGGGTTGAACATTTCGTCCAGCGTGGCCAGCAGGTGGCTGCCGACAATGTTGTACTGCTCGGGTTTGATCTGGAAGCTGGTATGTTTTTGCGCGATTTTCTCTACCGCCGGTAATAACGCCGCCAGATTGTCAATATTGCTGGCATAGGCTGCGATGGCATTGAACAGGGCTTCACGCTGGTCGCCGTTACGCTGGTTGCTCATATTAAAAATCTCTTTGAGCTCTGGATTATGCGTGAACATACGATCGTAAAAATGGGCGGTCAGTTTAGGGCCCGTTTCAACCAGCAGGGGAACAGTAGCCTTCACGGTAGCGATGGTTTGAGCGTCTAACATAGCAACTTCCTTCAATTGTTACTTTGATGATGTATTTTAAATGCATCTTATAAAAATACCCCTTCAATGTAAATGGTTCTTTGCATCGTGAAAAATATGCATCACAAACCTGAAAAGAAATCCGTTCAAAATGGTGAGGGCTTTATTCCTCAAACCCTTGCGTGGCGTGGAGGTAAACGTTTGCGTAAAATCGTTTGTCAAGACCTGTTATCACAGAACGATTCAGTTATACTGTTGCCCGTCGTCCATCAGGACTGCCTTTTCAGGCCAAAATTTACTTGTTAGCTGAGTCAGGAGATGCGGATGTTAAAGCGTGAAATGAACATTGCCGATTATGATGCCGAACTGTGGCAGGCTATGGAGCAGGAAAAAGTACGTCAGGAAGAGCACATTGAACTGATCGCCTCCGAGAACTACACCAGCCCGCGCGTCATGCAGGCGCAGGGTTCTCAGCTGACCAACAAATATGCTGAAGGTTACCCGGGCAAACGCTACTACGGCGGTTGCGAGTATGTTGATATCGTTGAGCAACTGGCCATCGACCGTGCAAAAGAGCTGTTCGGCGCTGACTACGCTAACGTTCAGCCGCACTCTGGCTCTCAGGCTAACTTCGCTGTCTACACCGCGCTGCTCCAGCCGGGCGATACCGTTCTGGGTATGAACCTGGCCCAGGGCGGTCACCTGACTCACGGCTCCCCGGTTAACTTCTCCGGTAAGCTGTACAACATCATCCCTTACGGTATTGATGAAACCGGTAAAATTGACTACGAAGACATGGCGAAGCAGGCGCAGACCCATAAACCGAAGATGATCATCGGCGGTTTCTCTGCTTACTCCGGTATTGTTGACTGGGCAAAAATGCGTGAAATCGCAGACAGCATCGGCGCTTACCTTTTCGTGGATATGGCGCACGTTGCCGGTCTGATTGCTGCTGGCGTTTATCCGAACCCGGTTCCGCATGCACACGTCGTGACCACTACTACCCATAAAACTCTGGCAGGTCCACGCGGTGGCCTGATCCTGGCGAAGGGCGGTGACGAAGATCTGTATAAGAAACTGAACTCTGCCGTATTCCCAAGCGCGCAGGGCGGCCCGCTGATGCACGTTATCGCAGCTAAAGCGGTAGCGCTGAAAGAAGCGATGGAGCCAGAGTTCAAAGTTTACCAGCAGCAGGTTGCGAAAAACGCAAAAGCGATGGTGGAAGTATTCCTGAACCGTGGCTACAAAGTGGTGTCTGGCGGTACTGAAAACCACCTGTTCCTGCTGGATCTGGTTGATAAAAACCTGACTGGTAAAGAAGCTGACGCTGCCCTGGGCCGCGCCAACATCACCGTGAACAAAAACAGCGTGCCAAACGATCCGAAGAGCCCGTTCGTGACGTCCGGTATCCGTATCGGTTCTCCGGCTGTGACGCGTCGCGGCTTTAAAGAAGCCGAAGTGAAAGATCTGGCAGGCTGGATGTGTGACGTTCTGGACAACATCAATGACGAAGCGGTAATTGAGCGCGTCAAAGGTAAAGTTCTGGATATCTGCGCACGCTTCCCGGTATACGCATAATTTTTCAGCGATGCAGAAAAATAAAAGGCCGCGAATGCGGCCTTTTTTTATGGCTAACGTCGGTCGAGAGAAATTGCCCCCGGCCCGACAATCGTCAGTAAAAGAAACGCGCCAGCAATGCTGATATTTTTGTAGAAGTTGATCATATTTGGCACGACCGCATCACCGGTCATGTCCCAGTAAGGGTGGCCAATCACCGCCGTGCCCAGGGTGTAGAAAATAAAGAGCACGGCGAGTGGGCGGGTGAAAAAACCAAGCACGATCAGGATCGCGGCGGGAACCTCCATCACGACGGCAATAATGGCCGCCAGCATCGGCATGGGGGCGCCGAGTGACGTCATGTACTGTACGGTTCCACTGAATCCCGTCAGTTTCGGATAGCCAAAGATAATAAACAATACAACAAGGGCGATGCGGGCAATCAATAGCATCAGATGACGTGACTGGCCGAAATCAAAATAACGAAGTGCGTTCATGGCAGAAATACCTCTGCAAGTGATGTAATTTAAACGTAATACACATTTTCACTCCCCGCCATAAACCCTGCGGCTCTCTCCGATGTTAATTTATCGTTAATTTATAGCAGGCTATGTACTTGCTTAATTTCGCTATTCTCGCCAGACTATCGCCACCATTTCGGGAGGGATTCATGGTCTTGCATTCCACGCGCTGGCTGGCGCTCAGCTATTTCACGTATTTCTTTAGCTACGGTATTTTTCTGCCTTTCTGGAGCGTCTGGCTCAAAGGAATTGGGCTTACCCCTGAAAGCATTGGCGTACTGCTGGGGGCTGGGCTGGTCGCGCGTTTTCTGGGAAGTCTGCTGATTGCACCGCGCGTCAGTGATCCCTCCTTACTTATTAACGCCGTGCGTATTCTTGCCCTGTTAACGCTGGTCTTCGTTGCCTGCTTCTGGGTGAGCAACCAGTTCGCCTGGCTTATGGCGATCATGGTTGGCTTTAACCTGTTCTTCTCGCCGCTTGTCCCGCTGACGGACGCGCTGGCGAACACCTGGCAAAAACAGATCACGATGGACTACGGGCGCGTACGCCTGTGGGGATCGATTGCCTTTGTGATCGGCTCGGCGCTGGTCGGGAAGCTGGTCAGCCTCTACGATTACCAGGCGATTCTTGCGCTGCTGAGTATCGGTATCGCCTCCATGCTCCTGGGAATGCTGCTACGTCCATCGGTCATGCCGCAAGGCGAAAGTCGCCATCAGGAAAGTGCTGGCTGGCCCGCCTGGCGTAGCCTGGTTGCCCAAAGCTGGCGGTTTCTGGCCTGCGTGTGCCTCCTTCAGGGGGCGCATGCGGCGTATTACGGCTTTAGCGCCATTTACTGGCAGGGGGCAGGTTACTCCGCGACAGCCGTGGGCTATCTGTGGTCGCTAGGGGTGGTCGCTGAAGTAATTATCTTTGCTCTCAGCAAGAAGCTGTTCCGACGGTTTGGTGCCCGCGATCTGCTGCTGCTCTCTGCCGTATGCGGCGTGGCGCGCTGGGGGATTATGGGCTGGACCACCGCGCTGCCGTGGCTGATCGTGGCGCAGATCCTGCACTGCGGAACGTTCACCGTTTGTCACCTGGCGGCGATGCGCTATATCGCTGCACGAGAAGGTGGGGACGTCATTCGCCTGCAGGCCGTTTACTCTGCGGTGGCGATGGGCGGCAGTATTGCGATTATGACGGTCTTCGCGGGCTTCCTGTACCAGCATCTGGGGCACGGCGTGTTCTGGGTGATGGCGCTGGTTGCGCTCCCGGCCATGTTTGTTCGTCCTAAAGTGGCCGCGCGCGTAGCTAACTAAGACTCCAGCATGGCGCGAATATGCTCTTGCTGCTGCGGATTCAGCGTCTCGACGGCGTGGATGATGGGCGGCGAGAACAGCGGCAGAACGGTAGGATAGGGGGTGATAACCAGCGCAGCCTCGCGCGGTGCGCCCTCTTTCTGAAAGGCCTGTAGTGGCAGATAACGAATATTGAGCGGTAGCAACGTCAGCTCGCGCAGCTGCTGCTCAATGAGCGCCTCACAGACGGTGTCTTCTCCCGTCAGCAGGAACACCTGCTTTTCGTGGAGGTCGGTTTCCTGCATCAGCCAGGCGCCAAAGATCACCGCCACCAGACTCATCTCCTCATCGGAAAAACGCAGTCCAAATTCGGCCTCAAGCTCAAACAGCGCCTCCTTGGTGGTGCGTAACAGCCGGGGATAGAGGCGGTGGATCTCTTCAGGCAGGCTATTGTCTATGCCGATTTCAAACAGGGAACGGTCCAGCGCCTGAGCAAGATGGACATACAGCTGGTCGGTCAGTCCCTGCTCATCGCTGAACTTCATCCCGGTTTGCGCCCGAAAGCGCGCGACCATCCGCACAATAGTCCGGCGCAGACGCTGATCCTGCTGGTGGGTATCGAGCACCGGATCGGGCGTGCGCAGCATCATAAATAGCAGGGCGAGGAACAGCTGTTCGTCGCTATGCGTCCCCTGCGGAACGCGCCGTTTCCAGTGTCGAACGATCTCCTGCGCCGTAAAGTATTCGCCTCTCGACTGCGTCCAGCTGCGCTGGACGTGTGAAAACTGGGGAGTATTGCCCTGATGGTGTTGAATCAGACAATACTGCAAAAACAGCTGCAAGAACTGCACATCGCGGCACTCAAACTGGCGCTGAAGCCTGCGCGAGCAGAAGTTGATCAGCGCCCGAAGGTTAGCGTCGTCATAAAGCGGGCGGGCAATACCATGCTGTTTAAGTGCGGTTTTTAATGCCGGGGTAAACTGGTGCGAGACAAACTGCGGGCAAAGCCGGAGCGCCCTGCGTAGCCAGTGCAGCAGGCACAAACGCTGATTTAGGGCAGAGCCTTCAATTCGAAAGCTGCCGTCCGGGTGCGTAACGATATCGAGCCGGTGATAGCGCTGGATTTCATCGCGCGTCTCGGCTATATCTTGCCGTGCCATGGAGTCGTCCACGCCGTTAGCAGCAATAATGCTCTCTGCGGTGACGGCAGCATCGGGCAGGTAAAGCATCAAAAGCACCTGGCAGCGGCGCTGCGAACTGGAAAGCACAGATGGAATTTCAAGCGTCGTCATCATCTGTCAGGTATCCAGTATGAATGTTTGATAAGAATAGCTAAAGGATGAACGCTGAAAAGCGCACCGGCAGGCCTTTCACTCAGGATTGCTGGCGAACATCACAGAATTTTTGACGTGGGGAAGAGATGCAAATAGTTAAACACAGCGTGCTGGCGTTATTTTTGGCAGTTTTCACCTTCACCGCCCGCGCGCATCCTCACAGTTTCATCAGCCTGAAAACCGAACTGGTCACGGACGGGACGCAGTTGAGCGGCCTGAAAATGCGCTGGACGATGGATGAAATCACCTCTGCGGATCTGCTTTACGATGCGGGAAATGCAAAGGCCGGGGATGAGGTCTGGAAAAAGCTGGCGGCGGAAGTGATGGCCAACGTGCTGGGGCAACACTACTTCACCGAGTTCTGGCATAACGGTCAAAAGGTGAAATTTCTCAACAGACCGACGGAGTATGGTTTATCGCGGGAGGGGCATCAGGCGGTGCTGACCTTTATCCTCCCGCTCGCTCATCCGCAGCCGTTGGCTGGGCAGACGTTTACCTTTTCGACCTTTGATCCCACTTACTATGTCGATATGCGCTACGCCGAGGATGGCGACGTGACGATACCGACTGTCCTGCAAAAAACCTGCAAGCTTGCCGTGCACACGCCCAAGCCCAGCGAAGAGACGCTTAACTTTGCCGTTTCGCTCGATAAAGCCGATGCACCTCCGGAAGACATGGAGCTGGGTAAACAGTTCGCGCAGGAGGTGACTGTACAATGTCAGTGATTGCATCTCCGTCACGAAAACCACGCCGCTGGCTCCATCTTTGGCCGCTGGCGCTCTTTATGCTGCTAGCCGTTTTCGGAGCGCTGTGGCTGTGGCACGCCTGGCCGCAGGTGATGATGAAAAGCATCATTTGGCAGCGTGAGATCAACCAGCAGATGAGCGGGTTGCTGAAAGCGGTGGCGGAGAATCCAGCGCAAGCGGGCGGTTCTCTGCTGGCATTCAGCTTCGTCTATGGCGTTCTCCATGCGCTGGGGCCGGGGCACGGTAAAATTGTGATAACCACCTGGCTTGCCACTCATCCATCGAAGTTGAAATCCAGCATTGGCCTGACGCTGGCCTCTTCGCTGCTGCAGGGCGGGGTGGCGATTGCGCTGGTGGTGGTTGTGCTTACGCTTTTACAGCTTCCAGCCCGGCAGCTGCATATGAGCAGTTTCTGGATGGAGAAGGGAAGTTATGCGCTGGTTGGCGTCCTGGGGCTGATCCTCTGCTGGCGAGCGCTGAAAAAGCTGCATGCTTTACTGAAAAAGCCCACGTTCAAATCCTTTACGCCGCATCACGTTCACGACGCGCATTGCGGCTGTGGACATCAACACTTGCCGACGCAGGAACAACTGCAGAATGGCGATGACTGGCGAGCACGCTTGATGATCGTTCTCTCAATGGGAATGCGGCCCTGTTCAGGCGCGATCATGGTGCTGTTGTTCAGTAAGGTGATGGGTGTTTTCGGCTGGGGAATGCTGTCTGCGCTAGCCATGGCGGCGGGAACATCCTTGACCATTTCGTCCCTGGCCCTGCTGGTGCACAGTTTTCGTCAGTTGGCGGTAAGGCTCAGCGGCAGTAAGACACCGGTATTATGGCGACAGATAGGCTGGACGACGCTTGCGCTGGCGGGAGGCGTCATTCTGCTGGTGGCTGCGGTCACGATGTGGATAAGTGCAGTGCCAATGGGGAGGGGATTGCGGCCGTTTTAAAACTGGCCCTCTCCTAATGAGGAGAGGGCATTTCCGAGATTAACGCTTCAGCGCATCACTCAGCTCATCACGCATGTTTGCCATCATGGCTTTAACAACGCGCGGGTTACCTGCAACGATATTGCCGGTGGTCATATAGTTGTGGCCGCCGGTGAAATCACAAACAATGGCGCCTGCTTCACGTGCGATCAGCTCGCCCGCAGCGAAGTCCCACGGCTTGAGCGACAGCTCGAAGTAACCGTCAACGCGGCCAGCAGCAACGTAGGCAAGATCCAGCGCTGCAGAGCCGGTGCGACGGAAGTCAGCACATTCGGTAAACAGTTTGCCAAGGATATTCATGTAGGTTGTTGCGTGCTGCTTCGCCTTGAAGGGGAAGCCGGTCGCCAGAATGGTACCGTCCAGATCGCGTGCATTGCTGCAGCGCAGGCGGTAACCGTTCAGCTGCGCGCCCTGGCCGCGAGTCGCGGTGAACAGTTCGTTACGCATTGGATCGTAAACAACGGCGACTTCAGTACGGCCTTTAATGCGTACTGCGATAGACACAGAGAAGTGTGGTAGGCGTTTTACGAAGTTGGTGGTGCCATCCAGTGGATCGATAACCCATTGAACATCCTGATCGGTACCTTCATGTTCACCGCTTTCTTCGGTGATGATGGTGTGCTGCGGGTAAGATTTGCGAATGGTTTCGATAATAATTGCTTCTGCGGCTTTATCGACGTTAGTCACGAAATCATTGCTGCCTTTCTGGCTGGTTTCTACGGAGTCTGGCGTTTCGTAGTGTTTGGCAATTACATTACCCGCCTTGCGCGCTGCGCGCACGGCGATGGTCAGCATCGGATGCATCGGTCTCTCTCACTGGATGTTAAAGAACAGGAAAATCGGCGCAGAGTATAGCAGCGGGATCGGATTATGTCTCCCGATTATGATAATATGCCCGAATATTCTTCAGACACTGACTTCAGATACCTAAAATTATGCTGCAAAATATTCGAATTGTGCTGGTCGAAACATCGCATACCGGCAACATGGGCTCTGTAGCCCGCGCTATGAAAACCATGGGGTTAACCAACCTGTGGCTGGTTAATCCCCTGGTGAAACCAGATTCTCAGGCTATCGCCCTGGCCGCCGGTGCTAGCGACGTGATCGGCAACGCGCAGATCGTGGATACCCTGGATGAAGCCTTGGCCGGCTGCAGCCTGGTCGTCGGTACCAGCGCACGTTCCCGCACCCTGCCGTGGCCGATGCTGGACCCGCGTGAATGTGGTCTGAAAAGCGTGTCAGAAGCGGAACACGCTCCGGTTGCGCTGGTGTTTGGACGCGAGCGCGTTGGCCTGACCAACGATGAACTGCAGAAGTGCCATTACCATGTTGCCATTGCCGCGAACCCGGAATACAGCTCGCTGAACCTGGCGATGGCGGTGCAGGTTATCGCTTATGAAGTGCGTATGGCATGGCTGGCGACTCAGGAAAAAGGCAGTGCAGAACCGCAGGAAGAGACCGCGTATCCGCTGGTAGACGATCTGGAACGCTTCTATGGGCATCTGGAACAGACGCTGCTTTCAACCGGTTTTATTCGCGCCGATCATCCAGGGCAGGTTATGAACAAGCTGCGCCGTATGTTTACCCGTGCGCGCCCTGAGAGCCAGGAACTGAATATCCTGCGGGGCATTCTGGCGTCGATTGAGCAGAAAAATAAAGAGTCATAAACGGCACGGAAAGTTAAATACCTGACTAAAACAGTCAAGTAAATAGTTGACCATTTTAGTCAGGAATGTCAGACTTGGCCCTGCTATGCAATACCCCCATTTTACAATAAAAAACCCCGGGCAGGGGCGAGTTTGAGGTTAAGTAAGACATGAGACTGACATCTAAAGGGCGTTATGCCGTGACCGCGATGCTGGACGTTGCGCTCAACTCCGAAGCGGGCCCGGTTCCGTTGGCTGATATTTCTGAACGACAAGGGATCTCCCTCTCTTATCTGGAACAGCTGTTCTCCAGACTGCGTAAAAATGGACTTGTTTCCAGCGTTCGTGGCCCAGGCGGCGGTTATCTGCTGGGTAAAGACGCGGGCAGTATTGCAGTAGGTGAAGTGATCAGTGCCGTTGATGAATCTGTTGATGCGACCCGTTGCCAGGGTAAAGGCGGCTGCCAGGGCGGCGATAAATGCCTGACCCACGCGCTGTGGCGCGATCTGAGCGACCGTCTGACCGGCTTCCTGAACAACATCACCCTCGGTGAACTGGTGAATAACCAGGAAGTTTTGGATGTATCGGGCCGCCAACATAGCCATGAGTCACAACGCAGCACCCGCGCGCAAGACGCAATCGACGTTAAACTGCGCGCGTAATAAAAAGATAAGTATTTCAGAATCAGGCCGGGGCGTTTGCTCGCCCCGTGTACTCGGTCGTACATCCAGCCGGTTGCCTGATTCCTTGCATTGAAGCGATGTACGGAGTTTATAGAGCAATGAAATTACCGATTTATCTCGATTACTCCGCAACCACGCCGGTGGACCCGCGTGTTGCCGAGAAAATGATGCAGTGTCTGACCCTGGACGGAAACTTTGGTAACCCGGCTTCCCGTTCACACCGTTTTGGCTGGCATGCTGAAGAGGCGGTCGATATCGCCCGTAATCAGATTGCTGACCTGGTTGGCGCCGACCCGCGTGAAATTGTTTTCACCTCCGGCGCGACCGAATCCGATAACCTGGCGATCAAAGGTGCGGCCAACTTTTATCAGAAAAAAGGCAAGCACATCATCACCAGCAAAACCGAACATAAAGCCGTGCTGGATACCTGCCGTCAGCTGGAGCGCGAAGGGTTTGAAGTGACCTACCTGGCGCCACAGAGCAACGGTATCATCGACCTGAAAGAACTCGAAGCGGCAATGCGTGATGACACCATTCTGGTTTCCATCATGCATGTGAATAACGAAATCGGCGTAGTGCAGGATATCGCAACCATCGGCGAAATGTGCCGCGCGCGCGGCATTATCTATCACGTTGATGCGACCCAGAGCGTGGGCAAGCTGCCTATCGATTTGAGCCAGCTGAAAGTTGACCTGATGTCCTTCTCCGGCCACAAAATCTATGGCCCAAAAGGTATCGGCGCACTGTACGTTCGTCGTAAACCGCGTATCCGCATCGAAGCGCAGATGCACGGCGGCGGTCACGAGCGCGGTATGCGTTCCGGTACGCTGCCTGTTCACCAGATCGTGGGCATGGGCGAAGCCTACCGCATTGCGAAAGAAGAGATGGAAAGCGAGATGGCGCGCCTGCGCACGCTGCGTAACCGTCTGTGGGACGGCGTGAAAGATATGGAAGAAGTGTATCTGAACGGCGATCTCGAGCAGGGCGCACCGAACATTCTCAACGTGAGCTTCAACTATGTTGAAGGCGAATCGCTGATCATGGCGCTGAAAGACCTGGCCGTTTCTTCCGGTTCTGCCTGTACGTCTGCAAGCCTTGAGCCATCCTACGTGCTGCGCGCGCTGGGCATGACTGACGAGCTGGCGCACAGCTCTATCCGTTTCTCTTTAGGTCGTTTCACTACCGAAGAAGAGATTGACTACACCATCAAGCTGGTTCGCAACTCCATCGGCCGTCTGCGTGACCTTTCTCCACTGTGGGAAATGTTCAAGCAGGGCGTGGATCTGAACAGCATTGAATGGTCACATCACTAATCGGTACATAAGGAGAATTCAATCATGGCATACAGCGAAAAAGTTATTGATCATTACGAGAACCCGCGCAACGTTGGCTCTTTTGACAACAGCGACGAATCTGTCGGTAGCGGCATGGTCGGTGCACCGGCATGTGGTGACGTGATGAAGTTACAGATTAAAGTCAACAATGAAGGTATCATTGAAGACGCGCGCTTCAAGACCTACGGCTGCGGTTCTGCTATTGCGTCCAGCTCCCTGGTCACCGAATGGGTGAAGGGCAAGTCTCTGGACGAAGCACAGGCAATCAAGAACACGGATATTGCTGACGAACTCGAACTGCCACCGGTGAAAATTCACTGTTCTATTCTGGCAGAAGACGCGATCAAAGCCGCAATTGCGGACTATAAAAGCAAACGTGAAGCAAAATAATTGAGGTTTGAGTATGTCGATTACCCTTAGCGACAGCGCTGCCGCGCGAGTAAGCTCTTTTCTGGCGAACCGTGGTAAAGGCTTTGGCCTGCGACTGGGCGTACGTACCTCCGGCTGTTCTGGTATGGCTTACGTACTGGAGTTTGTTGATGAACCGGCGTCTGACGACACCGTGTTTGAAGACAAGGGCGTGAAGGTGGTGGTCGATGGCAAAAGCCTGCAATTCCTCAACGGCACTCAGCTGGACTTCGTAAAAGAAGGCCTGAACGAAGGGTTCAAGTTCACGAACCCGAACGTCAAAGATGAGTGTGGTTGCGGCGAAAGCTTCCACGTTTAACCGCGCGTCATCCGAAACCCCACCGTGGCTTACCTGCTACGCGTGGGGTTTGTTCTAACAGGCTACCCCTGAGATTGTTATGGATTACTTCACTCTCTTCGGACTACCCGCTCAATACCCGATTGATCTCCAGGCGCTGACGATCCGCTTTCAGGATCTGCAGCGCCAGTACCATCCGGATAAGTTCGCCAGTGGTACGCAGTCAGAGCAATTGGCTGCGGTATCGCAATCTGCGACCATCAATCAGGCCTGGCAAACGCTGCGCCATCCGCTCGCGCGCGCAGAATATCTGCTCTCACTCCACGGTTTTGATCTGGCAAGCGAACAGCACACCGTGCGCGACACCGCGTTTCTGATGGAGCAACTGGAGCTGCGAGAAGAGCTGGATGAGATTGAGCAGGCTAAAGACGAAGCGCGTCTGGAAAGCTTTATTAAGCGCGTGAAGGGCATGTTCGATAGTCGCCATCAGCAGATGGCGGAGCAACTGAACAACGAGACCTGGGACGTGGCGGCAGACACTGTGCGCAAACTCCGTTTTCTCGATAAACTGCGAAGCAGTGCTGAACAACTCGAAGAAAAGCTGCTCGATTATTAATTTCGGAAGCAATTATGGCCTTATTACAAATTAGTGAGCCTGGCTTAAGTGCCGCACCGCACCAGCGTCGTCTGGCGGTGGGTATTGATCTTGGCACCACCAATTCTCTCGTGGCGACCGTGCGCAGCGGCCAGGCGGAAACGCTGGCCGACGAGCAGGGCCGCCATCTGCTGCCTTCCGTGGTCCACTACCAGCAGCAGGGGCATGTGGTCGGCTACGATGCGCGCGCCAATGCTGCACGCGATCCGGCCAACACCATTAGCTCTGTCAAGCGCATGATGGGCCGCTCTCTGGCCGATATTCAAACCCGTTATCCGCATCTGCCGTATCAGCTGCAGGCAAGTGAAAACGGCCTGCCGATGATCGCCACCGCAGCGGGTCTGCTAAATCCGATCCGCGTGTCTGCGGACATCCTCAAAGCCCTGGCAGCCCGTGCAACGGCTACGCTTGAAGGCGAACTGGATGGCGTGGTCATCACCGTGCCGGCCTATTTCGATGATGCACAACGTCAGGGCACCAAAGACGCCGCGCGTCTGGCTGGTCTGCACGTGCTGCGCCTGCTGAACGAACCCACGGCGGCGGCGATTGCTTACGGCCTCGACTCCGGTCAGGAAGGGGTGATTGCGGTTTACGATCTCGGCGGTGGCACCTTTGATATTTCCATTCTGCGCTTAAGCCGTGGCGTGTTTGAAGTGCTGGCCACCGGCGGTGATTCTGCGCTTGGCGGCGATGACTTCGACCATCTGTTGGCCGACTACATTCGCGAACAGGCGGGGATCGGCGATCGCAGCGACGTGCACCTACAGCGCGAACTGCTGGATGCCGCTATCGACGCAAAAATTGCCCTGAGCGACGCGCAGTCAGTCAGTGTGAACGTTGCGGGCTGGCAGGGCGAAATCACCCGCGCGCAGTTTGATGACCTGATCGCTTCGCTGGTAAAACGCACGCTGCTGGCCTGCCGCCGCGCATTGAAGGATGCGGGCGTTGAGGCCAGTGACGTACTGGAAGTGGTTATGGTGGGCGGATCAACTCGCGTACCGCTGGTACGTGAGCGCGTGGGCGAATTCTTTGGTCGGACGCCGTTGACCTCCATCGACCCGGATAAAGTGGTTGCCGTGGGCGCCGCGATCCAGGCCGATATTCTGGTTGGCAACAAGCCGGATAGCGAAATGCTGCTGCTGGACGTCATTCCGCTGTCGCTGGGGTTAGAAACCATGGGCGGCCTGGTGGAGAAAGTCATTCCGCGCAATACCACCATTCCGGTGGCGCGCGCGCAGGAGTTCACCACCTTTAAAGACGGCCAGACCGCGATGTCTATCCACGTGATGCAGGGCGAGCGCGAGCTGGTGCAGGACTGCCGCTCTCTGGCGCGCTTTGCGTTGCGCGGTATCCCGGCCCTGCCTGCGGGCGGGGCGCATATTCGCGTCACCTTCCAGGTGGATGCGGACGGGCTGCTGAGCGTCACCGCGATGGAAAAATCGACCGGAGTGGAATCGTCCATTCAGGTGAAGCCGTCTTACGGTCTGACCGATGGTGAAATTGCCTCCATGATTCAGGATTCAATGAGCTACGCCGAGCAGGATGTGAAGGCGCGTATGCTGGCCGAACAGAAAGTTGAAGCCGCACGCGTGCTGGAAAGCTTGACCGGTGCACTCACTGCCGATGCCGCGCTGTTAAGCGCCGCTGAGCGTCAGGTGATTGACAACGCTGCCGCGCACTTAAGCCTGGTAGCGATGGGCAATGATGCTGACGCAATAGAAGAAGCCATTAAAAACGTTGATAAACATACCCAGGACTTTGCTGCTCGCCGCATGGACAAATCTGTTCGCGTCGCGCTGAAAGGCCAGTCCGTGGACGAGGTTTAATATGCCAAAGATTGTTATTTTGCCTCATGCGGACCTCTGTCCGGATGGTGCTGTTCTGGAAGCGAAGACCGGTGAAACCATTCTCGATGTTGCCTTGCGTAACGGTATCGAAGTGGAACACGCCTGTGAAAAATCCTGTGCCTGCACAACCTGCCACTGCGTCGTGCGTGAAGGTTTCGACTCTCTTGCCGAGAGCACCGAAGACGAAGACGACATGCTGGATAAAGCATGGGGTCTGGAGCCCGACAGCCGCTTGAGCTGCCAGGCGCTGGTAACCGATGAAGATCTGGTCGTGGAATTCCCACGCTATACCATCAACCACGCACGCGAGCATTGATATGGGACTGAAGTGGACAGACAGCCGTGAAATCGGCGAAGCACTCTACGACGCGAATCCGGATCTCGATCCAAAGACCGTACGATTCACCGATATGCACCAGTGGATCTGCGACTTAGAGGATTTTGACGATGATCCCAACGCATCCAATGAAAAAATTCTGGAGGCGATTCTGTTAGTCTGGTTAGATGAAGCAGAATAACTAATATAACGGGCTGCCTTCAGGCGGCCCGTTTGCTCGTTGCGAATAAGGATAAATAAAATGACCGAAGCGATGAAGATTACGCTCACCACCCAGCCTGCTGACGCACGCTGGGGCGAGAAAGCCACTTACAGCATTAACAACGATGGCATTACCCTGCACCTGACGGGCAAAGATGATTTGGGCCTGATCCAGCGTGCTGCGCGTAAAATTGACGGCCTGGGCATTAAACACGTCTCTCTGGAAGGCGAAGGCTGGGACACCGACCGCAGCTGGGCATTCTGGGCAGGCTACAAAGGCCCGAAAGGCACCCGCAAAATTGAGTGGGCGAACCTCGATGAAGCAGGTCAGAAAGAGCTGGAAAGCCGCCTGAACATTATCGACTGGGTGCGCGACACCATCAACGCACCTGCGGAAGACCTGGGGCCGGAACAGCTGGCGCAGCGCGCGGTTGACCTGCTGTGCGGCGTGGCCGGTGACAAAATGTCCTACCGCATCACCAAAGGTGAAGACCTGCGCGAGCAGAACTATATGGGTATCCACACCGTGGGCCGCGGTTCTGAGCGTCCTCCTGTATTGCTGGCGCTGGATTACAACCCAACCGGTGATAAAGCAGCACCGGTATTTGCCTGCTTGGTCGGTAAAGGCATCACCTTCGATACCGGCGGTTACAGCCTGAAGCAGAGCGCGTTCATGGATTCGATGAAGTCCGACATGGGCGGCGCGGCGACCATTACCGGGGCGCTGGCATTCGCTATCACCCGTGGCCTGAACAAGCGCGTGAAGCTGTACCTGTGCTGCGCGGACAATATGGTCAGCGGCAATGCCTTCAAGCTGGGCGACATCATTCGCTACCGCAACGGCAAAAACGTTGAGGTGATGAACACCGATGCAGAAGGCCGTCTGGTGCTGGCTGACGGTCTGATCGACGCGTCAGCCCAGAAGCCAGAGCTGATCATCGACATGGCGACCCTGACCGGTGCGGCGAAAACGGCGCTGGGCAATGACTACCACGCGCTGTTCAGCTTCGATGACACGCTGGCGGCCCGCCTGTTGGCGAGTGCGGCAGCGGAAAACGAACCGTTCTGGCGTCTGCCGCTGGCCGAGTTCCATCGTAGCCAGCTGCCGTCTAATTTTGCCGAACTCAATAACACCGCAAGCGCGGCTTACCCGGCAGGGGCAAGCACCGCCGCAGGTTTCCTGTCTCACTTTGTTGAGAATTACCATGAAGGCTGGCTGCACATCGACTGCTCTGCAACTTACCGTAAAGCGGCGGTTGAGCAGTGGTCCGCTGGCGCAACCGGTCTGGGCGTGCGTACCGTGGCGAACTTGTTGACGGCAGAATGACGGTTATGTCCGAAACCAAAAACGAACTAGAAACCCTGCTGGAGCAGGCTGCGACCGAACCTGCACACCGTCCGGCATTTTTCCGCACCTTGCTGGAATCCACCGTGTGGGTGCCAGGAACGGCGGCGGAAGGTGAGCAGGTTGTAGAAGACAGCGCGCTGGATCTGCTGCACTGGGAGAAAGACGACGGAGCCTCGGTAATCCCGTTTTTCACCTCTCTGGAAGCGTTACAGGAGGCGGTTGAAGACGAACAGGCCTTTGTGGTGATGCCGGTACGTACCCTGTTCGAAATGACGCTGGGCCAAACCCTGTTCCTGAACGCAAAGTTGCCGACAGGAAAAGAGTTCACCCCGCGTGAAATCAGCCATTTGATTGGTGAAGAGGGCAATCCGATCAGCACGCAGGAAGTGCTGGAAGGGGGCGAAACGCTGCTGCTGTCTGACGTTGCAGAACCCCCAGCGCAGATGATTGACTCGCTGACCACGCTTTTCAAAACCATGAAGCCGGTGAAACGTGCCTTCCTCTGCTCAATTAAAGAGAGTGCTGACGAACAGCCGGTGCTGCTGGTTGGCATTGAAGCGGACGGTGATATCGACGAGATTATTCAGGCTGCAGGAAGCGTTGCTACCGACACGCTACCGGGTGATGAGCCGATTGATATCTGTCAGGTGAAGAAAGGTGAGAAGGGCATCAGCCATTTTATTACCGAGCACATCACCCCGTTCTACGAGCGTCGCTGGGGCGGCTTCCTGCGCGATCTCAAAACGACCCGCATTATCTGACAGTAACGGGGTGAGTTCTCACCCCGTTGCTTCCAGCAGCAGTAAATCCATCAACAGCACCAGATTCGACTCGAACGACGTCACCCCTGCGGCTTCGGCAGCGTAGTGCACCGCTTCGTCATATAACGCGAAATGCAGATCGGCCATGCCCGCCAGCGTATTCGCTGAGGCGCGAGTAAAGGCCACGACCGTCATACCCACGTTTTTCGCAATCCGCGCTTTATCCAGCACTTGCTCCGTTTCACCGCTGCGGGAGACCGCGATAAACACCTGATAGCGTGCGGCGTTGCTGAGAAAAATATTCCGGCTGTCACCCGGCCCGGAAATAAACGCCGTTTTGCCCAACACCTGCAATTTTTTGGTCAGATATTCGGCAAACAGATAAGAAAACCCGGCACCATAAAGAAAGAAGCTCTCTTTCTGGCGCAGCAGGTTGGCAAACTGCTGGCGCTTCTCTTCGGTTACCCACTGGAACGTCTGCTGATAATTGGCAATAAACTGGCTAAACAGCGCAGGTAGTTGCGGAAGAGCATTCCCTTTTGTCGCAATGTGCGGCGTGTCGGTAAGAAGCTGTTTGCAGTGCCAGATAAATTCGCTAAAGCCGCTAAATCCGAGCTTCTGACATAATCGCATTATGGTAGCGGTAGAAACGTAAGTTGCCTGCGCCAGTTCGCGCACCGTGATGTTGCCCACCAGCAGCGGATGCTCCGTGAGGTGGGCAAGGACGCGATACTCCGCACGAGTCAGTGACGCTTCGCGCGTGAGCAGCGTGGCCAGACGGTTATCCATTATTTGGCGGGTTCAACCGGCAGGTCGTCACGCGCGCCCCATTCACTCCAGGCGCCGTCGTAAAGTGCAACGTTAGTCGCGCCGAGCGTTGCGAGCGCCAGAATCACCACGCAGGCCGTGACGCCGGATCCACAGCTGGTAATAATGGGACGATGCAGATCCACGCCCTGACGGTCAAAGACGGCCCGCAGCTCGTCGGTGGTTTTCAGCTCGCCTTCAAAGACCAGATCCCCCCACGGCACGTTCAGCGCCCCAGGAATATGGCCGCGCTTGAGCCCCGGACGCGGTTCATCCGCTTGCGCATTGAAGCGTGGTGCTGGGCGAGCATCGACGATTTGGGCCGTTTTTTCATGGCTGACGACCAATACGTCGGTCAGGCGTTTCACCACGCCCGCGTCAAAGGTCGCATCGAACTCCCCTTCCGGCAGGGTTACGTCACCCTGCTGGAGCGGCAGCTCATCACGCTTCCAGCCGGCAAGACCGCCCGCCAGAATAGACACTTTTTCGACACCGAAGTGTTTTAGCATCCACCACGCGCGCGGCGCAGAGAAGAGGTTACCTTCGTCATAAACAACGAGGTGTTTGTCTTTGCTGACGCCCAGCTCGCGCATCGCCACGGAAAACGCTTCCGGGCGCGGCAGCATATGCGGCAGAGGAGAGGTGTGGTCAGAGAGGGCTTCAATATCAAAAAATACCGCGCCAGGCAGATGTCCTGCGCGGTATTCACCGGGAACATCGCGATGTTCTTGCCCTGGAGGGGCCATTCGCGCGTCGATAATTTGCACTTCCGGGTCGTCGCTGTGCTCAATCAGCCAGTCGGCGGCGACAAAATATGAGGTGGACATGGTGCCTCCGTTCTTTTCCGTAAAAAAGGATTGTCGGTGTTTTTTCTGACACCGACAAGCGCACCACGTTCAACTCGCGAGCAACCCCTTATTTTTTCACCGCTTCGCCGTCCTGCCAGGCTTTTTGCAGCGCAGGCCAGTAGTCGCGGTTGGCTTCAATCATCTCATCAAGAATCGCTTTCGCGTGTTCCATGGTTGGCACGGTGCGGTTCAGGGTAAACGCCTGCAGCGCTTTCTCATAGCTGCCTTCAATGGTCGCTTCGACCAACAGCTGTTCGCTGGCAAGCTGCTGCTGCAGCAATGTTTGATGGAAAAGCGGAACCTGACCGACGCGGATTGGCTCTGGCCCTTCAGAGGTGATATAGGCCGGAACCTCAACCACCGCATCGTACGGCAGGTTGGTAATCGCCCCACGGTTCTCCACCATCACCAGATGGCGCTGACGCAGGTTAAAGGCCAGCGAGCAGGCGACGTCAACGATAAATTCACCGTGGACACCCACGTGGAAGGCATCCGGCAGGATCCCGGTGCGCTTATATTCTTCGGCGGCGGCAAACAGCTTTTTCTCGCGCCCGTCCATCACTTCATTGGCGCGGGTATAGTCCGGGTTCTGATGCTCCACAATCTGGTTCGGCATCAGGTAATACTGCAGGTATGGGTTCGGAAGATACTCCGGGAAGTTGTCCATAATGGGCTTAATGTTGCGCCAGGTCTTCACCCATGACGGATCGGAATGCTGCGGATCGGTTTTTGCCGCATCTTCCGTCAGCAGACCGAATTTCGCGATATGCTTGCGCAGCTCCGGCAGCCTGTCCACGCCGTCAACCAATACGCGGGTAAACCAGCCGAAGTGGTTCAGACCGAAGTAGTCGACCTCCAGCTTGTGGCGATCGACACCCAGAATCGCCCCCATGTTACGCATCGCAGCCACCGGCATATCGCAAATGTTCAGCACGCGCGCGTTCGGGCGCAAACGCCGCACACCCTCCGCGACGATCGCAGCCGGGTTGGAGTAGTTCACGATCCACGCTTTTTCATGCGCGTAGCGATCCACCAGATCGATCAGTTCTACCATCGGCAGGATCGTGCGTAGGCCATACGCCAGCCCGCCTGGCCCGCAGGTTTCTTGCCCAACCACGCCATGACGCAGGGGGATCTTCTCATCCTGCTCACGCATCTTGTACTGGCCGACGCGCATCTGGGCGAAAACAAAGTGCGCGCCGCTGAAGGCCACTTCCGGATCCGCCGTTACGGTAAATTTAATGCTCTGGCTATGGTCGCGAATAACTTTCTCGACGACCGGTGCAATGGTGTTCTGGCGCGCTTCGTCGATGTCATAGAGGCGTATCTCGGCCAGCGGGAAATCCTGCAGTCGCACCATCAGGCTTTTGACGATACCCGGCGTGTAGGTGCTGCCACCACCGGCGATAGAAAGAATGAATGGGGGGGTAAACATCTTTAGCTCCTTTCAGAGAAACGTCTCAACGGCTTCTCGCATTTTTTTGACATGCAGCCCGTAGACCACCTGAACGTTGTTACCTTGTTTGATTATCCCTTTCGCGCCCGTCGCCTTGAGCTGTGGCTCGTTGATAAGGGTGACGTCCTTCACCGTGACGCGTAATCGGGTGTAGCAGTTATCCACCACTTCAATGTTTTCCCGGCCGCCCAGCCCCACAACGATAGACTCACCCAGACCGTCGTTATTGCCCTTCGCCTGGTACTCTTGCTTGCTGTAGAGGCGCGTCTCCCGATCCTCATCCTCGCGGCCTGGCGTTTTCATGTTGAAGCGCAGGATCAGGAAGCGGAACACCACAAAGTAGAGCGCGAACATCATCAGCCCGACCAGGATGTACATGGGCCAGTTGGACTTCTCCGTACCGAGCGGCAGGTTGTAGAGGATGAAATCGATAATTCCATTAGCGCCGATAGCGTGGACGCCAAACAGCGAGAACAGCATCATGCCGATACCGGTCAGCACCGCATGCACCACGAACAGCAGCGGAGCGACGAAAAGGAAGGAGAACTCAATCGGCTCGGTCACCCCCACCAGCAGGGAGGTCAGCGCCGCTGGAATCAAAATGGCCTTGGCAATAGCTTTACGCTCTGGCTTCGCGGTCACATACATTGCCAGTGCTGCGGCAGGCAGACCAAACATCTTGCTGATCCCACGCGCGTCCCAGACCGCCGTGCTGCTGAGTTGCTTCACCGTCGGACAGGCCATCTCAGCAAAGTAAATATTGCGGGCGCCTTGATATGTGGTACCGCACACCTCTTGCGTGCCGCCCAGCTCGGTATACAGGAACGGCGTATAAACCAGGTGATGCAAGCCGGTGGGCACCAGAATCCGCTCCAGGAAACCGTAAATCGCCACACCGAACGGACCAGAGCCTTTAATGACCAGCGCGAGAGTGCTGATGCCGTGCTGGGCGTACGGCCACAGCTCGCTCATCACAATCCCCAGCACCATGGAGACGGGGAGCATGACAATGGCGACAAAACAGTGACCGGAGTAGATAGCCATCGCGCCGTTAAACTGTACGCCAGAATATTTGTTGTACAGGTATCCGGAAAGTGCCCCTGTCAGGATCCCGGCAAAGACGCCCATTTCTAGTACCTGAACGCCCAACACCATGCTCTGCCCGGCCGCTTTCATCTGGTCAGCCGGTGCCAGTTCGCCCTGCAGCTGCAGCGTGACGTTCATGGCGTTAATAAAGACCACGAAAGTCACCAGACCAATTAGCGCCGCGTAGCCTTTATCGCGCGAGGCCAGACCAATCGGGATGCCGACCGCAAACACCAGCGCCAGGTTGACCAGTACCGAGACGGCTGATTTGGCGATCAACTGCCCGAGGTTCTGGATCAGCGGGTGGCCCAGGAAGGGTAAATACTCAGCCAGGTTGCCGTTCCCCAGCACGTTACCAAACGCAATAAACAGACCGACAATAGGTAAGATAAGTACCGGTCCGTACAATGATTTTCCGAAATTTTGTAGGGCGTTCACGGCTCGTTTCATGGCTATCTCTCTTATTGAACCGCGCACTCGGGGTGCGTCTCAGACTTAAAACTAGCAGTGTTTAACCCGCATGATCTATCTATCTTATTGTTTTAAAAACAAATGACGCGGAAGGTAACATGTTACGTAAGACTTTGTGATCGGAGTAGTGGCAAAGGGTAGCAGCGTTGCACAACTCTGCGAGGCAGTTTCCAAATTCTAAAATTGGACTTTTTGTATTAATGAAACTTGCGGATAATACTTATCCGGATGACGACCAACAGGCTCTACGGGCCAGGGACAAAGGATGAAACCGTTTCGCTTAGCCGCGCTCTCACTCGCGCTGCTCACCACGTTTACGCTTGTCGGCTGTGATAACAGCGACGATAAACCCCAGGCTGCGGCTCCCGCGGCAACGACGAAAGCAGAAGCAACAAAAACGCCGGAAAAACCAGACGCAGAAAAGCGGGCGAAACTGGCCGCGCAGAGCCAGGGCAAAGAGCTGACTCTGCTGGATGCCTCTGAAGTACAGCTTGACGGTGCCGCTACGCTGGTGCTGACGTTCTCTGTCCCGCTCAATCCCGATCAGGATTTTGCGAAGACGGTGCACGTGGTGGATAAAAAAAGCGGCAAAGTCGACGGGGCGTGGGAACTCGCGCCGAATCTGAAAGAACTGCGTCTGCGTCATCTTGAGCCAAACCGTAATCTTGTCGTCACCGTTGAACGTGATTTGCAGGCGCTGAACAAAGCCACCTTTGGTATTGATTACGAAAAAGCCCTGACCACGCGTGAGGTTGAGCCGACGGTCGGCTTTGCCAGCCGTGGCTCGCTGCTGCCGGGTAAGGTGGTGGAAGGGCTGCCGGTGATGGCGCTCAACGTGAATAATGTGGACGTCAATTTCTATCGCGTGAAGCCAGAGTCTTTGGCTGCCTTTGTGAGCCAGTGGGAGTACCGCAACGCGCTGACCAACTGGGAGTCCGATACCCTGCTGAAGATGGCTGAACTGGTCTATACCGGTCGTTTTGACCTCAACCCGGCGCGCAACACGCGTGAAAAACTCTTATTGCCGCTGCGCGACATTAAGCCGCTTCAGCAATCCGGCGTTTACATCGCCGTGATGAATCAAGCTGGGCACTACAGCTACAGCAATGCCGCGACGCTCTTTACCCTGAGTGATATTGGCCTGTCCGCTCACCGTTATCATAATCGTTTGGATATCTTCACTCAGAGCCTGGAAAACGGTGCGGCACAATCGGGTGTCACCGTTACGTTGTTGAACGACAAGGGGCAAACCCTTGCTGAGGCGAACAGCGATGCAGACGGCCATGCGAAGCTTGAGACGGATAAAGAAGCCGCGCTGATCCTGGCCAGCAAAGATGGCCAGACCACGCTGCTTGACCTCAAGCTTCCGGCGCTTGACCTGGCCGAATTCGACATTGCTGGTAGCCCTGGCTACAGCAAACAATTCTTTATGTTCGGTCCACGCGATCTCTATCGCCCGGGCGAGACGGTGATCCTCAACGGATTACTGCGCGACAGCGACGGCAAGCCGCTGCCAGCCCAGCCGATAAAACTCGACGTGCTGCGCCCGGACGGACAGGTAGCGCGTACCCTTGTGGTTCAACCCGAAAATGGCCTCTACCGCTTTAACTATCCGCTCGACAGCGGAGCGCAGACCGGCATGTGGCATATTCGCGCTAACACCGGCGACAACCTGCAGCGGATGTGGGATTTCCACGTTGAAGACTTTATGCCAGAGCGTATGGCGCTGAACCTGACCGGACAAAAAGCGCCGGTTTCCCCTCAAGATAACGTCGACTTTAACGTCGTAGGCTATTACCTGTACGGCGCACCTGCAAACGGTAATTCGCTGCAGGGCCAGCTCTTCCTGCGCCCGCTCCGTGATGCCGTCAGCGCGCTGCCGGGCTTCCAGTTTGGCGATATCACCGAAGAGAATCTTAGCCGCAGTCTGGATGAAGTTCAGCTCACGCTGGATGAACAAGGGCGCGGGCAGATCTCCACGGAAAGCCAGTGGAAAGAGGTTCATTCCCCTTTACAGCTGATCCTGCAGGCCAGCCTGCTGGAATCCGGCGGACGCCCGGTAACGCGTCGAGCCGAGCAGGCTATCTGGCCAGCGGCGGAACTGCCGGGGATCCGTCCCCAGTTTGCCAGTAAGGCCGTGTACGATTACCGGACCGATACCACAGTCAATCAGCCGATTGTCGATGAAAACGGCAATGCCAGCTTTGACATTGTCTACGCCGATGCCAGCGGTGCTAAAAAGGCCGTTTCCGGATTACAGGTGCGCCTGATTCGCGAGCGACGCGATTATTACTGGAACTGGTCAGAGGGAGAAGGCTGGCAGTCTCAGTTTGATCAAAAAGATTTAGTTGAAGGTGAGCAGGAACTCACCCTTAAAGCCGATGAAACGGGCAAAGTGACCTTCCCGGTTGAATGGGGCTCTTACCGACTGGAGGTGAAAGCACCTGACGAGATGGTCAGCAGCGTACGCTTCTGGGCGGGTTACAGCTGGCAGGATAACAGCGACGGCACGGGCGCCGCGCGCCCTGACCGCGTGACGCTGAAGATCGACAAACCGGCCTACAAGCCGGGTGATACCATTCAACTGCATATCGCGGCCCCGGCAGCGGGTAAAGGGTATGCGATGATCGAATCCAGCGAAGGGCCGCTCTGGTGGAAAGAGATCGACGTCCCGGCAAACGGTCTTGATCTCTCCATTCCGGTCGATAAAACCTGGAAGCGACACGATCTCTATCTCAGCACGCTGGTGGTGCGTCCGGGTGATAAATCCAAATCGGCCACGCCAAAACGCGCGGTCGGCCTGTTGCACCTTCCAATGGGCGACGAAAATCGTCGCCTGAATATTGCCCTGGATACCCCTCTGAAAATGCGCCCGAACCAGACGCTGTCTGTAAAGGTGAAAGCGAGCGTTAAAGAGGGGGCGGTACCGCAGAAAGTGAACGTGCTGGTCTCGGCAGTCGATAGCGGCGTGCTGAACATTACCGACTACGTCACGCCGGACCCATGGCAAGCGTTCTTTGGCCAGAAGCGCTATGGCGCGGATATCTATGACATCTACGGCCAGGTCATTGAAGGGCAGGGGCGTTTGGCTGCGTTACGCTTTGGTGGTGACGGTGATGAACTGAAACGAGGCGGTAAGCCACCGGTAAACCACGTCACCATTATCGCCCAGCAGGCCCAGCCGGTAACGCTTGATGCTAACGGCGAAGGCACCATCACGCTGCCGATTGGTGATTTCAACGGCGAACTGCGTCTGATGGCGCAGGCCTGGACAGAAGACGATTTCGGCAGCAGCGAAAGCAAGGTCGTTGTGGCCGCGCCGATTATTACCGAGCTAAACACGCCGCGCTTCCTGGCAAGCGGTGACACGTCAAGACTGACGCTGGATCTCACCAACCTGACCGACAAACCGCAAACGCTAAACGTCGCCTTGACGGCGTCCGGTAAATTGTCGCTGGAAGGGGCGCAGCCGCAGCCGGTTCAGCTTCAACCCGGCGCGCGAATCACGATGTTCATTCCGGTACGGGCGCTTGATGGCTATGGTGACGGCGAAGTGATGGCTCAGGTGACGGGTCTTCAGCTTCCTGGAGAGACCTTTGCGCCGCAGCAGAAGAGCTGGAAAATCGGCGTACGTCCGGCATACCCGGCACAAACGGTGAATACGGGAGCCATGCTCAATCCGGGTGAGTCCTGGACCGCACCCGCACAGCATATCAACGGTTTCTCGCCGGCTACGCTGCAGGGACAACTGTTGCTCAGCGGTAAACCACCGCTGAACCTGGCACGCTACATTCGTGAGCTGCAGGCTTATCCCTACGGCTGCCTGGAACAAACCACCAGTGGCTTGTTCCCATCCCTGTATACCAACGCGGCGCAGTTAACGGCGCTGGGCATCAAGGGTGACACGGACGACAAACGCCGTGCGGCGATTGATGTCGGCATCTCTCGTCTGCTGCAGATGCAGCGTGACGACGGTGGATTCGCGCTGTGGGACAAAAACGGTTCGGAGGAGTACTGGCTTACCGCCTATGTCACCGATTTCCTGGTGCGTGCAGGCGAGCAGGGCTACAGCGTGCCTGCGGATGCGGTGAACAATGCCAATAACCGTCTGCTTCGTTACCTGCAGGATCCGGGCATGATGTCCATCCGTTACAGCAACGACGCGCAGGCAAGCAAGTTTGCCGTACAGGCCTACGCCTCGCTGGTACTGGCGCGTCAGCAAAAAGCACCGTTGGGCGCGCTGCGTGAAATCTGGGATCGCCACGGTCAGGCGGCTTCGGGTCTGCCGCTGATGCAGCTGGGTATGGCGCTCAAACTGATGGGCGATGCCCCACGCAGTCAGCAGGCGCTGGATCTGGCGCTCAAAACGCCGCGTAATGACAGCAAAAACTGGATGGCGGATTATGGCAGTGCGCTTCGCGATAACGCGCTGATGCTCTCCCTGCTAGAAGAGTACAAGCTGCTTCCGGATGCGCAAAATACGCTACTGAATGCATTGTCTGAACAGGCGTTCAGCCAACGCTGGCTTTCTACGCAGGAGAGTAATGCGCTGTTCCTGGCCGGGCGTTCACTGCAAACGCTGTCTGGCGCATGGCAGGCAACGACCAGCGTTTCAGACCAGGCGTTGAGCGGTGACAAGGCGCAGGTGCAAAACGTGGACGGCGATCGGCTAAACGCGCTGCAGGTGACCAATACCGGTTCCACTCCGCTGTGGGTGCGTCTGGACAGCACCGGTTATCCTGAATATGCCCCTCAGCCATCGTCTAACGTGCTGCAGATTGAGCGCCATATTCTGGCCACCGACGGTAGCAGTAAATCACTCGCTTCGCTTAGAAGCGGCGAGCTGGTGCTGGTGTGGCTTGAGGTGAAAGCCAGCCAGAACGTCCCGGATGCGCTGGTGGTGGATCTGCTGCCGGCTGGACTGGAGCTTGAGAACCAGAATCTGGCTAGCAGCAGCGCCAGCCTGCAGGACAGCGGCAGCGAAGTGCAGAATCTGCTGAATCAAATGCAGCAGGCGGATATTCAGCATATGGAATTCCGCGACGATCGCTTCGTGGCGGCCGTGCCGGTTAACGAAGGACAGCCCGTCACGCTGGTTTATCTGGCGCGTGCTGTGACGCCAGGTACCTATCAGGTGCCGGTCCCGATGGTCGAATCTATGTATATACCGCAGTGGCGGGCAACGGGTGCGGCCAGTGGCCCGCTGATTGTTGTACCGTAATATGCGGGCTGCACGTCTGATACGCTCCCGCTGGCTGTGGCTGGCGGGAGCGCTTCTCGTTTTATGGGGGCTGGTCCTGGCCGCCGACCGCCTGTGGCCGTTGCCTCTGAATGAGGTTAACCCCGCGCGGGTGGTGGTGGATGAGCAGGGAACGCCGCTGTGGCGGTTTGCTGACACTGAAGGCATCTGGCGCTATCCCGTCACCATTGAGGACGTTTCGCCGCGCTACCTTGACGCCCTGATTCAGTACGAGGATCGCTGGTTCTGGGATCACCCGGGCGTGAATCCTTTCTCCGTGCTGCGCGCCGCCTGGCAGGATCTTAGCTCCGGAAAGGTGGTGTCTGGCGGCAGTACGCTCACCATGCAGGTGGCTCGCCTGCTGGATCCGCATCCCCGCACCGTTGGCGGCAAAATTCGTCAGCTCTGGCGGGCTCTGCAGCTGGAATGGCACCTCTCTAAGCGAGAAATCCTCACGCTTTATCTCAATCGCGCCCCCTTTGGCGGCACGTTGCAGGGCATTGGCGCGGCAAGCTGGACCTATCTGGGAAAACCGCCGTCGCAGCTCAGCTATTCCGAAGCGGCGCTGCTGGCCGTACTCCCGCAGGCGCCAAGCCGTTTACGGCCTGACCGATGGCCGGAACGTGCGGAAGCCGCCCGCAATAAAGTGCTCGACAGAATGGTGACGCAGGGCGTCTGGCCAGCCGGCCAGGTTAAAGAGTTCCGAGAAGAGCCTGTATGGCTGGCTCCGCGACAAATGCCGCAGCTGGCACCGCTCTTTTCACGCATGATGCTCGGTAAAAGCCGCGATACGAAAATTGTCACCACGCTGGATGCGGCTTTGCAACGACAGCTTGAAGAGCTGGCAATGAACTGGAAATCACGCCTGCCTGCTCGCAGCTCGCTGGCAATGATCGTCGTCGATCACACGGATATGAAAGTGCGCGGCTGGGTGGGCTCGGTGGATATCAACGACGACACCCGCTTTAGCCATGTCGATATGGTCAATGCGATCCGATCGCCCGGATCGGTGCTGAAACCCTTCATCTACGGGATGGCGCTGGACGATGGCCTGATCCATCCCGCATCGCTGCTTCAGGACGTGCCAAGAAAAACCGGCGATTATCGACCCGGTAATTTTGACAGCGGGTTTCATGGTCCGGTGAGTATGAGCGAGGCGCTGGTTCGTTCGCTGAACCTCCCGGCCGTACAGGTGCTGGAAGCTTACGGGCCAAAACGTTTTGCCGGAATGCTGAGTAATGCCGGGCTGCCGCTTATCCTGCCTGCGGGCGCTCAGCCGAACTTATCGCTGATCCTGGGCGGGGCAGGGGCGCGGCTGGCGGATATCACCGCCGCGTACAGTACCTTTGCCCGACATGGTAAAGCCGGACGCCTGCGTTTACAGCCAGGCGATCCGCTCATTGAACGTCCTCTGTTATCGCAAGGCTCTGCGTGGATTATCCGTCGCATTCTGGGCAATGAGGCGCAACCTCTACCGGATAACGCATTGCCTCAGATAGCACCGCTGGCGTGGAAAACGGGCACCAGCTATGGCTACCGCGATGCCTGGGCTATTGGGTTGAATGCGCGTTATGTGATTGGCATCTGGACCGGGCGACCAGACGGTACGCCAGTCGCGGGGCAGTTTGGTTTTGCGAGCGCTATCCCGCTGTTAAATCAGGTCAATAACCTGCTTCAGTCCCGTTCAACGCTTGATGAAGCGCGTCTGCCGCGCGATCCGCGTCCGGCGAGCGTCGGGCGCGGGGCGATCTGCTGGCCGGGCGGTCAGTCGCTGCCGGAAGGCAGTGAAAATTGTCGGCGTCGCTTGTCCACGTGGCTGCTGGAGGGGAGTGAACCGCCTACGCTACTTCTGCCGGAGCAGGAAGGCATTCGCGGGATCCGTTTCCCTGTCTGGCTCGATAAGCAGGGCAAACGCGTTGCGGCGGATTGCCCGGATGCCACAGAAAAAGTGCTGGACGTTTGGCCGCTGCCCCTTGAACCCTGGCTGCCGGGATCGGAACGTCGCGCAGTACGTGTTCCACCCTCTTCGGCAACTTGCCCGCCGCTGTCGCAGGATTCGCCCGCGCCGCTGATCTTGACCGGTGTACGGGATGGGGCCGTGATCAAACGTCTGCCGGGTGAATCTCGCGTGTCATTACCGCTGCAGGCCACCGGTAATAGCGGTAAACGCTGGTGGTTCCTTAACGGTGAACCGCGGGAGGTGAGAGGGCGGGTTTACACATTACAACTCGAAAAATCGGGCGATTATCAGCTGTTGGTGATGGATGAGACAGGACAGGTTGCGACGGTGAATTTTACGCTGCAGTAGCGCTAAAAGGCGTTTATGAGGTGAGCTGTTGCTAAAACTCGTCTTATTTTAAAAAAATGTTACCTGAATCCATAGGCAATGGCGTTATTGCTCATTATAATCCGCGCCACACCATACTCAGGTATGCAAAACAACAGAACATTTGACAGAGGTTATCATGGCTATTGAACGTACTTTTTCCATCATCAAACCAAACGCGGTGGCAAAAAACGTTATTGGCAGCATCTTCGCTCGTTTTGAATCAGCCGGATTCAAGATTGTTGGCACCAAAATGCTGCACCTGACCGTTGAACAGGCTCGCGGTTTCTATGCTGAACACGAAGGTCGTCCATTCTTTGACGGCCTGGTAGAGTTCATGACCTCTGGCCCAATCGTTGTATCCGTACTGGAAGGCGAAAATGCGGTACAGCGCCACCGCGATCTGCTGGGTGCAACCAACCCGGATAACGCGCTGGCAGGTACTCTGCGCGCTGATTACGCGGACAGCTTCACTGAGAACGGCACCCACGGTTCTGACTCCGTTGAATCTGCAGCACGCGAAATCGCTTTCTTCTTCGCTGAAGGCGAAGTGTGCGCTCGCACTCGCTAATAATTTCGTAAATGCCGCGTGCAAACGTGGCATCCCTGCGTCAGACTTTGTACAATGCAACGCCCCGGATGAGCAAACTGCTTCCCGGGGCGTTTCTTTTCAACCCTCCACGGGCCATAACGTGTAACAACGAGGCCGGAAAATATTATGTCTGAATTAGTGAATACCTCCGAAGTCGCAATTCCTGCGGTTCCAAATAAAAGTGGAAAAATCAACCTGTTGGATCTGAACCGTCAGCAGATGCGCGAGTTCTTCAAAGAGATGGGCGAGAAGCCGTTTCGTGCCGATCAGGTTATGAAATGGATGTACCATTATTGCAGCGATAACTTTGATGACATGACTGACATCAACAAAGTTCTGCGTAATAAACTCAAAGAAGTGGCTGAAATCCGCGCGCCTGAAGTCGTGGAAGAACAGCGCTCTGCCGATGGCACCATTAAATGGGCGATTGCCGTTGGCGATCAGCGCGTTGAAACCGTGTATATCCCGGAAGACGATCGCGCTACGCTGTGCGTTTCCTCTCAGGTAGGTTGTGCGCTGGAGTGCAAATTCTGCTCAACGGCTCAGCAAGGTTTTAACCGTAACCTGCGCGTGTCGGAAATTATCGGCCAGGTGTGGCGTGCGGCGAAAATCGTTGGCGCAGCAAAAGTAACCGGTACGCGTCCAATCACCAACGTGGTGATGATGGGGATGGGTGAGCCGCTGCTGAACCTGACTAACGTCGTTCCGGCGATGGAAATCATGCTCGACGACTTCGGTTTTGGTCTGTCCAAGCGTCGCGTTACCCTGTCTACTTCAGGCGTTGTGCCTGCGCTGGACAAACTGGGCGATATGATTGACGTCGCGCTGGCTATCTCTCTGCATGCGCCAAACGACACAATCCGTGACGAAATTGTACCGATCAACAAAAAGTACAATATCGAGACCTTCCTCGCCGCCGTGCGTCGTTACCTGGAGAAATCCAATGCGAACCAGGGGCGTGTGACTATCGAGTATGTGATGCTGGATCACGTCAACGATGGGACCGAGCATGCGCATGAACTGGCAGAATTGCTGAAAGATACGCCTTGTAAGATCAACCTGATCCCATGGAACCCGTTCCCGGGCGCACCGTATGGTCGCAGTTCGAACAGCCGTATCGATCGCTTCTCCAAAGTGCTGATGGAGTATGGTTTCACCACTATCGTGCGTAAAACCCGTGGCGATGATATCGATGCTGCGTGTGGACAGCTGGCCGGTGATGTTATTGACCGTACCAAGCGTACTCTACGTAAACGCATGCAGGGCGAGACGATTGCGGTCAAAGCTGTTTGATTATTATGCAGTCACGGCGCATTATTTGCGCCGTGAAGCATAATCTTACTGAATAATCAGTCAGATTCGTGATGACTGAGTAATAATTACGGTGCGTTTCATACGACTTTCGGGCAGTATGTAACGACGTAACAACAGTTTAGCCGTGTGGGCAGAGCAGCACTGTCATCTCCGGGCTGACAGCCTTATACTCTCTGTTCAAGGTTAACTGACCAGAAGTTTCGCGGTGCGGGTAGCATTGTGACTCACCGGCACCTGAACCCTTATTTTTCACGTACCAGTAGTTGTAGCGAATGAATACTGAAGCCACTCACGACCAAAATGAAGCACTCTCCACTGGCGTTCGTCTTCGCAACGCCCGTGAACAACTCGGACTCAGCCAGCAAGCCGTTGCAGAACGCTTGTGCCTGAAGGTTTCCACGGTTCGCGATATTGAAGAAGATAAGGCACCTGCCGATCTGGCTTCAACATTTCTGCGCGGTTATATCCGCTCTTACGCAAAACTGGTGCATATCCCGGAAGAAGAATTACTGCCAATGATGGAGAAGCAGGCACCGGTCCGCGCAGCAAAAGTTGCGCCGATGCAGACCTTCTCTCTGGGAAAACGTCGTAAAAAACGTGATGGCTGGCTGATGAGCTTTACCTGGCTGGTCCTGTTTGTGGTTGTCGGCCTGACGGGCGCATGGTGGTGGCAAAACCACAAGGCGCAGCAGGAAGAGATCACCACCATGGCCGATCAATCTTCCGCTGAGCTGAACCAATCCGGAACGGACAATGGGCAGAGCGTGCCGCTGAACACCGACGGTGCGGCCTCCTCAAGCGAACCGCAGACGCCCGCAACCGATACTCCGGCAGCAGAGCCTGCACAGGCACCCACCGCTACGGCCAATACGCCAGCGCCTCAGGTGCAGGATCAGAACGCCGTTGTGTCTCCTTCACAGGCTAACGTAGATAGCGCTCCAGCGGCGACAGCCTCTGCGGATAACGCAACAGCATCACTGCCTACTGACCAGGCGGGCACAGCTCCCGCTGCTGCGGATCCAAACGCGCTGGTGATGAACTTCAACGCTGATTGCTGGTTAGAAGTGACGGACGCAACGGGCAAAAAACTGTTCAGCGGTCTGCAGCGCAAAGATGGCACGTTAAACCTCGCCGGTCAGGCTCCGTACAAACTTAAAATCGGCGCTCCGGCCGCAGTACAGATCCAGTTCCAAGGAAAACCTGTCGACCTGAGCCGCTTTATCAGAACTAACCAGGTTGCACGTCTTACCGTTAATGCCGAACAATCAGCAGCACAGTAACAGACAGGCAACGCGGGAGATTTTTCATGCATAACCAGGCTCCGATTCAACGTAGAAAATCGAAACGGATTTACGTTGGGAATGTGCCAGTCGGCGATGGGGCTCCTATCGCCGTTCAGTCGATGACCAACACGCGCACCACGGACGTGGAAGCGACGGTCAATCAAATTAAAGCATTAGAGCGAGTAGGCGCGGACATTGTTCGCGTCTCCGTACCCACTATGGACGCGGCCGAAGCGTTCAAACTGATCAAGCAGCAGGTGAGTGTTCCGCTGGTTGCTGATATCCACTTCGACTACCGCATTGCGCTGAAAGTTGCTGAATATGGCGTGGATTGCCTGCGTATCAACCCGGGCAATATCGGTAGCGAAGAGCGTATTCGCACGGTCGTGGACTGCGCGCGCGACAAAAATATTCCAATCCGTATCGGTGTTAACGCCGGTTCTCTGGAAAAAGATCTGCAGGAAAAATACGGCGAACCTACGCCGCAGGCATTGCTCGAATCCGCAATGCGCCACGTCGATCATCTGGATCGTCTTAACTTCGATCAGTTTAAAGTGAGCGTAAAAGCCTCAGACGTTTTCCTGGCCGTTGAGTCTTATCGTCTGCTGGCTAAACAGATCGATCAACCTCTGCATCTGGGGATCACCGAGGCGGGTGGCCTGCGTAGCGGTTCTGTTAAATCGGCGATTGGTCTGGGTCTGCTGCTCTCTGAAGGGATCGGCGATACCCTGCGCGTCTCGCTGGCGGCCGATCCGGTCGAAGAGATCAAAGTCGGTTTTGACATTCTGAAATCACTGCGCATCCGCGCGCGCGGGATCAACTTTATTGCATGCCCAACCTGCTCGCGTCAGGAGTTTGACGTGATCGGAACGGTAAATGCGCTGGAGCAGCGTCTGGAAGACATCATCACCCCAATGGACGTGTCCATTATTGGTTGCGTAGTGAATGGACCCGGTGAAGCGCTGGTGTCAACCCTGGGCGTCACGGGTGGTAACAAGAAAAGTGGTCTCTATGAAGATGGCGTTCGCAAAGATCGTCTGGATAATAGTGACATGATCGACCAGCTCGAAGCCCGCATCCGCGCCAAAGCGGCAATGCTGGATGAGACGCAGCGCATCAGCGTTCAGCAGGTTGAAAAATAACGTGATGGGAAGCCGCTCGCTTCCCATGTATGATTGAACCCATTCTTTGGGTTTTTTTTGTATATAGAAAGAGAATAAACGTGGCAAAAAACATTCAAGCCATTCGCGGCATGAACGATTATCTGCCTGGCGAAACCGCCATCTGGCAGCGCATTGAAGGCACACTGAAGCAGGTGCTCGGCAGCTACGGTTACAGCGAAATTCGTTTGCCGATTGTAGAGCAGACCCCGTTATTCAAACGCGCGATCGGCGAAGTGACCGACGTGGTTGAAAAAGAGATGTATACCTTTGAGGACCGCAACGGCGACAGCCTGACCCTGCGTCCTGAAGGTACGGCGGGCTGCGTACGCGCCGGCATCGAACATGGTCTCCTGTACAATCAGGAGCAGCGTCTCTGGTATATCGGCCCGATGTTCCGCCACGAACGTCCGCAGAAAGGTCGTTACCGCCAGTTCAACCAGCTGGGCGTTGAAGTCTTTGGTCTGCAAGGGCCGGATATCGATGCTGAGCTGATTATGCTGACTGCCCGCTGGTGGCGTGCGCTGGGTATCTCCGAGCACGTTTCACTGGAGCTTAACTCTATCGGTTCGCTGGAGGCACGTGCAAACTACCGCGATGCGCTGGTGGCGTTCCTGGAACAGCATAAAGATAAGCTGGACGAAGACTGTCAGCGTCGTATGTACAGCAACCCGCTGCGTGTCCTGGATTCCAAAAATCCAGACGTACAGGCGTTGCTGAACGATGCACCTGCGCTGGGTGACTACCTGGACGACGAGTCTCGCGAACACTTTGCTGGCCTGTGCAAGCTGCTTGAAGCAGCGGGCATTGCCTATACCGTTAACCAGCGGCTGGTGCGCGGTCTGGACTACTATAACCGTACTGTTTTTGAGTGGGTGACCACCAGCCTCGGTTCCCAGGGTACCGTGTGTGCCGGCGGTCGTTATGATGGTCTGGTTGAGCAACTCGGTGGCCGTGCGGCACCGGCTGTAGGCTTCGCAATGGGTCTTGAGCGACTTGTTTTGCTGGTTCAGGCAGTTAATCCGGAATTTAAAGCAGATTCCGTTGTCGATATATACCTGGTGGCTTCAGGTGCGGATACGCAGTCTGCGGCTATGCAGCTTGCCGAACGCGTGCGTGATGTACTGCCGGACGTTAAGCTGATGACCAACCATGGCGGCGGCAACTTCAAAAAACAGTTTGCTCGTGCCGATAAGTGGGGCGCAAGTATTGCACTGGTGCTGGGTGAGTCCGAAGTGGCTAACGGCGAAGTGGTGGTTAAAGACCTGCGCTCTGGTGAGCAGACAACGGTAACGCAGGACGGCGTTGCGGCGCACTTGCGCACTCTATTGGGCTAAGGAGAAAGACTGCGTGGAAATGTACGAGAACGAACACGACCAGGTAGACGCGATTAAACGCTTCTTTGCTGAAAACGGCAAAGCGCTGATCGTTGGGGTTATTTTAGGTGTAGGTGCGCTGATCGGTTGGCGCTACTGGAACAGTCATCAAGCTGATTCCGCACGCGGTTCGTCCCTGACGTATGAAAATACGGTCAGCGCAATTCGTGCCGACCAGCCGCAAACGCTGGCGGCGGCAGAAAAATTTGCCGCTGACAACAAAAACACCTACGGCGCGCTGGCTGCGCTGGAAGTGGCTCAGCAGTATGTTGATAAAAACGAACTGGATAAAGCGGCTGCACAGCTTTCCCAAGGGCTTTCTGCTGCAAAAGATGAAAACCTGAAAGCGGTCATCAATCTGCGCCTGGCACGTATTCAGGTCCAGCAGAAGAAAACTGATGAAGCGCTGAAAACGCTCGATACCATCAAAGGCGAAAGCTTTACTGCCATTGTTGCTGATTTGCGCGGTGAAGCATTGCTGAGCAAAGGCGACAAAGAGGGCGCGCGTAAAGCGTGGCAAGCTGGCGTGGATAGCAATGCTTCACCTGCGCTGAGCGAAATGATGCAGATGAAAATAAATAATTTGTCCGTCTGAGAGGGACCCGATGCAATTGCGTAAATTACTTCTGCCAGGACTGCTTTCTGTTACGTTATTGAGTGGCTGTTCACTGTTCAGTGGCGAAGAAGATGTTGTCAAAATGTCCCCACTGCCAACTGTTGAAAACCAGTTTACCCCGTCTACCGCATGGAGTACGTCCGTGGGGGATGGAATTGGTGATTACTATTCCAACCTGCATCCGGCTTTTGCTGACAGCGTTGTCTATGCGGCTGACCGCAAAGGTACCGTGAAAGCGCTTAATGCTGATGACGGGAAAGAAGTGTGGTCTGTAAACCTGGCTGAAAAAGATGGCTGGTTCTCCCGTAAGCCTGCACTGCTTTCTGGTGGCCTGACCGTTGCCGGTGGGCACGTCTATGTCGGCAGTGAAAAAGCGCAGGTTTATGCGCTGAACACCAGCGACGGTTCTGTTGCCTGGCAAACCAGCGTTGCCGGTGAGTCTCTGTCTCGCCCAGTTGTAAGCGATGGTCTGGTGCTGATTCATACCAGCAACGGCCAGCTGCAGGCGCTGAACGAAGCGGACGGTCTGGTAAAATGGACCGTAAACCTGGATATGCCATCTCTATCCCTGCGCGGTGAATCCGCTCCGGCTACCGCGTTTGGTGCTGCCATTGTTGGCGGTGACAACGGTCGTGTGAGCGCCGTTCTGATGCAGCAAGGCCAGATGATTTGGCAGCAGCGTATCTCCCAGGCAACCGGTTCTACTGAAATCGATCGTCTGAGCGATGTTGATACTACGCCTGTTATTGTAAATGGTGTGGTGTATGCCCTGGCATATAACGGCAATCTGACCGCACTGGATCTGCGCAGCGGCCAGATCATGTGGAAACGTGAACTGGGTTCAGTGAACGATTTCATTGTTGATGGCAACCGTATCTATATGGTTGACCAGAATGACCGTCTGCTGGCGCTGAGCACCGAAGGCGGCGTAACGCTGTGGACGCAAAGCGATCTGCTGCACCGCCTGCTGACCGCACCAGCACTGTATAACGGTAGCCTGGTGGTGGGTGATAGCGAAGGGTATATGCACTGGGTAGACCCGGAGAATGGCCGCTTTACTGCGCAGCAAAAAGTCGACAGCTCTGGCTTCCTGACGGATCCGGTTGTGGCTGACGGTAAATTGCTGATTCAGGCAAAAGACGGCACGCTGTACGCGATCACGCGTTAATTACCCGGCGGTTGTAGTATACTAAACGGCTCCTGTTCGCTCAGGAGCCGTTTTGACATTTTTAAAAACGCCGCCAAAGCGACGTTTATTTGAATTTTATGAGGCTTCAAACATGGTACCTGTGGTCGCGCTTGTCGGGCGCCCTAACGTTGGAAAATCCACTCTTTTTAACCGTTTAACACGCACCCGTGATGCGCTGGTTGCGGATTTCCCGGGGCTGACGCGTGACCGTAAGTACGGTCGTGCAGAGGTGGAAGGACGCGAGTTCATCTGTATCGATACCGGTGGTATTGATGGGACAGAAGACGGCGTTGAAACCCGCATGGCGGAACAGTCTCTGCTGGCGATTGAAGAAGCAGACGTCGTTCTGTTTATGGTTGATGCCCGTGCAGGCCTGATGCCTGCGGACTCCGCTATTGCTAAGCATCTGCGTGCGCGTGAAAAACCAACTTTCCTGGTGGCGAACAAAACTGACGGTATTGATGCCGATCAGGCCGTTGCGGATTTCTGGTCTTTAGGTCTGGGTGAAATTTATCCTATCGCCGCTTCGCACGGCCGTGGCGTTACCAGCCTGCTGGAAACCGTACTGCTGCCGTGGGTTGACGAAGTTAACCCGCCAGAAGAAGTCGATGAAGATGCTGAATACTGGGCGCAGTTTGAAGAAGGTGTGGAAGGCGAAGAAGAGCCTGAAGACACTTTCAACCCGCAGGATCTGCCGATCAAGCTGGCAATCGTGGGGCGTCCAAACGTAGGTAAGTCTACACTTACTAACCGTATTCTGGGTGAAGAGCGTGTCGTGGTATATGACATGCCGGGCACCACCCGCGACAGCATCTACATTCCTATGCAGCGCGATGAACGTGAATTCGTTCTCATCGATACCGCGGGTGTGCGTAAGCGCGGAAAAATCACCGACGTGGTGGAGAAATTCTCCGTTATCAAAACGCTGCAGGCGATTGAAGATGCCAACGTTGTCCTGCTGGTTATCGACGCACGCGAAGGTATTTCCGATCAGGATCTCTCTCTGCTCGGGTTTATCCTCAATAGTGGACGCTCACTGGTTATCGTGGTCAACAAGTGGGATGGCCTGAGCAATGAAGTGAGAGAGCAGGTGAAAGAGACCCTGGACTTCCGTCTGGGCTTTATCGACTTTGCGCGCGTGCACTTTATCTCCGCGCTGCACGGTAGCGGCGTAGGCAACCTGTTCGAATCCGTTCGCGAAGCCTACGACAGCTCTACCCGTCGCCAGAGCACCGCGATGCTGACACGCATTATGACCATGGCAGCAGAAGACCATCAGCCGCCTCTGGTACGCGGTCGTCGCGTGAAGCTGAAATATGCCCACGCTGGTGGTTACAACCCGCCAATCGTGGTGATTCACGGCAACCAGGTAAAAGACCTGCCGGATTCATACAAACGCTATCTGATGAATTACTTCCGTAAATCGCTGGACGTGATGGGCACGCCTATCCGTATTCAGTTCAAGGAAGGCGAAAACCCGTTTGCGAATAAACGCAACACCCTGACGCCTAACCAGATGCGTAAGCGTAAACGCTTGATTAAACACATTAAGAAAAGCAAGTAATCACGGTTAATCTCATGAAACCCGCGCCTGTCGCGGGTTTTTTTGTACTTTCAGTACCGCCCGCGATCCCTGTGTGATGTCAATCACTATTCACTTTGAACCTTCTTTAAATCTAATAAAGTAGACAATCGTCGAATTTTCGTCTTAAAGTCCAGGGTCCGGTACTAGACAAAACTAGCGCCTGGTTATCAAATGGTTAACTAACTTTTCGCCGCATGTAAAAAATCGGCCAGATACCTAACTGACCGGCGTGCATGCTGGTGTTTACAAGCACGACGACATACCTTTCGGGAGAATTATGCAATCCTCTGTTAATCAAAAAGAAAGCCGAACCTTTTTCGGCCATCCCTATCCGCTTGGTTCGCTGTTCTTTACCGAGATGTGGGAACGTTTCTCGTTTTACGGCATTCGTCCGCTACTGATCCTGTTCATGGCTGCCACTGTGTATGACGGCGGGATGGGGCTGGCGCGTGAAAATGCGTCGGCCATTGTCGGTATCTTTGCCGGAACCATGTACCTGGCCGCGCTGCCCGGTGGCTGGCTGGCGGATAACTGGCTCGGCCAACAGCGAGCCGTGTGGTACGGTTCGATTCTGATTGCGCTCGGCCACCTGTCGATTGCGCTTTCAGCCATCCTGGGCGACAACCTGTTCTTTATCGGCCTGATGTTCATTGTGCTCGGCTCTGGCCTGTTTAAGACCTGTATCTCGGTTATGGTAGGTACCCTGTATAAAAAAGGCGATGCGCGTCGTGACGGCGGTTTCTCGCTGTTCTATATGGGTATCAACATGGGGTCGTTCATCGCTCCGCTGATTTCTGGCTGGTTAATTAAAACTCACGGCTGGCACTGGGGCTTTGGTATCGGCGGTATCGGGATGCTGGTAGCGCTGATTATCTTCCGCGTGTTTGCCGTCCCGGCGATGAAACGCTACGACAGCGAAGTGGGTTTGGATTCTACCTGGAACAGCCCGGTGGTAAAACGCAATGGTGTAGGCGCGTGGTTAGTGGCGCTGGCGGTGGGAGTGGCAATCATTGTTACCCTTATTGCGCAGGGCGTCATTGTCATCAACCCGGTTGCGGTAGCCAGCGTGCTGGTCTACGTAATTGCGGCATCCGTTGCGCTGTACTTCATCTATCTGTTCCTGTTTGCTGGCCTGAACCGCAAAGAGCGTGCCAGACTGCTGGTTTGCTTTATTTTGCTGGTCTCCGCCGCGTTCTTCTGGTCTGCATTTGAGCAGAAGCCAACGTCTTTCAACCTGTTTGCCAACGACTACACAAACCGCATGATCGGTGATTTTGAAATCCCGGCGGTATGGTTCCAGTCAATCAACGCCCTGTTTATCATCCTGTTGGCACCGGTGTTTAGCTGGGCATGGCCAAAGCTGGCCAGCAATAACATCCGTCCAAGCAGCATCACCAAATTTGTTATTGGTATTCTATGTGCTGCAGCGGGCTTTGGCCTGATGATGCTGGCGGCGCAGAACGTGTTGAGCAATGGCGGTGCAGGCGTATCTCCGTTCTGGCTGGTGGGCAGCATCCTGATGCTAACGTTGGGTGAGCTGTGCCTGAGCCCGATTGGTCTGGCGACCATGACGCTGTTGGCGCCGGAAAGAATGCGTGGCCAGATGATGGGGCTGTGGTTCTGCGCAAGCGCGTTGGGTAACCTGGCAGCAGGTCTGATTGGCGGTCACGTGAAGGCCGATCAGCTGGATATGCTGCCGGATCTCTTCGCTCGCTGCTCTATTGCGCTGCTGATCTGTGCTGCGGTACTGGTTGTCCTTATTGTTCCGGTTCGCCGTATGCTGGAAAATGTGCAGACTAAACCTGCCGCTTAGGTGTGATAGTCACCAGAATGCCGGGGCAGCCTTTGCGCCCCGGCGTCACTTTACAGGAGCAAGCATGACGATTATGTGTCCGGATTGCCAGGCAGAACTGGAACCTCAAAATGGAGTCGCGCACTGCGATAACTGCCATAAAGATATTCAGTTAGAGGCCCGTTGCTCCGACTGTCACAAACCGCTTCAGGTGTTAAAGGCTTGCGGCGCGGTGGATTATTTCTGTCAGAACGGCCACGGGCTGATCTCGAAAAAGCGCGTGGAGTTCGTCAGAGTAGATGATTAATCGCACACGCAGCCTTCACCTTTCTGCCAGAGTTCAACCAACGATTCCGGCGCTTCCTGCTCGGGAACCAGCACAATGATATCGGTGTATTGCGCCTGGTTGTGCCGGGTCCAGATTATCTGGATACGGAAATAGCGCTGGTCGCCACTGCCCGGTGACGATGGTTGACCAGGCGGTAGTCCGCGTGGAATGGCTTGCTCCAGTATGTTCACCACGCGCTGACGCTGCGCCTCATTGAGTGATGAAAGCGTTATGGTTCGCTGCCCGCTTAACTTTGGGATAAACGCGACGCCGCCTTCGCGGGCCAGCTCAACGACAGCGTCATCCGTCAGTTCCGGAATCTGCATTACAGTACTCCTACCTGTTCCCAGGCGTGTTTAATGGCCGCCGCAACGTCACCGCCGGAGCGTTTCTCCCCGTGGGCAACCGTCAGTTTTGCAAACGCATCAAAATCCGCATCCTGTGCCAGGCTGCGATCGCAAACCGTGTCGTACCACGCGTAACCCGCTTTCTCCCAGGCATAGCCGCCAATTGCCGTTGCAGCAAGGTAAAAGGCACGATTAGGGATACCGGAATTAAGATGCACGCCGCCGTTGTCCTCACGCGTTTTGATAAAGTCCTTCATATGGCCTGGCTGCGGATCTTTGCCAAGCAGCGGATCGTCGTAAGCGGTACCGGGGGCCGACATGGAGCGTAAACCTTTACCGTTAATGCCCTCAGCCAACAGCCCTTCACCAATTAGCCAATCTGCTTTATCGGCAGTTTGCTTGAGGTAATATTGTTTCACCAGCGAGCCGAACACGTCTGACAGCGACTCGTTGAGCGCGCCCGATTGTTCAAAGTAAATAAGCCCGGCTTCGGTCTCGGTAACGCCGTGGCTCAGCTCGTGTGCGACCACGTCGATGGCAATGGTAAAACGGTTAAATATCTCCCCGTCGCCATCGCCAAAGACCATCTGTTGACCGTTCCAGAAGGCGTTTTGATATTCCCGGCCATAATGTACGGTGCCGGTCAGAATAAGGCCCTTATTATCGAGCGAGTCACGCTGGTAATTCTTCCAGAAGAAGTCGTGCGTGATGCCTAAATAATCATACGCCTCGTCAACGGCCACATCTTTATTGGACGGTTGACCTTCGTAACGCACCTGAGTACCCGGCAGCTCCTGGCGCTGGTTGGCATCGTAAATATCGCGCTCCAGCTGACCGGCTTTATTCACGTGCGGCGCCGCGGGTTTGCCCGGCATATGCGCCATCAATGTTTGAACATGGGTTAAGGTCTGGCGGGCACAGCGCTGCTGCGGCTCAGAACCGCTCTCGATAATACGACGCAGAATATAGGGGGGAATAACGGAATGAAGATGGGACATGCTGCTCTCCTTATTTCGGCAAGGCCAGATAAAAGGGAATAGCAGCAGTATAGTCAGTAACGGGTGAAGAATTATCCGCTTTTACGCTGACGTGTCTTTTTCACCGGTTTGATCGCCTTCACTTCGCTCTCTACCCAGCCGTCCGACAGGCGGGTGGTAAGCACATCTCCGGCTTTCACCTGCTTCGTTTGCTTCAGCACTTTGCCGTCGGTGGCGGTGGTCACGCTATAGCCGCGCGCCAGCGTCGAAAGTGGGCTGACCGCTTCGAGATGCGTAACCGCATTGCCAAAGCGTTCACGGGTCGTACTCAGCCGCGCGCGAATAGTCTCAGCTAACCGATATTCCAGCTGTTGAATCCGCGTTTGTGCGCGATAAATCTTCGGCTGAGGGTTCTGCTGGTTCATGCGCTGTGTCACGCGCTGCTGGCGTGATGCCGCGCGCTTCAGCTGATTATCCAGCGCGAAGTTCATGCGCTGGCGTAATCGCTCAAGCACGGTTTGCTGGCGCGCCAGCCGTAACTGAGGGTGCTGCTGCTGTAGGCGATGGTGGAGCTGGGTGAACCGACGGGTACGATTGGCGAGGAAGTAGTCCATTGCCATCTCAAGTCGCTGCTGTCCGTTCTGAATCTGGCGCAGCAATTCCAGCTGATTACGGCTGACGACTTCCGCGGCGGCCGATGGCGTAGGCGCGCGTAAATCCGCGACAAAATCTGCAATCGTCACATCGGTTTCATGCCCGACGGCGCTCACCACCGGGATCTGGCTGGCAAAAATTGCTCGCGCAACGCGCTCGTCGTTAAAGCTCCACAAATCTTCCAGAGAACCGCCGCCGCGCCCGACGATGAGTACGTCACACTCCCGGCGGGCATTTGCCAGCTCAATCGCGCGCACAATCTGACCTGGCGCATCATCACCCTGAACGGCGGTGGGATAGATGATAACGGGCAGGGAAGGGTCGCGGCGCTTGAGCACGTGTAAAATATCGTGCAGTGCTGCACCGGTTTTTGAGGTGATCACCCCAACGCAGTGGGCAGGAGAGGGCAGGGACTTTTTATGCTGCTGATCGAACAACCCCTCTTCTGAGAGCGTTGCTTTTAGCTGTTCATATTTTTGTTGCAGTAAACCTTCACCCGCGGGCTGCATACTCTCGACGATGATTTGGTAATCGCCGCGCGGTTCGTACAGGGTGATATTGGCGCGAACCAGAACCTGTTGGCCATGCTGCGGGCGGAACGTCACGCGACGGTTGCTGTTGCGGAACATTGCACAACGCACCTGAGCGGTGTCGTCTTTCAGGGTAAAGTACCAGTGCCCGGATGACGGTTGCGTGAAATTAGAGATCTCTCCGCTGATCCAAACCTGCCCCATTTCCTGCTCGAGCAGCAAACGAACCGTTTGATTGAGGCGGCTAACAGTAAAAATTGAGGGGGATTGAGAGGATAACATGTGAGCGGGATCAAATTCTAAATCAGCAAGTTATTCAGTCGATAGTAACCTGCTGTGAGGCAATCGCAAGCATTTTTTTCAAAAAAGTGTAGATGCAATCGGTTACGCTCTGTATAATGCCACGGCAATATTTAACCACCCAGGTCAGAGATATTGCCCATGCTACGTATTGCTAAAGAAGCACTGACGTTTGACGACGTCCTCCTCGTTCCCGCTCACTCCACCGTTCTGCCGAATACTGCCGATCTCAGCACGCAGTTGACGAAAACCATTCGCCTGAACATTCCTATGCTCTCTGCGGCAATGGACACCGTGACTGAAGCGCGCCTGGCTATCGCTCTGGCACAGGAAGGTGGCATTGGCTTTATTCACAAAAACATGTCTATCGAGCGTCAGGCTGAAGAAGTTCGCCGCGTGAAGAAACATGAATCCGGCATTGTGTCTGACCCACAGACCGTTCTGCCTACCACCACTCTGCACGAAGTCAAAGCGCTCACCGAGCGTAACGGCTTTGCCGGTTACCCGGTAGTGACAGAAGACTACGAACTGGTGGGCATCATTACCGGCCGTGACGTGCGTTTCGTGACCGACCTGAATCAGCCTGTCAGCGTATACATGACGCCGAAAGAGCGCCTGGTCACCGTGCGTGAAGGTGAAACCCGCGATGTCGTGCTGGCAAAAATGCACGAAAAACGCGTTGAGAAAGCGCTGGTTGTTGATGCCAGCTTCCACCTGCGCGGCATGATCACCGTAAAAGATTTCCAGAAAGCAGAACGTAAACCGAATGCCTGTAAAGACGAGCGTGGCCGTCTGCGCGTTGGCGCTGCGGTTGGCGCGGGTGCGGGCAACGAAGAGCGTGTTGATGCGCTGGTTGCAGCGGGTGTTGACGTGCTGCTGATTGACTCCTCTCACGGTCATTCTGAAGGCGTTCTGCAACGTATTCGTGATACCCGTGCAAAATATCCCGATCTGCAGATCATCGGCGGTAACGTTGCGACGGGCGCAGGCGCTCGCGCGCTGGCTGACGCAGGTTGCAGCGCGGTGAAAGTGGGTATCGGCCCGGGCTCTATCTGTACTACCCGTATCGTGACCGGCGTGGGTGTTCCGCAGATCACCGCCGTATCTGACGCCGTTGAAGCGCTTGAAGGTACCGGTATTCCGGTTATCGCCGACGGCGGTATCCGTTTCTCTGGCGACATTGCCAAAGCTATCGCCGCGGGTGCTGCTGCTGTGATGGTGGGTTCCATGCTGGCAGGTACGGAAGAATCCCCGGGCGAAATCGAACTCTTCCAGGGCCGTTCTTACAAATCTTACCGTGGTATGGGCTCCCTTGGCGCGATGTCCAAAGGGTCTTCCGATCGTTACTTCCAGACCGATAACGCGGCAGACAAACTGGTGCCAGAAGGTATCGAAGGTCGCGTTGCCTATAAAGGCCGTCTGAAAGAGATCATTCACCAGCAGATGGGCGGCCTGCGCTCCTGTATGGGTCTGACCGGCTGTGGTACCATCGACCTGCTGCGTACTAAAGCAGAATTCGTACGTATCAGCGGTGCGGGTATTCAGGAAAGCCACGTTCACGACGTGACGATCACCAAAGAGTCCCCGAACTATCGTCTGGGCTCCTGATAAGTTTCCGCGCCCGGCTCATGCCGGGCGCTCTGTTTTGTTTCACTTGCCTCGGAATTAGCGTCAATGACGGAAAACATTCATAAACATCGCATTCTCATCCTGGACTTTGGTTCTCAGTACACTCAGCTGGTGGCGCGTCGCGTACGTGAACTGGGCGTCTACTGTGAACTGTGGGCGTGGGATGTCACGGAAGCACAGATTCGCGAATTCAATCCAAGCGGCATCATCCTGTCCGGTGGCCCGGAAAGCACCACCGAAGATAACAGCCCGCGTGCACCGCAGTACGTGTTCGAAGCAGGTGTGCCGGTATTCGGCGTGTGCTACGGCATGCAGACCATGGCGATGCAGCTGGGTGGCCACGTAGAAGGTTCTAACGAGCGTGAGTTTGGCTATGCGCAGGTTGAAGTGGTTACCGACAGCGCGCTGGTGCGCGGTATCGAAGACTCCCTGACTGCAGAAGGCAAACCGCTGCTAGACGTGTGGATGAGCCACGGCGACAAAGTCACCGCCATCCCGTCTGATTTCGTGACCGTTGCCAGCACCGAAAGCTGCCCGTTTGCCATCATGGCGAACGAAGAAAAACGCTTCTACGGCGTGCAGTTCCACCCGGAAGTGACCCACACTCGTCAGGGTATGCGCATGCTGGAACGTTTTGTGCGTGATATCTGCCAGTGTGAAGCGCTGTGGACCCCGGCAAAAATCATCGACGACGCCGTTGAGCGTATCCGCCAGCAGGTTGGCGATGACAAGGTGATCCTCGGCCTCTCTGGTGGCGTTGACTCCTCCGTCACCGCGATGCTGCTGCACCGCGCCATCGGCAAAAACCTGACCTGCGTCTTCGTGGATAACGGGCTGCTGCGTTTGAACGAAGCCCAGCAGGTGATGGACATGTTCGGTGACCACTTCGGTCTCAACATCGTTCACGTGGAAGGCGAGAAGCGCTTCCTCGACGCGCTGGCGGGCGAAAACGATCCGGAAGCTAAACGTAAAATTATCGGCCGCGTGTTCGTAGAGGTGTTCGATGAACAAGCATTGCGCCTTGAAGATGTGAAATGGCTGGCACAGGGCACCATCTACCCTGACGTGATTGAGTCTGCGGCATCCGCAACCGGTAAAGCACACGTCATTAAATCTCACCACAACGTGGGCGGCCTGCCGAAAGAGATGAAGATGGGGCTGGTCGAACCGCTGCGCGAGCTGTTCAAAGACGAAGTGCGTAAAATCGGCCTGGAACTGGGTCTGCCGTACGATATGCTCTACCGTCACCCGTTCCCGGGGCCTGGTCTGGGCGTGCGCGTATTGGGCGAAGTGAAGAAAGAGTACTGCGACCTGCTGCGTCGTGCGGATGCTATCTTCATCGAAGAGCTGCACAAAGCTGACCTTTACAACAAAGTGAGCCAGGCGTTCACCGTGTTTCTGCCGGTTCGCTCCGTCGGCGTGATGGGCGATGGTCGTAAATACGACTGGGTTGTTTCCCTGCGTGCGGTAGAAACCATCGACTTCATGACCGCTCACTGGGCGCACCTGCCGTATGACTTCTTAGGCCGCGTGTCTAACCGTATCATCAACGAAGTTAACGGTATTTCCCGCGTGGTGTATGACATCAGCGGTAAGCCGCCGGCGACGATTGAGTGGGAATAGTCCCCCCGCCGCGTAGCCCATAAGCACATCAAGCCCGCCTCAGCGCGGGCTTTTTTATTGATATTTCCGCGTCATCCACCAGAACACCAGCGCCACCAGGCTGACCGCGCTTCCCAGCATACAGACGCCGTGCCAGCCAGCGTTGGCATAGGTTATCGTCGTGCTTATCGCCCCCAGCCCGCTACCGACCGCATAAAAAAGCATATAAAGGCCCACAAGTCGGCTATGCGCTTCGGGACGCGTGCGGAAAATCAGACTCTGATTGGTGACGTGCAGCGCTTGCCCGCCCAAATCAAGCAACACAATGCCAATAAGCAGGACGCCGAGCGAACGGTCCATAAGCGACAGGGGCCACCATGCCAGCAGTAAGATAACCAACGCGGCGGCGCTGGTGCTCTGAGCGTGGCCCCGATCGGCCCATTCACCCGCTCGGGTCGCCGCAAGTGCGCCCACGACGCCAGCAAGCCCAAACGCCCCTATCGCGGTGTGCGAGAAGCCGTAGGGCGGGGCGCTGAGGGGAAGCACCAGAGCGCTCCAGAAAATATTAAATGCGGCAAACATCAGTAATGCTAAAACGCCGCGAACGTGCAGTACCTTCTCCTTTCGCAGGAGGGTCAGCATGGAGCCAATCAGGCGCGGATAGCTCATTGTACTGGATACGGCTGGCAGATGTGGGAGCCTCCACCACAGCGGAAAGGCAATGACGAGCATTAGCGCAGCGGCACAGAGGTAAACGCCGCGCCAGCCTGCGATGTCGCTTATTCCTCCGGAAAATACCCTGGCAAGAAGCAGGCCAATAAACACGCCGCCCTGCGCCGCACCCACCACGCGGCCTTGTTCATGGGGGGATGCCGCACTGGCTGCGTAGGCGATCAGCCCCTGGGTCATTGCCGTCCCCAGCATGCCGGTCGCGAGCATGCCCGCCAATAGAGCAAAAGAGGTCTGCGCCATGCTGACCGAGAGCAGCGCGGCCACCAGCGCAACAAGCTGTATTCCCATCAGACGTCGGCGATCTACTTTGTCTCCCAGCGGCACCACGAACAGCAAAGCCAGCGCGCAGCCGATCTGCGTGGCGCTGACCACGCCGCCAATGGCCGCATGGCTGATGCCAAAGTCTCTGGCCAGGGCGTCGAGCAAGGGCTGCGCGTAATAGACGTTTGCCACGCTTAGGCCGCTGGCAATGGAGAAAAGCCATACCAGGCTGCGCGACATGCGGGTTGAGCTTGACGATAGGGGAGAAGTAAGTGACACGTTCAACATCCTCGCTGGAGTATTCTGGTTGCAAAAAAAAACCAGTTGAATGCTAGGGTATGTAGTTTTAAAATGCAACCAGTTGTTGTGAACCAACCCTCGCGAGGAGAATCCATGCCGCCCCGTAAGCCGACAAATGATGAATTTTGCCCCGTTGCCCGCAGCGTCGATCTGATCGGCGATCGCTGGTCGCTTATGATTGTGCGTAATGCATTCGACGGCATGAGCCGCTTCGGGGACTTTCAGCGGAGTCTTGGGGTGGCGCGTAATATTCTTTCCGATCGGCTTCGTAAGCTTGTTGAGGCGGGCATACTAGAGTTGCAGGGGGCGTCAGACGGCACGGCGTATCAGGAATACGTCATGACGACCAAAGGCGAAAGCCTATTCCCTGTCGTGGTGGCGCTCCGACAGTGGGGAGAACAGCATCTGTTTGCACCAGGAGAGCGTCACTCGTTGTTAATCGACACGCATACCGGCAAACCGGTTCCCTTTATGGCTCCGGCAGGGCAAGACGGTGCCGTGCTGACGACGGCAGATACCCACGTGCAGAAGGTTAAGTAAGCCGCTGTTGTAATGCCCGCAACAGGCGGGCTTTGGTTACGTTTTTATTTTCCGTCGACAGCCTGCTCAATCACCCGGGCAACCCCCTCGGGCTGACTCACCAGGGACACGTGACTTGCCCCCAGCTCCGTGGTATTCGCATGGATGATCTTCGCTATCGCGCGTTCAAGATCGGGGTTGATCATCCGGTCATTTTTACTCACCACATACCAGCTCGGTTTCTCATGCCAGGCCGCATGCGCGACCTTTTCCCCAAATGCATCTGCCCTTATAGGTCCCTGCGTTGCAGCAATCGTATTGCGAGTGCTGGCCTTCACGTCAGGGGCAAAATCTTTACTGACCACGTTAGGCGGCAGATACAAATATCCCTCTGTCGTTTTGACTATGCCTGCGCTTCCCGGCGGAGCAGGGTAGCTGCCCGCCAAATCCGCGGTCGACTGGCCTGAATCGGGGGCAAATGCCGCGACGTAGACCAGTGATTTTACCCGCGCATCGTTGCCCGCCTCGCTAATCACCGTACCGCCCCAGGAGTGACCGACCAGCACCACGTCGCCATGCGCGCGGGCAATCGCACGCTGGGTGGCGGCAACATCTTCTTTCAGCGACGTGAGCGGCAGCTGCACTGCAATAACCTCGGTATGTTGTTTTTGCAAAAGCGCGATCACGTTATTCCAACTGCTGCCGTCGGCAAACGCGCCGTGCACCAGCACCACGCTGGTTTGGTTCTGGGCAAATGCGCTGGCCGACAGTGCCAACATGCTGGCTGTAATGACTGACAGTGTTTTCATCCTCAGGATCCTTAAAAGTGATGGACCGCGGCATGCGGCGGCACGGTGAATTCCACGGTTTGATGAACGATAGGTTTATGCGTAGGGTCGGCGAGAATAAGGGTCACCTTGTGTTTCCCGGCGGGCAGCCCGACAAGAACGATCGGCTCACCGCTGGCATCGGCCCAGTGCCAGGGCGCATCATCCACAATGACGTGGAGATGACCGATACGCGGCGTCACTTTTAGCGCTTCAGGCCCAAAGACGGGTTCAATGCGCAGGTTCTCGGCACGGTACTGAATAAAGACCGCGCCTTTACTCAGCGGCCCGGCAAGCGGCGGGTCAACAATCAGCATTGCGGGGGATTGCGGCCGATCCAGCGGTGCGACGGCGGCAGGGCCGTTAACGTCTGCGGCGCTGAGGCCGTCTAAGGGCGCAGCCCTGGCGCAGGTTGCTGAAGTTAGTGCAAATACAGAAAGCAGTAAATATCGATGGATCATCAGTGTCTCTCCTCATCGGTTCATCATGACGACAGGCACAGAAGACCATTTTTATGTATCGGAGATGTTTGCTGCCCGGGGCTTTTTGTACCGTCTTGTCATCGTGGCACTCTGGATACAGTGGGATACATTTTGCGGGTTGGAACGCCGCACCATAACGAGGGCTAACCCCGCAATGACCAGCGTCAGCCCAGCGGAGACCCACATTGCCCCGGTGATACCCAGCGTCTTATTGAACCACGCATAGGCAAATGGCGATGCCGCCGCCATCAGTTGTCCGGGAATGAGCAGCATACCCGTGCGGCTGGCATAACTCTGCGTGCTGAACAGCTCCAGCGGCAGGGTCGCTTTGACGATGGTCACCAGCCCGTTAATGGCGCCATACCCCAGCACAAACCCTGCAGCGCTCCAGATAAAAAACGTACTGCTCAACCCGATCAGAAAGCAGAACGGCATGGCGAGTGCGGTTAAAAGCGTTAATTTAAGCGGCGTTAGACGAGCGCCCGCCAGCACGTCCATCAACCGTGCGCCGGTCTGTCCTAGCCCCCATAGTATGCCAACGGCGACCGGCAGGCCAAAACTGGCGATAAACTCCGGCAGGTGTGTGGAGGTGCCGTTAGAGACGAAGGTGATAAGCGCAATAAAGCTCGCATAGAGCCAGCCGTTTACGCGCTCCCCGTCTGCGGCTGCTACCTGTGCTTTCGCGGCTACAGCAAGCCGCTTGTGCGGGAGTTGGCGAATAAGCGCCGCGCTCAGCAGGCCGAAAAGCGCGTAGATCCGCAGCGCATCCTGCCAGCCCATGACGTTTAGCAGTGCGTCACCCAGCGGCCAAAAGACCGCTGATGCCAGGCCGCCTGCCAGCGTAATGCGGGAGATCGTTCGTCGTGCCTGCTGTCCGTACAGGTTTACCAGCGCAGCAAACAGGGCATCGTATAGCGACAGACGCATCCCGATCCCGGTCAGTAGCCATGCGCCGTACCAGCCGGGAAGAGACGACGCGGATGCCATCGCCATACAGCTTGCGGCAATCAGCAACGTGCCGCCCATCACCACCCGCTGCCCGCCAAAGCGCGCCAGCAGACGGGCGATAAAAGGGGAAACCGCCGCCATCATCAGCATCGCCAGCGTCAGGCCAAGATAGATTTGCGGCGTTGACCACCCCTTGTCGGCCGAAATGGCCAGTGCGAAGGTACCCGGCATGTAAAACGAAATCCCCCAGTTGATGAGCTGATTACAGCCAGCAGTCAAGGCAAGGCGACGGGGGAGGGCTGGTGTTTCCATTATTTTTCATTCCGTTATGCAGTTGTCCTCAGCATAGCGGGCGCGGTATTGTGCTGGCAGAGCCGCAACCTTATGCGCTGTATAAGAGAAACTTTGAATGACAACGCTCAATCTGGGATATCTCGCGACGTTCCGCCTGGTGATACAGCGCGGCAGTTTTTCAGCGGCTGCAGATGTGCTGGGTATTTCCCAGCCGGCCGTCAGCCAGCAAATTCGCCAGCTGGAACAGTTCCTGCAAACGCGACTGGTGGAACGCACCGGGCGCGGGCTTAAGGCCACGGCTGCTGGACAGGCGTTGTTGGTTCATGCGGAACGCGTTGAGCAGACGGTGGAAGACGCTATTTGCGCCGTGAATGCGTTCAATCACGACGTGAGTGGTACCCTAACGCTTGGTACGGGCGCGACGGCCTGTATTCATCTTTTGCCGCCGCTGCTTCAGCAGCTTCGCAGGGATTATCCGCTACTCCGGGTGGGCGTGACTACGGGTAACACCCTCGATATTGTGCGCGCTGTTGAAGAAAACCGGCTTGATATGGGGTTGGTGACACTGCCCGCGAGCGGACGAGCGCTGGACGTGACGCCCGTGCTGGACGAAGAGTTTGTTTTGATTGCGTCATGGGAGCAGCGGGAGGTGTTTGCCGCCTTAACCCCGGAGATGTTGCACGCGCAGCCGTTGATTGCTTTTGAGTCGGGCAGCGGGACCCGGGCGCTGATTGACGGTTGGTTTGACGCCAGCGGATTAGCCCTCGCACCGGCCATGCAGCTGGGCAGTATTGAGGCCATCAAAAGGATGGTTCGCGCGGGGCTGGGTTACAGCATCGTGCCGCGAATGGCGGTGGAGCAGGTGGCCGATCGTGAAGGGTTAGACGTTCGCTCATTAACGCCCGTTTTACAACGCCAGCTGGCGGTCGTTATGCGCCAGGATAAGATCCTCAGCAAAGGGATTGTGGGCATTATCCGGCTACTGCGAAACCCTCCACGGCGTTAGCGTTCGGGCGTTTCAACGGTCAAGCTGGTTTGTTGCGACTGGATTTTGTCCTGGTGGTGATACCAGGCTCCAATGGAGGAGTAAACAAAGCGGCCAAAGAAAAACAGGAAGCTGATAAGCAGTATGATGCGGGTCATCCGAGTGTTAAATCGATGTCGTTTATGCATACGCGTGACCTGGCTCACGATGTTTTCCTGGGTAAGCCCTTTTGGGCGATACGGATATTAAGGCACAGCAAAATGACGGGGTCAATTCTACGATCTGTAAAACTCCGTCAATGTTTACATTAACTAATGTTATTAAAGTTAATGCATGCATTTACCACGTTGATAATAAGAAGAAAAATAAGCAGGAAAACCGTAAGAAAGAATTATTTGGATAAATTAGTTTGATTTAAGTCAACGGTTTCCCTGCTGCGATAATTAAAATCCTTCCTCCACACTGCTTGCCTCGCATTTACCGGGCAGCATGTTCGTCAGGTTGGATGCCTGTCTTCATTTACCCTCTGGAGCGAAGGGTGTTAAACGGGCATCTATGAATATTTTTCCCTTCCTGAAACACAATAAAGACCGCTGGTGGGCACTTCCTCTTATTTTACCCACCCTGCTGCTTCCTTTGCTAAGCGCGGCTAACACCCTTACTCAACTGGGCGATGGCGTGGTGACGCTCTATTACATCCCGCTTGCATACCTGCTATCCGTGATGTTGTTTTTCGGTCTGGAAGCCCTTCCCGGCATCGTGCTGGCGCTGTTTTTCCGTTATTACCCTACGGTGGGGCTGTTTGAAGCCGGTGCTGCCATCCTGCATTTCATTGTGCCTCTCGTCCTGAGCTGGGGGGGATATCGCGTATTCGCCCCAGGACGCAACATGACGGCGTATGGGAATGTCGGGTTAATGGCCCAGCGCATCTTCTGGCAGGTTTTTTGCCCGGTAACACTATTTCTGGTGCTGTTTCAGTTTGCGGTCTATCTGGGCATTTATGAGAGCCGTCAGAGTCTGGCGGGGCTAAACCCGCTCAATATTCGGACCCTTATCAACTATCAGGCGCTGCTGGTGAGCGGGCTGACCGGCGTACCCTTTTGCTATCTGCTGATCCGCCTGATTCGCCATCCGCGCTACATTAAATCTCTGATCTCGCAGATTCGGGCGCAGATTGATAAAAAAGTCACCGCCGGCGAGTTTCTGACCTGGTCTTTCGTGCTCGCCGGGCTGCTTTCGCTGCTGCTGCTCCCCATGAATGAAAACAGCTCTATTTTTAGCACTAACTATACCCTGTCGCTGCTGATGCCGGTGATGCTCTGGGGCGCAATGCGCTTTGGCTATAAGCTGATATCGATTATCTGGACCCCCGTTCTGCTGGTGTCGATTCACTATTTCTACCGTTATATTCCGCTGCATCAGGGGTATGACATTCAGCTGGCGATCACCTCATCCAGCTATCTGGTCTTTTCATTTGTCATTATTTACATGTCGATGCTGGCGACGCGCCAGCGTGTGGTGAATATTCGTTCCCGCAGGCAAGCGCTTCTCGACCCGGTGGTACACATGCCGAACCTGAGAGCGCTGTCGCGCGATCTTTCCAAAAATCCGTGGTCGGCACTGTGCTTACTGCGTATTCCCGAGCTGGAGGTCCTGGGGCGAAATTACGGCATTCTGCTGCGCATTCAGTACAAACAGCAGTTGGCTCAATGGATTAACGGCACGCTCCAGCCCAATGAGCGCGTTTATCATCTGACCGGCTGTGACCTGGCGGTTCGTCTGAACGCTGAGTCACATCAGCAGCGTATTGATACCCTTGATGCGCATATTAAGCACTTTCGCTTTGTCTGGGATGGGATGACGCTGCAGCCTCAGGTGGGGGTGAGTTACTGCTATGTGCGCTCGCCGGTAAACCATCTCTATTTGGTTCTGGGGGAACTGGGGATTATTGCCGACCTGTCGATCTCGACTGACCACCCGGAAAATCTTCAGCAGCGTGGCGCCCTTCATCTGCAGCGCAGCCTGAAGGAAAAAGTCTCCATGATGAGTCGCCTGCAAAACGCGCTTGAGCAGGACGCGTTCACCCTGATGGTTCAGCCCGTTCGCGGCCTGCGCGGCGACCAGTATCATGAAGTATTGCTGCGGATGTCGGATGAAAACGGCGCGCTGATCTCTCCCGATCGGTTCCTGCCCGTCGCTCAGGAGTTTGGCCTGTCGTCGCGCGTGGACCTGTGGGTGTTGGAGCGCACGCTACGCTTCATGGCAGAACACCGCGACGCACTGCCTGGCCAGCGCTTTGCCATTAATCTGGCACCGTCAACCGTCTGTCGGGCCCAGTTCCCGCTGGAGGTGAGTCGGCTATTGGTGAAATACGCCGTTGAGGCGTGGCAGCTCATTGTCGAAGTTACCGAATGCAGCACCTTTTGCAATGCGGAGCGGGCGGCGCTGACCCTCAGACAGTTACAAAAAATGGGCGTCCGTATCGCGATTGATGACTTCGGGACGGGGTATGCGAGCTATGGGCGGTTAAAAAGCGTGGATGCCGACATTCTCAAAATCGACGGCAGCTTTATTCGCAATATCGTGAACAACAGCCTGGATTACCAGATCGTGGCCTCTATTTGCCATCTGGCGCGCATGAAGAAAATGCTCGTGGTGGCGGAGTATGTCGAAACAGAAGAGATACGTAGCGCGGTTCACGCGCTAGGTATCGATTATGTCCAGGGTTATCTGATCGGCAAGCCGGTCGAGCTTGAATCGCTGCTGGAAACCGAGGCGTCAGCGATCGACGCCTGAGCCGTTACGCCGCGACGTCGGAGCTCTCTTCTTCGATCTTCAGCATCCAGCCGGTGACCGCTTCCCAGTACTGCTGTTCTTTTTCCAGATCCAGCAGCACCAGCGCATTCTGGCTGAACCAGTCGTGTGGGAAGCTTAGCGTCCAGTGGTGATCGTCCGTTTTCAGCCTCAACGTCGGCGGCGTGGTGGTCGCCTGGCGTTGATTATTCAGCAACACGCCCAGACGCAGCAGTTGAATAAGCGGCAAGAACTGTTTTTTCTTAAACAGGGTGAAGCGCGGCAGATCGTCGAGCTTGATGGCTTTACGGTGATACCGCACTAGCGTTGCCATCATGGTTTGCTGCTCCTGATTAAAGCCGGGCAAATCACTGTTTTGCAGAATATAGGCCGAGTGGCGGTGCATTCCGCTGTGATTAATGTTTAACCCCACCTCGTGAAGCATCGCCGCCCATTTCAGCAGTGCAGCCAGTTGCGGGTGCGCCAGCTTAGGGTTTTGATCCTGCCACTGGTCGTATATCTGAACCGTGGTTTCCAGCACGCGCTTCGCCTGTTCACGATCGATGTTGTACTGGTTGGCCAGGCTTTGCGCGGTGCGGCTGCGAATGTCCTGATGGCGGAAACGTCCTTCCATCTCATACAGCACGCCTTCACGCAGCGCACCGTCGGAAAGGCGCAGTTCCTTAATGGCCAGCGCATCGAAGACGCCGCACAGGATCGCGAGGCCCGGCACAAACACCGCTTTACGCTCGTCAGAAAGTCCCGGCAGGCTGAGTGCTTCAAAGCTCTTATGCTTAAGCACTTCTTCGGTGAGCATGACCAGGCGTTCAGGGGTAATGAACCCGTCCTTCTCGCCCATGGCCAGCAGCACCTCATGAGACGCCTTGATGGAGCCTGATGCGCCCAGCGCCACGTTCCAGCCCTGAATGCGATACTGCCAGGCCAGGTTTTCCAGTTTCTGAACAGCGGCCATGCGCGCACGCTGAAAGTTCTCACGCGTGATCGCGCCGCCGGGGAAATACATCTGCGCGAAACTGACGCAGCCCATGCGTCGACTTTCTACCAGACGTGGCTCGAAGTCTTCACCAATCACCAGCTCGGTTGATCCGCCGCCGATATCGATAACCAGCTTGCGGCCTTTTTCTGGCTGCGTGTGCTCTACGCCCATAAAAATCAGTCGGGCTTCTTCGTTACCGGAGATGATCTCAATCGGGTAGGGGATAACCTTTTCCGCCCGCTTGAGAAACTCTGGCGCGTTAAGCGCCTGGCGTAGCGTGTGCGTACCCACGATGCACACGCTGGACGGAGAAAAGCCCTGCAGGCGTTCCGCAAACAGCGACAGGCAGTTTAGGCCGCGCTCCATGGCTTCTTCGCTGAGCATGCTGCGCGCGTCCAGGCCATCGGCCAGATGCACGCGTTGCTTCAGGCGGCCGATGATCTGCAGCGCGCCATCAACCTCACGGGCGATGACCATGTGGAAACTGTTAGAACCAAGATCGACCGCGGCAAACTCCTGTGGTCGTGGGGTCTTATCATTTATCGGCATAGGTTAATCGGGTTGCTCGAGTGATTTGATATAGTCGTAAATCGCCAGCTGCGACCGCACTTTGCGGCGGTTGCCGCGCGGTACATAGCGATTACTCAGTTCTTTGTCGATATAGCGTGCTTTTACCGTATCGCTAAACAAAATCTCGATGATGTCGAGGATCTGCTGCTTCAGGCGCGGATCGAGCAGCGGAGCCGCCACTTCAATTCGGTAATCAATATTACGCGTCATCCAGTCCGCAGAGGAGAGGTAAACCTGTTTATCGCCCGCATTATCGAAAATATAGATCCGATCGTGTTCCAGATAGCGGTCAACGATGCTGATAACGCGAATATTTTCACTGATGCCTTCCAGTTCCGGGATCAGCGAACACATGCCGCGGATCAGCAGGTTAACCGGCACGCCGGAGCTGGATGCCGCATACAGCCTGTCCACCAGCCCTTTGTCGACGAGGTTATTGAGTTTCAGGGTGATACCAGACGATATCCCTTTCTGCGCATTGGCGATCTCTTTGTCGATCATGTCGTACAGCAGGCGACGTGAGTTCTGCGGCGACACCAGCAGATAATCGAAGCTCACCGGACGATACGGGTTCTCAATAAAGTTAAACACTCGGCGCACTTCGTTAGTGATGCGCGCATCGGCGGTCAGCAGCGAGTAGTCAGTATAAATACGCGCGGTTTTCTCGTTGAAGTTACCGGTGCCGATATGGGCATAACGCACCACGTCTTCTCCCTCTTTACGGGAGATCAGGAACAGCTTGGCGTGAATTTTCAGCCCCGGCGCGGAGAAGATAACGTGGACACCGGCTTCCGTTAGACGGCGCGCCCAGTGAATGTTGGCCTCTTCGTCAAAACGGGCCTGCAGTTCAACCACCACGGTCACTTTCTTGCCGTTATGCGCCGCGTGGATCATCGCATCGATAATGCGGGAATCTTTTGCCACGCGGTAGATATTGATTTTGATAGCCAGCACGTTCGGGTCAAATGATGCCTGACGTAGCAGTTCCAGCACGTGTTCAAAGGTGTGGTACGGGTAATAGAGCAGAACATCGCGCTCGCGGATGGCGTCGAAACCGTTGCGGAATTTATCGAACCACAGGTGACGCAGGCGCGGCAGCGGTTTATTCACCAGATTGGCTTTGCCAACGTTCGGGAAGCCAATAAAGTCTTTAAAGTTGTGGTACCGCCCGCCCGGGATAATGGAGTCATAGCGGGAGATGGTGAGCTTATCGCGCAGCATTTCGACCATCGCATCGGGCATATCGCGCTGGTAAACGAAGCGGACCGGCTCTGCCGTCAGACGCTGCTTCAGGCTGGAAGACATCAGCTCCATCATGCTGGCTTCCATCTCGTGCACCAGGTCATATTCGGCGTCACGAGTCATCTTCATCGAGTAGGCGTTTAACGCGTCGTAATCGAAGAAGCCTTTGAAGATATCGTCCAGGCAGTAGCGCAGGATGTTATCCAGCAGGATCATCGGCTTGCGTCGGCGCGGGGTTTCCGGCGGCAGGTTCACAAAGCGCGGTACTTTGTCGGACGGAATTTCCAGCAGCGCATAGCTAATATTGTCACCGCGAATAATTTCCACCGCCAGATAGGTGTAGTCATCCTTCAGGAACTGCACCAGATCGGTTTCGCGGTTAATCAGAATCGGGGTGATGTGCTGACGCAGATAGTGTTTAAAGTAGTGACGCAGCCAGGTCTGCTGGTTGGCGGAAAGCTGGCGTTCGTTGATCAGGAAGATTTGGTTGCGTGCCATTTCCAGCAACAGCTCGTTGTAGAGGCCGTCAAACTCCTGATCGGCTTTCATAACGCGAGACTGGATTTTTCCAAGCAGGTGGCGCGAATGGGAGTTTAAACCCTGTTCTTCGCTGATGATGATTCGCCGCTTCAGTTCGGCAAAGCGAACTTTGTAGAACTCATCCAGGTTGTTGGAATAAATGCCTAAAAAACGCATACGCTCGATCAGCGGGTTACTTTTGTCTGCCGCTTCCTGCAGTACACGCTCGTTAAATGCTAACCAGCTTAGCTCTTTCTCGATATATAACTTTTCCTGACCCATTACAGCTCACACTCCAGTTCAATCACAGGACGTGGTAAATCCGTCTCGTCCTTATTATGGCGAGCATTTCCACGATATGTCCAACAGTGCCAGAAAAGTATGACAGTTATTTTTTTTGTTGGGGAATTTAGAGGGTTGGAGAAGGGAAGATCGGGTGAGCGTTGCGCCACCCGACTGAACAACTACTCTTCGGCCGCATAACCCTGTGCAGGCAGCTGAACGCCGTCAAGCCAGGCCGCGCCGTCGCGCATTTCCAGACGCCCGTCGACAAACCAGCTTACCACCAGCGGGTAGATGGCGTGCTCCTGCGTTTGCACGCGCTCGGTCACGTCGTCTTCGTTGTCACCGTCAAAGACCGGCACTTTTGCCTGTAGAATCACCGGGCCGCCGTCCAGCTCGTCAGTCACAAAATGCACTGAGGTGCCGTGCTCTTCATCGCCGTTCTCCAACACCTGGCGGTGCGTGTGCAGGCCGGGATATTTGGGCAGAAGGGACGGGTGGATATTCAGCAGACGACCGGCATAGTGGGAGACAAACGCCGGGCTAAGGATGCGCATATACCCCGCCAGCACCACAACGTCCGGTGCGTAGGCATCAATCTCTTGTACCAGCTCGCGGTCAAAGGCTTCGCGACCCGCGAACTGGCTGGCTTCCAGCGCATGTGCGGGAATGTTCGCTTCCCGCGCACGCTCAAGGCCGAACGCATCGGCCTTGTTGCTGAATACTGCCCGAATGGTGCCATTGATTTTCTTCTGCATGCAGGCGTCAATGATTGCCTGCAAATTGCTTCCGTTACCGGAAATGAGCACCACAATATTTTTCATTCAATGACCACACGCTGTTCGGAATCGGATGCTTTAATCGTACCGATTTTCCACGCGTTTTCACCTTTCTCGGTCAGCAGCGTAATGGCCTTGTCCGCTTCGCTTGCTGGCAGGGCGATAACCATGCCCACGCCGCAGTTAAAGGTGCGGTACATTTCGTGAGAGCTTACGTTACCTGCGGTCTGCAGCCAGTTAAAGACGGACGGCCACTGCCACGAGGACGCGTCGATCACCGCTTGGGTGTTATCCGGCAGTACGCGCGGAATATTTTCCCAGAAGCCGCCCCCGGTCAGGTGGGCAATGGCGTGCACGTCGACGTTCGCGATCAGGTCAAGGACGTTTTTCACGTAGATGCGGGTTGGGGCCAGCAGGTGATCGGCCAGCGGTTTGCCGTCCAGTTCGGTGGTCAGTGGGTCACAGCCGCTCACTTCAAGAATTTTACGCACCAGAGAGTAGCCGTTGGAGTGCGGGCCGCTGGAGGCCAACGCAACCAGCACATCGCCGTCGGCCACTTTGCTGCCGTCGATAATTTCTGATTTTTCTACCACGCCGACGCAGAAGCCTGCGACGTCATAATCGTCGCCATGGTACATGCCAGGCATTTCCGCCGTTTCGCCGCCTACCAGCGCGCAACCGGACTGCAGACAGCCTTCGGCGATACCGCTGATCACGCTGGCTGCGGTATCCACATCCAGTTTGCCGGTCGCGTAGTAATCGAGGAAGAACAGTGGCTCAGCGCCCTGGACCACCAGGTCGTTGACGCACATTGCCACCAGATCGATACCGATCGTGTCGTGACGCTTAAGATCCATCGCCAGGCGCAGTTTTGTTCCTACGCCGTCAGTACCCGAGACCAGAACAGGTTCACGATATTTTTGCGGCAGCGCGCACAGTGCGCCGAATCCACCCAGGCCACCCATTACTTCAGGGCGGCGGGTTTTTTTCACCACACCTTTAATTCGGTCAACCAGCGCATTACCTGCGTCAATATCAACACCGGCATCTTTGTAGCTGAGAGAAGTTTTGTTGGTCACGGCTCAAGTCCCCACGCGATTGCATAGCTAGTAAGAAAAATCGGCGCAATTCTAACAGTCCAGGCAAACGTTTGCGAGCCTATTCTGGGCAGGTGGATTTTTTTTTCCGCCGAGCCCCAGACGACGTGCAAACTTGACTCCGTTCACGAAAATGAAACCGGTTTCGGCGTTCTGCTTGCAACCAGTTTGTTGAATGAACATCATGCACTGAAACCGGTTTCAGTTTCATTCAGGAGGGATGAAAGAGATGAAAATCGCCGCATTTGATATTGGTGGCACAGCGTTAAAGATGGGCGTCTCCACGGCAGAAGGGGCGCTCCTGCATACTGATAAGGCCGCTATCAAGAACAGCGACGGCGAGGCGATTTTGTCGCAGATGCTGAACTGGGTGGCGTTACATCCCGACGTCGAGGGCATTGCTATCAGCGCGCCGGGCTACGTCAATCCCTATACCGGTTTTATCGCGATGGGGGGCGCCATCCGTCGGTTCGACCAATTTAATATCAAAGCCTGGCTCGAAGCGCGCACGGGGTTGCCGGTCACCGTAGAGAATGACGCTAACTGCGTGCTGCTGGCAGAACGCTGGCAGGGGAAGGCGGCAGACAGCGATAATTTTCTGGTGCTGACCATCGGCACCGGCGTCGGTGGGGCAATATTCTGCAACGGCCAGCTGGTTCACGGCGCGCGCTTTCGCGCCGGTGAGTTCGGCTACATGCTTACTGAAAGGGCCGATTCCAGGCGTATCGCCCGCCACTCCATGAATGAAAACTGCACGCTTCGTACGCTTCGCAAACGCTATGCCGACTTCTATGGCTTAGGGCTTGAGGACGTCACGGGAGAGGCTATTTTCGATGGTTACGACGCGGGGGACGCGGTGTGCCGTCGTCTGGTCGATGACTTTCTCAACGGCATTGCGACAGGGCTTTACAACCTGGCGAACGTTTTCGATCCCCAGACCATTTTAATCGGCGGCGGTATTGCAGAGCGCCCGGGGTTTATGGATTTGCTACGCACGCATCTCGCGTGGTTTGGCATCGCGGATATCGCCGATGTCGTGAGCCACGGCAACAGCGCCGGACTGATTGGCGCGGTTTATCACTTCAGACAGCAGTATCCGTCAGCAATTAGCAACATCGAATGAGGGAAAAAGTATGTCAGGATTCAAAGAAGGTTTTCTGTGGGGCGGCGCGGTGGCGGCGCATCAGCTTGAAGGCGGCTGGAAAGAGGGCGGCAAAGGGGTTAGCGTTGCCGACGTGATGACGGCAGGCGCGCACGGCGTGCCGCGTGAAATTACCCACGGCGTGTTGCAGGGCAAAAATTACCCTAACCACGACGCTATCGACTTTTACCATCGCTATAAAGAAGACATCAAACTCTTTGCCGAGATGGGGTTCAAATGTTTCCGTACCTCAATCGCCTGGACGCGTATTTTCCCGAAAGGAGATGAGCTGGAGCCAAACGAAGCGGGCCTGACGTTCTATGACGATCTGTTCGACGAGTGCCTGAAATACGGTATCGAACCCGTTATCACGCTGTCCCACTTCGAGATGCCTTTCCACCTGGTCACCGAATACGGCGGCTGGCGCAACCGCAAGCTGATCGACTTCTTTGTTCGCTTCGCGGCGGTTGTCTTCGAGCGCTATCAGCATAAAGTGAAGTACTGGATGACCTTTAACGAGATCAATAACCAGGCCAACTTCCACGAAGACTTTGCGCCATTTACCAACTCCGGGCTGAAGTACGAGCCGGGTGAAGACCGCGAGCCCGTGATGTTCCAGGCGGCGCACTATGAGCTGGTGGCCAGCGCCCTGGCGGTGAAAGCGGGACGGGAAATTAATCCGTCGCTACACATTGGCTGCATGATTGCCATGTGCCCTATCTATCCGCTGACCTGTGCGCCGAACGACGTGATGATGGCAATGAACGCGATGCATCGCCGTTACTGGTTCACTGACGTCCACGTGCGCGGCAAGTATCCGCAGCACCTGCTTAACTACTTTGAACGCCGTGGCTTTGCGCTGGATATTACCGAAGACGATAAAGCGGCGCTGACGCAGGGCTGCGTGGATTACATCGGCTTCAGCTATTACATGTCCTTCACCACCAAAGCAACGGAAGACAACCCTGCGCTGGATTACGACGAGAGTAAGAGCCTTGTCTCCAACCCGTACGTGCAAAAATCTGACTGGGGCTGGCAGATCGATCCGGTCGGGCTGCGCTATTCCCTGAACTGGTTCTGGGATCACTATCAGCTGCCGCTGTTTATCGTTGAAAACGGCTTCGGCGCTATCGACGTGCAGGAGAGTGACGGCACGGTGAACGATCAATACCGCATTGACTACCTGGCGGCACATATCAGTGAGATGAGAAAAGCGGTGGTGGAAGATGGCGTTGACCTGATGGGGTATACCCCGTGGGGCTGCATCGACCTCGTTTCCGCGGGTACCGGTGAAATGAAGAAGCGCTACGGCTTTATCTTTGTTGATAAAGATAACGAAGGCAACGGCACCCTCAACCGCAGTAAGAAGAAATCGTTTGAGTGGTATCAGCAGGTGATTGCCAGCAACGGCGAGCATCTCTAATTGCCTTAACAAAGCCGGAGCTTGTCTCCGGTTTTTTTATCGGTAAAACACATTGCTTGATATACATCAAGCAATGTGGGTATGGCAGGATCCGAAAAAAGCGGTATAATCCCGCGATTTTTTTGCGGTTGCCGCCCAGAGGAGAAAGAGAATGAAGATTGTTGAAGTGAAACACCCACTCGTTAAACACAAGCTGGGCCTGATGCGTGAGCATGACATCAGCACGAAGCGTTTTCGCGAACTGGCTTCTGAAGTCGGCAGCCTGCTGACCTACGAAGCGACCTCTGACCTGGAAACGGAAAAAGTGACCATCGAAGGCTGGAACGGCCCGGTACAGGTTGAGCAGATCAAAGGTAAAAAAATTACCGTGGTGCCAATCCTGCGTGCGGGTCTCGGCATGATGGAAGGCGTACTGGAGCACGTACCGAGCGCGCGTATCAGCGTGGTCGGTATCTACCGTAACGAAGAGACGCTGGAGCCGGTTCCGTATTTCCAAAAGCTGGTGTCTAACATCGACGAGCGTATGGCGCTGGTGGTTGACCCTATGCTGGCGACGGGCGGTTCGATGATCGCTACCATCGACCTGCTGAAAAATGCGGGCTGCAACAGCATTAAGGTGCTGGTGCTGGTTGCTGCGCCGGAAGGTATCGCCGCGCTGGAAAAAGCGCACCCGGACGTTGAGCTGTATACCGCCTCTATTGATCAGGGTCTTAACGAGCACGGGTATATTATCCCGGGGCTTGGCGATGCCGGCGATAAGATTTTTGGTACTAAATAATCGAATAACGATAAAGAAGCCGACTTTGATAGTCGGCTTTTTTTTGAATAAAACACCCATAACAATACGACTGAGGAAAACGCTATGACGCGCCGCGCTATCGGGGTAAGTGAAAGACCGCCGCTTTTACAGACGATCCCGCTTAGTTTACAGCACCTGTTCGCCATGTTTGGCGCAACCGTGCTGGTGCCAATCCTGTTTCACATTAACCCGGCTACCGTTTTGCTGTTCAACGGTGTGGGCACACTGCTTTACCTCTTCATCTGTAAAGGTAAAATCCCGGCGTATCTGGGATCAAGCTTTGCCTTTATTTCTCCGGTGCTGCTTTTGCTGCCGCTGGGTTATGAAGTGGCGCTGGGCGGCTTTATTATGTGCGGCGTATTGTTCTGCCTTGTCTCCTTCATTGTGAAGAAAGCAGGTACCGGCTGGCTGGACGTGATGTTCCCGCCTGCGGCGATGGGCGCAATCGTTGCCGTCATCGGTCTTGAACTGGCGGGTGTGGCGGCCAATATGGCCGGTCTGCTGCCTGCTGACGGGCAATCACCGGATTCCAAAACTATCATCATCTCGCTGGTGACGCTGGGCGTGACGGTGTTTGGCTCCGTGCTGTTCCGCGGTTTTATGGCGATCATCCCGATCCTGATTGGCGTGCTGGCAGGCTATGCGCTCTCCTTCGTGATGGGCGTTGTCGATACCACCCCCATTGCCCAGGCGCACTGGTTCGCGCTGCCAACCTTCTATACCCCGCGCTTCGAATGGTTTGCCATCTTCACCATTCTGCCCGCCGCGCTGGTGGTCATTGCCGAACACGTGGGCCATCTGGTGGTCACGGCGAACATCGTCAAACGCGACCTGATCCGTGACCCGGGTCTGCACCGCTCAATGTTTGCTAACGGTCTCTCTACCATCATTTCCGGTTTCTTCGGTTCCACGCCTAACACAACTTACGGTGAGAACATCGGCGTTATGGCGATTACCCGCGTCTACAGCACCTGGGTTATCGGTGGCGCAGCCATCATCGCTATCCTGCTCTCTTGCGTGGGCAAGCTGGCCGCGGCTATCCAGATTATCCCGGTACCGGTGATGGGCGGCGTGTCTCTGCTGCTGTACGGTGTGATCGGCGCGTCCGGTATTCGCGTGCTGATTGAATCCAAAGTGGATTACAGCAAAGCGCAGAACCTGATCCTGACCTCCGTTATCCTGATCATCGGCGTGAGCGGCGCGAAGGTACACATTGGTGCGGCAGAGCTGAAAGGTATGGCGCTGGCGACGATTGTGGGTGTGGGCCTGAGCCTGATCTTCAAGCTGATTTCCGTCCTGCGTCCGGAAGAAGAAATACTGGACGCTGACGATAGCGAAAAAGCACCACATTGATCGTTTAACCGGGCGGACGATCCGCCCGGTTCTCTCCTTGCAGGTTCCGTGCTAAACTCCATGCCGATTTTACGTAATATCGGGTTGAGGTATTTCTGAACGGACCGGCACAGCTCTCTCTGCCACTCTATTTACCTGACGACGAAACTTTCTCAAGTTTCTGGCCGGGTGATAACTCCTCTTTACTGGCCGCACTGCAAAACGTGCTGCGTCAGGAACACAGCGGATACATCTATATCTGGTCACGCGAAGGCGCGGGGCGCAGTCACCTGTTGCATGCAGCCTGTGCTGAACTCTCTGCACGCGGTGACGCGGTGGGCTATGTGCCGCTGGATAAACGGACGTGGTTCGTGCCTGAAGTGCTCGAGGGAATGGAACATCTCTCTTTGGTCTGCATCGATAACATCGAATGCGTGGCAGGAGATGAGCCGTGGGAAATGGCGATGTTTAATCTCTATAACCGCATTCTGGAATCGGGCAAAACCCGGCTGCTGATCACCGGCGATCGTCCACCGCGCCAGCTCAACCTTGGGTTACCGGATCTGGCTTCGCGTCTGGACTGGGGGCAAATCTACAAGCTACAGCCGCTGTCTGATGAAGACAAACTCCAGGCACTGCAGCTTCGTGCCCGGCAGCGCGGGTTTGAGCTGCCGGAAGACGTGGGGCGTTTCCTGCTGAAACGTCTGGATCGCGAAATGCGCACCCTCTTTGATACGCTCGATCAGCTCGATCGCGCCTCCATCACCGCGCAGCGCAAGCTGACCATTCCGTTTGTGAAAGATATTCTGAAGCTGTGATGGCGCCGGGTGGCGCCATCGGGCTAGAGATCGCCCAACAGGTGCTCCACCAGCAGCGGTATCGGTCTCCCTGACGCCACGCTTCTTCCGTTCTCACGCCACAGCGCCGTACCGCTGATATCCAGATGTGCCCACGGGATGCCTGGCGGGCAGAAGTGATGCAATAGCCAGGCCGCGGATGCGCTAATGGCCGCATTGTTGGTGGGCGTGTTGCACAGATCGGCAATGGCGCTGTCGGTCTGCTTTTTCAGCCGTGCATCCAGCGGCAGGGACCACACCTCATCTCCGCTCTGCTTGCCCGCTTCGGTGAGGGCATGCCGCAAGGGTTCATTTTGCGTCATCAGCCCGCTCAGCTCATATCCCAGCGCTTTTACCACGGCACCGGTTAAGGTTGCCATATCGATAAGATAGCGCGCGTTCGGATGTCGCTGGCTGACCCAGGCGATGGCGTCCGCCAATACCAGCCTGCCTTCCGCATCGGTATTGTTGATTTCAACCGTAACCCCGTTGCAGGCTCTTGCTACCGTACCGGGCTGCATGGCGTCCGGCCCGATGGCGTTTTCCGCCAGCGCCAGCACGCCCATGATGCGAACGGGCAGGCCCAGCTCTGCCACGCTAAGCATCAACCCCAGCACGTTTGCTGCACCACACATGTCATATTTCATGGTGTACATCCCCGCGCCTTCTTTCAGCCACAGGCCGCCGGTATCAAACGTAATGCCTTTGCCTACGTAGCAGCGCACCGGGCCCTCGGATACGCCGTCATAATGAATCGCCAGCAGGCGCGGTGGACGGGTCGCCCCTTTGCCAACGGCGTGCAGTAGCCCAAGACCCTGCTCAACGATCTGCTTTTCATCGAGAACCTCACAGCGCAGGGCAGGAAAAGCGGCACACAGCTTTTGTGCCTCTTCGACCATAAACTGCGGCGTATAGCGATCGGAAGGGATATCTGCCAGACGGCGCGCGGCGACCATACCCAGGGCAATAGCCTGCTGCTGGCGAAAGAATGTTTCGAATTTTCCCCGCTGCTCCGGGCGGCAGAGGGCGGTGATGTGGCGAAGACGCATCGTCGTTTCGTCGGTTTTCTTTAGCTGGAGATCGCTGAGCCTGTGCGCCTGATTAAAGAGAAAGCGCAGCACCTGCGCCAGCACGATGTCATTGATTTCCGTGACGTCCAGAACCACCTCGCTGCTGGCGGGATTAGCAAGGAGCGGGCGCAGCGCGGTGAGCAACCCGTCGGTCAGGCTATCCTGCCAGAGGGGGTCGGGCAGCAGCGTGATTCGCGCAAAGGGCGCGCAGCCAAACCGGGCGTCCGCCGTGACGTTCTGCTCGCGCATTTCAGCGATAAGCGCCGTATCCGGCAGAAGGTGGCTGGCGGGGCGGGCAATCACATGGCTCTGCGGTTTCGCCTCTGAAAGGTCGGTAATAAACTGATACGTAATCATCATTGTTCCTCAATCGGGGCACGGATCCGTGCGGCATAGTCCTGCATCCATTCGTCATCCACGGCCTGATACTGCGTCTTCTCGGGCAGACGCTCGGTGCGAAACACGGTGAGCGGCTGTTGGGCTGACGCCACCACGAAAGAGAAGGTTTTGATATTGGTTGCCGCGCCAAACTCGCCTTTATTATTCATGCACACCACGGAGAGATCGCCCACGCGGCCAAAGCGCGACATCAGCTTGTCCTCCAGCTCAAACACCACTGAATCCGCCGCCTGCTGCGGTGACATTCCCTGCGCCATACGGCGCACGATTTCATAGCTGGTACAGCCTTTCATCAGGTCTTCACCTACGCCGGTAGCGGTGGCCGCGCCGGTTTCGCTGTCGCAGTAAAAGCCCGAGCCGATAATCGGTGAGTCGCCAATACGGCCGCGCTTTTTCATAAACAGGCCGCTGGTTGATGTGGCGACGCTCATCGACCCCTGCTTGTCGAGACCAATAATGCCTACGGTGTCATGACCATCGTAGGGGCTTAAGCCCTTATCCAGCGTCTCCCTACAGCGCTTGTGGTAATGCTGTATTGCGCGGTCGGTGAGCATGGTTTTATCGGCAAAACCCTGGTTCAGCGCCCATTCGCGCGCGCCCTGGCCGACCAGTAGACTGTTATAGCGCTGTCGGCTGAGGGCATACGCTACGCGAACCGGGTTGGCGATATCCACCAGATTGCCCACGGCGCCAAACGCTAGCGTATCGCCATCCATAAATGCGGCATCCAGCTCGACTTCACCGTTTTCGGTAGGCAGCCCGCCGTAGCCCACGGATTTGTACAACGGAAAATCCTCGACGGTGGCGACGGCATCCACCACCGTCGAAGCGGCCGGTTTGCCTGCAGCCAGCGCGGAGGCAGACTCCGTTACACCTTCAAGCGCCATTCGCCAGGTTGCGATAATTCCCCACATGCGTTACTCCTGTTTTGCAAGGGTTGAGTCGGTTTGCGTAACGGTGGCAATCTCTGCCGCACGGTACTGTTTATCCACGATGCGCATGAAGGGCAGATACAGCATGGCACCAATCAGCAGGTTTATGAGCTGCATAACGCTGCCGCTGAGATGTCCGGTCACGATAAAACCGCTGATGACCGGCGGCAGTGTCCACGGAATAAAGACCCCGGTCGTGACGGCGACTGCGCCAATTTTCATGGCGGCATACTGCACGGTGACCAGGACCAGAGGCACCAGATTGAACGGAATAAGCATGATGGGGTTCATGATCACCGGCAGCCCAAACAAGATCGGTTCGTTGATGTTAAATACGGACGCCCCCGCCCCCAGTCGCGCGACTTCACGCATGTTTTTACTGCGGGCAAAAATCAGCATTGCTATCACCAGCGACAGCGTTGCCCCTGCGCCCCCCATCCAGATCATGTCAAAAAACTGTTCGGTGATAATGTGCGGCGGCGTTGTCCCGGCCTGAATAGCGGCAATGTTATCGGTCTGGTTCTCCATCCACAGCGGGCGAATAATGCCGTTGATCATCGAGCCGGAGTTAATGCCCACTGACCACAGAATAGTGATGCTGAATACCGTCATCAGGGCGCCAAAATAGGATGTGCCATAGTGGCGCACCGGCGTGGCAACCACCTCGTAGATGAACTGGTGAATGGTGTGGTAGTGGGTATTTTCGAAGACGATGCGTATAACCAGCACCAGAATCATCACCAGCAGCGCGGGGATGAGCGCGGCGAAAGACTCCTGCACCGCCGGAGGAACGCCGTCCGGCATTTTAATCACCAGATTTTTTCGCTTCAGCCAGCAGAACAGTTCCGTCCACAGCAGCGAACCAATCATCGCCACGAACAGCCCTTTACTGCCAATCCACTCTACCGGCATCACGGTGATCCCGCCGTTCTCCGCCACTTTAATAAACGGCGTCAGGATCAGAAACGCGACCAGCGCCAGAATGCCACAGGAGATGCGGTCTTCACCGTAATGTTCGGCCAGGCGGAAAGCCACCAGGAAGCTGATAAACAGCGACATGGTCGAGAACACCGCGTTGAACGGAATTTCAATGATGGCGCTCCAGCTGGCACCAAAGGCCTGAGACATAAACTGTTGATAGGTTTGATTCGGGAACGACGAGATCACCAGCAGAATAGAACCGACGATGATGAAGGGCATGAACGACACGTAGGCGCCGCGAATGGCCCCGAGATGACGCTGCTGTGCCGTTTTGGCCGCCAGCGGCATCAGCTTTGCTTCAAGAAATCCCAGAACATTGTTCATTGTGAACTCCGTACAAGATTGAGTGGTGCGGTTTATGTTATGTCTGTGGATTATCAGTGAAGCGTGGCGAGCGAAAGGTGAAATCGGTCACAAAGCAACCGCCTGCGCTATATAAATCTCATATGATTAGTTAACGGAATTGTTGCGATGGAAATTAAACTGCATGCCAATGCCACCACCACCCCACGCATTCGTCGCTACCTTCAGCAGTCCGATAAAAGCGACAGGGAGCTGGCGGTTGAGCTTGGCATTTCAGTCACTACCGTCAGGCGCTGGCGTCAACGTGAGCAGGTTTCTGATAACCACACAACGCCGAAAGTGATATACAAAGCGCTGAGACAGGAACAGGTTGTGCTGGTAAACGCCCTACGGGACGAGACCGGTGCTCCCCTTGATGACCTGCTGTATCTGGTGAATGCGGGGTTAGGGATCTCTGTCTCACGGGCGACCCTGAACCGCTACCTCAAGCCGTTATCGGTAAAACAAAAGGGTGTCCCGTTGCAAGGTAAAAAGGCGCTGAGGGCAGGAATCGTGCCGCATCAGCTGATCCTGCATCATCTGCCGTTGTCACTGCATATGGACGATGGGGGCGAGCAGCATCTGCTGTGGGCGCGTGAGCCGGTGAGCGGCTGGTGCTATGCGCGGCTCTATGCAGGGCTTTCGCCTCAGCTACTGGCTCACTGGACGCGGGAGCTGCTTGATGCCTGCCCGGTCGCTATACAATCTCTTGAGACTTTTGGTTTTGAGGTGATAGTGGCGGAACGTGACGTTGCCATTAAAGCGCATCCCCAAAAGCATAACGTCCTGCAGGTGGCGGTACCATTAGGTGAAATCATTCCGCGCGCGACTACTGAGACGGCTGGGGATCTATTGATTCAACTGTGCGAGTTTTACAACTGCGGTAAAACGCAGAAGAAGCTAGGGGACAGTACGCCGCAGGCGTTTCTGGAAGCGCTGCGGCGCAAGGATTAAAGGATCTCGAGCACGTCTTCCGGCGGACGGCCAATGCGCGCCTGTCCGTTTGCCACGACAATCGGGCGTTCAATCAGCTTTGGATTTTCAACCATCGCCTGAATGAGCTGGTCTTCACTCAGATGAATATCATCCAGATTGAGCGACGTATAAAGGTCTTCTTTCTTGCGCATCAACTCCCTTGCGCTTCCCATTCCCAGCAGGTGCAAGAGCTGGCGAATTGTCTGCGCATCCGGAGGCGTCTCAAGGTATAGGATCACCTCCGGGTCAACGCCGTTAGACTTCAGCAGGCTAAGCGTGTCGCGGCTCTTGGAGCAGCGAGGGTTATGGTAGATCTTTACGGCGTCTGTCATGACGTGAACTCTCCTTTATTACATCTTTTCGTACGGCTTGAAGCGCTGCTGCAAACCGCGCAGCTGATCGATACGGGCATCGTAGCGGGCCTGCTGAAGGCTGCCGAGTTTGACCTGCGCGCTGGCGCTACTCAGCATGGAAATAGCCTGGTCAAGTCGGCCGACCAGTGCGAAGCCTTCGGCGCGCGCTTCCAGCTCCTGATCGCGGTTGCCCAACTGGGCTTCGGCCTGTGCAAGCAGATCCCAACCGTTTTGATCGTCTTTATTGTTGAAGGTGTAGCGGTTCAGAATGGCCGCGGCTTCACCGGGCTGGCCGCCCTGCAGGTAAGCATTCGCCAGATTAAGTTGAAGCACTGGGTTGGTACGCACGTCCTTCGCGCCTTTCAGGCGGTTAATCGCATCGGTGGCTTTTTTCTGCCCCAAATCGATATCGGTCGCGAGGTCGAGATACCACGGGTTGTTTGGCTCGGCCGTCAGCAAAGGCTGCAGGGCTTTACGCGCCTCGTCGTATTTACTGGCTTCCATCGCCTGCAGCGCCTGGCCATACTGCGCGGCATTTTTCTCGCGCACGTTGCCTTTTGCGAGGGCATCCAGCAGGTCGCTGGTAAGCTGGTTACGCCCCGAATTGTACATGCCCAGCGTCCTCACTTTCGCCATGTAGAAATCTTGCGAAGACTGGACCACGACCGGACGCATCTGGTTGGCACGGTTACGCGCGTCCGACAGTCGACTTTCCGGTAGCGGGTGAGTCAGCAGGATTTCGGGTGGGCGCGACGAGTAGCGCGCCTGATCGAGCAGCTTTTCCAGGAAGCTCGGCATGGCCTGTGGGTCAAAGCCCGAGCGCTGCAATACCTGGATGCCGATGCGATCTGCCTCCTGCTCGTTTTGCTGGGTGAAGCTGATCATACCCTGCCGGGTTCCGGCCAGGGTACCGGTTAAGGCCGCCATCCCGGCCTGTGGGCTGGCCATCGCCAGCAGAATGGAGCCGAGTGCGCCAACCCAGGTCAGCGGGGCGTTGCGTTTCTGGTCTTCCATCGCACGCGCAAGGTGGCGCTGGGTAACGTGTGAAATTTCGTGCGCCATGACTGACGCCAGCTGGCTTTCATTGTCGGAATAACGGAACAATGCCGAATGCAGCACCACGTTTCCGCCAAAGAAGGCGAAGGCGTTAATTTCATCGTTATTGATTAAATAGAAGTGGAAGGGCGTTTTCACCGAGTCGGCGTGCGCAACCAGGCGCATCCCCAATCCGTTTATATACTGGACCAGCAGCGGGTCATTGATCAGCGGTGCACTGCCGCGAAGCTGGCGTACATAGTAGTCACCCATTTGCATCTCCTGCCCAATGGAGAGCGTGCTCCCTGCTGTGGTACCCATATCCGGCAATGAATCGGACGAGTCAGCAAAAGCTGGCAACACCTGACCGACCGTCAGTGCGGCAATCAGTGTCGCAACCAGTGTTTTTCTCAACTGCCTGAACATAACCACTGTCCTGTATGTTGGATGTGCTAATTTGACCAATGAACGGGCGTATCGTTCATCTCCGCTGCTCTGCGAGTGTAGCCGTGTTCAGGCATGAAGAAAATCCCATTCATCAGGGTTTTGCGAAACGTTACAGTGATACAAAAAGGAAAGTCTTTTTTGTGACAGTTAGATACAATTCGCACTCTCACTCCCGCCATCCGATTCAGGGAAGGGTTGTATGCTCGAAATGTTGATGCAGTGGTACCGTCGTCGGTTTAGCGACCCGGAAGCCATTGCTTTGTTGGTCATTCTGGTTGCCGGATTCGGTATTCTGTTCTTCTTTAGCGGCCTGCTTGCCCCCCTGCTGGTGGCGATTGTTCTGGCCTATTTGCTGGAGTGGCCGACCGCGCGTCTGGAAAACATTGGCTGCTCGCGCCGGTGGGCGACCAGTATTGTGCTGGTACTGTTTGTCGGCATTTTGCTGTTAATGTCATTTGTGGTGATGCCGATTGCCTGGCAGCAGGGGATTTACCTGATTCGCGACATGCCCGGCATGCTGAATAAACTGTCTGATTTCGCCGCCACGCTGCCGCGTCGTTATCCTGCCTTGATGGATGCCGGAATTATTGACGCGATGGCAGAAAACATGCGCGCCCGCATCATGACAATGGGTGACTCGGTGGTGAAATATTCTCTCGCCTCGCTGGTGGGGCTGCTGACGCTGGCGGTCTATCTGGTACTGGTTCCGCTGATGGTGTTCTTCCTGGTCAAAGATAAAGACCAGATGCTCAACGCCGTGCGCCGTATTCTGCCGCGCAATCGCGGCCTGGCGGGGCAGGTTTGGGAAGAGATGAACCAACAAATTACCAACTATATTCGCGGCAAAGTGCTGGAGATGATTGTGGTGGGTGTGGCGACATGGATTGGCTTCCTGATCTTCGGCCTGAACTACTCGCTGCTGCTGGCGGTGCTGGTGGGGCTGTCTGTCCTCATTCCTTACATCGGGGCCTTTGTGGTGACCCTCCCCGTGGTGGGCGTTGCGCTGTTCCAGTTTGGGCTGGGCACGGAGTTCTGGAGCTGCTTTGCGGTATACCTTATCATTCAGGGGCTGGACGGCAATCTGCTGGTGCCGGTGCTGTTCTCGGAAGCGGTAAATCTGCATCCGCTGGTGATTATTCTGTCGGTGGTCATTTTCGGCGGGCTGTGGGGATTCTGGGGCGTGTTCTTTGCGATTCCTCTGGCTACGCTTATCAAAGCCGTTGTCCATGCATGGCCGGATGTGCCGGCAGTTGAAGAGAAGTAGATGGTGTGTTGTGGCCTGATACCCTCACCCCAACCCTCTCCCGTGGGAGAGGGGGAAAACACTAAAAACGGCAACCTGGGTTGCCGTTTTTAGTGTTTATTAGGCGCTCTCTTTCAACCAGTTCAGCACCACGTCGTGGTGATTGCTGGTTTTGAAGTTATCGAACACATGCTCAATTTTACCCTCAGCGTCAATCAGGAAGCTGATGCGATGAATCCCGTCATAGGTTTTGCCCATAAAGGTCTTCTCGCCCCAAACGCCAAACTGCTCGCATACCTGATGGTCTTCGTCTGAAAGCAGCGTGAAGTTCAGGATCTCTTTTTCTGCAAAACGTGACAGTTTTTCGGGTTTGTCGGTGCTAATACCCAGCACTTCCACACCGGCTTTTTTCAACTCGTCCATGTTGTCGCGTAAGCCACATGCCTGCACGGTACAGCCTGGGGTCATGGCTTTCGGGTAGAAATAGACCAGAACACGCTGTCCCTGGAAGTCGGTCAAATTTACTTGCTCGCCGTCTTGATCCGGCAGGCTAAATTTCGGTGCGATGTCACCGGCTTTCAGTGGGTTCATTACTCAACTCCATTCTGTTCATGCTGCGAATAATTTACGACGCTTATACTGCCCTGCGCGTTTAATTCTGTACAGAGGGCTTTGAACGCTTGCTCGATATTTGATGCATCCTGCGAGGCGGGGCTGTGGGCGGTAATCTGAATAAACAGTAGCGGAAGCGTTTTATCATCGCTTGTTTGCGTACGGGAAACCAGCTCAGCGATGTTCATCTGGTGGCTGTCAAACAGGGCGGTAAAACGCTCAATCAGATGGGGTGAATCAGGGACTTCAACCTGTACCCAGACGGTAGAAGGCAGTGCCGGACGCGGGCGCGCAGTGGTGCGCTTCATCACGATCAATAAATCCAGCTCTGCGCCTTTCAGCGGCAGGGTGGACTCGATAAGCGTGATGGCATTCCATGTCCCGGACAGCAGCATAATAAACGTGAACTCTTCGCCCAGCATGGCCAGGCGACTGTCCTCGATATTACAGCCGCAGCTGCTCACGTGACGGGTAATGGTGTTCACGATACCTGGCCTGTCAGCACCCAGCGCAGTGATAACCAGGTAATGTTGTGATGAGGTTGTCAAACCTGTTCTTCCTTTGCTTGGTTAAGTCTTCCTAAGGAAAGCATAAAAAAAACATGCATACAACCGCCTGAGCGCCTCAGGTCGCTTGCTTTTATTACAGTTCCAAACGTAACATTGAGACTCTTGTTCGCACAGAGGATGGCCCATGTTCACGGGAAGTATTGTCGCGCTTGTTACACCGATGGATGAAAAAGGTAATGTCTGCCGGTCAAGCATGAAGAAGCTGATTGATTATCATGTCGCCAATGGAACCTCGGCGATCGTTTCGGTAGGGACTACCGGTGAGTCTGCAACGCTGAGCCACGAAGAGCACGGCGACGTGGTGATGCTGACCCTGGAACTGGCTGACGGACGTATTCCTGTCATTGCAGGAACCGGCGCTAACGCCACCGCAGAGGCTATCAGTCTGACTCAACGTTTTAACGACAGCGGCATTGTCGGCTGTCTGACGGTCACTCCATATTATAACCGTCCTACTCAGGAAGGTTTGTTCCAGCATTTCAAAGCCATCGCTGAACATACTGACTTGCCACAAATTCTGTATAATGTGCCGTCCCGCACTGGCTGCGATATGCTGCCAGAAACCGTAGGCCGTCTCGCGAAAGTAAAAAATATTATCGCGATTAAAGAGGCCACAGGGAACTTAAGCCGCGTTCATCAGATCAAAGAGCTGGTTTCAGATGACTTTATTCTGTTGAGCGGCGACGATGCAACCGCACTGGACTTTATGCAGCTCGGTGGCCATGGCGTGATTTCCGTAACCTCAAACGTTGCGGCCCGCGATATGGCAGAAATGTGCAAACTGGCGGCTGCCGGTCATTTTGATGAAGCTCGCGTGATTAATCAGCGTCTGATGCCATTGCACAATAAATTATTTGTCGAACCCAATCCTATCCCAGTGAAATGGGCATGTAAGGAGTTGGGACTTGTAGCAACCGATACGCTGCGTCTGCCAATGACACCTATTACCGACCACGGTCGCGATATTGTCACTGGTGCGCTGAAGCATGCCGGTTTGCTGTAAAGTTTAGGGAGATTTGATGGCTTATTCAGTACAGAAGTCGCGCCTGGCGAAGGTTGCGAGTGTTTCGCTTGTTATGCTGCTCGCTGCCTGTAGTTCAGACTCGCGCTACAAGCGCCAGGTGAGCGGTGATGAATCCTATCTGGATGCGACACCGCTTGCTGAACTTCATGCACCGGCTGGCATGATCCTGCCAATTCAAAACGGCGATTATAACATCCCCGTGACTAATGGCAGTGGCCTGGTCGGTAAAGCGCTTGATATTCGTCCGCCAGCTCAGCCTCTGGCGCTGGTGAGCGGTGCGCGTACCCAGTTTACCGGTGATACGGCGTCTCTGATGGTCGAGAGCGCGCGTGGTAGCTCACTGTGGCCACAAGTTGTTAGCGTGATTCAGTCGAAGAACTACGCGATTGATAAACGTGATGACGCCAGCCAGACGTTAACCACTGACTGGGTCGAATGGAACCGTCTGGATGAAGATCAGCAGTACCGTGGTCGTTATCAAGTCTCCGTTAAACCACAGGGCTATCAGCAGGCGGTTACCGTTAAGCTGCTGAACCTGGAGCAGGCGGGTAAACCGGTTGCCGATGCTGCTTCCATGCAGCGTTATAGCACTGAAATGCTGAACGTGATTGCCGCGGGTCTGGATAAGAACGCGACTGACGCCGCCAACGCAGCGCAGAGCCGTAACGGTGCAACCTTCGATGTGCAAAGCGCCGCAGATGATACCGGTCTGCCAATGCTGGTAGTTCGTGCACCGTTCAACCAAACCTGGCAGCGCCTGCCGGCTACGCTTGAAAAAGTGGGCATGAAGGTGACCGACAGCACGCGTTCAACCGGCAGCATGACGGCAACGTATAAGCCGCTGTCCGACAGCGCCTGGCAGGAACTGGGGGCGAGCGATCCACAGCTGGCATCCGGCGACTACAAAATTCAGGTAGGTGACCTCGATAACCGCAGTAGCCTGCAGTTTATCGACCCGAAAGGTCATACGCTGACCCAGTCGCAGAACGACGCGCTGGTCGCCGTCTTCCAGGCGGCATTCAGCAAATAAAAAAAGAGGGCTGGCAAATCCAGCCCTTTTTATTTTCGTGCTACGCAAACGTGTGCGTGGCATAATATCACCAGTTTTGAATACAAATCATCACACCAGGAGTAATGAAGATGCAGAAGCAAGCTGAGTTGTATCGTGGCAAAGCGAAAACCGTATACAGCACGGAAAACCCGGATCTGTTGGTGCTCGAGTTCCGCAATGATACGTCAGCAGGTGATGGCGCGCGCATTGAGCAGTTCGATCGTAAGGGCATGGTGAACAACAAATTTAACCATTTCATTATGACTAAGCTGGCCGAAGCGGGTATCCCGACTCAGATGGAAGCATTGCTGTCCGATACGGAATGTCTGGTAAAAAAACTGGATATGGTGCCGGTTGAGTGTGTCGTTCGTAACCGTGCTGCGGGCTCCCTGGTGAAGCGTCTGGGCATTGAAGAAGGTATCGAACTGAATCCACCGCTGTTCGATCTGTTCCTGAAGAATGATGCAATGCACGACCCCATGGTCAATGAATCTTACTGTGAAACCTTCGGCTGGGTGAGTAAAGAGAATCTGGCGCGTATGCAGGAGCTGACCTATAAAGCGAACGACGTGCTGAAAAAACTGTTTGATGACGCAGGCCTGATCCTGGTCGACTTCAAGCTGGAGTTCGGTCTGTTCAAAGGTGAAGTGGTGCTGGGTGATGAGTTCTCACCGGACGGCAGCCGTCTGTGGGACAAAGAAACGCTCGATAAAATGGACAAAGATCGTTTCCGTCAGAGCCTGGGTGGCCTGATTGAAGCGTACGAAGCGGTTGCACACCGTTTAGGCGTTAAGCTCGACTAACGCCCTCAGTTGCCAAAGGATGTTCACATCCTTTGGCGTCTTACCTTTGTTTCCTATGGTAATCTTGCCGTTAACCGCCTACGATCATAGCTATTATTAATGGGATAGTTCGAGGTGGTTATGCGCTGGCAAGGGCGTCGTGAAAGTGACAATGTAGAAGACAGGCGCAGTAGCGGCGGTGGCGGTCCATCAATGGGCGGCCCCGGCTTTCGGTTACCCAGCGGAAAGGGCGGTATCATTCTGCTGATTGTGGTGCTGGTTGCGGGCTACTACGGCGTCGATCTTACCGGCATGTTGACCGGGGAACCTCTGCAGCAAGAGCAGCAGTCTCAGCGCTCCATCAGCCCGAATGAAGATGAAGCCGCAAAATTTACCTCCGTTATTCTCGCGACGACAGAAGATACCTGGAGTCAGCAGTTTGAGAAAATGGGGCGAACCTACCAACAGCCAAAGCTGGTGATGTATCGCGGCGCGACGCGTACCGGATGCGGTACCGGCCAATCCGTAATGGGGCCGTTCTACTGCCCGGCGGACAGCACCGTCTATATCGATCTCTCCTTCTATGACGAAATGAAACGCAAGCTGGGCGCCGACGGTGATTTTGCCCAAGGCTACGTTATCGCGCACGAGGTGGGTCATCACGTACAGAAGCTGCTGGGTATCGAACCTAAAGTGCGTCAACTCCAGCAGAATGCTTCTCAGGCAGAAGTCAATCGACTGTCCGTACGGATGGAGCTGCAGGCAGACTGCTTTGCAGGCGTCTGGGGCCACAGCATGCAGCAGCAGGGCGTGCTTGAAACAGGTGACCTGGAAGAGGCGTTAAACGCGGCGCAGGCCATTGGCGACGACCGACTCCAGCAGCAGAGCCAGGGACGCGTTGTCCCGGACAGTTTCACCCACGGAACCTCCGAGCAGCGTTATACCTGGTTCAAACGCGGTTTCGACAGCGGTGACCCGGCGCAATGTAATACCTTCGGCAAAGCCATGTGATGATAGGGTTTGAGCAGCTGATCGAACGGCTGAAGCGTAAAGGCCATCGTCGGCTGGTCGTGCTCAGCGGAGATGAAGAATGGGTATCGACGCAGGCTATTTGCCTGCGTGATACCCTGCCGGGCGACTGGCTTTGGCTGGAAGATAACGCGTCCAGGGCCATTAGCGGACTCCTGGGACGCGAGTTTCTGCATGCTATTTTTGACGCTCGCGCGGGGTTTGACGCGTCAGCGTTCGCCGCGTTGAGCGGAACGTTGCGCGCCGGGAGCCTGCTGGTTTTGCTGGTGCCACCGTTCGCGCATTGGCCGGAAAAACCTGACAGGGATTCCCTGCGCTGGAGCGATGCCGCTGAACCGATCGCCACGCCGAACTTTGTCCACCATTTCTGCCGCACGGTTGGAAACGATCCTGACGCGATTGTCTGGCGGCAAAATCACCCTTTATCATTTCCTCTCACCGTCGATGCACCCGACTGGCATCCCGCCAGCGGTGCGCCACAGCGCGAGCAGGCTGAGATTCTGCATATCCTTCAGACCATGACGGCCGGCATTGTGGCCGTCACGGCCGGCATTGTGGCCGTCACGGCCGCGCGCGGGCGCGGTAAGTCAGCGCTGGCGGGCATGCTGCTCAACCGTATTCAGGGGACCGCTATCGTCACCGCCCCGGCTAAAGGGGCAACGGATGTTATCGCCTCTTTCGCCGGAGAGCATTTCCACTTTATGGCCCCGGATGCGCTGCTGGTCTCTGCGCTGCAGGCTGACTGGCTGATTGTCGATGAGGCCGCGGCCATTCCAGGCCCGCTGCTTGAGAGGCTTGTCGCACGTTTTCCACGCGTGCTGCTAACGACTACGGTTCAGGGCTACGAGGGAACGGGAAGGGGATTTCTGCTTAAATTCTGCGCCCGATTCAGCCGCTTGCAGCGCTTTACCTTATCAACCCCTATCCGCTGGGCGGCTGGTTGCCCGCTTGAGCGGGTGGTGGGGAATACCCTGCTGTTTGACGATGCGCTTCTCGATCGGCAACCGCAGGGCGAGGTGCGCATCAACGCTCTGGAGCCGCTGGCGTGGGAGCAAAATCCCGCTCTCGCGGCGAGCGTGTATGAACTGCTGTGTGCGGCCCACTATCGCACCTCTCCGCTGGATTTACGCCGCATGATGGATGCGCCCGGCCAGCATTTTGCTGTTGCGCAAACGGATTCCGCTCTTGCCGGTGCACTCTGGATGGTAGATGAGGGCGGGTTAACCCCCGAGCTTAGCCGTGCCGTATGGGCTGGCTTTCGACGGCCTCGCGGGAATCTCGTGGCGCAGTCGCTGGCGGCACACGGCGGCTCCCCTCTGGCGGCAACGCTTAAAGGTCGACGGGTAACCCGCATCGCCGTGCATCCCCATCGCCAGCGGGAAGGCATTGGGCAGGCGATGATTCATGGTGCAAGCGGTGAGGATTATCTGTCGGTGAGTTTCGGCTACACTGAGGCGCTGTGGCGTTTCTGGCAGCGGTGCGGTTTTGTGCTGGTGCGTATGGGAAGCCACCGCGAAGCCAGCAGCGGCTGTTATACCGCAATGGCCATACTGGCGCAGAGCGAAGCAGGGCATCGACTGTGTGAACAGGAACACCGCCGCCTGTGCCGTGATGCACGTGTGCTTTCTCACTGGAATGGCGAAAAAATCCCCGTAGAGGACGGCTGGGAAGCTACCCTTAATTACGAGGACTGGCTGGAGCTAGCTGGGTTTGCCTTTACCCATCGGGCGTTTTCGACTTCCGTTGCTGCGCTTACTCGCCTGCTGTTAAGCGTGGATATGCCTCTCCCGGTCCTGCGCCGTAAAATGGAGGGGAAAACGGAAGACGTCGGGCGAAAAGCGCTGCTGGCAACGCTTCGCGATGAAACGGCTCAGGCGCTTGAAACGCTTGATGCCGCGCGCTGCCAACGGTTGAAAGATGACGTATTGCAATGGCAATTTTTTCAATGACTTCATCAGTAAAGTGGCATGGTCATTCCCCTTCAGAGGCGTAGAATCCAGGTCATCAATTAAGGAGACCGCCATGAAACACGACCATTTTGTTGTTCAACGCCCCGACAAACCGGCAAAACAGTTACTGCTTCTTTTTCATGGCGTTGGCGATAATGCCGTCAATATGGGACAGATTGGCAGCTGGTTTGCGCCAGTGTTTCCGGAGGCGCTGATAGTCAGCATTGGTGGCGTCGAGCCCTGTGGCCCAAACGGTCGGCAGTGGTTCTCCGTACAAAACGTGACTGAAGAGAACCGTCAGGCGCGTATTGACGCCATCATGCCCACCTTTATCGCCACGGTGCGCTACTGGCAGCAGGAGAGTGGCGTCGGTGCCGACGCGACGGCGTTGATTGGCTTCTCACAAGGGTCAATTATGTCGCTGGAAAGCGTAAAAGCGCAGCCTGGACTGGTATCGCGCGTCATTGCCTTTAACGGGCGTTTTGCGACGTTACCGCAAAGTACGACGGCTCAAACCACCGTTCATTTAATCCACGGTGGAGAAGACCGGGTAATAGAGCTTTCGCATGCGGTTGCCGCACAGGAAGCGCTGATCCGCGCAGGCGGGGATGTGACGCTGGATATCGTGGACGATCTGGGGCATGCCATTGATGACCGCAGCATGCAGTTTGCGCTCGACCATCTGCGTTATACCGTTCCTAAGCACTACTTTGATGAAGCGCTCAGCGGCGGTAAGCCAAATGACGATGATATTGTAGAGTTTCTGTGAGGTTATCCCCTCTCCGTCGGGAGAGGGGATACCGAACGATTACTTTTTCTGGTCTTTCTTCGGCCAGTCCTCGTCATCGTCCCATTTGTCGTTAAAATCACGGTGCGGGGGAAGATCCGGCTTGTTCGCGAGAAACTTCTTGTGGTCAACGCGCTTGAGATCTTTAATCACGTTCAGCAGCACGCCGACCAGAAACACCAACACCAGAATCCACCAGTACTTTGAAAGCCAATCCATTCGCTAATCCTCTGAGAGCAGTCGTCAGGCGACGAGCTGCTCCATGATACGTTGATACATACGGGCCAGCAGCTGTAAATCTGCCGCGTTCACACATTCATTAATTTTATGAATGGTCGCGTTCACCGGACCGAGTTCGACAACCTGTGCACCCATGCGAGCGATAAAGCGCCCGTCGGAGGTGCCGCCCGTTGTCAGCAGTTGTGGCTTAATTTCATTATAGTGCGCGATAGCGTTAACCACCGCATCCACCAGCTTGCCGCGCTGCGTCAGGAATGGCTGGCCCGATACCCACCACTCCACGCTGTAGCGCAATGCGTATTTTTCCAGCAGCGCAATAACGCGCGCTTTGATCATCTCATCCGTCAATTCCGTGCTGAAGCGGAAGTTAAACTGGACGAAACAATCACCCGGGATCACGTTGTTGCTGCCGGTGCCGGCCTTGATGTTAGCAATTTGCATGCTGGTCGGCGGGAAAAACGCATTGCCTTTGTCCCACTCAATCCCCACCAGTTCGTTCAGCATGGGGGCTGCGCGGTGAACCGGGTTATCCGCCAGATGTGGATAAGCAACGTGACCCTGAACGCCATGGATAGTCAGATTGCAGGTCATCGAACCGCGGCGGCCGTTTTTCACCACGTCACCGACCACCTCAGTGCTCGACGGCTCACCGACCAGACAGTAGTCCAGACGCTCGTTACGGGCCATCAATGCTTCAACAACCTTCACGGTGCCGTTATGCGCGCTGGCTTCTTCGTCAGAGGTGATCAAAAACGCAAGGCGGTTTTTGTGGTTTGGATGCTGAGCAACAAAGCGCTCGGCCGCCACGACCATCGCCGCCAGCGAGCCTTTCATGTCTGCTGCGCCGCGTCCGAACAGCATGCCGTCACGGATGGTGGGTTCAAACGGCGGGTTGATCCAGCGATCTGCATCGCCTGCGGGAACCACATCCGTATGTCCGGCAAACGCCAGCGTTTCACCCTGACCACGCCATGCCCAGAAGTTCTGGGTATCACCAAAATCCATAGGTTCAACGGTAAAACCGATGGCACGCAGGCGCTCAATCATTAATGCCTGACAACCTGCATCGTCCGGGCTAAGGGAAGGACGGCGAATAAGCTGCTGAGTCAGCTCAATGACCGGGCATGACATAGACTACACCTCAACGAATAAAGTCTGAATAAAGGGTTTCACTGAAACCCAGCAGCATAGGCTGCCCGGGCGCGCAGAGCAATGGGCGTTTGATGATTGCCGGCATTTCCAGCATCAGCTTTGCCGCACTGTCAGCGTCGGTGATGCGGGCACGCTGGGATTCGTCGAGTTTACGCCAGGTGGTGCCGCGGGTATTCAGCAGCGCTTCCCAACCTAATTCACTGATGGCGGTATGCAGAAATTCTGCATTAAGACCGTCGGCACGGTAATCATGAAAACGGTACTCGACGCCGTGGGTCTCCAGCCAGCGGCGAGCTTTTTTAATGGTGTCGCAATTTTTAATGCCGTACATCACAATCATGGTGAATCCTTTTGTTCTTACGATGATTAAATGTTCAGTAATTTCGAATATATATCCTTAAGTGGAATATAACACATTCAGGAATACGCTTGATTTACAATTCTCCTTAATTCAACGCACATCTGTAAGCTGAATATACCGTCATCATTTAAGCATAGATGCCCATACGATTTAAATTTCTAATAAACTCAGTGGTTAAATTAAGCGCCATTCGGTGGACGCGTTATTTCTAAATATTGCTATGCGTCACACAAAAATTAAGGCTATGCGTTCATATTTATCATAATTCCAGCGTTTTAGCGGGGTACAATCACAGCAATAGGTTAAACAGTCTTCACAATGATGATACGTTTTCGTAGAATGCGCATAATAATAAGAGAGGTTGTTATGATTGAACGTGAACTGGGGAACTGGAAAGATTTTATCGAAGGCATGCTTCGTAAATGACATTCAGTAAGAATGGCAAGAGCACTTAAATAAGTAAAATAACCATAGTGTGAAGTCATCACACAATAAAAAAGGCGGCCATCTGAGCCGCCTTTTTATTTCATTCGATTATTCAGGACGTTCCTTTAGCGGGAAACGCCGACGCACCAGCACAAAGAACAGAGGAACGAAGTAAATGGCCAGGACGGTGGCTGAAATCATCCCGCCCATCACGCCTGTACCGACCGCGTGCTGGCTGCTGGAGCCTGCCCCCGTACTGGTTGCCATAGGCAGCACGCCGAAGACAAACGCCAGAGAGGTCATCAGGATTGGACGTAAACGCTGACGGCAGGCATGCAGCGTAGCGGCCATTAGCTCGTGTCCCTTCGCATTCATTTCGTTCGCAAATTCAACGATCAGAATGGCGTTCTTCGCTGATAAACCGATCACGGTGAGCAGTCCAACCTGGAAGTAAACATCGTTTTCCAGGCCGCGCATCCAGGTCGCCAGCAATGCGCCGATCACGCCAAGCGGCACCACCAGCATAACCGAGAAGGGAACTGACCAGCTTTCATAGAGCGCGGCAAGGCAGAGGAATACCACCAGCAGCGACAGCGCATAAAGTGCGGGCGCCTGAGCACCGGAGAGCCGCTCCTGATAGGACATGGCGGTCCACTCCAGGCCAAAGCCGGTCGGCAGCTGTTGTACCAGATTTTCCATAATATCCATTGCCGTACCGGTACTCACACCCGGTGCCGCTTCGCCTACAATTTCCAGAGCGGAATAGCCGTTATAGCGTTCCAGACGCGGAGACCCGGTTTCCCAGTGCGAGGTGGAAAATGCCGAGAACGGCACCATACCGCCCGCATTATTACGCACATACCAGCGGTTGATATCATCCGGCAGCATACGGTATTTGGCGGCAGACTGAACGTACACTTTCTTCACGCGACCGCGATCCATAAAGTCATTCACGTAGCTGGAACCCCACGCCGTTTGCAGCGTGTCGTTAATATCATCGATCGATACGCCAAGCGCCTGGGCTTTACGCTGGTCGATATCCACCTGCAGCTGCGGGCTGTCATCCAGGCCGTTATGGCGAACGCGTGTTAATTGCGGATCTTTGCCTGCCAGGTCGAGCAGCCTATCGCGCGCGGCCATCAGCGCATCATGCCCGGCACCGGCGTGATCTTGCAGTTCCATATCAAATCCTGCCGAACTCCCCAATCCGCTGATGGCCGGAGGACTGCTGGCAAAGACGCGCGCTTCTTTGATATGGCTGAAGGCTTTGGTCGCGCGTTCAATAATGGCAAAAGAGGAGCCTGTCTGGCTGTCACGCTGATTCCAGTCTTTCAGACGCACGAACATACGCGCTACGTTCTGTCCGTTGCCGCCAGGGCCAGAGCCGACTGTGGAGAAGACGGAGACCACGTTATCTTTTTCTTTGGTCTGGAAGTAGTTTTCAATCTGTTGCACCACCTTCAGGGTCTGCTGTTGGGTCGAGCCGCTTGGCAACTGTACGGAGGTAATGAACATGCCGCGGTCCTCCAGCGGCAGGAAGGAGGTAGGCAAGCGCAGGAACAAGAACACCATGCCGCCCAGAAGGAGCACATACACCACCATCCAGCGCGCGCTGCGGTGCAGGACCCTGCCAACGCCCGCTTCATAGCGGGCCGCATTGCGGTTAAACATGCGGTTAAACCAGCCGAAAAAGCCTTTCTGACCGTGATGCTCGCCCTTGTGCAGCGGTTTGAGGATCGTGGCGCAGAGGGCTGGGGTGAGGATCATCGCCACCAGTACCGAAAGCACCATCGCGGAAACAATGGTGATGGAGAATTGACGATAAATCGCGCCGGTTGTGCCGCCAAAGAAGGCCATTGGAATAAACACCGCGGAGAGCACCATTGCGATGCCCACCAGCGCCCCCTGAATCTGCCCCATCGACTTGCGCGTTGCCTCACGAGGCGATAGCCCTTCCTCGCTCATGATGCGCTCGACGTTTTCAACAACCACGATGGCATCGTCTACCAGAAGGCCTATCGCCAACACCATCGCGAACATGGTCAGGGTGTTGATACTGTAGCCGAAGGCGTAAAGCACCACGAAGGTGCCGAGCAGAACCACCGGCACGGCAATAGTGGGGATAAGCGTTGCGCGGAAATTCTGCAGGAACAGGTACATCACCAGGAACACCAGCGCAATCGCTTCGAGCAGCGTTTTCACCACATCTTCGATAGAGGCTTTAACAAAGGAGGTGGTTTCGTAGGCGACTTTGTATTCCAGACCGTGCGGGAAAAAGTGCGATAGCTCGTCCAGGCGGTCTAACACAAGCTGGGCGGTGGCCATTTCGTTCGCGCCGGAGGCCAGTTTGACCCCTAAACCTGATGCCTGATTGCCGTTGAAGCGGCTCAGATAATCATACTTCTCCGCCCCCATTTCCACGGTGGCGACGTCGCCCAGGCGAACCTCTGAGCCATCCTGGTTGACCCGCAGGGTAATGGCGCGGAATTGCTCCGGCGTCTGGAGCAGCGATTGAGAGTTAATGGTGGCGTTCAGCGCCTGATTATCCACAGACGGCGTGCCGCCTAATTGCCCCACGGCAATCTGGGCGTTTTGCGACTCAATAGCGTCGGTAACGTCTTTGGCCGTCATCTGCACGCTGTTGAGCTTGTTGGGGTCGAGCCAGATGCGCATTGAATACTGTGAGCCGTAGGCGTCGATATCGCCCACGCCGTTGATGCGGCTGAGGGGATCCTGAATATTACTGGCAACATAGTCCGCAATATCCTGCTTATCCATCGAGCCGTCGGTGGAGACAAACGCGATGGTCAGGATATTGGTATCACCGGTTTTACGCACGGTGACGCCCTGGTTCTGGACCGCCTGGGGCAGCTTACGCAGGGCAGACTGCAGCTGGTTTTGCACCTGCTGTACCGCTTCGTCGGGATCGGTGCCTGCCGTAAAACTCAGGGTAACCGTGGCCTGACCCGTCGCGCTACTTTGCGAAGACATGTACATCAGGTTATCGAGGCCCGTCATGTTCTGCTCGATAACCTGGGTGACGGTGTTCTCCAGCGTTTGTGCAGACGCACCCGGATAGTTTGCCGTAACACGCACGTTCGGCGGTGCCAGATCGGGGTATTGCTCAACAGGAAGTGAAGAAATGGCCAGGACACCCGTCAAACACAACAGAATGGCAAGTACCCAGGCAAAAATGGGGCGATCGATGAAAAAATTCGCCATGAAAAAGTGACCTCGTTTTGCTGCACGTCATTATTGTTTATTGCCCGCATCACTTTAGCGGCAAGACGAAGACCAAACGTGGAGAAATAAAGGAGATAGTGTAAATTATCATGCGCTTCTTTCTACGCTTTCCCCTTTACCGTTATTTACCTGCTGGCGATGCGGGAGAAGGGAATGTCACGCTGACCTGCGTCCCGCCGTTTTGCGGTTGCGAAAACTGTAACGTCCCGCCAAGCCGCTCTGCGCGTTCGCGCATGATATTCAACCCATAATGTCCCGGCGGCTCGCTGGCCTCGCCAATGCCTATGCCGTTATCGCGAATAGTCACGGTGTGCGTGCCGTCCACCGACGTTAAACAGCTCACGGTTATCTCGCCCGCCTGGGCATGTTTAATGGCGTTCAGCACTGCTTCACGGACGATCTGTAACAGATGCACCTGTTTTTGCGCATCAAGCGCCAGAGAGGAGAGGCGGCAGTCAAGATGCAGCTTAGCCTGGGTTTGGCTTTGTAACCCATCCAGCGTCTCCTGCAGTGCCGCAGGTAGATTGGCGTGGTTAAGCGTTAGGCGGAAGGTCGTCAGCAGCTCGCGCAGCTGATGCCAGGCATTGTTCAACTCCCGGGAGAAGTCCGTGATTATGGTTTGCGCAGGGGCATTCTCCTCAGGAATGGCGCGCTTTAGCAGCGCCAACTGGATTCGTAAATACGACAGCACCTGCGCCAGAGAATCATGCAGCTCGCGGGCAATCGTCGCGCGCTCTTCCATTAACAGCAGCTGCTGGTAGTGCTTTTGCGCCTGGTTGAAATAGAGGCCACGGCCCAACATCGTTGCGACGCTTTTCATCAGCGGAAGAGGAACGAGCCCGGCCTCATTTTGCCACCGCAGCTCGCCGTACAGGGTGTCCTGCATCAGCACGGGCAGGCTTTGCATTTCCGCGTGCTGCGACAACGTCCCCTCGCACAGATGCCAGTCATCGCTGGTACGCAGTTCCAGATAATTCATCTGCGTGTATTCATGCACAATCTGCAAAATATGCCTGAAGCAATGGCTGTCGATCTGGCCGGTGTTCAGCGCCTGAGAGCATTTGAACAGCATTTCGAGCTGTTGATGGGCTTCGTTAAGATGCAACGTCTTTTCTGCAACGGAATCCTCAAGCGAGCGATAAAGGCTGTGCAGCTCGCCCGACATATGGTTGAAGGCGCGAGAAAGTTGGCCCAATTCGTTAGGCAGGGCGGTATCCGGTGCGGGCGTATCGAACTGTCTGCGCTCAATGCGCTCGCTCGCCGCCACCAGGTGATTGAGCGGCACCACCACCTGGCGGCGGATCCGTCGCAGAGTCATCACCGTCAGCAGCAGAATGCCTACTCCGCCTGCCAGCGACATCAGGATCACCAGCTGAATTTTATGTTCGGTGTAGTGCTGGAGTGCCAGCACGAAGGCGTCAATCCGGCCGACAAAACCCTCTATGTTGTTCCGATACCACGCCGTGTCGCCGCTTGCGACGCGCGCGTCCATCTCCTGCCAGCCAAGATGGAGCTGCTGATAGCGATGTTTAACGTCCTCCGGCACGTACCAGCGGTTTAGCTTTTGCAGCGCAGGGGCGCTAAGGGTTTGTTGCCAGGCGGCGCGATGTTCAGTCAGAGAGGGGCTGCTACGCTGCATCTCGTAGCCTAGACGGTAACTCTGCATGCGCAGTGAACCGGCAATATTGATGGCTTCAGCGTCACGCTGGCTGCTGGCAAGCGTCAGCAGGGCGATCGTGCTGGTCAGCACGGACAGCACAATAATTGAAAAGAAAGCCCAGGCCAGGCTTCCGGAAACAGGTCGTTTAACGGTCACAGAACAGCTTCCTGAATAAAATTGATCTGCCACAGGTTCACTGGAAATAGTTTGGCTTCCTGGGCATTTGTACATTGCCTGATAGCGCCGCCGTGGGTAAATACAGTATTCCTATAAAGAATAAGGTTATTGAACCAGAAACAGGTGTCGTTATGAATCATTTTATTATGGCCAACAGCCAGCAATGTATCGGTTGCCGTGCCTGTGAAGTCGCCTGCGTAATGGCGCACAATGGTGAACAGCACGTCCTGAGCGAGCGACAGTTTCATCCACGAATTACGGTTCTCAGGTCGGGTGTAAAGAAAAGCCCCGTGACCTGCCACCACTGCGAAAATGCGCCCTGCGCGCAAAGCTGTCCTAACGGTGCCATCAGCAAGCACGACGACAGCGTACAGGTGAATCAGCAAAAATGCATTGGCTGTAAGGCCTGCGTAGTGGCGTGTCCTTTTGGCACCATGGAGGTGATCGTCACCCCGCTCGACAACGGTAGCGTGAAGGCTTCTGCGTACAAATGCGACCTCTGCCACGCGCGCCCGCAAGGCCCGGCCTGCGTCGAAAATTGCCCGGCGGATGTACTCGCGCTCGCCACCCCTGACGTGCTGGACGCTCTGGCTCAATCTCGTCGGCAACGGACCGCTCGCCTGGAGGCGCAGCCCTGGCACGGCGAGGCGGCGATGGCGAACGTCGCGCAAAGTAAATTGCAGCAGATGCAAAACACGCCGACGCGCGGCGAGCCGGATAAACTCCCGGCAGAAGAGCGCGCCACGCATTTTAACGAAATCTATCTGCCATTTCGCACAGAACAGGCGCAGCGCGAAGCCTCCCGCTGTCTGAAGTGCGGTGAACACAGCATTTGTGAGTGGACCTGCCCGCTGCACAACCACATTCCGCAGTGGATTGAGCGCGTTAACGCGGGGGATATCGCCGGTGCGGTTGAACTTTCTCACCAGACAAACTGTTTACCGGAAATCACCGGCCGCGTCTGCCCGCAGGACCGATTATGTGAGGGAGCCTGTACCCTTCGTGATGAAACAGGTTCGGTCACCATCGGTAATATTGAGCGGTATATTTCCGATCGGGCACTGGCGATGGGCTGGCAGCCGGACATGAGCGGCGTTACTCCGGTGGATAAGCGGGTGGCCATTGTTGGCGCTGGCCCGGCGGGGCTCGCCTGCGCCGATGTGCTGGTGCGTAACGGCGTGAGCGTGACGGTTTACGATCGCCATCCGGAAATTGGCGGCTTGCTGACCTTTGGTATTCCGGCGTTCAAGCTGGATAAAGCGCTTCTCGCACGGCGCAGAGAGATTTTCACAGCAATGGGGATCCACTTTGAGCTGAACTGTGAGGTCGGCAAAGACGTGCCGATGTCTCAGCTGCAGCGGGATTACGACGCGCTGTTTATCGGGGTGGGAACCTATCGTTCAATGAAAGCAGGTATTCCTCACGAGGACGCGCCGGGCGTGTACGACGCGCTGCCCTTCCTGGTGGCAAACACCCGCAACGTGATGGGGCTTGAACCGACGGTGGCCGAGCCGTTTGTCAATACACACGGGCTAAACGTGGTGGTGTTGGGGGGCGGCGATACCGCAATGGACTGCGTGCGTACGGCGTTACGTCACGGTGCCGCGAAGGTGACCTGCGCCTACCGCCGGGATGAGGCCAACATGCCGGGCTCAAAAAAAGAGGTTAAAAACGCGAAGGACGAGGGGGCTGAGTTTGAATTTAACGTTCAGCCCGTTGAGCTGTCGCTCGCGCCTGAAGGGCGGGTTAACGGTATCCGGATGCTGCGCACCGAACTCGGCGAACCGGATGCACAGGGGCGTCGTCGCCCCGTTCCTGTCGTGGGCAGCGAGTTTATCATGCCTGCCGATGCGGTAATCATGGCCTTTGGATTTAACCCGCACGCCATGCCGTGGCTGCAGGCGCAAGGCGTGGAGACGGATCGCTGGGGGCGCATCATTGCCTCTGTCGAGGGGCGCTATCGCTATCAGACCACCAACCCGCAAATTTTCGCTGGCGGTGACGCGGTGCGCGGTGCCGATCTGGTGGTGACCGCGATGGCGGAGGGGCGTCATGCGGCTCAGGGTATTCTGGACTGGCTTGAGGTAAAGACACCGAAAGGGCAGTAAAACCGGCGGGCGACAAAGCGGGGTTCGCGGCGTAATATATTTGCACTCATTATGCCGTGGAGCCCGTATGACCCTGAAAATCGACGTGATCAAAGACAAAATCCTGTCAGAAAATTACTTTGTCCTGCGCAACATCACCTATGATTTAACGCGTAAAAACGGTGAGGTGATTCGCCACAAGCGCGAGGTCTACGACCGCGGCAATGGGGCGACCATCCTGCTTTACAACCGTGAAAAGCAAAGCGTGGTGCTGATCCGTCAGTTTCGGGTGGCGACCTGGGTTAATGGCAACCCGGATGGACGGCTGATAGAAACCTGCGCCGGCCTGCTTGATGACGATGAACCAGAAGTCTGCATCCGCAAAGAGGCTGTCGAAGAGACGGGCTTTGAAGTGGGTGATGTGAAGAAAGTTTTCGAGCTGTTTATGTCACCGGGCGGCGTGACCGAGATCGTTCACTTCTTCATTGCGGAATACAGCGAGGCGCAGCGCACGCATCAGGGCGGTGGCGTAGAAGATGAAGATATAGACGTGCTGGAGCTCCCCTTCTCGCAGGCGCTGGCGATGGTTCGCTCTGGCGAAATCAAGGATGGTAAGGCTGTGATATTGTTGCAGTATTTGCAAACCACCGGGATTATGAATGCCGCTTTCGACCAGCAGTAGATTATATTTCGGTTAAATTTATACCCAAAATACTTCGAGTTGCATGAAGGCGGCGACGCAGCGAATCCCCCCGTCACGGACACCAGTACGTGACGGGGGAATGCGTAAAGCCAACGCACAGGCAATGTAAAGTATGACGGGTATATCTGATAAATCCGATTGAGCAAGCCAGGCTGGAACACGAAGATACTGCCCAGATTGACGTTTTCGTATCCGGGACTGTGCCATTCATGCGCCACTGCGTTACTTTTCTCTTTTTATTTTGCGTACTGCCCGCGCCGTTGGCGTGGGCAGCGCCTGCTCAGCAATCTTTTTCTGACTGGCAGGTGACCTGCAATAACCAGAATTTTTGCGTGGCACGTAATACCGGTGAACACCGTGGGTTGGTCATGACGCTCAGCCGTAGCGCAGGGGCGAAAACCGATGCCACGCTGCGTATCGATCTCGGCGGACTCTCCTCACCTTCGGTCAAAGAGCCTGACATCGCTCCCCGGTTACTGGTCGACGGTGCTCCGTTGACGCTGGAGCCTCAGCGCTGGCAGGTTACCCCCTGGCATCTCAAAACTGATGATGCCGCGACCATTACGGCCTTTTTAAAAGAGATACAGGAAGCGAAAGCCCTGACGTTGCGGGGCGGTAATCAGGTCGCCTCCCTGGACGGCCTAAAAGCGGCGCTGCTGTTTATCGACGCGCAGCAAAAGCGTGTCGGGAGCGAAACGGCGTGGATTAAGAAAGGCGACGATCCGCCGTTAAGCGTACCGCCCGCGCCCGCCTTAAAAAAAGTAGCAATAGTGAACCCAACGCCAACGCCGCTTACTCACAATGAACTCAACGATTTGCTGGATTACGGCACCTGGCGGATGAATAACAGTCAGTGCTCGCTGGATCCGAACCGACGGGAAGTGCGCGTTACCGCCTTAACCGACGACAAAGCGCTGCTGATCGTCAGTTGCGAAGCGGGAGCCTATAACACCGTCGATTTGGCGTGGCTAGTCTCGCGCACAAAACCGTTTTCGGCCAGTAGCATCAGGCTGCGTCTGCCGTTTACCCCTTCAAGCGAGAGCAGTGAAATGGAGTTGATGAACGCCAGCTTTGATGAGAAAACGCGCGAGTTGACGACGCTGGCGCTAGGGCGGGGTATAGGGGATTGCGGGATCCAGACGCGCTGGCGTTTTGACGGCCAGCGCTTCCGTCTGGTGCGTTATGCTGAAGAGCCCAGCTGCGATAGCTGGAATGGACCAGATGCCTGGCCCACGCTGTGGATCACGCGGTAGTTTTTTTGCCGGGCAAGCAACCGCGCTACCCGGCAACGCAGACGGCACTAAAGCACGCTCAACGCCTTCTCAACCACATTCTCAACGGTAAAGCCAAAATACGGGAACAGCTTGTCGGCAGGGGCCGATTCACCGTATCCGCGCATCCCGACAATCGCCCCTTCCAGCCCCACATATTTGTACCAGTAGTCCGCAATACCGGCCTCGACCGCCACGCGCGCCGCGACGTTTGAAGGCAGGACGGATTCACGGTAGGCCTCGTCTTGCGCGTCAAAAATATCCGTTGAAGGTAGTGACACTACACGCACCGCATGACCTTCGGCGGTCAGTTTTTCCGCGGCTTTCACCGTGATTTCTATCTCGGAACCGGTGGCGATAAGAATGACATCCGGCTTGCCGCCGCTGTCTTTCAGTATGTATCCACCGCGGGCGATATTTTTTACCTGCTCTGGCGTGCGCTCGATCTGTGCCAGGTTCTGGCGCGACAGGATCAGCGCCGTTGGCCCGCTGTGGCGCTCAACGGCCAGCTTCCAGCCGACCGCCGCTTCGACCTGATCGCACGGACGCCAGGTGCTAAAGTTGGGGGTCAGGCGCAGGCTGGCCAGCTGTTCAACCGCCTGGTGCGTTGGCCCATCTTCGCCAAGACCAATCGAATCGTGGGTGTAGACCATAATCTGCCGCGCTTTCATGAGCGCAGCCATGCGCGCCGCGTTACGTGCATATTCCACAAACATCAGGAAAGTCGCGGTATAGGGTACAAATCCCCCGTGATGAGCGATGCCGTTAGCGATGGCTGTCATCCCAAATTCGCGCACGCCGTAGTGAATGTAGTTCCCGGCAATATTCTCTTTCAACGATGTCGAGCCAGACCAGATGGTCAGGTTGCTCGGCGCCAGATCCGCCGAACCGCCCAGCAGTTCAGGCAGGAGTGGCCCAATCGCATTCAGGGTATTTTGCGAAGCCTTACGGGTGGCGATTTTTGCCGGATTAGACTGCAGGTTTTCAATCAGGGCCTGGGTTTTCGCTTCCCAGTCCTCCGGCAGCCCGCCGCTCATGCGCCGGGAAAACTCGGCGGCCAGTTCCGGGTACGCTTTTTTATAGGCGGCAAACTTATCGTTCCAGCTATGCTGGGCTTTTTCACCCTCTTCACGGGCATCCCAGGCCCTGTAGATCTCTTTCGGGATCTCAAACGCCGGGTATTTCCAGCCGAGTTTCTGACGGGTCAGCGCCACTTCTTCTTCACCCAGCGCCGCGCCATGTGCCTCTTCTTTGCCCGCTTTATTTGGCGAGCCGAAACCGATGGTAGTGCGGCAGATAATCAGCGATGGCTTATCCTTAACGCTCTGGGCTTCCTGAATTGCTTTTTTTACCGCTTCAGGGTCGTGGCCGTCGATCTCATGCACCACGTGCCAGTCATAGGCCTCAAAGCGTTTTGCCGTATCGTCGGTAAACCAGCCTTTGGTTTCCCCGTCGATGGAGATGCCGTTGTGATCGTAAAAACCAATCAGCTTGCCCAGCCCCAGCGTGCCTGCCAGCGAACAGACCTCGTGCGAAATACCTTCCATCAGACAGCCGTCACCCATAAACACATAGGTGTAGTGATCGACAATGTCGTGGTCGGGCTGGTTAAACTGCGCGGCCAGCGTGCGCTCGGCAATGGCCAGGCCGACGGCATTCGCTAATCCCTGTCCGAGCGGCCCGGTGGTGGTTTCTACGCCCGGCGTATAGCCGATCTCCGGGTGGCCGGGCGTTTTTGAATGCAACTGACGGAAGTTTTTCAGCTCTTCAAGCGGCAGGTCATAGCCGGAAAGATGCAGCAGGCTGTAGAGCAACATCGATGCGTGGCCGTTGGAGAGGATAAAACGATCGCGATCGTACCAGGTCGGGTCGTTCGGATTGTGCTTCAGGAAATCGTTCCACAACACTTCGGCAATATCTGCCATGCCCATCGGTGCGCCAGGGTGGCCGGAATTGGCTTTCTGCACGGCATCCATGCTGAGGGCGCGAATGGCATTGGCTAGCTCTTTACGGGACATAGTTCACTCCGTGGCAAGGTTAAAGTTTGGCGGCGAGAAGGTCTTCAAGTTTGCGCTGGTCGACGGCGAACAGGCGGATGCCTTCCGCCAGCTTGTCGACAGCCATCGCGTCCTGGTTATGCTCCCAGCGGAATTCCGCTTCGGTCATGGCTTTCGGTTTTGGCAGTACGGTGGAGGTTGGTACCAGCTTGCGGATCACCGTGTCGTCTTTGTCCTGCAGCTCTTTGAGCAGGTTGGGGGAGAGGGTCAGACGGTCGCATCCCGCCAGGGCGAGGATCTGCTCGGTGCGGCGGAAGCTGGCCCCCATCACGATGGTTTCGTAGCGGTGCTGTTTGTAGTAGTCGTAAATATTGCGGACCGATTTCACGCCGGGGTCTTCTTCCACCACGTACGGGTCCATTGGCTGTTTCGCCTGATACCAGTCGTAGATACGTCCGACAAACGGTGACACGAGGAAAACGCCCGCTTCGGCGCAGGCGCGAGCCTGTGCAAAGGAGAACAGCAGCGTCAGGTTGCAGTGGATCCCCTCTTTTTCCAGCACCTCGGCGGCGCGGATCCCTTCCCACGTGGAGGCGAGTTTGATCAGAATGCGCGATTTATCGATGCCCTGCTCCTGGTAAAGTTCGACCAGACGGCGTGCTTTGGTGATGCTTTTTTCCCGATCGAACGAGAGGCGAGCGTCCACTTCGGTAGAGACGCGCCCCGGGATGCTTTTCAGAATTTCCGCACCGATATTAACCGCCAGCTTGTCGCTCGCCTCAGCCACCTGTTGTTCCTGCGTTTTCCCGCGCTGCTTGCCGTAGGCAATAGCGTCATCAATCAGATGACTGAAATGCGCAAGGCCAGCCGCTTTGAGCAGCAGCGAGGGGTTAGTGGTCGCATCTTCCGGCTGATAGTGGCGAATCGACTCGATATCGCCGCTGTCGGCGACCACGGTAGTGAATTGTTTGATGCCGTCTAGTTGGTTCATAAGTAATTACTCCATGAAAATAAAAGACTTACTCGAGTGCGTTAGTTCACACTTCTGGGAAAATCATGATGGACTTAACAAAAAAGCATAGCAGACGGGGGAGGCATTGCTGGCTGAGGCGGGTAACATGACTGTTATAAATTGATAACAATTTTTAATGTGTGATGGTGAGAGTTTGGCAGCCTTCAAAGTTTGAGAAACTGCCTGCGGCGATACTATGCGGCACTCCAGGGTGTGCATCAGGATCAAAACGTCACCCTTTTTGACCGATACGTGAAAGGAATAACAAGATGGATGAGCAGTTAAAACAAAGTGCCCTCGATTTTCACGAGTTTCCTGTCCCGGGCAAAATCCAGGTTTCTCCTACCAAGCCGCTGGCGACGCAGCGCGATCTGGCGCTGGCCTATTCGCCAGGCGTTGCGGCTCCTTGTCTTGAGATCGAAAAAGACCCGCTCGCCGCCTATAAATACACCGCGCGCGGCAACCTGGTGGCGGTGATCTCTAACGGCACGGCGGTGCTGGGCTTAGGCAACATTGGTGCGCTGGCGGGTAAGCCCGTGATGGAAGGTAAAGGCGTTCTGTTCAAGAAATTTGCCGGTATTGACGTGTTTGATATCGAAGTGGACGAGCTGGATCCGGACAAATTCATCAACGTGGTCGCCGCGCTGGAACCTACGTTCGGCGGGATTAACCTCGAAGACATCAAAGCGCCGGAATGTTTCTATATCGAGCAGAAGCTGCGCGAGCGTATGAACATTCCCGTGTTCCATGATGACCAGCACGGCACTGCGATTATTAGCACCGCCGCTATTCTGAACGGCCTGCGCGTGGTTGAGAAAAATCTCTCTGACGTGCGCATGGTGGTCTCTGGCGCAGGCGCCGCGGCCATCGCCTGTATGAACCTGCTGGTGGCGCTGGGGATGCAGAAACACAACATTGTGGTCTGCGACTCGAAAGGCGTTATCTATAAAGATCGCGAGCCTAACATGGCGGAAACCAAAGCGGCGTACGCGGTGGAAGACGACGGTAAGCGCACGCTTGAGGACGTCATCGATGGCGCGGATATCTTCCTCGGTTGCTCTGGCCCGAAAGTGCTGACCCAGGAGATGGTCAAGAAGATGGCGCGCGCGCCAATGATCCTGGCCCTGGCAAACCCGGAACCGGAAATCCTGCCGCCGCTGGCGAAAGCGGTGCGTGAAGATGCCATTATCTGTACCGGCCGTTCCGACTACCCGAACCAGGTGAACAATGTCCTCTGCTTCCCGTTCATCTTCCGCGGTGCGCTGGACGTCGGCGCGACGGCAATCAACGAAGAGATGAAGCTTGCCGCCGTTCACGCCATCGCGGAGCTGGCTCACGCCGAGCAGAGCGAAGTGGTTGCGTCAGCCTATGGCGATCAGGATCTGAGCTTTGGTCCGGATTACATCATTCCAAAACCGTTCGACCCGCGTCTGATTGTCAAAATCGCGCCAGCGGTGGCCAAAGCGGCGATGGACTCCGGTGTGGCGACGCGACCGATTCAGGATTTCGACGCTTACGTCGATAAGCTCACCGAGTTCGTCTACAAAACCAACCTGTTTATGAAGCCGATCTTCTCGCAGGCGCGTACCGACGCGAAACGCGTTGTACTGGCGGAAGGGGAAGAGGCGCGCGTGCTGCACGCTACGCAGGAGCTGATCACCTTAGGCCTGGCGAAGCCGATCCTGATTGGTCGTCCGAGCGTGATCGAGATGCGTATCCAGAAGCTGGGTCTGCAGATAAAGCCTGGCGTGGATTTTGAGATCGTGAACAACGAATCGGATCCGCGCTTCAAAGAGTACTGGAACGAATACTACGCGATCATGAAACGTCGCGGCATCACCCAGGAGCAGGCGCAGAAAGCGGTCATCAGTAACACGACGGTGATCGGCGCGATCATGGTGCATCGCGGTGAAGCGGACGCGTTAATCTGCGGGACCATCGGTGACTATCACGAGCATTTCAGCGTGGTGCAGGAGATCTTCGGCTACCGTGAAGGCGTGCATACCGCCGGGGCGATGAACGCGCTGCTGCTGCCAAGCGGGAACACCTTTATTGCGGATACCTACGTCAACGACGATCCGACCCCGGAAGAGCTGGCGGAGATCACCGTGATGGCCGCGGAAACCGTGCGTCGCTTTGGTATTGAGCCGAAGGTGGCGCTGCTGTCGCATTCTAACTTCGGCTCGTCCAAATCACCGGCGGCCTGCAAAATGCGTCAAACGCTGGCGCTGGTCCGCGAGCGCGCGCCGGAGCTAATGATTGACGGTGAGATGCACGGTGATGCCGCGCTGGTGGAAAGCATCCGTAACGAACGTATGCCGGACAGCCCGTTAAAAGGCTCTGCAAACGTGCTCATTATGCCAAACGTGGAAGCCGCGCGTATCAGCTACAACCTGCTGCGCGTTTCCAGCTCTGAAGGGGTGACCGTAGGGCCGGTATTAATGGGCGTGGCGAAACCGGTTCATGTGTTAACCCCAATTGCCTCCGTGCGCCGTATCGTGAACATGGTGGCGCTGGCGGTGGTTGAGGCGCAGACGCAGCCGCTGTAAACCCCTCACCCCGGACCGTACACCCCTTTGGGGAGAGGGTGAGGGTGAGGGGGAAGTGATTTTTACACCCAATCCCTCACCTTAATAAACTCTTTCAAGGCAGCCTCCGGGCTGCCTTCTTTTGGCTCAAAGCTATACTCCCAACGTACCAGTGGCGGCATCGACATCAGAATGGATTCCGTACGCCCGCCGGTCTGCAGGCCAAACAGCGTGCCACGATCCCACACCAGGTTGAACTCGACGTAGCGTCCGCGACGGTATAGCTGGAATTCCCGTTCACGCACGCCGTAGTCGGTGTCTTTACGCCGCTCCACGATAGGCAGATAGGCGTCGGTATAACCTTCGCCCACCGCGCGCATAAAGCTGAACGCGGTATCAAAATCAGGGGTGTTGAGATCGTCAAAGAACAGCCCGCCGATGCCGCGCTGCTCGTCGCGGTGCTTCAGGTAAAAGTAGTCGTCGCACCACTTTTTAAATTTCGGGTAGACGTCTTCGCCAAACGGCAGACAAAGGTCCCGCGCGGTGGTGTGCCAGTGCACGGCATCCTCTTCGAAGCCGTAGGAGGGCGTTAAGTCGAAACCGCCACCAAACCACCAGACCGGATCGGCACCCGGTTTTTCCGCGATGAAAAAACGCACGTTGGCGTGGCTGGTCGGGACAAACGGGTTATGTGGATGCACCACCAGAGAGACGCCCATCGCCTCGAAGCTGCGCCCCGCCAGCTCAGGGCGATGCGCGGTCGCGGAGGCGGGCATCGCATCTCCGTGAACGTGGGAAAAGTTGACCCCAGCCTGTTCGAAGACTCCACCGTTGCGCAGCACGCGACTGCGGCCGCCGCCGCCAGCTTCTCGCTGCCAGCTATCTTCCTGGAATTCGCCGCCGTCTACGGCGGCGAGTTTCTGGCAGATTTCATCCTGCAACTGCAGCAGGAACGTTTTAACCAGTTGAGTATTGGGTTTCATCAACGTTTCCTGGAGTGCGCTTTTTGGTTATCGAACCAGTTGAAGTAACTGATAATGCCAGAGGCAATGGCGTTGGCGATCTTCTGACGAAACGCCGTGGTGCCGAGAAGTCGCTCTTCTTCCGGGTTGGTAATGAAGGAGGTTTCCACCAGTACGGATGGGATTGACGGTGATTTCAGCACCACAAACGCCGCCTGTTCCGTCCCTTTACTGTGCAGACGGTGTACGGGCTTAATCTTTTTCAGAATGTGCGAGCCGAGCGTCAGGCTGTTTTTGATGGTATCCGTCTGCACGAGGTCGAACAGCACCTGCTGTAGCAGATGATCTTTGTCGGTGGCTTTTTTTCCGGCGACTTCATCCGCCCGGTTTTCGCGGTCGGAGAGATATTTTGCCATCGCGCTACTGGCGCCACGGTTAGAAAGCGCAAACACCGATGCGCCTGCCGCGGACGGATTGGTAAAGCCGTCTGCATGAATCGACATAAACAGATCTGCACCGTGCTGGTGGGCGATCTCCACGCGGTCATACAGCGGAATGAAGGTATCGCCAGTTCGCGTCAGGCGGGCGTCAATGCCGTTGCTGCGTAAAATCGATCGCACATTTTTTGCAATCGCCAACACAACGTGTTTTTCTTTCGACCCGTTTTTGCCGATGGCGCCAGTATCAATACCGCCATGGCCCGGATCGAGCATCACCACGCGCTTTGCGCCCGGTTTTTTTGCCTTTGGTTTACTGTGTCCGTTAGTGGTTTTAAGCGTGCTCTCTTCTTTTGCTTGAGCCTGCTTTGCGATGCCCGTTAACGTTAAGGCCGCCAGCCCCGCTTTGAGAACCTGACGACGCGATGTGAGTGCTTTTAATGGTTTGAATGTGCTCATGCGGCCTGAATACTAAAAATTGGGGTCCTGGTGTTATATCGTATCGTGTTTCCCGTTACGACAGTCCATATTGAGAATTGTTTTACTTTTCATTTCAATACGTGACAAAGTGACATTATGCCAAATTTTGGCGAGATTTTCCCCGGTTATTGGCTAAACGCACCGTTCGCGCCATAATCACTGTTTTTAAACCCGAAAAGGCGGTTAATACCATGGAGATACGCGTTTTTCGCCAGGAAGATTTCGAAGAGGTGATCACCCTTTGGGAACGCTGCGATTTGCTGCGTCCGTGGAACGATCCGGAAATGGATATCGAGCGTAAGATGAATCACGACGTCAGTCTATTCTTAGTCGCGGAAGTGAATGGCGAGGTCGTCGGAACGGTGATGGGCGGGTATGACGGGCATCGCGGCTCGGCGTATTATTTGGGCGTCCACCCGGAATACCGCGCGCGGGGCATTGCCAATGCGCTGCTCAATCGCCTGGAAAAGAAGCTTATCGCCCGCGGTTGCCCGAAAATCCAAATTATGGTGCGGGAAGATAACGACGTGGTGCTGGGTATGTATGAACGTCTGGGTTATGAGCACGCTGACGTACTGACCCTCGGGAAGCGCCTGATCGAAGATGAAGAGTACTGAGTTTCACCCTGGCGATTACGACGGTCATGGCCGTCTTCGTCTGCCTTTTTTGTTCTGGTGCGTGTTGCTGTTACAGGCGCGAACCTGGGTACTGTTTGTGATGGCGGGGGCGTCACGCGGGCAGGGCGATACGCTACTGAACCTTTTCTATCCCGATCACGATGCATTCTGGCTCGGTTTGTTGCCCGGCGTGCCGGCGGTGCTGGCTTTTCTATGCAGTGGACGGCGGCATGTCATGCCCCGCTTGTGGCGCGCGCTTCGCTGGCTGCTTATCGTCGCCCAGATTGCGCTACTTTGCTGGCAACCGATGCTTTGGCTATACGGTGAGCCGCTCTCCGGTATCGGTATTGCGCTGCTGGTGGCCGATATTGTGGCGCTGTTGTGGCTGCTGACGAACCCGCGTTTGCGCGCCTGTTTTACGCATCAGTCAGATTAATGTGGCACTTTTTGCCGATGTCGTACTCCAACAAGCGTTGATTTAACACGTAAGGACGTTTCAATGAAATCGCTGCGTTTACTTTTATGCGCTCTTCCGCTGGTATTAACGGGATGCTCTACGCTCTCTTCCATCAACTGGTCTGCGGCCTATCCCTGGAACTGGTTCGGCTCGTCAACGGAGATGACAGAGCAGGGCGTGGGGAAAATAACCGCCGCGACGGCGCTGGATCAGGACGCCATTCAGGATGCGCTGAGCAGTGACTATCGCCTACGCAGCGGTATGAAAACGGAAAACGGTAACATCGTGCGTTACTTCGAAGCGCTGAAGGGCGACAAGCTGGCGCTGGTTATTAACGGCGATAAGGGCACGGTAAATCGCGTTGCGGTGCTGGATGACAGCATCCCGACGGCAAGCGGTGTAAAGGTCGGCACGCCGTTTAGCGACCTCTACAAACAGGCTTTCGGCAACTGTACCAGCGTCCCTTCTGATGAGAGCGTGACGGTGGAATGTAAGGCGGAGGGCAGCCAGCACATCAGCTATCTCTTTACCGGAGCCTGGAGCGGCCCTGATGGGTTAATGCCGTCTGATGACACTCTGAAAGCCTGGAAAGTGAGCAAGATTATCTGGAAGCAGTAATTTGCGCCTGAGCAAACCGCCTCGCTGAAATCCAGGTATAATGGTCGCCATCAATGCCACGCTGTCGTGGTATCTTTATTTCAGGAGGAGCGATGTCTCAGGTTCAGAGTGGTATTTTGCCAGAACATTGCCGCGCGGCGATTTGGATTGAAGCCAATGTTAAAGGGGATGTGGATGCCCTGCGTGCGGCCAGCAAAGTGTTCGTTGATAAACTGGCTACATTCCAGTCCACATTCCCGGACGCCCACCTTGGTGCGGTCGTTGCTTTCGGCAATAACGTCTGGCGTCAGCTGAGCGGCGGTGAAGGGGCTGAAGAGCTGAAAGACTTCATACCCTATGGCAAAGGTCTTGCGCCAGCCACCCAGTATGACCTGCTCATTCATATTCTCTCTCTGCGCCACGATGTGAACTTCTCTGTTGCGCAGGCGGCCGTGGAAGCCTTTGGCGACAGCATCGACGTGCAGGAAGAAGTCCACGGTTTCCGCTGGGTAGAAGAGCGCGATCTCAGCGGCTTTGTTGACGGTACTGAAAACCCGGCTGGCGAAGACGTGCGTCGTGACGTGGCTGTCATCAAAGACGGCGTGGACGCGGGCGGTAGCTACGTGTTCGTGCAGCGTTGGGAGCACAACCTCAAGCAGCTTAACCGCATGAGCGTGCACGATCAGGAGATGATGATTGGCCGCACCAAAGAGGCCAACGAAGAGATTGACGGCGACGATCGCCCGGTCACCTCTCACCTGACCCGCGTTGACCTTAAAGAGGACGGTAAAGGGCTGAAGATTGTCCGCCAGAGCCTGCCATACGGCACGGCGAGCGGCACGCACGGTCTTTACTTCTGCGCCTACTGCGCGCGTCTGTACAACATCGAACAACAGCTGCTGAGCATGTTCGGTGACACCGACGGCAAGCGCGACGCCATGCTGCGCTTTACTAAACCGGTAACCGGCGGCTACTACTTCGCGCCGTCCGTCGAGCGTCTACTGGCGCTGTAACAGCTCTCATCCTACCCCTCTTCCCACCGGGGAGAGGGGTAAAGCCTTATTCTCTTTTCTGCTTGTAAATCACCAAACGGTATATAAAACCGTTACTCCTTTCGCACGCGTTATAAATATTATGACCATAAGATAGTCATCACATTTATAAGGGTGCGCAATGGCCATTACTGTACTGAAAAAAGGATCGCTGGCACTGGCTGGTTTACTGCTGGTGGCAAATGCGCAGGCAACTGAGCTGCTGAACAGTTCGTATGATGTTTCTCGCGAGCTGTTTGCCGCCCTTAACCCACAGTTTGAGCAGCAGTGGGCAAAAGACAACAACGGCGACAAGCTGACCATTAAACAATCCCATGCGGGTTCCTCCAAGCAAGCATTGGCAATCCTGCAGGGGCTGAAAGCGGACGTAGTGACCTACAACCAGGTGACCGACGTGCAGATCCTGCACGACAAAGGCAAACTGATCCCGGCGGACTGGCAGAGCCGTTTGCCGAACAATAGCTCGCCGTTTTATTCCACCATGGGCTTCCTGGTGCGTAAGGGAAACCCAAAGAATATTCATGACTGGAGCGACCTGGTCCGTTCCGACGTCAAACTGATCTTCCCAAATCCTAAAACCTCCGGCAACGCGCGTTATACCTATTTAGCCGCCTGGGGGGCAGCGGATAAAGCTGACGGTAACGATAAAGCCAAAACCGAGCAGTTCATGACCCAGTTCCTTAAAAATGTCGAAGTGTTTGATACCGGCGGGCGCGGGGCGACAACAACGTTTGCCGAACGCGGTCTGGGTGACGTGCTGATCAGCTTTGAATCCGAAGTGAACAATATCCGTAAGCAGTACGAGGCCCAGGGCTTCGAAGTGGTTATCCCGAAAACCAACATTCTGGCCGAGTTCCCGGTGGCATGGGTGGATAAAAATGTTCAGGCCAACGGCACGGAGAAGGCGGCGAAAGCCTACCTCAACTACCTGTACAGTCCGCAGGCGCAGACCATCATTACCGATTACTACTACCGCGTGAATAATCCTGACGTGATGAACAAGCTTAAAAACAAATTCCCGCAGACCAAGCTGTTCCGCGTGGAAGACCATTTCGGCTCCTGGCCTGATGTAATGAAAACGCATTTTGTCAGTGGCGGTGAGTTAGACAAATTGCTGGCGGCGGGGCGTAAGTAATGTTTGCAGTTTCCTCCAGACGCGTGCTGCCGGGCTTTACCTTAAGCCTCGGGACCAGCCTGCTGTTCGTCTGTCTGATTTTGCTGTTACCGCTCAGTGCGCTGGTCGTGCAGCTTTCTGCGATGAGCTGGTCGCAATACTGGGAAGTCATTACCAATCCGCAGGTGGTGGCGGCCTATAAAGTGACGCTGCTGTCGGCGTTTGTGGCTTCGATATTCAACGGCGTGTTTGGCCTGCTGATGGCGTGGATCTTAACCCGCTACCGTTTTCCCGGACGCACGCTGCTTGATGCGTTAATGGATTTACCGTTTGCGCTGCCGACGGCGGTTGCAGGCTTAACGCTGGCGTCGCTTTTCTCCGTGAACGGGTTTTATGGCGAGTGGCTGGCGAAGTTTGATATCAAAGTGACCTATACCTGGCTGGGTATCGCCGTGGCGATGGCCTTTACCAGCATCCCGTTTGTGGTGCGTACCGTGCAGCCTGTATTGGAAGAGCTGGGCCCTGAATACGAAGAGGCCGCCGAAACGCTGGGAGCAACGCGTCTGCAAAGCTTTTGCAAGGTGGTGCTGCCGGAGCTGTCTCCCGCGCTGTTGGCGGGCGTGGCGTTGTCGTTTACCCGTAGCCTCGGCGAATTTGGTGCGGTCATCTTTATCGCCGGTAACATTGCGTGGAAAACGGAAGTGACGTCGCTGATGATTTTTGTTCGTTTGCAGGAGTTTGATTATCCGGCAGCGAGTGCTATCGCGTCGGTGATCCTCGCCGCGTCGCTGCTGTTGCTGTTCTCAATTAACACTCTGCAAAGTCGCTTTGGTCGACGTGTGGTAGGTCACTGATGGCGGAAGTTACGCAGTTGAAGCGCTATGACGCACCCCGTACTAACTGGGGGAAATGGTTTTTGATTGGGACGGGCGTGCTGGTTTCTGCGTTCATTCTCGTCGTGCCAATGGTTTACATTTTTGTTCAGGCTTTCAGCAAAGGGATTATGCCTGCACTGCAAAACCTGGCCGACCCGGACATGCTGCACGCTATTTGGCTGACGGTGATGATTGCGTTGATCACCGTTCCGGTTAACCTGGTCTTCGGTATTTTGCTGGCCTGGCTGGTCACGCGCTTTAACTTTCCGGGCCGTCAGCTGCTGCTGACGCTGCTGGATATCCCGTTTGCGGTCTCACCGGTGGTCGCAGGTCTGGTCTATTTGCTCTTTTACGGCTCTAACGGCCCGCTGGGCGGCTGGCTGGATGAACATAACCTGCAGATCATGTTCGCCTGGCCGGGCATGGTGCTCGTAACTATCTTTGTGACTTGTCCGTTTGTGGTGCGCGAGCTGGTGCCGGTGATGTTAAGCCAGGGTAGTCATGAAGATGAAGCGGCGGTGCTGCTGGGCGCGTCCGGCTGGAAGATGTTCCGCCGCGTGACGCTGCCGAACATTCGCTGGGCGCTCCTTTACGGCGTGGTGCTGACCAACGCGCGCGCCATTGGTGAGTTCGGCGCGGTGTCCGTGGTCTCTGGATCGATTCGCGGTGAAACCCTGTCGCTGCCGTTACAGATTGAGTTACTGCAGCAGGACTACAACACCATCGGCTCGTTTACTGCCGCAGCGTTGCTGACGCTGATGGCGATTTTGACCCTGTTTTTAAAGAGTGTGGTGCAGTGGCGTTTAGAGAATCAGGAAAAACGTCAGCATCAGGAGGGAAATCATGAGCATTGAGATTGCCAATATTAAGAAGTCTTTTGGTCGCACCCAGGTGCTGAATGATATCTCGCTGGATATCCCTTCCGGACAAATGGTAGCGCTGCTGGGGCCGTCTGGTTCGGGCAAAACCACGCTGCTGCGTATTATCGCCGGGCTTGAGCACCAGACCAGCGGGCATATACGTTTTCACGGTACCGACGTAAGTCGCCTGCATGCCCGTGACCGTAAGGTCGGCTTTGTGTTCCAGCATTACGCCCTGTTCCGCCACATGACCGTGTTCGACAACATCGCGTTTGGCCTGACCGTACTCCCGCGTCGCGAGCGCCCGAATGCGGCAACCATTAAGGCAAAAGTGACCAAACTGCTGGAGATGGTGCAGCTGGCTCACCTGGCGGACCGTTTCCCGGCGCAGCTGTCCGGCGGGCAGAAGCAGCGCGTGGCGCTGGCGCGTGCGTTAGCCGTTGAGCCGCAAATTCTGCTGCTGGATGAACCCTTCGGCGCGCTGGATGCACAGGTGCGTAAAGAGCTGCGTCGCTGGCTGCGTCAGCTGCATGAGGAGCTGAAATTCACTAGCGTCTTCGTGACCCACGATCAGGAAGAGGCGATGGAGGTCGCGGACCGCGTGGTGGTGATGAGCCAGGGGAATATTGAGCAGGTTGACGAGCCGGAACAGCTCTGGCGTGAACCGCGAACCCGTTTTGTACTGGAGTTTATGGGTGAGGTGAACCGTCTGCAGGGCACTATTCGCGGCGGGCAATTCCACGTGGGCGCACACCGCTGGCCGCTGGGCTATACCTCTTCGCACCAGGGGGCGGTCGATCTGTTCCTGCGGCCGTGGGAAGTGGACGTTAGCCGCCGCACCAGCCTCGATTCACCGCTGCCGGTGCAGGTGCTGGAAGCTAGCCCGAAAGGGCACTACACCCAATTGGTGGTACAACCGCTGGGCTGGTACACCGAGCCGCTGACCGTGGTCATGCGCGATGACGTACCGCCGTACCGCGGCGAGCGCCTGTTCGTTGGGCTGCAACACGCGCGTATTTATCACGGTAACGAACGTATCGAGACGCGTGAGGATGTTGCTCTGGCGGAGTCAGCCTGATAGGTTATTGAGTATGTTTTCGCCCGGTGGCGTAATGCTTACCGGGCTTTTTATTGAGTAAAAAACGTGATTACACTCGAACACACCATCGGCAATACCCCGCTGGTCAAGCTTCAGCGCATGGGGCCGGACAACGGCAGCGAAATTTGGGTCAAACTCGAAGGCAATAACCCGGCGGGTTCGGTGAAGGACAGAGCGGCACTGTCGATGATTGTCCAGGCTGAAAACCGCGGTGAGATTAAACCCGGCGACGTGCTGATTGAGGCCACCAGCGGCAATACGGGGATTGCGCTGGCGATGATTGCTGCCATGAAAGGTTACCGGATGAAGCTGCTGATGCCGGATAACATGAGCCAGGAGCGTCGCGCTGCCATGCGGGCGTACGGGGCCGAGCTCATTCTGGTGACGAAAGAACAGGGGATGGAAGGGGCGCGCGATCTCGCGCTTTCCATGTCTCAGCGCGGTGAAGGTAAACTGCTCGACCAGTTCAACAACCCCGACAACCCTTACGCGCATTACACCACCACGGGCCCGGAAATCTGGCAGCAAACTGGCGGGCGCATCAGCCATTTTGTCTCCAGCATGGGAACCACAGGTACCATTACCGGCGTGTCACGTTTTCTGCGCGAGCAGGAAAGCGCGGTAACGATTGTCGGCCTTCAGCCGGAAGAGGGTAGCAGCATTCCCGGTATTCGCCGCTGGCCCGAAGAATATATGCCCGGCATCTTTAATGCGCAGCTTGTGGACCAGGTGCTGGATATTAACCAGCGCGAGGCGGAGAATACGATGCGTGAGCTGGCCATACGTGAAGGTATCTTCTGCGGTGTCAGTTCGGGTGGCGCGGTAGCCGGAGCGATCCGGGTCGCGCAGGTAAATCCGGGCGCGGTGGTGGTGGCGATTATCTGCGATCGTGGCGACCGTTACCTGTCTACCGGCGTGTTTGGTGAAGAAAGTTATTCGCAGGGGGCGGGGATTTAAGCGTCATGGAGATGATTTTATTCCGGGATAAAACCCGGGCGCAGCAAACCGACATTGTCGCGGTACAGTCGCAGGTGGTGTATGGCAGCGTGGGTAACAGCATTGCGGTGCCGAACATTCGCACCCATCACCTCAACGTTACGGCTGTCCCGACCGTTCTGTTCAGTAATACGCCGCACTACGACACTTTCTACGGCGGCGTGATCCCCGATGAATGGTTCAGTGGCTATCTGAAGGCGCTGGGAGAGCGTGATATTTTACGCGCGCTAAAAGCGTTTACCACCGGTTACATGGGCAGCGCCAGCCAGATTGAACTGTTGTCGCAGTGGCTTAAGTCCATCAAGGTGCAGCATCCTGACCTGCTGGTATTAGTCGACCCGGTGATGGGGGATATTGACAGCGGGATGTACGTCAATCCAGGCATTCCTGAAGCTTATCGTCATCATCTTCTGCCGCTGGCGCAGGGCATCACGCCAAACGTGTTTGAGCTTGAAGTCTTAAGCGGCCAGCCGTGCCGTTCGCCTGAAAGCGCCATCGAAGCGGCGCAGGGTCTGCTGTCCGACACGCTGAAATGGGTTGCTATCACCAGCGCACCGGTGGCTGACGATCCGGAAAATATCCACGTGGTGCTGGTCACCGATGCGGGTGTAACCGTGAGCGCGCACCCGCGGGTGGCGACGGATCTCAAAGGTACGGGCGATCTGTTCTGTTCGGAGCTGGTGAGCGGTATTGTCGAAGGGAAAGCCATTGCCGATGCGATTCGTCGCGCGGGCGATCGCGTCACCGAGGTGATGGTCTACACTCATGAAAAAGGCTACGACGAGCTTATCCTGCCGGCATAAACAAAAATGGCGCCCGAAGGCGCCATTTTTCTGTGCGGCAAGAATTACTTCTTGATGCGGATAACCGGGGTTTCACCCACGGTGACGCTGCCAGACAGTTTGATCAGTTCTTTGATTTCATCCATGTTGGAGATAACAACCGGCGTCAGGGTAGACTTGGCCTTCTCTTCCAGCAGTGGCAGATCGAATTCAATCACTGGGTCGCCAACTTTGACACGCTGGCCTTCTTCCGCGATACGTTTGAAGCCTTCGCCTTTCAGTTCAACGGTGTCGATACCGAAGTGAACGAAAAGTTCGATACCGCTATCAGATTCGATAGAGAACGCATGATTGGTTTCAAAAATTTTGCCGATGGTGCCGTCAACTGGAGCAACCATTTTGTTGCCAGTTGGTTTGATGGCAATGCCATCGCCAACGATTTTCTCAGCAAACACTACATCCGGCACGTCTTCGATGTTGACGATCTCGCCGGAGAGCGGAGCAACAATCTCAATAGTTCCGGAGTCGCTATTGCTTTTGTCACCGAACAGTTTACTAAATAAACCCATTAGACTTATCTCCTAAGCAGTAATTTGGGCCGCATCTCGTGGATTAGCAGATTGTTTTTTCTTCAATGAACTTGTTAACCAGCGTCATTAACTCGTCCGTTGTCGGTTGAGCAAGAGCCTGCTCTGCTAATACCTTCGCATCTTTGAAGTTCGTGTTACGGATAATCTTCTTGATGCGCGGGATGGAAATGGCACTCATAGAGAATTCGTCCAGACCCATACCCAGCAACAGAAGTGTAGCACGTTCATCGCCTGCAAGCTCACCACACATGCCAGTCCATTTACCTTCTGCATGAGAAGCATCAATTACTTGCTTGATCAGCGTCAGTACTGATGGGGACATTGGCTGGTAGAGATGCGAAATCATATCATTACCACGGTCAACTGCCAGGGTGTACTGCGTTAAATCATTGGTACCAATACTAAAGAAATCCACTTCTTTGGCTAAATGACGAGCAATCGTTGCCGCAGCAGGCGTTTCTACCATTACGCCGACTTCGATAGTTTCGTCAAAGGCTTTGCCTTCGTCACGCAGTTCCTGTTTGTAGATTTCGATCTCTTTTTTCAGTGCACGCACTTCTTCAACAGAGATGATCATTGGGAACATAATGCGCAGCTTGCCAAAAGCGGAGGCACGCAGAATCGCGCGCACCTGGTCACGCAGGATCTCTTTGCGATCCATAGCGATACGCACAGCACGCCAGCCCAGGAACGGGTTTTCTTCTTTTGGGAAGTTCATGTACGGCAGCTCTTTGTCGCCGCCAATGTCCATGGTACGCACGATAACCGCCTGAGAGCCACAGGCTTCAGCGACGGCTTTGTACGCAGCAAACTGCTCTTCTTCAGTTGGCAGCGCGTCACGGTCCATGAACAGGAATTCGGTACGATACAGACCAACACCTTCCGCACCGTTGCGCTCAGCGCCATCAACGTCACGTACGGTACCGATGTTTGCGCACACTTCTACCTGATGGCCGTCCAGCGTGATCGCTGGCAGGTCTTTCAGTTTAGCAAGTTCCGCTTTCTCGGTTGCAACCTGCTCCTGAACGGCGCGCAGTTGTTCGATCTCTTCGTTAGTTGGGTTGACGTAAACCACGTTGTTTACGGCATCCAGAATCAGATAGTCGTCGTTTTTCACCTGAGAGGTCACGCTACCGGTACCCACGATGGCAGGCAGTTCGAGAGAGCGCGCCATGATTGAGGTGTGGGAGGTACGGCCACCTGCATCAGTGATGAAACCCAGCACCTTGTTCAGGTTCAGCTGTGCAGTTTCAGACGGGGTCAGGTCAGCGGCAACCAGGATCACTTCATCCTGAATGGAGCTGAGGTCGATGATGGCCAGACCCAGGATGTTGCGCAGCAGGCGCTTACCGATGTCACGCACGTCTGCCGCGCGCTCTTTCAGGTATTCATCATCCAGTTCTTCCAGGGCAGTCGCCTGACCTTCGATAACTTCATGCGCAGCCGCGTCGGCCGTCATGCCTTTATCTTTAATCAGGGCTATGATTTCCTGCTCCAGCTCCTCATCTTCGAGCAGCATGATGTGCCCTTCGAAGATGGCTTCTTTTTCTTCACCGAAAGTTTCGCCAGCTTTAGTTTTGATCGTTTCCAGTTGTGCAGATGCCTTGGCACGACCGCTCAGAAAACGTTCAACTTCCTGATCAACCTTGTCGGCAGAAATTTTTTTCCGGTCAATGACGATTTCGTCTTCTTTCAACAACAGTGCTTTGCCGAAAGCGATACCCGGGGATGCTAAAATGCCTGAAATCATAACCCTACCTTACTTGTGACTGATATTGAAAAGAACCCGGAAACTTACTCGAGCTCAGCCATCAGTTTAACCAGATGCTCAACTGCTTTCTGCTCGTCTTCACCTTCTGCAGAGATGGTGACTACGGTGCCCTGAGTCAGGCCCAGAGTCTGCAGTTTAAACAGGCTTTTTGCGCTAGCGCTTTTGCCGTTGGAAGTCACAGTGATTTCAGAAGTGAAGCCTTTCGCTTCTTTAACAAACTGAGCAGCAGGGCGGGTATGCAGACCGTTCGGAGCGGTAATGGTAACTTCTTGCTGGAACATTGTATTTCCCCAACTTATAGGTTTAGTGTTGTGGAACTAAAGTCTAGCCTGGCGACTTAACTTTAGCCTGTATTGGTATTGTTAGCGCTGACGTTTCAATCGTCATTAAACATTATGCAGCGAAAACAAGACTTGAACCAAATCATAAAATCGATTCAGCAAGCCTATTTCGTTCACTGATTAATTTCGCGCATCAAAATAATTGCTGGTTTAAATACCAGACCCAACGGGGTGAATCAATGCCAGGAGGGGCAAAACTTTGAAGCAGGCCACAAAAAAGCACCCAAAAAGGTGCTTTTTTACGCGTTTTTAACATGCTGGCATCACTGTTGCAGTTCTTTCTCGGTGAAGAGATCGGCAAACAGTGCTGTGCTTAAGTAACGCTCACCCGAGGAAGGCAGGATAACCACAATGTTCTTGTTGGTAAAGGTTTCGTCTTCCTGAAGTTTGAGCGCTGCCGCAACTGCCGCACCGGAAGAAATACCCGCCAGGATGCCTTCTTCGTCCATCAAGCGGCGTGCGGTGGAGATCGCTTCTTCGTTCGTGATCGCCACAACTTTGTCGATGAGCTTCAGATCCAGGTTACCCGGAATGAAGCCCGCCCCGATACCCTGAATTTTGTGGGGACCGGGTTTAAGTTCTTCGCCTGCCAGTGCCTGAGCGATAACCGGAGAGTCAGTTGGCTCGACGGCAACGGTAATCAGATCTTTTTTGCCTTTTGTGCCTTTGATATAGCGTGACACGCCGGTCAGCGTACCGCCGGTACCCACACCGGAGATAAACACGTCAACCTGGCCGTCGGTATCTTCCCAGATTTCCGGACCGGTGGTTTTTTCGTGGATTTCCGGGTTAGCCGGGTTACTGAACTGCTGCAGAAGCAGATATTTAGCCGGATCGCTCGCCACGATCTCTTCCGCTTTCTGGATGGCACCTTTCATGCCTTTAGCGCCTTCGGTCAGCACCAGGTTAGCGCCCAACGCTTTCAGCAGCTTACGACGCTCAATGCTCATGGTTTCAGGCATGGTCAGCGTCAGCCTATAGCCGCGCGCCGCAGCCACGTAGGCCAGCGCAATACCGGTGTTGCCGCTGGTGGGTTCAACCAGTTCAACGCCAGGCTTTAGCACGCCACGTTTTTCAGCATCCCAAATCATGTTTGCACCGATACGGCATTTTACGCTGAAGCTTGGGTTACGTGATTCGACCTTCGCCAGAATGCGTCCATTACCGATACGGTTCAGTCGAACCAGGGGCGTATGACCGATAGTCAGCGAGTTGTCTTCATAAATCTTACTCATGGCCTGTCCTTAACTGTATGAAATTGGGATACCGACCCAGCATACCTGTTGAATAAGTCTGGGGAAGTAAGGAATTCGCATATCTATATGCTGCAAGGAAATAATGGGGATCAGTATGGAATAAGGGAGAGCATAAGCCCTCCCTCATTTACACAGTTTTGCATTATTTCCATAACGCGTGCTTAGCACGATAGCAATCCACCCACATCGCCGTCGCACCGCACACCGCAACCGGCATGATGAACAAATTCAGGAGCGGAATCATGGTGAATAGGCTGGTCAGCGCGCCAAACTGCATATTGGCAACTTTCTGCGTGCGAAGCGCCGTGCGCATCGCTTTGAACGGCACCTTATGGTTATCGAACGGGTAGTCGCAGTACTGAATAGCCAGCATCCAGGCGCTAAACAGGAACCACAGTACCGGAGCCACTGTCTGACCGATGCCCGGTACAAAATAAAGAATAAGCAGCACAATAGCGCGCGGAAGATACCAGGCAAACTTCTGCCACTCGCGCTTCATGATGCGGGGGAGGTCTTTCATGATCCCCAACACGCCGATATCGGGCGGGGTGGCACCGGTAAGGCGCGCTTCTAGCTGTTCGGCCAGCAGGCCGTTAAACGGTGCCGCTATCCAGTTGGCGATGGTTGAGAAGAAATAGCCAAATACCAGCAGCACGGAGATCACCACAATTGGCCACAGTAGATAGCTCAGCCACTGCAGCCAGTCAGGAACATGACCCATGATGGCCGGCACCCAGCTTTCCAGCTTGGTGAACAGCCACCAGAAGGCCCCGCCCATCAGAATAATATTGATCAACAGGGGCAAGATGACGAATCGGCGAATACCCGGCAGGGAGACGAGCTTCCAGCCCTGAGAAAAATACCAGACGCCGCTGCGCGGGGGGGAAGTTGATGTTGAAACCATAACCAGGCTGTACTCCTTTTTACACAACCAGTGGAATTGCCCGCCTATCTTATCCAGTTACGGGCCAATGACCAGTTCGGAAATGTTCGAAAAAACAGCAAAAAGCACGATTTCGTTCATCTTTATGCTGTGAATGCTCCGCGCACACTTGCACTTGACGTCAACGGCAAATACTCTTAGTGAGTAAATGTTTGCCGTGGTGGCAAGGTGTTAGAACAACAGAGAATATAATGATGCAGGATTTGCGTCTGATATTAATCATTGTTGGCGCGATCGCCATAATCGCTTTACTGGTACATGGTTTCTGGACCAGCCGTAAAGAGCGTTCTTCTATGTTTCGCGATCGCCCACTGAAGCGCATGAAGTCCAGTCGTGATGACGATGACAGTGAAGATGACATCGTAGGTAGCGACGACGACGGCGTGGGTGAAGTTCGTGTTCATCGAGTCAATACTGCGCCCGGCGTAGCACATGGGGAACAAGAAGCGCCCCGCGCTCCGCAGCATCAGTATCAACCGCCGTATGCGTCCGCACAGCCGCGCCAGACTGCCCCGCAGCCTGTGCAAGAACCCGTGCGTCAGCCGCCGCAACAGCCTGTCCATCAGCCGCCGCAACAGCCTGTCCATCAGCAGCCTGCAGCGCCTCAGCCGGTTCAACAGCAGCCAGTACAACAGCCTGTGCAGCAACCGCAACAGCCTGTTCGTGTACAGCCTGAGCCAGCGCCTGCGCCAGTTGTTGAGCCAGAGCCCGTTGTAGAGCCTGCACCGGTCGTTGAAAAACCGCAGCGCAAAGAGGCGGTGATTATCATGAATGTAGGTGCCCATCATGGTACCCATCTGAACGGTGAGATTCTGCTTAACAGCATTCAACAGGCAGGCTTCAAGTTTGGCGATATGAATATTTTCCATCGTCACCTTAGCCCTGACGGTAGTGGCCCGGCACTGTTTAGCCTGGCTAATATGGTCAACCCAGGCACGTTCGATCCGGAAATGACCGGTGATTTCGTGACGCCCGGCGTAACCATCTTTATGCAAGTGCCGTCCTATGGTGACGAACTGCAGAACTTTAAGCTGATGCTCCAGTCCGCTCAGCACATTGCCGACGAAGTGGGCGGTGTGGTGCTTGACGATCAGCGCCGGATGATGACGCCACAGAAACTGCGCGAGTATCAGGACCGCATCCGCGAAGTTAAGGAAGCTAACGCGTAATCGTCGCGTTTACTTCAACTCCTCCTGAACCCCCGCCTGTCGGGGGTTTTTTCTCATTGATGGTGTGATATGGACTCAATCGAACAACAACTCACTGAACTGCGAACCACGCTTCGCCATCATGAATATCTCTATCATGTTTTGGACGCGCCGGAAGTCCCGGACGCGGAGTACGATCGCCTGATGCGCGAGCTGCGCGAATTAGAGACACAGCACCCGGAGCTCATTACCCCAGATTCACCGACCCAGCGCGTCGGTGCTGAACCGCTTGGCGCATTCAGCCAGGTGCGTCATGAAGTCCCGATGCTCTCTCTGGATAACGTCTTTGATGAAGACAGTTTTCTTGCGTTCAACAAGCGCGTGCAGGATCGCCTGAAGAGCAGTGATTCTCTGAGCTGGTGCTGCGAGCTGAAGCTTGACGGTCTGGCGGTGAGCATTCTGTATGAAAACGGCGTGCTGGTGCGTGCTGCGACCCGTGGTGATGGCACGACGGGGGAGGATATCACCACCAACGTGCGTACTATCCGTGCTATCCCGCTCAAGCTGCGTGGTGACAATATTCCTGCTCGTCTGGAAGTGCGAGGGGAAGTTTTCCTCCCTCAGGCGGGGTTTGAAAAAATCAACGAAGAAGCGCGTCGCACGGGGGGGAAAGTGTTTGCTAACCCACGTAATGCAGCGGCAGGTTCTTTACGCCAGCTGGACCCGCGCATCACCGCGAAGCGACCGCTTACTTTCTTCTGCTACGGCGTCGGGATTCTGGAAGGCGGCGAACTGCCGGATACGCACCTGGGGCGTTTGCTGCAGTTTAAAGCGTGGGGATTACCGGTCAGCAACCGCGTGCAGCTTTGCGATTCGCCTGAAGCGGTGCTGGCGTTTTACCACAAGGTTGAAGACGATCGCCCGACGCTGGGTTTCGATATCGACGGTGTGGTGATTAAAGTTAACTCTCTTGAACTTCAGCAACAGCTTGGCTTTGTGGCCCGAGCGCCGCGCTGGGCGGTGGCCTTTAAATTCCCGGCGCAGGAACAGATGACGTTTGTGCGTGACGTGGAGTTCCAGGTTGGCCGCACCGGGGCAATTACGCCGGTCGCGCGTCTGGAGCCGGTGCAGGTTGCCGGCGTGCTGGTCAGTAACGCCACGCTGCACAATGCCGATGAAATTGAGCGTCTTGGGCTGCGCATTGGCGACAAAGTGGTGATTCGCCGTGCGGGAGACGTGATCCCGCAAGTGGTAAACGTTGTGGTATCAGAACGTCCGGACGATACGCGGGCCATTGAATTTCCGTCACATTGCCCGGTATGCGGGTCGGACGTTGAACGCGTTGAAGGTGAAGCGGTGACTCGCTGTACCGGCGGGCTAATCTGCGGGGCGCAGCGCAAAGAGGCGCTTAAGCACTTCGTTTCCCGCCGCGCGATGGACGTCGACGGTATGGGCGATAAAATCATCGATCAGCTGGTCGAGAAAGAGTACGTTCACACCCCTGCGGACCTGTTTAAGCTGACGGCGGGTAAGCTGACCGGACTTGACCGTATGGGGCCGAAATCGGCGCAGAACGTGGTTAATGCGCTGGAAGCCGCCAAACAAACGACATTCGCCCGTTTCCTTTATGCGCTGGGCATCCGTGAAGTGGGCGAAGCCACGGCTGCAGGGCTGGCGGCGTACTTCGGCACGCTGGAAGCGCTGGAGAAAGCCAGCATTGAAGAGCTGCAGAAAGTCCCGGATGTCGGCATTGTGGTGGCTACGCACGTCTTTAATTTCTTTGCAGAAGAGAGTAACCGTGAAGTCATCGGTAAGCTGCTGGAGGAGGGCATCAAATGGCCAGCACCGGTGGTGGTAAATGCCGAAGAGATCGACAGCCCGTTTGCCGGTAAAACTGTCGTGCTGACCGGAAGCCTGAGCCAGCTTTCACGTGATGATGCCAAAGCGCGCCTCGTGGCGCTGGGTGCAAAAGTGGCGGGCAGCGTGTCGAAGAAAACGGACCTGGTGATCGCCGGGGAAGCGGCAGGTTCGAAGCTTGCGAAAGCGCAGGAGCTGGGCATTGACGTTATCGACGAAGCGGAAATGCTGCGCCTGTTAGGAGGGTAACGTGGAGAAAGAACAGCTCGTTGAGATTGCCAATACGGAAATGCCCTTCGGTAAATATAAGGGACGCAGGCTGATCGATTTACCAGAGGAGTATTTGCTGTGGTTTGCCCGAAAGGATGAATTCCCAGCCGGGCGACTGGGCGAGCTGATGGCTATCACGCTACTGATTAAAACTGAGGGGCTGACTCAGCTGGTTCAGCCCCTGAAACGTCCTTAAGCCTTCGCGGCGCGGGTTTCTTCCTGCGCCAGTTTTTCCGTCTGGCGTTTGTAACGACGCGCCAGCACCGCACAGACCATCAGCTGGATCTGATGGAAAATCATCAGCGGCAGCACCATCATCCCAATGATAGACGTTGGGAATAAAATGTTGGCCATCGGGATGCCGTTCGCCAGGCTCTTCTTGGAGCCGCAGAAGACAATAGTGATTTCATCCGCTTTATTGAAGCCGCACTTGCGCGCCACAAAGACGTTTACGGCAATCACAATCGCCAGCAGAACGATGCTGACCACCACGATAAACAGCAGCGAACCTGCACCAACCTTATGCCAGATACCGTTCACCACCGCTTCACTGAACGCGGAGTAAACGACTAAAAGAATCGACGTCTGATCGGTTTTCGAGATCCACTTCTTGTGCTTCGCCACGAAAGCGCCCGTCCACGGACGAGAGAGGTGCCCAAGCACAAAGGGCAGCAGCAGCTGCAGACAGATTTTACCTACCTGCTCAAGGTTACCTTCAGCGCCGTGCATATTCATCAGCAGGCCCACCAGCAGCGGCGAGACAAAAATCCCTAACAGGCTGGAGGCCGATGCTGAACAGACGGCCGCCGCAACGTTACCGCCAGCCAGCGACGTAAACGCAATGGCCGACTGAACGGTTGCAGGCAGAATGCACAGATAGAGAAATCCTGTATACAGAGCTGGATCGACATTCACCGGTGCCCACCAGGCAAACAGCACGCCGAGAACGGGGAAAAGAATGAAGGTGCTACACATCACCCAAAGATGGAGCCGCCAGTGTCCGCCCCCGGCGATAATGGCTTCACGAGAGAGCTTAGCGCCGTGCATAAAGAACAGCAGCGCAATCGCCGCCGTGGTCAATCCTTCAAAGAATGGGACAAAACCGCCACGAGCCGGGAAAAAGGAGGCCAGTAAAACGGTCACTACAAGGGTAAGCGTAAACGGATCGAGGATGCGAAAGAGTTTCATAATGACTCCTGAAATCAGATGTCGCTATTGTGCTTTGATCCCTTTGAGAAATAAAATTGATTTATTGCATCCATTTATGAATTAAACAGATGAATTATTCACTACGCCAGCTACGTGTTTTTGTCACCGTCGCGCATGCCCGCAGCTTTAGTCGGGCAGGGGAGATCATCGGCCTGAGCCAGTCGGCCGTCAGCCACAGTGTTAAGGAACTGGAGAGTCAGACGGGGGTAAGGTTACTTGACCGCACCACGCGTGAAGTGGTGCTTACGGAAGCAGGGCAGCAGCTGGCGTTACGTCTGGAGCGGTTACTGGATGAGCTAAACAGCACGCTGAGAGATGTGGGGCGACTGGGGCAACAGCTTTCCGGCACCGTGCGTGTCGCTGCCAGTCAGACGATATCCGCGCACCTTATCCCTCAGTGCATTGCCGAAAGTAATCATCGCTATCCTGATATAGATTTTGTCCTCCACGACAGGCCGCAGCAGTGGGTGCTTGAGAGTATCCGCCAGGGCGATGTGGACTTCGGAATTGTGATCGATCCGGGTCCGGTAAGCGATCTGGAATGTGAAGTGGTGCTATCAGAGCCCTTTCTGTTGCTTTGTCGCGATGACGACCCGCTGGCCACGTTACCGCAGGTGATGTGGCACAGGCTGCAGGGCGCTAATCTGGTTTTACAGGATTATGCCTCCGGAAGCCGGCCATTAATCGATGCCGCTTTGGTTGCACAAGGCATAAGCGCGACTATAGTGCAGGAGATTGGCCATCCGGCCACGCTGTTTCCGATGGTTGAGGCAGGCATTGGGATCAGCGTGTTACCGGCGCTGGCGCTTCCGCTACCGCAGGGAAGCTGCCTGACGGTGAAACGGCTGGAGCCGTGTATCGATCGTAAGGTGATGCTGGTAAGGCGCAAAAATCGTTCGCTGTCGGGGGCGGCTCATGCCTGCTGGGATGTGGTGCGTATGCAGGCTCGGCATTTGATGGAGGCACGCATACGCGATCCACTGTTTAATGAAGCCAATAATCAGATGTAGATATCAATCTGGTGTTCTGCAGAAGGCTTGTTGACGCCTTCTGCGACTGCCTGACCGTTTTCCTGTTTTGGCATCGCCTCTTCTGCCTGCTGATGCTGCAGTTGCGCCAGCTGCGCCTGTAGCATAGTCAGCTGAGACTGGAGTAACTCCTCCTGCTTTTGCTTCTCTTCCGTTGTTGCGTCACTTAGTGCCACTTCTTTAAGTTGCTGAGTAGCTTTTGTGATTTGCTTCATCAACTGGTTGATCTGGGAGGCTATGTCATTTCCGCCAGAACTGTTACCAACGCTACCTATTTCTATCGCCGACAGTGAAACTGCATTGAGTGTCGTCATCATGAGATCCTTTTCGCCATAAAACAGAGGTATCGGCACGAGAAGAATAAGCTTGAGCAAAACAACGCTGTTTGGCTACATGGGGAAGCGTAGTAGGCTTGTGATGGGAAAAGGCAGGAATGGGGACTACTCTCAGGCTAAATGTATAACGCTGAGTATCGTAGATAGCAAAAAAGCGCCTTTAGGGCGCTTTTTTACATTGGTGGGTCGTGCAGGATTCGAACCTGCGACCAATTGATTAAAAGTCAACTGCTCTACCAACTGAGCTAACGACCCGAAATGGTGGGCGATGACGGGCTCGAACCGCCGACCCCCTCCGTGTAAAGGAGATGCTCTACCAACTGAGCTAATCGCCCAATCTCAATTCTTATCTACACTGCGAGCCTACTGAAGTAGATGGTGGGTGATGACGGGCTCGAACCGCCGACCCCCTCCGTGTAAAGGAGATGCTCTACCAACTGAGCTAATCACCCCCGCTGTGTGGAGTCGCATTATAGGGAGAGTTGAAAATGAGTCAACGCCTTTTCTAAAGTTTTTATTCGTTCGTCGTAAAATTAAACAAAACGACCGCAGAACGGGCTGTGGCGCATGATTTCTAAACAAAAATCGCAAACGCCGTCACGATACAGGGATCAACATTGAGGAATCGCCCCACAGTGATAGAATATCGCCCATTGTTTTTTTCCCTGGTTTTGCCGATCGCCGGCACCTTTATAACGTAAGGCCATTTCATGAAAATCAAAACTCGCTTCGCGCCCAGCCCGACAGGCTATCTGCACGTCGGTGGTGCACGTACCGCTCTCTATTCCTGGCTTTTTGCACGCCACAACAAAGGTGAGTTCGTGCTGCGTATTGAGGACACCGATCTCGAGCGCTCTACGCCGGAAGCAATTGAAGCCATTATGGATGGTATGAACTGGCTGAATCTGGAGTGGGATGAAGGCCCTTACTTCCAGACTAAACGTTTTGATCGCTATAACGCCGTCATTGATGAGATGCTGGTCGCGGGTACGGCTTATAAGTGCTACTGCTCTAAAGAGCGCCTGGATGCACTGCGTGAAGAGCAGATGGCGAACGGTGAAAAGCCGCGCTATGACGGCCGTTGTCGCCATGACCACAGCGAACATGCTGCTGATGAGCCTTGCGTAGTCCGTTTTGCTAACCCGCAGGACGGTTCTGTCGTTTTTGACGACCAGATCCGTGGCCCCATTGAATTCAGCAATCAGGAGCTGGACGACCTGATTATCCGCCGTACCGATGGCTCTCCAACTTACAACTTCTGCGTGGTGGTTGACGACTGGGATATGGAAATCACTCACGTTGTCCGCGGTGAAGACCATATCAACAACACCCCGCGCCAAATCAACATCCTGAAGGCGCTGAACGCGCCCGTTCCGGTGTATGCGCACGTCTCCATGATTAACGGTGACGACGGTAAAAAACTGTCCAAACGTCATGGGGCAGTGAGCGTTATGCAATATCGCGATGATGGCTACCTGCCAGAAGCGCTGCTGAACTATCTCGTGCGTCTGGGGTGGTCCCATGGTGACCAGGAGATCTTTAGCCGCGAAGAGATGATTAATCTGTTCTCGCTGAACTCGGTCAGTAAATCCGCAAGTGCGTTCAACACCGAAAAACTGCAGTGGTTGAACCACCACTACATCAACACCATGCCGCCAGAATATGTTGCGACGTATCTGCAGTGGCACATCGAGCAGGCCAATATCGATACCCGCACCGGCCCTGAGCTAGCAGATTTAGTGAAGCTGCTTGGCGAACGTTGCAAAACGCTGAAAGAGATGGCGGAAAGCTGCCGCTATTTCTACGAAGAATTTGACGCGTTCGACGCGGACGCGGCTAAGAAGCACCTGCGACCCGTTGCTCGTCAGCCGCTGGAAGTGGTGCGCGACAAACTGGCTGCTATGACTGAATGGACGGCTGAGAATGTGCATCACGCCATCCAGGCGACAGCAGATGAGCTTGAAGTCGGCATGGGTAAAGTCGGCATGCCGCTGCGTGTTGCCGTTACGGGCGCGGGTCAGTCTCCGGCGCTGGATGTCACTGTCCATGCGATTGGTAAATCCCGCAGCGTAGCGCGCATCAATAAGGCGCTGGACTTTATTGCTGAACGTGAAAGCCAGCAGTAAGGTAGCCAAAGATAAAAAGCGGCAGGGTGACCTGCCGTTTTTTATGCATGTAATTCGGCAATGCCAAGACGTGCAAGAAAACCGCGTATACCTTCACGCTTCAGCAGCACATAAAGTCTCTCTTGTTCGACCTGGGTCATGTTCTCCAGCGAGTCGATTATCTGAGGAAGCAGTTTCGGCGAGGTTGTCTCACCATATAAAGAAGTGACTTCTGCAAGATGATAAACTGCCTGACGGTTGCGGATGGCCGGGAGGCTCATAATGTGCTCCTTTACGCGGGCATCAATATGAATCAGCCGCGCCCGACCGCCTTTCACTCCATTAATCCCTTCGCGCAGTAGCAGTGAAGTCATCTGCTTTTGTTCATCCGGCGTCATTTCATTCGCCAGCGTCAGAAGTAAGGCGTGCAGCGAGCCGTCCTGGTAGACTTTTTCTGGAATATCGGGCGTTTCCGAGGCCCTACGCGCGCTGCGAATAAACTCGCGCACTTTTTCGTTCACATGCACCAGACGCGCTTTGCCACCCTGTACTCCTGGTTTTGGCGACGTAATCCAACCCTCTTTGCGTACCCATTTATTGATGGTCTGTCGGCTATAGCCAGTGAGCAGGGCTAACTCTTCTGGCGTCATTCGTTCCTTGATCATGCAATTTCCTGAATATCTGTGGGGTTAATTAGTGGTTCATTTTATAGCACCGTTTTACGTGAAAACGTGACAGGCTTAACTCATGGCTGCGAGCAGGTTCGCAAAGTGATTCATTTGCATGATTTTTCGGCGATTGAAAGCGTAGAGCTGATTTTGCCGTTGACACTCAGCGGTGGAATTCATATTATGCCGCCCGTCAACATGACAGCTTTACGATGGGGCTATAGCTCAGCTGGGAGAGCGCCTGCATGGCATGCAGGAGGTCAGCGGTTCGATCCCGCTTAGCTCCACCAAACTCTGAACCCAACAGAGTCGGGTAAGTAAAGTCACATGTGGGGCTATAGCTCAGCTGGGAGAGCGCTTGCATGGCATGCAAGAGGTCAGCGGTTCGATCCCGCTTAGCTCCACCAAAATTTAGACCCTCGTCGAAAGACGAGGGTTTTTTTATGCTTTTGTAACATCCTTGAGCAGTTTCTGTTGCCGATAGGGTTTTTTTCTATACCCCACCTCAATTCAAATCAATAAAGAGGTCTATAAATAGACTTGAACTTGATTCGCTCAATTAATAAACCTATTATCCATCGGGTCAATGATATGAATGGATAAATAGATTATCTAACTTAATGAATAGAAAAACTTACAATAATGTAAAGATATTTATAATTGCACTGGCGTTATGCCTGGTGGCGGTGCCTTTTTCACGGTATCTCTCTCCGCGCGCGGTTGTTAATGGGAATGATGTTTATTTGGCATGGTTACCCTTAAGCGTCATGCTGGCGATGATTTTGTTATTCGGTCGCCGGGCAATTATTCCCATTTTGTTAAGTTTCAGTATCACTAATATATTCATCATTGATTTAGCTCCACTACAATATCTTGTCTTATTGTTTTGTCAGACTTTTTCAGTATTCGCGGCCTGCGGCGCGATCCGTCTGATTCTGGGCAAGCGTTGGCGCTATAGCGTGCCGAACAAGCATATCGGGGTCCGTATTTTCTGGCTCGGGTTTATGGTTCCGTTAGGCATTAAGCTGTCGATGTACCTGGCCGGATATTTATTCCATTTCCCGGTAACGATCTCGAATTTTTTTGGAGAAGGAACCGCAATTTATAACGTCGTCGATATTCAAAGCCTGATTTGTGCGGCATTGATCTTTACGATGATGTTCTATTATCCATTAAGAATGATTATTAATCCCCGCTATGCGAGAACATTCTGGCGGCGGAGTGTGAAGCCCGTTTTTTTACGCAAGAAATCCTTATATTTATTAGTCTGGTTGATGCTTTTAGTCATCGTGGTGGCAATATTGTGTGCTCCTTTAGAGTCGCCTATTATCGCCGGTTATCTGATGCCGATTATTTTCATCCTGTTTACGTTATGTATCAGCCGCTTGAGCTATGCACTTATCTCTCTACTCTGGGCGGCATCCGCACTGCTTCTGTTAACCTACAACTACAATTTTCTCAATGGCGTTGAATCTGGTCATTCACTCTCCTTTATTCTGTCTGTTCTCATCTCTTTTGCTATCTGTTTGCTTTATATGTCGCGGATCTACCAGCGAAGCGAATGGATGAAGCAGGGCTGGCAGGAGAGGGCGTTAACCGATCCATTGACCGGGTTACCCAATATTCGCGCGCTTGAAGATTATCTCCTCATTCACCCTGAGGCCAACGTATGCTGCCTGAGAATGGATAACCTGGAGTTTTTAAGTCGCCACTACGGCATTTTGATGCGGGTGCATTGCAAGCGCATGATTACCACATCGCTGCAGCCGTTGTTACAGAAAGATGAGAAGCTCTTTCAGCTCCCGGGGAGCGAACTGATGCTGGTATTGCTGGGGCCGGATACCGCCGAGCGCCTGCAACATATGGTTGACCAACTGAACAGCCGGAAGATTTTCTGGAACAATACCGGGTTGGATATTGAGTTTGGCGCATCCTGGGGCAAAGTTGAAAATGGCGAAACCTTACATCATATGCTGGGGCAGCTGAGCTGGCTGTCAGAACAATCTTGCGGGGGCAATAACGTCCTGGCGCTCACAAACAGCCTTGAGGCGGCGTCTGGACAGACGACGGAGCGGGTCTTGATGTTAGGGCGCATCAAGCGGGCGCTGGAGGCAGGGCAGCTTCACCTGTATGCGCAGCCAATCCTGAATGCTGAAGGTCAGGGATATTCTGAAATTCTGACGCGTCTGGAGAGCGATGGCGATATCATCACGCCGGATCGCTTCATACCACTGATTGCCCAGTTTAACCTGAGCCACAGGTTCGACCTGGCCGTGATGGAGAAATTGCTGGTATGGTTACGCGATCATCCCGCAACGCACGCGGGTGCCCGTTTTTCTGTCAATCTGATGCCCATGACGCTGATGCACAAAGAGGTGGCCGCAGAGATTATCTCGCTCTTTGAACGCTATGGTATTGCGCCCCAGGCTGTCATTATCGAGATCACTGAAGAGCAGGCATTTTCTAATTCCGGTAGCAGTATCAAGAACATCCAGCAGCTGCGGGAATACGGTTTGCGCATCGCGATTGATGATTTTGGTTCTGGGTATGCCAACTATGAGCGCCTCAAGCGGCTACAGGCAGATATCATTAAGATTGATGGCTGCTTTGTGAAAGATATTTGTACTGACGGTATGGATGCGATGATCGTGCAGTCGATTTGTAATCTGGCGAAAACGAAATCACTCTGTGTGGTCGCTGAATATGTCGAAACGACGGAGCAGCGGGAGATGTTGCTTGGCTTTGGCGTGGATTATCTTCAGGGCTATTTGATAGGTAAACCCACGCCGCTTAGCGAATGACAGAGATAAAAAAACCGGGAGCCTGCTGGCTCCCGGTTTTTTTACTGCGCGAGTTACAGTACCAGTGCTGCGATAGAAGCAGACAGGACGCTTACCAGCGTAGAACCGTAAACCAGTTTCAGACCAAAGCGAGAAACCACGTTACCCTGTTCTTCGTTCAAACCTTTAATTGCACCGGCGATAATACCGATGGAAGAAAAGTTAGCGAAGGAAACCAAGAACACGGATAGAATACCTTCAGCGCGCGGAGAGAGCGTGCTGGCAATTTTCTGCAGGTCCATCATTGCCACGAATTCGTTAGACACCAGCTTGGTTGCCATGATGCTGCCCACCTGCAGCGCTTCATGCGCCGGCACACCCATCACCCAGGCAATTGGGTAGAAGATATAGCCCAGAATCCCCTGGAAAGAGATGCCCAGCACGGCGGCGAACAGGGCGTTCAATGCGGCGATCAGCGCGATAAAACCAATCAGCATTGCGGCAACAATAATTGCAACCTTGAAGCCTGCGAGAATGTATTCACCCAGCATTTCGAAGAAGCTCTGCCCTTCGTGCAGGTTTGACATCTGAATGTTTTCTTCGCTGGCGTCCACGCGGTATGGGTTGATAATCGACAGTACGATAAAGGTGCTGAACATGTTCAGAACCAGTGCTGCAACAACGAATTTTGGTTCCAGCATTGTCATGTACGCACCCACGATAGACATGGAAACGGTAGACATTGCGGTAGCCGCCATGGTGTACATGCGGTTACGGGACATTTTGCCGAGGATATCTTTATACGCGATAAAGTTCTCAGACTGACCGAGGATCAAGGAACTCACTGCGTTGAAGGATTCCAGCTTGCCCATGCCGTTGACTTTAGACAACAGGAAACCAATCGCGCGGATAACCACAGGCAGAACACGGATGTGTTGCAGAATACCGATCAGTGCAGAGATGAAGACGATAGGGCATAGCACCTTCAGGAAGAAGAAAGCCAGGCCTTGATCGTTCATGCTGCCAAAGACAAAGTTTGTCCCTTCGTTAGCAAACCCGAGCAGTTTTTCAAACATTTCGGAGAAGCCTTTCACGAAGCCGAGGCCAACGTTGGAGTTCAGGAAGAACCACGCCAGTAAAACTTCAATGACCAGCAGTTGAACAACATAGCGAATACGAATTTTTTTGCGGTCTGTGCTGACCAGCAATGCAAGTGCAGTAACGACAACGAGTGCCAGGACAAAATGAAGGACGCGGTCCATATTTGCTCCAAATATGAGGCAGGTTTAATTTCCGTGCACATTCTATGTAACAAGCGCAAAGAAAACGAGATCAAGGCCACACTATAGTTACATCCTGTGACGAGTCTCAAAAATAGTGATCAACAATACATTTTTGTTATGTTAGGTAAATGAGTGAAAAGTTAAGTTTGTGTGCTACGCTTCACAAAAGACTGCGCATTTTCACTTTCTGTGATGTCGCACCTCCTGCCCATCTATCGTTTGCAGCTATCAGAGTAATCACCAAAAACATCTCAAATGATCTTGATAATCATTCTCACTTTGATAGCATTAAACATAGCAAAGGCTATATTTCCAGAGGCAGAAATGACAAACAGTCGCGTAGAGGGTAGCAGTGGCAGGGCAGCGCGCAAGTTACGGTTCGCATTAATGGGACCTGCATTCATTGCTGCTATTGGCTACATCGATCCGGGTAACTTTGCGACCAATATTCAGGCCGGGGCCAGCTTTGGCTATAAGCTGCTGTGGGTGGTTGTCTGGGCTAACTTTATGGCCATGCTGATTCAGATGCTTTCGGCGAAATTGGGTATTGCTACCGGCAAAAACCTGGCGGAACAGATCCGTGACCACTATCCGCGTCCGGCGGTATGGCTTTACTGGGTACAGGCTGAAATTATCGCGATGGCGACCGATCTCGCTGAATTTATCGGGGCGGCTATTGGCTTCAAGCTGATCCTCGGCGTGTCGCTGCTCCAGGGCGCCGTGCTGACCGGGATAGCCACTTTCCTTATCCTGATGCTTCAGCGTCGAGGGCAAAAGCCGCTGGAGCGGGTCATCGGCGGGTTGCTGCTGTTTGTTGCTGCGGCCTATATTGTTGAGCTAATTTTCTCGCAACCAAACGTAGTGCAGCTCAGTAAAGGCATGCTTATCCCTAGCTTGCCGACCTCTGAGGCCGTTTTCCTTGCTGCCGGTGTGTTGGGGGCAACCATCATGCCGCATGTTATTTATCTGCACTCATCACTTACTCAGCATCTAAACGGTGGATCTCGTAAAGAGCGGTATTCAGCAACGAAATGGGATGTCGGCATCGCCATGACGATTGCCGGTTTTGTTAACCTCGCGATGATGGCGACCGCGGCGGCGGCGTTCCACTTTAATGGGCACACCGGCATTGCCGATCTCGATCAGGCCTATTTAACGCTGGAGCCGTTGCTGAGCCATGCCGCTGCGACAATATTCGGGTTAAGCCTCGTTGCGGCGGGTCTCTCTTCGACGGTGGTTGGGACGCTGGCAGGGCAGGTAGTGATGCAAGGGTTTGTCCGGTTCCATATCCCATTATGGGTGCGCCGTGCGGTGACTATGCTGCCATCATTTATTGTGATTTTGATGGGGCTTGATCCCACGCGGATCTTGGTCATGAGCCAGGTGCTGCTGAGTTTTGGTATCGCGCTTGCGCTGGTTCCGCTGCTGATTTTTACCAGCGACAAATCGTTAATGGGCGACCTCGTAAATACCACGCTGGTGAAAAGAGCAGGTTGGGTCATCGTGGTGGTGGTGGTGGCGCTTAATCTGTGGCTATTGGTCGGCACAGCGTTAGGGCTATAAAAAGAAAAAGGAGCCGAAAGGCTCCTTTTTGCGATTAGTGGTGTCCGTGACCGTGGCCATGACCTCTGCCGTGGTCTCTACCGCCTCGACGATCGTCACGATCGCTCCAGCCTTCGCGATAGCCACGCTCATAGGCTTTACGATTATCCCAACCGCGATGGCGACCATTATCATGTTTCCACCAGCGATCTTTACGCCATTCATAATGACGGTGCCAGTAATCACGGTCGCGCCAGCCGCCGCCATCCCAGTAGTTACCGTAATTGTCGCGATCGCCAATTTGTAATTTAATCGATGGCAACAGGGTGATCTCGCCTGCATTGGCGATCAGCGGGGCCGAAGCCAGTAGTACCGCTGCAAGAATCAGTGACCTGAACATACTCTTTCTCCTTCACGATCGGAGCCTTTATGGGGCCTGTTAATGCAATTTTACGATTTGGTAAACATTCGTTTCATCACCTCAACTCCGAAATCCTGTGGGAGAGCACTTTTTGCTAAAAAACGACTTTATTTTGAGCTGTTCAGAATCTCTTCGATAGTAGCCATTTCATCGGCAGTAAAATGACGGTTCTCCAGCATGCCCACGGCATCGTCGATCTGTATCGTTTTACTGGCACCGATCAGTACAGAGGTCACCGTGTCATGGCGTAGAATCCAGGCCAGCGCCATCTGTGATAATTTCTGGCCGCGACTTTCCGCCATCGCGTTCAGTTTGCGGACTTTATCCAGCTTTTCTTCGGTAATCTGGTCCGGGCTCAGGAACTTACTGCCACTGGCGGCGCGAGAGTCTTCCGGGATCCCGTTCAAATACCGGTTGGTCAACTGACCGCCTGCCAGCGGTGAAAAGGGAATACAGCCGACCCCGTTTTCCTTTAACACATCCAATAATCCCTCTTCAGGCGCGCGTTCAAACATCGAATATTTGGGCTGATGAATAATGCACGGCGTCCCGAGATCGTTCAGGATTTCAATAGCCTGTCGGGCCAGTTCAGCAGGATAGTTAGACAGCCCGACGTAAAGGGCTTTACCCTGTCGCACCACGTGGTCAAGCGCTTTCATCGTCTCACGCAGCGGCGTTTCCGGGTCAGGGCGGTGGTGATAGAAGATATCGACATACTCCAGCCCCATGCGCTTCAGGCTCTGGTCCAGACTTGCGATCAGATATTTGCGTGAACCCCAGTCGCCGTAGGGACCATCCCACATCGTATATCCCGCTTTTGTGGAGATGATTAACTCATCGCGCCATGGCAGGAAATCTTCCTGCACAATATGGCCGAAATTACGTTCAGCAGATCCAGGAGGTGGACCGTAATTATTGGCAAGGTCGAAGTGCGTAATGCCGAGATCGAATGCACGCTGTAAAAGTTGACGGCTATTTTCGATAAGCGTCGCATCGCCAAAATTATGCCAAAGCCCCAGAGAGACGGCGGGCAACTTGAGCCCGCTCTGTCCGCAGCGGCGGTACTGCATTGTCTGGTAACGATTTTTGTCCGGCTGATAACCCATACTCATGACCCCTGGCGCGAAAAAGAAATAACAGTGTATGCGTTTACACTAGCGTGAAGAAATGAAGAATAGCGCAGCCTTTTTTGTAAAGCATTCTTTCCATGGCCTTCTTGCCGCCATTTCTGGACAGTCATCACGCTTCTTTAATACTCAAGGTGAGGTCAACGTCAGAAGGACACCTGTTATGCGTACCCCATACTGCGTCGCCGATTACCTGCTGGACCGTCTTACAGATTGTGGAGCCGATCATCTGTTTGGCGTACCGGGCGACTATAACCTGCAGTTTCTCGATCACGTGATAGACAGCCCGGATATCTGTTGGGTGGGTTGTGCCAACGAGCTGAACGCATCATACGCTGCCGACGGATATGCCCGTTGTAAGGGCTTTGCCGCGCTGCTGACGACATTCGGAGTAGGGGAGTTAAGCGCCATGAACGGCATCGCGGGCAGCTTTGCTGAGCATGTTCCGGTATTGCATATCGTCGGGGCGCCGGGGATGGCTTCCCAGCAAAAAGGGGAGTTGTTGCACCACACGCTGGGTGATGGCGAGTTTCGCCATTTCTATCATATGAGCGAGCCGATCACCGTTGCTCAGGCTATCCTGACCGAACAAAATGCCTGCTACGAAATTGATCGCGTGCTAACAACAATGCTCCGGGAACGCCGTCCGGGCTACCTGATGTTGCCTGCCGATGTGGCTAAAAAAGCCGCTACCCCTCCTGTAAACGCTCTCACACTCAAGCCTGTTTATGCCGATAACGCCTGCCTGAAAGCGTTCCGTGAGGCCGCCGGGAGCAGACTGGCAATAAGCAAACGCACAGCCCTGTTAGCCGATTTTCTGGTACTGCGCCATGGTCTGAAGCCAGCGCTTCAGAAGTGGGTAAAAGCGGTGCCAATGGCGCATGCCACGATGCTGATGGGCAAAGGGATCTTCGATGAACGGCAGGCAGGTTTTTACGGTACCTACAGCGGTTCAGCGAGCGCTGGCGCGGTGAAAGAGGCGATTGAAGGTGCTGATACCGTGCTGTGTGTTGGTACACGCTTTACCGATACCTTGACTGCCGGCTTCACCCATCAGCTTACCTCCGAACAAACGATAGAAGTCCAACCACACGCGTCGCGGGTGGGGGATGTGTGGTTCACGGGCATTCCGATGCTTCAGGCAATTGAGACGCTGACAGAACTGTGCAAACAGCATGTTCATGCACCTCTCATACCGCCTTCACACAGTGGTTTCTCATTCCCACAGCCGGATGGTTCGCTTACGCAGGAAAACTTCTGGAACACGCTGCAAACGTTTATTCGTCCGGGTGACATTATTCTGGCCGATCAGGGCACCTCCGCGTTTGGCGCAATTGACCTGCGCTTGCCTGACGACGTGAACTTTATCGTCCAGCCGCTCTGGGGTTCGATTGGTTACACGCTAGCGGCGGCATTCGGCGCGCAAACGGCCTGCCCGAACCGGCGCGTTATTGTGCTGACAGGCGATGGCGCGGCGCAGTTGACCATTCAGGAGCTTGGCTCGATGCTGCGTGATAAACAGCGCCCCGTTATTCTGGTGCTGAACAACGAAGGGTATACCGTTGAAAGGGCAATTCACGGGCCTGAGCAACGGTATAATGACATTGCGCTGTGGAACTGGACGCAAATCCCCGGGGCACTCAGCCTGGATCCACAGGCCGAGTGCTGGCGGGTCAGCGAGGCGGAGCAACTGGCGGATGTTCTCGACAAAGTGGCGCATCACGAACGGCTTTCGCTGATTGAGGTCATGCTGCCAAAAGCCGATATTCCGCCGCTGTTAGGCGCGCTGACGAAAGCGCTGGAAGCGCGTAATAGCGCCTGATTACTTGTCGTTTCTCCAGGCCATCAGCATCGGTTTGCCCGCCAGCAGGAGCCAGGCGGGCAACATCACGATACAAAGCAGGGGGATGAGGGTGGCATCTGGCACAACGACGGCGGCCATAAACAGGCTTAACCACGCATCGCGCGTGACCACCAGAACCAGGCCCAAAATAGAACACGAGACGGTGATTGCCGCCGGAACCGCATCCACATGTTCGTGTAGCATCAGCCCCAGGGCTACGCCGATAAATACCGCCGGGAAGATACGCCCCCCGCGAAAACCACACGCTGCTGCCACGACCAGCGCCGCCAGTTTTATGAGCGCAAACAGCAGATAATCGGAGACGCTAAACACCTGGCTGAAGGCCAGCTGTTGCATCTCGTCCAGGCCTTTAAACAGCGTTACCGTCCCGCCGATTGCCCCTAAAATGCCCAGCATCAGACCCCCTACGCCAAGGATCAGCACCGGGTGTTTCAGCTTATGCACCAGGCGGTGCAGTCGCGGAAGACACCATACCGCAACCATCCCCAACGCTATCGCGATAGCAACCACAATGGCACCGCTGAAAATATCCGCTATTTGCATCTGGCCGTAGTGGGGTAGAGAGAGTGAAAAATGAGGATGGAAAAACAGGCTGGTGGTCAGCGCGCCGGCAGCTGCGGCCATCAGTGGCGCAAAGAGTTTGTCCCACAGCGGCACGTCGTTATTACTGCTGAGCGTCTGAGAAAAGATCAGCGCGGCGGCAACGGGGGTTCCAAACAGCGCGCCGATGGTGCCGGCTGAGGCCAGAATAGTCCAGTCCAGCGACCCGATGCGGGGTAAAATCCGCGAGCCAATAAACACCGCCAGGCCAATGTTCACCGCCATAATCGGGTGTTCCGGCCCCAGGCTTACGCCGCCTGCCAGACCGATTATCAACGCAATAATCAGCCCCGGCAGGGCTGCAGGATTGACCGGCGCACCAATCAGCGGCTCTTGCGCCGGATCCGGCCCCGCATGTCCTGGGCTAAAACGAATCACCAGACCCACCGCAATGCCGGTGAGCGTCAGCATCAAAATAATCCAGGCTGGAGAATCAAAGCTGATACCGAGTTTTGCCGGAAGCGCAGCCCATAACATCGACTGCAGTACCGAGGCCACCTTCATCACGACGATGAGCACCAGACTTGAGGCAATACCAATGATTAATGCCGGGATTGCCAGTAGCAGCATGGTTCTGGCACGCGGGTGGAGCATGATGATTTCCTTGTACTAAACGGTATAGCGTTACTTTGCACAATCAGGTTTATGGCAATAGTGCAAAAGGTGCTGAAACGGTAAAGTTATTCTGTGACGAAGATCGATAATCCTGGGGCATTCACCTTCCGGTCGTTGTTGTTATCACGCCTTGAATTTACAGTGTCCCAAAGATTTATTCTGACTTTAGCGGAGCAGTAGAAGAATGACAAAGTATGCTTTGGTAGGTGATGTGGGCGGCACGAACGCGCGCCTCGCATTATGTGATGTTAGCAGCGGTGAGATTTCCCAGGCGAAAACCTATTCAGGGCTGGATTATCCGAGCCTGGAAGCTGTTGTACGCGTTTATCTTGAAGAGCATAAGGCGAATGTTGAAGACGGCTGCATCGCCATTGCCTGCCCGATTACGGGTGACTGGGTGGCGATGACCAACCACACCTGGGCGTTTTCTATCGCCGAGATGAAAAAAAATCTGGGCTTTGCGCATCTTGAAATCATTAACGATTTTACTGCGGTGTCCATGGCAATCCCGATGCTGAAGCCAGAGCATTTGATTCAGTTTGGCGGCACTGCTCCGGTAGAAGGCAAACCCATTGCCGTATACGGCGCTGGGACGGGGCTGGGTGTCTCGCACCTGGTGCATGTTGATAAACGTTGGGTCAGCCTGCCGGGTGAAGGCGGCCACGTTGACTTTGCGCCAAACAGTGAAGAAGAAGGCATTATCCTCGAAGAATTACGCGCAGAGATAGGCCATGTGTCTGCCGAGCGCGTACTTTCAGGCCCGGGTCTCGTAAACCTGTATCGTGCAATTGTGAAATCAGACGGGCGTCTACCGGAAAACCTGCAACCGAAAGACGTGACTGAACGTGCGCTGGCGGACAGCTGCATTGACTGCCGTCGTGCGTTGTCACTGTTCTGTGTGATCATGGGACGTTTTGGCGGCAACCTGGCGCTGAACCTTAGCACCTTTGGCGGAGTTTATATCGCGGGTGGGATCGTACCGCGTTTTCTCGACTTCTTTAAGGCATCGGGCTTCCGCGGCGGTTTCGAAGATAAGGGCCGTTTTCGAAGCTACGTGCAGGACATTCCTGTTTACCTGATTGTGCATGATAATCCTGGCCTGCTTGGCTCGGGTGCGCATTTGCGTCAGGTCCTGGGACAAATTCTCTGATTGCTTTCCCCTCTCCGGCAGGAGAGGGGAACCTTCTAGAGGTGCATCAGCTGGCGAAATTCTTTCACCTTGCTGCGACTCACCGGCACCTGAAAATCAAGATCCTTCAGACGTAAAATATAGGTGTTATTAAACCAGGGTTCGATCTCGCGGATCTTGTTTAAGTTGACGCAAAACGAACGGTGGCAGCGGAAGAAGTGCGCAGCCGGCAGCTTGCTGCAAAACTCAGTTATGTTCATTGCCATCACGTACGATTCACGTCGCGTATAGACAAACGTCATTTTCTCATGAGCTTCGGCGTAGTAGATATCGTCGATAGGCGTCACGATGATACGCTCATCCTTAACCAGATTAATGGTGTCATTCTCCCGAACGACAGGGCTGGTATTCGCCGGGGTGGCCTGCTGCTGCCACGCTGCTTCCAGCTTTTGCAGCATGCTGATAATACGTGATTCCTGGTAAGGCTTGAGGATGTAATCAAACGCTTCCAGTTCGAACGCCTCTACGGCATGTTCTTTCCAGGCCGTAACGAAAACGATAAACGGCTTGTGAGCAAACTGATTGATGTTTTGCGCCAGTAACACCCCGTCCAGCGACGGAATGTTGATATCAAGAAAAATGGCGTCTACCCGGTTATGCTGCAAAAACTTCAGCACGTCCAGGCCATCGTCAAACGTGCCCACAATCTCCATCTGGCTGTGCGTTCTGATAAGCCAGCTCAGCTCTTGTTGAGCCAGAAATTCATCTTCTACGATGATGACTTTCATCTGTTACTCCGGCCTATGGCAACAAAGATATGGGCGCATGAACGGGTGTGCGTTCATTCGGGACGTAAAAAGCAATTTCAGTACCAGGCTCAAGACGACGGATGATCAGACCGTCTCCATACAGCAATTTTACGCGATGGTGGACGTTCAGTAATCCAATCTTATTCCCCGGCATCTCGTTAGATTCAACACGGTCGATCACTTTCGGGTCGATACCGTGGCCGGTATCGCGTACCGCAATGCGCACGCGGTTGCCGCTCTCGTTTACGCTGATGGTCACCACGCCTTTCCCTTTACACGGCTGAATACCGTGGACGATCGCATTTTCTACCAGCGGCTGGATCAGCAGACTAGGGATCACGCAGTTAACTTCTTCATCAATATCGTAAATGACCGTGAGTTTGTCACCAAAGCGTGCCTGCTCAATCGCAATGTAGTCTTTGATTTGATAAAGCTCTTTTTTGATGTCGATCTGCTCGTCATCTTTCAGCTCGATGTTGTAGCGCAGATAGCGTGACAGATTGAAAATCAGCTGACGCGCGGTGTCCGGATTCAGGCGAATGGAGGATGAGATCGCATTCAGCGCGTTAAAGAGGAAATGGGGATTAATTTTACTTTGCAGCGCACGGAGCTCAGCCTTATTTGCCATTTCGCGCAGCTGCTCTGCCCGTGAAACCTCCAGCTGCGTCGAGATTATCTGCGACAGGCCAATTGCCATCTCCTGCAGCGAAGAGGTGATTTGGTGTGCGTGGCAGTAATAAATTTTCAACGTTCCCGTCACGACACCTTTTTCCCAGAGCGGGATCACCAGCATTGAGTGAATTTCAGGCGTTCTGTGGGCTTCATCATTGTTTTTGATGATGATTTTACCGTAATTGATCGCCTGTCTGGTGGTCGGGCTGATGGTGTCATCGTTGTCCTGATAGTTGTGCTCACCCACGCCAACATAGGCCAGTACATGGTCGATATTGGTAATGGCGACGGCATCGGCGTGAATATCGCGGCGGATGATATCGCAGACCTGGCGTAAAGATTCCGTATTAACGTGGCGGAATAGAGGAAGCGTTTTGTTCGCGATATCAAGCGCCAGCTTGGCCTGACGAGCGGCGCTGGCCTCTTTTTCGCCTTCGACACTTTGCACCAGCAGCACAATGAACCCGATGCAAACGCTTCCGAGGATCATCGGTATACCGATTTTAGAGACGATATCCAGCCCTAGCGCGGTTGTCGGAGCCAACACCACGACCAGGATCATGGTCAGCGTTTCGCACACCATGCCCGCGACGATGCCCGCACGCCAGTGCTGCTTTTTAGGTATTTTTCGGTTAATCCAGCCGGAAAGTCCCCCCGCAATAATGCTGGTGATAAAGCACGGGATAGCCGTCACTCCCCCGATATCGATCAGGTAACGGTGCGTGCCGGCGATAAGACCCGTGATAACGCCCACCCACGGGCCAAACAGGATCCCGCCCGACATGACGGCGATAATACGCACGTTGACGAGCGAACCCTCGACCGGGACACCAGACCAGGTACTGAACAGGGCAAACATCGAAAAGATGGCGGTGACGGCCAGCAGCTCTTTTGGCGAGTGCGCAGACTTATGCAAAAGCTCGCGAAACAGGCGAATGCGAATGAGGAAAAACAAGCAAATCAGCATTAATGCCGCGCGATCAAAAACCGCGAGAAGCATATCGAATATTTCGTGCACGGGAAGACCAGAGCTAACGGGAAAGATCTATGATAAAAAACCTGGCGCGCATTGACCAGCTATCCGTCAGGTTTATGAAATGGGGAAAACCCCTAATTTCCAAAGGGGATAGTTTCAGGGTTACTGAAGAATCGTGTTTTTAACATCATCGCCCCGTATAAGGTAAGAATACTGATATCATCATGTTAAATATAAGGTATTACTAATGCATGTTAGGGTAAAAGTCTTCCGCTTTTAGGCTCAGCAGGGTTCCCGTTTTAGCGCGACATTTATTTTTTACGTTTCCTCTCGACAGCACGTTTTTATTCAGGTTATTTTCTAAGCATGCCGCACCAGTGGCAGCGTCGCTCGGACGGTCCGGGCGCTCACGTTAATCTGAGGAATCTATGGCTGAATTCAGTCCTGAACGCCGTTTTACGCGTATCGATCGTCTCCCCCCTTATGTTTTTAATATCACTGCTGAACTGAAAATGGCTGCGCGTCGGCGCGGCGAAGATATTATTGATTTCAGTATGGGTAATCCTGACGGCCCGACCCCGCCGCATATCGTTGAAAAACTCTGTACCGTTGCCCAGCGACCGGATACGCATGGCTATTCCACCTCTCGCGGCATTCCTCGATTACGACGCGCTATTTCGCGCTGGTACCAGGATCGCTACCAGGTTGATATCGATCCTGAAAGCGAGGCTATTGTTACGATCGGGTCGAAAGAGGGGTTGGCACACCTGATGCTGGCTACACTGGACCATGGCGATACCGTACTGGTGCCAAACCCAAGCTACCCCATCCACATTTACGGTGCGGTGATCGCTGGAGCGCAGGTTCGTTCTGTGCCGCTGGTGGAAGGTGTCGATTTCTTTAACGAACTGGAACGTGCCATTCGCGAAAGCTATCCGAAACCCAAAATGATGATCCTCGGCTTCCCGTCGAACCCAACGGCGCAGTGTGTCGAGCTTGAGTTCTTCGAGAAAGTCGTTGCGTTGGCTAAACGTTACGACGTGCTGGTGGTTCACGATCTCGCATATGCCGATATTGTGTATGACGGCTGGAAAGCACCTTCAATTATGCAGGTGCCCGGCGCGCGCGATGTTGCTGTTGAATTCTTTACTCTGTCTAAGAGTTACAACATGGCAGGCTGGCGTATTGGTTTTATGGTCGGAAACAAAACGATGGTGAATGCCCTGGCGCGTATTAAGAGCTATCACGATTACGGCACCTTTACGCCACTCCAGGTGGCGGCGATTGCGGCCCTGGAAGGGGATCAGCAGTGCGTGCATGACATTGCCGCCCAGTATAAACGTCGGCGCGACGTGCTGGTGAAAGGCTTGCATGAAGCAGGGTGGATGGTTGAAATGCCAAAAGCGTCCATGTACGTCTGGGCTAAAATTCCTGAGCCGTATGCGGCGATGGGGTCGCTGGAGTTCGCCAAAAAGCTGTTGCAGGATGCAAAAGTGTGCGTCTCGCCTGGTATTGGCTTTGGTGATTATGGCGACACGCATGTGCGATTTGCGCTGATTGAGAATAGCGACCGTATTCGCCAGGCTGTGAGGGGCATTAAGAGCATGTTCCGGGCGGACGGGCTTCTCGCATCAAAGAGCGTCGCTGACCATCCCGAGTCGTAATGACATAAAAAAAGGAGCCAACGGCTCCTTTTTTTAACTGTGTTTGCTTTGCTAGATCATCAGGGCAAAGGTTCCGGCCCAGACCAATACAATCACCGAAATGCCCATAAAGAAATATTTCACGTTTCATCACTCCGCGTATCTTTTGGTACGCATTTAAAAACAGAGTCCACCTGATTATAGAGAACTGAAATCGGGTTCAGGCGGAATTAAGAATTATCCCGCATGCCACTCATTTCAGATCAGAATTCTGTGCTTTCCTGTTGCCAGACGGCGCTAATGTACGCCTAAAAATTCAGGGTGACAAGAGGGCTTTTTTTTAAATAATTTCCGTAACTTACGAGTGTCGTGGAACAGCGACAGTTTAATTTCAGAACGCAATAAATTCATTTTGAGCGACGGCAGGAAAAACAATTACTCGGGGTGATTACAGGTGATTGAAAAGGTTAGTTTCTTACCGAAACTAACCTTTGAAAAGCTTAGACATAGAGCGAGGATTCGCCGATTGGGCGTGTTTTAAAGCGGCGATGCATCCACAGATATTGTTCAGGCGCACGCATAATCTCTGTCTCAATGACTTTGTTGATAAACGCCGCGGCTTCGCCTTCGTTTTCTGGGTAGTTAGCCATTTCAGGAGAAATGTGCAGACGATAGCCGGACTTGTCCGCTTTTCTTACCATCGTCACGGTCAGCATTGCAGCACCTGATAAACGAGAGATCACAAAGGTGCCGTTTGTCGTTGCTACGTTTTGAACCGCAAAGAAGGGGGCAAAGCTGCTGCCTTTACGTCCGTAATCCTGATCGGGTGCAAACCATACGGCTTCACCTTTCTTCAGTGCACCGACCATGCCGCGCAGATTATTTCGGCTGATCATTGCCTTATTCGAGCGCATGCGGCCGCGTGTTTGTACCCATTCCATGAGCGCGCTGTTGTGCGGGCGGTAGGTAGCCATCATCGGCTGACAAAGTCCCATTACGCGTCCACCCAGTTCCAGCGACATAAAGTGAACGCCGACAACCATCACGCCACGGTTTTGCGCCTGTGCACGTTTCAGATTTTCAAGGCCTTCCACATCAAACCATTTACGCACACGCTCATCAGGCCAAAACCAGGCCATGCCGGTTTCAAGCAGTGCCATGCCGATCGACTTGAAGTTTTCAGCAATCAGTTTTTCACGCTGTTCCGCATTATATTGTGGGAAGCAGAGTTCAAGGTTCTTACGGGCGATAGATTCACGACGCTTGAGGAAGTATCGTGACGTGCTGCCCAGCTTAGAACCCAGCGTGCGAATAAGAGGATAAGGAAGCTGGACCAGCAACCAAAGAATGCCAAGACCAAACCATGTAAACCAGTAGCGTGGGTGTAAAAACGCACGTTTGAATTGGGATTGAGACAAATTAGAGAACCTATGTAAAGCCTTTGAAAGTAACGCTTTTGCGTTACCACGTGCCAATTAGACCGTAGGACAAGGTCAAGGTTGCAGGCTTTACCGATCTTTACGGCGTTGCCTGTCCATCGCTGACGTTGGGTGGGCGTCTTAATGTAGCACCATCATAAGATATGTTCCATCGTTCGTTTTTGATTAAAAAAGCGGCAGATGACGAGATGCTTGATTCCGAACATTTTTATTTTCATCAGGCGCCACCCGCGAGAGTGGCATGGAGGACGACGTTGATAATGGATTTACCGGCTCAATATGTTTGTCCCCCAGAAGGCGTCATGCTAACGCTCACTATTAGTATAAAGTAACTAACGGATTCTTAAATCGTCACTTTCGTAATGCAAGTCATTATCAATACGCTATTTTGACAAGAGAGTATGTAGAATCTGACAGGGTATTAATGCTTATCTCTCTTCTTAAAAGGTAATGTAAAAGCTGACATTAAGAATAATTAATATGAGCAAGGGGTAAGAATAATTCATTTTTATTTTAGTATCAGATGTCGGTAAGTAGGGAGTATTGCGCATTTTAGGTCAAAAATAGGTGTCCAGAACGCACATATCACCTGCATTGGTAGAAAATATTGAGCAAGGCTGGATAGCCATCTTTTCTTTTATTTTTTTCGCAAATGTATAAGTTTCATTCAGGTGACTAATACAACACGGTGAAGACCAGGAAAAATCGCTAATTTTTTTAGCAAACTGAGTTATGTCATACCTTCTCTTTTAGAAAAATAAGAAATCAGACATTTAAGGGGAGTGGTGTGATTTTGTACAGATTTACCACCTAAGTTAAATTGATCGCTTTATGAACACCCTTATTCCATGGGGTTTTGAGGGTTTTAACAAGAAAATTCTTATAAATCAGAAAGATGATCTACTGTTGTTAAAGGTTGTTTATGTAATGTTTTGTTACATATTTTCATTTCCGATTAGGTGTGAAACGTTTCTAAACTCCGGCTATTGGGTCTTATCCTAAATTTCACTGTTTCAGATAATTACCCAAAAATACAGTGTCGACATGCTAGTGAATGGAATGCGCTCGCTATTAATTACGGGTTTTCATTTTCGTCGAATGACGTGAACTCGGAAATCGTTCTGGCTGGATTTGCCTTCCTTAGTAATTTATCACTGGCATTGACCGTTTCTATAACTCCATAGAACAGGGACAGCTATGTCTAACTCTTCCTTTCAGTCCGAAATCCCCAAGGCCCGTATAAATTTAAAGCTTGATCTGCATACCGGGGGCGCGAGCAAGAAAACGGAGCTCCCCCTGAAATTACTGGTGACGGGTGACTTCAGTAATGGTCAGGAGACTGCACCACTGTCTGAGCGCAAAAAAGTTAACTTGAACAAAAATAACTTCGACTCAGTGCTTTCCGAATATTCCCCAAAAGTTAATTTGACCGTTAAAAACACGCTGGCTGATGACGGTAGCGAAGACAACATCAGTCTCACCTTCCAGAATATGAAAGATTTCACCCCGGAGCAGGTTTCCCGGCAAATCCCCCAGCTGAAGGCGATGCTTTCCATGCGTAATTTACTTCGTGATTTAAAAGCAAACCTGCTGGATAACCAGGCTTTCCGAAAGGAGCTGGAAAAAATTCTGCTCGACCCGGCCTTGAGCGCAGAACTCAGAGCCGAACTCTCAGCCCTGGCCCCGAAACAGCCATAACGGTCACGATGATTTAACGGATTAATAAGGAAGATGCTGATGTCTGTACAAAATGAGAATGCTGCGGGTGGCGGCGTTGTGCTTGACCGTCCTGTTACGGGTGGGGTTTATGCGTCCCTGTTTGAAAAAATCAACCTGAACCCGGTCTCGGAGCTGAGTGCGCTGGACATCTGGCAGGACGCGCAGGCGATGTCGGATGCGACTGCGGATGAACGATTAACGGCCGGGATGCAGGTGTTCCTTGAATGCCTGACGAAATCGGGCTCAAAAGTTGAGAAACTCGACAAAAACCTGATTGACCACCATATCGCTGAGCTGGACTACCAGATTAGCCGTCAGCTTGATGCGGTAATGCACAGCGAAGAATTCCAGGCGGTAGAAAGTCTGTGGCGCGGCGTGAAATCCTTAGTCGACAAAACCGATTTTCGCCAGAACGTGAAGGTTGAACTGCTGGATATGTCCAAAGAAGACCTGCGTCAGGACTTCGAAGACAGTCCGGAAATCATCCAGAGCGGGCTGTATAAACATACGTATATTGATGAGTATGACACCCCGGGTGGAGAGCCGATCGCTGCACTGATTTCTTCCTATGAATTTGATGCCTCTGCGCAGGATGTCGCCCTGCTGCGAAACATCTCTAAAGTCGCTGCTGCCGCGCATATGCCGTTTATCGGCTCTGCCGGCCCGAAATTCTTCCTGAAAGACAGCATGGAGGACGTGGCGGCCATCAAGGATATCGGTAACTACTTTGATCGCGCTGAATACATCAAATGGAAGTCTTTCCGTGAGACGGACGATGCCCGCTATATCGGTCTGGTGATGCCGCGCGTGCTGGGTCGCCTGCCGTATGGCCCGGACACCGTGCCGGTGCGCAGCTTCAACTACGTGGAAGAAGTCAAAGGCCCCGATCACGACAAATATCTGTGGACCAACGCCTCGTTTGCCTTTGCATCCAACATGGTTCGCAGCTTCATCAACAACGGGTGGTGTGTGCAAATTCGTGGCCCGCAGGCTGGTGGTGCCGTACAGGACCTGCCTATTCATCTGTACGATCTGGGAACCGGCAATCAGGTGAAGATCCCGTCGGAAGTGATGATCCCGGAAACCCGTGAGTTTGAGTTTGCCAACCTCGGTTTCATTCCGCTCTCCTACTACAAAAATCGCGATTACAGCTGTTTCTTCTCCGCGAACTCCACGCAGAAACCGGCCCTGTATGACACCGCCGATGCGACGGCCAACAGCCGTATCAATGCGCGTCTGCCGTACATCTTCCTGCTGTCGCGTATTGCGCATTACCTCAAGCTTATCCAGCGTGAAAATATCGGTACCACCAAAGACCGACGTCTGCTGGAGCTGGAGCTCAACACCTGGGTGCGCAATCTGGTCACCGAAATGACCGACCCGGGCGACGAGTTGCAGGCGTCTCACCCACTGCGCGACGCGAAAGTGGTAGTGGAAGACATTGAGGATAACCCGGGCTTCTTCCGCGTTAAGCTGTACGCCGTGCCGCACTTCCAGGTGGAAGGGATGGACGTCAACCTGTCGCTGGTTTCCCAGATGCCGAAGGCGAAATCATAAGCTAAGGCAGGAAGCCAATGAAAACGGAACAACCGTTATGGGGCAGGGGCCAGATGGTCTCTCCCCAGCACTTCCAGCAACAGGCCGCGTATGCGGCCTGGTCTGCGGAATGCATCGCCCGACTGGGCCTCTCCCATCCCTGGGGGATGATTGATGCCACTTTCGAACCGGATGCACTGAAGCTGGGCCGCCTGCAGGCCCGCCATCTGCACATCCGTTTCCCCGATGGCTCGCTTATCGACACGGATAATGCCGATTCCCTGCCGCCGGTGCTGGCGCTTGAGGGCGAATCACAGGAAGTGGTGGTGGTTCTGGCGCTGCCGCTGCTGCGGGCGAATGGCGGCAACTGCCTTAAACCCGATGAGGTGGCCGAGCGCCCTGTGCGTTATCGCCAGCGCTGGCGGGATGTCCGCAACACCTTTGGGGACGATACCCGTCAGATTGCGGTGATGCAGCCAGAGTTGACGCTGCGTTTCGCCCATCAGAACAACAGCGATTATCTGACCTGTCCGGTTGCCCGTCTGCAGCAGGATTCACAGGGGAGCTGGGCACTCGATGAAACCTTTCTTCCGCCACTGCTGGCTCTGCAGGGCAGCCGCTGGCTGGTGACCCAGCTGGAACAGCTGATGACGCAACTGCGTGCCCGTCTGAGCCGCCTGATGGACATGCGTCGTGAAAGCAACGAGCGCATGGCCGATTTTGCCGTGGCTGATGTGTCTCTGTTCTGGCTGCTCAATGCCCTGAACAGTGCAGAACCTGTGCTCGGACAGTTTCTGCGTCACCCGCAAAGTCCGCCGGAGCGTCTGTACCCTGAGCTGGCACGCCTTGCGGGCAGCCTGCTGACCTTCTCGCTGGAGCACCAGGTTAGCGCCATTCCTGTCTGGCAGCATGAGCAGTTGAATGACGTCTTCCCGCCGCTGTTTGATTTGCTGGGCGACCTGCTGGAAGCCAGCCTGCCGTCGCGGGTGGTGGCGATTGAGCTTGAGCACGATGCCCGACTTCACTTCTGGCAGGCCCGTCTGCATGACCCACGCCTGCGCGAAGGGGCGGATTACTACCTCTCCGTGCGTTCACCGATGCCGGTGGCACAGCTGCAGGAACAGTTCCCGCGCCAGTGCAAGGTCGGCAGTCCGGATCATGTCAGGAGTATCGTCAATTCTTCACGGGTGGGTGTGCCGCTGACGCCGCTGCGTCATGTGCCGGCCGCCATTCCACTGCGTCTGGAAAACCAGTATTTCAGCCTCGATGTCTCTCATCCTCTGGCCACCGAAATGCTCCAGGGTGGGACCTGTATGTTTTACGTTCCGGGCATGCTCGGCGAGCCTGAACTTGAACTCTTTGCGGTACTGAGAACATGAGTGAGCGCAAACGCGGCCCGGCCGCGTCCATTGATATTGATGCCCTGCTGCACGACACCTGGCTGCAGGTGATAAGCCTCCGTCACGGTCCGAAATTTCAGGATGGAGAAGGGCGCACGTTGTGGGAGCGCTGCATTGCTGATGTCGAACGTGTACAGCGTGAGCTGAAAGCGAGCGAACTCGATGAAGCCAGCTGTCAGCATATTCTCAAAGCACAATGTGCGCTGCTTGATGAAGCTGTCAAAGGTCGCGGTGTGGAGGATGATGCCTGCGTGCAGTGGTATGACATTCCCCTGCAGGGACACTTCCTCGGCACCATGGATGCCGGTGATACGCTGTGCGATCGGATGCGCGATGTGCTGCGTGAACCTGCGCCTGATCATGCTGTCGTGACCTGCTTCCAGCGGGTCATGATGCTGGGGTTCCTCGGCAGTTTCCGCTCGCTGAACGCTCCGGAGCGCCAGAAACTCGTCAACGCGCTCAGTGAACATGTCACGCCGTTCAGTTATCCACAAACCCATCCTGTCCTGGCTGAAAGTCGTACCGGGCGTGGAATGGGCGGCTGTCTGGCGTCATGGCCCGTGCGAATTGGCCTGAGCGTGGTGGTGGTTGCTGCGCTGTGGTGGGGACTGAGCCACTGGCTGGATCAGACACTGCTGACCTTGCTGCCGGGAGCCGTCAAATGAGTCCTGCACAACAGCGCGGGCTTGCGCTGTGGGCCTCCCTGCTGAGTGCAGTGATCTGCCTGGGCTTCCTGCCGGTATCCCGACTGGTTTCTGTGCTTGTTCTGTTGGCGATGCTGGGGCTTATCCTGGCGTTCTTGTATGTCGCCAGTCGTCGTGCGGAGCATGAGGTCACCCTGCGTCTGGATGACCTCCCTGAAGCCACTTACCGTCAGCCCGTGGTGCTGGTCTGTGGCGATCTGCCGCTGGCCTGGCCACAGCAGTCACCGGTGCTTACGGTCATGCAGGGTTGCTGGATCCGTGTGGAGGATCATCAGGATCTGGAACAGGTCGTCCGGCAGGTACTGTGGTTGCGACCTGACTGGGGTCGCCAGCTGTCGGTGATGGTCAGCGTCTGTCCGCAGAAACACGCCGAAAGCGAAGCGCTTACCAGCCGTCTGCTGGCCCTGCGATGGCAAATCAGCCAGTTGCGTAAAGAAACCGGGCATTCCGTGCCGCTGGTTCTGAATGGCCAGTTTGGTAGCACGATGACGAATGCTCTTCTCTGGCAGGCGGCTATCCCGGGGGAAGGGGTGAGGGTCTGGCGTGAATCTTCAGCGCCGAGTTCAATCGCTGCATGGGTTACCACCGGTGGGTCGCCTGCGATGCAGCAACAGGTGCTGCTGAACAGTCTGATGAGCTGGTTCCATCAGCACGTCCAGGCAGTCTTTATGGATGAGAACCCCGACGTTCCTGTGATTGCACCTGGCGCGGTGCTGTGGGGAATGGGGCCGATCCTTGCCGGAAGTCTGGCCACATCTGCCTGGACTGCATGGCTTTCCCGTCACACTGCGATGCAGCAGGTGGCGGGCTGGCAGCCGTCAGGAACGGACAGTACGGTTATCTCCCCCTTCCCGGATTTTATCCTGCCGCTGCTGCCCGAAGGGCGAGGCCTGACGCCGCGTGGGCGAACCTTCCGTTGTGCGCTCGGGATTTTCACACTGGGGGCCATTGCTGCGCTGCTCAGCAGTGGCTGGAACAATCATCAGCTGCTGCAGCGTGTGAGCTTCGATATTGCCCGCTATGACCGTATCCCGATGCATGATTTCGGACCCAAAGCCGATGCCGTTGCTGTCCTGCGTGACGATGCGGCAGAGCTGGATGATCAGGCGCGCAATGGCGTACCGGCGCGTATGGGCCTTGGTCTGTATCAGGGGGAGCGTCTGCGAATGCCTGTGCTGGATGCGATCCGTTCGTATGTGCCTCCACCGCCACCACCTAAACCACAGCCGAAACCTAAACCGGTACCGAAAATTGTCCGCCTCGACAGCATGTCGCTGTTCGATTCCGGCAAATCCGTGCTGAAGGCTGGCTCCACCAAAATGCTCGTCAACTCCCTGGTCGGTATCAAAGCGAAGCCGGGCTGGCTGATTGTGGTCGCCGGGCATACCGATAACACCGGCAATCCAAAACTGAACCAGACGCTTTCACTCAAGCGTGCCGAAGCAGTGCGCAACTGGATGCGTGATACCGGTGATGTACCGGAAAGCTGTTTTGCGGTGCAGGGCTATGGCGAGAGCCGTCCGATCGCAACCAATGACACCCCGGATGGGCGCGCGCTCAACCGCCGTGTCGAAATCAGTCTGGTACCGCAGGCCAGTGCCTGTCAGATACCGGGCCACACCCAGGCGTCATCGCAGGATGATGGCGCATCACAACACAATGGAGAGTAATTCCATGGCAATTCCTGTTTATCTTTGGCTGAAAGACGACGGCGGCGCGGACATTAAAGGTTCTGTGGACGTTCAGGATCGTGAAGGCAGCATCGAAGTGGTCGCTCAGGAGCATAACCTGTACATCCCGACCGACAACAACACCGGCAAGCTGACCGGTACCCGTATCCACACCCCGTTCCTGTTCACCAAGGAAATCGACTCGTCCAGCCCGTACCTGTACAAGGCTGTGACCACCGGTCAGACCCTCAAGTCTGCGGAATTCAGGTGGTACAAAATCAACGACGCGGGCCAGGAAGTTGAGTACTTCAACACCAGACTGGAAAACGTCAAAGTGGTGAAAGTAAATCCTGAAATGTATGACATCAAGGATCCTTCTAAAGAGAAGCACAACCACCTTGAGCGCATTGAGCTGCGTTACGAAAAAATCACCTGGACCTACAAGGACGGCAACATTATTCATTCCGATTCCTGGAACGAACGCGCCACCGCGTAAGCCCGATGCGGACGGGGTTTCCTGTCCGCAGTTTTTTGCTGAGTGCCTGTATGAAACGGGCTTTCAGCAAAGAAACCCACAAACTGCCAGCCTGACCATATGCGCTTTGGTCCCCTTCACGGAAAACAGCGATGGGCGGTAGCGTGTCCAGGAACCGACAAAGAGAGAGATTCATGGAAAATCCAGCCATCCTGCTGCGACGTCTGAACCCTTACTGTGCCCGTGCGATGGAAGGGGCAGCTTCGCTCTGCCAGACCCGCGCCCATGCGGAAATTTTGCCGGAGCACTGGCTGCTGAAACTGCTGGAGCAGGGCGAGGGCGACCTGACGGTGCTGGCCCGCCGCTACGAGTGGGACATGGACGCCATCTGGCAGGATTTGCTGGGCTGGCTGGATAATCAACCGCGTTCAGTACGTCAACGTCCGCAGCTGTCTGACGCCATTCAGACGCTTATGCAGGAAGCCTGGCTGATTGCTTCTCTTAACGGTGAGGAACAAATACGCAGCATCCATCTGCTGATGGCGCTGGTTGACAAACAGAAACTGGTCCGCTGCGACGGCCTGTGGCCGCTGCTGACGCTGGGCCAGAACCAGCTGGAGCGTCTGCGTCCTCTGCTCGACGCACAGTCGGACGAACGTCCGGACGTGCAGCAGGAAGCGGGACTGGCGCAGAGCCATTGTGGTGAAGTGGAGTTTGTCGGCCGCCCGGTTGGTGCAGAGCTGAAAGAGGGCGAACTCAACCCGGCGCTGCAAAATGCGCTGGATAAATTCACCCTCGACGTCACCGCCAAAGCGAAAGAGGGCAAAATCGACCCGGTATTCGGGCGTGACACTGAGATCCGCCAGATGGTCGATATCCTCTCGCGCCGTCGTAAGAACAACCCGATCCTGGTCGGTGAACCAGGCGTCGGTAAAACCGCGCTGGTTGAAGGCCTGGCGCTGCGTATAGCAGAGGGCAACGTCCCTGAATCGCTCAAGCCGGTCATCCTGCGTACCCTTGACCTCGGCCTGTTGCAGGCGGGCGCAGGTGTGAAAGGCGAGTTCGAACAGCGCCTGAAAAACGTTATCGATGCCGTGCAGCAGTCACCGGTACCGATTTTGCTGTTTATCGACGAAGCCCACACCATTATCGGTGCAGGTAACCAGGCGGGCGGTGCGGACGCCGCTAACCTGCTGAAACCCGCTCTGGCACGTGGCGAACTGCGCACCATTGCTGCGACCACCTGGAGCGAGTACAAACAGTACTTCGAGCGCGATGCCGCGCTGGAACGCCGCTTCCAGATGGTGAAGGTCGACGAGCCGGACGATGACACCGCGTGCCTGATGCTGCGTGGCCTGAAATCGCGCTATGCCGAACACCATAACGTGCACATCACCGACGATGCGGTCCGTGCCGCGGTTACGCTGTCCCGTCGCTACCTGACCGGCCGCCAGCTGCCGGACAAGGCTGTTGATTTGCTGGATACCGCCGCCGCGCGCGTGCGCATGAGTCTTGATACCGTGCCGGAAGCCATTGTACGCCTGAAAGCACAGCTGACCGCGCTGGAACTGGAAGAACAGGCGCTGCTGGAAGATATCGCCGCCGGCAGCAACCGCCATGGTGACCGCCTGGGTGCCATTGAGCAGCAGCGGACTGAACTGGAAGCGCGCATTGCGGAGCAGGAATCGCGTTTCAGCACTGAAAAGGCGCTGGCGCAGCAGCTGATGGCCAGCCGCCAGGACATCAGCCAGCAGGCGGAGATTTCCGACCTGCAGCAGCAGCTCGAACAGGCACAACAGGGCGACGTGCTGGTTCAGGTGGATGTGGACACCCGCACGGTTGCCAACGTGATTGCCGACTGGACCGGCGTGCCGCTCTCTTCCCTGATGAAAGACGAACAGACTGAGCTGCTGACTCTGGAAAATGAAATCGGCCAGCGTGTCGTCGGTCAGGATGTGGCGCTTGAGGCTATCGCCCAGCGTCTGCGTGCCTCCAAAACCGGGCTAACCTCTGAGAACGGCCCGCAGGGTGTGTTCCTGCTGGTCGGCCCGAGCGGCGTCGGTAAGACCGAAACCGCGCTGGCGCTGGCGGACGTGCTGTACGGCGGGGAAAAATCTCTGATTACCATCAACCTTTCCGAGTACCAGGAGCCGCACACCGTTTCACAGCTGAAAGGCTCACCGCCGGGCTATGTCGGTTACGGTCAGGGCGGCATTCTCACCGAAGCGGTGCGCAAGCGTCCGTACAGTGTGGTGCTGCTCGATGAAGTGGAGAAAGCGCACCGCGACGTCATGAATCTGTTTTATCAGGTCTTCGACCGCGGCTTTATGCGCGACGGTGAAGGGCGCGAAATCGACTTCCGCAATACCGTTATCCTGATGACCTCCAACCTCGGTAGTGACCACCTGATGCAACTGCTGGATGAACAGCCGGAAGCGACCGAAGGCGACCTGCACGACCTGCTGCGCCCGATATTGCGCGAACACTTCCAGCCTGCGCTGCTGGCCCGCTTCCAGACCGTGATTTACCGCCCGCTGGCCGAAGCGGCCATGCGTACCATCGTGGAGATGAAACTCGAACAAGTCAGCAAGCGCCTGAACCGCCACTACGGTCTGACCACGCAGATTGATGAGAGCCTGTATGACGCGCTGACCGCCGCCTGTCTGCTGCCGGACACCGGGGCACGCAACGTCGACAGCCTGCTCAATCAACAAATTCTGCCGGTGCTGAGTCAGCAGTTGCTGACCCACATGGCTGCGAAACAGAAACCACAGTCGCTATGCCTTAGCTGGAGTGAGGAAGAGGGCATCGGGCTGGAGTTTGACCGTACACAAGGAGTGCACGCATGAGCAGTAATCCCCCGATCAGATTCAGCCACAATCATCACCAGTTGTCGGTGAAGGGATGTGAAGCAGAACTCGATGTACTGGCGTTTGAAGGCGATGAAGCCCTGAGCACGCCGTTCAGTTACCGTATTGAATTCACAAGCGCTGACCATGCCATCAGTAAAGAAACGATGCTGATGAAAGCGGCTTCCCTGACGCTGCAGGCCCCGGTTGACCAGGGTTACGGCATCAAAATGCAGCAGGCCGTGCGAACCCTTCAGGGTGTGGTGAGCGGCTTTGAACGTCTCAACACCTCAAAAGATGAAACCCATTATGCCCTGACGCTCCAGTCACGCCTCGCACTGCTCGACCGTTCGCACCAGAACGCCATTTATCAGGACATGTCGGTCCCACAAATCGTGGAAAAAATTCTGCGCGAGCGTCACAACATGCGCGGTCAGGATTTTCTGTTCTCACTCTCAAAAGAGTACCCGCGTCGTGAGCAGGTGATGCAGTACGGTGAGGATGACCTGCACTTTATTACCCGCCTGCTGGGTGAGGTGGGTATCTGGTTCCGCTTTACCACCGACACGCGCCTGAACATCGACGTCGTGGAGTTTTACGACGGTCAGCAGGGGTATGAAAAAGGCCTGACCCTGCCATCGGTTCCGCTATCAGGGCAGCATTCGGAAGGGGTAGACTCGGTCTGGGGCATGGAGAGCCATCATAACGTGGTTCAGAAGCAGGTGAGCACCTGTGATTACAACTACCGTCAGGCCACGGATGACATGAACACCCAGGTTGATGCGACCCGCGGGGATGCCACCACCTACGGTGATGCCTATCATTATGCGGATAACTATCTGACAGCGGGTAGCACCTACGACCGCAATCCGGCCCCGGAGTCCGGGGCCTTTTATGCCCGCATTCGTCATGAGCGCTACCTGAATGGCCAGACGCAGACACATGCCATCACCAGTTGCCCGACTCTCTCTCCGGGTCAGGTGCTGAAAGTCACCGGCGGGTACGAAGTGGCCGACGTGTTTGCTCAGGGCGTGGTCGTCACGGCTATGCACAGCCATGCACGCCGTGATGAAGACTTTGGCGTCAACTTCGACGGCATCCCGGACAGCACTGATTTTAGTTTCCGCCCTGAGCCTGGCTCCCGTCCGGTGATGGCCGGCACATTGCCGGCACGTGTTACGAGCACCACCGAGAACGATACCTACGGCCACATCGATAAAGACGGCCGCTATCGCATCAACATGCTGTTTGACCGTGATAACTGGGAGACCGGGTTCGAGAGCCTGTGGGTGCGTCAGTCCCGCCCGTATGCGGGGGACACTTACGGCCTGCACCTGCCGCTGCTGGCGGGCACCGAAGTGGCGATTGGCTTTGAGGACGGCAACCCCGACAGGCCGTATATCTCCGGCGTGCTGCACGATTCAGCCCACGGTGACCATGTCACTATCCGAAACTACAAACGTAACGTCCTGCGCACGCCTGCGAACAACAAAATCCGCCTCGATGATGAGCGCGGAAAAGAGCATATCAAGGTCAGTACGGAGTACGGCGGCAAAAGCCAGCTGAACCTCGGCCATCTCGTCGACAGCGAAAAACAGAAGCGCGGCGAGGGTTTTGAGCTCAGAACCGACAGTTGGGGGACCATCCGTGCGCGGAAAGGGATGTTTATCAGCGCTGATGGTCAGACGAAAGCACAGGGCAAAGTGTTGGAGATGGAGCCAACAATCAGTCTGCTGAAAGGCGCACTGAATCAGATAACTGAATGGGGCAGTATTACCCAGACTCACCATAACTTTTCACCGGACGCGGATTCACTCAGAGAATTTGTTAATGGTGCAGACAACCTGAAGGAAGCGGCTTTATTGATGGCTGCCCCCAAAGGGATTGCTGCCGTTACCCCTGATACTGCGCTAATACACAGTGGTAAAGGTCTTTACCTGCAAAGCCAGGGAGAGGTCAATATTGCAACTGCGCAGCGCCACTCTGTAAATGCCAGTAAAGCTATTTCCCTACTTTCACAGCAGGAAGGAATACGCTTGGTCTCGGCGAAAGGACCACTTGAAGTAGAATCACACGCAGACACACTCTCCCTTACGTCACTGAAAGACGTTACGGTTCAGTCAACCCAGGGTCACCTGCAACTTACTGCAAAGAACGGGATCACTATTGCATGTGGTGGTGCTTACATCCAGTTGACACCTGAGGGAGAAATTAAGGTTCATGGCCCTGGCCTGTTAAGCCTTAAAGGGCAGCACAACATGGAAGGGCCTGCGAGCCAGGATTTCCCGTTGCCTGAACTACCCTCTTCGGTCTGCAAAGATTGTCTGAAACGAGCGCAAGAAATTGCTCAAGGTTTTGTTCCAAGGGAGATGTAAAAAATGGATTTCGTTTCTCCGTGGATGGACAAAATTAGAACAACCTGCCAGCGTGCAGAACTGGACCATATTGATGTGATTATCGATCAGTGCGCTGTTGATTTCTCTATCCTTCCCGCACTCACTACTTTCAGTAACCCTATGATGTGGCAGTCGCTTTATCATGGGCTACCTGAGGATATTTATCCTGAAGATGCTCCTGTACTGGTTCGGGTGAATCTTTCAGATGCTGAGCATGCTCAGTGGTTGCACAACCTTGCGGCAGAAATGGTTGAATCGGCTCCCCTGCTGATATGCGGTTCTTGCTGGTCGTTTGAACAGCTTGCTGTTTGGCTCAGGGATTGTGCTAATGCGCAACATGAGGGCCGGGAGGGGATTTTTCGATTCTGGGATACTCGTATTTTTCCTTTCCTGTTCAGCCACATTCTTGATGATGAGCAGCAAAAACAACTTCTGAAACCTGTTTTATTCTGGACCTGGCTGGATTGTGATAATCAGCCCTCTATTCAATTAGGGAGTGGCGACACCCCCGAATCTGACGAGTCGGTAGGACAAATTGGATTTACTGATAGACAGTTTGAAAAACTAATGTGTGTCAGTGATGCGAGGCAATTTCTGAGCTATGAAAAAATACCGGAAGGACTATTGGCTAACCGACAAACTGAATTTACAGCCTGTTATGAGGCTATGCTGTCTGCGACAGAGCAGCGAATTCTTTTTGAAGATAAACGCAGTGCCTGGGTTATGGCGCAGATTATTTCAAATAGTTCTGCTGCCTGATCGATTCCTCACAAGGAGCGTTGAATGAAATTTTCTTTTTTATCCCTGGCTGTCGCGGTGCTTCTACTGGCGGGCTGTAATCAGCCTGCTGAAGCTGACTCGGTCAGCGGTGGTGGTGGAACCATTGAAGCCATTAATCATACCCACTGGGCCATCAACCACTTTAGTGTCAATGGGCAATCGGGAGTTGATATTATTGGCCCATGGCAAGGAGGTGGAGGAGCAGGTTACTTTGGTGTGCCTCCCAAATGGGTACCGGGAATGACTGTAAAAATTGAATGGGAGACAGGAGAAGCATCAACGGATGGTTTTCCTGGGTACGATCATTGGGATGAGTATCTTGAGTGGGAAAAAAAAATAAAAGCCAGCCATAAAGAACACAGCGCTATTGTTCCCATCCCTGATTATACAGACCAAAAAACCTGTGGAATAAAAATCCACTTTTTTCCCTGTGACCAAATCAAAGTCACTACCAGCTGTTACGATTACGGCAATCCTAATTACCCGATTAAAGATCCTATCAGAATGGAGGAGCCAAAAGTCTGTCCGAAGTGACCCTGGCATATCCTTGATCATACTTTGAGATAAACAGAGAGGGTGCTTTTGTCAGCATCCTGGCGAAGGAGCGTTGAATGAAATTTTCTTTTTTATCCCTGGCTGTCGCGGTGCTTCTACTGGCGGGCTGTAATCAGCCTGCTGAAGCTGACTCGGTCAGCGGTGGTGGTGGAACCATTGAAGCCATTAATCATACCCACTGGGCCATCAACCACTTTAGTGTCAATGGGCAATCGGGAGTTGATATTATTGGCCCATGGCAAGGAGGTGGTGGAGCAGGTTACTTTGGTGTGCCTCCAAAATGGGAACCGGGAATGACCGTTAAAATCGACTGGGAAACCGGTGTTGGTGATATGGATGGTTTTCCTGGTTTTGGTGACGATGAAAAATATTTGACGTGGTATAAAAAGAAGAAATCGTTAAATAGAGAGCATAGTCTAATAGTTCCTGTTCCTGATTATACAGGTCAAAAGACCTGTGGCATAAAAATACACTTTCTTCCATGCGATATAGTTAAAGTCACTACCAGCTGTTACGACTACGGAAATCCTAATTACCCCATTAAAGATCCTATCAGAATGGAGGAGCCAAAAGTATGTCCAAAATAAACCCCGATTTAGCATGGTATCCTCCATATTTCCCAAAGGAAGGCCGTTTACCAACGGAGTCAGCAGCCGTTGGTCAAAACTGTAAACAACAAGACAGCCATGAACTGGCATATCGAAATGAACTGTGTCAGGCGGCTGGAAAGCTTGTTGAGCCTCCATGCTGCAAGACTTTACATATCAGCCTCTTTTTTGATGGAACAGGAAATAACCTTAATAATGATTTGTATCTGTCAGAAACTGCCCACCCAACAAATATTGCTCGTTTGTTTCGTGCAACTATCGGACAGGGTTATGCCGGTGGGGTTCAGGGACATTCTGAAGAGTTAGTTGATTTAGCGGGAACTTCTAATAACAAATATTTTAAATATTATATCCCGGGTGTTGGAACTCCTTTTCCTGAAGTTAATGACCTCGATTACAGTATGCCTGGCCTGGCTTTTGCCACCTACGGTGAAGAGCGTGTAAACTGGGGATTGTTGCGGATTATTGATGCATTAAGGAGAACATCCGGTTTAACTGAAATCTCCGATGCTGAGAGTAATGCTGTTGTTAAAACAATGACATCACGATTAGAAGATCTCGGTGCCGCGGGTCCATACAAACGCAAAATTGAGTTTAATAGATTATTAAATGCGTCCGATCTTGCTCCGAAACTGAAGCAAGCAATTATGCAGCCAGAGCCCGGCAAACCAAAACTGTTAGGCATTAAGCTTTATGTTTATGGCTTTTCTCGTGGGGCAGCGAGTGCAAGGGCTTTTGTGAACTGGTTATCTGAGCTCTTACCTGGTGCCGGAAAAAAGGCAGGAAAGCCTGAGCTCTGTCTGGTTTCTGGTGGGGTAAAAATCCCACTCAATATCGAGTTTCTTGGTCTGCTTGATACTGTAGCATCTGTTGGTGTCGCAAATATTGCGCCATTTGCTGAAGGGCATATGGGGTGGGCTGACGATTCCATGGAATTACCGGATAATGGGCTGATCAAGAAATGTACCCACCTGGTGTCTTCTCATGAACAGAGGCTTTGCTTCCCGCTGGATTCAATCTGTCGCAGTGATGGAACTTATCCCGGGTATGCTACTGAAGTCGTTTATCCTGGAATGCATTCCGATATTGGTGGTGGATATCCACCAGGAGATCAAGGTAAAGCAGTTGGTGATAATGATGGTAATTTGTTATCACAAATAGCTTTGCATGATATGTATGCTTCTGCATTTTATGGAGGTGCTCCTTTAAAAGTAGGGCGAGAATCGTTGCCAATTGATTTACAGAAAGATCTATGGAGAACAATGAATGCAGAACAATTACGAGAGTTTGCAGTATCACCTATCTTGATATCTCGATTTAATGCATGGCGGAAACTTACTCTTAATTTATCGCCAAGCGATGCAGATGACTCGAATGGTGCGTTACAATATAACCCTATTCGAGGAAGCTCAAATGTTATAACGGCATTGGAAAACCAAATTGGCTGGATTACTGCCTGGCGTATTGGCCGTTATGCAAATGGCGCTTATAAATCACAAGGTTTTTATAAAGATTCTGCTGCAAACGGTGGGAATAAAGACAGCGATCCTACAACATTTGCTGTATCAGAAGCTACACGCGCAGAGAAGCAAAAAAGAGTCGATGGTGAGAGACAGAGGCTGATAGCATCACGTAAAAGAGGAGAATATATAGCGTTTCCTCCCGGTCCAAAAGATTTTGACCCAGCTATCGCTCAGGTTCAGCTAAGACAGGCAGCGGAAGAATTCAATGCCGATTATCAGTCTAAGCCACGCCCTGTCACGGGAAACTGGAAATATACGGCGACTCAGCAATTATCCAATGTCATGTATGCTTTCAGTGAGAATGAATCTGCTGTTGAGTATGATCACATCAAAAGTTCAGGTGACAGTAAATTTAGCAAACTGTTTCCTAAGGACTCCATTGATAATTCGGCTGAATCACCAGGCGGTCTGGTCAGTTCATTATTTGACGAGCAGGTCCACGACTCACGCGCTTGGTTTATGCAGGCAACCTTTGGTGACAGAGAACCCTGGGGAAGCTACTTCCTTTATCGGATGATTTATTTTGGTGAATTAATGAGTAAGAATGTCTCATTTATTGCTAAATATGGCCGTTTTGTTGAAGGTCAGCTTAAGTTCTCCATAAAAGGGGCCAGCCTCATTTTCGATAATACAGAAACTATAAACAGACTTTCTGATGACATTTCCTCCAGGATTAAGCAAATGATTTCGATTACGCCAGCATCATCAGGTGATCCACAAATCGTTAATGTAGACTCTAATATTCAACCTGCAATGACAAATGGTATTGCAGCAGCAGGCAGTCAGACGCGTAAAGTTGTGGATAATGCAAAACTGGCTGAAACCAAAGCTGATATTCTCAAAATATGGTGATGGCTAATTGTTCTATCCTGGTTAATTCAAGTAAGGAATGTTGATGAAACATATTATCAGGCAGGGTGATACGCTTAAGGAGTATGGTGGTTCAGTTATTAGCGGCCACTATCTTTATTTTGGTAAAGGTATTGCAGTGAAAGGTGATGCTGTGAAATGTAATAAGCATGGGATGACAACCATTGCTGAAGGCAGTTCTCTGACAAAAGTTGACGGTCAACCTGCAGCATTACATGGTCATCGCTGCGCCTGTGGTTGTACGCTGGTGAGTTCAAACCCCGATTGCCGGGTTACGCAGTGAGGGCGATGCCTACATTCCCCCGCTATCGTATTGCTAAGCCACCGGTTGCAAAACGCTGGCTGGGAACAGGAGCCGCTCTGGTGTTGCTTTCCGGTATCATCACGGCAATGGTGAGAAAATCAGGCGCAAATACCAGTATCATTCTGACCTGCATGGTTGCAATGGTACTGCTCGGCGGCCTTATCTGGTTTGTACGCACGATTTTCTTTCGCCTTTCAGTTCATCATTCACATACCTGGGAACGCGAAGCAGAAAATGAGCGCAGGCATTGGTGGGAAATACATCAGCGTCAGTTTGCCCTGAAAGATATTGTCTTGATTGGCCCCGCAGGCGCTGAACTTTCTGACTGGCTACGTGTGATCAAGCGAGAGCATCAAGCTCCATCAATCAGGCAGGGATCCCAGGGGAAATCATTGCGTATTTCCAGAAGTTTCTCTTCTGATCTTATTGAACGTGAAAAACAACTGGCTCAGATGCTGGTATTGCAATGGAAAAGGCAGCGAGGTAAGGAATCATTAGCTTCTCCTGAAAAATATTTCTGGCAGGGGAGTTTTGAAGCCTGGCAAGCCTTTGTGGTTCAGCTGATCGAGAGTTTTCCCGAGATTAAACCTCCTGAGTTACCTGAGATATGGCAAGGGGAGAAAACATTATCCTTACTGGCTAATGTGTTTGCTAGCGACGAACAGCAGGCTAATTATTTGATTGCCGGTTGCCAGTCCTTATCTCCCACTTCTGACTTTTCTCGTCCTGCTGGTGAATGCGCAGTGCTGTGGCTGGCCGGAAGCCAGGGGGATGTCACATTATCCCGTGGTGAAATTTTTGAGCCTTCTGATAGTGAGTCCCTGCAGCACGTAACCTCGCGAGCCGAAAAGCAAAGTGAACTTAATGAGTCACCTGAGCGGTGCATTCTCTTCTCACACCCGGAGCAACCTCAACTTGCAGCCTGTGGCTGGAATGTGACCCACAATATCCAGGATGACTATTGGGGAGAGCCTGGAAAACTTGATGCGCTGGTTGTGATATCGCTCGCTGCAATTACCGCTAAGAATGAAACAAAACCTTGCGGCTGGATAGCGTCAGACCCCCTTCATACCTTAGCTCTTGGGATCGTAAAACCACATGGAAACAGATAAAGACAAAAATCAGACACAGGAGATTTCTGCCGGGATCACTGTACTGCTTATTATCGTGGCAGTGACTCTGGTGATCATGCTGGGGGGATTTGCGTACTGGTTTATTGCCGGAGACCGTTCGACAGAATGGTCAGTTATTTCTCCAATCTTGCTTGTGTGCAGCCTCCTCTGGGTCACGCTTTCCTGTGTGATCGCGCTGGTTTTCCTTGCCGTTCATTTTTGGATCATCAGTCGGGTTAAACGAACAACGGCAATCACGCAACAAAAAGAGACCCGAAAGAAGAATAAAGTAAACCGCCTGACACTCACCCGGGATATTGACGCAACACTACGTAAACGCTACACCTTCTTCTGGCGTCACAAGGTTCGTCTGCTGCTGGTCACGGGCGACGATGCGGCAATCGAACAACTGATACCTGGCCTGCAGGAAAACCAGTGGCTTGAAGGTAACCGTACCGTTCTGATTTACGGCGGCAGTTTGACTGCTGAGCCCGATAAGGAAAAATACGCCGCGCTGCGTAAACTGCGCCGCGGTCGTCCACTGGACGGTATTGTACGTGTCATGCCGCAGTCGCTTAATCTGACCCCACAAATCAGCGACAACGATTTACGCGGACTGGAAAAAATCAGTGAACTGATCCGTTATTCCGCCCCGGTCTGGCTGTGGAGACTGTGTGACAGCACCTGGTCGCAAGCTAAACGCACTGAGCAGCCGGTAGGGGCCAGTTTCCCACTGCGTGCCAGGCCTGACGATATTACCCGCCAGCTTGAACTGATGCTGCCGAAATTGCGGGCGCAGGGGGTGAGTCAGGTCGCCGAGAACAACAGCCACGACTTCCTGCTGCGCCTGGGCCAGCACCTCAAAGACGGCGCTATCGCCCGCTGGGCTCAGCAACTGGCGCCATGGCTCTCTGTCTCTCAGCAGCGTGTTCCGCTGCGGGGAATGATGTTCAGCCTGCCGGAGAATAAATCTGCTGAGATGTCAGAGGGAGCAGCAGGTGCTGACTCTGCCGGGGCTGAGAAATATATCCCGGAATCACAACGCCATGCGCTGACCCTGCCGGTAACCTGGCAGGGCATTGTGGATGACTGTACCCGCGTGCGTGGCCGCCGTGTCGGTATGGCGTGGGAACAGACGCTGGCCTGGACGTTGATGGCCATTATCGGTGTCTGGGGGGCGGGGACGCTGCTGTCGTTTGCGGTCAACCGCCAGCAGATAGTGTCTGTTGCTGAGCAGGCGCATGCTCTGGTGGAGCATCCCTCCGTATCGGATTATCAGCTGACGGCTCTGCATACCCTGCGTAATGACGCAGGCCGCCTGCAGCACCGTATTCAGGAAGGCGCGCCATGGTATCAGCGCTTCGGTCTGGACCATAATCAGCAGCTGCTCGACGCGATGCTGCCCTGGTACGGCGTGGCGAACAATCGCCTGATCCGCGACCCGGCAAATGCCGCCCTGACGCAGAAGCTCAGCGTGCTGGCTGGCTCCGCTCCCGGCAGCGACCAGCGGGCACAGCTGGCGAAGCCGGGCTATGACCAGCTGAAGGCCTGGCTGATGATGACCCGTCCGGATAAAGCCGATGGCGCGTATTACGCTCAGACCATGAAAGCCGTGCAGCCGACGCGGATGGGCATTTCAACCGGCCTGTGGCAAAGCCTGTCACCGGATTTGTGGGCCTTCTACATTTCCGAACTGCCAAAACAGCCACAGTGGAAAATCACGCCGGATGCGCAGCTGGTGAGCCAAAGCCGTCAGGTATTGTTGCAGCAAATCGGGCGGCGTAACGCTGAAAGCACTCTGTATGAGAACATGCTCAAATCCGTGCGTCGTAACTTCGCCGATGTGTCTCTGGAAGACATGACCAGCGGTACCGATGAGCGGCGACTGTTCACCACCGAGGAAGTGGTACCGGGTATGTTTACCCGCCAGGCGTGGGAAGGGGGCATTCAGCAGGCTATCGAAAAGGCCGCAAATTCCCGCCGGGATGAAATTGACTGGGTGCTGAGTGACTCCCGTAAGGCGGTGTCCTCAGACCTGTCGCCGGAAGCCCTGAAAGCGCGTCTGACGCAACGTTACTTCACCGACTTTGCCGGCAGCTGGCTGAGCTTCCTCAACAGCCTGCGACTTAATCCGGCAAACAACATTGCTGATGTGACCGACCAGCTGACGCTGATGAGTGATGTCCGTCAGTCGCCACTGATAGCCCTGATGAATACCATCGCCTGGCAGGGGCAGACCGGCCAGCAAAGCGAGGGGCTTTCGGATTCCATCATCAAATCGGCTAAAGACCTGGTGGGTGGAAAAGACAAGCCCGTTATTGATCAGTCTGCTTCAGGCCCGCAGGGGCCGCTGGATGATACCTTTGGCCCGTTGCTTCAGCTTCTGGGCAAAAACACAGGCAGCAACGTCATGTCGGCTGACAGCTCGCTGAGCCTGCAAACGTATCTGACCCGCATCACCCGCGTGCGTCTGCGCCTGCAGCAGGTAGCCAACGCCTCTGACCCGCAGGAAATGATGCAGACCCTGGCGCAGACCGTATTCCAGGGAAAAAGCGTGGACCTGACCGACACCCAGCAATATGGCAGCCTCATTTCCGCAAGCCTTGGCGAAGAGTGGAGCGGTTTTGGCAGCACGATGTTTGTGCAACCGCTGACCCAGGCCTGGGAGACCGTGCTTCAGCCGTCGGCGGCGAGCCTGAATGACAAATGGAGCCGTTCGGTGGTGGCGAACTGGCACACAGCCTTTGACGGGCGCTTCCCGTTTGCGGCGAGTAAAAGTGATGCCTCCCTGCCAATGCTGGCTGAATTTGTGCGTAAGGACAGCGGTCGTGTTGAGCGCTTCATGACGACCGAGCTCAGCGGGGTACTGCATAAAGAGGGCAGCCAGTGGGTACCGGATAAGGTCAACAGCCAGGGGCTGAGCTTTAACCCGGCTTTCCTGCGGGCGATTAATCAGCTGAGCCAGCTGTCAGACATTCTGTTCACCGATGGCAGCCAGGGCATCAGCTTTGAGCTGCAGGCTCGCCCTGTACCGCAGGTGGTGGAAACACAGCTGACCATTGATGGCCAGCCTTTGCACTATTTCAATCAGATGGCTGACTGGCAGAGTTTCCGCTGGCCGGGAGAGACTTACAAGCCGGGGACGATGCTGACCTGGACCACGGTTAATGCCGGGGCGCGCCTGTTCGGGGACTACAGCGGGACCTGGGGCTTTATTCGCTGGCTGGACCAGGGCAAACGCCAGCAGCTTGACCGCAGCCAGTGGGTGATGAGCTTCGCAGCCCCGGACGGTCGAACCCTGCAGTGGGTATTGCGCTCACAACTCGGAAAAGGTCCGCTGGTGCTGCTGGATCTGCGCGGATTCACGCTGCCGGATCAGATATTCAGTGTCGACAGCGCGGCCACGGCACAGGCGCTGATGGCTAACACGGGAAACAGTGACATGGATGGAGTCGAATAATGAGCACACTGCAGAATCTGGTCGCGGCCTGTCAGGCTGACGGCACCCAGCTGCGACAAGAGGCGCAGACACGCGCGGAAAACTGGCAGTCCTGGCTTGCTCCGGTAAGTGACGCCAGTCCGACCGGAGAAGACCCCGGCTATGACGATGATTTTCAGCGTATCCGCGAAGAGGTCAATAAGCTTTCCGGCATCGATACCGGGCTGATTTGCACGCTTGCCGAAAAACTGCTGACCACCACGGCCAAAGATATCCGGATTGCCACCTATTACTGCTGGGCGCGTCTGCATCAGGACGGGGAGACCGGCTTTGCCGAAGGGCTTGAACTGCTGGCCGGATTGCTACAGCGCTATGGAACGCAGCTTCATCCTCAGCGTGAGCGGAGCCGTAAACCGGCCCTGGAGTGGCTCGCAGGCTCCCGTGTGCTGGACAGCCTGTCACTCTGGCCGGAAGTGGTACGCGACGATGCATTGCGCACTGCCGGTGCGCTGCTGCTCATCCACGACAGTCTGGAGTCAGAGCCGGAAGCGTCACGCCCAGAACTGAATGCTCTGTACAGCGCGCTGGAATCCCGCCTGATGAAGGCTGGCGGCGTGGATGCTGTGGTGCCGCAGAACGCCGGTAATAAGGCACAGTCACAGAGCGCCACGCATACGGCAGAGTCAGACGCGCCGGTTCTGAATCGCATTACCTCCGGCCAGGATTTACTGGCTCAGGCCCGTACACTGACCGGATATCTTCGTGAGCAACCCGATGGCTGGCTTGCCGCACATCGGCTGATGAAAAGCCTGCGTCATGACACGCTGAGTGCTATTCCGGCCCCGGATGCCGAAGGAAAAACGCGCATCGAACCGCCGCGGGCTGACCAGCGGGCCATGCTCAAACGCCTGTACCTGCAGCAGAGCTGGCTGGAGATTCTGGAGCAGGCAGACAGCACTTTCTCGCGTGGCGCCAATCACCTCTGGCTGGACCTACAGTGGTACACCCACCAGGCCCTGGTGAAGTCAGGGCAGGATGTGCTGGCTGATATCATCGCCGCCGACCTGAAAGGATTGCTGCGCCGTCTCACGGGGCTTGAAACCCTGGCCTTTAATGACGGTACGCCGTTTGCCGATGAGGTCACGCTGAACTGGATAAATCAGAACGTACTGGACGATATGTCCGGCTGGCGGGATGAGCCGGTCAGTGCCGCCGGTGAAACAGATAACGATATCCTGGCTCTCGAGCCGGAAGCGCTGGAGAAAGCGGACACTGACGGTCTGGACGCCACACTCCACTGGCTGCAGACACGTCCGGGCACCGACGCCATAAAAGACAAATGGCTGCTGCGCCTGCTGATGGCCCGCGTGGCCGAGCAGAAAGGTAAGAATGAGCTTGCCCTGCATCTGCTGGGTGAGCTCGATGGGGCTGCACAGTCCATCACTCTCACGCAGTGGACGCCAGCACTGTTATTTGAGGTCAAATCGCGCCGGCTCAGGCTGCTACGCATGAAAGCCACACGCAGTGAAACCGATAAATCGCGGTTACAGCCAGAGATGGATTCGCTTCTGTCTGGTCTGATTGCGCTCGATCCGGCCAGCAGTGCGGTGCTTTGCGGGTAATAATGGCTGGCATACCTTTACAACACACATATTCAGGTTTTTATGGATGACTTAACCCTGCGTTATTACGACGCTGAAATGCGCTACCTGCTGGAAGCCGGCGAAGAGTTTGCCCGTGCTCACCCCGAGCAGGCGGCCTTGCTCAATCTGGATAAAGCGGGCGCGCGCGACCCGTACGTGGAGCGGCTGTTCGAGGGCTTTGCCTTCCTGATGGGCCGGCTGCGTGAGAAGCTTGATGACGACTTGCCTGAACTGACCGAAGGGCTGGTCAGCCTGCTGTGGCCGCATTACCTGCGCACCATTCCGTCGATGTCGGTGGTGGAATTCACCCCTGACTGGCGCGAAATGAAAGAGCAGATGCGCATCGTCAAAGGCTTTGAGGTGAACTCGCGGCCGATTGGTGAGAAAGGCACGCGTTGCCGGTACACCACAACCAAAGAGATTACCCTTCAGCCATTGTCGCTTGAGAGTGCCCGACTGGCGACCGATCCGGATGGCCGTTCGGTCATCACGCTGCGCTTTAACTGTAGCCAACTTGCCGACTGGAGCCGGGTCGATCTCAGCCAGCTCCCGTTCTACTTCAACGCGGACGCACCGCTGGCCTGCGCCATGCATGAAGCCTTTACCATGAACGCGGCGCGCCTGTGGTTGCGCATGCCGGGCGACGTTGACAGAAGACCACTCGACGGGCATTTCACCGCGCTGGGGTTTGGCGATGATGACGACCTGTGGCCGAAGGGAAGCAGCAGCTTTAGCGGCTATCAGCTGCTGCTGGAGTACTTCACCTTCCGTGAGAAATTCATGTTCACAGGGCTGCGTGGGCTGGAGACTGTGGCTTTTCCGGCTGAGCTCCCCTGGTTTGAAATCGACGTGGTGCTGGCGGAACGCTGGGAGCATGATTTCAGCTTTACCGAAAAGCATCTGCGCCTGAACTGTGTGCCGGTGATTAACCTTTTCCCGCTGGAATCCGACCCGCTGACGCTCAACTCCCTGCAGACCGAATACATGCTGCGTCCGATGCGCGTGCAGGATGGCCATACCGAGATATACGCGGTGGATTCGGTGATGTCATCGAGCCAGCATACCTACGTGCCGTTTTCGAGCTTCCGCCACAAAGGCGGAATGATGCGTCATGAAGCGCCGGAATATTACTACCACACCCGCGTGCGCCGGGGTCCGTCGGGCCTGCATAACACCTGGCTTATACTTGGCGGTGAAGCCTTTGATAACCACACGGTACCGGAAGACGAAAGCCTGTCGCTGACGCTTACTGGCACTAATGGCCAGTTGCCTCGACGAGCACTGCAGAGCACGGTGCTCGATTCGGTGATGAAAACCACCTCAGCCAGCATCGCCGTGCGTAACCTGTGTGCACCGACACTGCCCTGTTACCCACCGGCGCAGGATCGTTTCCACTGGCGCGTGCTGAGCCACCTCGGCAGCGGATTCCTGTCGATGATGGATAATGCCGACGTGCTGCGTGGCACCCTGGCGCTGTACGAATGGACAGACAGCGAGATGAACCGCCGCCGCCTGGAAGCCATCATTGACGTGAAGCACAGCGAAACCGAGCGCTTTGAGCAGGGTTACCTGGTACGCGGTGTGCAGATTGAGGTGACGCTGGACAGTCACGGTTTTGCCGGGCGTGGTGATATCTGCCTGTTCGGCGAGATGCTGAGCCGCTTCTTTGCGCTCTACACCGATATCTACCTGTTTAACCGCCTGATTATCATCCTGCAACCGACCGGAGAGCGCCTGGAATGGGAAGAGAAGCACAACCGCCGCATTCCCGGCTGACCCCGCGGCTGGAAGCCGACCTTCACCGCATCAACTTTTATCGTTTATGCCAGCTGCTGGAGAAGCGTAATCCGGGCAGGCCGCTGATGGGGTCGACCAGCCATCCCGCAGATGACCCGGTGCGGTTTGCGCCGCATCCGGGGATGGGTTTCCCGGCGAGCGAGCTGAAGGCTGTCGAATATGACGAGGATGATGACAGCAGGCCACCGCTCATCCGCACGACCTTTATGGGGATGTACGGCGTCGATTCCCCCTTACCAACGGCATACCTCGATGACATCACCCAGCGTCGTGAAGGACACGAGGCGCTACAGGGCTTTCTGGATATCTTCAGCCACCGCATCCTGACGCAGTTTTACCGCATCTGGCGAAAATACTCGTACCCGGCCACCTTTGAGCCCGGCGGCACCGACAGCATTTCACAGTCGCTGCTGGGCCTGGTGGGGCTGGGCATTCCGGGCACCGCAGAGCACATCGCCACTCCGGTATCGCGCTTTCTGTCGCTGCTGGGCGTACTCCAGCAGCCAGGCAAAACCCAGGAAGGGATGCAGGCGCTGGTGAGCCTCCTGGCACCTGACACGACGGTGCAGGTGAGCCCGTACTGCCTGCGGCCGGTGGAGGTCAGTCAGCCGCTGGGCTTTTACGGTGATGACGATTTTCTTCTGGATGGCAACAAGCCGCTGGGTGAAGAAGCTATGGATGCTAACAGTCAGCTGCTGATTGCCCTGTCCACCGATAACGAACAGGAATCACAGGGCTGGAAACCTGATGGTCTGCTGTATCAGGACTTTCTCGTGATGCTGCGTGTCTATCTGGGCTGGCGCTTTAAGGCAAAAATCACCCTGACCACCGCCACCCGTCTGCTGGCCGCGCCGCCGCTCGGCGAAGGCCCCTTCTGGCTGGGGATGAATGGCGTTTTGGGCGCGGATGACGAAGACCTCCCGGACGATATCCCGCAGACCTTTACGACGGAACTGGGCTATTACACCGGCCTGCAGCCCGCAACACCACAACAAGGAAACCGACGTGTTACGTACAAGTTTGATTAAACCCGCGTGCTGGCTGCCTGCACTGCTGGCGTTCAGCCTGACGGGCTGTGGGGTGACGCAGGGCGTCGCAGATGGCACTAAATCGGTCTATACCGCGGTGTTTTACAAGAAAATTAAAGTGCTCCATCTTGATTTCACGGCGCGTGAAGCACTGAACACCGATGCGCGCGAAAGCAACTCACTGTCCGAGCCGGTGGTGGTCCGTATTTACCAGCTGAAAGACCGCAAAGCATTCGACAAAACGGTCTACCAGCAGCTGCTGAAAGACGGGGAAACAATTCTGAAGGCTGACCTGCTGGCCACCCGCGATGTCGTGGTGAAACCTGGCGGGGATGCAAATCTTGATATGCCCATGGAAGAAGAGGCGCAGTTTGTCGCCGTGGTCGGGTTGTTCCGTCACCCGGATATGGTCAACAACACCTGGAAGCTGGTGATGGGGCGTGAAGAACTTGACCCGGATAAGCCTCGCATTCTGGAAGCTGGTAACAATCATCTTACGCTGCAACCTCTCAAGGACGACTGATGCCCCAGGGACACAACACACCTTCACTGTATGAAATGCTCACCGGCAACTATAGCGGAGGCCTCGATCTCCACCAGGTAAGCGAGCAAAATCAGGTGATTTTATCGGTGCTCGATAACATGCAGCGCATCCTCAACTGTCGCACTGGCACGCTGGCGCACCTGCCGGACTACGGCCTGCCGGATATGACCAAAATCCTGCAGGGGATGCCGGGTACCGCCCATGAGCTGATGGGCACCCTGTCTGCTGTCCTGCTCAAATATGAGCCGCGCCTGAAAAAAATTACGGTCGTCCTGCTGGAGCAGAATGTCCCCGGGGAGTTGCGTTACGCCATTGATGCTGAGCTTAAGGGCATTGGCCTCGTGCGTTACGGAACTGAGTTTATGCCCGAGGGACGAGTGATGCTGAGACACCTGAAGCAACAGCAGTATCTCGACACCGCAACCCGCCTGTAAGGCCAGATAACACCATGTCAGTAAAATCACAGTTTCTCGTAAAACTACAGGCTCGACAGCCTGCTCCGGCTTCATCTGTCAGCAAGACCCAGGCCGATATTGCAGAGTTTCGCCTGCGAATGGCACAGCTTCAGGAGCAGATGGACGCGTGGCTGGTGGGTACCGGGCTGAATGTGGAGACGCTCAGTACATCCGTTACGGATCTGCTGGTTGAGGGGAGAGTATTTGATATTGCCACCCTGGTTCTTCGTATCGACGACCGGTCTGTAAAATTTGTGCCGTCATTCCTTTATGGTCAGGGTGTAACCGGGTGCGTGGAGGCGACCTTCCATGATGGGAGTTATACGACTTCACTGGGGCGATTATTTATGCGGTCAGGCACGGTGAACAACTGGACCTTTACTCCGCCTGGTGCTTTATCCCCCTCCGGGCAGAGTTTTGATGAGAGCACGTTCTTTGGCCTGATTTTTTCGCTACTTCCATAGCGGAAGCGGAATGCGTAATAGTTATTTTTTGCCTGTCAGTCATAGCGAATTTATCCGGCGAAGCAGTTAATGGCGTATGCGTAACAGAGCCACAAAATAACGAAATAAATCAGGGATAGGTCAAATGAGAAAATTAATCTTCCTTCTGTTTTCAGGAAGACTGCTTACGACAATCGAACGCGTCAGAATGGACAACTGGTCATGAATGACATTACCCAACGTAAAATCAAAACAGGCGATGACCCGCGCACGCTACCGGATTATGCCGCCCTGCGTGATGAGATGAGTAAGCTGGCACATCCGGCTCGGCCAGATGTGAACTGGCAATATGTTGAAAAACTCTGCCTCTCGCTGTTTGAGCAAAACGGTGTAGAGCTACAGACAGTGGCCTGGTACACGCTGGCCCGTGCGCAACTGGCTGGCCTGTTCGGCCTCAATGAAGGTTTGGCGATACTGGAGGCGCTGATAACCCATCAGTGGGGCGCGCTGTGGCCGCAGCCAGTACATGCCCGCATGGAAATCCTCAGCAGTCTGAGCCACCGCGTGCAACAACGAATGCGCTCGCTCCCGTTAAATCACAGCGACCTCGGGCAGTTGTATCGAGCGGAGCAATTACTTACCGATCTTGGGGCCGTGCTGCAACGACTGGAGCTAAAGCATCTCAGCCAGCTCGACACGTTGCGTACCCTGATGCACAACAGTGCTGTCAGGCTGGAAAATAGTGATAACACAACCCGTTCAAGGGCGACTATTCAGCCAGGTATCGTGAAAGACCTTACTGGTAGTCTGCCAGAAGATATGCCAGACAGCTCAGTGAAGTGGGTGTACGTTGCCCAGACAGAACACCAGGCGAACGTTGAGGTAGTGGGGGCAATGCCGACGCCGGTAAAACAGTGGAAATCCTTCGCTGCCGGGATGTGTACCATGCTTGTAATTAGCGCTGCAACGGTATGGGCTTGGCAGTATTTTCACCGGTCTGAATCTCTTCAGACTCAGTTTGCAGCATCTCTGGCCCCTTTACCTGAAACTCTCACACCCGAAAAACTGGAAATATTACGTCAGCAATTTCCGTCACCACAAACATTTATAACACAAATACAGCAGCAGCTTGACCGACTGGACAAATTGTCTCCTGATTGGAATATTGACTATAGTCGACAGCTAGTTGAACAGGCCCAGGTGCTGTGGCCGGAGCAAGCTAAGCCTCTCGTACAGCATTTGCAGCAGCTTGACGCCTCAGCGTTGTCGATTGAGTCAGTAAACGGCTGGAGTGAGGGGATGACACAGCTGCAGACTCTTGCTGATAAACTAAATGGACTTGACGGTCAGAAGGGAAAATATATCACCGTCAGTGAGCTGAAATCCCAGGTCTTTGGCATGATGACAAGCTTCAGGCAGACCGTCCCGGTGGAAGAACAGTTTCGTCAGTTGAAAAGGTTGAAAGCAGACTCACCACTGCGCCAGCAGCAGCTGCGACTGGTTGAGCAACATCTCCGGACGCAAATCTACACGTTAAATCAGGAAAAGTAACATGATTGATATCTGCGGTTTGACATGGCGGAAGCAGCCCAAGTGACGGGATGCTGCTGGAGCTCACTCAAGACTCTTTTTTTGTCTTGGCATTAAAACGGGGTGTGAAGGAGGCCTGATGTTGGTATTCCGATGAGGGCAGTGCGTTAAGAATTAGTATGTCCCCTGCAGGAATCGAACCTGCAACTAGCCCTTAGGAGGGGCTCGTTATATCCATTTAACTAAGGGGACGAGGCGGCACGAGTATACCGTTATTTACAGTTTTCGTTAAGCACAATGCCGCCTGACTGCTCAAAGAGTCACCATTCAGGCTGATTTTTTTGCAGATTTATCATTATCTTCCTTTGCCTTAAGTTCTGCTTTACGCTTATTCGACATATCGTTGCGGATTTGTGCATGGCTCAACAGGGCAAAGATAAAGGTACCGCCACAGATGTTACCGGCGAGCGTGGGCAGGGCAAACGGCCAGAAGAAATCGCTCCAGTGAAGCGTGCCGTTAAAGACCAGATACAGGATTTCAACGGTCCCGACAACAATATGGGTCGTATCAGCAAGCGCAATAAGCCAGGTCATTAATATGATCACCACAATTTTGGCGCTTCCCGCCGACGGAAACATCCAGACCATCGTTGCAATAATCCAGCCGGAGATAATGGCGTTTGAGAACATCTCTAGCGGCGTGTTTTTCATCACATCCATGCCGATTTTTACGAATGCATCTCGGGTGGGTTCATCGAAGATCGGCATATATTCAAACGCCCAGGCCGCGATGCCTGTGCCAATAAGGTTTCCCAGCAATACCACGCTCCACAGACGCATTAATAAACCAAAATTACCGAGGGTAGGGTTCTGCATGACGGGAAGCACCGCAGTCACGGTGTTCTCGGTAAACAGCTGTTGGCGTGCCATGATGACAATAATAAAACCGAAGGTATAACCGAGATTTTCCAGTAAATACCCGCCTGGTACACCTTCTAATTGGACGTGGAAGATCCCCTTAGCAAGCAGAGAGGCGCTCATAGACAATCCGGCAGCGACCGCTGACCACAGCAGCGCCATGGCATCGCGTTCCATCTCCTTTTCACCGTCCTGGCGAATATGCTCATGGATGGCCATCGCCCGTGAAGGCAGACGGTCTTCATCGACCTCTATCTCCTCTCCACGGTTTTTTTCCTCGCTCTCAATTTCAACCTCTTCTTTTTGCCCGCCAATTTTATCTTCAAGAATTTCCTTCATCACTGCTTCTCCAGAGTAAACTTTCCTTAAAGCGTAGCGGCTTTTAATGAATTGCCCGTGGGGATGCTCTGAAATCGCTGACAATGGCAACAAAGGTGATACATCTCTTTCAAAGTCATTATAAAATTGGCGACGAAACGAATTCTAAAAGCCAGGCTATGCTGAGATCAGAGTGACGCTGGTTACTACCCGTAATTGTGCTCATAGACATCGTGAAACGTGCTGTTACAATCACTTGCACGTTTTCAGACGGAGCGCCAGACGCTCCGTTACGGATGGCAATCAACGATAGCCATACTGAACAGGGAGATATTTATGAAACTTCGGCTGTCGGCGCTTGCGCTGGGCGCAACCATGCTTGTGGGCTGCGCTAGCTCGGGTGAGCAAACGGGACGCTCAGATCCTCTCGAAGGATTTAACCGTTCCATGTATAGCTTCAACTACAACGTACTTGATCCCTATCTGGTGCGTCCGGTGGCAGTCGCATGGCGTGACTATGTCCCCCAGCCTGCACGTAACGGGCTGAGCAATTTCACCAGTAACCTGGAAGAGCCTGCGGTCATGGTGAACTTTTTCCTGCAGGGCGACCCGTATCAAGGGATGGTGCATTTTACGCGCTTCTTCCTGAACTCTCTGTTGGGGATGGGCGGCTTTATCGATGTTGCCGGCATGGCGAACCCGAAACTGCAGCGTGAACAGCCTCACCGCTTTGGTAGTACTCTGGGAAGTTATGGTGTGGGTTATGGCCCGTACGTACATTTGCCATTCTACGGTAGCTTCACCGTGCGTGATGACGGTGGTGACATGGTCGATACCCTGTATCCGGTGCTGTCGTGGCTCACCTGGCCTCTGTCTATTGGTAAATGGACGGTTGAAGGGATTGAAACACGCGCGCAACTGCTCGACTCCGACGGCCTGCTGCGCCAGTCTTCTGATCCGTATATTATGGTGCGTGAAGCTTACTTCCAGAACCATGACTTTATCGCGAACGGTGGCAAGCTGAAGCCGGAAGAGAATCCGAACGCCAAAGCAATCGAGAATGAATTAAAAGATATCGATTCGGAATAAATAAAAAAGGTGAGCAATGCTCACCTTTTTTAATATCTGCGCGATTAGAACGCGTAGTTGAAGTTGGTCCCGAACAGCCAGGCTTTCCCTTCAGAAGTAAACTCGTATGGACCTTCCTGGAACGTCACTTTCTGGCCGTGCATATAAGAGACGCCAGCATCGATTGAGGCATTCTCATTAAAGGCGTATGTTGCGCCAGCACTTAACCAGAAGCGGTCCTGATCCGGAATGGAGATAGAACGTTTATCCGCCGGGACTGGGCTATCATCAAACGCGATACCGGTACGGAACGTCCAGTTGTCGTCCATATAGTAGGTGGTTCCCAGCGCAATACGGTAAGCGTCGTGGAAACTTTCATCCTTATAGAACAATGTCTGACCATTAGTGCCGGTTGCTTTCAGCTCGTCGAACTGGCTCCAGCTCGTGTAGGCCAGGCTATAGTGAATCGCCCACTGTGGCGCGACGCGGTTGTAACCGGAGACTTCCCACATTTCAGGCAGATGCAGAGTCAGTGAGCCTGGAATCGTCTGGCCAGATGTTCCCCATGGGATTGTGGTGCCAGCACCAGGAACCAACCCGTTAACCGGGCTCAGGATGCCGCTTTTATAGTCGCCATCGAAATCAATTTTAACTTCTGAGCGATAGGTCAGGCCCCAGCGGTTGTTTTTATCCAGTTCATACAGGATACCGGCGTTCCATCCATAGCCCCATTCATCACCTTTCAGACTGGCGATTTTGTTGCTGTTTTTCGGTAACGCTGCGGTTTGTTCACCAGAATAACGTTCGATTTTCGCATCAGCGTAGACGGCGTTAAAGCCCAGACCAAAGCTCCAGCTATCGTTCAGACGATAAGCGCCGCTAAGATTCAGGTTCAGAGTGGTAAGGTCTGTTTTACCGCCGTATTCACCCGCCGGGTAGTTGTTATTAAACTCGGTCGCCAGACCATAGTTGGAGGTGACAGAAGCACCCCAACCAAATTGTTCATTGATAGGCGCAACGAAGTGCAGGTTAGGTACCCACGCCGTTGGCGCAATATTATCGGCTTTCAGGCTCGCGCCAGTGAAAGGCGATTTGCCGGAAATATTGACATCGGGGTCGATATAAACGGCACCCGCTGAGAACGTTGGGCGATCAAACATCATGATCAGTGCAGGGTTACGACTAGCGTTACCAGCATCATCAGCGATTGCACCTTCCCCGGAATACGCACGGCCAAGGCCAGAGGAAGAAAATTCGTTTAACTGGAAGCCCGCTGACCAGGCGGACGTTGAGACGATTGCCACTGCGACTGCCAGCGCAGTCTTTTTGAACAGGGTTTTCTGGCTCATGACCATAACCTCATTGAGTTATTTTTATTCAATAATTGTTACATACCGTAACAGGAGCGCGAAGTGTAGGGTCTGTGGTAATACATACAAAGCAGACCAGTGGCGTGAGTATAGGTCTGACCAGCTGGAATGTTGCAAGTTTGTTTATTAATATTTTCAAACATGTTTCGCGAAACGAGATCTGGTTGGCAAAATTGTGACCATCGCGGCTCACCCAAAAGGGTGGTTTTTGTTCTGGATCATTTTTTAGTGTGATATTGGTCACTTATCCCCTTTTGCGTCATTAACGGCTGGAGAGCATCTTCATCGGGGCGTAAAATATCAGCATCGTGTTTATCTCGTGCCCCATGCACGAATACAGAGGAAATTGAGCTATGAGTAAATGCAGTGCTGATGAAACCCCGGTTTGCTGCTGTATGGATGTTGGCACCATCATGGACAACACCGATTGCACCGCCTCCTACAGCCGCGTATTTTCTAGCCGCGCCGATGCGGAAGAAACCCTGGCCGCGCTGAGCGCACGTGCGCGTGAAGTTGAATCTGACCCATGCGACATCAAATCCACCTTCACGGAAGTAGAAGGCGGCGTGAAGCTGGATATCGACTTTGTGTTTGCCTGTGAAGCTGAGACCCTGATTTTCCAGTTAGGCCTGCGTTAATTCCTGTGGCCTGATACCCCCTCCCAAGGGAGAGGAGCCAAACACTAAAAAACGGTAACCTCAGGGTTACCGTTTTACTTTTATTCCTCGGCATTTTCTTTTTCTGCTCTGTGTTTTAGCTCGCACTTTTTTATTTCCCCGATTGGCTCAATGTAAAAAAATGGTTAAGACTATTATCAGGTCAGACCACTTTGTGTTGGCGCAAAATTTTACAGGGGAGCGTTATGAGTCAGGCATTACCGCTTATCACTCGTCAGGGTGATCGCATTGCCATTGTCAGCGGATTGCGTACGCCTTTTGCCCGTCAGGCGACGGCATTTCACGGTATACTGGCTGTCGATCTGGGGAAGATGGTGGTGGGAGAAATGCTGGCTCGCAGCGAAATACCGCCAGAGGTCATCGAACAGCTGGTGTTCGGCCAGGTGGTACAAATGCCTGAAGCCCCCAATATCGCGCGTGAAATTGTTCTCGGCACCGGCATGAACGTTCACACCGATGCCTATAGCGTCAGCCGCGCCTGCGCGACCAGTTTCCAGGCGGTAGCTAACGTGGCCGAAAGCCTGATGGCAGGCACCATTCGCGCTGGCATTGCGGGCGGCGCAGACTCTTCTTCGGTACTGCCCATCGGCGTAAGCAAAAAGCTGGCGCGCATCCTGGTGGATGCCAATAAAGCGCGCACAGCGGGGCAAAAGCTCAAACTCTTCTCGCGTTTACGTCTTCGGGATCTCATGCCCGTACCGCCCGCCGTAGCCGAATATTCCACCGGTCTGCGCATGGGCGACACGGCCGAGCAGATGGCGAAAACCTACGGCATTACGCGTGAGCAGCAGGATGCGCTGGCCTATCGTTCACATCAGCTCGCCGCAAAAGCTTGGTCGGAAGGCAAACTGGCCGACGAGGTCATGACCGCCTATATTCCGCCGTATCGCGAACCGCTTGCGGAAGATAACAACATTCGCGGCAGCTCGACGCTGGCGGATTATGCCAAACTGCGTCCGGCATTTGACCGCAAGCACGGTACCGTGACGGCGGCTAACAGCACGCCGCTGACGGACGGTGCAGCTGCGGTGATCCTGATGACTGAATCCCGTGCCAAAGAATTAGGCATAAAGCCGCTGGGATATCTGCGCAGCTACGCTTTTACGGCGATTGATGTCTGGCAGGATATGCTGTTAGGACCTGCCTGGTCCACGCCGCTGGCGCTAGAGCGCGCGGGGCTGACGCTTGCTGATGTGACGCTAATTGATATGCACGAAGCCTTTGCTGCGCAGACTCTGGCGAACGTACAGCTGCTAGCAAGCGAGCGTTTTGCTCGCGATGTCCTTGGCCGCGCGCACGCCACCGGAGAAGTCGACCTGAGCAAATTCAACGTGCTGGGCGGTTCCATCGCCTACGGCCATCCGTTTGCGGCGACGGGGGCACGTATGATCACCCAAACATTACACGAACTGCGTCGCCGCGGCGGCGGTTTTGGTCTCGTCACCGCCTGCGCGGCGGGCGGCTTGGGTGCGGCAATGGTTCTGGAGGCTGAATAATGGAAAGGGTATCTGCATTTAATATGACGGTCCGCCTCGATAATGTGGCCGTCATTTCCATCGATGTGCCGGATGAAAAGATGAATACCCTGAAGGCCGAATTTGGCGTTCAGGTCCGCGCGATGCTCAAACAGATCCGTGAAAATAAAGCGATTCGCGGCCTGGTGTTTATCTCGGCGAAGCCGGATAACTTTATTGCTGGAGCGGATATCAACATGATCGCCCAGGCACAAAGCGCTCAGGATGCTGAGGATCTGGCGCGTCAGGGGCAGCAGGTCATGGCGGAGATCCACGCCCTGTCGATCCCGGTAATTGCCGCGATCCACGGCGCGTGTCTTGGGGGCGGTTTAGAACTCGCCCTCGCCTGCCACAGCCGCATTTGTACCGATGATGCGAAAACGGTGCTGGGGTTGCCGGAAGTGCAACTTGGGCTGTTGCCGGGCTCTGGCGGTACGCAGCGTCTGCCGCGTCTGGTCGGCGTGAGCACGGCGCTGGAGATGATTTTAACCGGCAAGCAGCTGAGGGCCCGTCAGGCGCTGAAAGCAGGCCTGGTTGATGACGTCGTCCCGCACGCAATTTTGCTTGAGTCTGCCGTTGCACTGGCGGTGAAAGGTCGCCAGGCCAAGCGCCCTCTACCCGTGCGTGAGCGCGTGCTGGCGGGTCCCTTGGGGCGTGCCTTGCTGTTCAACATGGTGCGTAAAAAGACAGAACAAAAAACCAAAGGCAACTACCCGGCGGCAAAGCGCATTCTTGAGGTCATTGAAACCGGGCTATCGCAGGGCAGCAGCAGCGGCTATGCCGCTGAGGCAAAAGCCTTTGGTGAACTGGCGATGACACCACAGTCGCAGGCGCTGCGCAGTATCTTCTTTGCCAGCACTGACGTGAAAAAAGATCCAGGGAGCGAAGCTGAGCCCGCACCGCTCCGCACCGTGGGGATTCTGGGCGGCGGACTGATGGGCGGCGGAATTGCGTTTGTTACTGCAAGCAAAGGCAAATTGCCCGTGCGTATTAAAGACATTAACCCTAAGGGAATCAACCACGCACTGCAGTACAGCTGGCAAAACCTTGATCAAAAGGTCAAACGCCGCCATATCAAGGCCAGCGAGCGTGATAAAACGCTGGCGATGATCACCGGTACTACGGACTACAGCGGTTTTGCGGAGCGCGATCTGGTCATTGAAGCGGTATTTGAAGACCTGGCGCTTAAGCAACAGATGGTGGCGGATGTCGAACAGCACTGTGCGTCGCACACCATTTTTGCGTCGAACACGTCGTCATTACCGATTGGCGATATCGCGGCAAAAGCAGCGCGCCCCGAGCAGATCATAGGGCTCCACTTTTTTAGCCCGGTAGAAAAAATGCCGCTGGTGGAGGTGATCCCACATGCTGCAACCAGCCCGCAAACCGTTGCAACGGTGGTGAAGCTGGCGAAAAAACAGGGCAAGACCCCGATAGTGGTGGCCGATCGGGCGGGGTTCTACGTGAACCGCATTTTGGCTCCCTACATTAACGAAGCAATGCGACTCCTGACCGAAGGGGAAAAAATTGAGCACGTCGATGAGGCGTTGGTAAAGTTTGGTTTCCCTGTTGGCCCAATCCTACTTTTGGATGAGGTAGGAATAGACACCGGCACTAAAATTATACCTGTGCTGGAAGCTGCTTATGGCGATCGTTTTAGTCCGCCTGCAAACATTGTCTCTGCAATTTTGAAGGACGATCGCAAAGGCAGAAAAAATGAACGCGGTTTCTATCTTTACGCTGCAAAAGGGCGTAAAAGCAAGAAACAGGTCGACCCCTCAGTTTATGGGCTTATTCCCGTTGAGGGGCAGGGGAAATTGTCGGCTACGCAGTGTGCGGAACGTTGTGTCATGATGATGCTTAACGAAGCTGCCCGTTGCTTTAGCGAGCAGGTTATCAAAAACGCACGCGACGGCGACATCGGTGCTGTGTTCGGTATTGGTTTCCCGCCGTTCCTTGGCGGCCCGTTCCGTTATATGGATACCCTTGGTGCGGGTGAAGTGGTTGCTATTCTGCAACGTCTGGCCACGCAGTATGGTCCACGGTTTACACCTTGTGACCCATTATTGCAGATGGCGGAACGGGGCCAAACTTTTTGGCCAGCAAGAGAAACTGTCCTCGTAAGTTGAGGTCAGAGAAGGGTAAATCCCGACGTGGGTGAGCCTGTTTTGGCGAATTTATAAACAGAGATTGACTATACTTACGCCAATGAGGTAAAAAACAGCGTTTCATTCACCGAATGGATCAGGCACAATGCCCGGCCATCGGGTTTTCTACCTCGCGGTAGTTATTGCGGGTAGTCGACGCCGGTGATTCTGGTTAACAAAAGCGGTGCAATATGCAAGTTTTTATCATGCGTCACGGCGACGCGGCACTCGATGCCGCCAGTGACTCAGTACGTCCTTTGACCGTCTGCGGCTGCGACGAATCTCGTCAGATGGCTACCTGGCTGAAAGGTCAAAAAGTGGACATCGAACGCGTTCTGGTGAGTCCGTTCCTGCGTGCGGAACAGACGCTGGATGTAGTAGGGGAGTGTATGAACCTGCCAGCCAGCGTAGATGTTCTTCCTGAACTCACGCCGTGTGGCGATGTCGGTCTGGTGAGTGCATACCTTCAGGCTCTGTGCAATGAAGGTGTCGCTTCCGCGCTGGTCATTTCTCACCTGCCGCTGGTCGGGTACCTGGTATCTGAGCTGTGCCCGGGCGAAACGCCTCCGATGTTCACGACTTCCGCTATTGCCAATGTTTCGCTCGACGAAACGGGCAAAGGGGTCTTCAACTGGCAAATGAGCCCGTGCAACCTGAAGATGGCAAAAGCTATCTGATGTGACGTGCGATATGGCGGGGTGCAAAACACGCTTCCCGCCATCCTGTCAGGGCAGCTCCGGTGGCTGCCACTCCTCAACCTCAATCAACACCAGCAATGCGGCATCTCCGCCGTACTCTTTGGGTGCCTGATGAAAAGCCATCACGTGTGGATGCTGAGCCAGCCACAGCGGCGTCTGTTGTTTAAGAATGTGTTTACCGTGCCCGTGCATCACACAGGTGCAAAAGACATGCTCGCGCCGACAGGCGGCAATTAACGCCCCCAGCTCCTGTTTCGCCTGCATCTGCGTTAACCCATGCAGATCGAGAAACAGCTCCGGCGAGTAATCCCCACGACGAAGTTTTTTCAACTCAAAATGGCTGACGTCTTCACGGACATACTTAATTGCGCCCTGCGTATTCAACAGCGGCTGAAATTCATCCGAAAAATAGTGGCTGTTATCTGCCTGTTCCTGGAGAAGTCGTTTGACCGGCACCTCGGTTATTTTTTTACGCTGAGGACGATGGACTATGGTGTCCTGCCTGATTTGACGCGTCCCGGTCATAAGCTGTCGGAAGAGTGTCTGGTCCTCCTCGCTGAGCGGTGTTTTCTTTTTCATTCGTCATTCTCATCTCGTATTTCGGATAGTGTACCCGACTAAACGCATTTTTTAACCTCAAGCGGTACGCGTCATTGCTGATTTATCGCCGTCTTCATGGCAAACTAGCCGCCGAAAATTATGCGAGCATGCCCTGGAGGAAAGAGTGGATAAAATTTTTGTCGATGAAGCAGTAAACGAGCTGCATACCATACAGGACATGTTGCGCTGGTCGGTTAGCCGCTTCAGCGCCGCCAATATCTGGTACGGACACGGCACCGATAACCCGTGGGATGAGGCGGTACAGCTGGTACTTCCGTCGTTGTACCTGCCGCTGGATATCCCGGAAGACATGCGTAGCGCGCGTCTGACTTCCAGCGAAAAACACCGCATCGTTGAGCGCGTGATCCGCCGCGTCAACGAGCGTATTCCCGTCGCCTATCTGACCAACAAAGCTTGGTTCTGCGGCCACGAATTTTATGTTGATGAACGTGTGCTGGTGCCGCGCTCGCCGATTGGCGAGCTGATCAACAATCATTTCGATGGCCTGATTAACCATCAGCCGCAGCATATCCTGGATATGTGTACCGGCAGCGGCTGTATCGCCATCGCCTGCGCGTATGCTTTCCCGGAAGCGGAAGTGGACGCGGTAGACATCTCGACCGACGCGCTTGCCGTGACCGAGCACAACATTGAAGAGCACGGTCTCATCCACCACGTTACGCCAATTCGCTCTGACCTGTTCCGCGACCTGCCGACGCTGCAATACGATCTGATAGTCACCAATCCGCCGTATGTTGATGCGGAAGATATGTCCGATCTGCCAAATGAATATCGCCACGAGCCAGAGCTGGGTCTGGCGTCAGGATCTGATGGCCTGAAGCTGACGCGCCGTATTCTGGCCTGTGCGCCGGATTACCTGACCGACCACGGTGTTCTGATTTGTGAAGTGGGCAACAGCATGGTACATCTGATAGAGCAGTACCCGGATGTGCCGTTCACCTGGCTTGAGTTCGACAACGGCGGTGACGGCGTCTTTATGCTGACCAAAGCGCAGCTTCTCGCCGCGCGTGAACACTTCAGCATTTACAAAGATTAATCCAGCGGGCTTCGGCCCGTTTCACAACGCTCACACACAAATAACGACATCGGAGCCGTGATGGCAGGAAACAGTATTGGACAATTATTCCGCGTAACCACCTTCGGTGAGTCGCACGGGCTGGCGCTGGGCTGTATCGTTGACGGCGTACCGCCAGGCATCGAACTGACCGAAGCCGATCTACAGCACGACCTCGACCGTCGTCGTCCGGGCACCTCTCGCTACACCACGCAGCGTCGCGAGCCGGACCAGGTTAAAATTCTTTCCGGCGTTTTCGAAGGCCGCACCACCGGGACCAGCATCGGTCTGTTGATTGAAAACACCGATCAGCGTTCCCAAGACTACGGTGCCATTAAAGACGTCTTCCGTCCGGGTCATGCCGACTACACCTATGAGCAAAAATACGGTTTCCGCGACTATCGCGGCGGCGGGCGTTCGTCCGCGCGCGAAACCGCGATGCGCGTGGCGGCAGGAGCCATTGCCAAGAAATACCTGCAGCAGAAATTCGGCATTGCGATCCGCGGCTGTCTGACCCAGATGGGCGATATTCCGCTGGCGATCAAAGACTGGGACCTGGTTGAACAAAACCCGTTCTTCTGCGCGGATGCCGACAAGCTGGACGCGCTGGATGAACTGATGCGCGGCCTGAAAAAAGAGGGTGACTCCATAGGCGCTAAAGTCACCGTGGTCGCTGACGGCGTGCCGCCAGGCTGGGGTGAGCCGGTGTTCGATCGCCTGGACGCCGACATCGCCCACGCAATGATGAGCATCAACGCGGTGAAAGGCGTTGAAATTGGCGACGGTTTTGACGTCGTTCAGCTTCGCGGCAGCCAGAACCGCGATGAGATTACCAAAGACGGTTTCCAGAGCAACCATGCCGGTGGCATTTTGGGCGGGATCAGCAGCGGGCAGCAGATTGTCGCCAATATCGCGCTGAAGCCAACCTCCAGTATTACCGTGCCGGGCCACACGATTAACCGTTCTGGCGAAGAAGTTGAGATGATCACCAAAGGACGTCACGATCCCTGCGTTGGGATCCGCGCAGTGCCGATCGCAGAAGCCATGCTGGCGATCGTGCTGATGGATCACTTCCTGCGCCAGCGCGCGCAGAATGCGGATGTGACGACCACCATTCCACGCTGGTAAACATGAAAAAAACCGCAATTGCTCTGCTGGCGCTGCTCGCCAGTGGAGCCAGTCTGGCCGCGACGCCGTGGCAGAAAATCACCCATCCGGTGGCCGGGAGCGCGCAGTCTATCGGTGCGTTCTCGAACGGCTGTATTGTTGGCGCTCAGGCGCTTCCGCTTCAGTCTGATACCTACCAGGTGATGCGCACTGACCAGCGCCGCTACTTCGGTCACCCGGATCTGGTGCTGTTTATCCAGCGTCTGGGAAATCAGGTGCATAACCTGGGGCTGGGTACGATGCTGATTGGCGATATGGGAATGCCTGCAGGTGGCCGCTTCAACGGTGGGCACGCCAGCCACCAGTCCGGGCTGGACGTTGATATCTTCCTGCAGTTGCCGAAAGCGCGGTGGAGCGCTGCCCAGCTGTTAAAACCGCAGGCCCTGGATCTGGTCGCGCGCGACGGAAAAAGCGTTGTGCCGTCGCTCTGGACACGGGATGTTTCCAGCATGATCAAGCTGGCGGCGGAAGATAATGACGTCACGCGGATTTTTGTTAATCCGGCTATCAAGCAACAACTCTGTCTGGATGCGGGAACCGACCGTGATTGGCTGCGTAAAGTGCGCCCGTGGTTCCAGCATCGTGCGCATATGCACGTCCGTTTACGCTGCCCGGCGAACAGTCTCGAATGTGAAGATCAGCCGCTTCCACCGCCGGGCGATGGCTGTGGTGCGGAACTGCAAAGCTGGTTTGAACCGGCCAAACCTGGAACCTCTAAGCCTGAGAAGAAGACACCGCCTCCGTTGCCGCCTTCCTGCCAGGCGCTACTGGATGAGCATGTACTTTAATGGATAATTTCGTCGAACTGTTTATGGTGTCACCGACGCTGCTGGTGGTGCTCTTTTTTGTTGCGATGCTGGCCGGTTTTATCGATGCCCTCGCGGGGGGCGGTGGTTTGCTAACCGTCCCGGCGCTGCTGGCGGTGGGCATGAGCCCTGCACAGGCGCTTGCGACGAACAAACTGCAGGCCTGTGGCGGGTCACTCTCGGCGTCACTCTACTTCATTCGTCGCAAAGTGGTGAATCTTGCCGATCAGAAGCTCAATATTCTGATGACCTTTATCGGCTCCACTTCAGGTGCGCTGCTGGTGCAGCACGTGCAGTCTGATATCTTGCGTCAAATCCTGCCCATACTGGTTATCTGCATCGGCCTGTATTTTTTACTGATGCCAAAACTCGGTGAAGAAGACCGCCAGCGTCGTCTGCACGGCTTGCCGTTTGCGCTTATCGCTGGGGGCTGCGTCGGCTTTTACGATGGCTTCTTCGGGCCGGGGGCAGGTTCATTTTACGCGCTGGCGTTCGTGACGCTGGCCGGGTTTAACCTGGCTAAATCTACTGCTCATGCCAAAGTTCTCAACGCCACGTCGAACGTGGGCGGTCTGCTGCTGTTTATCATCGGGGGCAAGGTTATCTGGGCAACGGGCTTTGTGATGATGGCAGGACAATTTTTAGGCGCGCGCGTGGGCTCGCGCCTGGTATTAAGCAAGGGGCAAAAGCTGATCCGTCCGATGATTGTTGTGGTATCGGCGGTGATGAGTGCCAAGCTACTTTTCGACAGCCACGGACAGGAGATCCTCCACTGGTTGGGGATGAACGCATGAACAGTACGCATAATTATGAACAGCTGATTGAGATTTTTGACGGCTGTTTTGCCGGTGATTTTAATACCCGTCTGATTAAAGGCGACGACGAACCGATCTATCTTCCTGCTGATGCCGAGGTGCCGTATAACCGCATCGTGTTTGCGCACGGCTTTTATGCCAGCGGAATGCATGAGATTTCGCACTGGTGTATTGCGGGAAAAGCGCGCCGCGAGTTGGTGGACTTCGGCTACTGGTATTGCCCGGACGGTCGCGATGCCGCGACGCAGGGGCAGTTTGAAGATGTTGAGGTAAAACCGCAGGCGTTAGAGTGGTTGTTCTGCGTGGCGGCGGGCTTCCCGTTCAACGTCAGCTGCGACAACCTCGAAGGTGACGTTGAGCCAGACCGTATTGTCTTCCAGCGCCGCGTGCACGCGCAGGTGATGGAATATCTTGATAAGGGTATCCCGGAACGTCCGGCGCGCTTTATCAAGGCGTTACAAAATTATTACCACACGCCGGATATCACGGCGGAATGCTTCCCGTGGCCGGAAGATCTTTAACTGAGGAAAGAAGATGATCGCAGAGTTTGAATCACGCATTCTGGCGTTAATTGATGACATGGTGGAACACGCCAGTGATGATGAGCTGTTCGCCAGCGGTTATCTACGTGGTCACCTGACGCTCGCCGTTGCCGAGCTGGAAGCAGGGGACGATCACTCTGCCGAAGCGGTTCACGAAGAGGTGAGCCGCAGCCTGGAGAAAGCCATTCAGGCGGGCGAGCTCTCTCCCCGTGACCAGTCATTAGTGCTCGGCATGTGGGACAATTTGTTCCAGCAGGCTAAACGCTAAGTCGGCACGTTCACTTCCCTCTCCCCTTTCGGGAGAGGGCTAGGGTGAGGGGCCAGGCCGCACTTTACTTAACCAATTTCCCCTTTAGCAACTTCCTTACCCACAAACGATTTGGATTGAGTCCTGCCAGGGTAATGCTGTCCAGCGGTATCGGTTCATTGCTCATTTGCGCGGCAAGGACTTCCGCCAACAGCGGCGCAGAACACAGCCCACGCGATCCCAACCCCCCAAGCATAAACAGCTCCGGATAAACCGGTGCGCCCACCGCAGTTTGTCGGTTCTCAGCAAGATCCTGATAGGCCTCAAGCGTAGCGCCATAATTCGGTACATTTCCCACCATCGGCAGATGGTCACGGGTGGCACAGCGTACGCCGCAGCGTGCATCGCCTGCGCTGACATCAACCTGTTTCGCCCAGGTCGCCTCAGGGAAACAGTCAATCAAGCGCTGGCGATTTTGCTGCTGATCGTCTTCACGGTAATGCATGTTGGTTTCACCGCGATGATAGCTGGCACCGATGCAGTGGTGGCCATTTGACGGGTTTTGCGGCGTCAGATAGCCGTCGTAACAGAGCACCTGGCGTAATTTTTCCAGCGCCTGCGTGGTGGGGATGTGGCTTACCTGACCCCCGACCGGATAAACGGGCAGCGTTTCTGTCTGGCAAAACTGGCTGATAGTGTGCCCGTTTGCCAGCACAACGCTGGCATGCTGCGCCTGCGTGCTATCAGCAAAGTGAAGATGCCATTTCTCGCTCCGGCTAAGTGACTCAACCTTGTGGGCATAGTACACAGAAAGTCCGTGCGACTGTGCAAGGGCTATCGCCGCTGCCGTCAGTTCCGCAGGACACAGCCAGCCGCCGAGCGGATAGTGAATACCGTCGCAGCCAGCGTCAACGCCAGCGATGTCAGCAATCTGCTGCGCGGTTACCGCGTGGGCGATCGCTTCCGGTAAGCCCAGCGACAGCATTTGCGTGATTTTTTGCTGGCTTTTCTCATCCCAGCCAAGCTGCGTGACGCCGCACCAGTCATGAGCAAACGCGACGGGCAGCGTGTCATACAGGCGTCGGGCGAAGGTGAAGGCCGCCGGGAAGAACTGGCTCAATGCCGGATCGTGGGCGCTCAGCAGGGGATAGAGCGCCCCCTGACGATTACCGGACGCCCCCGCTGCCGGTGCGTCATCGGCACAGTAGAGCGTTACCTGCCAGCCGCGATGCAAAAGGGCGAGCGAGAGCAGGGCGCTGGCAATGCCTCCACCGACTATTGCCACCTCACGGGATGCGCTAGCACTGCGGGCAAACCAGGGAGCCTGTACGGGGACCGTCAGCGCCTGTTCCATATCGCCGACCAGCATGTCGCGCTTGCGGCCAAAGCCTTTGGTCTTTCGCATCGTAAAGCCCGCTTCCTGCAATCCGCGACGAACAAATCCAGCCGAGGTGAAGGTGGCTAGCGTAGCGCCGGGACGCGCCAGGCGCGCCATTGCGTCGAACAGATGTTGGCTCCACATATCCGGATTTTTAGCGGGAGCAAAACCATCCAGGAACCAGGCGTCAACTATCTGATTCATCGAGTCGTCGAGTTTATCCGTCAGGTCATTAATATCGCCCAGCCATAAATCCAGCGTTACGCGCCCGCCGTCCAGCAGCAGGCGATGACAACCGCCAATGGCCGGTGGCCATTGGGACTGAAGCTGCGCTGCCCAGGGCGCAAGCTCCGGCCAGTGTTGATGGGCTAGCAGCAGATCGTGCGCGGTAAGCGGGAATTTTTCAAAACTGACGAAATGTAATCTTTGGAGCGTAGCCTCAGGATGGGTAGCGCGAAACCGATCGAACGCCTGCCAGAGGGTAAGAAAGTTCAGCCCGGTGCCGAATCCGCTTTCCGCCACGACAAACAGGCTGCGCGGATGCGTCGGGAAACGGGTGCTAAGATGGTTTCCTTCAAGGAAAACATAACGGGTTTCTTCCAGTCCGTTATCATTAGAAAAATAGACGTCATCAAAATCTCGGGAAACAGGTGTACCCTCAGCGTTGAATTCGAGGTTGGCGGGTTGTATAGCGTTTTGTTTCACGTAAGTTACTCGTCTGACAGGCAGTGGCACGATCTTAACGATGTGAGTCCGTTGGTGCAAATTTCCACAGAAATTGGCTGATCGGACTTGTTCGGCGTACAAGTGTACGCTATTGTGCCACTCGAAACTTATTATAGTGCGACTTACAGAGGTATTGAATGAAACGTGCAGTGATTACTGGCCTGGGCATCGTTTCCAGCATCGGTAATAACCAGCAGGAAGTCCTGGCATCTCTGCGTGAAGGACGCTCCGGGATCACTTTCTCTGAAGAGTTTAAAGATTCGGGCATGCGTAGCCACGTATGGGGTAACGTCAAACTGGATACCACCGGTTTGATTGACCGCAAAGTGGTTCGTTTCATGAACGATGCCTCTATTTATGCCTATCTCTCCATGCAGGAAGCTATCGCTGATGCGGGTCTGAGCGAAGAGGTTTATCAGAACAACCCACGCGTTGGCCTGATTGCCGGTTCCGGCGGCTCGTCTAAAGCACAGGTCTTCGGTGCTGACGCGATGCGTAGTCCGCGCGGCCTGAAAGCGGTGGGTCCTTACGTTGTGACCAAAGCGATGGGCTCTGCGGTTTCTGCTTGCCTGGCAACCCCGTTTAAAATCCATGGCGTTAACTACTCAATCAGTTCCGCGTGTGCGACGTCTGCACACTGTATCGGTAACGCGGTTGAGCAGATCCAACTGGGTAAACAGGACATCGTGTTTGCTGGCGGCGGCGAAGAGCTGGGCTGGGAAATGGCCTGTGAGTTCGACGCGATGGGCGCACTGTCCACCAAATACAACGAAACCCCGGAAAAAGCATCCCGTACCTATGATGCTCACCGCGACGGTTTCATCATCGCTGGCGGCGGCGGTATGGTTGTGGTTGAAGAGCTGGAACACGCTCTGGCACGCGGTGCACACATCTATGCTGAAATCGTTGGCTACGGCGCAACGTCCGATGGCGCTGACATGGTTGCACCTTCAGGCGAAGGCGCGGTGCGCTGCATGAAGATGGCAATGCACGGCGTTGATACCCCAATCGACTACCTGAACTCCCACGGTACGTCTACTCCGGTAGGCGACGTGAAAGAGCTGGGTGCGATCCGTGAAGTTTTCGGCGACAACAGCCCGGCTATCTCTGCAACCAAAGCCATGACCGGCCACTCACTGGGTGCGGCAGGCGTGCAGGAAGCTATCTACTCACTGCTGATGCTGGAAAATGGCTTTATTGCGCCAAGCATCAACATCGACGAGCTGGACGAGCAGGCGGCTGGCCTGAACATCGTGACCAAGCCGACTGACGCGACATTGACTACCGTTATGTCCAACAGCTTCGGTTTTGGCGGAACTAACGCCACGCTGGTTATGCGTAAGCTGAAAGCATAAGCGTTTGAATGTAGACTAAAAGGGAGCCTGTGGCTCCCTTTTTTTATGCCTGAACATGGAGTTATGCATGACGGCCGTTACCTCAGAAAAAAAACTCTCCTCCGGGAACACCTCGCTGTTCCGCATCGCGTTTGCGGTGTTCCTGACCTACATGACCGTTGGCCTGCCGCTGCCGGTGATCCCGCTATTTGTTCATCAGGAACTGGGCTATGGCAACACCATGGTGGGTATTGCCGTTGGTATTCAATTTTTAGCCACGGTATTAACCCGTGGTTATGCCGGACGTCTGGCGGATCAGCACGGAGCAAAACGCTCGGCGCTACAGGGAATGTTTGCCTGCGGCCTGGCGGGGGGCGCATGGCTGCTGGCCGCACTTCTGCCGGTGGACGCGGCATATAAGTTCGCACTGTTGGTGCTCGGGCGTCTCATCCTCGGCTTTGGCGAAAGCCAGCTGCTGACCGGTACCCTGACCTGGGGGATGGGGCTGGTTGGCCCTGCGCGTTCAGGCAAGGTTATGTCATGGAACGGTATGGCTATCTATGGCGCACTGGCCGCTGGCGCACCGCTGGGGCTGCTGATCCACAGCCATTTTGGCTTTGCAGTGCTGGCGGGTACTACGATGGTGCTGCCGCTGCTGGCGTGGGCGTTTAACGGTTCAGTACGTAAGGTACCTGCCCATAAAGGCGAGCGTCCTTCTCTGTGGAGTGTGGTGGGACAAATCTGGCAGCCTGGTCTGGGCCTGGCCCTACAGGGCGTCGGCTTTGCGGTGATTGGCACCTTCGTCTCGCTGTACTTTATGAGCCGCGGCTGGGCGATGGCGGGCTTTACGCTTACGGCATTTGGTGGTGCGTTTGTGCTGATGCGCGTGCTGTTCGGCTGGATGCCGGATCGCTTCGGCGGCGTAAGGGTTGCCGTGGTTTCTCTGGTGATTGAAGCCATAGGCCTGGTCCTGCTATGGCAGGCACCGAATGCATTCGTCGCATTGCTGGGGGCAGCATTGACCGGCTGCGGCTGTTCGCTGATCTTCCCGGCGCTCGGCGTTGAGGTCGTGAAGCGCGTCGCCCCGCAGGTGCGTGGCACGGCGCTGGGTGGCTATGCAGCGTTTCAGGATATTTCGTACGGTATCACCGCACCGCTGGCAGGGCTGCTGGCGACGTCGTTTGGTTACCCTTCCGTATTTCTGGCGGGAGCGGTTTCCGCGGTCGTGGGGATCGTAGTGACGCTGGTGGCATTTCGTAAGGCGTAGAGAACGGTGTTTACGGGCCCGGTAAGCTTCACGCCACCGGGCACAGCGTCACGCAACCAGCCAGAAAATCGCCAGCGCAATCATCAACGCAATAAACAGCAGACCCGGCCGGGCGGAAAGCGTTTTAAACGTATCTACCACGGGCGCGAACAGTGGGCTATATATCGGCTGAATGTTGCGAACCTCTGGCGCGCCATTTTCACGCTCGCCGCGACGAACGAAGATCTGATTCAGTAAATCCTGTACCTGCGATGTCGTCAGTACCGTTTGCGGTGTGGCCTGCCAGTTCTGCTGGGCGTAATCACGTATTGCGTCAAACTCGCGCGGTTCAAGCGGTTGTTTCAGCGCGGCCTGGACCGTGTGCAGGGTAGGGGCACTCTGGGCGCTGAGCGTCTGGCGCGCCTGCAGCCAGGTGACCAAGTGCGTAAACTGTTTGGCGGGGATCAGCTCACCGCTTTTCACGCCGGACAGTTCCAGCATCGACTGCCAGATAAGTTTTGTCGGTTCGCCCGTAGCGGCGGCCAGTCGGGTCACCATCTGCTTAAGCGTATTGTGCTCCGCAGGCTGTAGCGGACGCTCGGTTGCCGGACGCTGCTGCGGCTGTGGAATAGACAGTTGGTTGTTTTGCAGCAGGGTCAGTACGGTTTTGAGCTGTTCCGGCGTCAGCTGGCTCAGCGCAGTATGTCCGAACTGTTGTCGAATAAAATCGCTCACCGCCTGGCGGTTATTCCCCTGGCCCAACAGCTCGGTCAGCTGGGATACGGTCTGTCGCATGGTGTGATTTTGCTGCGCGGTGCTCAGACGCTGATTCAGATTCTGCTCGGCGGCAGGGAAATGGCGCGATTGCAGCGGCGCATCGTTTTTCACCCCCAGATCGTGTTTTACCCCCGCCCAGACTTCAGCGTTTTGCTGTGACGTCAGCGCAATCAGGCGCGTGATCAGTCGCTCCAGCACGGTGCGCTGTTGCGTGGAAAGCGGTTGTTCACCTGCGACGTTGGGCGTTACGGGGCCTTCACCCGGAGGGCGAGGCGGCGTACCTGAAATGGGCTGCATCGGCAAAAATCCTTAAAGTCTAAACTCAGCGTTAACCCGGCATACGTATATGCCTGGCGGCGAGATTATGGCACACTTGATGGGTTTTCTTCCTCTCAAACAGGTACTCAGACGTGAAAATCCTCGTTGATGAAAATATGCCTTACGCCCGTGAGCTGTTTAGCCGCCTCGGCGACGTTAAGGCTGTCCCTGGCCGCCCCATTCCGGTAAACGAGCTGGATGATGCTGATGCCCTGATGGTGCGCTCGGTGACCAAAGTAAATGAGGCGTTGCTCTCCGGCAAAGGGATTCAATTTGTCGGCACCGCTACGGCAGGGACGGATCATGTGGATGATGCATGGCTTAAGCAGGCAGGGATTGGTTTTTCGGCCGCGCCAGGCTGTAACGCTATCGCGGTGGTGGAGTATGTATTCTCTTCCCTGCTGATGTTGGCAGAGCGTGACGGCTTTGCGTTGAAGGACCGCACCGTGGGCATTGTCGGCGTAGGCAACGTGGGTGGACGCCTGCAAAAGCGTCTTGAGGCGTTGGGCATTCGCACCCTGCTGTGTGACCCGCCGCGGAAAGACAACGGCGATCGGGAAAATTTCCACTCGCTGGACGAGCTGGTTGAACAGTGCGATGTGCTCACTTTCCACACGCCGCTCTTTAAAGAGGGGCCGTATACGTCGCTGCATCTTGCTGACGAAACGCTTATCCGTCGCCTAAAGGCTGGCACTATTCTGATAAATGCCTGCCGTGGCCCTGTTGTCGATAACGCCGCGCTGCTGACATGTCTGGAAGAGGGGCAAGACCTCAGCGTGGTGCTTGACGTCTGGGAGCCAGAGCCCGATCTCAACGTTGCGCTGCTGAATAGGGTGGACGTGGGTACCGCGCATATCGCCGGTTATACTCTCGAAGGAAAAGCGCGCGGGACGACCCAGGTCTTTGAGGCCTACAGCGCCTTTATTGGACATCCGCAACAGGTGGCGCTGGATACGCTACTGCCTGCGCCTGAATTCGGGCGGATTACCCTTCATGGCCCGCTCGATCAGGCAACGCTGAAAAGGCTGGTGCATTTGGTGTATGATGTGCGCCGCGATGACGCACTGCTGCGTAAATCGGCGGGTATTCCGGGTGAATTTGACAAGCTGCGCAAAAATTATGTTGAGCGTCGCGAATGGTCTTCCCTGTACGTGATGTGCGACGACGCGTCGGCAGCGACGCTTCTGCACAAACTGGGTTTTAACGCCGTTCATCACCCGGCGCGTTAATGTCTTCTTAATGCTCCCTGTTGGATACTCCGACAGGGACGCTTTTTTATTTCTGGAGTAAACCACCATGTCTGAAGGCTGGAACATTGCCATTTTGGGTGCCACTGGCGCCGTGGGCGAAGCCCTGCTTGAAACCCTTGCTGAGCGTCAGTTCCCGGTGGGCGATATTTATGCGCTGGCACGTACCGATAGCGCGGGTGAGCATCTGCGCTACAACGGTAAATCCGTCAGGGTTCAGGATGCCGCAGAGTTTGACTGGACCCAGGCGCAGCTGGCGTTTTTTGCCGCAGGTGTTGAGGCTACGGCCGCTTATGCTGAAGAAGCGACCAACGCGGGCTGTCTGGTGATTGATCTTAGCGGCCTGTTCTCCCTGGAGCCAGACGTGCCGCTGGTTGTGCCAGACGTGAATCCGTTTGTTCTGGCAGACTACCGCAATCGTAACATCATTGCGGTACCCAACAGCCTGACCAGCCAGCTGCTTACCGCACTGAAACCGCTGATCGACGACGGTGGCCTGTCGCGTATTACCGTCACCAGCCTGCTGTCAGCTTCTGGCAACGGTAAAAAAGCGGTCGATGCGTTGGCGGGGCAGAGCGCGAAGCTGCTAAACGGCATTCCGATTGACGAAGATGATTTCTTTGGCCGTCAGCTGGCGTTCAACATGCTGCCTCTGCTGCCCGATCGCGAAGGATCCGTGCGTGAAGAACGTCGTATCGTCGATGAAACCCGTAAAATCCTGCAGGATGACGGCCTGATGATCTCCGCCAACTGCGTGCAGTCGCCCGTGTTTTACGGACACGCGCAGATGGTGGGTTTTGAAGCACTGCGCCCGCTGGCGGCGGAAGAAGCACGTGACGCGTTTGGCCGTGGCGAAGATATCGTGCTGTCTGAAGAGGGAGAGTTCCCCACTCAGGTGGGCGACGCGAGCGGCAGCGCGCATCTCTCTGTTGGCTGCGTACGTAACGATTACGGTATGCCGGAGCAGGTACAGTTTTGGTCCGTAGCCGACAACGTCCGCTTTGGTGGCGCGTTAATGGCGGTTAAAATTGCGGAAAAACTGGTGCAGGAGTACCTGTACTGATGTCAGAAGTGGAACAAAAGCCGGTTCATAAAATTGCCCTCGGCATTGAGTACGATGGCAGTAAATATTATGGCTGGCAGCGTCAGAATGAGGTGCGCAGCGTCCAGGAAAAGCTGGAAAAAGCGCTTACTCAGGTGGCAAACGAGCCGATTAACGTCCTGTGTGCAGGACGTACCGATGCCGGTGTTCACGGCACGGGTCAGGTGGTTCACTTTGAAACCACCGCGGTTCGCAAAGACGCCGCATGGACGCTGGGGGTAAATGCGAATTTACCTGGTGACATTGCCGTTCGTTGGGTGAAAGCTGTGCCGGATGATTTTCATGCGCGCTTCAGCGCCACCGCGCGCCGCTACCGCTACGTCATTTATAACCAGCGCCTGCGTCCTGCGGTGTTAAGCCAGGGCGTAACGCATTTTTATGAACCGCTGGATGCAGATCGTATGCATCGTGCGGCGCAGTCGTTGTTAGGAGAAAATGACTTTACGTCGTTCCGTGCGGTGCAGTGTCAGTCCCGTACGCCGTGGCGTAATGTCATGCACATAAACGTCAGCCGTTTTGGCGCGTATGTGGTGGTGGATATCAAAGCCAATGCCTTTGTACATCATATGGTGCGGAATATTGTAGGCAGCCTGATGGAAGTAGGTGCCGGACACCAGCCGGAGAGCTGGATTGCAGAACTGCTGGCAGCGAAGGACAGAACGCTTGCAGCAGCAACGGCGAAAGCGGAAGGGCTGTATCTGGTCTCGGTGGACTACCCGGATCGGTTTGACCTGCCAAAACCGCCAATGGGCCCGCTGTTTTTAGCGGACTAAACGAAGGTGCAATTAAGGCTTAAACAATATGGACGTAATACGTTTTCTGATTGATTTCATTTTGCATATTGATGTTCACCTGGCGGAGCTGGTCGCGCAGTATGGCGTCTGGGTCTACGCCATTCTGTTCCTGATCCTGTTTTGCGAAACTGGCCTTGTCGTCACGCCGTTTCTTCCGGGGGATTCACTGCTGTTTGTGGCAGGTGCGCTGTCAGCGCTGCCAACCAACGATCTGAATGTGCACCTGATGGTGGCACTGATGATTATCGCGGCGATTATCGGCGATGCGGTCAATTACACCATTGGGCGAGTGTTTGGTGAACGGCTATTCAGTAATCCGAATTCGAAAATTTTCCGCCGCAGCTATTTAGACAAGACCCACGCGTTTTATGAACGCCATGGCGGTAAAACCATTATCCTTGCGCGCTTTGTGCCTATTGTGCGTACATTTGCGCCGTTTGTGGCGGGAATGGGACATATGTCCTATCGTCATTTTGCAATGTATAACGTGGTTGGTGCGCTGCTGTGGGTGCTGCTCTTTACCTACGCGGGCTATCTGTTTGGCGATCTTCCGGTCGTTCAGGAAAACCTTAAGTTACTGATTGTAGCGATTATTGTTCTCTCTGTATTGCCAGGCGTGATTGAAATTATTCGTCACAGACGTGCGGCAGCAAAACAAACGAAGTAAATGCGCATCGGCGGTTCGACCACTTTTTTATCCAAAGTTTCGGGCTGTTATGTTTTAATGTGCAACATTCATGGTCTGTTGGAGGCAAAAATGGCATTATTCGCCTCTTATAGCAAAACTGGCATACGACCAGGTTCAGGCAGAAAGGTTATCAATGAGCTGGATTGAACGAATTAAAAGCAACATTACCCCGACTCGCAAAGCGAGCATTCCTGAAGGGGTGTGGACGAAGTGTGATAGCTGCGGCCAGGTTCTGTATCGTGCAGAATTGGAACGCAATCTTGAGGTTTGTCCTAAATGTGACCACCACATGCGTATGTCGGCGCGTAACCGCCTGCATAGCCTGCTGGACGAAGGTTCTCTGGTAGAACTGGGTAGCGAGCTTGAGCCGAAAGATGTGCTGAAGTTCCGCGATTCCAAAAAATACAAAGATCGTCTGGCCTCTGCCCAGAAAGAGACCGGCGAGAAAGACGCCCTGATCGTCATGAAAGGCACCCTGCACGAGATGCCGGTTGTTGCTGCAGCGTTTGAGTTCTCCTTTATGGGCGGCTCAATGGGTTCAGTGGTCGGCGCGCGTTTCGTACGTGCTGTTGAGCAGGCTCTTGAAGACAACTGTCCGCTGATCTGCTTCTCCGCCTCGGGCGGCGCGCGTATGCAGGAAGCGCTGATGTCCCTGATGCAGATGGCGAAAACCTCTGCGGCGCTGGCAAAAATGCAGGAACGTGGTCTGCCGTACATCTCTGTGCTGACCGACCCAACCATGGGTGGCGTATCTGCAAGCTTTGCGATGCTGGGCGATCTGAACATCGCTGAGCCAAAAGCGCTGATTGGCTTTGCCGGTCCTCGCGTAATCGAACAGACCGTTCGAGAAAAACTGCCGCCGGGCTTCCAGCGCAGTGAATTCCTCATCGAGAAAGGCGCTATCGACATGATCGTCCGCCGTCCGGAAATGCGCCTGAAATTGGCAAGCGTTCTGGCGAAGCTGATGAATCTTCCGTCGCCGAGCCCGGATGAGCCGCGCGAAGGCGTGGTTGTACCGGATCAGGAACCCGAGGCCTGATAACTGAAAAGGGCAGGGCCGGTCGGCGCTGCCCTTTTGCTTTCTAAACCGTTAAAGAACCGGGCATCATGGAAAATAAAAGCATTCCCCAAGCCACGTCGCCCCTGGTCGCGTGGCTTTCTTATCTGGAAAATCTGCACAGTAAAACCATCGATATGGGGCTTGAGCGCGTAAGCCAGGTCGCGATGCGTCTCGACGTGCTGAAGCCAGCCCCCTTCGTGTTTACCGTTGCAGGCACCAACGGTAAAGGCACCACCTGCCGTACGCTGGAATCTGTCCTGATGGCCGCTGGCTACAGGGTGGGGGTGTACAGCTCTCCGCACCTGGTGCGTTATACCGAGCGGGTACGCGTGCAGAATACCGAGCTGCCGGAATCGGCGCACGCGGCGTCGTTTGCGGAAATTGAAGCCGCGCGCGGTGAGATCTCATTAACCTATTTTGAATACGGTACGCTTTCGGCGCTGTGGCTGTTTAAACAGGCCCAGCTGGACGTGGTGATCCTTGAAGTCGGTCTCGGCGGGCGTCTTGATGCCACCAATATGGTGGATGCTGATGTTTCCGTGGTCACCAGCATCGCGCTGGACCATATCGACTGGCTGGGGCCAGATCGCGAAAGCATTGGCCGCGAGAAGGCCGGTATTTTCCGCGCGGGCAAGCCTGCCGTCGTGGGTGAACCTGACATGCCGCACACCATTGCAGATGTTGCAAAAGAGAAGGGCGCTCAGCTTTTGCGCCGCGGCGTAGACTGGCAGTATGAGGTTCAGGACGGCGGTTGGCGTTTCTGCGATACCCAAGGCACACTGGACAACCTGCCGCTGCCGCAGGTACCGCAGCCTAACGCGGCGACCGCGCTGGCGGCGCTGCGTGCCAGTGGACTGAAGGTCAGCGAGCAGGCCATTCGTGAGGGCATTCAGAACGCGATCCTGCCGGGACGTTTTCAGATTGTCAGCGAGTCACCGCGGGTGATTCTGGACGTGGCGCACAACCCGCATGCGGCGGCGTATCTCGCAGGACGTCTCAAATCGTTACCAAAAACTGGGCGCGTGCTGGCGGTTATCGGTATGCTTCATGATAAAGATATCGGCGGTACGCTTGCCTGCATGGAGACTGTGGTCGATAGCTGGTATTGTGCTCCTCTGGAAGGGCCACGTGGCGCCACTGCTGAACAGTTGATGGAACATCTCAGCGAAGGCAAAATCTTTACAAGCGTGGTTCAGGCCTGGCATGCCGTGATGGCGGATGCTAAACCAGAAGATACCGTGCTGGTGTGTGGGTCATTCCACACGGTGGCACATGTCATGGAAGTAATGGACGCGGGGAGAACCGGTGGCGAGTAAGTTTCAGAACCGTTTAACAGGAACCATTGTGCTGGTCGCGCTCGGGGTGATTATTCTTCCGGGACTGCTCGACGGGCAGAAAAAACATTATCAGGATGAGTTTGCAGCCATTCCGCTGGTGCCAAAACCGGGCGATCGCGACGAGCCGGATATGCTGCCTGCTGCAACGCAGGCGCTTCCTGCCCAGCCGCCGGAAGGTGCTGCCGAAGAGGTGCGCGCAGGTGATGCGGCTGCACCATCGCTGGACCCGTCGCGTCTGGCGGCGAATACCAACAGTGAGATCGATCCTGTTCCGGTTGAGCAGCCAAAACCGGTAGAAAAACCAAAGCCCGTTGAGAAACCGCAGCCTAAGCCACAGCGTGATAAAACCGCAGAGCAGCTGGCCGCCGCGTCAGAGACGCCGCCTCCGGCAAAATCGACTCAGCCAGATGCTGCGCCAACGGCTAAAGCCTATGTTGTCCAGCTCGGCGCGCTTAAAAATGCCGATAAAGTCAACGAGGTAGTGGGTAAACTGCGCGCTGCGGGATACCGTGTTTACACTTCACCTTCCACACCGGTGCAGGGTAAAATTACCCGTATCCTTGTGGGCCCGGAAGCCTCTAAAGATAAGCTGAAAGGTTCACTGGGTGAACTGAAGCAAATCTCCGGTTTGAGCGGCGTGGTGATGAACTATAGTGCGAACTAAGTCCGACCTGCTCCCTTAAAGAGAGAGGCGGAAAGGGACGGCGTTGAACATTTTTTCAGCGCCTTTTTTATTTACGCGCGGGAAGGAAATCCCTACGCAAACGTTTTCTTTTTCTGTTAGAATTCGCCCCGAACTGGATGACAGGGCGTTAAATCGTGGGACACATATGGTCTGGATTGATTACGCCATCATTGCGGTGATTGGTTTTTCCTGTCTGGTTAGCCTGATCCGTGGCTTTGTTCGTGAAGCGTTATCGCTGGTAACATGGGGTTGTGCTTTCTTTGTTGCCAGTCATTACTACACTTACCTGTCTGTCTGGTTCACGGGCTTTGAAGATGAACTGGTCCGAAACGGAATCGCCATCGCGGTGCTGTTTATCGCGACGCTGATTGTTGGCGCTATCGTCAATTACGTGATAGGTCAGCTGGTCGAGAAAACCGGTCTGTCAGGAACGGACAGGGTGCTCGGGATCTGTTTCGGCGCACTGCGAGGCGTGCTGATTGTGGCCGCGATACTGTTCTTCCTGGATACCTTTACCGGGTTTTCAAAAAGTGAAGACTGGCAGAAATCGCAGCTGATTCCAGAATTCAGCTTCATCATCAGATGGTTCTTTGACTATCTGCAAAGCTCGTCGAGTTTCTTGCCCAGGGCGTAAGCTCTGAGATGTGGCTTAACGAGGAAAAGACGAATGTGCGGTATTGTCGGTATCGCCGGTTTCATGCCGGTAAACCAGTCTATTTATGACGCGTTATCGGTGCTCCAGCACCGTGGTCAGGATGCTGCGGGTATCATCACCATTGATGCACACAACTGCTTCCGTTTACGCAAGGCGAATGGCCTGGTAAACGATGTGTTTGAAGCTCGCCATATGCAGCGTCTGCAAGGTAATATGGGGATTGGTCACGTTCGTTATCCTACTGCTGGCAGTTCCAGCGCCTCTGAGGCTCAGCCTTTCTACGTCAACTCACCGTATGGCATCACGCTTGCCCACAATGGCAACCTGACCAACGCGCATGAGCTGCGTAAGAAGCTGTTCGAAGAGAAACGTCGCCACATTAACACCACCTCTGATTCTGAAATCCTGCTCAATATTTTTGCCAGCGAGCTGGATAATTTCCGTCACTACCCGCTGGAAGCTGACAACATCTTTGCTGCCGTTGCCGCGACAAACCGCCTGATCCGCGGTGCATACGCCTGTGTGGCGATGATTATCGGTCACGGGATGGTTGCCTTCCGGGATCCAAACGGCATTCGTCCGCTGGTGCTCGGTAAGCGCGATCTTGGCGATGGCCGTACCGAATATATGGTGGCCTCTGAAAGCGTGGCGCTGGATACCCTGGGCTTTGAATTCCTGCGCGACGTTGCGCCGGGCGAAGCGGTTTACATCACTGAGAAGGGCCAGCTGTTCACCCGCCAGTGTGCAGATAACCCGGTCAGCAACCCGTGCCTGTTCGAATACGTTTACTTTGCTCGCCCGGACTCGTTTATCGACAAAATTTCCGTATACAGCGCGCGCGTGAATATGGGGACCAAGCTGGGCGAGAAAATTGCCCGCGAGTGGGACGACCTGGACATTGACGTGGTGATTCCTATCCCGGAAACCTCCTGCGACATCGCGCTGGAAATTGCCCGCATACTGGATAAGCCATACCGTCAGGGCTTCGTTAAAAACCGCTACGTTGGCCGCACCTTCATCATGCCGGGCCAGCAGCTGCGTCGTAAGTCCGTGCGCCGTAAACTGAACGCCAACCGTGCAGAATTCCGCGACAAGAACGTGCTGCTGGTGGATGACTCTATTGTGCGTGGCACCACGTCTGAGCAGATTATCGAGATGGCGCGTGAAGCCGGTGCGAAAAAAGTGTACCTGGCCTCTGCGGCACCGGAAATCCGCTTCCCGAACGTGTACGGCATTGATATGCCAACCGCGACGGAGCTGATCGCTCATGGCCGTGAAGTGGACGAGATTCGTCAAATCATCGGGGCCGACGGTCTGATTTTCCAGGATCTGAACGATCTGATCGACGCGGTGCGCGCTGAGAACCCGGATATTCAGCAGTTCGAATGCTCGGTGTTCAACGGCGTTTATGTCACCAAAGACGTTGATCAGCAGTATCTCGACTACCTTGATTCACTGCGTAATGACGATGCGAAAGCTGTCCAGCTGCAGAACGATCTTGAAAGCTTAGAGATGCACAACGAAGGTTGATGTCTCCGCAAGTGAGGGCGTTCGCCCTCACTTGCAACTCCCCGTAAAATCCTGCACAGTCAGCCCTGAAATCAGCAAGGGCAAAAATCATGAAACGACTCATTGTAGGGATCAGCGGTGCCAGCGGCGCGGTTTATGGCGTACGTCTGTTGCAGGTACTGCGTGACGTAGCAGAAGTGGAAACCCATCTGGTCATGAGCCAGGCGGCGCGTCAGACCCTTTCCCTTGAAACCGATCTCTCCCTGCGCGATGTGCAGTCCCTGGCTGATGTGGTTCACGATGCCCGTGATATCGCCGCCAGCATCTCCTCCGGCTCGTTTAAAACGGCGGGGATGGTGATCCTGCCCTGTTCCATTAAAACCCTCTCCGGCATTGTGAACAGCTATACCGATACGCTGGTAACGCGTGCAGCCGACGTGGTGCTCAAAGAGCGACGTCCGCTTGTTTTGTGCGTGCGCGAAACGCCGATGCATTTGGGGCACTTACGTTTAATGACCCAGGCTGCCGAGCTGGGCGCGGTGATTATGCCCCCGGTTCCCGCGTTCTATCATCGCCCGCAAACGCTTGATGACGTGATCAACCAGACGGTCAACCGCGTGCTGGACCAGTTTGATATCGACCTGCCGGAAGACCTCTTCACCCGCTGGCAGGGTGCATGAGGGCGTGCACAACTAGCGTGCATGGAAAGACAACTTGCCCTGTTACAGGGCAAAACTGCAACCGCGATCATATCCTCGACATTTAATTCGTTTTTTCCCTTTTTCCCTCTGCGGTTCGTTCGGCAGACCTGCTATCTTTCCTCATTAAGGCAATATCGCAACGTTTTATTAACATATTTAACGTCGAATTTTTGACCAGACGGCAATGTGGCATAAGACCTGCAAGAGAAGCCTGCAACACAACACACAACACAATACATAATAAAATCACGGTACTTGAGGGTAAATGTATGAAGAAGACGGTTCTGGCTCTGTCTTTGCTCGTGGGGTTAAGTGCAGCAGCAGGTAGCTATGCGGCACTGCCACAGACAGTTCGTATCGGTACGGACGCAACTTACGCACCATTCTCATCCAAGGATGCGAAAGGCGAATTTGTTGGGTTCGATATCGATCTGGGAAATGAAATGTGCAAACGCATGGAAGTGAAATGCACATGGGTGGGCAGCGACTTTGATGCGCTGATCCCGTCGCTGAAAGCCAAGAAAATTGACGCCATTATCTCTTCTCTCTCCATCACCGAAAAACGTCAGCAGGAGATTGCCTTCTCTGACAAGCTCTATGCTGCGGATTCCCGTCTGATTGCGGCCAAAGGTTCTCCTATTCAGCCGACCATCGACTCGTTGAAAGGCAAACATGTGGGTGTGCTTCAGGGCTCTACTCAGGAAGGTTTTGCGAATGCCAACTGGCGCGAGAAGGGCGTAGACGTGGTGGCTTATCAAAACCAGGATTTGATTTACTCTGACCTGGCGGCGGGCCGTCTGGATGCGGCGTTCCAGGATGAGGTTGCCGCGAGCGAAGGCTTCCTCAAGCAGCCTGCAGGTAAAGAATTCGCGTTTGCGGGCCCGTCTGTTAAAGACAAAAAATACTTTGGTGACGGCACCGGTATTGGCCTGCGTAAGGACGATACCGAGCTGAAAGCTGCCTTTGACAAAGCCTTCACCGAGCTGCGCAAAGACGGTACTTACGACAAACTGGCGAAGAAATACTTCGACTTCAACGTGTACGGTGACTAACGCACGATGGCGATGCACCAATAAGGTGCGTTGCCAGGGTTTATGATCCAATACAGTGCAATTCATGCACTGTATTGGATCGCCTTGTGCATACTTACGCATTTATAATGCAAAAAATCCCGTGTGGAAGGCATTATTCTTTGCCTGACTATGGGGATTAATGGCACATTAACGACACCCCGTCGTCGTAAAAACCCGTATAAAGACAGTTTGTTGAGGACAGATATGAAAAAACTCGTGTTGTCACTTTCTCTGGTGCTCGCCTTTTCCAGCGCTACCGCGGCATTCGCAGCCATTCCGCAAAAAATTCGTATTGGTACCGATCCTACCTATGCCCCGTTCGAATCGAAGAATACGAAGGGTGAACTGGTCGGTTTTGACATTGATTTGGCCAACGAGCTGTGCAAACGCATCAAAGCACAATGTACCTACGTTGAGAACCCGCTGGACGCGCTGATCCCATCGCTGAAAGCCAAGAAAATCGACGTCATCATGTCTTCTCTCTCCATCACTGAAAAGCGTCAGCAGGAGATTGCCTTTACTGACAAACTCTATGCGGCAGACTCCCGTTTGGTCGTGGCGAATGCCTCTGACATTCAGCCAACGATTGACTCGCTGAAAGGCAAGCGCGTGGGCGTGCTGCAGGGCACCACGCAGGAAACCTACGGCAATGTCCACTGGGCACCGAAAGGCATTGAAATCGTCTCGTACCAGGGCCAGGAAAACATCTATGCAGACCTGACGGCTGGCCGTATTGACGCCGCGTTCCAGGATGAAGTCGCCGCGAGCGAAGGTTTCCTGAAACAGCCGATCGGTAAAGATTACAAGTTCGGCGGTCCGTCCATTAAAGACGAGAAACTCTTTGGTGTGGGCACCGGTATGGGTCTGCGCAAAGAAGACAATGAACTGCGCGAAGCGCTGAACAAAGCCTTTGCTGAAATGCGCGCTGATGGCACCTACGACAAGCTGGCGAAAAAATACTTCGATTTTAATGTTTACGGCGGCTAATTGCCCCGTCAAATAACGTGCGGCCCCTCCCGCGGAGGGAGGGGATAAGACACGGTTCTACCACTCACGACACGACAGGGCACGCTATGCTGTACGGATTTTCTGGCGTTATTTTACAAGGCGCGCTTGTCACCCTTGAGCTGGCGTTAAGCTCCGTGGTACTGGCTGTGCTGATAGGCCTGGCGGGCGCTGGGGCAAAGCTTTCAGCGAATAAGCCGCTGGCGCTGATTTTTGAAGGCTATACCACGCTGATTCGCGGCGTTCCGGATCTTGTGCTGATGCTGCTGATTTTTTACGGCCTGCAGATTGCGCTAAACAGCGTGACGGATGCGATCGGTATGGGACAAATTGATATCGACCCGATGGTGGCCGGTATTATTACCCTCGGATTTATCTACGGGGCGTACTTCACGGAAACCTTTCGCGGGGCTTACATGGCCGTGCCGCGAGGGCATATTGAAGCGGCGACCGCATTTGGTTTTACCTCCTCACAGACGTTTCGCCGAATCATGTTCCCGGCCATGATGCGCTTTGCGCTTCCCGGTATCGGTAACAACTGGCAGGTAATCCTCAAGGCGACGGCACTGGTTTCTCTGCTGGGCCTGGAAGATGTCGTGAAAGCGACGCAGCTGGCCGGTAAAAGTACCTGGGAACCGTTCTACTTTGCGGTGGTGTGTGGCGTCATCTATCTGGTCTTTACGACCGTCTCCAATGGTGTGCTGCTTCTGCTAGAACGTCGCTACTCCGTGGGTGTGAAGAGGGCTGACCTGTGATTGAGATTATTCAGGAATACTGGAAATCGCTGCTGTGGACGGACGGCTATCGCTTTACCGGCGTGGCGATCACGCTATGGCTGCTGATTTCTTCCGTGGTAATGGGCGGCATTCTGGCGGTGTTTCTGGCCATTGGTCGCGTGTCGAACAATAAATACATTCGTTTCCCTATCTGGCTGTTTACCTACGTGTTCCGCGGTACGCCGCTGTACGTACAGCTGCTGGTGTTCTATTCGGGGATGTACACGCTGGAGATCGTGAAAGGCACCGAGATGCTGAACGCCTTCTTCCGCAGCGGACTGAACTGTACCGTGCTGGCGCTGACGCTCAACACCTGTGCCTACACCACCGAGATTTTCGCGGGGGCTATTCGCTCCGTGCCTTACGGTGAAATCGAAGCGGCGCGCGCGTACGGATTCTCGTCGGTGAAGCTTTACCGTTGCATTATTCTGCCGTCGGCGCTGCGTATCGCGCTGCCTGCTTACAGCAACGAAGTGATCCTCATGCTGCACTCCACCGCGCTGGCGTTTACTGCAACAGTGCCGGACCTGCTGAAGATCGCCCGTGACATTAACTCTGCGACCTATCAGCCGTTTACCGCGTTTGGCATTGCGGCGGTGCTCTATTTGATTATTTCCTACGTCCTCATTAGCCTGTTCCGCAAGGCTGAAAAACGCTGGCTGCAGCATATAAAACCTTCTTCGACGCACTGAGAATTATGATGGCTGAGAACAAACTAAACGTTATCGACTTGCACAAACGCTACGGCGAACATGAAGTGCTGAAAGGGGTGTCGCTGCAGGCTAACGCGGGCGATGTGATCAGTATTATTGGCTCATCCGGTTCCGGTAAAAGTACCTTCCTGCGCTGCATTAACTTCCTCGAAAAACCGAGCGAAGGTTCAATCGTGGTGAGCGGGCAGAATATCAACCTGGTGCGTGATAAAGACGGTCAGCTGAAGGTGGCGGATAAGCATCAGCTGCGTCTGCTGCGCACGCGCTTGACGATGGTATTCCAGCATTTTAACCTCTGGAGCCATATGACGGTGCTGGAGAACGTCATGGAAGCACCGGTTCAGGTACTGGGTCTGAACAAGCAGGAAGCCCGCGAGCGCGCGGTGAAGTATCTGGCGAAAGTGGGTATCGATGAGCGCCAGCAGATGAAGTACCCGGTACACTTGTCCGGCGGCCAGCAGCAGCGTGTGTCCATTGCGCGCGCGCTGGCAATGGAGCCAGAAGTATTACTGTTTGACGAACCGACGTCTGCATTGGACCCAGAACTCGTCGGCGAAGTGCTGCGCATCATGCAGAAGCTGGCCGAAGAGGGCAAAACGATGGTGGTAGTGACGCACGAGATGGGCTTTGCCCGTAACGTCTCGAATCACGTCATCTTCCTGCATCAGGGGAAAATTGAAGAGCAGGGTCATCCGGATGAGGTGCTGGCGAACCCGCAAAGCCCGCGTCTGCAGCAGTTCCTGAAGGGATCGTTAAAGTAGTTTTGCCTTTCGCCCTCTCCTCTTTAGGGAGAGGGCGAGATTGAGGAGATTAAACCGCACCGCACTCCAGCCGATATACCCAGTCGTCATACCGCACCCCGTCTATTTCGTACGCCTTCTCCAGCACCTGCGTGCGCACAAAACCTGCTTTCTCTAACACCCGGACCGATCCGCCGTTGTCCGCCAGCACATAGGCGTTAATCGCTTTCACGCTCGTCTGATTAAAGGCGTAGTCGCACACTGCGCTCAGCGCCTCGCTGGCAATGCCCTTACCCTGCGCGGCAGGCACGACGGTATAGCCGATATCCGCCTCTTCACGGTTTTCTGCGCTGATTTTCAGGCCAATATCGCCAAGCGGGGTGTCATCATCACGAAAGCGAATCACAAAAACATGCGCCGCTGCTATACGAGCGGCAAACACGCGGCGGGTTTCTTTTTCCGGGGCGATGGCGGCCATGTAACGCATGATATTGCGGTCTTCCCGCAGAGAGCGGAAAAACGCCCAGTCCGTGGGTTCGAAAGGAGTGAGGTGCAGACGGGGTGTGGTGATGGTTGCCATTGTTACGCCATATCATCGGAACATGACGTATAACTGTAACATATTCACTGCACCACATCCCCCAGGGCTTCTTCTAAGTCATACCAGCGAAAGGCAAATCCCGCCGCCTCAAGCCGTTTTGGCAACGCCCGCTGTCCGCCCAGGACCAGCACCGATGATTCGCCCATTAGCAGCCTAATCACGGTAGCGGGCACGCGCAACACCGCCGGGCGATGCAGGGCATGTCCCAGCGCATGGGCGAACTGTTCGTTCCGCACAGGGTATGGCGAGACCATATTAAACGGCCCGCGCAGGTCGTTATCGAGCAGCCAGAGAATACCGTTGACCATATCGTCGATATGGATCCACGCCATATATTGGCGACCATTGCCGATCGGCCCGCCGAGCCCGAGCTTAAAGGGGGGAAGCATTTTGCCCAAAATGCCGCCTTTTGGCGCAAGCACCACGCCCGTACGCAGCAGGCAGACACGTGTGCTATCGCTCTGCGCAGCGCAGGCGATACGCTCCCACTGGGCGCAGAGTTTATGCGTAAACTCGTTGTGCGGGGGCTCTTCTTCGGTAACGACTACCTCGCCGAGGTCGCCGTAGTATCCCACCGCCGAGCCGGAAATAAATACCGACGGTGGGGTATGGCTGTTACGGATAAGCTCAACCAGCCTTTCGGTGATGTTCCATCGGCTGCTGCACAGCCGCTGTTTTTGCTCTTCTGTCCAGCGTTTGTCGGCAATGGGTTCTCCCGCGAGGTTAATGACGGCGTCAAAGCCGTCCAGATTCTGCTGCTCAGTTAGCCCCTTCCAGATATCGACGCCCGTCCCCAGCGCCTGACGGGCTTTCTCCGGACTGCGCGTGACCACGGTGATGTCGTGATGCAGCGCCTGCAGGCGTGGAATGAGATGGCGACCAATCAGGCCCGTACCGCCGGTCAGCAGAATCTTCATACAACCTCCAGGTTTACGCCTGGCGCTGCCAGCTTAACGTCATTGAGACAGAGTCGGCATAGCGCAGGGCGTGAAGTTTATCGATCTCTACTTCAGCATATGTGACCCAGCTATGCTCGCGTGCGATATCGAGCACATCCTGAGTTAATTTTTCCAGTAAGAAAAAGCGGTTGTTCTCAACATACTGGATGATGCTTTTGGTAATAGTGCGATAGTTCAGCGCGTCATTGATGTCTTCGCTGGCGCGCGCCTTGTCTGCCGGGTAGTGGATCACCACGTTAATAACGATATCCTGACGATTGGCGATCTCTTCGTCTTTGATACCAATGAAGGTGCGTAAGCGTAAGTTTTTTATACGTATAATAGCGTCATGCTGCGACATTGCAGGTCTTCTCCGTGTCTGGATTTCCGCTCCATAATACATGAGTGCAACATCTGCGCACATCAGGGGACCGGCTTAAATATCGTGGATTTTTTGCATGGCGCGCTCGGTAGCTGGACGGGTGCGGATGCGCTCGAACCAGTTGTTAACCGCCGGATAAGAGGCGAGATCGATACGGTGGCGTTCATGCGTGTTCACCCACGGCCAGCAGGCGATATCGGCAATGCTGTAGTGTTCGCCCCCGAGCCAGGGCGTTTTCTCCAGCCTTTGGTTCAATACGCCGTAAAGACGTTGGGTTTCAACCTGATAGCGTTCGATAGCGTAAGGGATGGGTTGCGGAGCATAGGCGGTAAAGTGGTGGTTTTGTCCGAGCATTGGGCCCAGGCCGCTCGTCTGCCAGAAGAGCCACTGCAGCGTTTGATGGCGCTCGCGCAATTCGCTGCTTAGCAGTTTGCCGGTTTTCTCGGCCAGATAAAGCAAAATCTCCCCGGACTCAAACAGGCTCAACGGCCTGCCGCCGTCAGCGGGAAGGTTATCGATAATCGCAGGAATTTTGTTGTTGGGTGAGATAGCCAGAAAAACCGGCCTGAACTGGTCACCCTTGCTAATGTCGACACGAACGATCCGGTACTCTACTTCGGCCTCTTCCAGAAAGAGGGTAATCTTATGGCCTTTTGGGGTAGGGGCATAGTAAAGGTCGATCATTCTCAACTCCTGTCCGTGCGAATAGTGGTGCCATGACAATTGAGTATAGGTGCTTGTTGCAAATCGTGAGTTTTCATCAAGTGACAGCAGGGTAAAGAGATTATATGTTGAGTGAAAACCGATGAGTCGATGAGGAAGTTATGAACCAGCCTGCTATTACACTGTGGTCCGATTCCCGTTACTTTTCACCGTATGTCATGAGCGCGTACGTGGCGCTGGCTGAAAAAGGGCTGACGTTTACCTTAAAGACGGTCGATCTGGACGGTGGCGAACACCTTAATCCGCAGTGGAAGGGATATGCTCTGACCCGACGCGTGCCAATGCTGGAAGTGGATGACTTTGAATTAAGCGAATCCTCAGCGATCGATGAATATCTTGAAGATCGTTTCGCGCCGCCCGAGTGGGAGCGGATTTACCCTCACGATCTGCAAAAGCGTGCGCGTGCGCGTCAGATCCAGGCCTGGTTGCGCAGCGATCTGCTGCCAATCCGCGTTGAGCGTTCCACCGATGTCGTCTTTGCCGGGGTGAAAAAGCCCGCCCTCAGCGCTGAGGGGAGCGCCAGTGCGCAAAAGCTGATTAAGACTGCCTCCGCGTTGTTGGCCCATGGCAACCCAAACCTGTTTGGCGAGTGGTGTATTGCCGATACCGATCTGGCAATCATGCTGAACCGTCTGATCCTCAACGGTGACGATGTTCCACCGCTGCTGGTGGATTATGCCGCATTCCAGTGGCAACGCGCCTCTGTACAGCGCTATGTGGCACTCTCCGCTAAGCGTGTGGGCTGAACAGGCCTGGCGCTTCAGGTATGATATGGGCATCTGATTTTCTGAGGAGTTACTGATGAAACTGATGTTTGCGTCGGATATCCATGGATCGCTGCCTGCTACCGAGCGTGTTCTTTCACTGTTTGTCCAAAGCGAGGCGCAGTGGCTGGTGATTCTGGGCGATGTGTTAAACCATGGCCCGCGCAATGCGCTGCCGGAAGGCTATGCACCCGCTCAGGTGGCGGAAAAGCTCAACCCCTTTGCCTCCCGTATCATCGCCGTTCGCGGCAACTGCGACAGTGAAGTGGACCAGATGCTGCTCCAGTTTCCCATGACGGCGCCCTGGCAACAGGTGCTTCTGGAAAAATGCCGTCTTTTTTTAACCCACGGGCATCTTTTTGGCGCGGATAATCTCCCGGCGCTTGCGGCTGGCGATGTCCTTATTTACGGTCATACTCATATTCCGGTCGCCGAAAAACGCGGGGAGATTTATCACTTTAACCCTGGTTCGGTCAGCATACCCAAAGGCGGGAATCCTGCCAGCTACGGCATGCTGGACGAGAATACGTTAAGCGTTATCGCACTTAATGATCAGCAAGTTATTGCGCAGATAGCGATTAATCCGTAAGTTACACCTCAACTGCAAACGCGCCAAAAGAGCGCTTAGACGAGAAGGTTTCCCGATGGTGGAGCAGAGTCATTTGGCAAGTACTGAATGGGTTGACATTGTCAGCGAAGAAAATGAAGTAATCGCGCAGGCCAGCCGCGAACAAATGCGCGCAGAGCGTCTTCGTCACCGCGCAACCTATATCGTTGTCCATGACGGTATGGGCAAAATACTGGTTCAGCGCCGTACTGAAACCAAAGATTTTCTTCCCGGTATGTTGGATGCGACTGCGGGCGGCGTGGTTCAGGCCGATGAAGTGCTGCTGGATTCCGCACGTCGTGAAGCAGAAGAAGAGTTAGGCATTGCCGGTGTGCCGTTTGCCGAACACGGCCAGTTCTATTTCGAGGACGAAAATTGCCGCGTCTGGGGCGGGCTGTTTAGCTGCGTCTCTCACGGACCTTTCGCCCTGCGGGAAGAAGAGGTCAGTGAAGTGAGCTGGATGACGCCGGAAGAGATTACCGCGCGTTGTGACGAGTTCACGCCGGATTCGCTGAAAGCGTTGGCGCTGTGGATGACCCGCAACGCCAAAAACGAATCCGCTAAACCGGAAAGTAAGCCGGAAAAAGAGGAAGAGGCTGAATAAGCCTTAACAACTTTCCCGCAAACAGAGGCTGGACGCGATAGGTTTATGATCGCGCCAGTCTCCGTCATTCAGACGTTCAAGCAACGCTCTTCCGGCTTCAATGCCAATCTTTCGATGGGGTACCGCCATTGTCGTCAGCGGTGGCTGACAGACGCGGCTCACGTCGCTGTCGCCAAACCCCACAACGGCCAAATCATCGGGGACTTTAATGCGCCGGCGCTGGCACTCATAAAGCACGCCACAGGCCAGTTCATCCGAAACGCAGACCAGCGCATCCAGCTCCGGCCAGGCCAGCAGAAACTCGGGCAGTTGCGCAGAGCCTGTCGAAAACGTCGGCGGCATGGCGGCGTTAATCACCCGATTGGGTGACATATGGTGGCGAAGCATTGCCTTGTACCAGCCCTGCAAATGCTGCTGGAAAATCCACTGTTCCTGGTTCGCACACAGCAGGCCGATATTTTGATAGCCACGCTGGATCAGCATTTCCGTCAGCTCATACATGGCGGCCACGTTATCGATCCCAATGTTCATATCAATAGGGTCGGCGCGCATCGCGCCCATCTCCATTACCGGAATTGAGGCATTATTCAGCCAATGGCGGACGGTATCAGAGTGTTCAACGCTGAGTAATATCGCCGCGGCGATATTCGACGCCAGTAGGGTTTCGAGTAATTTTTCTTCTTGTTCAAGACGATGGCTGGATTCCGCCAGCATAATTTGGTACCCGGCAGGTTGTAGCACCTGCTGCAGTCCGGCAAACATCTCCGAGCACCCGGCTTCGGAAAGGTTAGGGACAACCATGGCTATCGTCCATGATGAGGCCGAGGCCAGGGCGCTGGCAGCTAAATTGGGCATATAGCCCAGCTCCTGCACGGCGGCTTCAATTTTTTCACGCAGTTTATCGGAAACCTGTTCAGGCGTGCGGAGTGCACGTGACACGGTCATCGTACCTACGCCCGCAAGCTGTGCGACATCGGCGAGTGTCACTTTGCCGGTACTGCGCCTTTTTCGGGTTAGAGACATACATCTTCCTGCTGACAGGACGCGACTAATTTCATCCTTCGCTTCACGTGAAAGGCAGTATACGCCTTAAATCCCTTTTTTTGCTGTGATTTAACACGATGATATCAATTTGATAGCGCTATCACACTTCTGAATGTTAATCGTTGGTAGCGCTATCTTTGTGATCACGATCGCAGCCAATGAGTGTTGTGTTGAATAAAGTTTGCTCATCTTTGGTGCTATGACGGGGGGGCAAAGTGCTCAAAAAGTGGATATATGATACAACCATCACGCTTGCCGATAGCGTCGAGGACTGGTCCCAGGCATTGGCGCTGTGCGCGAAACCGCTGCTGGATTTGCAGGTGATATCGCCAGAATACGTCACGGCGATCGTCGACCAACACCACGCCTTAGGGCCTTACTATGTGCTGGCACCAGGGCTAGCCATGCCGCATGCGCGGCCTGAAGAAGGGGCGAAAGGACTTGGCCTCTCATTATTAAAACTGAAACAGGGAGTCTCATTCGGTGCGGGAGAATTCGATCCCGTTGACGTGATCGTGATGCTCGCTGCACCGGACAAACACAGTCATATCGAAACGATCTCTGCGCTGGCGGAATTATTTTCCAGCGACGAAGATATGGCTGAATTACATCAGGCGAATACCCTGGAGGAGATAAAAACAATTATCGACCGCTTCTGATTTAATTATTTCATCCGATTAATCACAACATTACGCGCCAGCGTGATGGGGCGAACTTTACTCAAAATAGGGGACGACAATGAAAATCATGGCTATTTGCGGTTCCGGCCTCGGCAGTAGTTTTATGGTCGAAATGAATATTAAAAAGGTGCTCAAAAAACTCGATATTGAAGCCGAGGTTGAGCACTCCGATCTCTCTTCCGCCACGCCAGGCGCGGCCGACCTTTTTGTGATGGCGAAAGACATTGCGGCCAGCGCCAGCGTGCCGGAAAGCCAGCTGGTGGTGATCAACAACATCATCGACATCAATGAACTTGAAGCGCAGCTGCGTGCCTGGTTCGAAAGACAATAATCCTGATTAGGCGAGGTGGATATGTTTATCCTTGAAACGCTGAATTTCGTTGTTGATATTTTAAAAGTTCCTTCGGTACTGGTCGGCCTCATTGCATTAATTGGCCTGGTCGCGCAGAAAAAATCCTTTTCCGATGTGGTAAAAGGCACCATTAAAACCATTCTTGGCTTTATCGTACTGGGCGGTGGGGCCACGGTTCTGGTGGGATCGTTAAATCCACTAGGCGGTATGTTTGAACACGCCTTTAATATCCAGGGCATTATTCCTAACAATGAAGCAATTGTGTCGATTGCGCTGGAAAAATACGGAGCATCGACCGCACTGATTATGGCTTTTGGCATGGTGGCGAATATCATTGTCGCCCGCTTTACCCGCCTCAAATACATCTTCCTGACCGGACATCACACGTTCTACATGGCCTGCATGATTGGTGTGATTCTGACGGTTGCAGGCTTTGAGGGCGTCGGTCTGGTCTTTACCGGCTCGCTGATCCTCGGTCTGGTGATGGCCTTTTTCCCGGCCATTGCGCAACGCTATATGAAGCGCATTACCGGCACTGATGATATCGCTTTCGGTCACTTCGGAACTCTGGGATACGTGCTGTCGGGCTGGATTGGCAGCAAATTCGGAAAAGGCTCCCGCTCAACTGAAGAGATGAACCTGCCGAAGAACCTGAGCTTCCTGCGCGATAGCTCTATCTCCATTTCGCTGACCATGATGATTATCTACCTAATCATGGCGGTGAGCGCCGGGCGTGAGTACGTTGAGGCAACCTTCAGCGGCGGGCAAAACTACCTGGTCTACGCCATCATCATGGCCATTACCTTTGCGGCCGGGGTGTTCATCATTCTGCAGGGCGTGCGTTTGATTCTTGCAGAAATCGTCCCGGCCTTTACCGGCTTCTCTGAAAAACTGGTCCCCAATGCGCGTCCTGCGCTGGACTGTCCGGTGGTCTATCCGTATGCGCCAAACGCGGTGCTGATTGGCTTCCTGTTCAGCTTCCTCGGCGGGCTGGTGGGGCTGTTCATCTGCGGCCAGTTTAGCTGGGTGCTGATCCTGCCGGGCGTGGTGCCGCACTTCTTTACCGGTGCGACTGCGGGCGTGTTCGGTAACGCAACTGGCGGACGTCGCGGGGCGATGATCGGTGCCTTCGCCAACGGGCTTCTGATCACCTTCCTGCCGGTTCTGCTGCTGCCGGTATTGGGTGCGATTGGTTTCGCTAATACCACCTTCTCAGATGCCGACTTTGGCGCGGTCGGGATTGTGCTGGGCAACCTGGCGCGCTTCCTCTCACCGCTTGCCATCACCGGGCTGGTTGTGGCGTTGTTCGCGCTCCTGGTGGTGTACAACGTGTTCGCTAAAAACAAACCTGCGGATGATAACGCGCAGGAAAACACCGGAGCCAAATCATGAATGAGAAAGAGATAACTGACCTGGCGCGTCAAATCCGCCTTGAGACCCTGAAATCGCTGACGCAGCTTGGGTTTGGTCACTACGGCGGCAGTATGTCGGTCGTCGAAACCTTGGCTGTACTGTATGGCGCAGTCATGAAAATTGATCCGGCGGATCCGGACTGGCCAGAGCGCGACTACTTTGTGCTGTCGAAGGGCCACGCCGGCCCGGCGCTGTACAGTACGCTGGCGATTAAGGGCTATTTCCCGGTTGAAGAGTTGAGCACGCTCAACCAGAACGGCACGCGGCTGCCAAGCCATCCGGACCGTCTGAAAACCCGCGGCGTAGATGCCACCACCGGCTCGCTGGGGCAGGGGATTTCGATCGCAGGCGGAATGGCGTTGTCACACAGGCTGGCAGGAAGGCCAAACCGGGTATTTTGCATCGTGGGCGATGGCGAACTGAACGAAGGCCAGTGCTGGGAAGCATTCCAGTTTATTGCTCACCATCGTCTGAACAACCTGACGATATTCGTGGACTGGAACAAGCAGCAGCTGGATGGCGAGCTGGACGAGATCATCAGCGCGTTTGACCTGGAAGGAAAATTCCGTGCGTTTGGCTATGACGTCGTGACCGTGAAAGGGGACGACATTCCGGCGCTGCTGGAGGTGACGTCCCTGGTGCCCGCAGCAGACGCGCGTCCGCTGGTAGTGATCCTCGACAGCATCAAAGGCCAGGGGGTGCCGTATCTGGAGCAGCTCAGCAATTCGCACCATCTTCGATTGACCGAGGAGAGCAAAGCGGCACTCAGCCAGACGATTCGCAAACTGGAGGCTTCACATGATTAACGTTGCACCTGCAGGCCAGAAAGACGCCGTTGAGATGCGTAAAGTCTACGCGGGATTTGTGGCAGAACAGATTGAGGTGGGGAGCGAAATTATCGCGCTTGAAGCCGATCTGATGAGCTCAATGGCGATGGACGGCGTCGCGCGCGATTATCCGCAGCACGTGATTAACTGCGGCATTATGGAGGCTAACGTCATCGGCACGGCGGCAGGGCTGTCGCTTACCGGACGCAAGCCGTTCGTACATACCTTTACCGCCTTTGCCAGCCGTCGCTGCTTCGATCAGCTTTTTATGTCCCTGGACTACCAGCGCAATAATGTGAAGGTTATTGCTTCGGATGCCGGGGTCACGGCATGTCATAACGGCGGCACACATATGTCGTTTGAGGATATGGGTATCGTGCGCGGCCTGGCCCATTCCGTGGTGCTGGAAGTGACCGATGCGGTGATGTTTGAGGATGTGTTGCGCCAGCTTATCGACCTCGACGGTTTCTACTGGGTACGTACCATCCGTAAGCAGGCCCCGAGTGTGTATGCGCCGGGCTCGACGTTTACCATCGGCAAAGGCAACGTGCTGCGTGAGGGAAACGATATTACGCTCATTGCCAACGGTATCATGGTGGCAGAAGCGTTGGAAGCGGCGCGCCAGCTGGAACAAGAGGGTGTAAGCGCTGCGGTGATCGATATGTTTACCCTGAAGCCGATTGACCGGATGCTGGTGAAAAACTATGCCGAGAAAACCGGGCGCATCGTCACCTGCGAAAACCACAGCATTCATAACGGGCTGGGGTCAGCGGTGGCAGAAGTGCTGGTGGAAACCTGTCCGGTGCCGATGCGCCGTGTTGGCGTGAAGGAGCGTTATGGGCAGGTGGGTACGCAGGACTTCCTGCAAAAAGAGTACGGTCTGACGGCGCATGATATTGTGGCGGCGGCGAGGGAGCTGCTGTAAATAAAAAAGGCGACCAGTAGGTCGCCTTTTTAGTGCAGCGAAGAAATTACTGCTGCTGCTGTGAAGACTGTATCGCGGTCAGAGCAATGGTGTAGACGATATCGTCAACCAGCGCGCCACGGGACAAGTCGTTCACAGGCTTGCGCATGCCTTGCAGCATTGGCCCGATGGAGATCAGGTCTGCTGAGCGCTGTACTGCTTTGTAGGTGGTGTTACCGGTATTCAGATCCGGGAAGATGAACACGGTAGCGCGACCAGCAACCGGCGAGTTAGGCGCTTTGGATTTCGCAACGTCAGCCATGACCGCGGCGTCGTACTGCAGCGGGCCGTCGATCATCAGGTCAGGACGTTTTTCCTGTGCCAGACGGGTCGCTTCACGGACTTTCTCTACGTCGCTACCTGCACCCGAGGTGCCGGTGGAGTAGGAGAGCATCGCAACGCGTGGTTCGATACCGAAGGCAATCGCCGAGTCCGCAGACTGAATAGCGATTTCAGCCAGCTGTTCTGCCGTAGGATCCGGGTTAATCGCACAGTCGCCGTAAACGTAAACCTGTTCAGGCAGCAGCATGAAGAAGACGGAAGAGACCAGAGAACTGCCCGGTGCCGTTTTGATCAGCTGCAGCGGTGGACGAATGGTGTTCGCGGTGGTGTGAACTGCACCGGAAACCAGACCGTCAACTTCGTCCTGTTCCAGCATCAGCGTACCCAACACCACGTTGTCTTCCAGCTGTTCGCGCGCAACGGCTTCGGTCATGCCCTTGCTCTTACGCAGCTCAACCAGACGGGCAACGTAGCTTTCGCGAACCACTTCTGGATCGACGATTTCGATGCCAGCACCCAGCTCAACGCCCTGAGACGCTGCAACGCGGGTGATCTCATCCGGGTTACCCAGCAGCACACAGGTCGCGATGCCGCGCTCTGCACAGATAGCCGCTGCTTTAACGGTACGCGGTTCGTCGCCTTCTGGCAGAACAACGCGTTTGCCCGCTTTACGCGCCAGTTCGGTCAATTGGTAGCGGAAGGCTGGTGGAGACAGACGGCGGCTGCGCTCGGAGGTTGCCGTCAGGGATTCGATCCAGTCAGCATTGATGTAGCCAGCAACGTATTCCTGAACTTTCTCGATACGCTCGTGGTCATCAACCGGCACTTCCAGGTTGAAGCTCTGCAGGCTCAGAGAGGTCTGCCAGGTGTTGGTGTTCACCATGAAGACCGGCAGGCCAGTCGCAAATGCGCGTTCGCACAGCTTGCTAACGCGTGGGTCCATCTCGTAGGCACCGGTCAGCAGGATGGCACCGATTTCGACGCCGTTCATTGCTGCCAGGCATGCTGCAACCAGCACGTCTGGACGGTCTGCGGAGGTGACCAGCAGGGAGCCTGCACGGAAGTGTTCCAGCATGTGCGGAATGCTGCGCGCACAGAAGGTCACGGACTTCACGCGGCGAGTGTTGATATCGCCTTCGTTAACCACGGTCGCGTTCAGGTGGCGCGCCATATCGATTGCACGGGTTGCAATCAGATCGAAGCTCCACGGCACTGCGCCCAGAACAGGCAGCGGGCTGGATTCTTGCAGGGTAGCCGGGTCAACTTTGATGACTTTTGCTTTAGAAGAGTCGTCGAAGATCTCAGACAGGTCAGGGCGAGTACGGCCCTGCTCATCAACCGGGGCGTTCAGTTTGTTAACGATAACGCCGGTGATGTTGGAATTTTTCGCGCCGCCGAAGCTGCTGCGAGTCAGTTCAATACGTTCTTTGAGCTGTTCCTGGGTATCGGTACCCTGGGACATCACGAAGACGATCTCTGCGTTCAGCGTTTTTGCAATTTCGAAGTTCAGAGACTGAGCAAACTGGTGTTTGCGCGTTGGAACCAGACCTTCAACCAGCACCACTTCTGCGTCTTGCGCATTAGCGTGGTAGTTGGCGATGATCTCTTCCATCAGCACGTCTTTCTGGTTGCTGGACAGCAGCGATTCAACGTGGCTCATCTTCAGCGGTTCAGCCGCTGGCAGATTGGAGTTCTTGCGAATAATGGAGGTGGTCTGGTCTGGCGCATCGCCACCGGCACGTGGCTGGGCGATGGGCTTAAAGACGCTCAGACGAACGCCTTTGCGTTCCATAGCACGGATGACGCCAAGGCTGACGCTGGTCAGGCCGACGCTGGTTCCGGTAGGGATCAGCATAATAGTACGGGACACGGTTTATCCTCTTTCGTTACCGCCAAACTGTGGCGGGTTACAAAACAGCACCGCCAGCTAAGCTGGCGGTGTGGAATCAGGCAGTCAGACGGTTCGCGTCTTGCGCGATGACCAGCTCTTCGTTAGTTGGGATAACGATAGCAGGGCGGGTGCCTTCTTTGTTGATGAAGCCAGACTTGCCGAAGCGGGCAGCCAGGTTACGCTCGTGATCGACGTCGAAGCCCAGAACGCCCAGTTTGCCCAGGGACAGTTCACGAACCATTGCCGCGTTCTCACCGATACCGCCGGTGAAGATAACCGCGTCCAGACGACCGTCCATCAGCGCAGTGTAAGAGCCGATGTACTTCGCCAGACGGTGGCAGTAAACGTCCATTGCACGTTTAGCGTCTTCTTTGTCTGCGTAGTTGTCTTCAACATAACGGCAGTCGCTGGTGACTTCGGTCAGACCGAGCAGGCCAGACTCTTTAGTCAGCATTTTGTTGATCTGATCAACGCTCATGCCCAGGGTGTCATGCAGGTGGAAGATAATCGCCGGGTCGATGTCACCGGAACGGGTACCCATCACCAGACCTTCCAGCGGGGTCAGACCCATGGAGGTATCAACACATTTACCGTTACGGATCGCAGAAACAGAACCGCCGTTGCCCAGGTGGCAAGTGATGATGTTAACTTCTTCAACCGGCTTGTTCAGGACTTTCGCGGCTTCCTGAGTCACATAGAAATGGCTGGTGCCGTGTGCGCCATAACGACGTACGCCGTGCTCTTTGTACAGGCTGTACGGCAGCGCATAGAGGTAAGATTCTTCCGGCATGGTCTGATGGAACGCGGTATCAAATACGGCCACGTTTTTGTCTTTCAGATTCGGGAAGGATTTCAGCGCTTCAGCGATACCGATCAGGTGAGCTGGGTTATGCAGTGGTGCGAAGGATGCAGAGTCTTTAATGCCCTGGATCACTGATTCGTCGATCACGACGGAACTGGTGTATTTTTCGCCGCCGTGGACGATACGGTGACCAATCGCAGTCAGCTGAGCAGACAGTTCTGGTTTTTGTGCCAGAATAGTGTTAACGATAAAGTTCAGCGCTTCACTGTGAGCGGCGCCTGCACCTAAAGCCGCTTCTTGTTTGCTGCCGTCCATCTTCCACTTGATACGTGCTTCAGGCAGATGGAAACATTCGGCCAAACCAGAGAGGTACTCGTCACCGTTGAGCGCATCGATGATGGCGAATTTCAGTGAGGAGCTACCGCAGTTCAGAACCAGTACTAACTTACTCGACATGGAAGTACCTATAATTGATACGTGGCTAAAAAAACGTCAGTGAGTCTACTAGCGTAACGCATGCTGACCCAGACATTTATGATTAACATCATGCCGAACGAACATTGTGGCATGATGGAAGAAATACCTATGATTTTACGCCATTTTGAACATTTTTCAGACAATGGCATAATATGCGATAATTTGACGAGTTAATGATTCTCGTCTAAGGCCCTATCAGGCTGGCACAGAATACCCGATACGGGGTAGCGATGACAAAATATTTTGAACGTTGTCATAGCCTGTTGTGGTTTTGCACAAAAATTTTAATTTTTATATGTGAAGTTGAGGTACAGCCATGTCGACACCTGAAATCCCATCCGTGAACTTCTTCAGTCTGTTTCGCCGGGGGCAGCATTACGCAAAGACGTGGCCACTTGAAAAGCGCCTTGCGCCGATGTTTATCGACAATCGCGTCATTCGCGCCACGCGCTATGCGATTCGTTTTATGCCACCTGTCGCCATCTTTACCCTGTGTTGGCAAATTGCACTGGGTGGACAGCTTGGCCCGGCTGTTGCCACCGCACTGTTTGCCCTTAGCCTGCCCATGCAGGGGCTGTGGTGGTTAGGGAAACGCTCAATCACGCCGCTACCGCCTACTATTTTACACTGGTTTTATGAAGTCCGTGGGAAACTTGAAGAGGCGGGACAGGCGCTCGCGCCCGTTGAAGGCAAGCCAGATTACCAGGCCCTGGCCGACACCTTAAAACGGGCTTTTAAACAACTTGATAAAACATTCCTCGATGACTTGTGATTGATCATCGAAACGACCAGTAAAAGAAGGCACAGTAACAAACAGTTACCGTGTCTTTTTTTTAAAGTGCAATGCGCTACAGGAGTCGAAAGATGGAAATGACCCATGCTCAACGTCTGATTTTGTCTAACCAGTACAAGATGATGACTATGCTTGATCCCGATAACGCTGAGCGCTACAGCCGCCTGCAAACGATAGTCGAACGCGGGTTTGGTTTACAGATGCGCGAACTAGACCGCGAGTTTGGCGAGCTGAAAGAAGAAACCTGCCGCATCGTTATCGACATCATGGAGATGTATCACGCGCTGCATGTCTCCTGGACAAATCTCAAGGATCAGCAATCGATTGACGAGCGCCGCGTAACGTTCTTAGGCTTTGATGCCGCAACGGAAGCACGCTATCTGAGCTATGTCCGCTTTATGGTGAATACAGAAGGGCGCTATACCCATTTTGATGCGGGCACCCATGGCTTTAACGCGCAGACCCCAATGTGGGAAAAATATCAGCGCATGCTGAGCGTCTGGCACTCCTGCCCGCGCCAGTACCATTTGAGCAGCAACGAAATTCAACAAATCATTAATGCCTGACGGAGGTGCGTGTGCAGTGTAAAGGTTTTCTGTTTGATCTGGACGGTACGCTGGTGGATTCGCTGCCGGTTGTGGAGCGTTCGTGGTGCCATTGGGCTGACAGGCATGGCATCGACCATCAGGACGTACTGAATTTCATCCATGGCAAACAGGCCATTACCTCCTTGCGACACTTCCTGGCAGGGCGTTCTGAGGAAGAGATTCAGGCGGAGTTCAGCTATCTTGAGCAAATCGAAGCGACTGATACCGACGGCATTACCGCGTTGCCGGGCGCGCGCGAACTGCTTGAGCATCTGAATGAAGCGCAGATCCCTTGGGCTATCGTTACCTCCGGCTCTATCCCTGTTGCTCATGCCCGTCACAAGGCAGCGGGTCTACCGACGCCAGACGTGTTTATCACTGCTGAGCGGGTAAAGCGCGGCAAACCTGAGCCGGACGCATTTTTACTGGGCGCTGAACTGCTTGGCCTGGCACCGGCAGAGTGCGTAGTAGTAGAAGACGCCGCGGCGGGTGTACTGGCAGGGCTAAACGCCGGAAGCCGCGTGATTGCCGTCAACGTACCGGCAGATTCCCCCCGGCTGGACGAGGCGGACTTTGTGCTCACCACCCTGACCGCGCTTGCTATCACGAAGGCGCCAGGCGGAGTTGTAACAGTCTCGCTGAAAATGTAATCCCATGATTTAGCCCCACATTGTTGGGGCTTTTTTATGGCAAAATCCTTTCTCCCCCTCTGACAAGGATATGTTGTGAACGGTGAACTGATTTGGGTCCTCAGCCTGCTTTTAATCGCCATCATTCTCTTTGCTTCCGGCAAGGTGCGCATGGATGCCGTCGCCTTGTTTGTGATTGTCGCTTTTGTTCTCAGCGGTACCCTCACGCTTGCGGAAGCCTTTTCCGGTTTTAGCGATCCCAACGTTATTTTAATTGCCGCCCTGTTTATCATTGGCGATGGCCTCGTACGCACCGGCGTAGCCACCATTATGGGCACGTGGCTGGTCAAGGTTGCTGGCAGTAGCGAAACGAAAATGCTGGTCTATCTGATGGTGACTGTCGCCGGGCTGGGGGCGTTTATGAGCTCCACTGGCGTAGTTGCAATCTTCATTCCGGTTGTGCTTAGCGTTTCTATGCGAATGCACATCTCGCCGTCGCGCCTGATGATGCCCCTGAGCTTTGCTGGACTTATTAGCGGCATGATGACGCTGGTGGCCACGCCGCCGAACCTGGTCGTCAACAGCGAACTGATCCGCGAAGGGCTTGAGGGGTTTAGCTTTTTCAGCGTCACTCCGCTTGGGCTGGTGATTCTGGTGATGGGCGTTATCTATATGCTGCTGACGCGCTTTGCCCTGAAGGGCGAGAAGCAGGATAAAACCAAAGACGGCTGGAAACGCCGCACCTTTCGCGATCTGATAAAAGAGTACCGTCTGACCGGGCGCGCTCGCCGCCTCGCTATCCGCCCCGGTTCGCCGATGGTCGGCCAGCGGCTGGACGATCTCAGGCTGCGCGAGCGCTACGGCGCGAACGTGATTGGCGTGGAGCGCTGGCGTCGCTTTCGCCGGGTAATCGTGAACGTGAATGGGGTGTCGGAATTCCGTGCGCGTGATGTCCTGCTGATTGATATGTCCACGGCGGATGTGGATCTGCGCGAGTTCTGCAGCGAACAGCTGCTGGAGCCGATGGTGCTGCGCGGCGAGTATTTCTCAGACCAGGCGTTGGATGTGGGGATGGCCGAAGTGTCGCTGATCCCGGAATCGGAATTACTGGGTAAAACCGTGCGCGAAATGGGATTTCGCACGCGCTATGGTCTGAACGTTGTCGGCTTGAAGCGCGACGGTGTGGCAATGGAAGGCGCGGTGGTCGATGAACCTATCCTGCTGGGAGATATTTTCCTGGTGGTGGGCAACTGGAAGCTGATTAGCCAGCTCGGGCAGAAGGGCCGCGATTTCGTGGTGCTCAATATGCCTGTCGAAGAAAGTGATGCCTCTCCGGCCCACAGTCAGGCTCCCCACGCGATTTTTTGTCTGGTGCTGATGGTCGCGCTGATGCTTACCGACGAGATCCCCAATCCTGTTGCGGCGATTATTGCCTGCCTGCTCATGGGTAAATTCCGCTGCATAGACGCCGAAAGCGCTTATAAAGCCATTCACTGGCCGAGCATCATTTTAATAGTCGGGATGATGCCTTTTGCGCTGGCGCTACAGAAAACCGGTGGCGTGGATATGATCGTTAAAGGGTTGATGGATGTCGGCGGGGGATATGGTCCGTATCTGATGATGGTATGCCTGTTCGTCATGTGCGCCTCGATAGGACTTTTTATCTCTAACACCGCCACGGCAGTCCTGATGGCGCCGATTGCGCTGGCGATGGCGAAATCCATGGGCGTTTCACCCTATCCCTTTGCGATGATGGTGGCAATGGCGGCGTCGGCGGCGTTTATGACGCCGGTCTCGTCACCGGTTAATACGCTGGTGCTGGGGCCGGGAAATTATAAATTCAGCGATTTCGTCAAGATTGGCGTGCCCTTCACCGTGCTGGTGATGATGGTATGCGTAGTGTTAATACCGGTGCTGTTCCCGTTTTAATGGGGAAAACAGAAGCCCCGGCCGGGTAAGGCGTGGCAGCCACCCGGCATGGGGTTAAAGAGGAGAATCCTGGCTGATCTCATCTAGCGATAAATGGAAGCTTGGCACAAATACCTGCATAAAGTAGTCCATTTCCTCGCTGCGGCGGGATTCCAGCGTTTTCTCCAGACGCGTTTTTGCCAATAAAAATTCGTTGTTGCCCGCTGACAGTTCCTCCAGACACTTCAGATAGGCGCACAGCGCGTCAGCCTGCTTCACCAGCAATTTTTCATCTTCTGTGTACTGATGTTCATCGATCAGCGGCTCAAAAATATCGCGTAACTCGTCCGGGACCATGTCGATCAGCTTCTGCTGGGCAATCTTTTCAATCGCCTTATATTCCTGCGCAATTTGCGAGTTGAAATATTTAACTGGCGTAGGCAGATCTCCGGTAAGCACTTCCGACGCGTCGTGATACATCGCCAGCAGAGCAATACGCTCCGCATTGACCTTGCCGTTGAACTTGCGGTTTTTGATGGCGGCCAGCGCGTGAGCGACCATGGCAACCTGCAGGCTGTGTTCTGACACATTCTCGGTGCGCACGTTGCGCATCAGCGGCCAGCGGTTGATGAGTTTCAGGCGGGAGAGGTGGGCAAAGAAATGACTCTGACTCATAAATTACCTTTTGTCTTCACTGCGACAGACTTCATTGTGCGGGGAGGGGAGACAAGATGCAAATCAGGCTACCTAAGTAGCCTGATTTTTTAGATTACTGATGGTAACCCGAGAGGAAGCGTCCGAAGCGGCTGATGGCCATTTCGAGATCGTCTTCGCGCGGTAAGGTAACGATACGCACGTGGTCCGGCCACGGCCAGTTAAACGCGGTCCCCTGAACCAGCAGCACTTTTTCCTGCAACAGGAAATCAAGCACCATTTTCTGGTCGTCGTGAATATTGAAGCGCTTGGCGTCAATTTTTGGGAACATATAGAGCGCGCCGTTAGGCTTCACGCAGGAGACGCCAGGGATGTCGTTGATCAGCTCCCACGCGCGGTTGCGCTGTTCATATAAGCGGCCACCCGGGACGATGAACTCGCTGATGCTCTGATAGCCACCCAATGCCGTCTGGATTGCGTGCTGCGCTGGCACGTTGGCGCACAGGCGCATAGAGGCAAGCATCTCCAGGCCTTCAATATAGCCCTTCGCGTGTTTCTTCGGTCCGTTTAACACCATCCAGCCCTGACGGAAACCGGCCACACGGTAGGTTTTTGACAGGCCATTAAAGGTTACCGTCAGCAGGTCTGGCGCCAGTGCGGCGATAGAGTGGTGTTGGGCGGCGTCATACAGGATCTTGTCGTAAATTTCGTCGGCAAAGATGATCAGGTTATGCTGGCGGGCAATCTCCACGATTTCCATCAGCAGCTCTTTGGAATACACAGCCCCCGTTGGGTTGTTCGGGTTGATAATCACGATGCCGCGCGTGCGTGGCGTGATTTTGGCGCGGATATCGTCGAGATCCGGGAACCAGTCAGAGGATTCGTCGCACAAATAGTGCACCGCTTTGCCGCTGGAGAGTGACACGGCCGCCGTCCACAGCGGATAGTCCGGTGCAGGCACCAGCATTTCATCCCCGCTATTCAGCAGCGCCTGCATGGCCTGCACGATCAGTTCGGAGACGCCGTTGCCGATGTAGATGTCTTCAACGGTAACATCACGCATGCCGCGTGCCTGATAGTGCTGCATGATGGCTTTACGTGCGGAATAGAGCCCTTTTGAATCGCAATAGCCCTGCGCCGTGGGTAAGTTGCGAATCACATCAACCAGGATTTCGTCCGGCGCTTCAAAACCAAACGGCGCAGGGTTACCAATGTTGAGTTTCAGAACTTTATTGCCTTCTTCTTCAAGGCGCTTTGCCTCTTTCAGAACCGGGCCGCGGATGTCGTAACAGACGTTATCAAGCTTGCTGGATTTTTCGATAGGGGACATGAACCTTAACCTTTTTGCTATTATTGCCACTCCCTGCCGTGGAAGTCAGCACGGAACAATGTACTCCCCCCTCGCTTCCTTTTGAAGGGTGTACAGAAGAAGATTTTGTCCAATGGGTAAATTCCTTTTGAATCTTTTTCGCTATTTCTTCGTTAATTCCCTGGTTGAAAGTTGTATCTTTAGTGTGGTTTTAGGTTAATTGTGCTAGCGACATTCAAAAATGTTGCATATTGTACTGTTAAAAATAAAATGGCGGCCGGACGTACGCGAAAAGTTTCGCTGAGTGACATTTCGTAAAATCTGAATGCTGACAGACAACTTGATCTAATAGTACGTCCAGGCTAAAAGTTACTCATGTGAAATTAATGTTAAGTGTTATTAATGAATGAACTTAATCTAAATTAAATTTTATTTATTATTAACGATGAAAATGCAACTTTCGTTAATTTTAATAAAATTAGTTTAGTCACTTAACAACACCGCTAAATCTTGAATATTGCATTAAGACTTATAAATAAAGTGGATTTGGGTTAAGATGTCTTACGGGAAAGCAGACGAACGATACTCAAATCATGAATATCTGAACGTGCTTTTCTGAATTAATTGATTGTTATTGTTGGAGTTATCTCTGGCTGGTATGTGTGAAGCACATCTTGCTACGTTGACAGCGCTGCGATAAAGATGGCAGAAAACGTGTTATTCCTTTAATGGAATTTACATAAACCTGCAAACATCTAAATATCCTGAACGTTTAAGAGAATAAAAATAACGTCATGAAACGTGATTTCTGACTGTTGATATACCGCGGCACAATAACTATCTGTCAGGCAGTCTGCCGGGCCGGGATGCGAGGGAAAACCTTCAGAGGGAATTGCTTAACTGTTACACACAGCTTCAACCCGGGCAGCTCCGCACGAGCAACCTGAAAGTGAAAAGATATGATAAATGCAAATCGTCCGATAATGAATCTCGACCTCGATCTGCTGAGAACGTTTGTTGCGGTCGCCGATCTCAACACTTTTGCAGCTGCTGCTGCCGCAGTTTGCCGAACCCAGTCCGCCGTAAGCCAGCAAATGCAGCGGCTGGAGCAACTGGTCGGTAAAGAGCTTTTTGCTCGTCATGGGCGAAATAAGCTTTTAACTGAACACGGTATTCAGCTTCTGGGTTATGCCAGGAAAATACTTCGTTTTAATGATGAAGCATGTATGTCTTTAATGTTTAGCAACCTCCAGGGGGTGCTTACATTAGGTGCATCTGATGAGTCAGCGGATACAATATTGCCGTTCCTTCTCAATCGAATCAGTTCGGTTTATCCGAAGCTTGCGTTGGACGTAAGCGTAAAGCGAAATGCGTTTATGAGTGAAATGCTCAAAGAGAACGAAGTTGACCTCGTGGTCACTACGCATCGTCCAGGGCAATTTGACTGCCTGACGCTGCGCACGTCTCCGACTCATTGGTATTGCGCGGCTGAATATGTCCTGCAAAAGGGTGATCCTGTTCCGCTGGTGCTGCTGGACGATCCAAGCCCATTCCGCGATATGGTGCTGTCGGCGCTAAACGAGGCCAATATTCCGTGGCGGCTGGCGTATGTAGCCTCTACATTGCCTGCGGTACGTGCCGCCGTAAAAGCAGGGCTTGGCGTCACCGCGCGTCCAGTCGAGATGATGAGCCCCGATCTGCGCGTTTTGGGTAAAAGCGACGGTCTTCCTGCACTGCCGGATACGGAATACCTGCTGTGCCACAATACGTCCAGCAATAACGAGCTGGCGAAAGTGGTGTTTGACGCGATGCAAAACTACCATAATCTATGGCAGTACGAGCATATTACTCCTGAAGGGGGGGATAACTCCCTTATCGTGGAAGGGGACTTTGAGTGATCAATCACTCAAAATTCTGGTAACAAATTGTAAGTGTAAAAAAAGGCCGCTCGCGCGTTTTTCGCGTGGAGTGGTTTTTTTTTGTCACTAATAACCTCCGTATGCATGCGGTTTTTTGAATTACTGCCTAGTTATCATGAGAATAGGTTGATTTGGTTACTGCGCGTACAACTTACCATCTCCCTTCCTTCCTCACCCCGCCATGTTAATAAAACAGGAAATATGTTGCCGTTTTTTTGATTGAATTAACAAAAGCGTGTCTCAGATCAAGAAAATACTCCTATTTGGGGGGAGGAATCGTTGGCAAATCCTGTCAAAATAGGAGGGTTATTTTTTTTACTTCCAAAACGGACACGATTCAACAACATGCATTTGACGTAAAGTCAGGTACCCACCAGGGTTAAAGGGCATGAAATGTTAATGAGAATCGCTCGGTGTCATTTAATGTGAAGAAACCTTTGTTAAAGTTGACAAAAGGTTATAGAAAGGAGTAAAAAACCCCATCATTTTGCTGTCTATGTCTCATTTCTGACAGTTAGTGTAAGGTTATTTATTCCTCCCCATGAATCGATGTGATGCCCATCTGCCAGCAAGAGCAGTGTCGTTGGTATCACTTTTGATGAGTAAGCAATGAGTATGTCAACATCCACAGAAGTCATCGCTCATCACTGGGCATTCGCAATCTTTCTTATTGTAGCCATTGGCCTGTGCTGCCTGATGTTAGTCGGCGGCTGGTTCCTGGGCGGTCGCGCCCGTGCAAGGCACAAAAATACACCTTTCGAATCAGGTATTGATTCAGTAGGTTCCGCTCGCTTACGCCTGTCTGCCAAGTTCTATCTGGTAGCCATGTTCTTCGTCATTTTTGACGTGGAAGCGCTCTACCTTTTCGCATGGTCAACCTCGATCCGCGAAAGTGGTTGGGTGGGCTTTGTCGAGGCCGCAATTTTCATTTTAGTGCTACTGGCCGGTCTGGTTTATCTGGAGCGTATTGGCGCGCTTGACTGGACGCCTGCGCGTTCACGTCGTGAACATATCAACCCGGAAAACAGTATCTCTAATCGTCAGCAGTAACAGCGAGGCAATAAGATGGATTATACGCTCACCCGCATAGATCCTAACGGTGAGAATGACCGTTACCCCCTGCAAAAACAGGAGATCGTAACCGACCCCCTGGAGCAAGAAGTCAATAAAAGCGTGTACATGGGCAAGCTCGAACATGCCATGCACGATATGGTCAACTGGGGTCGTAAGAACTCCATCTGGCCCTATAACTTTGGCCTTTCTTGCTGCTACGTTGAAATGGTGACGTCATTCACTGCGGTGCATGACGTCGCGCGTTTTGGGGCAGAGGTACTGCGTGCTTCCCCGCGTCAGGCTGACCTGATGGTGGTGGCGGGTACGTGCTTTACCAAAATGGCGCCGGTTATTCAGCGTCTTTATGATCAGATGCTCGAGCCAAAATGGGTTATTTCCATGGGTGCATGTGCAAACTCTGGCGGTATGTACGACATTTACTCCGTCGTGCAGGGCGTGGATAAGTTCATTCCGGTGGATGTTTACATCCCGGGCTGCCCGCCGCGACCTGAAGCGTATATGCAGGCATTAATGCTGCTGCAGGAATCTATTGGTAAAGAACGCCGCCCGCTCTCGTGGGTTGTCGGCGATCAGGGTGTGTACCGCGCGAACATGCAGTCTGAGCGCGAGCGTAAACGCGGTGAACGTATTGCAGTGACCAACCTGCGTACGCCTGACGAAATTTAATTTGCGCCTGTGCGCCTGGAGAACACCTTCGCATATCACTACTCAAATAGCGCGAAGCCAGGCTTAACAGTCACCACGGACCATTTGCAATGGTGAACAATATGACCGACTTAACCGCGCAAGAAGCCGCCTGGCAGACCCGGGATCATCTGGATGACCCTGTCATTGGCGAACTGCGCAACCGTTTTGGGCCGGATGCCTTTACTGTTCAGGCCACCCGCACCGGGGTACCCGTTGTCTGGGTGAAGCGTGAACAATTACTGGAAGTGGTCGATTTCCTCAAGAAATTGCCGAAACCTTACGTCATGCTGTTTGACTTACACGGCATGGATGAACGTCTGCGTACGCACCGCCAGGGTCTCCCTGCTGCGGATTTTTCCGTTTTCTACCACCTGATCTCAATAGACCGTAATACGGATATCATGCTCAAGGTGGCATTGTCTGAAAACGACATGCATCTGCCGACGATCACCAAACTTTTCCCGAACGCCAACTGGTATGAGCGTGAAACCTGGGAAATGTTCGGTATGACCTTCGACGGCCACCCGCATCTGACGCGCATCATGATGCCGCAGACCTGGACCGGCCACCCGCTGCGTAAAGACTACCCCGCACGTGCCACTGAATTCGACCCGTTTGAGCTGACCAAAGCCAAGCAGGATCTGGAGATGGAAGCACTCACCTTCAAACCGGAAGACTGGGGCATGAAGCGCGGAACCGAAAACGAGGACTTTATGTTCCTCAACCTCGGTCCAAACCACCCGTCTGCGCACGGTGCATTCCGTATTATTCTTCAGCTTGATGGCGAAGAGATTGTCGACTGTGTCCCGGATATCGGTTACCACCATCGTGGTGCTGAAAAGATGGGCGAGCGTCAATCCTGGCACAGCTACATTCCGTATACCGACCGTATTGAGTACCTCGGCGGCTGCGTAAACGAAATGCCATACGTGCTGGCCGTTGAGAAACTGGCGGGTATCACCACCCCGGATCGCGTTAACGTGATTCGCGTTATGCTCTCAGAGCTGTTCCGTATCAACAGCCACCTGCTGTACATCTCCACGTTCATTCAGGACGTCGGCGCAATGACCCCGGTCTTCTTCGCCTTTACCGACCGTCAAAAGATCTACGATCTGGTTGAAGCGATTACCGGTTTCCGTATGCACCCGGCCTGGTTCCGTATCGGCGGTGTCGCACACGATCTGCCGCGTGGTTGGGACCGTCTGCTGCGTGAATTCCTCGACTGGATGCCAAAGCGTCTGGCCTCTTACGAGAAAGCCGCGCTGCGTAACACTATCCTGAAGGGCCGTTCCCAGGGCGTTGCCGCCTACGGCGCGAAAGAAGCACTGGAGTGGGGAACCACAGGTGCAGGTCTGCGCGCGACCGGTATTGATTTCGACGTGCGTAAAGCCCGTCCTTACTCTGGCTACGAAAACTTCGACTTTGAAGTCCCGGTTGGCGGCGGTGTTTCCGACTGCTATACCCGCGTGATGCTGAAAGTGGAAGAGCTGCGCCAGAGTCTGCGCATCCTTGAGCAGTGCCTCAATAACATGCCGGAAGGCCCGTTCAAAGCGGATCACCCGCTGACTACGCCGCCACCGAAAGAGCGCACGCTGCAACATATCGAAACCCTGATCACCCACTTCCTGCAGGTTTCCTGGGGCCCGGTCATGCCGGCACAAGAATCCTTCCAGATGATTGAAGCGACCAAGGGTATCAACAGTTACTACCTGACCAGCGACGGCAGCACCATGAGCTACCGTACGCGCGTGCGTACGCCAAGCTTTGCGCACCTGCAGCAGATTCCGGCCGCTATTCGCGGCAGTCTGGTCTCCGACCTGATTGTGTATCTGGGTAGTATCGATTTTGTTATGTCAGATGTGGACCGCTAATTATGCACGAGAATCAACAACCCCAAACCGAGGCTTTTGAGCTGAGTGAAGCAGAACGTGCCGCCATTGAGCACGAGATGCACCACTACGAAGACCCGCGTGCGGCGTCCATTGAAGCGCTGAAAATCGTACAGAAACAGCGTGGTTGGGTGCCGGATGGAGCGATCTATGAGATTGCAAAAGTGCTGGGTATACCGGCCAGCGATGTTGAAGGTGTGGCGACATTCTATAGCCAGATTTTCCGTCAGCCAGTGGGCCGCCATGTGATCCGTTATTGTGACAGCGTTGTTTGTCACATCACCGGTTATCAGGGCATTCAGGCAGCTATTGAGAATAAGCTCAATATCAAGCCGGGCCAGACCACTTTTGATGGTCGCTTTACACTCCTGCCAACCTGCTGCCTGGGTAACTGCGACAAGGGGCCGACCATGATGATTGATGAGGACACTCACAGTCATCTGACGCCGGAAGCCATTCCTGACCTTCTGGAGCAGTACAAATGAAAACTGTAATTCGTACTGCTGAAACTCATCCGCTGACCTGGCGTCTGCGCGATGACAAACAGCCGGTATGGCTTGAAGAATACGAAAGCAAGAACGGCTATGCCGGCGCGCGTAAAGCCCTTGGCGGCATGGCGCCGGACGATATCGTTAATGCGGTGAAAGACTCTGGTCTGAAAGGGCGCGGCGGTGCGGGTTTCTCCACCGGCCTGAAGTGGAGCCTGATGCCAAAAGACGAATCCATGAACATTCGTTACCTGCTGTGTAACGCCGATGAAATGGAGCCGGGCACCTATAAAGACCGTCTGCTGATGGAACAGCTGCCACACCTGCTGGTGGAAGGCATGCTGATCTCCGCGTTCGCGCTGAAAGCGTACCGTGGCTACATCTTCCTGCGCGGTGAGTACATCGAAGCGGCAGAAAACCTGCGTCGCGCGATTGCCGAAGCCACCGAAGCCGGCCTGCTTGGCAAAAACATCCTGGGCACCGGCTTTGACTTCGAGCTGTTCGTGCATACCGGTGCCGGGCGTTATATCTGCGGTGAAGAAACCGCGCTGATTAACTCCCTGGAAGGTCGCCGTGCGAACCCGCGTTCCAAGCCACCGTTCCCGGCAAGCTCCGGCGTATGGGGTAAACCGACCTGTGTAAATAACGTCGAAACCCTGTGTAACGTTCCGGCTATCCTCGCCAACGGCGTGGAGTGGTATCAGGGCATCTCCTCAAGCAAAGATGCCGGTACCAAGCTGATGGGCTTCTCCGGTCGCGTTAAAAATCCTGGCGTCTGGGAACTGCCGTTCGGTACCACCGCACGTGAAATTCTTGAAGATTACGCCGGCGGCATGCGCGATGGCCTGAAATTCAAAGCCTGGCAGCCGGGTGGGGCAGGGACTGACTTCCTGACCGAAGCCCACCTTGACCTGCCAATGGAATTCGAAAGCATTGGTAAAGCAGGCAGCCGTCTGGGTACCGCGCTGGCGATGGCCGTCGACCACGAGATCGGCATGGTATCACTGGTGCGTAACCTGGAAGAGTTCTTCGCCCGCGAGTCCTGCGGCTGGTGTACACCGTGCCGTGATGGTCTGCCGTGGAGCGTGAAGATCCTGCGTGCTATCGAGCGTGGTGAAGGTCAGCCGGGCGATATCGAGACACTTGAGCAACTGTGTCGATTCCTGGGCCCAGGTAAAACCTTCTGTGCCCACGCGCCTGGTGCCGTTGAGCCACTGCAAAGCGCGATTAAGTATTTCCGCGACGAATTCGAAGCAGGCATCAAGCAGCCGTTCAGCAATACCCATTCTATCAATGGTATTCAGCCGAACCTGCTGAAAGCGCGCTGGTAAAAATAGAATTTTGATTAACGCTCGAAGCTAATTCGAGCCAACTGGAAGCATGCTAATGGCTACGATTCATGTAGACGGCAAAGAATACGAAGTCAACGGGGCGGACAACCTGCTAGAAGCTTGTCTGTCTCTTGGCCTCGATATTCCGTACTTTTGCTGGCATCCGGCGCTGGGCAGCGTCGGTGCTTGCCGCCAGTGTGCGGTGAAGCAATATCAGAACGCGGAAGACACGCGTGGTCGCCTGGTGATGTCCTGTATGACGCCAGCCACCGAAGGCACCTTTATTTCGATTGATGACGAAGAAGCCAAACAGTTCCGCGAAAGCGTTGTGGAATGGTTGATGACCAACCACCCGCACGACTGTCCGGTCTGTGAAGAAGGCGGCAACTGCCACCTTCAGGATATGACCGTGATGACCGGTCACAGCTTCCGTCGCTATCGCTTTACCAAGCGTACCCACCGTAACCAGGACCTGGGGCCGTTCATTTCTCACGAAATGAACCGCTGCATCGCCTGCTACCGCTGCGTGCGTTACTACAAAGATTACGCAGACGGCCAGGATCTGGGCGTGTATGGCGCGCATGACAACGTCTACTTCGGTCGTCCTGAAGACGGTACGCTGGAAAGCGAATTCTCCGGTAACCTGGTAGAAATTTGCCCGACCGGCGTATTCACGGACAAGACTCACTCCGAGCGCTACAACCGTAAATGGGACATGCAGTTTGCACCAAGCATCTGCCAGCAGTGCTCCCTCGGCTGTAACACTAGCCCGGGTGAGCGCTACGGCGAACTGCGTCGTATCGAAAACCGCTACAACGGCACCGTTAACCACTACTTCCTGTGCGACCGCGGGCGTTTCGGCTATGGCTATGTGAATCTGAAAGACCGTCCGCGTCAGCCGGTTCAGCGCCGTGGCGACGACTTCATTACCCTGAACGCTGAACAGGCGATGCAGGGTGCGGCAGATATTCTGCGCCAGTCGAAGAAAGTGATCGGTATCGGCTCGCCGCGCGCCAGCATCGAAAGCAACTTCGCGCTGCGCGAGCTGGTAGGGGCGGAAAACTTCTATACCGGCATCGCCCAGGGCGAGCAGGAACGTCTGCAGCTGGTTCTGAAAGTGCTGCGCGAAGGCGGTATTCATACCCCTGCACTGCGTGAAATCGAATCCTATGATGCGGTTCTGGTGCTGGGTGAAGATTTGACTCAGACAGGCGCTCGTGCTGCCCTGGCGGTTCGTCAGGCGGTGAAAGGGAAAGCACGTGAAATGGCGGCAGCGCAGAAAGTGGCTGACTGGCAGATTGCGGCGATCCTGAACATCGGCCAGCGCGCCAAGCATCCGCTGTTTGTGACTAACGTTGACAACACCCGTCTGGACGATATCGCCGCGTGGACCTACTGCGCGCCGGTTGAAGATCAGGCGCGTCTTGGCTTTGCGATTGCCCACGCGCTGGACAACAACTCGCCGGCAGTTGAGCTGGATCGCGACCTGCAAAACAAGGTCGACGTGATTGTTCAGGCGCTGGCGGGTGCGAAGAAACCCCTGATTGTTTCTGGTACTAACGCCGGTAGCGCTGAGATTGTTCAGGCGGCAGCAAACGTTGCCAAGGCCCTGAAAGGCCGTGGTGCTGACGTTGGCGTGACCATGATTGCCCGTGCGGTAAACAGCATCGGTCTGGGGATGATTGGCGGGGGGTCTTTGGAAGCCGCGTTAAGCGAACTGGAGTCCGGTGCCGCTGACGCCGTTGTGGTGCTGGAAAACGACCTGCATCGCCATGCCTCTGCTGCTCGCGTTGACGCAGCGCTCTCCAAAGCGCCGCTGGTGATGGTTATCGACCATCAGCGCACCGCCATTATGGATAAAGCCCATCTGGTTCTTTCTGCGGCTAGCTTTGCAGAAAGCGACGGTACGGTGATCAACAACGAAGGCCGCGCACAGCGCTTCTTCCAGGTTTATGACCCGGCGTACTACGACAGCAACACCGTGATGCTTGAAAGCTGGCGCTGGCTGCACTCCCTGCACAGCACCGTGCAGAGCCGTGAAGTGGACTGGACGCAGCTCGACCATGTTATTGACGCGGTTGTGGAAAAACTGCCTCAGCTGGCGGGTATCAAAGATGCCGCACCTGACGCAAGCTTCCGTATTCGTGGTCAGAAACTGGCGCGTGAACCGCACCGTTACAGCGGCCGTACCGCGATGCGTGCCAACATCAGCGTGCATGAACCTCGTCAGCCGCAGGACAAAGACACCATGTTTGCCTTCTCGATGGAAGGCAACAACCAGCCGTCTGCACCGCGCTCTCAGGTTCCATTTGCATGGGCCCCGGGCTGGAACTCCCCGCAGGCATGGAACAAGTTCCAGGTTGAAGTGGGCGGCTCTCTGAGCCACGGCGATCCGGGCGTGCGTCTGATTGAAGCCTCTGAAACCGGTCTGGATTTCTTCACCACCGTGCCGGCGAGCTTCGAGGCGCAGGAAGGTAACTGGCGTATTGCGCCGTATTACCATCTGTTCGGCAGTGACGAACTGTCCCAGCGTTCTCCGGTCTTCCAGACCCGCATGCCGCAGCCTTACATCAAGCTCAACCCGGCCGACGCCGCGAAGCTTGGCGTGAATGCGGGCGCGAACATTGCCTTTAGCTACGATGGTCAGACAATCAGCTTGCCGCTGATTATCTCCGAAGGCCTGACAGCAGGGCAGGTCGGTCTGCCGATGGGGATGCCTGGCATCGCGCCGGTACTGGCGGGTGCACGTCTTGATAACCTGCAGGAGGCAAAAGCATGAGTTGGTTAACGCCGGATCTTATCGACATCCTGCTGAGCATTCTGAAAGCAGTCGTTATCCTGCTGGTTGTGGTCACCTGCGGTGCGTTCATGAGCTTTGGTGAACGTCGTCTGCTTGGTCTGTTCCAGAACCGTTACGGACCAAACCGCGTGGGCTGGGGTGGTTCACTCCAGCTGGTCGCGGATATGATCAAGATGTTCTTTAAAGAGGACTGGATCCCGCGCTTCTCGGATCGCGTTATCTTTACTCTGGCACCGATGATCGCCTTTACCTCGCTGCTACTGGCGTTTGCTATCGTTCCTGTCAGCCCGACCTGGGTTGTGGCTGACCTGAACATCGGCATTCTGTTCTTCCTGATGATGGCAGGCCTCGCGGTTTACGCGGTGCTGTTCGCAGGCTGGTCCAGTAACAACAAATACTCCCTGCTGGGTGCGATGCGTGCGTCTGCACAGACGCTGAGCTACGAAGTGTTCCTGGGGCTCTCCCTGATGGGCGTGGTGGCGCAGGCCGGTTCATTCAACATGACCGACATCGTCAACGACCAGGCCGATATCTGGAACGTTATCCCGCAATTCTTTGGTTTTGTGACCTTTGCTATCGCGGGCGTGGCGGTGTGTCACCGTCACCCGTTTGACCAGCCAGAAGCCGAACAGGAACTGGCCGACGGTTACCACATTGAATATTCCGGGATGAAGTTCGGTCTGTTCTTCGTGGGCGAGTACATCGGTATCGTCACCATTTCCGCGTTGATGGTCACGCTGTTCTTTGGTGGCTGGCATGGCCCGTTCTTACCGCCGTTCATCTGGTTCGCGCTGAAAACCGCGTTCTTCATGATGATGTTCATTTTGATTCGTGCGTCCTTACCGCGTCCTCGCTATGACCAGGTAATGTCCTTCGGCTGGAAAGTGTGCCTGCCGCTGACGCTCGTCAACTTGTTGGTAACGGCGGCTGTCATTCTCTGGCAGCAGCCATAAGGGGCTTTAGAACATGACCTTAAAAGAATTATTGGTAGGTACCGGCACCCAGCTTCGCAGTATCTGGATGATCGGCCTGCACGCGTTTGCCAAACGCGAAACCCAGATGTATCCGGAAGAGCCGGTGTATCTGCCGCCGCGCTACCGTGGTCGTATCGTGCTGACGCGCGATCCGGACGGTGCGGAGCGCTGCGTTGCCTGTAACCTGTGTGCGGTAGCGTGTCCGGTGGGCTGTATCTCTCTGCAGAAAGCAGAGACGGTAGATGGCCGCTGGTACCCTGAGTTCTTCCGCATCAACTTCTCACGCTGCATTTTCTGCGGTCTGTGTGAAGAAGCGTGCCCAACCACGGCGATTCAGTTGACTCCAGACTTCGAGCTGGGTGAGTACAAGCGTCAGGATCTGGTGTACGAGAAAGAGGATCTGCTGATTTCCGGTCCGGGCAAATACCCGGAATATAACTTCTACCGGATGGCGGGTATGGCAATCGACGGCAAAGATAAGGGCGAAGCAGAGAACGAAGCTAAGCCTATCGACGTCAAGAGCCTGTTACCGTAAGGAGAGGGCAATGGAATTCGCTTTTTATATCTGTGGCCTTATCGCCATCCTGGCTACGCTGCGAGTGATTACGCACACCAATCCGGTGCATGCGCTGCTGTATTTAATCATTTCGCTGCTGGCCATTTCCGGGGTGTTCTTTGCGCTCGGCGCGCACTTTGCCGGTGCACTGGAAATCATCGTCTACGCCGGGGCCATTATGGTGCTGTTCGTCTTCGTGGTGATGATGCTCAACCTGGGCGGCTCTGAAATTGAGCAGGAACGTCAGTGGTTAAAACCGCAGGTGTGGATTGGCCCGGCAATTTTGTCGGCCATCATGCTGGTGGTCATAGTTTACGCCATTCTGGGCGTTAACGATCAGGGCATCGACGGTACGCCAATCAGCGCTAAAGAAGTGGGTATTGCGCTCTTTGGTCCGTACGTTCTGGCGGTTGAACTGGCCTCCATGCTTCTGCTGGCAGGTCTGGTCGTTGCCTTCCACGTGGGTCGCGAAGAGCGTATGGGTGAGGTGCTGAGCAACCGCACTGATGACCGCGCGAAAAGAAAAACGGAGGAGCGCGCATGATCCCCTTAACACATGGACTGATCCTCGCTGCGATTTTGTTCGTTCTGGGTTTAACCGGTCTGGTTATCCGCCGCAATCTGCTGTTTATGCTGATCGGTCTGGAAATCATGATTAACGCTTCCGCGCTGGCCTTCGTGGTCGCCGGCAGCTACTGGGGCCAGGCCGACGGTCAGGTGATGTATATCCTCGCCATCAGCCTCGCGGCTGCTGAAGCGAGTATTGGCCTGGCGCTGTTGCTGCAGCTCCATCGTCGCCGCCAGAACCTGAACATCGATTCAGTAAGTGAGTTGCGTGGATGAACATGCTTGCCTTAACCATTATTTTTCCGCTGATTGGCTTCGTGCTTCTGGCATTTTCTCGTGGCCGCTGGTCCGAGAATCTGTCTGCAACCGTGGGCATTGGCTCTATCGGTCTGGCTGCGCTGGTGACAGCGTATGCGGGTATCGACTTCTTCAACAACGGACGTGAGGCCTACAGCGTACCGCTGTGGACCTGGATGTCGGTCGGTGATTTCAACATCGGTTTCAACCTGGTGCTGGATGGTCTGTCTCTGACCATGCTCTCTGTGGTGACCGGCGTGGGCTTCCTGATCCACATGTTCGCCTCCTGGTATATGCGCGGTGAAGAGGGTTACTCCCGCTTCTTCGCCTACACCAACCTGTTTATCGCCAGCATGGTGGTTCTGGTGCTGGCCGATAACCTGCTGCTGATGTATCTGGGCTGGGAAGGCGTGGGTCTGTGTTCTTACCTGCTGATCGGTTTCTACTACACCGATCCGAAGAATGGCGCAGCGGCCATGAAAGCGTTCGTCGTCACCCGTGTGGGTGACGTGTTCCTCGCTTTCGCGCTGTTCATTCTCTACAACGAACTGGGCACGCTGAACTTCCGCGAAATGGTGGAACTGGCGCCAGCGCACTTCGAAGCGGGCAACAACATGCTGTGGTGGGCAACGCTGATGCTGCTGGGTGGCGCCGTGGGTAAATCCGCACAGCTGCCGTTGCAGACCTGGCTGGCCGACGCGATGGCAGGTCCTACGCCTGTCTCCGCGCTGATCCACGCAGCGACCATGGTTACCGCGGGTGTTTATCTGATTGCGCGTACCCATGGTCTGTTCCTGATGACGCCGGAAATTCTGCATCTGGTGGGTATCGTTGGTGCGGTCACGCTGGTACTGGCAGGCTTTGCCGCGCTGGTTCAGACCGACATCAAACGCGTTCTCGCCTACTCCACGATGAGCCAGATTGGTTACATGTTCCTGGCACTGGGTGTTCAGGCATGGGACGCGGCGATTTTCCACCTGATGACGCACGCGTTCTTTAAAGCGCTGCTGTTCCTCTCGTCCGGTTCCGTGATCCTGGCCTGCCATCACGAGCAGAACATCTTCAAGATGGGCGGACTGCGTAAGTCTATCCCGCTGGTGTATGTCTGCTTCCTGGTGGGCGGCGCGGCGCTGTCAGCACTGCCGCTGATTACCGCAGGCTTCTTCAGTAAGGACGAGATCCTTGCGGGTGCCATGGCGAATGGTCATATCAATCTGATGGTTGCGGGTCTGGTCGGTGCGTTCATGACCTCCCTGTATACCTTCCGTATGATTTTCATCGTATTCCACGGTAAAGAACAAATTCACGCTCACGCAGGGAAGGGGATTACCCACCACCTGCCGCTGATTGTGCTGCTGGTACTCTCCACCTTCGTTGGCGCGATGATTGTGCCACCGCTGCAGGGCGTACTGCCGGCGACAACCGAGCTTGAGCACGGTCGCGTTCTGACGCTTGAAATCACCTCCGGTGTGGTCGCTATCGCGGGCATCCTGATTGCCGCATGGCTGTGGCTGGGCAAACGTACTCTGGTGACCGCCGTTGCCAACAGTGCGCCAGGCCGTCTGCTGGGGACCTGGTGGTACAACGCGTGGGGCTTCGACTGGCTGTACGACATGATCTTCGTTAAGCCGTTCCTGGGTATTGCGTGGCTGCTGAAACGCGACCCGATGAACAGCATGATGAACATTCCGGCGATCCTGTCCCGCTTCGCAGGTAAAGGCCTGTTGCTGAGCGAGAACGGTTATCTGCGCTGGTATGTGGCGTCCATGAGCATCGGTGCGGTTATCGTGCTGGCGCTGCTGATGGTGTTGCGTTGATCGTTAAGTGAATTTTATTCGAATTCGTTGAAAATCAGGCCCCTGCTGGGGCCTTAAAAAGGAATGTAAATCGCCATGTTACTACCCTGGCTAATATTAATTCCCTTCATCGGCGGCTTCCTGTGCTGGCAGACTGAACGCTTTGGCGTGAAGATGCCGCGCTGGATCGCGCTGATCACCATGGGATTGACGCTCGCGCTTGGTCTGCAACTGTGGTTGCAGGGCGGCTACTCTCTGACCCAGTCTGCGGGTATTCCGCAGTGGCAGGATGAATTCATTCTGCCGTGGATCCCGCGTTTCGGCATTACGATCCACCTGGCCATTGACGGGCTGTCGCTGCTGATGGTGGTGCTGACCGGTCTGCTCGGCGTTCTGGCGGTACTTTGTTCCTGGCGAGAAATCGAAAAATACCAGGGCTTCTTCCACCTGAACCTGATGTGGATCCTGGGCGGCGTTATCGGCGTGTTCCTTGCCATCGACATGTTCCTGTTCTTCTTCTTCTGGGAGATGATGCTGGTGCCGATGTACTTCCTGATCGCGCTGTGGGGCCATAAGGCATCCGACGGTAAAACGCGTATCACGGCGGCAACCAAGTTCTTCATCTATACCCAGGCGAGCGGTCTGGTCATGCTGATTGCCATCCTGGCGCTCGTGTTCGTGCATTACAACGCGACCGGTGTTTGGACCTTCAACTATGAAGACCTGTTGAAGACGCCAATGTCTCACGGTGTTGAATATCTGCTGATGCTGGGCTTCTTCATCGCCTTCGCGGTGAAAATGCCGGTGGTTCCGCTGCACGGCTGGCTGCCGGATGCGCACTCGCAGGCGCCAACGGCAGGTTCCGTTGACCTGGCGGGCATCTTGCTGAAAACCGCGGCCTATGGTCTGCTGCGTTTCGCACTGCCGCTGTTCCCGAACGCCTCCGCAGAGTTCGCGCCGATTGCCATGTGGCTGGGTGTGATTGGTATCTTCTACGGTGCGTGGATGGCCTTCACGCAGTACGACATTAAACGTCTGATCGCTTACACCTCCGTTTCCCACATGGGCTTCGTGCTGATTGCGATCTACACCGGCAGCCAGCTGGCGTACCAGGGCGCGGTCATTCAGATGATTGCGCACGGCCTGTCCGCCGCGGGTCTCTTCATCCTGTGCGGTCAGCTGTACGAACGCCTGCACACCCGTGACATGCGTATGATGGGCGGCCTGTGGGGCAAAATGAAATGGCTGCCCGCGCTCTCCATGTTCTTCGCTGTTGCCACGCTGGGTATGCCAGGTACCGGTAACTTCGTCGGCGAATTTATGATTCTGTTCGGCAGCTTCAAGGTGGTTCCGGGAATTACCGTGATCTCTACCTTTGGTCTGGTATTCGCATCGGTTTATTCGCTGGCGATGCTGCACCGCGCCTACTTCGGTAAAGCGAAGAGCGAAATTGCTGCACAAGAACTGCCGGGGATGTCGCTGCGTGAGCTGTTCATCATCCTGCTGCTGGTCGTACTGCTGGTGCTGCTGGGCTTCTATCCGCAGCCGATTCTGGATACCTCGCATTCCGCGATGGGCAATATCCAGCAGTGGTTTGTTAATTCTGCTTCTACTACAAGGCCGTAATTCGCCATGACAATAACTCCACAACAACTGATCGCGCTGCTACCGCTGCTGATCGTCGGATTGACGGTGGTGGTTGTGATGCTCTCCATTGCGTGGCGACGCAATCACTTCCTGAATGCGACCCTGTCCGTTCTGGGTCTGAACGCTGCGTTGGTTTCTCTCTGGTTTGTTGGCCAGGCGGGGGCGATGGACGTCACGCCGATGATGCGCGTCGATGGCTATGCCATGCTGTACACCGGTCTGGTTCTGCTGGCGAGCCTCGCGACCTGTACCTTTGCGTACCCGTGGCTCGAAGGCTACAACGACAACAAAGAAGAGTTTTACCTGCTGGTTCTGATTGCCTCGCTGGGCGGCATTCTGCTGGCGAACGCTAACCACCTGGCCGCACTGTTCCTCGGCATTGAGCTTATCTCTCTGCCGCTGTTCGGTCTGATTGGTTACGCCTTCCGTCAGAAGCGCTCTCTGGAAGCGAGTATCAAGTACACTATTCTGTCTGCTGCTGCGTCGTCCTTCCTGCTGTTTGGCATCGCGCTGGTTTACGCACAGACGGGTAATCTCTCCTTCCTGGCAATCGGCAAGAGCCTCGGCGACGGCATGCTGCACGAGCCGCTGCTGCTGGCGGGTCTGGGCATGATGATTGTTGGCCTCGGCTTTAAGCTTTCTCTGGTGCCGTTCCACCTGTGGACGCCAGACGTTTACCAGGGCGCTCCGGCTCCTGTCTCTACCTTCCTGGCGACGGCGAGTAAAATCGCTATCTTCGGTGTGGTGATGCGTCTGTTCCTGTACGCACCGGTGGGTGATAGCGAAGCGGTTCGCGTAGTGCTCGGCATTATTGCGTTCGCCTCCATCATCTTCGGTAACCTGATGGCACTGAGCCAGACCAACATCAAACGTCTGCTGGGCTACTCGTCTATCTCCCATCTGGGCTACCTGCTGGTGGCGCTGATTGCGCTGCAAAGCGGTGAGATGTCGATGGAAACCGTAGGCGTATATCTGGCAGGCTACCTGTTCAGCAGCCTCGGCGCGTTCGGCGTGGTGAGCCTGATGTCCAGCCCGTACCGTGGCCCGGATGCAGATTCACTGTTCTCCTACCGTGGTCTGTTCTGGCACCGTCCGATTCTGTCCGCAGTAATGACGGTGATGATGCTCTCTCTGGCAGGTATCCCGATGACGCTGGGCTTCATCGGTAAGTTCTACGTGCTGGCAGTGGGTGTGCATGCAGGTTTGTGGTGGCTGACCGCAGGCGTGGTTATTGGCTCCGCGATTGGTCTTTATTACTACCTGCGCGTTGCCGTGAGCCTGTATCTGAGCGCGCCTCAGCAGCTTAACCGCGATGCACCGACCAACTGGCAGTACAGCGCCGGGGGGATCGTCGTGCTGATCTCCGCGCTGCTGGTGCTGATCTTCGGTATCTATCCGCAGCCGCTGATTTCCATCGTGCAGCATGCGATGCCATTAATGTAAAAGTAAAAAACCCGCTTCGGCGGGTTTTTTTATGGTTTGCGTCTCTCCCTTAAGGAGAGAGACGGGGTGTGGGCATCAGCCCCCACAAACCTAAGCCAACTGCTTGCGACTGATCAACGGTCCGTCAATTTTCTTCATCGAACGGTCCAGCACTTCCTCAATCACCGACGACAGCTCGTTCAATTCAAACTTCGCGACATACCCGTCAGCTTTCACTTTACGAATGTGATCTTCGTTGGCATTCCCTGACAGGGACGAGTGGATCACCACCGGAATGTCTTTCAGGAACGGATCGGTTTTGATTTTGCGCGTTAGCGTAAAACCGTCCATCTCCGGCATTTCCAGGTCGGTCAGCACCAGGGCGATTTTATCCGTAATCGGGACGCCCTCAGCCTGGGCCTGCGCTGCCAGCGCGCCAATTTTCTCCCACGCGTCTTTACCGGTGATATGCAGCTGAGCCGGGATTTCCATCGCCTGCAAACCTTTTTCCAGCATTGAGCGCGCCACTTTTGAGTCTTCCGCAACAATCGCGACCGAGCCTGGCTTGATGTTGAATTTAGTGGTCTTCAGGTTGGTGGCATGCAGATCGTGGTTGGCCGGAGTGATGTCGTAGAGGATCTGCTCAACGTCCAGCACCATCGCCAGATCGTTGGTATCGGTCTTCTCGTCCAGGCAGGCAATACTGGTGATGTAGCGTCCACTGACGGCGGTTTCAGCCGCATGAACCTGTTTCCAGTCCAGACGCATAATGTTCTCGACGGATTCCACGGCAAACGCCTGTACGCTACGGGCATACTCGGTGATCAGCAGGATGTTCAGTCCGGTTGTTGGCTTACAGCCCGCGACGGCGGCCAGGTCGATCACCGGGATCACCTGATCGCGAATATTCACCATCCCCATCAGCGGTGATTTCATCCCTGCGGGTTTCGTGAATTCCGGCATAGGCACGATCTCACGCAGCTTAAAAACGTTAATGCCAAACAGCTCGGATTTATTTTCGTTCAGAGAGGTGCCAAGGCGAAACAGCAACAGTTCAAAACGGTTCGACAGGGTGAGATTCGCCCTGTCATCAATGTCTTTCTGGAAATTATCCATTCTACCCTCAAGAGAAATGCTGACCTTTTAATCGTTATCGGCATTCTGAGGGAAAAATGAAGGACTAAACGCTGACCTGAGCGAAATCTTCGGCCAGCTCACATTCCGGGAACACGCTGCGGCACTCTGCCAGCAGGCTTTCACACCCTCTGGCATCGTAACGGGAGCTAACGTGAGTGACGAGCAGCTTCCCGACATTTGCTTCACGCGCAAGCTGCGCCGCCTGGCGGGTGGAGCTGTGGCCGCGGCTATTGGCCTTCTCTTCCATCGCTGCTTCAAGCGTGGCTTCGTGCACCATCACATCAACGTCCTGGGCAAGCAGGAAAGCGGATGGGCAAGGCGCGGTATCGCCAAAAATCGCCAGTTTTTTACCCGGCTGGGGGGCCGCCAGATACGCGTGTCCGTTGATAACGCGTCCGTCCTCCAGGGTGACGGTTTCGCCCTGCTTCAGGCGCTGGAACAGCGGCCCGGGCTTCACGCCGTCGGCGATCAGCGCAGCGGCGTCGAGCGCGCCGGGTTTGTCATGCTCTTCAATGCGGTAGCCGTAGCATTCCACCGGATGATTTAACGGACGGGCGATGACCTTATGGTCTCCGTCATCGAAAACCAGCCCCTCGGTAATCTCCACCACCTCCAGAGGATAATCGGTCCAGGAACCGCTGAGGCGCAGCGTGGTTTCCACAAATTCAGCAATACCTGCCGGGCCGTAAATCGTTAGCGGGTTGGCATTACCGGCCATTGAGCGGCTGCACAGCAGGCCGGGCAGACCAAAGAGATGATCGCCATGCAGGTGGGTGATAAAAATTTTATCCAGCTTACCCGGATGCCAGGCCGTGCGTAACAGCTGGTGCTGAGTGCCTTCGCCACAGTCAAACAGCCATAATCCGCCACGGGTAGGGTGCTGCAGATCCAGTAGGATCGCGGTCACGTTTCGTGAGCGGGTTGGCACGCCAGCAGACGTACCCAGAAAAATGAGTTCCATAACGCAATCAGCCCTTTGCCGATGGGGAGGGGTTTAGTATAACGGGAGAAACCCAGGAAGGAGACCGACATGATCCAGTGGCACGATTTACACCACAGTGAACTCACCGTGAATGCACTTTACGCTCTGCTCAAGCTGCGGTGCGAAGTGTTTGTTGTTGAACAAACCTGCCCGTATCAGGACATCGATGGTGATGATCTGGTGGGGGAAAATCGACACATCCTCGGCTGGCGCGATAACGAACTGGTCGCGTATGCGAGGATTCTGAAAAGTACCGATGATTTCGACCCCGTTGTCATTGGCCGCGTGATTATCAGCGGTAAAGCTCGCGGTGAAAAACTGGGCTATCAGCTGATGGAGAAAACCCTGGAGTCATGCCAAAAATACTGGCCAGACAAGGCGTTATATCTGGGCGCTCAGGCACATCTTCAGCCTTTCTACAGCCACTTTGGCTTTATGCCGGTAACGGAGGTCTATGACGAAGATGGCATACCCCACATCGGAATGGCGCGGGAAGCGAAACAGGCGTAATGGCGAGTCGTTGGCTATAGTTAGCGGACTGGTGCATTAACATGGAGAAAAATATGTCATTTCAATCTTGGGAAACCCGTATCGATGACGACCTGGCTTTACTGAGCGAAACGCTGGAAGAGGTGCTGCGTTCGTCGGGCGATCCTGCCGATCAGAAATATATCGAGCTGAAAGCCCGTGCCGAACAGGCGCTGCATGAAGTGAAAAACCGCGTCAGCCATGCATCGGACACTTACTACTACCGCGCTAAAAAAGCGGTTTATCGTGCTGATGATTACGTACATGAAAAACCCTGGCAAGGCATTGGCGCAGGTGCCGCCGTGGGGCTGGTGCTGGGCCTTCTGTTAGCCCGCCGTTAACAGCGTTTTAAACGGTTAACCACTCCCTATACGTGGGTACTGCTATTTATGGTCAGTACCCCGTATACTATGAGGTTTTAACAGGGAGAGGTTCGCGTGCATTCGATTTTCCTCGCGCTGGGACGTCTGCGCAGCCAGCTTGCGCAAGCGTTGCCCGCTACACCCGGCTTACGTCATTTCGACGTTTCTTTCCCGTTAAACGACGCTTTCGATCCCCTGTCCTGGCTGGGGGGGCAGCAATGTTATCCTCAATTCTACTGGCAGCAGCGTAGCGGCGATGAAGAGCTGGCTGCACTGGGTGCCGTTACCCATTTTTCCTCTCTGGCTTTAGCCTCGCATTTCTTGCATTCGCAAAAAGCGGCGAATGACACCCGTATCTGTGGCCTTAACGCCTTCAATCCTGAGCAAGGCTCGCTGTTTTTACCGCGCCTGCTCTGGCGACGTTATGCCGGCGTTGCCACCCTGCGCCTGCAGCTGTGGAGCAACAGCTCGCTTAAAGAAGATGCGTATGCCGCGCTGGATTTTTTAAACCAGCTGCAGGACGCCAAACCGATCGAGCCGCTGTCGGTCCAGGTGGTGCAGGAAGCGCACCAGCCGCAAAAAACGGAATGGCTGCGCCTTATTCGCCAGGCGACTGAAACCATCGCGCAGGGTGATTTTGAAAAGGTGGTGCTCGCCAGGGCTACCGATCTGCAGTTCAATCAGCCCGTTAGCGCAATTGCGTTGATGGCGGCCAGCCGTGCCCTGAATTTGAATTGCTATCATTTCTGCATGATCTTCGATGCCGGCAACGCGTTTCTTGGCTCCACGCCAGAGCGCCTGTGGCGACGCAGGGGCAAACTGCTGCGTACTGAAGCGCTGGCTGGCACCGTCGCCAGCCATTCAGACGATAAGCAGGCGCAGCGTCTGGGCGAGTGGCTGATGAACGATGACAAAAATCAGCGCGAAAATATGCTGGTGGTGGAAGACATCTGCCAACGGCTGCAGCATCAAACGCAAACGCTGGAGGTTCTGCCAGCTCAGGTTGTACGTCTGCGCAAGGTACAGCATTTGCGCCGCTGCATCTGGACCGAACTCAAACACGCGGACGATGAGCAATGTCTGCACGTACTGCAGCCGACGGCTGCCGTTGCCGGGCTACCGCGGCAGGCGGCACGTGAATTTATTCAGCGCGTTGAACCCTTTGACCGCGAGTGGTATGCCGGATCTGCCGGGTATTTATCGCCTGAGCAAAGTGAGTTCTGCGTGGCATTACGCTCCGCTCGCGTTCATGACGCGGCGCTGCGACTCTACGCCGGCGCGGGGATTGTCAGCGGGTCCGACCCGGAACAGGAGTGGCAAGAGATAGAAAACAAAGCCGCTGGGCTGCGTTCTCTGCTCCTTAGGGATTAATACTGATTCGTGCAATCCCGACCCATATCAAAATACCGAGTTTCTCTATTATTTATACTGTGTCGCAATCTTGATACCGGACAATATCATGTCAGTAAGTTCTTTTAACCGACGCTGGGCGACGGTGATCCTTGAAGCCCTGACTCGCCATGGCGTCAGGCACGTGTGTATTGCCCCGGGCTCTCGCTCGACACCGCTGACGCTGGCGGCGGCGGAAAACCGGTCCTTTATTCATCACACCCATTTTGATGAGCGCGGTCTGGGCCATCTGGCTTTAGGCCTGGCGAAAGTCAGTAAAGAACCCGTGGCGGTGATTGTCACGTCCGGTACCGCGGTGGCAAACCTGTATCCGGCCATTATTGAAGCCGGGCTAACCGGTGAAAAACTGATCCTGCTGACCGCAGATCGCCCGCCCGAATTAATCGACTGCGGTGCCAATCAGGCGATCCGCCAGCCGAATATTTTTGCCTCACATCCCGCTCAGGCGATTGCATTACCGCGTCCCACCCAGGATATTCCCGCAAGCTGGCTGGTCTCTACGCTCGATCATGCGATGGGCACGTTGCGCAGCGGTGCGCTGCATATCAACTGTCCCTTTGCCGAGCCGCTGTACGGTGAAATGGACGACACGGGTCTTGAATGGCAACAGGCGCTCGGCGACTGGTGGAAGAGTGAAAAACCCTGGCTGCGTGAGCAAATTCATCTGGAGAGTGCCAAACAGCGAGACTGGTTTTTCTGGCGGCAAAAGCGCGGCGTCGTTATCGCCGGGCGCATGAGTGCCACCGAAGGAAAGCGGGTCGCCGAATGGGCGCAAACGCTCGGCTGGCCGCTGATGGGTGACGTACTCTCCCAGACCGGTCAGCCGCTGCCGTGCGCCGACCTTTGGCTTGGCAACGCGAAAGCTGTCTCTGAGTTGGCCCAGGCGCAGATTGTTGTCCAGATAGGCTCCAGCCTTACCGGTAAGCGTCTCCTTCAGTGGCAGGCGACCTGCAAACCCGAAGAGTACTGGCTGGTCGATCCGCTGGAAGGGCGGCTCGATCCGGCACACCATCGTGGTCGTCGACTGGTGAGCGAGATTGATGCCTGGCTGGATCTGCATCCGGCCGAAAAACGCAAGCCCTGGGCGGTTGAGATCCCGGAACTTTCGCGCCAGGCGTGGGAGCTCACGAAAGCGCAGTGCGAAGGTTTTGGTGAAGCGGAGCTTGCGCACCGCATCCGTCACTATTTGCCTGAACAAGGGCAGCTGTTTGTTGGTAATAGCCTGGTGGTGCGTCTGATAGATGCCTTCTCCAGGCTGCCAGCCGGATATCCGGTTTACAGTAACCGGGGGGCCAGCGGTATCGACGGGCTGATCTCCACGGCGGCAGGCGTGCAGCGCGCCAGCGCCAAGTCCACGCTGGCCATTGTGGGCGATCTCTCCGCGCTCTACGATCTTAACGCGCTTGCGCTGCTGCGCCAGGTCTCGGCCCCCTTTGTGCTGATCGTCGTCAATAACAACGGCGGGCAGATTTTCTCCCTGCTGCCGACGCCGCAGAGCGAACGCGAGCGTTTTTATCTGATGCCGCAGAACGTGCAATTCGAGCATGCTGCTGCGATGTTCAGCCTGAAATACCATCGTCCGGAAAGCTGGGATGACCTCGACGCGGTGTTGAGTACCGCCTGGCGACAGCCGGGCGCAACGCTGATTGAGCTGGTGGTAAACGATGCTGACGGCGCGCAGACGCTGCAAAATCTGCTGGCGCAGGTGAGCCACCTGTGATCCTCGCGGGCGTGCATCAGGCCGGGAAGCCGGGCAATCCTTGGCTGGTCTTTTTGCACGGTTTTTCCGGCGATTGTCGTGAGTGGCAGTCGGTCGGGGCATTGTTGAGTGAGTACCCGCGACTGTATCTTGATTTACCGGGGCACGGGAGTTCTGCCGGAATAACGGTATCTGGGTTTACTGACGTCAGCGATGTGCTCGCCCGAACCTTGCTTAGTTACAACATACTTAACTTCTGGCTGGTGGGGTACTCCCTCGGTGGCCGCATTGCGATGTTTCACGCTTGCCAGCAGCCGAAAGGGCTATGCGGCATCGTCGTGGAAGGGGGGCATCCGGGACTACAGGATGCCGATGCGCGTAAGATGCGGCGCACATCCGACAATCATTGGGCTACGCGCTTTCGCACAGAACCTCTGAGTCACGTTTTTGCCGACTGGTACCAACAGCCCGTATTTGCATCTCTTACGCAGACACAGCGCAGTGAGCTCACTGTGCTTCGCAGCCAAAACAATGGTGCGAATCTGGCGACTATGCTGGAGGCCACCTCGCTGGCTGTACAGCCTGATTTACGTGCGGCGCTCGGCGCGCGCGATTTTCCTTTTTACTATCTCCATGGCGAACGGGATAAAAAGTTTGCGGCCGTTGCCGCCGAGCTGAATGCTGTGCGCCATATCATTCCTCATGCCGGACACAACGCCCACCGGGAAAATCCCGCTGCGGTTGCCGCGAGTCTGGCGCAGATACTGCGTCTTCGAATAAAGGACACTCCATGATCTATCCTGATGAACACATGCTGTATGCACCGGTTGAATGGCAAGACTGCTCCGAAGGCTACACCGACATTCGTTACCACAAATCCGCTGACGGCATTGCCAAAATCACCATCAACCGTCCGCAGGTGCGTAACGCATTTCGTCCTCTGACCGTCAAAGAGATGATTCAGGCGCTGGCGGATGCGCGCTACGACGACAATATTGGTGTGATCGTGTTGACCGGTGAAGGCGATAAAGCCTTCTGTGCCGGTGGCGATCAGAAGGTCCGTGGCGACTATGGCGGATACCAGGACGATTCAGGCACCCATCACCTGAACGTGCTCGACTTCCAGCGTCAGATCCGCACCTGTCCAAAGCCGGTTGTCGCCATGGTGGCGGGGTACTCCATCGGCGGCGGTCACGTGCTGCACATGATGTGTGACCTGACCATTGCCGCCGAGAACGCCATCTTTGGCCAGACCGGCCCGAAAGTCGGCTCCTTCGACGGCGGCTGGGGAGCCTCTTACATGGCGCGCATCGTGGGGCAGAAAAAAGCCCGTGAAATCTGGTTCCTTTGCCGTCAGTACAACGCGCAGGAAGCGCTGGACATGGGCCTGGTCAACACCGTTGTGCCCAATGCCGACCTTGAAAAAGAGACGGTGCGCTGGTGCCGTGAGATGTTGCAGAACAGCCCAATGGCGCTGCGCTGCCTGAAGGCGGCGCTGAACGCAGACTGCGACGGTCAGGCGGGTCTTCAGGAGCTGGCAGGTAACGCGACGATGCTGTTCTACATGACCGAAGAGGGTCAGGAAGGGCGCAACGCGTTTAATGAAAAACGCCAGCCCGACTTCAGCAAATACAAACGGAACCCGTAATGCGTCGCGCGCAGGTTTACCGCTGGCAGATACCGATGGACGCGGGCGTGGTGCTGCGTGAACGGCGGTTAAAAACCCGTGACGGATTTTTCGTTCAGCTTCAGCAGGGCGATCGGGAAGGTTGGGGCGAGATCGCGCCCCTGCCGGGCTTTAGCCAGGAGTCGCTGGATGAGGCGCAATCGGCCCTGCTCGCCTGTACAGCCGAATGGCGTGACGGGGAAAACCCGCCGCTGCCAGAGTTGCCTTCCGTGGCCTTTGGCATCAGCTGCGCGCTGGCGGAGCTTGACGGCAGCCTACCCGAGGCGGCCAATTACCGAGCGGCACCGCTTTGTACGGGCGATCCTGACGAACTGTTCGCGCTGCTTTCCGCCATACCCGGCGAGAAAGTGGCGAAAATTAAAGTCGGTCTCTACGAAGCGGTGCGCGACGGGATGGTGGCGAACCTGCTGCTGGAAGCCATTCCCGATCTGCATCTGCGGCTGGATGCTAACCGTGCCTGGACGCCGCTAAAGGCCCAGCAGTTTGCGAAGTACGTCAACCCGGCGTATCGCAGCCGCATTGCCTTCCTGGAAGAGCCGTGCAAAACCCGCGATGACTCTCGCGCTTTCGCCCGAGAAACGGGTATTGCCATTGCGTGGGATGAAAGCCTGCGGGAGCCTGATTTCACGTTTATTGCCGAGCCGGGCGTGAGCGCAGTAGTGATTAAACCGACGCTGACCGGTAGCCTCGAAAAGGTGCGTGAACAGGTTGCTGCGGCGCATGCTTTGGGGCTGACGGCGGTGATCAGCTCTTCGATTGAGTCAAGCCTCGGGCTAACGCAGCTGGCGCGCATCGCCGCGTGGTTGACGCCAAATACCGTCCCCGGTCTCGACACGCTGAACCTGATGAAGTCCCAGCTCATTCGCCAGTGGCCGAACAGCGCGCTGCCGTGCCTCAGCGTTGAGGCGCTGGAGCCGATGCTATGAGTTTTACCGACTGGCCGTGGCGGCAATGGCGCGCGCGGTGCGCCGATAAACCCGCGCTACGGATGAATGAGGAAATACTCACCTGGCAGCAGCTGTGCGCGCGTATCGACAGTCTTGCCGCCGGGTTTCAGCATCAGGGGGTTGAAGAGGGCGACGGCGTGATGCTGCTCGCCCATAACCATCCGGAGACCCTGCTGGCATGGCTGGCGCTGCTACAGTGTGGAGCGCGCATCCTGCCGGTTAACCCGCAGCTGCCGCGCCCGCTGCTCGACGTGCTTCTTCCGCAGATGACGCTGCGTTTCGCGCTGGTGCTGGACGGCCACTATGACGGCCTGGCTGCGCTGAGCATGCGCGCGCAACCGGGGGGATGTGGCGTGACGTGGCGGCCGGAGCGGCTCGCGTCCATGACCTTAACTTCTGGCTCCACCGGCTTGCCTAAGGCTGCGGTCCATAGCTGTGCGGCGCATCTTGCCAGCGCGCAAGGGGTCCTGGCGCTGATGCCCTACGGCGACGAGGATGACTGGCTGCTGTCGCTGCCGCTTTTTCATGTCTCCGGTCAGGGGATTTTATGGCGCTGGCTGCAGGCCGGCGCGCGCTTAACCGTGCGCAGTAAACAGCCGCTGGAGCAGGCGCTGATGGGCTGTACTCACGCCTCGCTGGTACCCACCCAGCTCTGGCGACTGCTTAATGCCGAAAACCAGATTGACCTGAAAGCCGTGTTACTTGGCGGCGCGTCCATCCCCGTTGAGCTCACGCAAAAGGCGCGCGAGCGGGGTATTCGTACCTTTTGCGGCTACGGCCTGACGGAGTTTGCCTCTACCGTTTGTGCCAAAGAGGCTGACGGGGCGCCTGATGTGGGCTCTGCGCTGCCGGGCAGAGAGGTGCATGTGGTGGAAGGGGAAGTCTGGCTTAAGGCGCACAGCATGGCCGCCGGATACTGGCGGGACGGGGCGTTGCTCCCCCTTACGAATGCCCAGGGCTGGTTTACCACCCGCGATCGCGGTGAACTGCGTGAGGGTCGCCTGACGATCCTCGGGCGTATGGATAATCTCTTTTTTAGCGGTGGAGAAGGGATCCAGCCGGAAGAACTTGAGCGGGTGATTGCCACCCATCCGAGGATAAGCCAGGTGTTCATTGTCCCGCTGGACGATGCCGAGTTTGGCCAGCGTCCTGTCGCGGTAGTCGAGTGTGAACCAGGAACGGATATTACCGACTTCCCCAACTGGTTTAGGGATAAACTGGCACGTTTTCAGCAACCTGTGCGCTGGCTGGTCTTACCGACTGCGCTAAAAAATGGCGGGATTAAGATCTCGCGTCGGGCGTTGCAGCAGTGGGTGAATACCTCACTGAGGGGATAGCCGTACCTGCCGTGGTTTCAAATAGTTACAAACTTATTGTCTGGCGCACGCAGAGTGCTTGATCCCACCAGGACTCAGGTTAAAATCTCGCGGTTTTGGGACAAATCTAAATAAATTGTGCGGGATCACGACAATGAAAAAAGTGGCATTAATGGGCTTAGGCCTGATGGTTGTTTCTTCGGCGGCGAACGCCATTAGCGTTAACGGCTCGGCGGGTCAGGACTATACCCACCTGGGCTTTGGCCTCGGCACGGAGACCTCCGGGCTGGCGATGACCGGGGGCTGGACGCATAACGACGACGACGGCGATGCGGCAAGCCTCGGTCTCGGTCTGAATGTTCCTCTTGGCCCATTCCTGGCGACCGTCGGCGGTAAAGGCATCTACACCAACCCGAATGACGGTGATGAAGGCTATGCAGCGGCAGTTGGCGGCGGTCTGCAGTGGAAAATCGGCGACAGCTTCGGCCTGTTTGGCGAGTACTACTACTCTCCGGATTCTCTCTCCAGCGGAATCGAAAGCTATGAAGAAGCCAACGCCGGTGCACGCTGGACGATTATGCGCCCAATCACCATTGAGGCAGGCTACCGCTATCTGAACCTGGCCGGTAAAGACGGCAACCGCGATAACGCGCTGGCCGACGGCCCGTACGTGGGCGTGAGCGCTGGCTTCTAATCTCTTCGGCGCGGCGTCTGTCGCGCCAGTTTCTTTCTCCTCGCCGATTCCATATGCGCTATAGTGTTGCGACCATAGAAGTGGGAGAACGCAATGATCAACGTGGAAATGTTATCCACTGGCGACGAAGTGCTGCATGGGCAAATAATTGATACCAATGCTGCCTGGCTTGCCGATGTATTCTTTGAGCAGGGATTACCGTTAACGCGCCGCAATACGGTAGGCGACAATCTTGAGTCGCTGGTGAATATTCTGCGCGAGCGCAGCGAGCACGCTGACGTGCTGATTGTGAACGGCGGCCTGGGTCCCACCAGCGACGATCTCAGCGCGCTGGCCGCCGCGACGGCGAAAGGCGAAGGGCTGGTGATGCATGAAGAGTGGCTGGCCCAGATGGCGCGCTTCTTTACCGAGCGTGGCCGCGTGATGGCACCCAGCAACCGCAAGCAGGCTGAAATTCCCGCCAGCGCAGAGCTGGTTGATAACCCGGTTGGCACCGCCTGCGGGTTTGCCGTCCAGCTGAATCGCTGTCTGATGTTCTTCACGCCCGGCGTTCCCTCTGAATTTAAAGTGATGGTGGAGCAGCAAATTCTGCCGCGCCTTCGCGCACGTTTTACGCTGCCTGAACCGCCGCTCTGCCTGCGCCTGACCACCTTTGGCCGCTCTGAAAGCGATCTGGCGCAGAGCCTCGATCATCTGCAGCTTCCGCCGGGTGTGTCGATGGGCTATCGCTCATCGATGCCGATTATTGAACTTAAACTGACCGGGCCAGCCGCGCAGAAAGCCGCAATGCTGGCGCTGTGGCCGGAAGTGCAGCGTGTGGCAGGCGAAAGTCTGATCTTCGAAGGTACGGAAGGGTTGCCTGCGCAGATTGCACAACACCTGCAGGCGCGACAGCTAAGCGTGACCTTAAGTGAACAGTTCACCGGCGGGCTGCTGGCGCTGCAGTTGTCACGTGTCGGTGCGCCACTGCTGGCCAGCGAAGTCGTGCCGTTCCAGCAGGAGACGCTGGCACAGACGGCCCGCTGGGCCTCCGAGCGCAGGGTGAACCATTTTGCCGGGCTGGCGCTTGCCGTCGGTGGCGTAGATGGTGAGCACCTTAATTTTGCCCTCGCGACGCCGGAAGGTACGCACGCGCTGCGCGTCAGAATGAGCATCACCCGGCACAGCCTGGCGGTGCGTCAGGAAGTCTGCGCCATGATGGCGCTGAACATGCTGCGCCGCTGGTTGAACGGAAAAGAGGTTGCCAGCGAGCACGGCTGGATTAACGTCGTCGAGTCGCTGTTCGTTGAGTAATCATTTGCCGGGGGAAAGCCCCGGCAATGCTTACCCCAGCGCTTTTGCCAGTAAGGTAATGGGATGCTCGCAACGCTTGCGGGTGGACATCTCAATCTGCCATTTGCAGGTTTCACAGTCGGTCACCACGATATCCGCGCCGCTCTCTTCAATCTGGCGGAACAGCGGTGCGCCAATCGCCTGTGAGGTTTCGAAGTTCTCACGCTTAAAGCCGTAGGTTCCCGCAATCCCGCAGCAGCGCGAATCCAGCACCGTCAGCTCAAGGCCCGGAATCAACCGTAGCAGTTCAAGCGTATAGAGCGACCAGCCCATTTTTTCCATATGACACGGCGTGTGATACACCACTTTCAGCGGTAATGTCCCTAGCGGCAATGTCTGCCCGCTATCCAGTTTGCGCCACAGGAAGCGCGTCGCTAGCTCAATGTGCTCGCGCAGGCCGGTATTATCCACGTCCAGCAGATGCGGGTACTCGTCGCGCAGGGTAAAGGTGCAGGTGGACGAGGTCGCCAGCACCGGAATACCTTTATCGACAATGGCTTCCCGCAGTGACGTGACGTTGCTTTTTGCCTGCTTGCGCGCTTTATCGGTAAACCCGTTGGCAATCAGCGGTACGCCGCAGCACTTCTCCTTATTCAACAGCTGAACGCCTGTTCCCATGGCGTTAAGCACCTTCAGCAGGTCTTTACCCAGTTGCGGGTGGTTGTAGTTCACATAGCAGCCGTGGAAAAAGGCCACCTGATCGGCAAACTGTGCCTGTTCTGCCGCCACGGATTTGTACCAGCGGCGGAAGGTACCGTGAGAATATTTGGGCAGGCTGCGGTGATGGTCAATCTTGAGCGTGGCATCCAGCAGCTGGCGCACCGGTCTGAGAGAGGTCGCGGCATTCACCAGCGGGGCGAACGGCGTCGATACGGTGCCCATCAGATCGGTATGGCTGAGGATCGCATCGCGAAGCGACGGTTTCTGAGTGCTGTAACGCGCCCGGGCGCGCTGGATAATATCACCAATTTTGACATCCGACGGACAGGCGACTTCGCAGCGTTTACAGTTGATGCAGTATTTCAGCGCGTCGTCGTACAGTGCGCCGTCCTTCAGTCGCAGGCGCTCGCCGTCCGGCCCGGCCTGTTTGGGGCCAGGGTAACGCGGGTTCACGCCGCTGACCGGGCAGACCGTGGTGCAGACCGTGCATTTAATGCAGCTTTCAAAACGGGTATCGTTCATGGATGAGCCTCCGTGCGCTGGCAAATCTGCTCTGCCACATACAGCGCCGTGATGGCGCACACGCCGCCCCCGCACCCCTGGGCGATAGGATCGTATCCGCCGAGAAGGGAGCCAATGGCATAGAGTTTGTCGATGGGGCGACCCGAAAGCTGCGGATGCAGCTGCGTATCAACGATCGCCCCAAACTGCTGCCAGGGCTGCGGGCTGAAGAAATCACTCTGATACCAGTCCGCGCGGGAAGCGCTTTGTCTGACATCCAGCCCCAAAATGGCCTCACGGATACCCTCGCGGCTGCTCAGTAATCCGTTGCTGAAGAAACTGCCGCTTGCCAGCACCGTGTAACGCGCGCGAAGCGGGATATCCCCGTGGTTACGCGTCCATACATCGCTGAAATCGCCCTCGGTCAGGGTGATTTTTTTGACTTCGTCACCCGCCAGCCATACGCCGCCCTGGGCAATAAACTGGCGTTGAAGCTGGGTATGAAGACGAATGCCGGGCACGGAAGGCGGAAGCGTCGGCAGCAGGCCAAGCGTGCAGGGGAGGCGATCCGACAGCCAGCGCCAGAGCCGGTTATCCGTCAGGCCGAAACAGGCTGGCATATATAGCGTGTCGTATTTCGCACTCAATGGCTTCAGCGCCTCATACAGCAGCGGCCACTTCTCTTCGTTATCAAGCAGCCGGGCAATGTTCACCGCGCGAAACTCGCTCGGGTTATCGCGCAGGACGTCAAGCTCAGGCAGGTCAATTTCCGCCGTTTCGGCGTTAACCCCCTGTCGGCAGAGCGATGCCGCGGCGAGATGGGGCTGGAAATCAAGAAAACCGCTGATCCCTACCACCAGCACAGGCTTCTCGTTGAACGGCGAAATGGGCACTTCTTCCGGGCTGAGCCAGGCGGAGCGCAGGGTGCCGAGCGGCGTGACGCGCTGGTGATTGTGTTGGGCATTGCCCTGCAATCGCGCGCCACACTCCGCCAGCAGCGCTTCGGCTTCATGGGCAAAGCGTTCAATATTCTCTGTACCCGTCAGGCGATAGGGATGCTCTGGGGGGAGCGCATCGCGCCAGGCGTCGTCCAGCAAATCCAGCGAGCCGGAAGAGAAGTGCAGGGCGCTTTGGCCACGGGTGACGATGGCACAGCGCAGGCCCTGCTTCGTGAGTTTGATGCCGCACAGCAAGCCCGCCAGCCCGCCGCCGACAATCACGGTATCAAATTTCATCGTGTTGCTCCTTCTCCAGACCGCAGAGCCCCTGGTAAACCCAGCGGGTAAACTCGCTTTCGCGCAGGGCATCGCCCCAGGCGATGGGCTGAATGCCCTTCCAGCGCTCATTCAAAAAATCGCTAAGCTGATCGAGCGACTGCGTGGCGGTGGTGGTATGAAAACGTTGTAGTAGCGCGGCAGCGCGGCAGGCGCACAGCTCCCCCTGGCAGGTTCCCATTCCGACGCGCGTGCGGCGGCGTAAATCGAGCAGAGTTTTTACCGTCAGGTTCTCCACGGCATATTGCACTTCACCTGCCGTCACCGCTTCGCACTCGCACACCAGGCTACGGCTAAGTCGGCCTTCGCCCAGCCAGGTCGGAGTTCTGTCGCCGTGGCGATAAATGGCCGAGCCGCGAAGAGGTGCGGGGAGTGAGATGATCTTTTGGAGCGTTTTCTCGGTCGACTGGCGCGAGCCGGGCAGCGGCTGCTCCGCCGTGACGCACCGTTCGGTATTCCCTAGCTTGCGGCAGACGGCATCGGTAGCCCATTCCGCCATCAAACGGTAGGTCATCAGCTTGCCGCCAGTAATGGTGATAAACCCCTCCATTCCGTCGCGCTTAGCATGATCGAGCAGCACAATGCCGCGGCTGACGTTACGTCCGCTCGGGTCGTTATCGCTGGCAACCAGCGGGCGTATGCCCGCGTAGGCGCGAAGGATACGGGTCTGCGCCATTACCGGTGCCAGCTTTTCCCCTTCGCGCAGCAAAATGTCGACTTCTTCTGCCGTCACCCTGTTGTCATCAATCTCGCTGTAATCCACGTGGGTTGACGTGGTGCCAATCAGCGAGATGGTGTCGCCCGGCACCAGAATATCGGCGTCAGACGGTTTGCGGCAGCGGTTAATCACATGGTTATTGATGCGATGATCCAGGATCAGCAGAGAGCCTTTGGCCGGGAACATGCGAACGGATAAGTCAGCATATTCGGCAATGCGTTGACCCCATATTCCCGCCGCGTTAATGACGACGGCGGCAAACAGCTCGCTGTGTTCGTTATAACGGGTGTCGAAAAGGCGCACGCCGCAGACGGTATTGCCTTCGCGGATAAGCCCGGTGACGTCATGCCCGGTCAGGATCCGCGCGCCGTGCTCCCGGGCATCCAGCATATTGGCGGCCGTCAGGCGGAAGGGGTCAACCGTGCCATCCGGGACCTTCACCGCGCCGATCAGGGCAGGGTTTACCGAGGGTTCTAAACGACGCGCCAGCGCGGGATCAATGGCCTCAGCCTGAATGCCCGCTGAGCCGCATGCGGCAATAAAGGTGTGCTGAAAGGCGAGGTCATCTTCGGGAAGGGTGATAAAGAGGCCGTCGGTCGGCTCGATGCAGTGGCGAGCGATGCGCTTGAGGATTTGGTTTTCAGCAATACACTCGCGCGCTGACTCACCGTCGGTCACCGCATACCGCGCGCCGCTGTGCAGCAGGCCATGATTGCGGCCGGTTGCGCCGGTCGCGATGTCATGACGCTCCAGCAGCGTCACGCTTAAGCCCCGCAGGGCGCAATCGCGTGCAATCCCGGCACCGGTCGCGCCACCACCAATGATTATCACATCGCTGTAGCGAGGATCGTGAAGTGTCATTGTCATCCCTCAATGTTCGTTTTTTACCATTTAGCCACATCAATTTTGTGGTTTGTTTGATTTCGAACATAAACGCGCTCAATTCGAAAGTGAAACGTGATTTCATGCGCTTTTTTGCGCATTCTGTCATATTTCTGTAACAATCTGTGCGTTGATTCACAGTAACAATCACTGTGATTTCTTAACATCCCCGCCTCTGGAACCAGGTGCGAGCCACCTGCTCATTTACTACAAGGCCACGGAGGCTGTTATGCTCAGTATCTTCAAACCTGCGCCGCATCGGGCGCGTCTGCCAGAGGCAGAAATAGATCCGCTTTATCGCCGCCTGCGCTGGCAAATCTTCCTGGGGATTTTCTTCGGGTACGCCGCTTATTACCTTGTGCGTAAAAACTTTGCGCTCGCAATGCCGTATCTGGTGGAGCAGGGCTTTTCGCGTGGCGATCTGGGGTTCGCGCTGTCGGGGATCTCCATCGCGTACGGTTTTTCCAAGTTCATTATGGGATCTGTGTCGGATCGCTCGAATCCGCGCGTGTTCCTGCCTGCCGGTCTGATTTTAGCGGCAGCGGTCATGCTCTTTATGGGCTTTGTGCCGTGGGCGACCTCCAGTATCGCGGTGATGTTTGTGCTGCTGTTCCTGTGCGGCTGGTTCCAGGGGATGGGGTGGCCGCCGTGCGGACGCACCATGGTGCACTGGTGGTCGCAGAAGGAGCGTGGCGGGATCGTGTCGGTGTGGAACTGCGCGCACAACGTGGGCGGCGGTATTCCGCCACTGCTATTCCTGCTGGGGATGGCCTGGTTCAATGACTGGAAAGCCGCACTGTACATGCCAGCCTTTGGCGCGATCGTGGTGGCGCTGATTGCTTTCGCACTGATGCGCGACACGCCGCAGTCCTGCGGTCTGCCGCCGATTGAAGAGTATAAAAATGACTATCCGGACGATTACAGCGAGCAGCATGAAGAAGAGCTGACCGCAAAACAGATTTTCATGAAGTACGTGCTGCCCAACAAACTGCTGTGGTACATCGCGGTGGCGAACGTATTTGTCTACCTGCTGCGCTACGGCATTCTCGACTGGTCACCAACGTATCTCAAAGAGGTGAAGCACTTCGCCCTGGATAAATCCTCTTGGGCCTATTTCCTCTATGAATACGCCGGGATCCCCGGCACGCTGATTTGCGGCTGGATGTCGGACAAAGTGTTCAGGGGCAACCGCGGCGCAACGGGCGTCTTCTTTATGACCCTGGTGACTATCGCAACCGTCGTTTACTGGCTCAACCCGCCGGGTAACCCGGGTGTGGATATGGCCTGTATGATTGTTATCGGCTTCCTGATTTACGGCCCGGTCATGCTGATTGGCCTGCACGCTCTGGAATTGGCACCGAAAAAAGCAGCAGGTACCGCCGCAGGCTTTACCGGTCTGTTCGGCTATCTGGGTGGTTCGGTCGCGGCAAGCGCCATTGTGGGCTATACCGTCGACTTCTTCGGCTGGGACGGCGGCTTTATGGTCATGATTGGCGGAAGTGTGATGGCGGTTCTGCTGCTGATTGTGGTCATGATCGGTGAAAAACGTCACCATGCCGACGTGCAGGCGCGTCGTCAATAAGGAGCATCGTGATGAAATTGACTCAACTTGCAACCGGTCTGCTGCTGGCCGGCCTGATGACAGGCTCCGCGCTGGCGACCGATAAGATTGTGATTGCCCACCGCGGTGCGAGCGGCTACTTACCGGAGCACACGCTCCCTGCAAAAGCGATGGCCTATGCGCAGGGTGCGGATTACCTGGAGCAGGATCTGGTGATGACGAAGGACGATCGGCTGGTTGTCCTGCATGACCACTATCTTGACCGCGTGACGGACGTGGCGGAACGCTTCCCGGACCGCGCCCGAAAGGACGGGCGTTACTACGCCATCGACTTCACGCTGGCGGAGATTCGCTCGCTGAAATTTACCGAAGGCTTCGAGATTGAAAACGGCAAGAAGGTGCAGGTCTATCCGGGACGTTTCCCGATGGGCAAATCTGATTTCCGCATTCATACCTTCGAAGAGGAGATTGAGTTCATACAGGGACTGAACCACTCAACCGGTAACAACATCGGTATCTACCCGGAAATCAAAGCGCCGTGGTTCCATCATCAGGAAGGTAAGGACATTGCGGCAAAAACGCTGGACGTGCTGAAGCAGTACGGCTACACCAGCAAGAAGGACAAGGTCTACCTGCAGTGTTTTGATGCGGCAGAACTCAAACGCATTAAAACCGAGCTGGAGCCGAAGAGGGGGATGAACCTCAATCTGGTGCAGCTGATTGCCTATACCGACTGGAATGAAACTCAGGAGAAGCAGCCAGACGGCAAATGGGTGAACTACAGCTACGACTGGATGTTCAAGCCTGGCGCGATGAAGCAGATTGCGCAGTATGCTGACGGTATCGGACCTGATTACCATATGCTGGTGGCCGAAGGATCCACGCCGGGTCACGTGACGCTGACGGCCATGGTAAAAGAAGCCCATGCCAGCAAGCTGCAGGTTCATCCGTATACGGTGCGTGCGGATCAGCTGCCGGATTATGCGACGGACGTGAATCAGCTGTACGACGTGCTGTACAACCAGGCAGGCGTGGATGGACTGTTTACGGATTTCCCGGACAAAGCAGTGACGTTCTTAAAATAGAAAAAGGGCCGTAAGGCCCTTTTTTACATCTCGATCTCAATATCGCCTTTTGCCCGGCAGCAGCAAGGCAAAATTTCACCTTCGTTGATAAAGGCCAGCGGTTCGGTCAGCCAGTCCACCTGGCCTGCAACCAGACGGCAGCGGCAAGAGCCGCAATACCCTTCCCGACACTGGTACTCTACTTCAACCTGATGCGCCTCAAGCGCCACCAGCAGAGAAGGATGCTCTTCCTGACACAGCACTTCCGTGCCAGAAAGGCTTAGCGTTACCCGGGTCATCAGAGCTGGAAGTCGCTCAGGTCGTCAGTATTCACTTCAGAGTCAATCTGACCGACCAGGTACGAACTCACTTCCACTTCCTGTGGCGCAACCTGCACGTTATCGGACACCAGCCAGGTGTTGATCCACGGGATGGGGTTAGAGCGCGTCTGGAACGGCAGCTCGAGGCCAACAGCCTGCATGCGGATGTTGGTGATGTACTCAACGTACTGGCAGAGGATGTCTTTGTTCAGACCAATCATGGAGCCGTCGCGGAACAGGTAATCGGCCCACTCTTTTTCTTGCTGAGCCGCCAGCACGAACAGGTCATAGCACTCCTGCTTGCACTCTTCGGCGATTTCCGCCATCTCTGGATCGTCAACGCCGCTGCGCAGCAGGTTCAGCATGTGCTGGGTGCCGGTCAGGTGCAGGGCTTCATCGCGGGCAATCAGACGGATGATTTTGGCGTTGCCCTCCATCAGCTTGCGCTCGGCAAAGGCGAAGGAGCAGGCGAAGCTCACGTAGAAGCGGATTGCTTCCAGCGCGTTCACGCTCATCAGGCACAGGTACAGCTGCTTTTTCAGCGCGCGCAGGTTCACGGTGAGGGTTTTACCGCCCACGTTGTGTGTACCTTCACCCAGCAGATGCCAGTAGCTGGTCATCTCGATCAGCTCGTCGTAATAGTGCGCAATACCTTCAGCACGCTTCTGGATCTGCTCGTTGGTCACGATGTCGTCAAACACCACCGCCGGATCGTTAACGATGTTGCGGATGATATGGGTGTAAGAACGGGAGTGGATCGTCTCCGAGAACGCCCAGGTTTCCACCCATGTTTCCAGCTCCGGAATGGAGATCAGCGGCAGCAGCGCGACGTTCGGGCTACGGCCTTGAATAGAGTCCAGCAGCGTCTGGTATTTCAGGTTGCTGAGGAAGATGTGCTTTTCATGATCCGGCAGCGCCTGAAAATCGATGCGATCGCGGGATACGTCAACCTCTTCCGGGCGCCAGAAGAAGGAGAGTTGCTTTTCAATCAGCTTTTCGAAGATGTCATATTTTTGCTGATCGTAGCGTGCCACGTTGACCGGCTGGCCGAAGAACATCGGCTCTTTGAGCTGGTCGTTTTTCGTCTGTGAAAAGGTGGTATATGCCATGAGTGTGTCCTGTCTTACGAAATAAAGGCGGGGAAATCCCCGCCCTTCATTAGATCTTACATGCGCCGCTTTCGCAGCCATCGTCCTGAATTGACGGTACCATGTCGTCCTGGGCGTCTTCCGCACCATCACGGGTGTTGTGATAGTACAGGGTTTTCACGCCAAATTTATAGGCAGTGAGCAGGTCTTTCAGCAACTGCTGCATCGGAACCTTGCCAGACGGGAAGCGCGTCGGATCATAGTTGGTATTGGCAGAGATCGACTGGTCGATGAACTTCTGCATGATACCCACCAGCTGTAGATAACCGTCGTTGTTTGGCATTTCCCACAGCAGCTCGTAGTTGTTGCCCAGCGTTTCGTAATCTGGCACTACCTGACGCAGAACGCCGTCTTTCGAGGCTTTGATGCTGACGTGACCGCGTGGCGGCTCGATACCGTTGGTGGCGTTAGAGATCTGCGAAGAGGTCTCGGACGGCATCAGGGCAGACAGCGTGGAGTTACGCAAGCCGTGCGTTTTAATGGACTCGCGCAGGCCTTCCCAGTCCAGATGCAGCGGCTCGCTGACAATCGCATCCAGGTCTTTTTTGTAGGTATCGATTGGCAGAATGCCTTTCGCGTAGGTGGTTTCGTTAAACCACGGGCACGCGCCTTGCTCTTTCGCCAGCTCGTTAGAGGCTTTCATCAGGTAGTACTGAATCGCTTCGAACGTCTGGTGCGTCAGGTTGTTAGCGCTGCCGTCAGAGTAACGCTTGCCGTTTTTCGCCAGCCAGTACGCGAAGTTAATCACGCCAATGCCCAGAGTACGACGGCCCATTGCGCCGCGTTTAGCGGCGGGAATTGGGTAATCCTGATAGTCCAGCAGCGCATCCAGCGCACGAACGGCCAGCACGGCCAGCTCTTCCAGCTCGTCCAGGCTCTTAATCGCACCCAGGTTGAACGCAGACAGCGTACACAGCGCGATTTCACCGTTTTCGTCGTTAACGTCGTCCAGCGGTTTGGTTGGCAGGGCAATTTCCAGGCACAGGTTAGACTGGCGCACTGGCGCAACCGCCGGGTCAAACGGGCTGTGGGTGTTGCAGTGGTCAACGTTCTGGATATAGATACGGCCAGTAGAAGCACGTTCCTGCATCATCAGGGAGAACAGGTCTACCGCCTTCACGCGCTGCTTGCGGATGCTGTCGTCTTTTTCGTATTGGGTGTACAGACGCTCGAACTCATCCTGGTCAGCGAAGAACGCGTCGTACAGGCCCGGGACGTCAGACGGGCTGAACAGGGTGATCTCTTCACCTTTCAGCAGGCGGGTGTACATCAGTTTGTTGATCTGTACGCCGTAGTCCATATGACGGACGCGGTTGCCTTCAACGCCACGGTTATTTTTCAGTACCAGCAGGCTTTCAACTTCCAGATGCCACATTGGGTAGAACAGGGTGGCTGCGCCACCGCGCACGCCGCCCTGAGAGCAGGATTTCACTGCAGTCTGGAAGTGTTTGTAGAACGGGATACAGCCGGTATGAAACGCTTCACCGCCGCGAATTGGGCTACCCAGCGCACGGATGCGACCGGCGTTGATGCCGATACCGGCACGCTGGGAAACGTATTTTACAATCGCGCTGGAGGTGGCGTTGATGGAATCCAGGCTGTCACCGCACTCAATCAGCACGCAGGAGCTGAACTGACGGGTAGGGGTGCGTACGCCAGACATGATTGGCGTCGGCAGAGAAATTTTGAACGTGGACACCGCATCGTAGAAACGCTTCACGTAGGTCAGACGCGTGTCACGCGGGTAGTTGGAGAACAGGCACGCGGCCACAAGAATATAGAGGAACTGGGCGCTCTCATAGATTTCGCCCGTTACGCGGTTCTGAACCAGGTATTTGCCTTCAAGCTGTTTCACCGCCGCGTAGGAGAAGTTCATGTCGCGCCAATGATCGATAAACCCGTTCATCTGCTCGAACTCTTCTTCCGTATAGTCTTCCAGCAGATGCGTGTCATATTTGCCCAGCTCAACCATTTTCACCACGTGATCGTAAAGCGCAGGCGGCTCAAACTGACCGTAGGCTTTTTTACGCAGGTGGAAAATGGCCAGACGTGCAGCGAGGTACTGATAATCCGGTGCGTCGCGGGAGATCAGGTCTGCCGCTGCTTTGATAATGGTTTCGTGGATATCAGACGTCTTGATGCCGTCGTAGAACTGGATATGCGATCGCAGTTCAACCTGGGAGATAGATACGTTGTTCAGGCCTTCTGCTGCCCAGTCGAGAACTCGATGGATTTTGTCCAGATTGATACGCTCGGTAGTACCGTCGCGCTTTGTCACCAGCAGACTCTGATTCATGTGGGTTTTTACCTGTCCGTGAAATAAAAAAATATCCCCCGCTTATCCACAGATCCGTCTTGTGACTAACTCTGTGGATAAATACTACATATAGGGGGTTTGCGATAAAATGAACGCTATATGGTGAGTATTCTAGTATCGAATCATTTCAGTACAAGGGTTGATTTTGACGTTAAATTGAGGTTGTGAAAGGGTAAAAAAGCCTAAGTCCTCGTGCTATAAGGCCTGGACCCCATGTCAATATTTAAGAAAAAAAATTCAAAATTTGATCGAGTGCTGATTTCTTCAACGGGCGGTCAGAATTGCGCAACATGATGCTGCGCAATCTTTATAAGAAAAGCAGATGACGTTAGTCGTTTTTGGCGGTTGTATGCAACATATAGTTAACATCTACGCCCGGCGCGAGCTTGAATTTATCCGTTAATGGATTGTAATGCAGACCGGTGATGTGCTGCTCTTTGAGCCACGTTTGGTCAACCCAGCCTAACAGTTCGGCAGGCTTGATGAATTTCTTCACGTCGTGCGTGCCTTTCGGCACCATGCGCAGCACATACTCTGCACCGACCACCGCCATCAGCCAGGCTTTGCCGTTGCGGTTGATGGTCGAGAAGAAGACCTGACCGCCCGGCTTAACCAGTTTTGCACAGGCTTTAACCACGGATTGCGGATCGGGAACGTGTTCCAGCATCTCCATGCAGGTCACGACATCGTACTGATGGGCATATTTTGCCGCGTGGTCTTCAACAGTCTCCTGCACATACTCTACCTGCACACCGGACTCCAGCGCATGAAGGCGAGCGACCTGCAGTGGCTCAAAGCCCATGTCCAACCCAGTGACGGTTGCCCCTTCTCGCGCCATGCTCTCAGCCAGAATGCCGCCACCGCAGCCAACGTCGAGCACTTTCTTACCGAACAGGCCGCCGGAACGTTCCGCGATATAGCCCAGACGCAGCGGGTTTATGCGGTGCAGCGGTTTGAACTCGCCTTCAAGATCCCACCAGCGGGACGCCACCGCTTCAAATTTGGCGATCTCTTCATGGTCAACGTTGTGCGCCACCGAGGATTTTTCGGCATTCATGGGTGCTTTTACTCCTAATTTAGCAAGACTTCGGAGTATATCAGGCTATCCCTGTGAATAAAGCATACAGGTTTACCTGTCTGAGAGCGGTTGTGTTATAATTTGCGACCTTTGAATCCGGGACACAGTAGAGGGATAGCGGTTAGATGAGCGACCTTGCGAGAGAAATTACACCGGTTAACATCGAGGAAGAGCTGAAGAGCTCCTATCTGGATTATGCGATGTCGGTCATTGTTGGCCGTGCGCTCCCAGATGTCCGCGATGGCCTGAAGCCGGTACACCGTCGCGTACTATACGCCATGAACGTATTGGGCAATGACTGGAATAAAGCCTACAAAAAATCTGCCCGCGTCGTGGGTGACGTTATCGGTAAATATCACCCGCATGGTGATACCGCCGTGTATGACACCATCGTCCGTATGGCACAGCCATTCTCCTTGCGTTACATGCTGGTAGATGGTCAGGGTAACTTTGGTTCTGTCGACGGCGACTCCGCTGCGGCGATGCGTTATACGGAAATCCGTATGTCGAAAATCGCCCACGAGCTGATGGCCGACCTCGAAAAAGAGACCGTTGATTTCGTCGATAACTACGACGGCACCGAGCGCATTCCTGATGTTATGCCAACCAAGATCCCGAACCTGCTCGTTAACGGTTCATCGGGTATCGCAGTGGGCATGGCAACCAATATTCCGCCACACAACATCACCGAAGTGATCAACGGCTGCCTGGCCTTTATCGACGATGAAGAGATCAGCCTTGAAGGGCTGATGGAACACATCCCCGGGCCGGATTTCCCGACGGCGGCGATCATCAACGGTCGTCGTGGTATTGAAGAAGCGTACCGCACCGGTCGCGGCAAGATTTACATCCGTGCCCGCGCAGAAGTGGAAGCGGACGCGAAAACGGGCCGTGAAACCATTATTGTTCACGAGATCCCGTATCAGGTGAACAAAGCGCGTCTGATTGAAAAAATCGCCGAGCTGGTAAAAGAAAAACGTGTTGAAGGTATCAGCGCGCTGCGTGACGAGTCTGATAAAGACGGGATGCGCATCGTGATTGAAATCAAACGTGACGCGGTGGGCGAGGTTGTCCTGAACAACCTGTACTCCCAGACTCAGCTTCAGGTCTCCTTCGGTATCAACATGGTTGCGTTGCACCATGGCCAGCCGAAGATCATGAACCTGAAAGAGATCCTGAGCGCGTTCGTCCGTCACCGTCGTGAAGTGGTGACGCGTCGTACTATCTTCGAACTGCGTAAAGCGCGTGACCGTGCCCACATCCTGGAAGCACTGGCTGTTGCACTGGCAAACATCGACCCGATTATCGAGCTGATTCGTCGTGCGCCGACCCCTGCGGAAGCGAAAGCTGGATTGGTCGCTCAGCCATGGGCGCTCGGCAATGTTTCTGCCATGCTGGAACGTGCGGGCGATGACGCTGCGCGTCCTGAGTGGCTGGAACCTGAATTTGGCGTGCGCGACGGTCAATACTACCTGACCGAACAGCAGGCCCAGGCGATTCTGGATCTGCGTCTGCAGAAGCTGACCGGCCTTGAGCATGAAAAACTGCTCGACGAATACAAAGAGCTGCTGGAACAGATTGCCGAGCTGCTGCATATCCTGGGTAGCGCAGATCGCCTGATGGAAGTAATCCGTGAAGAGCTGGAACTGGTCCGCGATCAGTTTGGCGATGAGCGTCGCACTGAAATCACCGCAAACAGCTCTGATATCAACATTGAAGATCTGATCAACCGCGAAGACGTGGTGGTCACCCTGTCTCATCAGGGCTATGTGAAATATCAGCCACTCACTGACTACGAAGCACAGCGTCGTGGGGGTAAAGGCAAATCTGCAGCACGTATTAAAGAAGAAGACTTTATTGACCGCCTGCTGGTGGCAAACACCCATGACACGATCCTCTGCTTCTCAAGCCGTGGTCGTCTGTACTGGATGAAAGTCTATCAGCTGCCTGAAGCGAGCCGTGGCGCGCGTGGTCGTCCAATCGTCAACCTGCTGCCGCTGGAAGCGAATGAACGTATCACCGCTATCCTGCCAGTACGCGAGTACGAAGAAGGCGTGAATGTCTTTATGGCGACCGCCAGCGGTACCGTGAAGAAAACCGCGCTGACCGAGTTCAGCCGTCCACGTTCTGCCGGCATCATTGCGGTGAACCTGAACGAAGGCGATGAGCTGATTGGCGTTGACCTCACTTCCGGTTCTGATGAAGTGATGCTGTTCTCTGCCGCCGGTAAAGTGGTGCGCTTTAAAGAGAATGCCGTGCGCGCGATGGGGCGTACTGCGACCGGCGTTCGCGGTATCAAACTGGCGGGCGAAGACACCGTTGTTTCCCTGATCGTTCCGCGTGGTGAAGGTGCAATCCTGACCGTGACGCAAAACGGTTACGGCAAACGTACGGCAGAAAGCGAATACCCGACCAAGTCTCGCGGCACGCAGGGCGTTATCTCCATTAAAGTGACCGAGCGCAACGGTTCCGTTGTGGGCGCGGTACAGGTAGACGATGCTGACCAGATCATGATGATCACCGATGCCGGTACGCTGGTGCGTACACGCGTTTCCGAGATCAGCGTGGTTGGCCGTAACACCCAGGGCGTTATCCTCATCCGTACAGCGGAAGATGAAAACGTAGTGGGTCTGCAGCGCGTTGCTGAACCTGTGGATGACGAAGAGCTCGACTCTATCGACGGTAGCGTAGCCGAGGGCGATGATGACATCGCGCCGGAAGCGGACATCGACGATGAAGCAGCGGATGACGCTGACGAGTAACGTCTCCTGACGCAAAAAAGGGCCGGATTCCGGCCCTTTTCTTTTGCGGAAGCCGTTAAGTGAACGTTGCGACCTGGCGCGTTTACCGCTACCTTAACCACATTCTTTTTGACCCCGATGGCGGAGCCTCGCCCCTTTGAAATACCTTGTCTCCTTTCGTAGTACGCTGAAAATTTCTCGCTATCTTTTTCGGGCGCTGGCGCTATTGCTTTGGTTGCTGGTGGCGTTGTGCTCGGTGTTTTACATCGTTAACGCGTTAAACCAGAAAGAAGCCGAGATCCGTCAGGAATTTAACTTAAGCTCCGATCAGGCTCAGCGCTATATTCAGCGAACATCTGACGTAATGAAGGAACTGAAGTACATTGCCGAAAATCGCCTGACGGCAGAAAACGGAATTCTTGCCATCCGTGAGCGCAATGACAAAACTGAAGTGCCGGACTTTGAGCCGCTGTTCCCGGATTCCGACTGTTCCGCGATGGGGAATACCTGGCGCGGATCGCTAGAATCTCTCGCATGGTTTATGCGCTACTGGCGCGATAATTTTTCCGCGGCTTATGACCTGAATCGCGTTTTCCTGATTGGCAGTGAAAACCTCTGCATGGCGGATTTTGGCCTGCGCGATATGCCCGTTGAGCGCGATGATGCGCTGAAAAGCCTGCATGAGCGCATTGTGAAATATCGCAACGCGCCGCAGGACGAGCGTGGGAACAACATCTTCTGGATAAGCCAGGGGCCGCGCATGGGCGTTGGCTATTTCTATGCTCTGACGCCGGTGTATCTGGGCAATCGCCTGCAGGCGCTGTTGGGTATTGAACAAACCATTCGCATGGAAAACTTCTTCACGCCGGGCAGTCTGCCGATGGGCGTGACCATTCTGGACGAAAACGGCCATACCCTGATTTCCCTCACCGGCCCGGAAAACCGTTTGCAAGTCGATCCGCACTGGATGCAGGAGCGCGCGTGGTTTGGATATACCTCAGGCTTCCGTGAGCTGGTACTGAAGAAAAGTTTGCCGCCTTCCTCGCTGAGTATCGTCTACTCTCTGCCGGTTGACGTGGTGCTGGAGCGGATCCGCATTCTGATCATGAATGCGATTCTGCTGAACGTGCTGATGGGTGGGGCGCTATTTACCCTGGCGCGCATGTACGAACGCAAGATATTCATTCCTGCCGAAAGCGACGCCCAGCGGCTGGAAGAACATGAACAGTTTAACCGTAAAATTGTGGCCTCTGCGCCAGTAGGGATCTGTATCCTGCGTACGCAGGACGGTACCAATATCCTCAGTAACGAACTGGCGCACAACTACCTCAACATGCTCACGCACGAGGATCGACAGAGGCTCACGCAGATTATCTGTGGTCAGCAGGTCAACTTTGTTGACGTGCTGACCAGCACGCACACCAATCTGCAAATCAGCTTTGTCCACTCGCGCTATCGCAACGAAAACGTGGCGATTTGCGTGCTGGTAGACGTTTCTGCGCGCGTGAAGATGGAAGAGTCGCTGCAGGAGATGGCACAGGCGGCGGAGCAGGCGAGTCAGTCGAAATCAATGTTCCTTGCTACCGTCAGTCATGAGTTACGCACCCCGCTGTATGGGATTATCGGTAATCTCGACCTTCTGCAGACCAAAGAGCTGCCGAAAGGGGTCGACAGGCTGGTGACGGCGATGAATAACTCGTCGAGCCTGCTGCTGAAAATCATCAGCGATATCCTCGACTTCTCTAAAATTGAGTCCGAGCAGCTGAAAATCGAGCCTCGTGAGTTCTCGCCGCGCGAGGTGATGAACCATATCAGCGCCAACTATATGCCGCTGGTGGTGCGTAAACAGCTGGGGCTGTACTGCTTTATTGAGCCGGATGTGCCGCTGACGCTGCACGGCGACCCGATGCGCCTGCAGCAGGTAATTTCTAACCTGCTCAGCAATGCCATCAAGTTCACCGACATCGGCTGTATTGTGCTGCACGTGTGTCGGGCAGGGGATTATCTGAGTATTCGCGTGCGCGATACCGGCGTGGGTATCCCGGCAAAAGAAGTTGTCCGGCTGTTTGATCCGTTCTTCCAGGTAGGGACCGGCGTGCAGCGTAATTTCCAGGGTACCGGGCTGGGGCTGGCGATCTGTGAGAAACTCATCAGCATGATGGACGGGGATATTTCTGTGGATACTGAACCGGGCATGGGAAGCCAGTTCACGATCCGTATTCCGCTCTATTCGGCGCAGTATCCGACGAAAACAACGGTCGATGGATTGAGCGACAAGCGCTGCTGGTTGGCAGTACATAACGCGTCGCTAAATGACTACCTGACGGCACTCCTCACCCATAGCGGCGTGCGGGTATCGCGCTATGAAGGCCAAACGCCGGACGTGGACGATATGCTGATAACCGATGACGTGCTGGAACAGGCATGGCAGGGAAGAGGGGCGGTCATCTTCTGTCGCCGCCATATCGGTATTCCGCTTGAGCGTGCGCCTGGGGAGTGGATGCACAGCGTGGCAACGCCACACGAGCTGTTAGGCCTGCTGGCACGGATTTACAGCGTGCAGCTGGAGGACGGCGAGGGCTCTGCTGCGCTGCCGTCGCCGGAATCTCTGGCGCTGGAAAACGACGATATGATGATTCTGGTGGTGGACGACCATCCGATTAACCGTCGCCTGCTTGCCGATCAGCTCGGCTCGCTGGGCTATCAATGTAAAACCGCCAATGACGGCGTGGATGCCCTGAACGTGCTGAGTAAAAACCACATTGATATCGTCCTCAGCGATGTGAACATGCCGAATATGGATGGCTATCGTTTGACCCAGCGCATCCGTCAGCTTGGCCTGACGTTGCCGGTTGTCGGCGTGACGGCAAATGCGCTGGCGGAAGAGAAACAGCGCTGCCTGGAGTCAGGTATGGACAGTTGCCTCTCCAAACCGGTCACGCTGGACGTGCTGAAGCAGACGTTGTCTATTTACGCGGATCGCGTCAGGAAAACGAGAACATAAAAAAAGGCCCGAAAGGGCCTTTTATGCTTTTCACGAGAGGGACGAGTGAGGGCATAGGCCTCATCCCGTCTCGAATCAATCCTTATCCGACGCGCTCAGCGTAACGGAGGAGAGATAGTTCAGCAGCGCAATATCGTTATCCACGCCCAGCTTCATCATCGCTGATTTTTTCTGGCTACTGATGGTTTTAATACTGCGGTTCAGCTTCTTGGCAATTTCGGTAACCAGGAAACCTTCAGCGAACAGGCGCAGAACTTCACTCTCTTTCGGCGACAGACGCTTGTCACCGTAGCCACCCGCGCTGATTTTCTCAAGCAGACGAGAGACGCTTTCAGGCGTGAACTTCTTGCCCTTCTGCAGCGCGGCGAGCGCTTTCGGCAGGTCTGTCGGCGCGCCTTGCTTCAGCACAATCCCTTCAATGTCCAGATCCAGTACGGCGCTGAGGATCGCCGGGTTATTGTTCATGGTCAGAACGATGATCGAGATGTCCGGGAAGTGACGTTTAATGTATTTGATAAGCGTGATCCCATCACCGTATTTATCTCCGGGCATGGAGAGATCGGTAATGAGCACGTGCGCATCAAGTTTTGGGAGGTTATTGATCAGTGCTGTAGAGTCTTCAAATTCACCGACTACATTCACCCACTCGATCTGCTCAAGTGATTTGCGAATACCGAACAGTACAATCGGATGGTCATCGGCAATAATTACGTTCATATTGTTCATGTATAAGGCTACCTTGCTACAGCAAGCTCTTGACGTATGCGTCAATGTCGCTGATGTATTTTTCAATGCCAGAGGCATCTTTCTCACGAATTAGATGTTCCAGCGTTTCACATAACTGCTTGCCGGGAACCAGATTAAGCATGGCAAACACCCCTTTAAGCCGGTGTGCTGTCTGTGCCAGCGCCGCAAAATCATTCGCAGCGGACTCAGTATACAACCGCTTAACATCATCTGGAACTGTATCAACAAAGAGTGAATAGTAGCCGCTGGCATGGAGCTCGGCATTTTCATTGCCGCCTAACGGTGATTCCGTTATCTCTTCCTGCGCCAGTTGCTCTTCTATAAGTTGTAGTACAGCTTCCTGCATTGCATTGCTCATATTAAAGTTGACGCGCAGCTGGCCTGGGCCGATTTTTCGCACGCCTGACTCATCATCGCTTAAAAGCAAGCCGGAGGCAGTAAGATTAGACGGATTATCAGTTAAAAACAGATCAAATTCTTGACTCGCGAGTCTTTCATCCGGGGTAATGCATGCCGCCCCCCAGTTTTCTAGCTGACGAACCACGATATTGCGGATTTCGTTGGAGGTGACATCCACCATCACGATGACATCATCCAGCAGGCGTTCTTCATCTTCTTCCTGTGGATTAGCGGTCATTTTCACGTGCAACGAATAACGCGTTCCCAGCGAGTCGCGCGCCTTGATATTGAGATGACCACCCAGCTTGCGCGCCAGCTGATCGCACAGCCAGAAGGTCAGGGCGTTCGCTTTACCGTAATGATCGCTCTGGGTGTCGTTCAGGAATGGGAAGTGCAGATTATCGATCTCACTCACCGTTACGCCTTCACCGGTGTCCAGAATGCGGAACGTCAGGCGATCTTCTGTAGATTCATCGGTGCTGACTTCAAGCGTGATCTTCCCAATCTGGGTAGTGGTCACCGCGTACTGGAAGAGCATCAGCAGGATCCGGCGCAGCGCTTCGCGATCGCCGTGACGCTCGTCATTCGCCGGTAGATGGTTGTTGATAAGCAGCTGCAGCCCTTTGCGCTTAATCACGGGCAGTACCTCGGGCACCACTTCATCGATCAGATTCTGAATTGAAAAGAGCGTTGGGGAGCTTTTCCAGATGTCATTTTCCAGCATGTTTGCCAGCTGGATCTCATCCACCAGGCGCACCAGCGCATCCGCCTGGCTCGCAAGCTGATGGCTTTCAGGCGTGCCCATATCAGCAGCCTGTGTGGCCAGCGTTTTTAGCGGCTTCTTGAAGGCATCACCAATATTCTGCATAAAGGCAGCGCGGCCCTGCTGGTTTTTCTCATACAGCCTTTGCGCCTGCTTGAGTTTTTTATTCACCAGCACTTCTCTGTCCTGATCGCGGATCACGAAGATTTGCGTGCGTGAGGCGACCTGGCTGCGGAACTGACGGATCTCGTACAGTTCATTATTGATGGTCGCCTGAATCACCCCCTGATGCTGATCCGCCATCGTGGTGATATTTTGCAAATTCAGGTGCGGCAGCAGATGGTCAGCAATTTTATTGCTCATTACCGTGCGGTTTGCTTCCTGATCGTGAACTAATACGCCAAGCGGCAGCACGGAGACGATCTCTTCGTTCAGGGCGCGTAACACCCGCAGTTCATTACTGGAACCTACGCTCGGTGAAGTGGATTCACTCTGACGTCCGGGCTGCGAGCGGAACGTGCTGTAACCAAACAGCGCCAGCGCCAGCAGGCCGATATTCAGCAGCAGAGGTAACAGGATATTTTGCAGGGTGTCGAGCAGCAGCGTACCGAACGGCACCTGCCACACCAGGCGCATACCGGTTGAGTTCAGCGAAGAGGCGATCTCAATCTTCGAGCCGTTAAACGAGATAGAAACGCTCTCTGCAGCCTCTTTTTCCGGTGGCGTGCGCATATTCTGCGTGCTGTTATCGGGCTCGAGGCGGAAGCTGTCCAGCGGCATATCCGGTGGAATCAAATCATTGATGGGCAGGTCGAAGGCGACCACTGTTGCGAGATGGCCCGGCTGGTTAAACGTGGTGCGCAGGGTAAAGTAGTGCCCATTTTGCCAGGCCAGGCGGCGCAACGATGAGAAGCTCTCGCGTTCATCAAGCGCATTTGCTTGCTGTAGCATTTCTGCCCGGCGTGAATCAACGATGCTGCCTACGGTCGTCTCTTTGAAACCGGAAGAAAGATCCTTCAACGGCAAGGTCGAGATCAGGATCATGCTGTTGTCCTGACCGTTCAGATAGTACATCGACCACGGTACCGTCTCGGCACCCCAGAGGGTATCAAGATAGGTTGAAATGCGCTGCGTCATCTCAAGCGTCGCGCTGTCGTGAGAGCCAAAGATAAGTGCCTCAGTTTTGCGCTGCGGTTTTTCGAGATAATAGACATCCTGCTTCAGGCGCGTCTCCTGAAGTCCTTCTCCTGAGGATGTCGTTGGGGCGGCAGCGATATTGTCGTAAATCTGCCAGGTGGCATAGCGCCAGGTATCAATGCGCTTGTGTACGGCATGAGTGATATCAACGACCTGATAGCTTTTATCCTTCAGCCAGGCGTTCACCGCACTCTGAACCATGACCCCCATCGTCACTAACAGCACGATGATCAATAAAAGAAAGAAACGGGTGATGCTCCCGGGAAGAAGAGAGAACTTACTTGAGGCGGTGGTCTCAGACTGACTCATTGATATATTTAACCCGTGATGACCGTGCTTTAAGGGGATACGGCAGTATAAAGGGTAATAATTGAATTTCCAGCGTCGATACCTGTTAACAGGCGACTTTTTCGGCTGGAATAGCGTGCGTGCGCGTTGTGCTAAACGTGTACAAACCGACGAGAAATGTACAAATAAAATACAACGCAGAGTAGGGAATAGCACGAATAAACAAGAAATTAAGTTTTGCGGTTATGTTTAGCCTGGAGGAAAAGTTTCGAAGATGTTTAGTTAATAGTCGTTATAATTTCATGGTGGTAGCACAAAATAATTATAGTTACGTAAAGAAAGGTAAAAAAAAACCGAATGCAGTGCATTCGGTAGAATTAGGGATAAACAGACATTCAAAGCTGAATGACGGTAATAAATAAAGTTAATGATGATAGCGAGAGTTATTTTAGTGATTTGCCCTTATTTTGTTTTGTCATTCAGTGCTGTAACAAAAATTATACTAACTTGTTGATTTTAAATGCAACTTATCTTGATTTGATTAAACGTGCTATATTTTTAAGCTCTTAGTGCTTTGTAAAAGTTCCCGATCATTTACAAAATGAAACATCTTGATAGAACAATGAAACATCTTCAAAGTTTTCGTATCATATTCCCATTGGATTATTCTGTAATTTTGAGGAGAATGAAGTTGCCGACTGGTTAAGAGGGTTAACCAGTGAGCAGTGGCAATAATAAGGCATATAACAGAGGGTTAATAAAATGAAAGTTAAAGTTCTGTCCCTCCTGGTACCAGCACTGCTGGTGGCAGGCGCAGCAAATGCGGCTGAAATTTATAACAAAGACGGCAACAAATTAGATCTGTACGGTAAAGTCGACGGTCTGCACTATTTCTCCGATGACGATTCTCAGGATGGTGACCAGACCTACATGCGTCTCGGCTTCAAGGGCGAAACCCAGGTTAACGATCAGCTGACCGGTTACGGCCAGTGGGAATACCAGATTCAGGGCAATTCCGGCGAAAACGAAAACAACTCTTGGACGCGTGTGGCGTTCGCGGGGCTGAAATTTGGCGATGCGGGTTCATTCGACTACGGCCGTAACTACGGTGTTGTTTACGATGTGACCTCCTGGACCGACGTTCTGCCGGAATTCGGCGGCGACACCTACGGTGCTGACAACTTCATGCAGCAGCGCGGTAATGGTTTCGCGACCTACCGTAACAGCGATTTCTTCGGCCTGGTTGATGGCCTGAACTTCGCTGTTCAGTATCAGGGCAAAAACGGTAGCGTAAGCGGTGAAGACCAGACCAACAACGGTCGTGATGCGCTGCGTCAGAACGGTGACGGCGTCGGCGGTTCTATCACTTACAACCTGGGTGAAGGCTTCGGCATCGGTACGGCTGTGTCCAGCTCTAAGCGTACCAGCTCTCAGAACGATTTGGCTTACGGTAATGGCGATCGCGCTGAAACCTACACCGGCGGTCTGAAATACGACGCGAACAACATCTACCTGGCTGCTCAGTATACTCAGACCTACAACGCAACTCGCGCGGGCGATCTGGGTTGGGCAAACAAAGCGCAGAACTTCGAAGTGGTTGCTCAGTACCAGTTCGACTTCGGTCTGCGTCCTTCCGTAGCATACCTGCAGTCTAAAGGTAAGGATTTGGAAAACGGCTACGGCGACCAGGATATCCTGAAATATGTTGACGTTGGCGCGACCTACTACTTCAACAAAAATATGTCCACCTACGTTGATTACAAAATCAACCTGCTGGATGAGAACGACTTCACTCGCAGCGCGGGTATCGGTACTGACGATATCGTAGCGCTGGGTCTGGTGTACCAGTTCTAATCGCTTTTCGGTGTGACTCAGGGGCCTATTGGCCCCTTTTTTCATGCTTTTTTGGGGTCTTACAATTCTCCCTTTTTGGTGTACTCTTGCCGCCCTGGCATGAGGATAATAACGAATGGACATGACTTTTTTACGCGCCAGCTTCCTGGCAACCCTTTTTTTCCTCACAGCATGTGACGGTTCTGTACCTCCAGCTAAAACCGAGGCGCCAGCGGCGACGGTTCTGGAAGGAAAAACGATGGGCACATTCTGGCGCGTTAGCGTGATGAACCTCGATAAAGCTCGCGTTGACGAGCTGCGCGGTAAAATTCAGTCTCAGCTAGACGCCGACGATCAGCTGCTTTCCACTTATAAAAAAGACTCGGCGCTGATGCGTTTTAACTTGTCCACCAGTACCTCCCTCTGGCCGGTGAGCGAAGCGATGGCCGATATCGTGACCGTTGCGATGCGGGTAGGCTGGAAAACCAACGGCGCGATGGACGTGACCATCGGGCCGCTGGTTAACCTCTGGGGATTTGGCCCTGACAAGCAGCCGGTCACCACGCCCGATCGGGCGGCCATTGATGACGCCCGTGCCCGAACGGGATTGCAGCATCTGACGGTCATCAATCAGTACGGGCAGCAGTACCTGCAAAAAGATATTCCCGATCTGTTTGTCGATCTTTCAACCGTGGGGGAAGGGTACGCTGCGGATCACCTGGCCGCGCTGATGGCGCAGGAAGGTATTTCCCGGTACCTGGTTTCCGTGGGCGGCGCGTTAGTGAGTCGCGGTATGAACGCCAGCGGTAAACCGTGGCGCGTCGCCATTCAAAAACCGACCGACCAGCAAAATGCCGTCCAGGCGATTGTGGATATCAATGGGCACGGCATCAGCACCTCCGGAAGCTACCGTAACTATTACGAGCTTGACGGGAAGCGTATTTCGCACGTCATTGACCCGCAGACCGGGAGCCCAATCACGCATAACCTGGTCTCAGTCACGGTGATTGCACCGACCGCCCTGGAAGCCGATGCCTGGGATACCGGTTTGATGGTTCTTGGCACTGAAAAAGCGAAAGAGGTGGTGCGTCAGGAAGGTCTGGCGGTCTTCATGATCGTCAAAGAGGCCGACGGGTTTAAGACCTGGAGTTCGCCGCAGTTTAATAGCTTCCTGGTGAGTGAAAAAAATTAAAAAGCAAGGTTGCGGGTTTTTGTCCGCTGGCACTCAGGCACGCTGTGTATATGCTTGTAAGAGGAGTCCATGATGAAAAACGTCACCTTTATTACCGATGAGGATCGCTGGCTGGCCGTGCAGGCCCGCGATCCGCGTGCTGATAATCAGTTTGTCTTTGCCGTACAGACGACGGGGATTTTTTGCCGACCGTCCTGCCGTGCCCGCCGCGCGCTGCGTAAAAACGTCCGTTTTTATCCCGATGCTCAACAGGCTGCGCTGGCCGGATATCGCCCTTGTAAACGCTGTTTGCCGGATAAATACGATCCGCAGGAACAGACGCTGGCAAAAGTTGAGCAGGCCTGCCGTTTGCTCGAACAGGATCCCTCATTGACGCTGGAGGCGCTGGCGCACCATGTAGCCAGCAGTCCTTTCCATTTCCATCGCCTGTTTAAATCCGTGACGGGGATGACGCCAAAAGCCTGGCAGCAGGCGGCGCGGGATCTGCGCCTGCGCACCGCGCTGGCGCAGGGGGATAAAATTACTGATGCGGTTCTGGCGGCAGGGTTCCCCGACAGCAGCAGCTATTACCGTAAAGCCGATGCTGCCCTCGGAATGACGGCGAAGCAGTACCGAAAAGGAGAGGCTGCCGTGCACTATGCTGTCAGTGATTGTTCGTTAGGCCGTTGTCTGGTGGGGGAAAGCGAGCGAGGGATCTGTGCGATATTGCTGGGTGATGATGATGCGACGTTACTTGCAGAGCTGTTAACGCTTTTTCCAAATGCGGAACAAGAACCCCTCGAAGGTGACTTCGCCCGGCGCATCCAGCAGGTGATTGCCAGTGTTGATAGCCGCTCTGTACCGCTGGCGCTGCCGCTGGATATTCGCGGAACCGCTTTTCAGCAGCAGGTATGGCAGGCGCTGCGCGCCATTCCCTGCGGTGAAACGGCAAGCTACCAGCAGGTGGCGCAGAGGATGGGGAAACCCGGTGCGGTTCGCGCGGTGGCGGGAGCCTGTGCTGCAAACAAACTGGCGGTAGTCATTCCCTGTCATCGTGTGGTTCGCAACAACGGGGCGCTTTCGGGTTATCGCTGGGGAACTACGCGAAAGGCGCTATTGCTGCAACGTGAGGCAAAAAGCCAGGAGGAATAATGCTCGATCTTTTTGCAGATGCTGAACCCTGGCAGGAGCCGCTTGCGCCGGGGGCTGCGATCCTGCGTCGCTTTGCGCTCTCCCGCGCGACCGCGTTGCTTGGCGGGATTGACGACGTTGCGGCGGTCTCGCCGTTTCGTCACATGGTCACGCCGGGGGGCTATACTATGTCGGTTGCGATGACCAACTGCGGCAGGCTGGGCTGGGCGACGAACGACCGGGGCTATCTTTATGCCCCGAACGACCCCATCACCGGGCAGCCGTGGCCGCCTATGCCTGACGTCTTTCGTGCGCTCTGCCATGACGCTGCCGTTGAAGCGGGATACGCTGACTTTACACCTGACGCGTGTCTGGTGAATCGCTATGCCGTGGGCACAAAACTTTCGCTGCATCAGGATAAGGATGAACCCGACCTGCGCGCGCCCATTGTTTCCGTCTCCTTAGGCTTGCCGGCTATCTTTCAGTTTGGCGGATTGCGTCGCAACGATCCGCTTAGGCGCCTGATGCTGGAGCATGGCGACGTGGTGGTATGGGGTGGGGCATCAAGGCTGTTCTACCACGGCATTCAGCCGCTTAAGCCGGGGGCTCATCCGCAGACGGGTGCGTTTCGCTTTAACCTGACTTTCCGGCAGGCTGGGTCTGGTGAACAAAAATAAGAATTATTCTTGATGTAAGCGTAAGGCAGTTTACACTGCTGGCTGTTTTTTCTTGTCCGGATTGCCTGCATGCAACTACTTCTCCTTGTCTGGCGTCAGTATCGCTGGCCCTTTATTGCGGTAATGGCGCTAAGCCTTGCCAGCGCTGCTTTAGGTATTGGCCTGATCGCGTTCATTAACGTGCGTCTGATTGAAATGGTCGATACCTCGCTGTCCGTTCTGCCGGAGTTTTTAGGCTTACTGCTGCTGTTAATGGCGGTCACGCTCGGTTCACAGCTGGCCCTGACCGCGCTCGGCCACTATTTCGTTTTCCGTCTGCGCAGCGAGTTCATCAAGCGTATTCTCGACACCCAGGTTGAGCACATTGAACAGCTTGGCAGCGCCTCGCTGCTGGCGGGGCTGACCAGCGATGTTCGGGCGATTACCATCGCGTTTGTTCGTCTGCCGGAACTGGTGCAGGGGATCATCCTGACGTTTGGCTCTGCGGCATATCTTGCCTGGCTTTCCACCAAAATGCTGGCCGTCACCGCGCTGTGGATTGTCATTACCATCTGGGGCGGCTTCCTGCTGGTGTCGCGCGTCTACAAGCACATGGCGGTGCTGCGTGAAACCGAGGATAAACTCTACAATGATTACCAGACGGTGCTGGAAGGACGCAAAGAGCTTACGCTGAACCGCGAGCGCGCCGAGCATATCTTTAATAACCTCTATATTCCCGATGCGCGCGAGTATCGCCATCATATTATTCGCGCCGATACCTTCCACCTGAGCGCGGTGAACTGGTCGAACATTATGATGCTGGGCGCCATCGGCCTGGTGTTCTGGATGGCTAACAGCCTGGGCTGGGCCGACACCAACGTAGCAGCAACCTACTCGCTGACGCTGCTGTTCCTGCGCACGCCGCTGCTCTCGGCTGTCGGCGCACTGCCAACCTTGCTGAGCGCGCAGGTGGCATTTAACAAGCTCAAAAAATTCGACCTTGCGCCGTTTAAGGCGGAGTTCCCGCGCCCGCAGGCGTTTCCGAACTGGCAAACCCTCGAGCTTCGTAACGTCACGTTCCGCTATCAGGACAATGCCTTTTCCGTTGGGCCGGTCAATTTGACCCTGCATCGTGGCGAGCTGGTGTTCCTGATTGGCGGTAACGGCAGCGGAAAGTCGACCCTGGCGATGCTGCTAACCGGGTTATACCAGCCGCAATCGGGTGAAATTTTGCTGGATGGGCAGGCGCTGAGCGCAGAGAAACCGGAGGATTACCGCAAGCTCTTCTCCGCGGTGTTTACTGACGTCTGGCTGTTCGAACAGCTGCTGGGGCCTGAAGGGCAGCAGGCTAATCCGGCTCTGGTGGAAAAGTGGCTTACGCATCTGCAGATGTCACACAAGCTGGAACTGCAGGACGGTAAAATTCTCAACCTGAAGCTTTCCAAAGGCCAGAAAAAACGCGTGGCGCTGCTGCTGGCGCTGGCAGAAGAGCGTGACATCATCCTGCTGGATGAATGGGCGGCCGATCAGGATCCTCATTTCCGCCGCGAGTTTTATCAGGTGCTGCTGCCGCTGATGCAGGCGATGGGGAAGACTATCTTTGCCATCAGCCATGACGATCACTACTTCATTCACGCTGACCGACTGCTGGAGATGCGCGACGGCAAGCTGAGCGAGCTGACTGGCGAAGAGCGTGACGCTGCGTCTCGTGATGCGGTGGCGCGTACGGCCTGATGCCCTGCCTTAACCCTCTCCCGGTGGGAGAGGGGATAATTAACCGCCAATACGCGGCTTTTTTGTCCATCCCGCCCCATTGTTTATTCTTATTTACATATCCCCGCGCTATGCTTGATGTCATCTCATTTCATGGATTTATGATTGATGTCGGTATTAAAGAAAAACAGCGCACGACAGCGTGACCAGGAGCGTGCGCGACTCGTCTGGCTACTTACGACGGATAAAGCCGTCACCTCTACGCTACTCGGCAAATTGACCCTGGCTGAGCAATATGATGTCGGCACCCTTGCCGACGATATTGCTGAGGTAGGTGCGCTGGTTGCCCATTTACCCCCGCCCGATCTGGCGGATACCCTGGAGGCACTGCCTTCAGAAGAGCGTCACGCCCTGTGGCGTCTGGTTCAGGATCACGAGCGAGGGCAGGTCCTGCTCGAAGCCTCAGAAAACGTCTGGGACGACCTCATCGATGAGATGAGCGACCGGGACATCCTCGACGCGCTGCAAACGCTGGATATCGACGAGCAGATTTATCTTGTTCAACACCTGCCGCGTAACCTGACGGGACGCCTGCTGGCCTCGCTGCCTGCTGAAGAACGCGCGCGCGTGCGTCAGGTGATGCACTACGAGAAAAACACCGTCGGCGCCATCATGGAGTTTGGCGTCATTATGGTACGTCCGGACGTGACCCTCGGGACGGTGCAGCGATATTTGCGGCGCCTGGGCAGTATGCCGGACAACACCGATAAGCTGTTTGTCACCTCTCGGGATAAAACCCTGCTCGGCGAGCTGGAGCTGAAAACGATCCTGCTGAACAGCACCCAGCGGCGGGTGAGTGAGGTCATGGAAACCGAGCCCATGGTTTTCTCCCCGGAAGACGATGCCGAAAAAGCGGCGCGTACCTTCGAACGTGATGACCTTGTGAGCGCGGCCGTTGTGGATTCCGTGGGTAAACTGATGGGGCGTCTGACCATCGATGAGATCGTTGACGTGGTCTATGAAGAGACCGATAACGATTTACGCGCGCTCGGTGGGATCAGCGCGGAAGACGATGTGCATGCTTCCGTCGGTAAAGCGGTAAAAACCCGCTGGGCCTGGCTTGCCATTAACCTGTGTACTGCCTTCATCGCCTCTCGCGTGATCGACGGTTTTGAACACACCATTTCGCAGCTGGTGGCGTTAGCCTCCCTGATGCCTATCGTGGCGGGAATTGGCGGGAACACCGGGAACCAGACCATCACCATGATCGTCCGCGCCCTGGCGCTGGAAAAAATTCAGCCGGGCAACTTCGCTTACCTGATCTTTAGGGAAATGGGCGTCGCGCTGATTAACGGCCTGGTGTGGGGGGGTATTATGGGCGGCGTGACCTGGTGGCTTTACGACGATATGGCTCTGGGCGGCGTTATGATGCTGGCGATGGTGCTCAACCTGTTGGTTGCGTCAATGATGGGGGTCATCATCCCGCTGACGATGACCAAGCTGGGACGCGACCCCGCGGTGGGGTCGAGCGTGATGATCACCGCCATCACCGATACTGGCGGTTTCTTTATTTTCCTGGGGCTGGCGACGATTTTTCTTCTTTGATTCGTCGCGTAATGCGGGCGGGAAGCAGCGCCATAACAACAATCCCGCCCAGTACGCCGATGGCCAGGTTACCGGTTGATACTGTTGCTGCAACGGTCACCAGCATGACGACCGTTTCTGCAACGGGTGCACCTTTGATCGTTGCGGGCTGAAGGCTATGCCAGCTGAAGGTTTTGAAGGCGACAATGGCCATGATCCCAGCCAATACGGCCATCGGGATTTTAGCCATCACCTCACTCAGCGCGGTGACCAATACCAGTAGCACAACCGCTGCGGCGAGGGTAGAAATGCGGCTTCGACCTTTGCCCATCTCCACGTTGACGATGGTTTGCCCAATCATCGCGCAGCCCGCAATACCGCCATATAACCCGGCCAGAATATTGCCCACGCCTAACCCGATACTTTCGCGACGTTTGCTTGAGGGCGTCGCCGTCAGTTCATCCACCAGTTTCGCCGTCAGCAGAGATTCCAGCAGCCCGACAAAGGCGATGCTCAACGCGCACGGCCAGATGATGCTCAGCGTCTGCATATTGAGCGGAACCCGCAGTTCGGTTAAACCCGGCAGGCCGCCGCTCATCGAGCCTTCATCACCCACCGTTGGCAGGATTTGTCCGGTGGTGACGGTGAACAGCGTTAACAACACAATTGCGATCAGCGGTGAGGGGATGCTTTTTATAAAGCGCGGTACCCACAGGACAATTAATAGCGTCAGCACAAAGAGGCCCACAATCAGCGGGCTTCGGCTCCAGAAGTGAGGCACCTGCGCGAAGAAAATCAATATCCCGAGGGCGTTTACAAACCCGGTCATAACGGACTGAGGTATGAAGCGCATTAGCCGTGCCATGCCAAGGACGCCAAACAGGATTTGAATGACGCCGGCCATCAGAACGGCAGGAAGGATGTACTGTACGCCGTGCAGATGCACCATCGGGCCAATGACCAGCGCTACGGAACCGGCTGCAGCCGTCACCATCGCCGGACGACCACCAAGAATCGAAAGGGTCAGGCACAGCACCACGGAGGCAATCAGGCTGACTTTCGGATCAACGCCCGCGACGACGGAAAATGAGATCACTTCCGGGATCAGGGCGAGGGCGGTAATCACGCCCGCCAGCGTTTCACGCATCAGTTGCTTAGGAGAACGCAGGACGGTGGCAACATGGCCTTCAGGGGATACGGCAGAGTGAGGTAATGACATAACAGTTCGCTGGTTGAGGCAGGCTTCCGTGCGCGCGATCACAAAGTGCAGCATAGTAGCCACAAAATCCCGTCATTGCCAGCTACTGGCACAATCCCCTACAAACAATCCATCATTAAATTTCACAATTACAATAATTTCGTAACCTTTAAACAATATTTAAAAGTTGCTACCGTGCCCCCGCAGCTTTTTTCACCTGCAATTTCCACGCATCACGCACTATTAAACTAAGGCATAAATTATGAAAAAAATGACTGCCATGCTCTTTTCGCTGGCCGTGGGGCTGAACGCCGTCTCAATGGCGGCGAAAGCAGACGCACCAAAAGAGCAGGAAACGGACGTCCTTTTAATTGGTGGCGGCATCATGAGCGCTACGCTGGGTACCTATCTGCAAGAACTGCAGCCGGACTGGTCAATGACCATGGTCGAACGTCTTGATGGCGTGGCGCAGGAGAGTTCTAACGGCTGGAACAACGCCGGTACAGGACATTCGGCACTCATGGAACTGAACTATACGCCGCAGAAAAAGGACGGTTCCATTAGTATCGAGAAAGCGGTAGAGATCAACGAAGCGTTCCAGATCTCACGTCAGTTCTGGTCTCACCAGGTCAACAGCGGCGTGATGCACGATCCGCACTCCTTTATTAACACCGTACCGCACATGAGTTTTGTGTGGGGCGATCGGAACGTCAACTTCCTGCGCGCGCGCTACGCTGCCCTTCAGCAGAGCACCCTGTTCCGCGGCATGAAGTACTCTGAAGATCACGCTCAGATCAAAGAGTGGGCGCCACTGGTCATGGAAGGTCGTGACCCGAACCAGAAAGTAGCCGCGACCCGCACTGAAATCGGGACTGACGTTAACTATGGTGAAATCACCCGTCAGCTGGTGGGGTCTCTGAAGAAAAAAGAGAACTTTAACCTGCAGCTCAGTACCGAAGTGCGCGGTTTTAAACGCAATGCGGATAATAGCTGGAGCGTGACCGTTGCGGATCTGAAAAATAACGAAGCCGAACACGTCATCAAAGCGAAATTTGTCTTCATCGGTGCGGGCGGCGCGGCGCTTAAGCTGCTGCAGGAGTCCGGTATTCCGGAAGCTGACGACTATGCGGGCTTCCCGGTTGGCGGGCAGTTCCTGGTGTCGGAGAATCCAGAAGTGGTAAACCGCCATCTGGCGAAAGTATACGGTCAAGCTTCTGTGGGTGCGCCACCGATGTCCGTGCCGCACATTGATACCCGTATGCTGGACGGTAAGCGCGTGGTGCTGTTCGGGCCGTTTGCTACGTTCTCCACCAAGTTCCTGAAAAATGGCTCCCTGTGGGATCTGCTCAGCGCAACAACCACCTCTAACGTTAAGCCAATGATGGACGTGGGTCTGGATAACTTCGATCTGGTGAAATACCTGATTAGCCAGGTCATGCTCTCTGATGACGATCGTTTCGAGGCGTTGAAAGAGTACTATCCGCAGGCGAAGAAAGAAGACTGGCGTCTGTGGCAAGCGGGCCAGCGCGTACAGATCATCAAGCGCGACCCGAAAGAGGGCGGCGTTCTGCGTCTGGGTACCGAAGTGGTGAGTGATAAAGAAGGGACTATCGCCGCGCTGCTGGGGGCATCACCTGGCGCTTCTACTGCTGCACCTATTATGCTGCACCTGATGGAAAAAGTGTTTAAAGATAAAGTTGCCAGCCCGGAATGGCAGGCCAAACTGAAAACCATTATTCCATCATACGGGACTAAGCTGAACGGCAACGTGGACGCGACGGAGCAGGAGCTGGAATACACCAGCCGGGTGCTGCAGCTGCAATACGTGAAGCCGCAGGCTGCTGAAGCTGCACCAAAAGCAGAGCTGAAGCCTCAGGCGGAAAACAAACCGGTTGCGGATATCGCGCTGTAAGGTAAAAGCAAAACGGTAACACATGTTACCGTTTTGAGTCTTTTCGCCCTCTCCCGGTGTGAGAGGGGGCGTTTTAACGTACTACGGCTTGGCCGATGTCTTCGTCTGCCTTCCACACGCGGTACTTCACCTCTACATTTTCAGGCGTATATACCACGATCGGCAGCTTGCTGTTATAGCGCAGCAGGCTATTGTCACCCAGATACGCGGTCACAAATTTCTTCTCTTTCTTACCGTCCGGGCAGGCCATCATGGTAGAGACTGGTGAGGTCACGTTATTAAAGACATAGTAGTCGTAACCCCAGCCTTCCAGAGTCTTACTTTCCAGCTGACCACCCAGACGATGCTGGTTACAGTCCACTTCCAGCGTCTTCCCGATGAGCAACTCCACTTTGAAATTTGCTTCATTCTGCTGAGCCGGTAACTGAATCACCTGACGCGTCATCCCTTTCTCCGCTTGCGGATAAGGTGCCACTTTTTCCAGCGGCTGCTCTTTTGGGGTTTCGTTAGCGAAAGCACTGGTGCTGACGCAGGCTGCCGCGATCAGGGCAATAGCAAATTTAGGTGCGTTTTTCACAGTCATTCCTTTATGTCAAAACGTTCTCAAGCAGATTAGCATAACGTTGATGAATGGTTAGAGTGATTTACTTACTTTTTCAATATGACCAGAGTAATAAACTGGTTTTTTGCTTGCTGTGTGGTCTTTTGTACTGATGTGGAGTCTGTGGAGAGATCGTGTTATTTTAAGCGCCAGTTAATGTTATTCATCTGTAAAGGGAAGAGAGAGATGGTTCGCGCAAAACTGAAAACACCAGAAGGCCGCAAATTCCTGTTGGCGCTACTGGTTGTGTTTATGATTGCCGCCGCGTGCGTTGGGCGAGCAACCATCGTTGGCGTCATTGAACAATACAATATCCCACTGTCGGCGTGGACAACCAGCATGTATGTCCTGCAATCGGCGATGATCTTTGTTTACAGCCTCGTATTTACCGTCCTGCTTGCCATTCCGCTGGGGATTTTCTTCCTCGGCGAACGTGAAAAACACTAAACGTTTATGGCGACAATTGAAGCCAGCCTGCGGGTTGGCTTTTTTTATGCCTGACGATATTTATTCTCATTTCCAGGATATTCTGTTCCGAACTCAATGATTGTTCTACAGAAAGCAGGAGATGCTCAATGCTATCCCGGTTTGCAACGCTCAGCCGGATCCCGAAAGGGGTCTGGGTCGTCGGTGGTGTCAGCATGTTAATGGATATCTCCTCAGAGATTATTCACAGCCTGTTGCCGCTGTTTATGGTGACCACGCTGGGAGCCAGCGTGATTTTTATTGGCGTGATCGAAGGCCTGGCTGAAGCCACTGCGCTGATTATCAAGGTTTTCTCAGGTGCAATCAGCGATTACCTCGGTAAGCGAAAAGGGCTGGCGGTGTTAGGTTATGGGCTTGGAGCACTGAGCAAACCGCTATTCGCCATCGCTTCCTCTTCCGGCATGATTTTAGGCGCACGGTTAATTGACCGGGTGGGAAAGGGGATCCGCGGCGCGCCGCGTGATGCGCTCGTCGCCGATGTCACTCCGCCCGAACTTCGCGGTGCGGCGTTCGGTTTGCGTCAGTCAATGGACACGGTAGGCGCTTTTCTCGGCCCGTTGCTGGCGGTGGGGTTGATGCTGCTGTGGAACGATGATTTCCGAGCCATTTTCTGGCTAGCCGTGATCCCCGGCGTGCTCGCCGTTGCGTTGCTTTTCTTTGGCCTGCATGAATCGACAACGCCCGTTCAACACAAACGCACTAACCCGATAAAAAAAGAGAACCTGAAGCGGTTGGGTAAAGGCTGCTGGTGGGTTATCGGATTAGGCGCCGTTTTTACTCTGGCACGTTTCAGTGAGGCTTTTCTTGTCCTTCGCGCGCAGCAGTCAGGCGTACCGCTGGCATTGATTCCGTTAGTCATGGTTGCGATGAACCTGCTCTATTTCCTTTCGGCCTATCCGTTTGGCAAGCTCTCTGACGCAATGAGCCACACCCGCCTGCTGCGCTGGGGACTGGTGGTGTTGATTGCTGCAGACATCGTACTTGCACTGAGCACGCACTGGGCTGGGATTCTGCTGGGGGTTGCGCTATGGGGCGTGCATATGGGGATGACACAGGGATTGCTGGCGGCGATGATTGCAAAAACTGCACCAGCGGATTTACGGGGCACGGCCTTCGGCATGTTTAGTATGGTCAGCGGCGTGGGGCTGTTAATTGCCAGCGTAGGTGCAGGGGTTATCTGGGAAATATTGGGTGCAGAATACACATTTTATGCTGGAGCGGTAATTTGCCTGATGACGCTGGCTTATCTGCGTAAAACGCCCGATGAAATGAAATAAAAAAAAACCAGCCAAACGGCTGGTTTTCAGTGTGATTTTGGTCGGCACGAGAGGATTTGAACCTCCGACCCCCGACACCCCATGACGGTGCGCTACCAGGCTGCGCTACGTGCCGACGCATAAAAAGAATACTACTCGATTCCTTTTTGAATGCAAGAGAAACGACACGCTAACTGGTTTATTATTAATCAGTTAGCGATAAAACGCTTCTCATCCGTCAGCACCTGCAGAAGCAGGCTGAGCTGAGGCTTCTGGTCTTTGACCTTCTCGCCCTGCAGGTTATACGTTTGATAATTACCGTTGCTGTTCAGGATCAGCGACAGTTCAGGCGTCGTCACCACCAGCGTGTTACTGCCGGCGGCCGTTACCCAGTTGTGCCGGCGCGTGGCGCTAAACAGGTCTTGCCCCTGCGAGTATTCATTTGCTGGCGTGCTCACATGCAGCAGGCGTTGCATCAGCGTGGTCATCACATCTTTATGATCGGTGAGCATGCTGATGCGTTGCGCTGGGGTGCCCGGCCAGTGTACAACCAGCGGAACATGCAGGTTTGGACGCGACCATTCACCACTTTTCGTCCCGTCACCCAGCGGTACGCCATGCCCCGCAGTGATAATCACCACGGTATTATCCAGTTTGCCCGATTCGCGCAGCGCGCTTAGCACGCGGCCAATCTGCGCATCTACGTCTCCTGCTGCACGACTGTAGCGGCGAGCAAAGCCTTTCTGATTACTATCTTCAAGCGTAGTTCCGTTGAAGGCGACCCATGAGAACCAGCGGTTATCTTCCTGAGCATAACGCTGCAGCCAGTTTATCCACTGGTTAGCGGTCTGATCGTCGGACTGACTCTGTGCCGCCGGGAGCGAGAAATCAGAGAGCAACGCCTGACGGTATAGCGAGCTGTTGAAACCATCTGATGCGAACAGACCCAGCTGATATCCCTGCTGATTAAGCCCGGTGATCAGCGCTGCAGGTATGCGTGCAGAAAGAACGCCGTCCATGTACGCCGCTGAAATTCCGTAGAACAGGCCAAAAATACCCGCGTCGGTTGTGTTGCCGGAGCTCATATGCTGCGTAAAGGTGATGTTCTTCTCGCCAAACTCAGCCAGGGCAGGCATCTGCTTCTCGTAGCGGGAATAGTTAAGGCCATCAACGGTAATCAACAGCACGTTCTGACCGCGTCCCATATCACGATAGTGTAGCTCGCTAAGCGGATACTGCACGCTGACCGCTTCAGGGTTACCTTGCTCGATCAGACGGCGCTGGTACTCCTGCGCGTCAAGCAGGCCATGTTTCTCAAGGAAGCGGCGTGCCGTCATTGGATATGAGAGCGGTAGGTTTGCACGCTGCATGGTAATAGGGCGATAGAAGTTCGCATCAGCCCAGATATACATGATGTGCGAGCTAATAAATGACACAAAAAAGAGAGCCGCGACGGGCTTCGCATAATGGCGACGTCGGGTCAAACTGCGGAGCTTTTGCCAACTCCACGTTGCAAACAGCATCTGAATCAAAAGAATAATCGGCACGCTGATAAACATCAGCTGCCAGTCACGCGCGGTTTCGTTCTGATCGGGGTTTATCACCAGTTCCCAGACGATGGGATTGAGATGGAGGTGGAAACGGGTAAACACTTCGCTGTCGATGAGCAACAGCGTCATGCCCGCTGTCGCAAGGATAGCGGACAGGAATCGCATCAGACGCTGCGACATGACGATAAACGTCAGGGGAAACAGAATCAGCAGATAGGTGGCGAAAACCAAAAAGCTAAAGTGCCCCACAACGCTGATCCAGGAGTAGATACGCCCGGTTAAGGTTGTCGGCCAGTCAGCCACAAACAGATAACGACAGCCAATTACCGTCGCCAGCAGAATGTTGAACAGTGCAAACCAGTGCCCCCAACTGACCATTTGGGAGACTTTTTCACGGTAGCGCTGACGATTTGTCACCATAAACTGTTATTCGTTTCCCTTAATGGGCCTGGTCGTCGCTAACGGAAGACTGTAACGCGTGGGCGAAAGATTTGGCGATCGCCTGACGCTGAGCCGGAGCAACGCTGGTATTGATAAGGTTGGTGACCATATTTCCCAAAACCATCAGGGAGAGATCGGTCGGCGTTTTATGTTTTTCCAATACGTTGACCAGCTCACTGAGCAATTGTTCAACGTGTTCATCACTGTAGCGGGAATGTTGTGGCATAAATCAAAATCAGTTCGTTGATGAAAGGGCAACATATTACCGTAGCGACAGCTTTTTTTCCCCTTTTTTATCTGTTGTTGCACACATGCGTTGGTGGTGGTTGAATACCGCGGGTCTAAAAGGAGAGTTTATCATGAGTCTGGAAATCAACCAGATTGCCTTGCACCAGCTTATCAAGCGTGATGAGCAAACCCTTGAAGTGGTGCTGCGCGATTCGTTACTGGAACCAACGGCTACCGTTGTGGAAATGATGGCGGAGCTGCACCGCGTCTACAGTGCTAAAAACAAAGCCTATGGCCTGTTCAGCGAAGAGAGCGAGCTGGCCGACAGCCTGCGACTCCAGCGTCAGGGTGAAGAGGATTTTCTGGCCTTTAGCCGTGCCGCAACCGGGCGCCTGCGCGATGAGCTGGCGAAATATCCCTTCGCCGACGGCGGTATCGTCCTGTTCTGTCACTATCGCTATCTTGCGGTGGAGTATTTACTGGTGACCGTGCTGAATAACTTAAGCAGCATGCGCGTGAATGAACAACTGGATATCAGCTCTACCCATTATCTGGATATCAATCATGCGGATATCGTCGCGCGTATTGATTTAACCGAGTGGGAAACCAACCCGGAGTCCACCCGCTACCTGACGTTCCTGAAAGGGCGCGTTGGTCGTAAAGTGGCTGATTTCTTCATGGATTTCCTCGGTGCCAGCGAAGGGCTTAACGCGAAAGCGCAGAACAAAGGTCTGCTGCAGGCAGTGGATGACTTCACGGCAGAAGCGCAGCTCGATAAATCCGAGCGCCAGACCGTGCGTCAGCAGGTTTACAGCTATTGTAACGAACAGCTGCAGGCTGGCGAGGAGATTGAGCTGGAATCGCTGTCGAAAGAGCTGGCGGGCGTCAGTGAAGTCAGCTTCCAGGCGTTCACCGCGGACAAAGGCTATGAGCTTGAAGAGAGCTTCCCGGCGGATCGCAGCACGCTGCGTCAGCTGACCAAGTTTGCGGGCAGCGGCGGTGGGTTGACCGTTAACTTCGACGCCATGCTGCTTGGGGAACGTATCTTCTGGGATCCGGCTACCGACACCCTGACCATCAAAGGTACGCCGCCGAATCTGCGCGATCAGCTTCAGCGCCGCACGTCTGGCGGTAAATAACGGCCATAAAAAACCCCGCAAAAGCGGGGTTTTATTCGACGAGTTTGCGATTACGCGCGAACGAAGTCGATGTGAGACAGTTTTGGCTTGAACGGGTGACGCTGAACAGCCTGAACCTTCACTTTTTCTTCTTTCCCGCCAACAACGAGAGTCAGAACTTCGCTGTAAAAACCTTCTTTGGTCTGCAGGTTCCACACTTTGTCGTGATCCAGTTCGATTGCAACTGGAGCAGCTTCGCCACCGTAAATGATAGCTGGGAACTTGTTGGCGTTACGCAGGCGGCGGCTCGCACCCTTACCCTGAACGCTACGTACTTCTACTTCGATAGTAAACATTGATTTCTCTCTGTATTTATAACCCTGCTACAGGCGACCCAGCAGCAGGCGAGTGTTCTGCCCCACGGATGTGGAGCGGGCGGCATTTTATACTCATATGCCCCTCACTTCAATGAAAAGTGCCGCTAACCGCGCATTTCGTTTGCCCGGCGGAATCGGCCTTCATAGTCAAAGACCTTCTCACGCACCTGCCAGAACTGGCCTTTCTTACGGGCAACCACAAAATCAGGATGACGCAGCAACGCCTGCTGATGGACGATGTCGGCAACGGTTATCCAGCGCAGAGGCACACCGGGGGTACGCGTATGAGGGCGGATGAAGAGCTGTTCGAAGGCCGTTCGCTGGGCCGCAGTCTGCAAGCGAAACCGCTCGCTAACGTCGGCACCGTCTTCATCGTAATAGGTGATTTTCAGCCACTCACCTTTGTCGTCTGCGCCAGGCTGTAACGCCATCCCCGAACAGCGGAGGACCAGGGCGTCCTTTAGCTTCAGCGCCGCTTTCAGCATATCGTCAGGGTCGACCAGCACCGTGTCACATTCCCGGCAGCGACGGGCGGCAATATCATTTTCGGCGTTACACTGCGGGCAGTTTTTAAAACGAAAGCGGAAGTCGCACTGTTCGCGATGCCCTTCATCATCTTCAAACCAGCCCTGGCAGCGGCGGCCAAAATGTTCAATCAGCGTGCCGTCAGCGGTGGTTTTCCCCCAGAAGGTGTTCGCAAACCCGCAGGCCGGACAAAAAACCTGAACGGGCACGTTGTCACTTTTCCCTTTTGGCGTGCCAACTTCAGGGGAATAGAGGTCGTGCGGGTTCCCGGCGTAATCCAGAATCAGGCAGTCGGTTTTTCCCGGTGCCAGACGCAGGCCGCGCCCGACGATTTGCTGATACAGGCTTACCGATTCCGTCGGTCGTAAAATGGCAATCAGGTCGACGTGGGGCGCGTCAAAGCCGGTAGTCAGTACCGAGACGTTCACCAGATAACGGAATTTTTGCGCCTTAAAGGCTTCAATCAGGCTGTCGCGTTCCGGGCCGGGCGTCTCGCCGGTGATCAGCGCCGTGTCGTCGGTGGGAAGCAGTCCGGCGATCTCTCGCGCGTGTTCAACGGTGGCGGCAAAGATCATTACCCCTTTGCGCGTCTGAGCAAACTCCTCAATCTGGCTGATGATATGCGGCGTAATGCGTTTTTGTTTTTTCAGCTCCTGATTGAGATCGGCGTCGCTAAACAGCCCGTTGCTCTGGGCCTGCAGGCGGCTGAAATCGTACTGCACCACCGGCATATCTAGTCGTTCCGGGGGCGTCAAATAACCGTGTTTAATCATGTAGCGCAGTGGAAGCTCATAAATACAGTCGCTAAACAGCGCCTTGTTATCCCCTCGCACCATGCCGTGATAGTGAAAATGATAAATCCAGCCTTTACCCAGACGAAAGGGGGTTGCCGTCAGGCCAAGCAGACGTAAGTGAGGATTCACCTCTTTCAGGTGAGTGAGGATTTGCTGATACTGGCTATCGTCGTCATCGCTGATTCGGTGGCATTCATCGACAATCAGCAGTGAAAACTCGCTGCGAAACAGATCCAAATTGCGGGCAACCGACTGGACGCTGCCGAACACCACTTTTCCGTGGCTCTCTTTGCGCTTTAGGCCGGCGGCGAAAATATCGGCTTCAAGGCCGAGTGCGCAATATTTGGCGTGGTTTTGCGCCACCAGCTCTTTGACGTGCGCCAGCACCAGCACGCGGCCACGGGCCAGACGCGCCAGTTCGGCAATCACCAGGCTTTTGCCTGCTCCGGTCGGGAGCACGATAGCGGCCGGTTCCTGATGTTTACGGAACCAGGCGAGGGTAGCGTCAACGGCTTCCTGTTGATAAGGACGAAGGGTAAAAGTCATGGGTTCTCAATCTCATCATTTCACGCACAGTATGCCACGAAACTTTTTCCCTTGAGTGGTGCAACCAGACCATTATACTTACCCCTTCTTAACTGCTTCTTTTTTTCGGGCGCGTTGTCCGACTTCCAGCACCATTAAGGCTAAAAAGATTTCATGCGACTTGATAAGTTTATCGCTCAGCAGCTCGGCGTAAGCCGCGCTATTGCCGGGCGCGAGATCCGCGCCAGCCGCGTTACCGTGGACGGCGACATTGTGAAAGACACCTCTTTCAAAATTCAACCTGACCATCAGGTCGAGTATGACGGCAACCCGCTTGCTCAGCAGCACGGCCCGCGTTACTTCATGCTTAATAAACCGGAAGGCTACGTGTGCTCGACCGACGATCCCGATCATCCGACAGTGCTCTATTTTCTCGATGAGCCAGTGGCGCATAAGCTGCACGCTGCGGGGCGTCTGGACATCGACACTACGGGCCTGGTGCTAATGACGGATGACGGTCAATGGTCACATCGCATTACCTCTCCACGCCATCAGTGCGAGAAAACCTATCTGGTGACGCTGGAGTCTCCGGTTGCGGATGACACTGCAGAACAATTCGCCAAAGGCGTTCAGCTGCATAATGAAAAAGATCTGACCAAACCGGCGGTTCTGGACGTCATTACCCCGACAGAAGTCCGTCTGACCATCAGCGAAGGGCGCTATCACCAGGTAAAACGTATGTTTGCCGCGGTGGGGAACCACGTTGTCGGTCTGCATCGTGAACGTATTGGTGCGATTGCGCTCGATTCAGATCTGGCACCTGGCGAGTATCGCCCGCTGACAGAAGAAGAGATCGCCAGCGTCGGTCTGCCTTCGCATTAATTTCAGGAGAACTCTGTGACCACCAGGCCACACTCGTCTTTCAAAATCGTGTTCATTCTTGGCCTGCTGGCGATGTTAATGCCGCTGTCCATCGATATGTATCTGCCCGCGTTGCCAGTGATTTCCGCCCAATTTGGCGTTCCGGCAGGCAGTGCACAAATGACGCTCAGTACCTATATCCTTGGTTTTGCTATTGGCCAGCTGTTTTATGGTCCGATGGCCGACAGTCTCGGGCGTAAGCCCGTCATCCTGGGCGGTACGCTGATTTTTGCGGGCGCAGCCGTCGCCTGCGCGCTGGCGCAGAGTATTGACCAGCTGATCGTTATGCGTTTTTTCCACGGTCTGGCGGCAGCGGCGGCAAGCGTGGTGATTAACGCCCTGATGCGCGATATTTACCCGAAAGAAGAGTTTTCCCGCATGATGTCGTTCGTCATGCTGGTGACCACTATTGCGCCGCTGGTGGCGCCAATGGTCGGTGGCGCGGTACTGGTCTGGTTTAGCTGGCATGCGATTTTCTGGATTCTGGCGATTGCCGCGCTGCTGGCCTCGGCGATGATTTTCTTCTTTATTGATGAAACGCTGCCCGTTGAGCGGCGACAAAATTTCCACATCCGCACCACAATGGGGAATTTTGCCTCCCTGTTTCGCCATAAGCGCGTGCTGAGCTATATGCTGGCGAGCGGCTTCAGCTTTGCTGGAATGTTCTCCTTCCTCAGCGCAGGGCCGTTTGTCTACATCGAACTGAACCACGTGTCACCGCAGCACTTTGGCTATTACTTTGCGCTGAACATTGTGTTCCTGTTCATTATGACCATCATTAACAGCCGCTTTGTGCGTCGGGTCGGCGCAATCAACATGTTCCGCGCGGGGCTGTGGATCCAGTTCGTGATGGCAATTTGGTTGGTTGTTAGCGCGTTTTTCGATGTGGGCTTCTGGGCTCTGGTCGTGGGCGTTGCGGCCTTCGTTGGCTGCGTGTCTATGGTCTCTTCCAATGGAATGGCGGTAATACTCGACGAGTTTCCGCATATGGCAGGTACGGCATCGTCGCTGGCGGGTACGTTCCGCTTTGGCATTGGCGCCATCGTGGGGGCGTTGCTTTCGTTGGCGACGTTTAACACAGCCTGGCCTATGCTGTGGGCCATTGCATTTTGCGCGACCAGCTCCATTCTTTTCTATCTTTATGCCAGCCGGCCGCGTAAAGCGGCTCACTAAAGCAGACTTAAGGCCCGATTCGGGCCTTTTTGTTGACCCATATCAACCAAATCGTCGTTCGTTTACCCCACGTTTGTTTCTTTTATGTAAAATCTATTTGTGTAAAAAGTCACATCATTGTATTTAAAAAGGTTGAGTTAGATCGCAGAAACGGGTACATATAGCGCCGACGCGAGCCTGTGCCGCCTATAAAAAGCACTGAACAGTGCAGGTTAACGCCGATGTGTTACTATAAATGTAAATAATTTGTGAAGTTAATTTTGCTTCCGGGGAACGAACGTGAATACATTACAGCTCTCGATTGTCCATCGCTTGCCCCAGAGCTATCGCTGGTCGGCGGGTTTTGCAGGTTCGAAAGTTGAACCGATTCCGCAAAGCGCTGCAGAGTGCGAGAATTGTCTGGTTGCGCTCAAGCTGCTGAGCCCGAGCGAAGGAGAAGCATGGCCGGTGATGGAGCGTCTCAGCCAGGCGCTGACGGACATTGAAGTGGACAGCTCCGTGCTGGAGTGCGAAGGCGAGCCGTGCCTGTTTGTGAACAGTCAGGACGAGTTTGCGGCGACCTGCCGACTGAAAAACTTTGGCGTGGCCATTGCTGAGCCTTTCTCCGGCCAATATCCTTTTTAAGCGCTAGTCTGCCGATAACAGCTGGCGCGTGTAGCTTTGCGTTGGCGCTGCGAATACGCGCTGGCACTCTCCCTGCTCAACCACGTCTCCCTGCCGCAACACAATCACCTGATGGCATAGCGCCCGCACGACCTGTAAATCATGGCTGATAAAGATATACGCCAGCCGATATTTTTCCTGTAACCCTTTTAACAGCGCCAGAATCTGCGCCTGCACGGTTCTGTCCAGTGATGACGTGGGTTCATCAAGGATGATCAGCTCTGGTTTCAGAATCAGCGCGCGAGCTATTGCGATACGTTGACGCTGCCCGCCAGAGAACTCAGCCGGATAGCGGTGCCGGGTAAGGGGATCTAATCCTACCTCGGTCATTACCTTTATCACTGCTTCTTCACGGTTCTGCGCTGTGAGTGCGGGCTGATGGACGCGTAATCCCTCTTCAATAATCTGCAACACGCTCAGTCTCGGGTTGAGCGAAGAGTTGGGATCCTGGAAAACCACCTGCATACGCGGACGGATGGGCAGCATTTGGCGGCGGCTCCAGCTGTGCAACGGCATACCGTCAAAGAGGATCTCACCCTGGGAGGCGATCAGGCGAAGCAGCGCCAGCCCGGTGGTGCTTTTGCCCGAACCGGATTCACCCACCAGCCCCAGCGACTCTCCGGGGCGCAGGGAAAAATGGATATTTTTCAGCACCGGGTTCGGATCGACGATGCGCCGCAAAATACCTTTGCGGACGGGGAACGACACGGCCAGCCCTTCAACGCGCAGCAGCGGTGTACTGTCAGCGTTTAAAGGAACCGGATCGCCCGACGGTTCGCTATCAAGCAGTCGCCGTGTATAGGGATGCTGTGGCGCGTTCAGCAGCGTGGTTGCTACGTTCTGCTCAACGCAGCGTCCGTTTTGCATCACGGCGACGCTGTCGGCAAGCTTTCTTACAATGCTCAGGTTATGCGTGATGAACAGCAGGCTCATGTTCAGCTCGTCACGCAGTTCCCGCAGCAGCTGCAGGATTTGCGCCTGTACCGTCACGTCGAGCGCAGTTGTCGGCTCATCGGCAATTAACAGTTCTGGACGCGTAAGCAGAGCCATGGCAATCATCACGCGCTGGCGTTCACCGCCGGAAAGCTGATGCGGAAAATCAGTCAGGCGCCTGGCTGCATTGCGTATGCCGGTCCGTTCAAGACAGTCTAGGATCTCCCCGCGAGCCGCCTCTTTGCGCATCCCACGATGCAGTGAGAGCACTTCATAAAGCTGTTTTTCCAGCGTATGCAGCGGGTTGAGTGAAACCATGGGTTCCTGAAAAATCATGGCGATTTTATTGCCGCGTATCCCGCGCAGGGTATGCTCATCGGCGTACAGCAATGAGCTGCCGTGAAATAGAATATCCCCTTGCGGATAGCTTACCGGCGGGGAAGGGAGCAGGCGCAGCACGGAAAGTGCCGATACGCTCTTACCGGAGCCTGATTCACCCACCAGCGCCAGCGTTTCGCCGCGCTGAATTTGCAGCGACAGGTCGCTAACCACCGTATGCGTCTCACCTTGCTTCGAAAACGCAATCGACAGGTTATCGATACTGAGAAGAGGCTGCGTCATGTTATACCGCCTTGTTGGGATCAAAGGCATCGCGCACGGCTTCGCCAATAAAGATCAGCAGCGAAAGCAGCACTGCCACCGAGAGGAACGCGGTGATGCCAAGCCACGGTGCCTGCAGATTATTTTTGCCCTGCAACAGCAGCTCGCCCAGCGACGGAGAGCCAAGGGGTAGCCCAAAGCCGAGGAAATCAAGCGAGGTGAGGGTGGTAATAGAGCTGCACAAAATAAACGGCAGAAAGGTGAGGGTTGCCACCACGGCGTTTGGCAGCATATGGCGGAAGATGATCCCGCGGTCGCTCACCCCAAGCGCCTGTGCGGCACGAATATAGTCAAAATTGCGTGTCCGCAGGAATTCTGCACGCACCACCCCAACCAGCGCCATCCAGCCGAATAAGACGGTAATCCCCAGTAACCACCAGAAACCGGGCTGAACCACGCTCGAAAGAAGGATGATCAGAAACAGCGTCGGCATGCCTGACCACACCTCAATGACGCGCTGGCCCCAGAGGTCAATTTTCCCGCCGTAGTAGCCCTGAACGGCACCCGCCACGACGCCCATCACGCTGGAGAAGAGGGTGAGCATCATTCCAAAGAGCAGGGAAATACGCGTGCCGTACAGAATACGTGCCAGCACATCGCCACCGTTAGCATCGGTTCCTAACCAGTTTTGCGTGGAGGGCGGGGACGGGAAGGGGCGGGTGGTGGCAAAGTTAATGCTGTTCGCGCCGAATCGAATCGGCGCCCAGAGCGCCCAGCCGTGTTGCTCAATTTGCTGTTGAAGCCAGGGGTCCTGATACACTGCGGGGGTCGCAAACGGGCCGCCAAAATCGCTTTCACTGTAGTTAGTGAGTACGGGAACGTACCAGCGATCGTTAAAGTGCACCAGCAGCGGTTTGTCGTTAGCTATCAGCTCCGAGCACATGCTTAAGACAAACAGCACCGCAAAAATCCACAGCGACCAGTAGCCGCGGCGGTTGTGGCGAAAACGGGCCCAGCGGGCCTGATTGACAGGGCTTAAATGTGGCATCAACGGCCCTCAAAATCGATGCGAGGATCGACCAGCGTATAGCTGATATCGCTGATGATATTCAGCAGCAGGCCAATCAGGGTAAAGATGTAAAGTGTGCCAAACATGACCGGATAATCGCGGGACACCGTGGCTTCATAGCCGAGCAACCCCAGACCGTTTAGCGAGAACATCACCTCAATCAACAGCGAGCCGGTAAAAAACATACTGATGAACGTGGCAGGAAATCCGGCAATTACCAGTAGCATGGCGTTGCGAAAAACGTGCTTCCACATAATTTGCTTTTCACTCACGCCCTTCGCGCGGGCGGTAACAACGTACTGTTTGCGAATTTCATCAAGAAAGGCATTTTTTGTCAGCATGGTTAAGGCGGCAAAACCGCCAATCACCGTCGCAAGGACCGGCAGCGTGATATGCCATAAGTAATCAGTGATTTTTTGGTACCACGGCAGGTTGCTGAAATCCGCCGACACTAATCCCCGCAGCGGGAAGATATCGAAATAGCTGCCGCCGGCAAAAAAGACAATCAGCAGGACGGCAAACAGGAATGCCGGGATAGCGTAGCCGATGATGATGAATGTGCTGCTCCAGATATCGAAGCGGCTGCCGTTGTGGACCGCTTTACGGATCCCCAGCGGAATGGAAACCAGATAGATAATCAACGTCCCCCACAGCCCCAGGGTGATGGAGACCGGCAGGCTTTGCTTGATCAACGTTAAGACAGACGCGCTGCGAAACAGACTGTCGCCAAAATCAAAACGGATGTAATCCCAGAGCATTTTGAAATAGCGCTCATGAAGAGGTTTATCAAAACCGTAGCGATGAGTGATCTCGGCGATCACCTCCGGATCCAGCCCTCGACCGCCGCGGTAATGGCTTTCGCTGATATTGCCCACGCCCGTTTTGGCGTGGCTAGCGCCCATACCTTCGCCGCCGCTGCCGGGCATGCCGCCGCTGTTGCCAAACTCAATGGCCGCAATGGCCTGATCGACCGGGCCACCGGGGGCAATTTGCACGATAAAAAAATTAATGGTGATGATCGCCCACAGGGTCGGGATTATCAGCAGCAGACGGCGAATCAGATATGCACCCATGATGATTTCCTAGCGCCGTTCAGCGGGAAGCCTGGCGGCTTTGTTGACGTCATACCACCAGGTATCGAAGCCCAGCGTATAGATGGGCCGCACGGCAGGCTGTGAGAATTTATCCCAGCGGGCAAGCCGGTCTTCACCCATGTACCACATAGGCAACATGTAGTAATTCCAGGTCAAGACCCTGTCGAGGGCGCGGCCGAGCGGCAACAGCTTCGCTTTATCGCCCTGGGCGGCCACGATTTTGGCAATAAGTGCGTCGATGGCCGGGCTCTTAACGCCTGGGGCATTATAGGAGGAGTCGATATAGCTTGAGGCCCATGAAATTTGCAGATCGCCGCTGGGCCAGGGTTGCGCCTGCCACAGGCGCTGCATCATATCGTAATCCCGGCTGCGCATGCGGTTGGTTATTTGCGCGTTATCCACCTGGCGAATATTCATCACTATCCCCAGTCGGGCGAGATTTTGCTTAAACGGCAAGACCCACTGATCGTTGGCACCTGACGCGAGCAGTAATTCGAAACTCAGCGGTTTACCCGTCTGCGCGTTGACCCGCTTTTGGTTTTTAAGGATCCAGCCAGCATCATCCAACAGCTTGCTGGCCTTCAGCAGATTGTTGCGATCGAAGCCGTTACCGTTCGAGGTGGGTGGCTCAAACACCGTGGTAAACACTTCAGGCGGGAGTTCGGCTTTCATCGGCGCCAGCAGAACCAGCTCATCGGCATCGGGATAATTCCGTGCAGCGTATTCGGTATTCTGAAAGTAACTGTTTGCCCGGCTGTATGCGCCGTAAAACAGGGCTTTGTTCATCCACTCAAAATCAAAGGCCAGAGTGATAGCCTGACGTACCCGGCGGTCGGTAAATACCGGGCGCTGAATATTAAACGCCAGCCAGCGTGTATCCTGCGCCGACTCATTTTTGTGTTCGTCTTTGACGATGTAACCGTTGGCGAAGTTTTTGCCGATATAGCGCGTAGCCCAGTTTTTAGCGCTGTTCTCCACCCGCAAATCAAAGGCGCCCGCTTTGAACGCCTCAAATGCGACATTGTCGTCAAGATAGTAATCATAACGAAGGGTATCGAAGTTCCATCGACCACGGTTTACCGGCAACTCTGCTGCCCAATAATCTTTTACGCGTGAATAGACAACGTATTGCCCCATACGCCAGTCGGTGATGCGGTAAGGACCGCCCGCCAGCGGTGGTCTGGAGAGGGGGTCGCTAAGCTTATGATGCTTCCAGAACGACTCAGGCATAACCGGCAATGAAAACAAGCTCAGCATATTTTCTTTATTCGGCTCGCTCAGCTCAATCCGAACGGTGAGCGGAGCGATGGCTTTGACCGTCGCGCCTTTGTACACCAGGCGAAACTGAGGGACCCCTTCGGTCATAAATTTATGAAACGTGAAGGCAACGTCGCTGGCTTTAACCGGCGTACCGTCGTGAAAGCGCGCGAGAGGGTTAAGGGATATTTCGGCCCAGGCAAAATCTTCGGCATAGCGCACGTTATCGGCCACCAGCGGGTAATAGCTGCCGGGTTCATCGTCAGAGGTGACGAAAAGCGTATCGTAGAGAGACTCCGTCCGGGCTGCGGCGACACCCCGCAGGGCGAAGCGGTTGAAGTTGTCGAACGTCCCCGTGGCGGAAAGCGTCACGTTCCCGCCTTTTGGCGCGGCTGGGTTGACGTAATCAAAGTGGGTAAAATTAATGGCGTATTTCGGCTCACCAATTACCGCAAACGCAACGTTTTCTTTGATGGTTTGCGCCAGGCTGGGCAAGCTTATTAGGGCCACTATCAGCAATATGGAGCGTATTAACATCAGCGACGACTCCTTCGTTCTCAGTTAAGCTGAATAATAAGTGACGTCGCCATTATTGTGAAATTATTCACTGGCATGCGGGAGATCCGGCTGCCATTTTCTGAACTGCTCCAGCGGCATTGGGCGGCTAATCCAATAGCCCTGCAGATAATTCACCCCATGCTCGCGCAGCCAGGCTGCCTGTTCCAGCGTTTCCACGCCTTCCGCAACGGTTAACATATTCAGTCGTCTCGCCAGCGTCAGCACGGCATCCAGAACCGGTGATGTGACGGTTTCTGTGCCAATAGCATGCACGAAGCCCCGGTCGATTTTGAGGTAGTCCATTGTAAAGTGCTCAAGATAAATCAGCGCACTGTGGCCGGTACCAAAATCATCAATGGCAATCTCAAACCCTTCGTTGTGCAGCCACTCAAAAAGCGGGTTAGCTTCACGCTGGTTAATCATGTCGCGTTCGGTTACCTCCAGCACTATTTGGAAGTGATCGGCAGGCAGAGACGCGGCAAACTGGCGCATATCGTCTTTAAAGCTTTCTGAATGCAGATGGCCGGGCGCGATGTTAATCCCGAATTTTGCCCCAGCCGGTAAAAGGGTTTGCAGAACAGGCGCATCGCGAATGATAAGGTCAAAAAGATGCAGCGTCAGCGGGACAATCAGCTTTTGCGCTTCAGCAAAATTGATAAAGGCATCTGGCGGAATTTCTCCCATCGCAGGATGTTTCCAGCGCATCAACACTTCAAGCCCGGTCATCTGCAGCGTGGTGGCATCCACAACGGGCTGGTACACCACGTAGAACTGACCACGCTTAATCGCGCTTAAAATTTCTTTACCCGGGTTCAGGCGTATGGTGAGGACATAGAAATTAAGCGATCCGGCGGCGATACCGCATACCAGGCCAAAGAACAGGGCAAAGAGTATTTCATCGCTGGTCCAGGATTCAGCATACAGTTTGATCGTCAGGGGGACATCTTTAAGCGTCGCGGTACGGGCGGGGGTTCCATGCAGGTCCTGAACGCTGACCAGGTCGCTGGACATGGTCGACAACGCATGATTACCAATGATAATCGCTATGCCTGCGAATTCGTCCTGCCGTGCGGTGTAAAGCAGGTAAGGCGTGAGATTGAGATTTACCGAGGTAAAGACGCCGCCGTCCTTAACCAGAGGATTACGGTACCAGATGGCAATCGCCGGTTTATTCGGCAGCATCGGTGTGCCGGGCAGAAGTACCATGTCGAGATGCTTGTTGATGTGAAGCTCGGGAATAAGCTCTTCCATCGGCGCGTTCATTGGCCCGGTTGCCGACGAGCAGAATGCCATTTTGTCTCTGACCAGCAAAAACGCGCGGACATTGAGACTAAAAGCCGCGCGTGAGGTCAGGTCGGCGCTCACATCCTGGCAATTGCTTAGCGTCAGCGGCTGAAGCGCATCGATAGAGGTTTTCAACTCACCGAAATAGCTCTCCATGTAAACGCTGACATCCGTAATCAAGGTATCGTACCGAACTTCCCGCTTGTGGTAACTCCAGTAAAATTGTAACGCGCCCAGCACCAGGGCAGTGAGCAGGCCTGTAACAATACTGAGGAACAGAATCTTGCGGTGACTTGAGAAGTAGCGGGTGAACATAGACGTCGTGGTTCCTGAAATGCCGCTGAATGTATTCAGTGTAACGGGCAAAAAAAAACACCGCCGAAGCAGTGTTTCTTTTTCATCGTATCGTTAGCCAAGGGATAACCAACGATACCATTATGATATTAACTGCGGGTCAATACGCGGCGCGCTTCGTTGTAGCGCTTCTTCCAGTACGGCTCGTTCATGCTTGAGATGGTGACGCCACTGCTGGTGGACGCATGGACAAACTGATCGTTACCGATATAGATGCCAACATGTCGACCTGTAGAGCCTGCTTTGAACAGGACTAAATCGCCTGTGCGCAGCTTAGTACGAGAAATCGACCTGCCCATCTCCTGCTGTTCATAGGTTGAACGCGGAAGATCTAACCCAAATTGCTCGCGGAAGGTACGTTGTACAAAACCAGAGCAATCAATACCTTTTTTGGTGCTGCCGCCCAGACGATAACGTACGCCTTTCCAGTCAGCATACTGGTCCATAATGCGGGACTTCACGTCCAGATTACGTACCATATTCTCAAATTCATCCTGAGAGGCTTGCAGTGACGAGGAGTCTTCTATTCCCACAACACGCGTCTCAGGATGCATATTCTTCGCGGTATTCGATGTACTACATGCCGAAAGCAGAACCGCTACTGCTATCGCCGGGATCCCCCGCATGATATATCTCAAAATCGGTTGAGATTTGACCATTTTGTTTATTTTCCCTTGAAGTCCTTAACGATAAATATCGTTATAAAAATGCCAACCGTGACGAGACTAATTATCTGTTCACAATGAGACAATTCTTTCTGGTCAGATTTGTGGCGCAGCGCACAAATTTATTCACCATGATAATAATTATCTCAGTGGGGCAAAACGAGTTCGAGATTAACCGATTGCAAGAGGCATTGCGAGCAAAAAAGTCCTATTTTTTATAAGAAATTGTGATACTGAAAGTAAAAAAACGTAATTGCTCAAATTGCCGTCGGATCCGGCGGATTATCGTGCAATAGCTTCATTTTTATCATGAATTCGATGACAAGAAGATGACAGTGGGGAGCGATTGGGCGGGAAAGTCTATCAGGGATCGCTATGATCCCTGATAATTAGTGTTAATTAAAATCGATTATTTGTTCGAAGTTTGTTGCTTTTTTCCGGGTAAATAACGATCAAAAACAGCAATTAAGCGATCGCTTAACGGCGTCATCAGCACCCACGGGAGACCCATCAGCACCGCCGAGAGTGACCCCACGGCAATATCCGTCAGCCAGTGAGCGCCGATCATGACGCGCGGGAAAGCAAATATCACCACAATAACCAGGGCAATAGAGAAGGCTTTTTTGCCGAAATAGCGCAACATAAATGCTGAAAAAATAAGCAGCATCATACCATGATCGCCCGGGAAACTGTCTTTCGAGGCGTCTTTAGTCGGTATATGAAGCAGTTCGCTGACGCGATAAATATTCGGAAAATAGAGAGACGGACTCGCGCGTTTTACCGGCATCAGATGTTGCGCCAGCTGGTTAATCACTACCGCTGCCAGCAGCATCACCAGGCCCACGATCATAATCCGGCGACGTCCTGTTGCGTCCTCTTTCAACCAGAAGGAGAGCATCAGGCAGCCCATCGCCAGCAGCGAGCAGCCGTCAAAGGCACGGTTGTTGGTAATCGCAACAAACCACAGAAATGCCTGGCTCTTACCCAGTTCCTGATTGAAGAAATGGAAAATGCCGGAATCCAGAGGGAACCAGAAACCATGGTTCACCGGAAGATACCAGGATAAAAAGAGCGCCAGTCCGGCGGCGTTAAGCAGCAATATCTGGGGGAGTCGAGTCTTCATAACCGTCAGCATAGAGTGAAATCAGGGGCAACGTTAGCCGCCCGAACTTAAACGAAGCTTCAACAAGCTCGACTGCAGCGCGTTCCAGTCGGCGTTAACCGCACTAATAAGCTCTATACGGCTATCGGGTGGGGCAACGTTTTGCGTTTCGATAAAGAAATCTGCGCCCTGACGGTTGATCCGTACCAGTCCGTCCGGGGTTCGCATAATCCCTTTTACGCGATCGACCGGGGCAAGTCTGGCCCACTCGAGAACGCCAATAGTGTCGAAAACGGTATCGGCATCAAAAATCCATCCACAGGCCTGATATCCCTGACCGCTGTTCACGTTACGACGCCAGCGCTGATGCTCCGGCAGGCTTAACGCCGCCAGCCCTTGCTTCACTGGATGGCTATGGCGATGTTCCGCGCTCACGGGAAGTTCAGCCAGATTCAGGCGAGGAAGGTCAAGTAAAGCAGTATCAATCTTACCCTGAGAAGTCTGAACACGTCGGCGATTGCCGCCGAAATGCTGCCACCAGGTATCCAGGGCAGCCTGGCTTTCTGCTGTTGCGCGGTCTTCTTTATTAGCAACAATAATATCGGCCGAAGCGAGCTGATCGCGGAAGTTCTCATTGGCTACTGCTTTTTCATCCAGAAGCTGACGCGGGTCGAGAAGGCACAGGGTGGCGCGCAGATCGATCCAGGGTTCGTAGACCGGTGCGGTCAGTAAATCGAGAATTTGCTTTGGATGACCTAGCCCGGTGGGTTCAATCAGCAGGCGGTCGGGTTTACCCTGCCGCAGCAGGGTGTTCAATCCTACCTGCATCGGTAAACCATTCACGCAGCACATACATCCGCCAGGGATCTCTTTAATCATTGCGCCACTGTCTGACAGCAATGCGCCATCGATGCCCACTTCGCCAAATTCGTTGACCAGAACGGCCCATTTTTCAGCCGGATCTTTATGAGCCAGTAAATGGAGGATTGAGGTGGTTTTACCGCTGCCGAGAAAACCGGTAATGAGGTTGGTTTTGGTCACGCGTACTCCAGAAGATAAGGGTGATGCAATAGCAATGACCCATCATCCTGGCGAAAAACGAGCGTAATGAGAAGGGGAAGTGCGAACGGAGACGATTTCCGTTCGCCTGAAGCGCCATAATCGTTAAATTTTTAACGTTTCAATAACAGCCTGACGTGCGCCATGGCGGCGGATGCGTTGATATGCGTCGTTTACTGCCACCACAAAAACGCTATTCTGCGGAAGATCCTGACCGAAGACTTCGCTGAGTTGCAGTATGGCGTAAACGCGTTCATCTTCACTACTTCCCTCGACAATCGAACGGATTTTATCGCTAAGCGGATCGCGTACATCAATACCGTTCCCGCGTTCATCTGTGCCGCTGACGTAGCGTATCCATCCAGCAACACCCAGTGCCAGCAGCGGCCACGCGCTTTTACGCTCAAGATGGACACGGATCCCGTCCAGCATACGCTGCGGCAATTTTTGGCTGCCGTCCATTGCGATTTGCCAGGTTCGATGCTGCAACGCCGGATTAGCAAAACGCGCGATCAGGCTGTCCGCATAGGCCGTGAGATCCACGTCGGTGATGCGCAGCGTGGGGGCCTGCTCGCTCAGCATGAGCTGACGCGCGGCGTTACGTAGGCTCTCATCCTCCATGCATTCATTAATATGCGCGTATCCGGCGAGATAGCCGAGATAGGCCAGGAACGAATGGCTGCCGTTGAGCATCCGCAATTTCATCTGTTCCCAGGGTAAAACATCCTTCACCAGCTGCACGCCAGCCAGTTCCCATTCCGGGCGTCCGGCGACGAAGTTATCTTCTACGACCCACTGAATAAACGGCTCACAGCTGATGGCGCAGGGATCTTCAACACCAAGTGCCTCAGTGATTTCAGCGAGCGTTGCTTCCGTTGCGGCGGGAACAATCCTGTCTACCATCGTTCCAGGAAAACTGACATGGGTATCAATCCATCCGGCCAGTTCAGGAGAGCGTTTCTGCGCCATCCCGAGCACCGCGTTCTTTACCACGTGACCGTTATCAGGAATATTGTCGCAGGAAAGAACGGTGAAGGCTGGCAATCCCCGTTCACGTCGGCGGTGGAGCGCTTCGACCAGGATACCGGGAGCAGAATGCGGCTCCGAAGGGGTCTCCAGGTCGTGAATGATGCGGCTGTTTTGCATATCAAGCTTGCCGGTCGCAGGGTCGATACAATAGCCTTTTTCAGTGATGGTGAGCGAAACGATGGCGACCTGAGGCTCGCAGAATTTCTCGATAATCGCCGCCAGCGAGTCGAGTTTTGCATTCAGGCATTCGTGTACTGCGCCGACGATAATCGGCTGATTACCCTCAGCCCCTTTCTCCAGTACGGTGAACAAATGATCCTGCGCCCGCAGCTGGCTCATCAGTACATCGCCACTAAAGAGGCTAATCTCACACATTCCCCAATCGCCCCCTTTAGCATTCAATACCCGGTTTGTTAACAACGCCTGATGCGCGCGGTGGAACGCGCCAAAGCCAAAATGGACGATGCGCGAGCGTAATTGCTGGCGATCGTAGAGAGGTTGCTGAACATGGGCGGGCAGCGAAGTGGAGGCAATAGTCTTCATGAAGGACACACCTGATTAACCATTAATTAACAATGGCAGTGTAAAGTTATATGACAGCAAATTGAATTGGTAAGCCGTAAATATCCCTGTTCTGTGAGTTTGATCAATCAATGCGTGGCACCGTGTTGACCACTTTGGTGAAACATGTATGGTAGTCGTCATTGCGGTATCGCATATTGGTATAACAACTTGAGGGGTGAACAATGGAACAAACCTGGCGTTGGTACGGGCCGAACGATCCGGTTTCTCTTGATGATGTGCGCCAGGCTGGCGCAACGGGTGTCGTCACGGCGCTGCATCATATTCCTAACGGTCAGGTGTGGCCGGTAGAAGAAATTCAAAAACGTCAGGCGATGCTGGCGGAAAAAGGCTTAACCTGGTCTGTTGTTGAAAGTATTCCGGTTCACGAAGAGATCAAAACGCATTCAGGCGAGTTTCAAACCTGGATTGCCAACTATCAGCAAAGCATCCGTAATCTGGCGGCCTGCGGTATTGATACCGTGTGCTATAACTTTATGCCGATTCTGGACTGGACGCGAACTGACCTTGAGTATCAGATGGCCGACGGTTCAAAAGCGCTGCGTTTTGATCAGATCGCTTTCGCGGCGTTTGAGCTGCATATTCTTAAGCGCCCGGGTGCCGAAGCCGATTATACCGCAGAAGAGCAGCAGCAGGCGCTCGCGTGGTTTAATGCCGTCAGTGAAGCGGACATTGAAAAACTCACCCGCAATATTATTGCTGGCCTGCCGGGTGCGGAAGAGGGCTATACGCTGGATCAGTTCCGCGCGCGTCTGGCGGAGTATGGTGATATTGATAAAAACCAGCTGCGCGAAAACATGGCGCATTTCCTGCGCGCGATCGTGCCGGTAGCCGAAGAGGCGGGCGTACGCCTGGCCGTGCACCCTGACGATCCTCCGCGTCCAATCCTCGGCCTGCCGCGTATTGTGTCGACTATTGAAGACATGCAGTGGCTTAAAGAGACCGTAGACAGCATCTACAACGGCTTTACCATGTGCACGGGCTCATACGGCGTACGAGCGGATAACGACCTGGTGCAGATGATTGAAACCTTCGGCGATCGCATTCACTTCACGCACCTGCGTGCAACCTGCCGTGAAGATAACCCGAAAACCTTCCACGAAGCCGCGCATCTGGGCGGAGACGTGAATATGGTTGCGGTGGTGGACGCGATTCTGGCAGAAGAGGTACGGCGCAAGCAGGCGGGAGATGTGCGTCCTATTCCGTTCCGTCCGGATCACGGGCACCAGATGCTGGATGATTTACGCAAGAAAACGAACCCGGGCTATTCGGCGATTGGTCGCCTGAAGGGAATGGCGGAAGTGCGCGGCGTTGAGCTGGCGCTGAAGATGACGAAGTATCCCGAATTACTGTAAAAGAAAACCCGGCGAAAGCCGGGTTTTTTGATTTAGTCAGCACGACCCATATAACGTTTTTCTTCAATATGGATGCGAATTTTCTCGCCAGCAGACAGGTATTCAGGAACCTGCACTACCAGACCGGTGGTCAGGGTAGCGGGTTTGTTGCGGGCACTTGCTGAAGCGCCTTTGATACCCGGAGCGGTTTCAACAATTTCCAGATCCACGGTCTGAGGCAGTTCCAGCGCCAGCAGCACGCCGTCCCATGTCAGTACCTGCATATCAGGCATTCCGCCTTCAGGAATGAACAGCAGCTCTTCTTCAATCTGATCTTTCGTGAAGATGTACGGGGTGTAATCTTCTTTATCCATGAACACGTACTCGTTACCGTCGATGTAAGAGAAATCGACATAGCGGCGGGTCAGGGTCACGGTATCAACGATATCATCGCCTTTAAAACGTTCTTCGACCTTCAGGCCGGTACGCACGTCGGCAAAACGCATTTTGTACAGCGTTGCTGCACCACGGGCGCTAGGGGCCTGAATATCGATATCTTTTACAATCAGCAGCTTGCCGTTGTAATTCAGCACCATACCTTTCTTAATTTCGTTCGCTCTTGGCATTGCAGTAATCCTGTTTACGGGAGGTAAAAAATATCGCGCCAAATTACTCGCGCGCGGCCTTTCAGGCAAGCGGAATTCGTGGCTTTTGCTATCAATACGCAAAAGGTGTTACTGTGCGCGCGATGCCCGACTGCGCGGGTATTTGCCACCGATAGAGAGCATTTATGGATTGTCGTCCAGATTGCGGCGCGTGCTGTACCGCACCGTCCATTTCAAGCCCCATTCCAGGAATGCCGAAGGGCAAGCCAGCCAACACCCGCTGTGTTCAGCTTTCTGAAACCAACCTGTGTATGATCTTTAGCTCGCCGCTGCGCCCGAAGGTGTGCTCAGGGCTTCTGCCTTCTGCCGACATGTGTGGCAGCACAAAACTGCAGGCAATGACTTATCTTCTTAAACTGGAATCGCTCACCGCACCTTAAACGTCTTTAATTCGCGTCAGGCACGTTATCGTCAGGACGCACATCACCAGCGCAATCCAGAACACCGTGTGGTAATTCCAGATCTCCGCAACAACGCCAGCCATCGAACCTGCAATAATCCAGCCCACGCGGGTGGTATTAGTATAAAGGGTGGTGGCGGAGCCTGCCTGGCCCGGCATCAGATCCTGGAAGTAGAGCATGCCGATCCCGGCCAGTATGCCGATGTAGATGGCGTTCAGCAGCTGTAAAGCCAGCAGCAGCCCCGGCGTGTGTACCGTTAGCATACCGATGTAGAACAGCAGTCCGGCGACAGCGGCAATGCGCATCAAAAAGCGTTTGCCGAAGCGTCTGGCGTAATAGCCTGCAATCAGCATCGTGGGGATCTCAAGACCGGCAGCCGTCCCCATCATGATGCCCGCCAGTTTCTCCGGCAGATGCAGCTCATCAATAATAAACAGGGGCATATTGATGATATAGAGGCTGTTAGTTCCCCACATCAGGGTACAGATAATAAAGAGCAGCAGCGCGTCACGGCGGTTACGGCGCGGGGCTTCAAGCGTGCCTGTTGCGACCTTCGGCTCTTTGCGCATTGACGGCAGAAAGAACCACACCATCGCACCACACACCACAAAAGCGACCGCAGCACTCAGGTACATCACCGTAAAGCCAAACCCCATTGCCAGTGCGTACGCCAGCGGCGGACCTATAACCCATGCCAGTGAAACCTGCGCGCGCAGAATAGAGCTGAACATCACCGCTTCACGTCCGGTGCGGTCTGCGTGCTCGCGGGCAAGGGCAAACATCTGTGGGTTAGCGGTTGAACCAAAGCTGCTCAGGAATACCCCAACAAACAGCAGCACGAAATAGTTTCGGTTCCAGGCAAACAGGATGCAGGCAAAAACGCCCAGCAAGCAGCAAAAGACGATCAGGCTTTTCCGATCGCCTTTGCGGTCTGAACGGCCCGCTAAAAACTGGCTGACCAGGATGCCGATGATGGCGCTTCCGGTAAAGAAGAAGCCCACCATCGCCGGACGGGCGTGGACTTCATTCGTCAGAAACAAGCTTAGCGTTGGCGTTTGTAACGCACCGGCGATCCCAGTGAGGAAAGCAACAATCAAAAACGCCGATGACGTCAAATTAAAGGGCTTTGGTGAGGCGGCAGCGGGGGTGTTATGCATGTTTCAGGATCGGTGAGTGTCAAGGAGACGCGGAGTTTACGCCGCCAGTCATTAAATAAACAGAGGGTGTGGTCACTTTTGCCACGAAAAATCAAAATGGCGTTTCAACTTCCGCACCAAGCTGACCTTAGCTGAAACGGGCTTGCTGAACGTCAGCAGCTTTCAGCTTGATGACGATGAAATGTGCAGTATCTCAAAATTCTGAAATGAGAAATGTAACTTTTCTTGCAACACCTTGCAGAAAGAGCAAGACTTCTTGAAACGTTTCAGCGCTATCTTGTTTTAACTGACGGAGCAGGTTAGCGCATTTTTTCTCATTAGAGCTGAAACGATTCAAGTTCAGCAGGAGAGGAGAACCATGTTCCAGTTATCTGTACAGGATATCCACCCGGGCGCACAGGCCGGGAATAAAGAAGAGGCTATTCGCCAGGTTGCCGCTGCACTGGTGCTGGCGGGCAATGTGGCTGATGGCTACGTCAACGGCATGCTGGCACGCGAGCAGCAGACCTCTACGTTTCTCGGCAACGGCATCGCGATCCCGCACGGCACCACGGATACCCGCGATCAGGTACTGAAAACCGGGGTTCAGGTTTATCAGTTCCCGCAGGGCGTACTTTGGGGCGACGGCCAGGTGGCGTACGTGGCTATCGGTATTGCGGCGAGCAGTGATGAGCACCTGGGCCTCCTGCGCCAGCTGACGCACGTCTTGAGCGATGACTCTGTGGCTGAACAGCTGAAGTCCGCAACGACAGCGGAAGAGCTGCGCGCCTTGCTGATGGGCGAAAAACAGAGCGACGCGCTGAAACTGGATAATGAAACGCTGACGCTGGACGTGGCCGCGACCGACCTCTTGACGCTGCAGGCGCTGAACGCGGGCCGCCTGAAGGAAGCCGGTGCCGCTGATACTACCTTTGTGACTCGCGTTATTAACGATAAACCGCTGAATCTTGGCCAGGGCATCTGGCTGAATGACAGCGCTGAAGGCAATCTGCGCAGCGCTATCGCGGTGAGCCGTGCAGTTAACGCGTTTGAGGTTGACGGCGATCGCGCTGCGATGCTGGTTACCGTGGCGATGACCGACGATCAGCCGGTTTCCGTGCTCAAGCGTCTTGGCGATCTGCTGCTGAGCAATAAAGCTGAAAAATTGCTGAACGCTGATGCCGCAACCGTGCTGGCGCTGTTGACCAGCGATGATGCATTGACTGACGACGTGCTGAATGCCGAATTCGTTGTGCGTAACGAACACGGCCTGCACGCGCGCCCCGGCACCATGCTGGTGAATACCATTAAACAATTCGAAAGTGAGATTACCGTGACCAATCTGGATGGTTCAGGCAAACCGGCTAACGGCCGTAGCTTGATGAAAGTTGTCGCGCTGGGCGTGAAGAAGGGCCATCGCCTGCGTTTCACCGCGCAGGGTGCGGATGCTGAACACGCGCTGAAAGCGATTGGCGAAGCCATCGCAGCGGGTCTGGGGGAGGGCGCATAATGAGCAGACGTGTTGCGACTATTACGCTGAACCCGGCTTATGACCTGGTGGGGTTTTGCCCGGAAATTGAGCGTGGCGAAGTCAACCTCGTGCGTACCACTGGCCTGCATGCTGCGGGCAAAGGGATCAACGTCGCGAAAGTGCTTAAGGACCTTGGTATCGATGTCACCGTGGGCGGATTCCTGGGGAAAGATAACCAGGACGGTTTCCAGCAGCTGTTCAGCGAGCTGGGAATAGCGAACCGTTTCCAGGTCGTTCAGGGCCGTACCCGTATCAACGTGAAGCTGACAGAAAAAGACGGGGAAGTGACCGACCTGAACTTCTCCGGTTTCGAAGTCACCCCCTCAGATTGGGAGCGTTTTGTTAACGATTCCCTGACCTGGCTGGGCCAGTTCGACATGGTGTGCGTCAGCGGCAGCCTGCCGTCCGGCGTGAGCCCGGAAGCGTTCACAGACTGGATGACGCGCCTGCGCAGTCAGTGCCCGTGCATTATTTTTGACAGTAGCCGCGATGCGCTGGTTGCCGGTCTGAAGGCGTCACCGTGGTTGGTTAAGCCAAATCGCCGTGAACTTGAGATCTGGGCGGGCCGTAAGCTGCCAGAATTAAAAGATGTGATTGAAGCTGCACATGCATTGCGCGAACAGGGGATCGCTCACGTGGTGATTTCTCTGGGTGCAGAAGGCGCGTTATGGGTTAACGCTTCTGGCGAATGGATCGCCAAACCGCCGTCGGTGGAGGTTGTTAGCACCGTTGGCGCAGGGGATTCGATGGTTGGCGGTCTGATTTACGGTCTGCTGATGCGCGAATCCAGTGAGCATACTTTACGTCTTGCCACCGCCGTTGCTGCCCTGGCGGTCAGTCAGAGCAATGTCGGTATTACCGATCGTACCCAGTTAGCCGCGATGATGGCGCGCGTTGACTTAAAACCTTTTAACTAACAGCAGGAGAGGAATAATGAAAACGCTGCTGATCATTGACTCCGGTCTCGGACAGGCTCGCGCCTATATGGCGAAGACCTTGCTGGGAGCGGCGGCGAACAAAGCGCATCTGGACATTATTGATAATCCAGGTGATGCCGAACTGGCGATTGTTCTGGGCGATAAGATCCCGGCTGACAGTGCGCTGAACGGCAAAAAAGTGTGGCTGGGCGATATCAATCGCGCGGTGGCACATCCTGAACTGTTCCTGAGTGAAGCAAAAGGCCACGCGTCTGTTTACAGCGCACCTGCTGCTGCCGCACCGGTTGCCGCTTCTGGCCCGAAACGCGTTGTGGCGGTAACGGCGTGCCCGACGGGTGTCGCACATACCTTTATGGCGGCAGAAGCGATTGAAACCGAAGCGAAAAAACGCGGCTGGTGGGTAAAAGTTGAAACCCGTGGCTCCGTGGGGGCTGGCAATGCCATCACCCCAGAAGAAGTGGCAGAAGCCGATCTGGTGATCGTGGCGGCAGATATTGAAGTGGATCTGGCGAAATTTGCCGGGAAGCCGATGTACCGCACCTCAACCGGCCTGGCGCTCAAAAAAACCGCTCAGGAGTTTGATAAAGCGCTGGTGGAAGCCAAGCCTTATCAGGCAACAGGGGCTGCTCAGAACGCGACTGAAGGTAAGAAAGAGTCTGCTGGTGCATACCGTCACCTGCTGACCGGTGTCTCCTACATGCTGCCGATGGTGGTGGCGGGTGGTCTGTGTATCGCTCTGTCATTCGCGTTTGGTATTACGGCGTTTAAGGAAGAAGGGACGCTGGCGGCTGCGTTGATGCAGATTGGTGGTGGCTCAGCGTTCGCGCTGATGGTGCCTGTGCTGGCCGGTTTTATTGCCTTCTCCATTGCTGACCGTCCAGGTCTGACGCCGGGTCTTATTGGCGGTATGCTGGCCGTGAGCACCGGTTCTGGCTTCATTGGCGGTATCATTGCTGGCTTCCTGGCCGGTTACGTTGCGAAGCTTATAAGTTCGAAGCTGAAGCTGCCGCAAAGTATGGAAGCGCTGAAGCCGATCCTCATCATCCCGCTGATTTCCAGCCTGGTGGTGGGTCTGGCGATGATTTATCTCATCGGCAAACCGGTTGCAGGCATTCTGGCGGGTCTGACCCACTGGCTGCAAACCATGGGCACGGCAAACGCCGTTCTGCTGGGGGCTATCCTCGGTGGCATGATGTGTACCGACATGGGCGGTCCGGTGAACAAAGCGGCTTACGCCTTCGGTGTTGGTCTGCTGAGTACCCAAACCTACGCGCCGATGGCAGCCATTATGGCGGCAGGAATGGTGCCACCTCTGGCGCTGGGCCTGGCGACAATTATTGCTCGCCGTAAGTTCGATAAAGCGCAGCAGGAAGGTGGGAAAGCCGCGCTGGTATTGGGCTTGTGCTTCATTACTGAGGGTGCTATTCCGTTCGCTGCCCGTGACCCAATGCGTGTCCTGCCATGTTGTATCGTTGGCGGCGCGGTGACCGGGGCTATCTCGATGGCGATTGGTGCAAAACTAATGGCACCACACGGCGGTCTGTTTGTTCTGCTGATCCCTGGCGCAATCACCCCGGTCCTGGGCTATCTGCTGGCGATTATCGCGGGTACGCTAGTGGCGGGTCTGTCTTATGCGGTGCTGAAGCGCCCTGAAGCAGAAGTGGTTGCGAAAGCGGCCTAAGCGTTAACGTGATAAAAAAGCCGGGCGCGTAAGCAGCCCGGCTTTTTTTATGCCGCCTGTTCAGCGGTTTGCTGTGCTTTGAGCCAGGCAATTTCTTCTGCCCAGATATCGGGATTGATGGTTTCAAGCACCATCGGGATATCGTCGAAACGGGCATCCTGCATGATAAAGCGGAACGCATCATGGCCGATATTGCCTTCTCCCAGACTATGATGGCGGTCAACGCGGCTACCGAACGCGCTTTTCGCATCGTTCAGGTGCATTCCTCGCAGATACTTAAAGCCGACAATGCGTTCGAACTCGTCGAAGGTCTTTTGGGTTTCGTCGAGGGTGCGCAGATCGTAACCGGCCGCAAATGCGTGACAGGTGTCGATGCAAACACCCACGCGGGATTTATCTTCCACGCCGTCGATGATCGCTGCCAGGTGCTCGAACTTAAAGCCGAGATTACTGCCCTGACCGGCGGTGTTCTCTATCACCGCCGTCACACCCTGAGTTTTGTCCAGGGTGATGTTGATGGACTCAGCGATGCGCGCCAGGCAGGCATCTTCGTCAATCTGCATCAGATGACTTCCCGGATGGAAGTTCAGCAGCGTCAGCCCGAGCTGTTCGCAGCGCTGTACTTCATCAAGAAACGCGTCGCGGGATTTCTCCAGCGCCTCTTGAACCGGATGGCCGAGGTTAATCAGATAGCTGTCGTGGGGAAGGATCTGGCCCGGCCCGAAGCGGTACTTCTCGCAGGCAGCTTTGAAATCGTCAATCACTTCAGCGGTCAGCGGTGCGGCACGCCACTGGCGCTGGTTCTTGGTGAACAGGGCGAAAGCGGTCGCCTCGATTTCGGCGGCGCGAATGGCGGCATTCGCAAGGCCACCTGCAGCGCTAACGTGCGCTCCAACATATTTCATTAAGGGACTCCTGTTAACCCGAAAAGCGTATGATAGCGGGTTAACAGGAGAAGGACGTAGTGGTTTATGCCATCAGGCTGTGAACCGCGAGGTTTATCGCGCCGCCGCCGACAATCAGCCAGATGAAGAGCACCAGCGCCATCAGCAGCGGTTTAGCACCGGCTTTTTTCAGCGCGCTGACGTGTGTCGTCAGCCCCAGTGCGGCCATCGCCATCGCCAGCAGTACGGTGTCCAGCGTGACCAGCATATCCACCACCGCTTTTGGCAGCAGGTGGAAGGAGTTGAAGATCGCGACCACGATAAACAGAATCGCAAACCACGGGATGGTGATTTTGCTTTTCTGGTTACTTCCCGCAGGGGCAAGCTGCTTGACCCGCGCGGCGAGGATAATCAGGAACGGCGCCAGCATCATCACGCGCAGCATTTTGGCAATCACCGCCGCGTTTTCCGCGTCCGGGCTAATGGCATGACCTGCCGCAACCACCTGTGCCACCTCATGCATGGTTGAGCCAATATAGATGCCGTAGGTTTCCGGGCTAAACCAGTGGGCAACCAGCGGGTACATGGCCGGGTATAGGAAAATGGCCAACGTACCGAAGATCACCACGGTTGCCACTGCCACCGTCACTTTACTGGCTTCAGCTTTAACCACGGGTTCCGTTGCCAGCACGGCGGCAGCACCGCAAATACTGCTGCCGGCACCAATCAGCCAGCTGGTGTGCTTATCCAGCCCAAAGACTTTCTGACCGAGAACGCACGCCAGGAAAAAGGTGCTGCTTAGCGTCAGAACATCAATGGCGATCCCGCTGACCCCAACATCTGCAATTTGCGAAAACGTAAGGCGAAAGCCGTAAAGGATAATCCCGAGGCGCAGCAAGTGTTGCTTGGCAAAAATGACGCCGCCATCGCAGGATTTCCAGATATGCGGATAAACGGTATTCCCCACCACCATGCCGAGCAAAATAGCCAGCGTTAGGGCGCTAAAACCTGCTCCCGCAACGGCGGGAATGCTACCGCCCCATAGCGCCACGCCGGTCACTACAGCGCTAAGCGCAAGACCCGGCACAAAGTGCCAGACTGTACGATGATTTTGTAAGGTGAGTTCTGTCATAACCTTCTCCTTTGTCTGGCTAAAAGGTTACGGCGCTCTGGCTTAAAAATAAAATTGATTATATATTTATAATCAATCTTTATAAGTGGTAAGCAACCATGCACATTACATTGCGTCAGCTGGAAGTCTTTGCCGAAGTGCTGAAGAGCGGGTCGACGACGCAGGCCTCACAGAGGCTGGCACTTTCACAGTCGGCGGTGAGCGCCGCGCTAACCGATCTCGAAGGGCAGCTGGGCGTGCAGCTTTTTGACAGGGTAGGGAAGCGTCTGGTGGTCAACGAACATGGCCGCCTGCTGTATCCCCGCGCGCTGGCGCTGCTGGAACAGGCGACTGAAATCGAGCAACTGTTCCGCGAAGAGAACGGTGCGATCCGCGTCTACGCCAGCAGTACGATCGGGAACTACATTCTGCCGGAAGTGATTGCCCGCTACCGTCGCGATTTTCCAACCTTGCCGCTGGAAATGAGCGTCGGCAATAGCCAGGACGTGATCACTGCGGTGATCGATTTCCGCGTGGATATCGGCCTTATCGAGGGTCCATGCCATAACGTGGATATTGTTGCTGAACCCTGGCTGGAGGATGAACTGGTGGTGTTTGCTTCGCCGGCCTCTTCTTTATTGCAGGGTGACGTAACCCTGGAACGCCTGGCGCAGGCGCAGTGGATACTGCGCGAGCAGGGCTCCGGCACACGTGAAATTGTCGATTATCTGCTGCTCTCGCATTTGCCTCATTTCCAGCTCGGCATGGAGCTGGGCAATTCCGAGGCGATCAAGCATGCGGTACGTCATGGCCTGGGGATTAGCTGCCTTTCCCGTCGGGTGATCGCTGAACAGCTTGAGGTGGGCTCGCTGGTTGAAATCCCCATCCCGCTGCCGAAGCTGGTGCGCACGCTCTGGTGTATTCACCATCGTCAGAAACACCTTTCCAGCGCGCTGCAGCGTTTTCTGCGTTATTGCAATACATGAGATTCATCCCGTCTTTTTCTACTTTACTTATAATCCTGGCCGAGTCATGAAGCTCTCTTATAACTGGGTATTTCTGCCGGAAGGAACGCGTATCGTCTGCTACAATCGCGCCTCATTTGTTAAATGGACAGCATTTTCACATGGTTTCAGAAACTAAAACCACAGAAGCGCCCGCGCTACGTCGCGAACTTAAGGCGCGTCACCTGACGATGATCGCGATAGGCGGTTCAATCGGTACAGGTCTTTTCGTTGCCTCTGGCGCAACGATTTCGGCAGCAGGCCCGGGTGGGGCACTTTTCTCTTATATCCTGATTGGCCTGATGGTGTACTTCCTGATGACCAGTCTGGGCGAACTGGCAGCGTACATGCCGGTCTCAGGTTCATTCTCAACCTACGGGCAAAAATACGTTGAAGAGGGCTTCGGCTTCGCGCTGGGGTGGAACTACTGGTACAACTGGGCGGTTACTATCGCCGTTGACCTGGTGGCATCACAGCTGGTGATGACCTGGTGGTTCCCGGATACGCCCGGCTGGATCTGGAGTGCCGTGTTCCTTGCGGTGATCTTCCTGCTGAATTACATCTCCGTGCGCGGTTTTGGTGAAGCAGAATACTGGTTCTCTTTGATCAAAGTGGCTACCGTCATCATCTTTATCGTTGTCGGTGTGGCGATGATCGTGGGTATTTTCAAAGGCACAGAACCTGTGGGCTGGAGCAACTGGACGATAGGCGATGCGCCATTTGCCGGTGGTTTCTCGGCGATGATCGGCGTGGCGATGATTGTCGGTTTCTCCTTCCAGGGCACCGAGCTGATTGGTATTGCCGCCGGTGAATCTGAAAACCCGGAAAAGAACATTCCTCGCGCCGTGCGTCAGGTGTTCTGGCGTATCCTGCTGTTCTATGTGTTCGCTATCCTGATTATTAGCCTGATCATTCCCTACACCGATCCGAGCCTGCTGCGTAATGATGTCAAAGACATCAGCGTTAGCCCGTTCACGCTGGTCTTCCAGCATGCCGGCCTGCTCTCAGCAGCGGCAGTGATGAATGCCGTGATCCTGACGGCCGTGCTGTCTGCGGGCAACTCCGGTATGTACGCCTCAACGCGTATGCTCTACACCCTGGCCTGCGATGGCAAAGCGCCGCGCATCTTTGCAAAACTGTCTCGGGGTGGCGTGCCGCGTAACGCGCTGTACGCAACAACGGTGGTTGCCGGTCTGTGCTTCCTGACCTCCATGTTTGGCAATCAGACGGTCTACCTGTGGCTGCTTAACACCTCGGGGATGACGGGCTTTATCGCCTGGCTGGGGATTGCCATCAGCCATTACCGCTTCCGTCGCGGCTATGTGTTCCAGGGACACGATCTTAACAACCTGCCGTACCGCTCAGGGTTCTTCCCGCTGGGGCCAATTTTCGCCTTCATTCTGTGTCTGATTATTACGCTGGGGCAGAACTATGAAGCCTTCCTTGCGGACACCATTGACTGGGGCGGCGTTGCAGCGACCTACATTGGTATTCCGCTGTTCCTTCTCATCTGGTTTGGCTACAAGCTGACGAAAGGAACCCGCTTCGTTCGCTACGGCGAAATGGATTTCCCGGAACGATTTAAACAATAACCGCACCTCCTCTCTTTTAGCCCGCTCATTCGAGCGGGCTTTTTTATCTCCACATTATGCACAACAGATATAATTTCTAACAATTGAATTGATAATAGTTATCGTTTGCTTTATCGTTATCAAAAAATAAGTCCCCCTAACGACCTCTCTGAAATGCGGGCGGACAGACAGGCACTGTGAGCAATTATTATTTGATTTAGTTGTATTTACCTCATGGAGATATGGAATGTTTAGGTTGAATCCCATCGTCAGGGGAGGACTTTGTGCGTCCGCACTGTCCCTGGCACTGCCTGTTATCGCTGCGGAATCTGGCGACACTATGGTTGTAACGGCATCAGCGACCGAGCAAAACCTGAAAGACGCACCGGCAAGTATTAGCGTCATTACTCAGGAAGATTTGCAGCGTAAACCCGTTAATAATCTCAAAGATGTGTTACAGGACGTGCCCGGCGTGCAGCTCACCAACGAAGGGGACAACCGAAAAGGGGTAAGTATTCGTGGTCTGGACAGCAGTTACACGCTCATCTTGATTGATGGCAAGCGCGTGAACTCTCGCAATGCGGTTTTCCGTCACAACGATTTTGATTTGAACTGGGTCCCGGTCGATGCGATCGAACGTATCGAAGTGGTGCGCGGACCGATGTCCTCACTTTATGGTTCTGACGCACTGGGCGGCGTGGTGAACATCATCACCAAAAAAATTGGCCAGAAATGGACCGGTTCCCTGAGCGCTGATTCTACCCTTCAGGAACACCGCGATCGCGGGGATACCCATAACGGACAGTTCTATACCAGCGGCCCGCTGGTGGACGGCGTGCTGGGGCTAAAAGCCTACGGCAGCGTGTCTAAGCGTGAAAAAGACGATCAGCAACGCTCCTCGACTTCTGCCTCCGGTGAAACGCCCCGTATCGAAGGCTTCACCAGCCGTGATGCCAACGTCGAGTTCGCCTGGACACCCACTGAAGATCATGACTTTACGGCAGGTTATGGCTTTGACCGTCAGGATCGTGACTCGGACTCTCTGGACAAAAACCGGCTCGAACGCCAGAACTACTCCCTTAGCCACAACGGCCGCTGGGGCGTGGGCAACAGCGAGCTGAAGGTTTACGGTGAGAAGGTCGATAACAAAAATCCCGGTAACAGCAATACGATCACGTCCGAGAGCAACGCGGTCGACGGGAAATATGTGCTGCCCCTGGGCGAAATTAACCAGCTGCTGACCTTTGGCGGCGAGTGGCGCCACGACAAGCTGAAAGATCCGGTCAATCTGACGGGCGGATCAAGCAGCAACACCTCTGCAAGCCAGTATGCACTGTTCCTTGAAGACGAATGGCGGATCTTTGAGCCGCTGGCCCTGACCACCGGCATCCGTATGGATGACCATGAAACCTACGGCGATCACTGGAGTCCACGTGCCTATCTGGTCTATAACGCGACCGACACCGTGACGGTGAAAGGGGGTTGGGCGACCGCGTTTAAAGCGCCGTCACTGCTGGAGCTCAGCCCGGACTGGGTCACCGGCTCTTGCCGTGGTGCCTGCGATATTGTCGGCAACCCGGATTTGAAGCCGGAAACCAGCGAAAGCGTCGAGCTCGGTGTGTACTACAGCGGGGAAGAGGGCTGGCTAGAAGGCGTGCAGGCCAGCATCACCACCTTCCAGAATGATGTCGATGACCGCATCAGCATCACCCGTACGGCAAACGTTGACCAGGCGAAGAGCTACCCGAACTACGTTGGGCTGAACGCCGACGGCGAGCCCATTTTCCGTTACTACAACGTCAACAAGGCGCGGATCCGTGGCGTGGAAACCGAGCTGAAATTCCCGGTGGCGGAGGACTGGAAAGTCACGCTGAACTACACCTATAACGATGGCCGAGACATCAGCAACGGCGGCAATAAACCGCTGTCCGAACTGCCGTTCCATACCGCCAACGGTACCGTTGACTGGAAGGCAACGCAGGACTGGTCATTCTACGTGCAGGGCAACTATAAGGGCGAGAAGCGCGCGCTCACCAGCAGCGATCCCACGCCGGGCGGCTACGTGATCTGGAATACCGGTGCGGCATGGCAGGCAACCAAGAGCGTGAAGCTGCGCGCGGGCGTGCAGAACCTGCTGGATAAAGATCTCAGCCGTGATGATTACAGTTACACGGAAGACGGTCGTCGCTACTTTGTGGGCGTGGACTATAAGTTCTGATGAGAAGCCGGTAAAAGCAAAGCGGCAACGTCAGCTGCCGCTTTTAGCGCGTGTTCCCTCTCCCTGTGGAAGAGGCTTACCGGCACTTACCCAAATAAATGCTCCGCATGGAAGCGGAGATGTTCCTCAATAAAGGACGCCATAAAGTAATAGCTGTGGTCATATCCCGGCTGTATACGCAGCGTCAGCGGCCAGTCTTTCTGACGCGCTGCCTCTGCCAGCACTGCAGGCTGGAGCTGTCCGGCTAAAAACTGATCCGCGTCGCCCTGATCGATGAGCATTGGAATCGCATCCGCAGAATCGCTTGCCAGCATCAGCGCGCAGCTATCCCACTCCTGCCAGCTTTCTGCATTATTACCCAGGTAGTGGGAGAACGCTTTCTGCCCCCAGGGAACCTGCGTGGGGTTCACAATTGGCGCAAATGCCGACACGCTGGTGTACTTTCCGGGGTTTTTTAGCGCCACGATCAACGCCCCGTGGCCGCCCATAGAGTGTCCGCTGATGGCAAAACGATCGCCTACCGCAAACTCCGCCTGAATCAGCGCGGGTAGCTCGTCGCAAATGTAATCGTACATGCGGTAATGGCTCGCCCAGGGCTGTTCGGTGGCGTTCAGATAGAACCCGGCTCCTTTGCCTAAATCGTACCCCGCGTCGTCAGCAACATCATCGCCGCGCGGACTGGTGTCCGGCATCACGAGCGCAATACCCAGCTCGGACGCAACACGTTGCGCACCGGCTTTGGTGGTGAAATTCTCGTCGTTACAGGTTAATCCTGAGAGCCAGAACAGCACCGGCGGCTTTTTCCCTGGTTCGCCTGGCGGCAGGAAAATGCTGAACGTCATCGCGCAGTTCAGTACGGTGGAGTCGTGGCGCCAGCGCTGCTGTCGGCCTTCAAAACAACGATGCTCTTCGAGCAGTTCCATGCAGGGCTCCTTATGCGAATTGCTATTCATGAGACTCATAATACAGAGTTTTCATTTACCTGTGAGCAACTTTCACTTTCGCAAGGCGACGAGATGCTGCATCATAAATTTACTTTTCTTTAACAATTGGAGCGGTCATGGCGCTGCGTATCGCGCTCAGTGGATTTGTGGTTCTGGTGGTGGCGATGGGGATAGGGCGCTTTGCTTTCACACCTCAGGTGCCGCTGATGATTGCTGCCGGGCAACTCACGCTGACCAGCGCGGGACTGGTGGCGGCGATGAACTATCTGGGCTATCTGGTGGGCGCATGGGACGCAATGCGCGCGCACCGCTTTGTTGAAACCCGTCTCTGGCTGGGCATTTTTGGTGCCGTTGGGCTCACGCTCCTCTCCGCTGTTGCCGAGAATGCCGTGGTACACGGTTTGATGCGCTTTGCGATCGGCTGCATGAGCGGTTGGTCAATGGTGCTTATCGCTGCGTGGACCAACGAGCGGCTGGGGCAGCTTGGCAAGCCGGGCCTCAGTGCCGCCGTGTTTGCCGGGCCTGGTGCCGGTATTGCCCTGAGCGGGCTGCTCGCGGTGTATATTCAGGCGAAATCGCTGTCAGCCGGGGCCGCATGGCAGATTTACGGCGTGCTGGCGCTGGTGCTTATCGCGCTGGTGGCGCGATACCTGCCGCGCGCCGGTCAACTTCATCGACCGGGCAGCGCGCCGGAGCCGCTCATCCTGACGCAGGATTTAAAGCGTCTGGTCTGGAGCTACAGCCTGGCGGGCTTTGGGTACATTCTCCCGGCCACCTTTTTATCGCAGATGGCAGCGGCGCGTTTTCCCGGCAGCGTCATCGCCCAGTTCGTCTGGCCGCTTTTTGGTGCGGCGGCCGTTGTGGGGATTGCGCTGAGCATCGCGCTGCGTCACACCTCAACGTCTAACCGCCGGCTGGCGATTGTGCTCTGGCTGCAGGCCGCGGGCGTACTGGCCGCCTGGCTGCTGCCGGGGATTGTCGGGCTCCTGCTGGGCGGATTGCTGGTAGGGGGCGGGTTTTTATGCGCCGTGCAGCTCTCTCTTTTATATGGACGCGAGCTGGCACCCAACCATACCCGCTATATGGCGGGATTGCTGACCACGGGTTATGCCATCGGCCAGTTAATTGGCCCGGTTACCTCGGCGTTATCGACCTGGCTGACGCATCAGCTTGAGCCTGCTCTGGGGCTGGCGGGTATCGCGCTGTTCGTAGGCGGTGCTCTGGTCTGGAACCGTCAGGCTGAAAGGCAACAGCAATTGCAATAATTATCGTCGTGAATACTGGATTATGTGCGCCGCCTCACGCACAATGAGCGCACACTTTTGCCACAACGAGGGCAAAAGATGCCACACCTGCAGGAGATAAAAATGTCATCACTCAGTAAAGAAGCTGCCCTGGTTCATGAAGCTCTGGTTGCGCGCGGGCTCGAAACGCCGCTGCGTCCACCGGTTCAGGAACTGGATAATGAAACCCGTAAGCGTCTGATTTCAGGGCATATGACCGAGATCATGCAACTGCTGAATCTCGATCTGAGCGATGACAGTCTGATGGAGACACCGCAGCGCATCGCCAAAATGTACGTCGATGAGATTTTCTCCGGCCTCGACTACGCGAACTTCCCGAAAATTACCGTTATCGAAAACAAGATGAAGGTTGATGAAATGGTGACGGTGCGTGATATCACGCTGACCAGCACCTGCGAACATCACTTTGTGACCATCGATGGCAAAGCAACCGTGGCGTACATTCCAAAAGATACGGTTATTGGTCTGTCCAAGATCAACCGCATCGTGCGGTTCTTCGCGCAGCGTCCGCAGGTGCAGGAGCGTCTGACGCAGCAGATCCTGACCGCGTTGCAAACCCTGCTGGGCACCAACAACGTGGCGGTTTCCATTGATGCGGTTCACTACTGCGTGAAAGCGCGCGGCGTGCGTGATGCCACCAGCGCGACCACCACGACGTCGCTGGGCGGCCTGTTCAAATCCAGCCAGAATACCCGCCAGGAGTTCCTGCGCGCTGTACGTCACCACAACTAATCAGACAGGGCAGGAACCATGGAGCGAAACGTTACGCTCGATTTTGTTCGCGGCGTCGCGATCCTCGGTATCCTGCTGCTGAATATCAGCGCCTTCGGCCTGCCGAAGGCCGCCTATCTGAATCCTGCGTGGTATGGCGACATCACCCGTAGCGATGCCTGGACGTGGGCCATCCTCGATCTTTTTGCGCAGGTCAAATTTCTCACCCTTTTTGCGTTGCTGTTTGGCGCGGGTCTGCAGCTGCTGCTCAAGCGCGGCACGCGCTGGATCCAGTCTCGTCTGACGCTGCTGGTCATCCTCGGGTTTATTCACGGTCTGCTGTTCTGGGATGGAGACATTCTTCTCGCCTATGGATTAGTCGGCCTGATTTGCTGGCGGCTCATCCGCGATGCACATAGCGTGAAAAGCCTCTTCAATACCGGCGCGATGCTGTATGCGATGGGGCTTGGCGTGCTGCTTTTACTGGGCCTTATTTCGGGGGAAGCGACTAACCGTTCGTGGATCCCGGATGCGGCCAACCTGCAGTACGAGCAGTTCTGGAAACTGAAAGGTGGCACAGAAGCGATAAGCAACCGGGCGGATATGTTGGGTGATAACCTGCTGGCGTTAGGCGCGCAGTATGGCTGGCAGCTGGCGGGAATGATGCTGATGGGCGCTTCCCTGATGCGCACAGGCTGGCTGAAAGGGGAGTTTAGCCTACGGCATTATCGTCGCGTGGGGTCAGGACTGGTTCTGCTGGGCGTGCTGATTAACCTTCCGGCAGTGGTTGCGCAGTGGCACCTTCACTGGGACTACCGCTGGTGTGCCTTCCTGCTACAGCTTCCGCGCGAGCTCAGCGCGCCGTTCCAGACAATCGGCTATGCCGCGCTGATTTATGGTTTCTGGCCGCGCCTTGCCAGGCTGTGGATCGTCAGCGCTGTTGCCTGCGTTGGGCGCATGGCATTAAGCAATTACATTCTGCAAACCCTGATTTGCACCACGCTTTTCTACCGATTCGGCCTGTTTATGAAATTCGACCGCCTTGAGCTGCTGGCGTTTGTTATTCCGGTCTGGGCGGTTAATGTGGTGTTTTCGGTTATCTGGCTCCGCTATTTCCGCCAGGGACCGCTGGAGTGGGTGTGGCGACAATTAACCGCACATGCTTCGGGTGTATCATTGAGTAAAACATCCAGATAACGATCTGGATCACAATCATTAACAAAACGGATGTAAGCGTTTTCATTCGTGTGACCTTCTTCACGTAGTCCCCTCTCTCTCACTGCCAAAATAGCCACCTTGCTAAACACAGGGGGTGTCTGTGAGCTGCTGCAATCCTTTGAAGGATGGTGAATATGATCACCATTCGTGACGTCGCCCGTCAGGCGGGTGTTTCTGTTGCTACCGTTTCTCGCGTGCTTAACAAAAGCGCGCTGGTTAGCCCTGAAACCCGTGAAACCGTAATGAAAGCCGTGACCCAGCTGGGGTACCGGCCAAACGCTAATGCCCAGGCGCTTGCCACGCAGGTCAGCGACACCATTGGCGTCGTGGTGATGGATGTGTCGGATGCATTTTTTGGCGCGCTGGTAAAAGCGGTGGACGTTGTTGCTCAACAGCATCAGAAATATGTGCTGATTGGCAACAGCTATCATGAGGTTGAAAAAGAGCGTCATGCTATCGAAGTGCTGATACGCCAGCGTTGCAATGCCTTGATTGTCCATTCAAAAGCGTTGAGTGATGAAGAACTGGCCGGCTTTATGGAGCAGATCCCCGGCATGGTATTGATCAACCGCATTGTGCCAGGCTACGCCCACCGATGTGTTGGCCTGGATAACGTTAGCGGCGCCATGATGGCCACGCGAATGCTTATCAACAACGGCCATCAGCGCATCGGTTTTCTGGCCTCCAGCCACGCTATCGAAGACGACGAGATGCGCCGGGAAGGGTGGCAGAACGCGTTGAAAGAGCACGGGATAATGCCGCTTGAGAGCTGGGTAGGAACCGGTACGCCGGATATGCAGGGCGGTGAAGCCGCTATGGTTGAACTGCTGGGCAGAAACCTTCAGCTTTCTGCCGTGTTTGCCTACAACGACAGCATGGCTGCGGGGGCGCTGACTGCGCTGAAAGACAACGGTATTGCGGTGCCACAGCATTTGTCGCTGATTGGTTTTGATGACATCCCGATAGCTCGCTACACCGACCCGCAGTTAACCACCGTACGTTACCCCATTGCCTCGATGGCGAAACTGGCGACAGAGCTGGCGTTACAGGGCGCGGCAGGGCTGCTGGATCCAAACGCAACGCACTGTTTCATGCCGACTTTAGTACGTCGTCATTCGGTCGCGTTACGACAAAATGTGGCTCCGATCACTAACTGATCATGTGGTGTGATGTAACCGTTTTCAATCTGTGAGTAAATTCACAGTATCTTAACAAGCTGCTGACTATGATGTCAGCGTTTTAGGGGCTGAAACGCTATGTAACGGTGATTAATCACTTTCGCTATAGCCAACGTGCCGCAAACAACCAAAAAAACGCATTTCTGGAGCGTTACCGAACACGGAAGATAGAAATTTTATAAGTGAACTTCGGCGTTCAGTAACTTTTTATTAACATCTGCCCGCCGACCGTTATTCACAAGAACTACCCTGCATAAAAAAAACCGGAGATACCATGAATAAGAAGGTGTTGACTCTGTCTGCTGTAATGGCAAGCATGCTTTTTGGTGCAGCAGCGCACGCTGCGGATACCCGTATTGGTGTGACTATCTATAAGTACGACGACAACTTCATGTCTGTTGTGCGTAAAGCTATCGAGAAAGATGCTAAAGCAGCGCCAGACGTTCAGCTGCTGATGAATGACTCCCAGAACGACCAGTCCAAACAGAACGACCAGATCGACGTTCTGCTGGCAAAAGGCGTGAAAGCGCTGGCCATCAACCTGGTTGACCCGGCTGCAGCAGGCACGGTCATTGAAAAAGCGCGTGGCCAGAATGTGCCAATTGTCTTCTTCAACAAAGAACCTTCCCGTAAGGCGCTGGATAGCTACGACAAAGCGTTTTACGTCGGTACTGACTCCAAAGAGTCCGGTATTATTCAGGGCGATCTGATCGCGAAACATTGGGCGGCAAACCCGAACTGGGACCTGAACAAAGATGGTCAGATCCAGTTCGTTCTGCTGAAAGGCGAGCCGGGTCACCCGGATGCGGAAGCACGTACCACTTACGTGATCAAAGAGCTGAACGACAAAGGCCTGAAAACCCAGCAGCTGGCGTTAGATACCGCAATGTGGGATACCGCTCAGGCGAAAGATAAAATGGACGCATGGCTGTCTGGCCCGAACGCGAACAAAATTGAAGTGGTTATCGCCAACAACGATGCGATGGCGATGGGTGCGGTCGAAGCGCTGAAAGCACACAACAAATCGTCTATCCCTGTATTCGGTGTGGATGCTCTGCCAGAAGCGCTGGCGCTGGTTAAATCTGGCGCAATGGCCGGTACCGTGCTGAACGATGCCAATAACCAGGCGAAAGCCACCTTCGATCTGGCGAAAAACCTGGCCGACGGTAAAGGTGCAGCTGATGGCACCAGCTGGAAAATTGAAAATAAAATCGTTCGCGTACCTTACGTGGGCGTAGACCAGTCCAACCTGGCTGAGTTTATCGGTAAATAAGTTAGCGGTACTGTCTCCACTGGGCGCAATTCGTTGCGCCCTTTTATAACGCGATATGCGAGGCCAACAAGGTATAATTATGGTCAGCACAAATACTCAGTCGTCCGGTGAATACTTGTTGGAAATGACCGGTGTCAACAAGTCTTTTCCCGGTGTTAAGGCACTCGATAATGTTAATTTAAAAGTACGTCCTCACTCTATTCATGCTTTGATGGGGGAGAACGGTGCGGGTAAATCAACGTTATTAAAATGTCTTTTTGGGATCTATCAAAAAGATTCTGGCAGCATTCTTTTTCAGGGGAAAGAGATCGATTTCCATTCAGCAAAAGAAGCGCTGGAAAACGGTATCTCCATGGTTCACCAGGAATTAAACCTGGTACTGCAACGTTCGGTTATGGACAATATGTGGTTGGGCCGTTATCCAACCAAAGGTGTCTTTGTCGATCAGGATAAAATGTATCGCGACACCAAAGCGATTTTCGACGAGCTGGATATTGATATTGACCCGCGCGCGCGCGTAGGTACATTGTCCGTCTCTCAAATGCAGATGATCGAAATTGCGAAAGCGTTCTCCTATGATGCAAAAATCGTCATCATGGATGAACCCACATCGTCATTAACGGAAAAAGAGGTTAATCACCTTTTCACCATCATTCGTAAACTCAAAGATCGCGGCTGCGGCATCGTCTATATTTCCCACAAGATGGAAGAGATCTTCCAGTTGTGCGATGAAATCACGATCCTGCGCGACGGTCAGTGGATTGCCACGCAGCCGCTGGAAGGGCTGGACATGGACAAGATTATCGCCATGATGGTCGGCCGCTCCCTGAACCAGCGTTTCCCGGACAAAGAGAACACCCCGGGCGAGGTGATCCTTGAGGTACGTAACCTGACCTCGTTGCGTCAGCCATCCATTCGCGACGTTTCCTTCGACCTGCACAAAGGCGAAATTTTAGGCATTGCCGGGCTGGTGGGCGCCAAACGTACCGATATTGTGGAAACCTTGTTTGGTATTCGTGAAAAATCGGGCGGCACTATCACGCTGCACGGTAAGAAAATTAATAACCATAACGCCAATGAAGCCATTAATAATGGTTTTGCGCTGGTGACGGAAGAGCGTCGCTCAACCGGTATTTACGCCTATCTCGATATTAACTTTAACTCGTTGATTTCGAATATCCGTAACTATAAAAGCAAAATTGGTCTGCTGGATAATTCCCGCATGAAGAGCGATACCCAATGGGTTATTGACTCTATGCGCGTAAAAACGCCCGGCCACCGTACGCAAATTGGTTCGCTGTCGGGCGGTAACCAGCAAAAAGTGATTATTGGTCGCTGGTTATTAACGCAGCCAGAAATCCTGATGCTGGATGAGCCCACACGCGGAATCGACGTGGGTGCAAAATTTGAAATTTATCAGCTGATTGCTGAGCTGGCGAAAAAGAATAAAGGGATCATTATTATTTCTTCCGAAATGCCGGAATTATTAGGGATCACAGATCGTATTCTGGTAATGAGCAATGGTCTCGTCGCCGGTATTGTTGACACCAAAACGACTACGCAAAACGAAATTTTACGTCTTGCGTCTTTGCACCTTTAAGATCAGGGGCTCCTCATGAGTGCGTTAAATAAAAAAAGTTTTCTCACTTATCTGAAAGAAGGCGGTATTTACGTCGTACTTTTAGTCTTACTGGCCATTATTATTTTCCAGGATCCTACGTTCTTAAGTCTGCTCAACCTGAGTAACATTCTGACCCAGTCTTCCGTGCGTATTATCATCGCGCTGGGCGTGGCGGGTCTTATCGTAACCCAGGGTACTGACCTTTCAGCGGGGCGCCAGGTGGGGCTTGCGGCGGTTATCGCGGCGACCATGCTGCAGTCAATGGAAAACGCCAACAAGGTATTCCCGGAAATGGCGACCATGCCGATTTTCGTGGTGATCCTGATTGTGTGTGCCATCGGCGCGATCATTGGTCTGATTAACGGCATCATTATCGCTTACCTGAACGTGACGCCATTCATCACCACGCTGGGTACGATGATCATCGTTTACGGTATCAACTCCCTGTACTACGACTTTGTGGGCGCGTCTCCCATCTCTGGTTTCGACAGCGGCTTCTCGACCTTCACGCAAGGGTTTGTGGCCCTCGGCAGTTTCCGCCTGTCGTACATCACCTTCTATGCACTGATTGCGGTCGCCTTCGTTTGGGTGCTGTGGAACAAAACTCGTTTCGGTAAAAACATCTTCGCCATCGGCGGTAATCCGGAAGCCGCGAAAGTATCTGGCGTAAACGTTGCTCTGAACCTGCTGATGATTTATGCCCTGTCCGGCGTGTTCTATGCCTTTGGCGGGATGCTGGAAGCGGGTCGTATCGGGTCTGCAACCAACAACCTCGGCTTCATGTACGAACTGGATGCGATTGCGGCCTGCGTGGTCGGCGGGGTGTCCTTCAGCGGCGGCGTGGGTACCGTGATCGGTGTGGTAACCGGTGTCATCATCTTTACCGTCATCAACTACGGTTTGACCTACATCGGCGTGAATCCGTACTGGCAGTACATCATCAAAGGGGCGATCATTATCTTCGCGGTTGCTCTGGATTCACTGAAGTACGCCCGTAAAAAGTAATTGTTTCGAACGTTATCTGGCCCGCTCATCGAGCGGGCTTTTTTATTTTCAGGCAAGCGTCGATTCCTGGCCGGTGACGATACTTTCAAACCAGTCGAGTTCTGCAAGCTTGCAGGTGACCCACTGCTGAGAAAAGGCTTCACCCAGGCTGTTGGTGAGATACTGGCACCGGGAGAAAGTCTCAATTGCCTGCTGTTGAAACAGGGGAAGCTCAGGTTGATCGTGCTGCGGTTCAGGTAAATCCTCTTCTTCAAACTTTTCCAGACCATACAGCATGCCCGTCAGGATGGTAGCCGCAACCAGATACGGGTTTGCATCTGCCCCTGCCAGGCGGGACTCGATACGACGGTTACCTTCATCCGAGCAGGGAATGCGCAGTGCGGCGGAGCGGGTGTTATAGCCCCAGGAGTTGAATAAGGGTTCGGTAAGATTTTTACGCAGGCGTCGGTAGGCATTAACGCCCGGAGCCATAATAGCAACGGATGCTGGCATGAGTGCCAGCTGCCCGGCGATGCACAGTCGCATCATGCTGTTCAGTTCCTCCACCGGCGAGGCAAACAGGTTATTGCCGTGAATATCATTCAGGCTGAAATGAAAATGCAAACCGCTGCCGGATTGAAGGCTGTAGGGTTTAGCCATAAAGTTGGCCTGCAGCCCGTGTTGTTCGGCGACAAATCGGGTCAGGCGGCGGAGCGACAGCACGTTATCGCAGACCTCAACCACCCGATGGCTGTGCTTTAGGTTCAGCTCGTACTGGCCCGACTCCGCTTCCGCCACAATCCCGGTGAGCGGAATACGCTGGAGCTGCGCAAGCTGCTCCAGTTCACCGAACAGGGCCGCGTGCGCCGTTGAGGTGTCCATATGAAAGCAGCCCTGATTCTGCGGATCCCGAGCGTCGCGGCCGGTCAGATAGAACTCAATCTCTGGCGCAATCACCGGGAAAAGCCCGTGCTGGTGGAAGCGAGCCAGCACGTTCTGCAGAATCACGCGTGGCTCAAAGGGACAAGGATCGCCCTCGCTGTCCTTCATCGTCAGCAGGATCTGCGCATTGTGCTGGGGATCCTGTGGAGAAGGCCGCAGCGAGCCGGCGACCGGCACGCAAAGCCTGTCTGGCTCATCGGGAAGTGAGGCGGCTATTTTGCCTTTCTGATCCATTGAGTAGACCGAAAGTGGAAAATAGCAGCCTTTCTCAAGACTCAACATGCTGTCCACTGAGAGTCGCTTGCCGCGCATAATACCGTTGATATCGTTCAGATAGACGTCAATATGTTTTGTCTGTGGGTAACGCTCCAGATAGTCCGCCACGTCGAGAGACACGTTGCGCTGCAGGGCATCAATTTTCGCATCAAGATACAGGCCGGAATTGAGTGCAGTCGGAAGCGATAAGCCCGGAAAGTTAAAGCAAGGGCGGATATTTTTCAGAAAAAAAGCATTCATGATCGAGTTCATAGTCATTCTTAAATGAAGCCGTAGCGGCAGTGAACTCAGCTTAAAATGGCGGGTATAAAGGGGAGATAAAAAGAGTCGCCTACGGTGTAAAGAATCGATAAAAGAGAGGCTATTTTTTCTCTTTCTTCTGCATGTCCAGCAGCTGTTCAGGCGTCACTGCGGGATAACCCTGCGCATCTTCTGGCACCTCATGCATCGCTGGAATGGGCACTAGCGGACCTAAAAAACGCGGTTCGCGTTTGAAAATATACAGGTCGGCCAGCGCGCCAAAACGGGCACCGAATTCGCGCACGCGCACGCTGAGCATATCTTTTGGCGACGGTACGGCGTAGCACTGGGCCTGAATACCCATATGGAGGGCAATAAACAGCGCGCGTTCGCAGTGGAAGCGCTGGGTGATGATGATGAAGTCGTTGGTGTCGAACACCTTCCGGGTGCGCACGATGGAGTCAAGGGTGCGGAACCCGGCGTAATCGAGCACGATGTCCGCCGGATCGACGCCAGCAGCAATCAAATCCTTACGCATCGTCATCGGCTCGTTATAGCTTTGCAGGGCATTATCGCCGCTCAATAGCAGGTAATTCACCTTGCCGCTATTGTATGCGTTAAGCGCGCCCTGAATACGGTAACGGTAATACTGGTTAATGACGCCGGTGCGGTAATATTTGGCGGTGCCGAGCACCACGCCGACCTGACGATAGGGAAGGTCCTGCAGATCATCAAAGATGTAGGGGGCCGTTTTCCAGCTCATCCAGCGGTCGAGGCCCAGCACGATCAACAGCAGTATGCCGACCAGGACAGACAGGCTGTAAAAAACGCGCTTTAACATGAAGATGGCTCGTTCGTGGATGAAATTTAGCTCAGGCTACTTTACCCGCCTGGTTAGCGCAAGAAACAGCGAATCAACTGAGGGGTTTTTCAGCAAACGGGCGGGCATTTCTGCCCGCCGAAAGGATTACGCAAGCAGAACGCGCTCGATATTTGTGCAGCCCAGCGCCTTCAGCGTGGCGGCCGTGGCATCCCACTGAATCAGCGGCGCATCGGCAATCTCAGCCAGAATGGCGCGCTGAATATCGGGATAGTCATAACCGTTCAGGCTCAGCAGGTTGAGTGCGCCCTGTAATGGCGGCAGCGTCGGGTTAAATGCGGCGTTCTCCGCGTAGCTGCCGGTGAAGATGCGGCCATCGCGGCACTGCAGCGCCACGCCGCTTGGCGATTTACTGTAGGGGGTATGACTTTTATTGGCGGCACCGATAGCGGCTTCGCTGAGATCGTCCCCGGAAAGGACGAAGCCGTGATCCTGCGCGTCCATCAGCAGCGTTTTGATCTCAAGATCTTTAGGGCCGAAGGCATCGGGCAGGTAATCGCCCAGCGTGTGCGGCTCGCGCCCCGGCAGATTAATGCGCAGCTGCAGCCCGCTGTTGAGTTCATTCATAAACTGACGACAGTGGCCGCAAGGGGTGTAGTTAACGGTGATGGCGCTCAGCGCTTTTTCTCCGCGCAGCCAGGCGTGGCTAATCGCGCTCTGCTCTGCATGAACGGTTTGCTGCATGGTGGCGCCAAGGAACTCCATATTCCCGCCGAAGTACCAGGTTCCGCTTACGCCGCGCGCGATGGCACCGACGTTAAAATGGGAGAGATCGGCGCGCGCGCAGGCGGCAGCTAGGGGCAGCAATGCGAAAGCCAGCGCGTCTTCGTCCAGCCCCGTTGCTTGTTTAAGCGCGGTGACCTGCTCTGTCGTTAGCATGGCGGGGAAATGCGCCTCTGCCAGCATCGGGGCAAGGGCTGATTGCAAATTCTCTGCAAGCTGGGCGAAAGCAGCGTGAAAACGTGGGTGCATGGCGTTTGCCTCATAAAGGTTAATGGATCGGTAGTGTACGGAGCCGCCTGGGCTTTATATGTGATCCAAATCTCATTATTTATGCAACTTATGAAAACAAAATGAAATTTGCGCGACGCATCGCAAATTTTAGCCTACTACCGCCAGAATAATCGGGAACAGGAAGGGCGCTATCAATGAGGTCATGATTCCGCAGATGACCAGTGCCAGCGAGCTAAATGCTCCTTCCTGATAATCTATTTCGGCGCAGCGCGCGGTTCCCAGGGCATGGGAGGCGGTTCCCATTGCCAGGCCCCGAGCAGCTTTGGTCCGAATTTTCATCAGATTCAGCAGCGTATGACCAAACACCGCGCCAAGGATGCCGACGAAAATGACGCACATTGCGCTGATGGCCGGAATACCGCCGATGCTGCCCCCTACGGCCATTGCGATAGGCGTAGTGACCGATTTTGGCAAGATGGAGGCGGCAATTTGAGGCGAGGCGCCCATCAACAGCGCAACGGAGGTGCCGGTAATCATCGCCACCAGGCTCCCGACAAAGCAGATGGTGATGATGGACTTCCAGCGGGCGCGGATCTGATGCAGCTGCTCATATAAAGGAAAAGCGAGGGCCACAACCGCGGGCTGTAGCAGGTCGTTTAAAATTTTGCTCCCGGCGAAGTAGCGTTCATAGGGAATACCGGTGAGAAGCAGGAAAGGAATAATCACCACCATTGCCACCAGCAGCGGGTTGAGCAACGGCATTTTGAAACGTGCGGCAAGTTTGCGTGCAGCGAAGAACACCACCAGAGTTAAGGGCAGCGACCACCAGATATTGGCCATCATTTTTCTGTTTTCTCCCCGACCACTTTACGTTCGCCATGCACCAGATGTGAACTCCAGCTCACCACCAGGAAAACCACCAGCGTGCTGACCGCACAGGAAACAACAATCGGGCCGAACTGCGCCCTGAGCAAATCGTAATACTGCATCACGCCCACGCCAATCGGCACGAACAGCAGCGCCATATAGCGAATGAGTACAAAGCAGCCTGGGTTGACCCACTTTGCCGGTAAGACCTGCAGCGCCAGCAGCACAAACAGGATCAGCATCCCGATGATGCTGCCCGGAATGGTTATCGGCAGCAGCGAGGCGATGAAAATCCCGGCATACAGGCACGCGTAAATGAGGATGAAGGCGCGGAGATATTGCCAGACAGTGTTCAGTGATTTGCTCATGGTGAAAGTCCTTGATGAAACGCATTCATCATACAATTAAACTCAGGAATGTGCCACGGATCACATCATGAATTTTGAGCATACCAGACATTCCAGAATGGAACGTCCGGCATTTCCACAAATGGACAGCTTCCCGTTTAAATGCCAGTATTTGTTTTATTTATGAATCAAGTGATTAAGCATCACGACGCAGGAGGTACTCAATGTCGTCAATCATCATTAAAACCGCCGATGAACTTGCCCGGCAACGCCATGCCGGGGAGCTGCTGGCCTCCGTCTTTACCATGTTAGACGGCTTTATCGCACCCGGCGTCACGACGATGGCGATTAACAATCAGGTTGAAGATTTTATTGTGAATCAACTCCATTCCCGTCCGGCCAGCAAAGGTCAGTATGATTTCCCCTATGTGCTGAATACCTCCGTTAACGAGGTGGTATGCCACGGTATTCCCAAAGCGTCCGAGCACCTGAAATCGGGCTCAATTGTGAACGTGGATATCACCCTTGAGAAAGACGGCATGATTGCCGACTCCAGTAAAATGTACCTGATTGGTGACGTATCACCGCTGGCGCGTCGGCTGGTGAAAAAGACCTATGAAGCCATGTGGAAAGGGATCAAGGTCGTGAAGCCCGGCGCGACGCTGGGAGACATTGGTCACGCCATCCAGACGCACGTCGAAGGTAACGGTTACAGCGTGGTGCGCGAATATTGCGGACACGGCGTAGGTAAAGAGATGCACGAAGATCCGCAGGTGCTGCACTACGGTAAGCCGGGTGAAGGGGCAGTTCTGCAGGAAGGGATGGTGTTTACCATTGAGCCGATGGTGAATCAGGGCGACAGCCGGATCAAAACCAAAAAAGATGGCTGGACGGTGGTCACCCGCGATAAAAAACTGTCCGCACAGTGGGAGCATACTATTGCCGTGACGGCGGATGGCTTCGAGGTGTTGACGCTGCGTCCGGAAGAGACGATCCCGGAATAACGCCCGGGCTTTCCACATACCTGCAGAGCGGCTACTATAGCGCGTCTTTTTTCACAGGTACTCTGAATGCGTGTTTTACTGGCCCCAATGGAAGGCGTGCTCGACTCCCTCGTGCGCGAGCTTCTGACCGAGGTGAACGACTACGATCTCTGCGTGACGGAGTTTTTGCGCGTGGTTGATATGTTGCTGCCAGCAAAATCATTCTACCGGCTCTGCCCGGAGCTGCATCGACAAAGCCGCACCACCTCCGGCACGCTGGTGCGCATTCAGCTGTTGGGTCAGTATCCTGAGTGGCTGGCGGAAAACGCCGCCCGCGCGGTAGAGCTGGGTTCATATGGCGTGGATCTCAACTGCGGTTGTCCGTCCAAGATGGTGAACGGTAGCGGTGGCGGAGCAACGTTGTTAAAGGATCCGGATCTTATTTATCGTGGCGCAAAAGCCATGCGTGAAGCGGTGCCGTCTCATCTGCCGGTCACGGTTAAAGTGCGTTTGGGCTGGGACAGCGACGCGCGACAGTTTGAAATTGCCGATGCGGTGCAGCAGGCCGGAGCCACCGAGCTGGTGGTGCACGGGCGCACCAAAGAAGATGGTTATAAGGCCGACCGCATTAACTGGCAGGCGATTGGGGAGATCCGCAAAAGGCTCGCCATTCCCGTGATTGCCAATGGAGAGATTTGGGATTATGAGAGCGCGCAGGCCTGCCTGAAAGAGACGGGTTGCGATGCGGTGATGATTGGCCGCGGCGCGCTAAATGTGCCAAACCTCAGCCGGGTAGTGAAATATAACGAACCGCGCATGCCGTGGGCTGACGTCGTTACGCTGCTGCAAAAATACAGTCGTCTGGAAAAGCAGGGCGATACGGGGCTGTATCATGTTGCGCGTATTAAACAGTGGCTCAGTTATTTGCGAAAAGAGTACAGCGAAGCGCTGGGATTATTCCAGGAAATACGTACGTTGCAGACGTCTGCTGATATTGCTCGCGTCATTCAGTCAAAATAATAAGCGTTAAACGGTTCACACTTTTTTAAAATAGAAAACAGCGCGGGTTTTCAACGTGACGCGACGGTGTTAAGGTGCCACTGTTTTCAACGCAGGATTGTTACTGTTCACAGGCAAAACCTAAGCGTTTCACAGCATTCACCGCTGTGGAGCGCTTAGGTTTTTTTTTGCCTGTTATTTACGCAGGAGAGACATTTGGCCTAACGATTTTTACTGAATTTTAATAATCAAAATACGACAGGAAATAGATTAATTTCCTGCGGACGGTTACGCACAAAATACTCACTCACAGGGTTTTATCATGGAAAATAAAAATATTCTCTATGCCCTCGCCTTATTGACGATGTCCCCTTTGTCGATGGCACAGGAATGGAACGGAACGGTGTTAGGGTTTGAAGCACCGCCGGATCCCCTTCTCGGCGACATGCTAGGTATGCGTAAAATCCTTAACGACAACGGATTTACCTACAATCTTGGTTACCTGAATGAAATTGCCTGGAACGGTGGTGGTGGCTACAACCATGACTCCCACGTGGCCTATATCGACCAGTTTGCGCTGACCTTTAACCAGGACCTGGAGCGCTGGACAGGCATTCCCGATGCTCGCATTGAAGGGAACATCGTCAACCGTAATCACAATGACGATCTCACCACCAAACGGGTTCAGGATCCGCGCGTCAACTTTAACGATCTCACGCAGGAGAGCTGGGGCGGGCAATCCATTACACGCCTGGGCTGGCTGACCTTTGCCCGCAGCTTTGACGACCGGCGTCTGACCTGGCGCATCGGGATGATGAACAAGGTGCAGACCTTCGATCAGATAATCCCCTGTGATTTTCAGCTGCTGTCGCAGTGCGGCGGGAAATCGGCCAACTCGCTGACATGGAACAACTGGAACGTACACACTTGGGGTACCACGCTGGAATACAAGGTTACGCCAACGGTCACCTTAAAAGGCGGGGTCATGGAGCAGAACCCGAATGCCTCCAGCCGCAGCCATGCGTGGAGCTGGTCGACGAAGGGCAGCAAAGGTGTCTTGCTCCCGGTCGAGATCGACGCCCGTCCTCGCATTAATGGCCTACCGGGGGCATACAACCTGGGCGTGGTGTTTACGAATGCTCCGCAGGCCGATCTTTATCGCGGCGCATCAGGCGGCGCGGGCGCCACCGACCCGGACGGTTTTGAGAAACACAACCGTACCTGGTTTATGTACGCAGGTCTGAACCAGCAGCTTACGCAGCATCAGGACGACCCGAATCGCGGGTTGAGCACCTCGGTCAGCATGAGTCTAGCCGATCAACGCAGCAACTATATGCACCAGGTCTATGCCGCCTCGCTGCGCTATCGGGGACTGTTTGACGCCCGGCCGGACGACTGGATTGGCGTTGGCCTGACCTGGATTGATATGAGCAGCCAGTACGCGCGTAATCAGCGTTACCTGAATGCCCAGAATGGCGTTACGGACTATAACAATCCGGCCTATCATCCGGTGCCGGGTCATTCACTGAACGGCGAGTTTTACTATCGCTTCCGCCCGGTGTCATGGCTTGAGCTACAGCCGGGCATTCAGTACTGGCACCACCCGGGGGGAGTATCTCGTACGCAGGATGCGTGGGTTACCGAGCTTAAAACGGTGGTGACCTTCTGATATCACCGTAGCAAGTACGATCTGCGTCACGTTTTGACGCGTGACGGATTGAGGCTACGAATGAAACTGATAGAGTGCCAGAACTGGATTGTTACTGCTGCGGCAGGCAAAACCTGATTTTCTGGCATTTGCCGGAGGTCAGGTTTTTTTGTTTCTGGGGTGCCGATGAAAATCGCCAAAATTCTCAATAACAATGTGGTGGTTGTTCAGGATGAGCGCGGGCGCGAACAGGTGGTGATGGGCCGTGGGCTGGCCTTTCAGAAGCGCATCGGTGAGGCGCTGGATACCGCGTTGATTGAAAAGGTGTTTGCGCTACAGAGTGACGAACTGGTGCGTCGTCTGGGGGAGTTGCTAAACCAAATCCCGCTGGAGGTGATGACCACCTGCGATCGCATCATTGGGCTGGCGGCGCAGCGGCTGGGTAAACTGCAGGACAGTTTGTATATCACCTTAACGGACCACTGCTACTTTGCGATTGAACGCCAAAAGAAGGGGCTGGCAATCAAAAACGTGCTGTTGTGGGATATCAAACGGCTCTATCCGAAGGAGTTCGAACTGGGGCAGGAGGCGCGGGCCATTATCGCCAAACGCCTGAACGTCGAACTGGCAGAAGACGAAGCCGGGTTTATTGCCCTGCATCTGGTGACCGCGCAGCTGAACAGCGAAATGCCGGAAGTGATGCACGTGACCCGGGTGATGCAGGAGATCCTGCAGTTGGTGAAGTATCAGCTGCAGCTTGAGTATGACGAAGAGTCGCTCAGCTATCAGCGCTTTGTCACCCATCTGAAATTTTTTGCCCAGCGGATGCTGACCCGCACGGTGGTGGAAGACGACGATGTCTCACTGCATACGGCGGTGAAAGACAACTACGCGAAGGCGTGGAAATGCGCCGAGAAAATCGCGCAGCACCTGAACAAAAGCTACCAGCGCGAGCTGACAACCGAAGAAATTATGTTCCTCGCTATCCACATTGAGCGGGTGAGAAAAGAGGGGCGTTAAGCCTCAAACGGGATTGTTACTGCAATACGCAGGCAAAACCTGAGCGCGGCCTCTGAAAGGAGGACGTTCTCAGGTTTTTTTATTTTTATACTCAGTCAACAGGTGCCTGCGGGCATCGGATGTAAGGAATTCGAGATGGAATACCAGGCTTTAGCGAAGGATATTCTCGGCCACGTTGGCGGCAAACAGAACATCGTCAGTCTTGTACACTGCGCCACCCGGCTTCGCTTCAAACTGAAAGAGAATCAGAAAGCGGATGCGGAAGGACTCAAGAAAAACCCCGGCGTGATTATGGTGGTCGAAAGCGGTGGCCAGTTTCAGGTAGTCATTGGTAATCACGTGCACGACGTCTGGCAGGCGGTGCGCCAGGAAGCGGGGCTGACCGATGACGCTCCCGTCGTGGAAGATAAGGGTGAAAAAGGCAACCTGCTGGGCCGGCTGATCGACATTGTTTCCGGAATTTTCACGCCGTTTATCGGCATTCTGGCGGCATCCGGTATCCTGAAAGGACTACTGGCGCTGGCCGTAGTCTGTGGTTGGCTCACCGCCGAAAGCGGCACCTACAAAATCTGGTTTGCGGCAAGCGACGCGCTGTTCTACTTTTTCCCGCTGGTGCTGGGCTATACCGCCGGGAAAAAATTTGGCGGCAATCCGTTTATCACCATGGTGATTGGCGGAGCGCTCACCCATCCGATGATGATCGCCGCATTTAACGCCAGCCAGCAGCCTGGCGCGGTAGCGGAGGCGTTTCTTGGCATTCCGGTGACCTGGTTCAACTACAGTTCGTCGGTGATCCCGATTATCCTCGCCGCCTGGGTAAGCTGCTGGCTGGAAAAGCAGAGCACGAAGCGGTTGCCCTCATCGATGAAAAATTTCTTCGCGCCGCTGATCTGTTTAGGCGTGACCGTGCCGCTAACCTTCCTGGTCATTGGCCCCCTGGCGACCTGGCTGAGCCAGATACTGGCGAACGGCTACCAGTGGATTTACGTCCTGGCACCGTGGCTGGCGGGGGCGGCGATGGGCGCGCTGTGGCAGGTATGCGTGATCTTCGGCCTGCACTGGGGGCTGGTGCCGCTGATGATTAACAACCTGGCGGTGCTCGGCCATGACTCGATGCTGCCTATGCTGTTACCGGCCGTGTTTGGTCAGGTAGGGGCTGCGCTCGGGATCTTCCTGCGCACCCGCGATGCGCGTCTGAAAATGCTGGCCGGTTCATCCGTCACGGCGGGGATATTCGGTATCACCGAACCGGCAGTCTACGGTGTGAACTTGCCGCTGCGCCGTCCGTTTATCTTTGGCTGCGTGGCGGGCGCTATTGGCGGAGCCATTGTCGGCTTCAGCGATACGCACGTTTACTCTTTCGGCTTCGCCAATATCTTTACCATCGCCCAGATGATCCCGCCGGGCGGCGTCGATGCCACGCTGTGGGGCGGCATTATCGGTACCGTCGTGGCATTGGTACTCAGCTGCGGCATGACGCTGGTGGCCGGTATGCCGGATCGTATTGCGCCAGAGGGGGTGGTTTCAGCGGGTGAAAACGAGGTGTTGTCGCCGATGACCGGCACCGTACTGGCACTCGATCAGGTGCCGGATACCACCTTTGCGAGCGGCCTGCTGGGTAGCGGCGCCGCGATCGTTCCGTCAGATAACAAGGTGATTGCACCGTTCGCCGGCGAAGTGGCCTCGTTGTTTCAGACGAAACACGCCATTGGCCTGCTCAGCGACAGCGGCATTGAAGTATTGATCCACGTCGGGATCGACACCGTAAAACTCGACGGCAAGCCGTTTACCGCGCATGTCAAGGTGGGTGACAAAGTTCAGCCGGGTGACCTGCTGCTGGAGTTTGACCGTCAGGCGATTATCGATGCCGGATACGATCTGGCAACCCCTATTATTATCAGTAACAGCGACGAGTATCGCGAGGTGGTGACCGTGGCGGCAACGTCCGTGAACGCCGGTGCGCCATTGCTCAGCGTAAGCCATCAATAACAGGAGAACGTGATGAAAACTTTCCCGGATAATTTTTTATGGGGCGGCGCGGTTGCCGCGAATCAGGTCGAAGGTGCATATCTGGAGCACGGCAAAGGGCTGTCCACCTCTGACGTCCAGCCGCAGGGGGTTTTTGGCCCGGTTGTCGAGCGCGTGGCGGGCGACAGCGGCATTAAGGATGTCGCCATCGATTTTTATCATCGCTACCCGGAAGATATCACCCTCTTTGCCGAAATGGGCTTTAGCTGCCTGCGCGTCTCCATTGCCTGGACGCGCATCTTCCCGAACGGTGACGAACAGGAGCCTAACGAAGCGGGCCTGGCGTTTTACGACAGGCTGTTTGACGAGCTGGCCGCGCACAGCATCACCCCGCTGGTGACGCTGTCGCACTATGAAATGCCGTGGGGGTTGGTCAAGCAGTACGGAGGCTGGGGCAGCCGTGAGACGATCGGTTTCTTTGAGCGTTACGCCCGTACCGTTTTTGCGCGCTATAAAGAGAAGGTGAAGCTGTGGCTGACCTTCAACGAGATCAATATGTCCCTGCACGCGCCGATGACCGGCGTCGGTTTACCGGAAACCAGCAGCAAAGGTGAGGTGTATCAGGCGATCCACCACCAGCTGGTGGCGAGCGCGCTGGCGGTGAAAGCCTGCCACGAGATTGTCCCTGACGCTAAGATTGGCAACATGCTGTTAGGTGGCCTGATGTACCCGCTGACCTGCAAGCCAGAAGATGTGCTGGAAGCATTGCAGGAAAACCGCGCCTGGCAGTTCTTTGGCGACGTTCAGTGCCGCGGTGCCTACCCGGGCTATATGCTGCGCTTCTTCCGCGATAACGGTATCCAAATTGAGATCACCGACGCCGATCGCGAGACGTTGAAGTCGACGGTCGATTTTATCTCATTCAGCTACTACATGACCGGCTGCGTTACCACCGATGAAGCGTTAAATCAGCAGGCGCGTGGCAACATTCTGAGCATGGTGCCGAACCCGCATCTCGCAAGCTCTGAATGGGGCTGGCAAATTGACCCCATCGGCCTGCGCACGCTGTTGAACGTGCTGTGGGATCGCTATCAGAAACCGCTCTTTATTGTGGAAAATGGTCTGGGAGCGAAGGACAAGCCGGATGCGAACGGCGTGGTGCAGGATGACTACCGCATCAGCTACCTCAACGACCACCTGGTGCAGGTACGTGAAGCGATTGACGATGGGGTTGAAGTCATGGGCTATACCAGCTGGGGGCCGATTGACCTGGTCAGCGCGTCTAAAGCGGAATTGTCCAAACGTTATGGTTTTATTTACGTCGATCGCGACGACAGCGGAAAAGGGACGTTAGCGCGTAGCCGTAAGAAAAGTTTCCACTGGTATAAAGAGGTCATTGCGACGAAAGGGGCATCCCTGAAAGCGTAATACGGTGAATTTGCCCGGCATCAAGCCGGGCAAACGCATCAGAAAATCATTTTGAATACACCGGTAACCACCAACAGCCCTATCAGAAATATAATCAAAATAACCCACAGCAATATTTTCATTCCCTTCTCCTGCGTATGTATGTCCTGAATAAGTGTAGCAGCGCATTCATAATTGGTATGAATGCGTTGAATTTATTCATTGTCATCATTAATAATTTTCGGAGTATGTAAATGTATGACAAATTGCAGATTGCCACGCGTTACTAAAAAAAAGATGTGCTGTAAGCGTAATTTGCGCCTTTATTTTTTCAGCGAATGGCGTAATGAAACCTTCTCTTATTTTCTCTCTGAGTGCTCCCCTTGTCTTAATTCTGGCGGCCTGTGCGCCGGAACATGCCACGGTGTCGCCCATTAAAACGCAAACCACGGCGGCTTCGGTTAATACGCAGATCCAGCGTACTGACTGGCCGAAAAACGAATGGTGGAAAGACTATAACGATCCCGAACTGAATTCGCTGATAGCGAAGGCGTTGAACGACGCGCCGGATATGCAAATTGCCCGGCAGCGCATTACGCTTGCCGAAGCGCAGGCGAAAGCCACGATGGCTGCCGACGGGCCACACATCGATTTTTCAGCCGATGCTGAACGCCAGAAAATGTCGGCAGAAGGCTTAATGGGGCCCTTTGCCACTACCGATCCCGCAGCAGGCACCACCGGGCCCTGGTATACCAACGGGACCGTTGGCCTGACCGCCGGCTGGGATCTCGACCTGTGGGGCAAAAACCGCGACAAAGTGGAAGCCCGCATCGGTAAGGTTAACGCGCAAAAAGCGGAGATGGAGCAAACGCGTCAGCTGCTCGCCAGCAGCGTTGCCCGGCTCTATTGGGAATGGCAGACCCAGGCCGCCGCCGCGAATGTCCTCGCGCAGATTAAACGCGAACAGGACAATATCATCAGTGCCGACCGTGAGCTGTATCAGCATGGCGTAACCTCCTCTGTAGAAGGCGTTGAAACCGACATTAACGCCAGCAAAACGGAGGAGCAACGGGCAGAAGTGCAGGGCAAAATGAAGGCTGTTGAGGCGCGACTGGGGGCGTTGACCAACAGCTCTGCCATCACGCTCACGCGCCATGCATTACCCGAAACGGACGCCGCGTTACCGACAACCCTGGGCTATGAGCTGCTGGCGCGTCGACCGGATCTTCAAGAGGCACACTGGTATATCGAGGCTTCCATGAGCGAGGTGGATGCTGCTAAAGCGGCGTTCTACCCGGACGTGAACCTGATGGCGTTCTTGCAGCAAGATGCTCTGCATCTGAGCGATCTGTTCCGCTCCTCGGCGCAGCAAATGGGCGTGACGGCCGGGCTGACGCTACCGATCTTTGACAGCGGGAGGCTAAACGCGGAGCTGGACATCGCTCAGGCGCAGAACAATCTCTCGGTTGCACACTACAACAAGGCAGTGGTTAATGCCGTCAACCAGGTGGCGCGCGCGGCCAGCGAAGTGGAGACCCTGACGGCTAAAAATCTGCACCAGCAGCAGGTCGAAAAAGATGCTGCCCGCGTGGTGGCGCTGGCGCAGGCCCGTTTTCGCGCCGGGATTATTGCCGGTTCTCGCGTGAGTGAAGCCAACATCCCGGCACTGAAGGAACACCTCGCCGGACTGATGCTGAAAGGCCAGTATGTTGATGCCACGCTGCAGCTGACGTCCGCGCTGGGCGGCGGCTATCATCACGGCTAAAAAAGGCCATTATCTATACTTACCTCTTTGCAGATTTTCAGGAGGTGAGTATGACCCGAGTAGCCATTGTTACCGCATCGGATTCCGGAATTGGTAAAACCACGGCGCTGATGCTGGCCGAGCGCGGATTTGATATTGGCGTGACCTGGCATTCCGATGAAAAAGGGGCGCTGGAAACCTGTCGTGAAGTTGAGGCGCACGGTCAGCGTGCCGAAGCTGTGCGGCTCGATTTAAGCACTTTACCGCAGGGCGCTAAGGCGATTGAAACCCTGATTGCACGTTTTGGTCGGCTGGATGTGCTGGTCAATAATGCGGGTGCGATGTCCAAAGCCCCCTTCCTTGAGATGCCATTTGACGACTGGCGGAACATTTTCACCGTCGACGTGGACGGCGCGTTTCTCTGCTCGCAAATTGCTGCCCGCCAGATGGTGAAGCAGGGGGAAGGAGGGCGGATCGTGAATATCACCTCGGTGCATGAACACACCCCGCTGCCCGACGCCAGCGCCTATACGGCGGCAAAACATGCGCTTGGGGGGCTAACCAAATCCATGGCGCTGGAGCTGGTCGGGCACAATATACTGGTCAACGCCGTTGCGCCGGGCGCCATTGCCACGCCGATGAACGATATGGACGACAGCGAGGTGAAGGCAGGTTCAATGCCGGAAATTCCGCTGGCAAGGCCCGGTCACACGAAAGAGATCGCCAGCCTGGTGGCATGGCTGTGCGACAGCGACGCCAGCTACACGACGGGACAATCTTTTATTGTTGATGGGGGATTTATGCTGGCGAATCCGCAATTTAAACCGGCAGAGTAACGGATTAATCCTCTCCCCTTTGGGGAGAGGACTAGGATAAGGGGGACGCGACACGGGTTTACTCATCCCCACGCTTCTTCTCCCGATACTTCAGCCACAGCCGTACACTAATCACCGCCACCACCACCAGGATCAACCACGCCCAGTGCTTAATATGCTGGTCGAGATGGTGCAGCCACGGGCCAATCACTTCGCCGCCAACGTAGCCGAGCGTCGTGAAAATCAGCGCCCAGCCAACTGCGCCCAAAACATTCAGCGGCAGAAAAATTTTGGGTGGCAGGCGGCTGGCGCCAATCAGGATGGGACCGATAATGCGAAATCCGTACATAAAGCGGGTGCCGATGACGAACAGGTAGGGATGGCGCTGTATTAGACGCTGCGCCCGCCTGATTTTCTTTTGATGCTTAGCAAAGCGTTTCAGCAGCGTAGGCCCAAAACGCAGCCCCAAAAAATAGAGCAACTGGTCGCCAATCATTCCGCCCAGCGCGACGGCGGCCACTACCAGCGGAAACTTTAGCAGCCCCTGATGCGCGGCAACCCCGCCCAGCAGCGTGATGGTTTCGCCTTCTGCCACGCTACCGACGACCAGCGCAGCGTATCCATATTGTTCAATAAGTCCGTTGATATCCATTACGTCTTCGTGTTCTCCCTCTGCTTGCCTGCATTAATCATATACCCCCTGCGTCAACGGCGCGGCAATCAACGGAAATTTCCCACTGTACATAAAATAATCTAAAGCCTGCATTATACTTAAGGTATCGCTGACGGGCCGACAATAAGGGGGCGCTATGAACCATGTCTGGGGACTCTTCTCCCATCCCGACCGTGAAATGCACGTGATCAGAAACGAGAACGAAACGGTCGCGCATCATTACATGCACCATGTGCTGCTGATGGCAGCGGTGCCGGTAATCTGCGCGTTTATAGGTACCACACAAATCGGCTGGAACTTTGGTGACGGCACCGTGGTTCAGCTCTCCTGGTTTACCGGACTTTATCTTGCCGTTATTTTTTACGGCCTGATGCTGGGCGGGGTAGCGGTGATGGGGCGCGTCATTCACTGGATGGCGCGTAACTACCCGCAACGCCCGTCTCTGGCACACTGTATGGTCTTTGCCGGATATGTCGCGACCCCGCTGTTCTTAAGCGGCATTGTTGCGCTCTATCCACTGGTCTGGCTGTGCGCGCTGATCGGTACGATTGCCCTCTTTTACACCGGTTATCTGCTGTATTTGGGGGTTCCCACCTTCCTGAATATCAATAAAGAAGAGGGCCTGAGCTTCTCCAGCTCAACGCTCGCCATCGGCGTGCTGGTGCTGGAGGCGTTACTGGCGCTGACGGTTATTCTTTGGGGTTATGGATACCGTCTCTTTTAAGCTCACTGCACTGCTGGCGTAAATGCCAGCAGTGCAGCATCTGTTCACGATTATCCGCTGGCGACAAAGCACGGTGCCCGCTATGATGCCGAAGCCAGCCTGCGTTTATCCGTCGATGCAGGCGGTGTACGTTATTACGTGCGTGAATAATTATCAGAAGTCTCACCATGCTGAAATTCCGAGTCTCATTACTTAGCCTGGCGTTATTGCTGGGTGCGTCTGCTGCCGCGCCAGCGCTCGCCAAAACACCTGCGGTGACCGCTGCCGCTGCACAGCCGCAAATCGCTTCCGGCAGTGCGATGATTGTCGATCTCAACACCAACAAGGTGATTTACGCGAGCCACCCTGACCTGGTGCGCCCGATCGCCTCGATTACCAAATTAATGACCGCGATGGTGGTGCTTGATGCACGGCTGCCGCTGGACGAAAAGCTAAAAGTGGATATCAGCCACACGCCAGAGATGAAAGGGATCTACTCTCGCGTGCGCCTGAACAGTGAAATCAGCCGCAAAGATATGCTGCTGCTGGCGTTAATGTCTTCAGAAAACCGCGCAGCGGCGAGCCTGGCTCATCATTATCCCGGCGGTTACGACGCATTTATTCGTGCAATGAATGCCAAAGCCAAATCGCTGGGGATGACTCACACCCGTTACGTGGAGCCGACGGGGTTGTCGACCCAAAACGTGTCAACGGCGCGTGATTTGACGAAGCTGCTGATTGCCAGCAAACAATATCCGCTGATTGGCCAACTGAGCACTACGCGTGAAGATATGGCCACCTTTGCGAGTCCGGCATATACGCTGCCGTTCCGCAATACTAACCATCTTGTCTATCGCGAGAACTGGAATATCCAGTTAACGAAAACCGGCTTTACCAACGCAGCGGGTCACTGCCTGGTGATGCGAACCGTGTTTAACGGCAAACCGGTGGCGCTGGTGGTGATGGATGCCTTTGGCAAATATACCCACTTCGCGGATGCAAGCCGCCTGCGTACCTGGATTGAGACCGGGAAGGTGCAGCCTGTTCCTGCCGCAGCGCTGAGTTATAAAAAGCAGAAAGCTGAACAGATGGCGACTGCACAAAACGATTGATCCGTTCTGCATTTACTCCGGCAGCGTCCAGTCACCCTCGTTGAGTGGGCGCTGCATAATCACCGTATCCCGCCAGTCACCCTTTTTATAGCCAACGCTGCGTAGCTGACCGACCACTTCAAACCCGTGTTTCTTGTGCAGCCGTAACGACCCGGCGTTATTGTTCCCGTCGCCGACAACGGCGATCATTTGTCGCCATTGGCCCTGCTCGCAGCGCGCAATTAACGCCTGTAATAACGTTGAACCAAACCCGCGTCCGGTGGTGCTGGCATCCACGTAAATGGATTCCTCAAGGGTGTATCGATAAGCGTGCCGCGGACGGTAAGGCGTGGCGTAGCAATAGCCGACGATAATGCCGCAATACAGTACGACCAGCCACGGCAGGCCGCTGCTGGTGACCGCCTTCATCCGCTGGCGCATTTCATCGACGGTGGGAGGGACTTCTTCAAATGACGCGCGCCCATGCAGCACATGCCAGGCGTAAATGGCTGAGATGGCATGCGCATCGTCTGGAAGCGCATCGCGCACTTCCAGTTCGGTTTCAGATAAAACGTCAACAGCCGACATGATGTGCCTGCTCCTCGTCATGGAAAGCCAGAGAAACGTTTCTCTGGCGACAGGCATTCACTCTAGTACGTTTGAGTCACGCTAAACAATCTCTTAAAGTTGGCTGTATTCTTTAATCAGCAGCTTGCGAATTGTTCTGCTCCGTTTCACCGCTCTCTTTCCAGTGTTTATGCCGTGTTGTTTTACCAATGCCGGGATTCATGCTGTTTGTAGGGTCATTCTTGCGATAAAACTGCTTAAGTGTTTCTGGCGCTTTGTAAAGATGCCCGACGTTATGTTCCGCAGGATATTGTGCCCCTCGCGCGCTCAGCAACGCTAGCATCTGCTCCTTCAGCGCGTGCGCATCGACCCCTTTTTTGACGATGTAATCCTGGTGGAAGACGTAGCACATAAAGTGGCCGTAGTAGAGCTTGTGCACTAGCGTGCTGTCGATCTCTGGCGGCAGATGTTCAAACCACTCGGTATCGTTGCGGCGCAGGGCAATATCCAGCGCCAGAATATCTTCCACCTCATCAGCGTGGACCGCCTGATAACGTATGGCCGCACCCGCCGCCGCAAAACGGTGCAGGAAGGCTTTGCTGCCTTCTTCAGGCGTGCAGGCGAAGAAATCCCCCTCGGCTGTTTTGAAAAATTCGGTCAGCCAGGATTGTGCTTCGGCAATGCCGTCACCGGCCATTTTCAGCAGCAGGTGATGCTCATATTTATCGCGCCAGGTTTTCATCCGCGCCGGTAAATGCGCCGGGAAAACGTTGCCCACCTTTTGCATAAAGCGGTCAGTAAAGTGTGGCTTGAACAGCGACACTTTATCGAGCATTGCGTCGGTGCGCCCCTTCATGGTGAAGAAGAACGGCATTTTGTCGGTGCCGAGCTTGTCGATCATCAGGAACGTGTCTTTGCCGTAGCGCTCGGCGATATCGTAGATGTCCCGGTGCATATACTCGCCCGCCACCGGCAGATGGGTAAATTCACCCAGAATATGTCGACGAATTTCGGTCAAGACTTCAGGCTGATTGGTGCCGATGTAAAACACCTGCTGCTTTTTCTCTGCCGGGAAGGTATCAAGGCGCACGGCAAAAACAGCCAGTTTGCCCGCGCAGCCGGAGGATTCAAACAACCGGTCCGGATCGGCGTTGTAGCGCGCAGGGGTATCGGCCTCGATATCGCGCACGCGGGTGACGTAATCGTGATCGTGTGCGTGACGGCCATCGTGCTGAACGTCTTCGTCTTTCACCCGATCATCGTCTAGCTTGCTGAGGATCTGCTCGGGCGTCACGCCCAGGTCGATGCCCAGATGGTTGACCAGCGTCAGCTTGCCGTTTTCATCGATACGGGCATACAGCGACATCTCGGTGTACGCGGGGCCACGCTGCACCAGCGAGCCGCCGGAGTTATTGCAGATCCCGCCAATCACCGAGGCACCGATACAGGACGAGCCGATTACCGAGTGCGGTTCGCGTCCCAGCGGCTTCAGCGCTTTTTCCAGTGAATAGAGCGTGGTGCCCGGGAAGGCAAGTACCTGTTCACCTTTGTCCAGCAGGTGCAGCTTGTCCAGGCGCAGGGTGCTGATGATGACAATGTCACGATCGTAATCGTTGCCGTTTGGCGTTGAGCCTTCGGTCAGGCCGGTATTGGCGGCCTGCATCAGAATAATTTTGTCTGCGGCGACGCAGGCGCTCAGCACCCGCCACAGTTCCAGCAGCGTGCCGGGAAACACCACCGCCAGCGCATCGCCCTGACCGGAACGAAAACCCTTACGGTAGCGGGCAGTTTTGGGCGGGTCGGTAAGCAGGTGAGTGTGACCCACCAGGCGTGACAGTTCGTTAATAAAAGTCGTGTTATCGTCAGTTCGAACAGAAGTCATCTTCCACTCCTTGTGGCGGGGCAAATTTCACGCTGTAAAGCATAGCGCGATTAACTGTTAAGCGGTCGAGTATTCACGAGAAAAATCAGAGAATAACCCTGCAACGTTCAGAGGGTTTGTGGCACACTGCGCTTTTCGCACGGTCTGGCCGAGTTCTTCCGGCGGTTATTGATGAGAGAGTAAAAACACCATGAAATGGCTATGTTCTGTAGGTGTCGCCGTCAGCCTGGCGCTGCAACCTGCGCTGGCAGATGAAATGTTTGGCAATCACCCGCTCACGCCTGAAGCCCGCGACGCGTTTGTCACGGACTTGCTCAAAAAGATGACTGTCGATGAGAAAATCGGTCAGTTGCGTCTTATCAGCGTCGGCCCGGATAACCCGAAAGAGGCGATCCGCGAGATGATTAAAGAGAGCCAGGTGGGGGCGATTTTTAACACCGTTACCCGCCAGGATATCCGCAAAATGCAGGATCAGGCGATGGAACTCAGCCGTCTGAAAATCCCTCTGTTCTTTGCCTATGACGTGCTGCACGGCCAGCGTACCGTTTTCCCGATTAGCCTCGGTTTAGCCTCCTCCTTTAACCTCGACGCGGTGAAAACCGTCGGGCGCGTGTCTGCTTATGAAGCGGCGGACGACGGCCTGAACATGACTTGGGCACCAATGGTCGACGTCTCGCGCGATCCGCGCTGGGGCCGCGCGTCGGAAGGTTTCGGCGAAGATACGTATTTAACCTCCACGATGGGCAAAACCATGGTGGAAGCGATGCAGGGCAAAAGCCCGGCGGATCGCTACTCGGTGATGACCAGCGTCAAGCACTTTGCAGCCTACGGCGCGGTTGAAGGCGGTAAAGAGTACAACACCGTCGACATGAGCCCGCAGCGTCTGTTCAACGACTATATGCCGCCATACAAAGCGGGGCTGGATGCGGGCAGCGGTGCGGTAATGGTGGCGCTGAACTCCCTTAACGGCACGCCTGCGACCTCTGATGCCTGGCTACTGAAAGATGTCCTGCGCGACCAGTGGGGCTTTAAGGGCATCACCGTGTCCGATCACGGCGCGATTAAAGAGCTGATCAAACACGGCACGGCGTCCGATCCGGAAGACGCGGTGCGCGTGGCGCTCAAGTCCGGCATCAACATGAGCATGAGCGACGAATACTACAGCAAATACCTGCCGGGGCTGGTGAAGAGCGGCAAAGTGACCATGGAAGAGCTGGACGATGCCGCGCGCCACGTGCTGAACGTGAAATATGACATGGGGCTGTTTAACGATCCGTACAGCCACCTTGGGCCGAAAGCGTCCGATCCGGTAGACACCAACGCCGAAAGCCGTCTGCACCGTAAAGAAGCGCGTGAAGTGGCGCGTGAAAGCCTGGTGCTGCTGAAAAACCGCCTCGATACGCTGCCGCTGAAAAAATCCGGCACCATTGCCGTAGTGGGCCCGCTGGCCGACAGCAAGCGCGACGTGATGGGGAGCTGGTCTGCCGCAGGCGTGGCCGACCAGTCCGTGACCGTGCTTACCGGCATTAAAGACGCCGTGGGTGGCAACGCCAACGTGGTGTATGCCAAAGGGGCAAACGTCACGAACGACAACGATATCGTTACCTTCCTCAACCAGTACGAAGAGGCGGTGAAGGTTGACCCGCGCTCGCCGAAAGCAATGATCGACGAAGCGGTCAACGCCGCGAAGCAGTCCGACGTCGTCGTCGCCGTGGTGGGTGAAGCACAGGGCATGGCACATGAAGCCTCCAGCCGTACCGATATTACGCTTCCTCAAAGCCAGCGTGACCTGATCGCCGCCCTGAAAGCAACCGGCAAACCGCTGGTACTGGTGCTGATGAACGGTCGTCCACTGGCGCTGGTGAAAGAAGACCAGCAAGCGGATGCGATCCTGGAAACCTGGTTCGCCGGTACCGAAGGGGGGAATGCTATTGCAGACGTGCTGTTTGGCGATTACAACCCGTCAGGCAAGCTGCCGATGTCGTTCCCGCGTTCCGTTGGGCAAATCCCGGTTTACTACAGCCACCTGAACACCGGGCGGCCGTACAACGCCGACAAGCCAAACAAATACACTTCACGCTACTTCGACGAAGCCAACGGCCCGCTCTATCCGTTCGGCTACGGCCTGAGTTACACCACCTTCAAGGTCTCTGACGTGAAAATGTCAGCGCCAACCCTGAAACGTGACGGCAAGGTGACGGCCAGCGTCGACGTGACTAACACCGGTAAACGGGAAGGGGCCACGGTCGTTCAGATGTACGTTCAGGACGTCACGGCCTCCATGAGTCGCCCGGTGAAACAGCTGCGTGGCTTTGATAAGGTTGACCTCAAGCCTGGCGAAACCAAAACCGTCAGCTTCCCGATTGACATCGATGCGCTTAAGTTCTGGAACCAGCAGATGAAATACGATGCTGAACCCGGCAAGTTCAATGTCTTTATCGGCATGGACTCTGCCCGCGTCAATAAAGGCGAGTTCGACCTGCAGTAATCATTTCCTCCTCAGCATCCCTCGCCTGTCGGGGGATGCGTCTTACCTTATGCGAAAAAGGCATTTTGACGGTTAAATCCGCCGTTTTAAGCTACGCTTTTCACTCAAGCCTCTGAAAAAGGCAGCAAAATAATGAGGAAAGCAGAATGACGATTAAAACGGGGATGATGGGATCTGCGGTGCTGTTGGCAGCGCTGAGCCTGCCTCTGCAAGCGGCTGAACCGGTGAAGGTTGGTTCGAAAATTGATACCGAAGGGGCGTTACTCGGCAATATCATTTTGCAGGTTCTGGAAAGCCACGGTGTTAAAACGGTCAATAAAGTTCAGCTTGGCACTACGCCCGTGGTGCGCGGCGCCATTACCTCTGGCGAGCTGGATATCTACCCAGAATATACCGGCAACGGTGCCTTCTTCTTCAAACAAGAAAACGATCCGGCCTGGAAAAACGCCAAAGCGGGATACGAAAAAGTTAAAAAGCTGGATGCGGAACAGAACAAACTGGTCTGGCTGACGCCAGCCCCGGCCAACAATACCTGGACTATCGCGGTGCGCAAAGACATTGCGCAGAAAGGCAAGCTGACCTCACTTGAGGATCTCAGCCGCTATCTGAAAGAGAAAGGCGACTTTAAGCTTGCGGCCTCCGCGGAGTTTATCGAACGTCCGGACGCGCTGCCCGCATTCGAAAAAGCCTATGATTTCAAACTTGAACAGTCGCAGCTGCTCTCTCTGGCTGGCGGTGACACGGCGGTGACGATCAAAGCCGCAGCGCAGCAAACCTCTGGGGTGAATGCTGCAATGGCTTACGGCACCGACGGCCCGGTGGCGGCGCTGGGCCTGCAAACGTTGACCGATCCGAAAGGCGTTCAACCCATTTATGCGCCTGCGCCCGTCGTGCGTGAATCTGTGCTGAAAGCCTACCCGGATATCGCCGAATGGCTTAAGCCCGTCTTTGAAAAGCTGGACGAAAAAACGCTGCAACAGCTGAATGCCAGCATTGCCGTAGAGGGACTGGATGCCAAAAAAGTGGCTGCCGATTTCCTGAAGCAACAAGGGCTTGTGAAGTAACGGGACAAGGCTGTGCCAATAAAATGTCATAACCGCGTGCTGCTGCTGTTGGCCTGCGTGGCCATCGTGGCGGTCGCGTTACCTTTTGTGAACGTCGCGCCTAACCGCCTGATGTCGGGCGAAGCGCGCCCGCTCTGGCAGGTGTGGTCGTTTGCGCCGCTGCTGCTGGCAGGGGCGCTGGGCGCGCTCGTTGCGTTATCCTTCTGGCAAGGGCGTAAGGCGCAGTGGCTTACGCTGCTCCTCTGCGAGGGGCTCTTCATCGTGCTGTTCTGGAGCGCGGGCCGTGCGGCAGCGCATATGGTCTCCGCCGAAAGCCCGCTGGCGCGCACCTCCGTTGGCAGCGGGCTATGGCTGTGGCTGGCGCTTTGCCTGCTGGCCTGCAGCGACGCCATTCGCCGTCTGGTGCCGACATCCGTCTGGCGATGGCTACTCAACGCACAAATCTGGTGTATCCCCCTGGTGCTGCTCTTGAGCGGTGAGCTGAACGATCTCTCGCTGTTGAAAGAGTACGCTAACCGTCAGGAGGTGTTTAACGATGCCCTGGCGCAACATCTGACCATACTGTTTGGCACGCTGGTACCGGCGCTGCTGCTCGGGATACCGCTGGGCATGTGGTGTTACCGCCATCCTTCCCGTCAGGGCGGGGTCTTTACGGTGCTCAATGTTATCCAGACCATTCCTTCCGTGGCGTTATTTGGCCTGCTGATTGCGCCGCTGGCGGGGCTGGTGACGTCGTTTCCCGTGCTGAGAACGCTAGGTATTGCCGGAACCGGATTAACGCCCGCGCTTATCGCTCTGGTGCTTTATGCGCTGTTGCCGCTGGTGCGCGGCGTGGTGGCGGGCTTAAGCCAGGTGTCACCGGATGTGCTGGAAAGCGCCCATGCGATGGGGATGAGCGCGCGGCAGTGTTTCTGGAAAATTCAACTTCCCCTCGCGCTGCCGTTGCTACTGCGCAGTCTGCGGGTGGTCGCGGTACAGACCGTGGGGATGGCGGTGATCGCGGCCCTGATCGGAGCCGGGGGCTTTGGCTCGCTGGTATTCCAGGGCCTGCTCAGCAGCGCGCTGGACCTGGTGTTATTGGGCGTGGTGCCCACTATCGTATTGGCAGTGGTCATCGATGCGCTGTTTGCCTTATGGCTCGCGTTGCTCGGGAGAAGAGCCAATGATTGAATTTCATGATGTGAGTAAAACCTTTGCGGGCCGTCCGGCGGCAAGCCACCTGAACCTGAACTTTGCCGAAGGCGCATTCTCCGTGCTGATCGGCACCTCAGGATCGGGGAAATCCACCACGCTGAAGATGATTAACCGGCTGGTGGAACACGACAGCGGCCTGATTCGCTTTGCGGGGGAGGAGATCCGTAGCCTGCCTGTGCTGGAGCTGCGGCGTCGCATGGGCTATGCCATTCAGTCCATCGGCCTGTTTCCCCACTGGACGGTGGCGCAGAACATCGCCACCGTGCTGCAGCTGGAGAAGTGGTCCCGAGTCAAAACGAACGAGCGGGTCGATGAGCTCATGGCGCTGCTCGGGTTAGAGCCCGGGCTCCGTGAACGCTACCCCCATCAGCTTTCCGGCGGGCAGCAGCAGCGCGTTGGGGTCGCCCGTGCGCTGGCCGCCAACCCGCAGGTGCTGCTGATGGATGAACCTTTTGGCGCGCTGGACCCGGTGACGCGCGGCGCGCTTCAGGCGGAGATGACCCGCATTCATCGCATTTTGGGGCGCACCATCGTGCTGGTGACGCACGATATCGACGAGGCGCTGCGTCTGGCCGATCGTCTGGTGCTGATGGACCACGGGGAAGTCGTGCAGCAGGGCACTCCGCTGGAACTCTTGACCCATCCGAAAAATGATTTCGTACGCGAATTTTTTGGCCGCAGCGAGCTGGGCGTCAGGCTGCTCTCCCTGCGCACCGTTAGCGACTATATGCGCCGACAGGATGAGCCGATAAGCGGTGAGCCATTACATGAACAGATGAGCCTGCGGGATGCGCTTTCTGCCTTTGTTGCGCGGCAGAGTGAGGTGCTCCCGGTTGCGGATGCGCAGGGTGCACCCTGCGGCACATTGTATTTTCGCGATCTGCTGGCCGGGGAGGTGACGCGTGAAAGCCATGCGTGATCCGCTGCTCTGGCTGGTGGGGCTATTCCTTGCCCTGCTGTTTCTGATGCCGCACAGCGCGGCATTATTCAGCACGCTTTTCCCCGGACTGCCGCGGCCGGTATATCAGCAGGAGAGCTTTATCAATTTAGCGCTGGCACACCTGTGGCTGGTGGCGCTCTCAAGCATCATTGCCATCGTGCTGGGCGTGGGCGCAGGAATGGCGGTGACTCGCCCCTCCGGCAGGGAGTTTCGCCCGCTGGTAGAGACCATTGCGGCGATCGGGCAGACCTTTCCGCCGGTAGCCGTGCTGGCTATCGCGGTGCCGGTGATGGGATTTGGTCAGCAGCCGGCCATTATTGCGCTGATTTTATATGGGGTGTTGCCCATTCTTCAGGGCACGCTGGCGGGCATTGCGGCGGTACCGGCATCGGTGCTGAGCGTTGCCGAAGGGATGGGAATGAGCCCCTGGCAGCGGCTGTGCAAGGTTGAACTGCCGTTAGCCGCGCCGGTTATCCTTGCGGGGATCCGGACGTCGGTGATTATCAATATCGGAACGGCGACCATCGCCTCGACGGTGGGCGCAAACACGCTGGGGACGCCGATCATCATCGGCTTAAGCGGGTTTAATACGGCCTACATTATTCAGGGTGCGCTACTGGTTGCGCTGGCGGCGATTGTGGTTGACCGCGTGTTCGAGCGTCTGGCGCGCTATCTCAGCCGACACCGCCACGAACAATAAACGAATAGCCTGCCAGCATTACGCCGCCGATACCGCTTACGGCCATCAGAACAAAAAGGGTAATTACGGCCAGTTTGGTTGCCTTCATCATGTGCTCCTGTTGTTAACGGAACAATTATACGGTGAAGCGCAGCTGTTAATGAACCATTAAATGCCGTTACGGCTCATTCGGGCCGAGGGCGTAGACGGGATAACCATGCTCACGCCATTCCGTCAGGAGCTGTTGCTGTGAGGCAGACGGAACCTCGCCACACCAGACCAGCAGGGTGTGACCGTCAAAAAATTCTGGCCGGAGCTGGGCCAGCGAGTGCGCCAAAACATCCACGCGCCAGCCCTGCTGGGTGGCGATCCAGGCTTCCAGCCACAGGCGCGTAGTATCGTGAACGTTCCAGCCGACCACCAGCGCATCTTTACCGTTCTTATTTCTCGCGGAGGCAAGACACACCGAAATGTAGTTAATGAGCATCCCATCCAGGATGCTGAGCAGCGCCTGCAGGGTTGACTGCTGGCACTGAAGGCGGCGGCGTAACGGGATGAACAGATGGGTGATCAAGGTTTGCGCGGGGTAGTCGCGGCCTTGCTCTTTTATCCAGCCACGCAGGCGCTGGAGATTACCCGCTTGCAGAAGCCGCAGCAGGGTTTCCTGCTGCTCACGCCAGAGGTGCTGCGTATCGGGGTCGTGCTGACTCAGCAGCGACTTCACTTTGCCGACCTGTACGCCATTGTCGATCCAGCTTTTGATCTCGCGAATCCGGTCTATATCGGCATCATTGAAAAGGCGATGCCCACCGTCCGTTCTCTGCGGTTTGAGTAATCCATATCGTCTTTGCCACGCTCGTAGCGTAACGGGATTGATTTCACAAAGGAGTGCCACTTCACCGATCGTGTAAAGCGCCATATTCGCCCCCTGGCCTGCGCGTCCCCAGCTTAACTGTAGACGCAGATCACCGAACCAGGTAGAAATGATCGTTTTTTGAACAAAAAATGCGAAGCATACGTTATGTTCGGTAAAAGGTGTGATATCGAACACGATTTCCACCTTTTTTGTACCGCTTCAAAGAAAGTTAACCTACATCAGTGTATGTTACGCGTTTTTAGAGCGCGTGGTTGTGAGTATGTACGAGTTTAATCTGGTGCTGCTGTTGCTTCAGCAGATGTGTGTGTTTCTTGTCATCGCCTGGTTGATGAGTAAAACGCGCCTGTTCATCCCGCTGATGCAGGTTACCGTCCGACTGCCGCACAAGCTGCTTTGCTACGTCACTTTTTCCATTTTCTGCATCCTCGGTACCTACTTTGGCCTTCATATTGAAGATTCCATTGCCAATACGCGCGCCATCGGCGCGGTGATGGGCGGATTGCTCGGCGGCCCTGTCGTGGGCGGCCTGGTCGGGTTAACCGGCGGTCTGCATCGGTATTCAATGGGCGGCATGACGGCGCTAAGCTGCATGATCTCAACCATCGTCGAAGGGCTACTCGGCGGTCTGGTGCACAGCTACATGATCAAGCGTGGCCGTCCGGATAAAGTCTTCAGCCCGCTTACCGCGGGCGCAATTACCTTTGTGGCCGAAATGGCCCAGATGGCAATCATCCTGCTGATTGCGCGACCCTATGAGGATGCGCTGAAGCTGGTGAGCAGTATTGCAGCCCCAATGATGGTGACCAACACCGTGGGTGCGGCGCTGTTTATGCGTATTCTGCTCGACAAGCGCGCCATGTTTGAGAAATACACCTCGGCGTTCTCTGCCACGGCGTTAAAGGTTGCGGCATCAACGGAAGGTATCCTGCGTCAGGGATTTAACGAAGAGAACAGCATGAAGGTGGCGCTGGTGCTGTATAAGGAGCTGGACATTGGTGCAGTGGCGATCACCGATCGCGAGCGGCTGCTGGCCTTTACCGGAACCGGTGACGATCATCATCTTCCAGGCAGACCGATTTCGTCCGCCTATACGCTGCGCGCGATAGAAACCGGTGAGGTCGTCTACGCCGACGGAAACGAGGTGCCGTACCGCTGTTCACTGCATCCGCAGTGTAAGCTCGGCTCGACGCTGGTCATTCCGCTACGCGGTGAAAACCAACGGGTGATGGGGACCATTAAACTGTACGAAGCGAAAAACCGCCTGTTCAGCTCCATCAACCGCACGCTGGGGGAGGGGATTGCGCAGTTGCTTTCCGCACAGATCCTTGCCGGGCAATATGAACGCCAGAAAGCGCTGCTGACGCAGTCAGAGATCAAGCTGTTGCATGCTCAGGTGAATCCGCATTTCTTATTCAACGCCCTTAATACCCTGAAGGCGGTGATCCGACGCGACAGCGATCAGGCCGCGCAGCTGGTGCAATTCCTGTCGACCTTTTTCCGCAAGAACCTCAAACGCCCGTCGGAGATTGTCACCCTGGCGGATGAGATAGAACACGTTAATGCCTATCTGCAGATTGAACAGGCACGTTTTCAGTCACGGCTTCAGGTCTCGCTCTCCGTGCCGGATGAACTGGCGGATCAGCATCTTCCGGCATTTACCCTGCAGCCCATCGTGGAAAACGCGATCAAGCACGGTACGTCGCAGCTTCTGGGGACAGGGGAGATAACCATTGCGGCCAGCCGTTTCAACCACCATCTGGTGCTGGATATTGAAGATAATGCCGGGCTTTATCAGCCTTCCGCCTCCGGTGGTTTAGGGATGAGCCTGGTGGATAAACGCCTGCGCGCCCATTTTGGCGATGATTGCGGCATTACCGTCGCCTGCGAGCCGGACCAATTTACCCGTATTACGTTACGACTGCCGCTGGAGGAAAACGCATGCTGAGAGTGCTTATTGTCGATGATGAGCCGTTAGCGCGGGAAAACCTGCTCGTGCTGCTGCAGGAGCAGAGCGATATTGAGGTGGTGGGCGAGTGCGCCAATGCGATTGAGGCCATTGGTGCCGTGCATAAGCTGCGGCCGGACGTGCTTTTTCTTGATATCCAGATGCCGCGCATCAGCGGGTTGGAGATGGTCGGAATGCTCGACCCGGAACATCGTCCCTATATCGTGTTCCTGACGGCATTTGATGAATATGCGGTAAAAGCCTTTGAAGAGAACGCCTTTGATTATCTGCTCAAGCCGATTGAAGAGCAGCGACTGGAAAAGACGCTTGCCCGCCTGCGTCAGGAGCGCACGGTGCAGGACGTCTCGCTGCTGCCGGAAAATCAGCAGCCGCTGAAGTTTATTCCCTGCACCGGACACAGCCGCATTTACCTCCTGCAAATGGATGACGTCGCCTTTGTCAGCAGCCGCCTGAGCGGGGTCTACGTGACCAGTGCCGAAGGTAACGAAGGCTTTACCGAGCTGACGCTGCGCACGCTGGAAAGCCGCACGCCGCTGATCCGCTGCCATCGACAGTATCTGGTGAACATGGCGCACCTCAAAGAGATCCGTCTCGAAGATAATGGCCAGGCGGAGCTGGTTTTGCGTGCTGGGCAAACGGTGCCCGTCAGCCGACGCTACCTGAAGAGTTTGAAAGAGGCGATTGGTCTGTAAAACTGGTACACTGCGCGGCATTGCAACATCGACGGTGAAAAGGCACTCATGCTTAGTAATGACATTCTTCGTAGCCTGCGCTACACCCTGAAAGCGAACAATAACGACATGGTGCGCATTCTTGCGCTCTCCGATATGGAAGCCACGTCGGCCGGGTTTGATACCTGGATGACCAAAGAAGATGAAGAGGGCTTTGTGCGCTGCCCGGACATCATTCTGTCGGGTTTCCTGAACGGCCTGATTTACGATAAGCGTGGCAAAGATGAGTCTGCGCCGGAGCTGGCGCTGGAGCGTCGGGTGAACAACAACACGGTGCTGAAAAAGCTGCGTATCGCCTTTTCGCTGAAAACAGACGATATTGTGGCGATCATGACCGAGCAAAAATACCGCGTGTCGGTGCCGGAAATCACCGCCATGATGCGCGCGCCGGACCATAAAAACTATCGTGAATGCGGCGATCAGTTTTTGCGTAATTTCCTGCGCGGGCTGACCCATCGGGTGCATCACCCAAAATCATAAAAAAAGCCGGAGATGACCTCCGGCTTTTTTATTATTTCACCTGCTGACCTGGCTTCGCGCCTTCATCAGGGCTTAACAGGAAGATATCTTTCCCGCCAGGACCTGCAGCCATCACCATCCCTTCAGAGATGCCGAAGCGCATTTTGCGCGGTGCCAGGTTAGCCACCATCACGGTCTGGCGGCCAATCAGCACCTGCGGATCAGGATACGCGGAGCGGATACCGGAGAAGACGTTACGTTTCTCGCCGCCCAGATCCAGCGTTAGACGCAGCAGTTTGTCCGAACCTTCAACGAATTCCGCGTTCTCGATAAGCGCTACGCGCAGGTCCACTTTCGCGAAATCATCAAAGGTAATGGTGTCCTGGATAGGATCGTCTGCCAGCGGGCCGGTAACCGGTGCCGCAGCCGCCTTCACCTCTTCTTTAGAGGCTTCCACCAGGGCTTCCACCTGCTTCATCTCGATGCGGTTATACAGTGCCTTGAAGGTGTTCACCTTGTGGGCAAGCAGCGGCTGCTGGATAGCATTCCAGGTCAGCTTGGTGTTCAGGAACGCTTCGGCGCGCTCAGAGAGCTGCGGCAGAACCGGCTTCAGATAGGTCATCAGCACGCGGAACAGGTTAATGCCCATGGAGCAGATAGCCTGCAGGTCCGCGTCGCGGCCTTCCTGCTTAGCGACAACCCACGGCGCCTGCTCGTCCACATAGCGGTTAGCCAGGTCTGCGAGCGCCATGATTTCACGCACCGCCTTACCGAACTCGCGCGCTTCCCACGCTTCGCCAATGGTGGCCGCAGCGTCAGTGAAGGTTTTGTACAGCGCCGGATCGGCCAGTTCAGCCGCCATTACGCCCTCGAAACGCTTCGCGATAAAGCCCGCGTTACGGGAGGCCAGATTGACCACTTTGTTAACGATGTCTGCATTCACGCGCTGCACGAAATCTTCCAGGTTCAGGTCGATATCGTCGATGCGGGAAGAGAGCTTCGCCGTGTAATAGTAGCGCAGGCTGTCCGCGTCGAAATGGTTCAGCCAGGTGCTGGCTTTAATGAAGGTGCCGCGAGATTTAGACATCTTCGCGCCGTTGACCGTCACATAGCCGTGCACAAACAGGTTGGTTGGCTTGCGGAAGTTACTGCCTTCCAGCATCGCTGGCCAGAACAGGCTATGGAAGTAAACAATGTCTTTACCGATGAAGTGATACAGCTCGGCGTCGGAATCTTTCTTCCAGTATTCGTCAAAGCTGGTGGTGTCGCCACGCTTGTCGCACAGGTTCTTGAAAGAGCCCATGTAGCCGATTGGTGCGTCCAGCCAAACGTAGAAATATTTGCCCGGCGCGTTCGGGATTTCGAAACCAAAGTACGGCGCATCGCGGGAGATATCCCATTGCTGCAGACCGGATTCGAACCACTCCTGCATTTTATTCGCCACCTGCTCCTGCAGCGCGCCGCTGCGGGTCCACGCCTGCAGCATTTCGCTAAACGACGGCAGATCGAAGAAGAAGTGCTCGGAATCACGCATGACAGGCGTCGCGCCAGAAACCACGGACTTCGGTTCGATAAGCTCGGTTGGGCTGTAGGTTGCACCGCACACTTCGCAGTTATCGCCGTACTGGTCCGGTGATTTACATTTTGGACAGGTGCCTTTGACGAAACGGTCCGGCAGGAACATGCCTTTTTCCGGATCGTAGAGCTGAGAGATGGTGCGGTTTTTAATAAAACCGTTCTCTTTCAGACGGGTGTAAATCAGCTCTGACAGTTCACGGTTCTCGTCGCTATGCGTGGAGTGATAGTTGTCATAGCTGATGTCAAAGCCAGCAAAATCGGTCTGATGCTCCTGACTCATTTCGGCAATCATCTGCTCTGGGGAGACACCCAGCTGCTGTGCTTTCAGCATGATCGGCGTGCCGTGGGCATCGTCCGCGCAGATGAAATTAACCTCGTGGCCGCGCATTCGCTGGTAACGGACCCAGACATCAGCCTGGATATGCTCCAGCATGTGGCCGAGGTGGATTGAGCCGTTGGCGTACGGCAGTGCGCACGTTACCAGAATTTTTTTCGCGACTTGAGTCATAGTAGGCATTACTTCTTTTAACTGTGAAAAGGGTTTTTGATATTACCAAAAGGGGCATTATTAAGTAAGCACAAACCACGGCCTTTCAGGTAAACTTGTTCATCTAAGGTCTTATTCACAAGAACAAAGGAGTCGGGATGAGTTCTCAATCCCAGGCCAAATCACCGGAAGCCTTACGAGCAATGGTTGCCGGGACGCTGGCTAATTTTCAGCATCCAACCCTGAAGCACAATCTCACTACGCTGAAGGCGTTGCACCATGTTGCGTGGCTGGACGATACCCTGCACATAGAGCTGCAGATGCCCTTCGTCTGGACCAGCGCATTTGACGTGCTGAAAGAGCAAGCCAGCTCTGAACTGCTGCGCATTACCGGTGCGAAAGCGATCGACTGGAAGCTGACCCACAGCATCGCCACGCTTAAGCGCGTTAAGAATCAGCCCGGCGTGAACGGCGTGAAAAACATCATTGCCGTGAGCTCAGGTAAGGGCGGGGTGGGTAAATCATCCACCGCAGTCAACCTGGCCCTGGCACTCGCTGCCGAAGGGGCAAAAGTCGGTATTCTGGATGCCGATATCTACGGACCGTCCGTTCCGAACATGCTGGGCGCGGAAAACCAGCGTCCAACCTCACCGGACGGCACCCATATGGCGCCGATTATGGCGCACGGTCTGGCGACCAACTCGATCGGTTATTTGGTGACAGACGATAACGCCATGGTCTGGCGTGGCCCGATGGCCAGCAAAGCGTTGATGCAGATGCTGCAGGAGACGATGTGGCCGGATCTGGATTATCTGGTGCTGGATATGCCGCCGGGTACCGGTGACATACAGCTGACGCTGGCGCAAAACATTCCCGTAACGGGCGCAGTTGTGGTTACGACGCCGCAGGATATCGCGCTGATTGACGCTAAAAAAGGGATCGTCATGTTCGAGAAAGTCGAGGTGCCGGTGCTCGGCATCGTCGAGAACATGAGCATGCACATCTGCAGCAACTGTGGACATCATGAGCCTATCTTTGGTACCGGTGGTGCAGAAAAACTGGCCGCGCAGTACCACACGCAGCTGCTGGGTCAGATGCCGCTGCACATCACGCTGCGTGAGGATCTGGATCGCGGCACGCCTACGGTCGTTAGCCGCCCGGACAGTGAATTCGCTGAGATGTATCGCCAGCTGGCAGGGCGCGTTGCGGCACAGCTCTACTGGCAGGGTGAAGTCATACCGAGCGAAATCGCCTTCCGCGCGGTGTAATGTTTAGCCGGGTGAGCACAGCGCCACCCGGCGTTAACCTTTTCGGTAGTGCATCAAATAATACTCTCCGTCCGGAGAATCTCCCGTCGACTCAATATGCCAACCGTGGCGCTGGTAAAAGGCGACTGCCCGCTCATTTTTCACCAGACACTTTAACGCTCCCGTACCGGTAAACGTCTTTTGTGCCTGCTCCAGCAGTAAACGCCCGACGCCCACGTTCTGATAGCCTGGGTCAACGAACAAATTGTGCAGGAAATTATCGTTCGACCAAATGGAAGCGAAGCCAAGACGATGGCCGTCCTGCTCTGCGACCCAAATCGCTTCGTCGCGAGTGGCCGCGTCGAAATCTTCAAGCTGCCATTCAGCGTCGTCAAGCCATGGCCACGCATCGCGGCGGGCATGCAGGTACAGCGTGCGTAGAAAAGGGCGATCGCTTTCCTGCCCCGGACGAATAAGAATTTTATTAACGGTGATAGAAATATCTCCCCTATAGACTTTGCTGATTTTACTTGCTGTATCGTCAGTAACCCGGTCATCTTCTCTTCTTCTTAGTCTGAAATCAAATGTTAACCTCTCAACCCTCCTCGATAATATTTTAAGACTATTTTAAAAATGAAATTATCTGAAAATTAACCTCAGATGTTTATTTAATTATAGGGTGTGGTATGTTTGTTTTATAATCCCAGTCAGTTTATGCCTGATGAGTAGAGCTTTGCTTTATTAATATGGCGTGGGAGCCTTATGCTCAATGTAAGCGTTATACATCTGGGTAATATTTGCAATCTCTAACCTAGAAAACCGAGAAATATCCGGTATCTGTATTTTAATGAAAAATGAAATTAATAAAAACAGCAATAATTCTTTCCGTGTTCTTTCTTACAAGCTGCCAGTTAGCTCCGGGTCAGTATTTATCGGCATCCGGTAAAAATAAAGTCCCGGTATCTGACAGCCAGTTTGATCTCAATAAGATGGTCGATATCTATCCTTTGACGCCTTCTGTTATCGAGAGCCTGCGCTCCGCCCCGATTAAATCTCAGATTAATCCTGCCCTGGATGAGCAGGCAAAACAGTGGGAATATCGCATTGGTCCAGGAGACGTTTTAATGATCACCGTCTGGGATCACCCCGAATTAACGACACCGGCGGGGCAATACCGCAGCGCCAGCGACACGGGCAACTGGGTCGATGCCGATGGCACTCTGTTTTATCCCTACGTGGGGAAAGTCAGTGTGGCGGGGAAAACGCTGGCTGAGGTGCGCGAAATGATTACCTCTCGGCTTGATAAGGTCATTGAAAGTCCTCAGGTGGATGTCAGCATTGCCGCGTTTCGTTCCCAGAAGGTTTACGTTACGGGCGAGGTCGCCAAATCAGGCCAGCAGCCGATCACGAATATTCCGCTTACCGTAATGGATGCCGTTAATGCCGCTGGTGGACTTTCAGCAGATGCGGACTGGCGTAATGTTGTATTAACGCATAATGGCAAAGATGCCCGTATTTCATTATATGCGCTGATGCAGCACGGCGACTTAACGCAAAATCATTTGCTTTGGCCGGGCGACATTCTCTTTATTCCACGAAACGATGCGCTAAAAGTTTTTGTTATGGGGGAGGTGGTTCAGCAGAGTACCCTAAAGATGGATCGCAGCGGTATGACGCTTGCGGAGGCGCTGGGAAATGCAGGTGGGCTACTTCAGAATATGGCTGATGCCAGTGGGATATTTGTTGTTCGCTCCCGGGCGCGTACCAACGATAAAGAAAAAATTGCAAGTATTTACCAGCTTGATGCACGGGATGCTTCTGCAATGGTGCTCAGCACGGAATTTCAGCTTGAACCTTACGATATCGTCTATGTCACCACGGCGCCTCTGTCGCGCTGGAACCGCGTAGTGAGCCAACTGGTGCCAACCATTACGGGTATTCACGATTTAACTGAAACCGTTCGTTATATCAAGACGTGGCCACAATGATCATTAAATCGATTTTAGTGGTATGTACCGGCAATATTTGCCGCTCTCCCATTGGAGAGCGATTACTCCAACATTATGCGCACGGCGTGAAAGTGGAATCTGCGGGTATACGTGCTATGGCAGGTTATTCTGCAGATCCTCAGTCGCAGGCAGTTAGTCTGCGGCACGGTATTTCGCTGGAGGGGCATCTCGGCCGTCAATTAACCACCTCAATGCTTCGTCAGGCCGACCTCATCCTCGCAATGGAAAGCCATCAGCTTAACCACATCTCGGCCATGGCGGCGGAAGTGAGGGGAAAAAGTATGCTCTTCGGACGGTGGCTTAGCGTCAAAGAAATACCCGATCCTTACCGAAAAAGTGAGGAAGCCTTCGAGTATGTATTTGGTCTTCTGGATGGGGCGAGCAAGGAGTGGGCCAAACGGCTCAACCGGTAAAGGACTGCGTATGTTGTCGAAAAATGATTACGTTCAGAATGATTCAAATGATGCTCAGCAAATAGATCTCGTTCGTCTGCTGCTTGAGCTTTTTGAGTACCGCATTTTTATTATCTCCGTCACGGTCTGTTTTATGATCGGCGGGGCGTTGTATGCTTACCTGGCGACGCCGGTCTACACCGCTGATGCCCTGTTGCAGATAGAGGATAAGCAACAAAACAGTTTGCTCAAATCGCTTGAACAGTTCACGCCCCGGCTAACGGCAGACTCAACGGCTGAAGTTCAGCTTCTGAAATCGCGAATGATCCTCGGGAAAACTGTTCGGGATCTTCATCTGCACTATCAAATTGAACAGGTTCAGCTGCCCGTCGTGGGTAAAATTTGGGCACGACTCAATAACGACGCTCCTGGCGTGCTGAAGCTTGCCTGGCTGCAATTCCCCGCCAATTTTATGGCTGAGCGTAGTCTGACGATCATTGCCGAGGGTAATGAGCGGTATCGTGTTGAAGGTAAGGGGATCCGTGCGAAGGGGAGAGCGGGAGCGTTGCTGCATTTCGCTGGCATATCGCTGCGCGTCAGCGAACTGAACGCGGAGCCAGGCACGCGTTTTAACGTGACGTTATTGCCTCTGCCGCGCGCCATCAACGCGTTAAGTGAACGTTTCAGCGTTAAGGATATGGGGAAAGACACGGGGATCCTGAGCCTGAATATGACGGGGGCCGACCCAGAGCTTATTACCCGGATACTTAACAATATTGCAGAAAATTATCTGCAACAAAACATCGCCCGTCAGGCGGCGCAGGACTCTCAGAGTCTGGAATTCCTGCAGGGGCAATTGCCAAAAGTTCGTTCGGACCTTGAGCGCGCCGAACAGCATCTCAATGATTATCGCAGGCAACGAGATTCGGTTGATTTAAGCCTTGAGGCGAAGTCAGTTCTTGAGCAAATCGTCAACGTGGATAATCAACTCAATGAAATCACGTTCCGCGAAGCGGAGGTGTCTCAGTATTACAAGAAAGAGCACCCAACCTATCGTGCGTTGCGGGAGAAACGCCAGACCCTGGAAGACGAACGTACCCGACTCAACAAACGGGTTTCCGGCATGCCTTCTGTGCAGCAGGAGATTTTACGTCTTAGCCGCGATGTGGATTCTGGACGTGCTATTTATCAGCAGTTATTGACTCGCCAACAGGAGCTGAATATTTCGCGTTCCAGCACGATCGGTAACGTGCGTATTATTGATACTGCACTGGCTCAGCCCGAACCGGTTAAGCCACGTAAAATACTGATTGTTATGCTCTCTACGCTCATTGGTTTTATGCTTTCAGCTGCCCTCGTGCTGGCTAGAGTGGCAATGAAAAACGGTATTGATTCACCCGACCAGCTTGAGTCTCAGGGGCTAAACGTTTATGCCACGCTCCCACGTTCCGCATGGTTGAATGAACGAACCCGGCTTTCCAGAATGAATTTATTCCGCTCTGCGGAAAGGCACAAAACAACCAACGTCCCCTTTCTGCCCGTCGATCGGCCGTTGGATAATTTTGTGGAGGCTGTGCGGGGTCTGCGCACCAGTCTGCACTTTGCGATGATGGATGCTGAAAACAATATCCTGATGTTCAGTGGCCCGACGCAAAACTGTGGTAAGACGCTGGTCAGTACAACGCTGGCTGCGCTTGTTGCCCAGGTCGGTGAACGCGTGCTGCTTATCGATGCAGATATGCGCAAGGGCTACGTGCATAACATTTTTTCTTTACCTAACAACGCCGGGTTATCCGATGTGCTTTCCGGAAAGATCGAATTTTCCCGGGCCATTCAGACCTACGATGCCGCCAATTTTGACGTCGTAACCTGCGGACTCGCACCACCTAATCCGTCCGAACTGCTGATGCACGATCGTTTTCGTCAGTTTATGGCGTGGGCAAGCGAACGCTATGACCGGGTGATCATTGATACACCGCCGATTCTGGCCGTTACTGACGCCGCTGTGATAGGGCATATCGCGGCCTCAACGCTGTTGGTCGCACGCCACAACGTGACCAGCGTAAAGGAGATGTTAGTGAGCGTTCGTCGGCTGCAAAAAAGCAAAGTGGACGTTAAAGGCGTGGTTGTTAATGATTTCGTCAATTCAGCCATCGATTATTACAGCTACGGCTATAAGGTCTACGGTTACGGCTATGAGTCTGACAACAAGACGGGCTAGAAAGGAATGCTGATCCATGCGTGCGCAGGGGAGGGCAATCGCTCTCCTGCCACGCACGCAGTAGAACTGCATTAACGGTGATAGAAGATATCGCCGTTATACGCCTTGAGGATTTTGCCATCGGCGTCGCCAATCAGGACGTAGTTTTCACCCATATAGGTCCAGTGAGCACCGGCATCCGGCGCAGGCAGATTGCGCAGCTGATACTGTTTAATGGTGTACTCGGGCGTTTGATACATCGCAGGAGCCGTGTCGCCAATTTTGAACTTTGTAAAATCGGCGATGAACTCTTGTTCTTCATAGGCTTTGATGCCAGAAGGCGCAGACGCCGTTTGCGGAGCCGCAGAGGCCGCACCCGCCAGAGACATTACAACACCCAGAAGCAGCCATTTATGCTTAGCCATTTTTTCTCCAGTTATACCGTTACTGATACTCACAGCCTGCTGTTGCGTTGACAGTATGGCAGACAGCCTATTTTAAAGACCACAGTACAGTCTGTTCGAGAAAAAATGTAACAAAAATGGACAGTTTTGTGTAGTTCAAAGCGTTAATACCATATTTATAATGAATGTAATCGCTTCCTAATATTTGCTGTCATTATTACTTTTTTAACTAATTCCTAAATTACGTCTCATATACGGCGTTGTGATCGCTATAACATGCATTTTCTCCTTAGAGCATTTAAGATTATAAATACGGGGTGATTTAATATCGCAATCGTATAAATTACCCCGCTGGTTTCTTTTTTTATCACGTTTCTCAGGATGTAAATATACCTAACTCTTTGAATAAAAGGCTTTTAATAAGGTTGGTGACCCTGTTTTTGTTACCAGTTGCGCATTTATCGCTACCATGAAAGAAACATTTTAATAAATGAAAAATACGGCAATCATTCCATTTTTAATATTTATCTTTAGCCAGTTGACCGGGTGTGTATTTTCCCCGGGCCAGCATGTTGACCTCACAGGAAAAAATATCATTACCTCGGAGCAGGAAAGTAATGATCTGAATAAAAAGGTCGATCTCTATCCTCTTACCCCTTCGCTGATTGAAAAACTGCGTCCCGCCGCTGCAAAATCTCAGTCTAATCCTAACCTGGATGCACTGGTCAAAAGTTGGGAATACCGTATCGGAACGGGGGATATTTTGACCGTTACCGTCTGGGATCATCCCGAACTGACCACACCCGCAGGGCAATACCGCAGCGCCAGCGACACGGGCAACTGGGTTAATGCGGACGGTACGCTTTTCTACCCCTATATCGGCAATATACCTGTGGCGGGGAAAACGGTCTCTGAAGTGCGTAAAGCAATCGCCGCGCGCCTGGAGAGCGTAATCGAAAGTCCGCAGGTGGATGTCAGCGTGGCCTCGTTCCGCTCGCAAAAAGCCTACGTCACGGGAGAGGTGGCAAAATCCGGCCAGCAGGCCATTACCAATATCCCCCTCACGGTGATGGATGCAGTCAACGCGGCGGGCGGCCTTTCGGCCGATGCTGACTGGCGCAACGTGGTGTTGACTCATGAAGGAAAGGATTCGCGCCTCTCCCTGTACTTGCTTATGCAGCATGGCGACCTGACGCAAAACAAACTGCTCTATCCTGGCGATATTCTTTTTGTTCCACGTAATGACGCGCTGAAAGTCTTTGTGATGGGCGAAGTCATCAAGCAGAGCACGCTGAAGATGGACAGAAGCGGAATGACCCTCGCGGAAGCGCTGAGCAATGCGGGAGGGCTGAATCAGGATATGGCCGATGCAACGGGTATCTTCGTCATTCGCTCAGTCACACAACCCGGTGATACGGGAAAAATCGCCAATATTTATCAGCTGAATGCCAGGGATGCCTCGGCGATGGTTCTGGGTACCGAATTCCAGCTTGAACCCTATGACATCGTCTATGTCACGACCGCACCGCTGTCGCGCTGGAATCGCGTCATAACGCAGCTGGTGCCGACCATCAGTGGGGTGCATGACCTGACCGAAACGGTCCGCTACCTCAGATCGTGGCCGCAATAATGTTCAATTCCATTCTCGTGGTATGCACGGGCAATATCTGCCGTTCCCCGGTAGGTGAGCGGCTTTTACGCCAGCTACTGCCCGGAAAGCAGGTCACCTCGGCCGGGATTTTTGGGCTTGAAGGGCGTCCGGCAGATGCCGTCGCGCAGGATGTGGCCTGGCGACACGGCATCTCCCTGGACGGGCACGTTGCGCGCCAGCTGACGCCGCGAATGATGCGGGGTTCCGATCTTATTCTGGTGATGGAACCTGTACATCTTGGTTATATCTCTGCGATAGCTCCTGAGCTTCGCGGCAAATCGCTGCTGTTTGGGCAATGGCTGGAGCCCCAGGATATCCCCGATCCTTACCGTAAAAGTCGTGATGCATTCGAGTATGTTTTCGGGCAGTTGGGAAACGCCAGCCAGGAATGGGCTCGTCGTCTGAGTCAAAAAGGAATAAAGCGTTAATGTCGTATTACACAACGGACAGTTACGGTGCGTCTGCACCGGAAAATCATGAAATTGATCTCGTGCGCCTCCTCAGCGAGATGCTCGATTATCGTGCAGTCATTTTATCCATCACGCTCGGTTTCACACTCGTTGCGGGGCTGTATGCCTTCTTATCCACGCCGGTGTATCGTGCGGATGCCATGATCCAGGTTGAAGGGAAACAGGATAACAGCCTGCTGAAGAACCTGAGCCAGTTCGGCAGCGAGCTGTCTCCCGATGTTGAACCAGAAATATTGCTGCTGAAATCGCGCATGATCCTGGGGGCCACCGTCGACGAACTAGGCTTGACGCTGCCGTCAGAGACCCGGCTTGAGGCAATCAACACCCTGGCGAAACAGTTCGCCGTTGTCGAATCTGCGAAGCAGAGCGGGGTGCTGACGTTGACGTTAACCGGCAACGACCCTGACAACATCGCCCACGTGCTCAACCGGATTGCTGAAAATTATCTGCAGCAAAACATTGCTCGTCAGGAAGCACAGGACGCCCGCAGCCTGACGTTTTTGCAGCAGCAGTTACCGAAAATCAGAAGCGAGCTGGATCTGGCCGAAGAGCGGCTTAACCTTTATCGCAAACAGCGCGATTCGGTCGATCTCTCCCTGGAGGCGAAGTCGGTTCTCGAACAGAGTGTGAATATCGAGAATCAACTCAACGAGCTGACCTTTCGCGAGGCGGAGATCTCACAGCTCTTTAAAAAAGAGCACCCGAACTACCGCGCACTGCGCGAAAAGCGTCAGACGCTTGAACGGCAGAAGGCGCATCTGAATAAACGTGTTTCGGCTATGCCATCGACCCAGCAGGATATCTTGCGCTTGAGCCGGGATGTGGATTCTGGACGCGCCATCTACCTGCAGTTATTAACCCGCCAGCAGGAGCTGAATATTTCGCGTTCCAGCGCCATCGGCAATGTGCGAATCATTGACAGTGCGGTAACGCAACCAGAGCCGATTAAACCGAGAAAGGTGCTGATACTGGTTCTGGGCACGGTGTTGGGGCTGATCTTTTCAGCAGGCGTGGTGCTGGTACGCGTTGCGCTCAAGCGCGGTATAAATACCGCTGAGCAGCTGGAAGCGCAGGGGCTGCAGGTGATGGCGACCTTGCCACGTTCAGCCTGGCTATGGAAGAAGACGCATCTGCGCAGGAAAAGGCCGTTTGCTACGCGCTGGAAGCATAAAATCAACGATGTGCCGTTTCTTCCCGTCGACAGGCCGACGGATATTTTCGTCGAGGCCGTGAGAGGGCTTCGCACCAGCCTGCACTTCACGCTGCAGGATGCCGCCAATCGTATTGTTATGATCTCTGGCCCGACCCAGGACTGCGGCAAAACGCTGATCGGAACGTCCCTGGCGGCGGTGGCCGCGCAGGCAGGGCTGCGGGTGATGTTCATTGATGCCGATATGCGTGAGGGGTATGTCCACAACGTATTCGGCCTGAAAAACCATACCGGGCTTTCCTCCGTGCTGGAGGGGAAGCGTACCTGTCAGGACGTTATTCAGCCTTATGAGAAAGGGAATGTCGATGTACTGACCTGCGGGCCGGTGCCGGAGCGTCCGTCAGAACTGCTGATGAGCGAACGCTTTCGGGATGTAATGACGTGGGCAAATGAACATTACGATCTTGTTATTATTGATACACCGCCCGTTCTTGCTGTTACCGATGCGTCAGTGGCCGCCCGTGTAGCGGCAACCACGGTGCTGGTTGCTCGCTTCGGTAAAACCAGCCTAAAAGAGATGGAAAACAGCATAAAACGACTCCAGCAAACGGGCGTGAAGGTGAGCGGTGTCGTGCTGAACGATGTGGTAAGAAGCGTTGCACAGTATTACCGGTCGGGGTACAGCCATGATGAATATGGCACTACCCCGACGCGGACACGCTCAAAAGGTTAATGCTTCACCAGCGTGGCAAAGTAATACACCAGCGGAATGGCGAGGATCCAAAGCCCCACAGGGATTTCTCGCCATTTTCCGGCAATCGTTTTAATGACAACATAGAACAACAATCCCCCCGCAATACCTGTTCCAAAGCTGTTGGCAATCAGCGTAATCATCACCATCATCAGCACCGGCAGCCCGTCGGTGAAGTTCGCGAGATCGACTTTGCGCAAGCCGCTGAACATGTTCAGCCCGATGAGGATAAGGGCTGGTGCCGTGGCTTCTTTCGGGATCATCAGCGCAACGGGCGTAAACAGCAGCATCAGCAGGAACATGACGGCGGCAGCCAGCGCGGTCATGCCCGTTTTACCGCCTGCCTCAGCGGCAGCTGATGACTCGATAAGCGCCGTGGCGGCAGGAATACCAACCCATGGGCCAATGGCGGCCGCGATGGAGTCCACCATAAACGGGCGGTTGATATGTGGCATATTGCCTTCGTCATCCAGCAACCCCGCCTCGCCGCCGACCGCCAGCGTTGTTCCCATGGTGGAGAAAAACTCCGAGGCAAAGAAAACAAACAGGAACGGCAGGAAGGCAATATTCAGCGCGCCGAGCATGTCGATATGGCCAAACACCGGCGTCAGTGAGTGGGGCATATCAATGAAGCTGGCGGGTAATTTTGTTACGCCCAGCGGGATGCCGACGAGGGTCGCGAACAGGATTGCCCATAAGATCGCCCCCGGAATACGCCGCGCCTGCAGGGCAATGGCCAGGAACAAACCGGCTAAGGCTACCAGCGCTGCGGGCGACAGAAAATCGCCCAGCATCAGCGCGTTGGTTTTGGCGTTAGCCAGCACCAGCCCGGCGTTGCGAAAGCCCAGTACGGCAACGAACAGTCCAATAGACGCCGTCAACCCCAGCTTGATGGATTGCGGCACCGAGCGGGTGACCACTTCACGCAGGCCAAAGCGGGTCAGCAGGAAGAACAAAATACCTGACCAGCAGGCGATCCCCAGACCGATTTGCCAGCCAATGCCTTCACTGCCTGCGAGCGTTACCCCCACCAGCACCGAGCCTCCAATGCCAGGCCCGACGATAAACGGCAGGTTGGCATAGAAGGCCATCAGCAGCGTACCGGCGACAAACACCAGAATGGTGCCGGTTGTTGCGGCACCTTTATCCATCCCACCCACGGCCAGCAGCCCTGGGATCACCACCAGCAAATAGGCGGCAGCGAGAAACCCGGTGATACCTGCCAGGCACTCGGTGCGCACGGTGCTGCCGCGAGCATGTAACGCAAAACGACGTTCAATCCAGCTCCCTGGTGCTGGCGAATTTACGGTGTTGTCGGCCATTATCCGGCTCTCCTTCGATATTATTGTGTTGTGTCCGGGGTTTCCCGGTAAGAGATCAGCGGATCGACAATCTGGCGCGTGCTGCCATCGGTCAGTCCCAGATCGGTCAAATGCGGCCCGGCGTTGCAGGCAAGACAGGTGCCTTCGATCGCTTTAAAGACCCGATACGGCGGCTCCCAGTCGGCAATCAGGCTGCTGCGCTCGCGCAGCGCTTTGAACTGGTGGGCCAGCTCAGCAGGCGGCAGCGCTGACAGCATGCCCGCAATCGGCATCGCCACGTGGGCAACTACCTCGCCACCTTGAACCAGCGCCATCCCGCCGCCACTCTGAATTAACGTGTTTGCGGCCAGCGCCATCTCGTCGGGATCGCGGCCCAGGACCACCAGATTGTGGGAGTCGTGGGAGTAGCTGGTGGCAATCGCGCCGCGCAGTTCTCCCCAGCCTTCCAGAAGCGCCATTTGCGGTGTTGCCGCGTGGCGCGCATGGCGATGCTGAACCCAGATCAGGCTGAAGCCGTCCGGGATCTGCACCTGTCCGTTACGCACCTGGGCATCAACCTCGCCCCAGCGGGTAAAGCGTGCGCCGCTGATATGGCGAAGGCGAGCAACGCCTTGGCCCGCGTTTGCGATCCGCATGTGGAAATCACTGGCGGTCAGCGCGGACAGCCGCACGGTATCACGCGGCAGCGCTAGCGGCGTATCGACAATGGGTTCAATCATTGCCCCGTCGCGAGCAAGCAGTTTTCCTGCAACGTACACCTGGCGTGCCTTTAACGTCTCCAGCGAGTCGAACACCACCAGATCCGCACGACGACCGGCGGCAATCAGCCCCACATCGTTACGCTGCAGGCGGAGAGAGGCATTTAGCGTGGCAAAGCGCAGCGCGTCCGTTGCCGGTAAGCCATGTTCAATGAGCAGGTTCAGCAGCGCGATAATACCGCCTTTCTCCATTAGCATGTCGGGCGGAACATCATCGGTACAAACCGTGATCTGTGACGAGAGATGCGGCAGGGTTTTCAGGGCGTTGACGATATCCGGCAGCAGATAAGGGTGGGAGCCCCGGATCTCCAGCGTCAGTCCGGCGCGCAGTTTTTCAAGCGCGTCGTCCGCGGAGGTCAGTTCGTGGTCAGAGGTTACGCCCGCCGCCAAATACGCCTGTAAATCGGCACCGCTAAGACCCCGCGCGTGGCCTTCAATCAGCTTGCCGCTGTCCAGCCCGGCCTGGAGGATCTCCAGCATTCGCTGGCTGCCGTTAAGCACCCCATGCATATCCATCACTTCCGCTACGCCGCGCACTTCCGGCCAGCCCAGCAGGGTGTTCATCTCTTTGCCGGCAAAATCAGCGCCCGACATTTCCAGGCCCGGCGTAGACGGCACGCTGGAGGGGGCGGCAACCATCACCTGCAGCGGTAGGTCGCGGCTGGCCTCGATCGCGAAACGCACGCCGTCAATGCCCAACACGTTCGCCAGCTCATGCGGATCCCAGAAAACGGCAGTGGTTCCCTGAGCCAGGACAATCTCCGCATAGCGTGCGGGCAGCAGGTGCGAGCTTTCGAGGTGAACGTGCGTGTCCATGAGTCCCGGAGAGAGGAACTGGTTGTTCAGATCGTGGATTTCGCGCGCGTCGTCACGGCAGCCGCGCGGATGGACGCTGGCGATAAGGGAGCCGACGATGCCGACGTCCGCTTCACGGATCTCACCGGTGACCATATCAACAATGCGGGTGTGGGTGAGCAGCAGGTCAAAAGGCGTTTCGCCTCGCGCAGCCTGGACGGCGCGGCGTCGAGTTTCGGCAGTCATGCAATTAACAGTTCCAGCATCAAATTATTGACGCTACTCTATGCACGCGGCAAACGTTTGCCCAGCTGATAAAATTTATCACCCGATAACCCGGGCTTATTCTGTGACGCGTGTAAGAGATAATGATGATGGAACCCTGGCAGCGCTTGCCCGCGCTTTCTCTTCGACAGCTACAGTATTTTGTTACTCTGGCGCAGCTGCGCCATTTTACCGATACCGCCAGCAGGCTGGCGATTAGCCAGCCCGCGCTTAGCAGCGCGTTGCGGCAAATCGAGACGGTACTCGGCGGCAAGCTGGTGAACCGGACCGCCTCAGCCGTAACGCTGACAGAACTTGGCAATGCTATCCTCCCGCACGCGCAGCGGGTGCTCAGCGTGGCTCAGCTCGCGTTCAACGATATGCAGCAAATCGTACAGGCGGGCGGAGACGGGACGGTGCGTATTGGTCTCATCCCTTCCGTGAGCTCGCTGTTGTTTCCCATATTGCCCCAAACCCTCGCGCAGGCTTTTCCGCGCCTCAGCGTGGAGTTTCACGATCAAACTAACGATGCGCTGGTGGCACAGCTGCTGAAGGGGCAGATTGATTTTGGTATTGGTGCGCTCGATAACGCCGTTCCGGAACGACTGAATGTTGTCCCACTGCAGGAGGATCCGTTTGTGGCGGTGATCCACTGCGACGACCCGCTTGCCGCATCGGCACATCTCCCCTGGAAGCAGCTGGTCGGCAGGGATATCGCCGTATTTTCAAAAGGCAATATCCAGCGTCTGGTGAGCGCGCTCGCCGAAAGCCATCGGCTGTCTTTGCAGACGCGCTATCAGGTGGATTACATTGAAACGCTGTACGGTCTGGTACGTTCGAAACTGGCCGTTGCAATACTGCCGCAGCTCTACACCACTCATCTTCAGGATCCGCAGCTTAAGGTTGTTCATCTTCAACAACCGGCGCTGGCGCGAACCGTGGCGCTGATGCGTGCCCCGCAGGCACTTCCCCCGCTGATTGAATCCTGTTTTACGCTGATGATGGAAACCTTGCGCACCCGCTGATGCGACACTTCTTTACAGCATCGCGGCGTGTAGGTCGCTAAGATGATCCGTTCTCATTCACGAGGTCATAATGGATAACCGCAAATTCAGTAAGCTGCGCCGCTGGGCGCGGGAAGGGATCATTTACGTTCTGCTGGCATTGGCCGTGATGTGGGGCGTGGATTATTTCCGTCAACCGACATTACCCGCCAGCTTCAGCGCAACGCCAGTGCAGGGCATTGACGGCAAGACGTACGATATCGCTGCGCTCAGCCAGGATCGGCCGCTGCTGATTTACGTCTGGGCAACCTGGTGCAGCATCTGCCGCTACACCACGCCTTCGGTCGATAAGCTGGCACACAAGGGTGGCAACGTGGTGAGCATTGCGATGCGCTCGGGCGATGATGCAAAACTGGCGCGCTGGGTGGATAAGAAACAGCTCATAATGCCGGTGATTAACGATGCGAACGGCGCGCTGTCGCAGGAATGGCAGGTGAGCGTCACGCCGACGCTGGTGATTGTGTCGAAAGCCGAGGTTGTCAGCACCACGACGGGCTGGACGAGCTACTGGGGAATGAAACTGCGGATGTGGTGGGCAGGGGTGTAAAAATAACCCCTCTCCCGGTGGAAGAGGGGCAAGGCGTTACTTCGCCAGAACTTCCGCTGCGGTACGCTCAACCAGAGACAGCAGGACTTGAATATCCTCCAGAGTCACGGTTGGGTTCAGCAGGGTCAGCTTCAGGCAGGTGATGCCGTTATGCTCGGTCACGCCGACGTTAGCACGACCGGACTCCAGCAGCGCGTCACCAATTTTTTGGTTCAGCAGGGCGATTCCCGCATCATCAAACTGCGTCTGTCCGCGGAAGCGGAACAGCACGCTTGCCAGCTGCGGCTGCATGACCAGCTCAAGAGCAGGCTGCTCTTTCACATAAGCCGCAACCTGCTGCGCCAGCGTCACGCCATGATCGATGATGGCAGCATATTGCTCCTGACCCAGTGCTTCCAGGCTCATCCACAGCTTCAGCGCGTCGAAGCGACGGGTGGTCTGCAGAGATTTGGACACCAGGTTAGGAACGCCGGCTTCTTCGTCGAACTCGGAGTTCAGATAGGCCGCCTGATAGCGCATCAGCTCATAGTGACGGGCTTCTTTCAGCAGGAACGCGCCGCAGCTGATGGTCTGGAAGAACTGCTTATGGAAGTCCAGGGTAATGGAATCCACCAGCTCGATACCGTCCAGATAGTGACGATACTGCTCGGACATCAGCAGCGCGCCGCCCCAGGCTGCATCAACGTGTACCCAGATATTCTGCTTCGCCGCCAGCTCAGCAATCGCACGCAGCGGGTCGATAGCGCCCGCATCGGTGGTACCCGCTGTTGCAACAATCGCCAGAATCTGTTCGCCGTTCGCGTTGCACTGTTCGATTTTTGCCGCCAGATCGGTCAGATCCATGCGGGAAAATTCATCCGTTTTCACCTGCACCACGGACTGGTAGCCCAGACCCATCAGCGCCATGTTTTTCTGCACGGAGAAGTGCGCGTTTTCGGAGCACAGCACGCGGATTTTACGCAGATCGCCAACCAGACCGTCCTGCTGAACGGAGTGACCCTGACGCGCGAAGAACGCATCACGGGCCAGCATCAGACCCATCAGGTTGCTCTGGGTGCCGCCGCTGGTGAAGACACCGGCGTCGCCAGCCTGATAACCCACGCGGGTACGCAGCCATTCGATCAGTTTGATCTCGATAATGGTCGCGGACGGGCTTTGATCCCAGGAATCCATACTCTGGTTAGTGGCGTTGATCAGCACTTCCGCTGCCTGGCTTACCACCAGGCTTGGGCAGTGCAGGTGCGCCACGCACTGCGGGTGATGAACGGACAAACTGTCTTTCAGGAAGAACTCCACGGCGCGTTCAATCGCCGCGTCGTTGCCCAGCCCTTTCGGGTTGAAATCCAGCTTAATACGGTCGCGCAGCTCCGCGACCGTTTTGCCCTGATACATCTCAGGCTGTTTCAGCCACTGCATCACAGCCTGAGTGCTTTGTTCAATCGCCTGCTGGTAAGCTTCAATGCTCTGTGCAGAGGAGAACAAAATTGGGTTTGAATCAGACATCGTAATCAACAACTCCGGTTACGCCGGGCGAACGCCCGCAGCAAGCAGCGCCTGCTCGAATTTATCCAGGAAGATTTTCAGCTCATCATCACTGATCAGCAGAGACGGCAGCAGACGCAGAACGATACCGTTACGACCGCCACGCTCCAGAATCAGACCGGCTTCGAAGCACTTCTTCTGAATCAGTGCAGACAGCTCGCCGTCGCCCGGGTAGCAGCCCATGTGGTCAGCCGCTTCGTGCGGCTTAACGATCTCAATACCGATCATCATGCCCAGACCGCGAACGTGGCCGATAACCGGGTAACGTTTCGCCATCTCGTTCAGCTGGCCTTTCAACCATTCGCCTTGTGCAGCCACTTTGCCTGCGATGTTCTGGTCTTTCAGGATTTTCAGCGTCGTCAGACCGGTTGCCATCGCCAGCTGGTTGCCGCGGAAGGTACCGGTGTGGTGACCTGGCGCCCATGCATCGAACTGCTTTTTGATACCGAGCACGGCCAGTGGCAGTCCGCCACCTACAGCTTTAGACATCACGATGATGTCTGGCTCGATGCCAGCGTGTTCGAAGGCGAAGAATTTACCGGTACGGGCAAAGCCAGCCTGAACCTCGTCGAGTATCAGCAGAATGCCGTGTTCCTGAGTCACTTTACGGATGCGCTGCAGCCACTCAGCCGGAGCCGGGTTCACGCCACCTTCGCCCTGAACCGCTTCCAGGATGACGGCAGCAGGTTTACGCACGCCGCTTTCTACGTCGTTAATCAGGTTGTCGAAGTAGTAGGTCAGCGCTTTCACGCCCGCTTCACCACCGATACCCAGCGGGCAACGGTATTCGTGCGGGTAAGGCATGAACTGGACTTCTGGCATCATACCGTCAACCGCTTCTTTCGGAGACAGGTTGCCGGTCACGGACAGTGCGCCGTGGGTCATACCGTGGTAACCACCAGAGAAGCTGATGATACCGCTACGACCGGTCACTTTTTTCGCCAGCTTCAGCGCCGCTTCAACGGCATCCGCACCGGATGGACCGGTGAACTGCAGGCAGTACTCTTTGCCCTGACCAGGCAGCAGAGAGAGCAGGTATTCGGAGAACGCGTCTTTCAACGGCGTAGTCAGATCCAATGTATGTAACGGCAAGCCGCTGGTAATGACATTTTGGATGCTTTTCAGCACATCAGGATGATTGTGACCGAGCGCAAGGGTGCCTGCGCCAGCTAAACAGTCAAGGTATTCTTTATTATCTGCATCGGTGATCCACACGCCATCTGCTTTCGTGATGGCTAAAGGCAGCTTGCGCGGATAACTCCTGACGTTAGATTCAAACTCGGCCTGACGGGCCAGATAGGTTTCGTTGCTTTTATGGGCATCTACGGTGTCAATACGGACTTTATCCGTCATCATATCACTCCTACAACCGCGGCTTCGTTATGCGCCACGATTGAATAAAAAGTTAAAAAACAGATGGGGGTGTCTAAAAAACGCCGCCAATATAGAGCCTTTTTACACGGGGCTCAATGGTTAATTTGTTTACTGTTTTGTTACATGGCGTGCGGGGGAGGGAATATCCCCCTTTTTAACAAAAAAGAGACAATGTCTCTGCAAGGAAAACAGCGGCTTACGCTATTTTTATTGCGACTGTAAAAGTAGCGGCCAGAGTGTTACAAATCGTGCCTTTTGCTGTGTGAAAAGGAGGCGAATTGCCTCCCTGAGATCGTTATTTCTGCGTGACCTGCAAAAGACCGTGGTCGCGACCTTTGGTGTTATTCCAGGACGCGCTATTAATACCATTTTCATCAAGGCTAATGGATATAACAAATCCGCTACCATGAATTTCAAAGAAATTAGCCTGTAGACGCTTAACGGAGGCCTTCTTGCCGTTCACCGTTGCGTTAAAAAAGCCGTTCGAAATCGTGGCATTAACGTTACCCGATGTAAAAGTCGCTTCTCGCATTGGATCGTGGATCTGTGTTGCCGACGGTTTTTGCGCGGCGTTTTCGGCTTTGGTTTTATGGATGTCACAAGAGCCATCGCCATCACTGACCTGAGTGCAACCCGAACGCTCGAGTTGCGCACGATAATGCGCGTTAATGGCATGGGCCGGCGTCGCTGCAAGCGCGAATAACAGCGTCATCAGGGCTAATTTCGTTTTCATCGCAATACCTTAATTGTGGTGAGGGTGTTTTGAGTGGGTATCGGCCGCTCTGGCCGCGTTGGCATAAGCTGCTGACAGAGACGCATTATTGATACCTTGCTGTCTCTGCTGTTCAGACAAATAACAGGTATCGTAGCTCACCCCTTTCGCGGTGCAATCCGCAATACGCTGGTCAGGCGAAACACAGCCTGCAAGCAACGTCGCGCTCATCATCATCATTAACTTTTTCATTTTCTTGCCTTATAAACTGCATAAGTAATATGAGACGTACATTACCCCGATCCAAATCCCAACAGAGATGAGCATCAAATAAAGCACAGCTGAGATAAATATATATTTGGACATGCTCTTGGCTATCATCGTAATTCTCACCAGATATGATCTGGTATTAAATAAATCACGTGTTATAAGGATGTGCTTTTTTGTTAAAAGCCCATTCCGACGCCAACGGAGGCGGCCATGTTATTCGCGGTATCATCTGAGAAGCTGACTTTCGCTATTACATGTGGAGTGAAGTTAACGGATGCACCCACAGCCAGCGCGCTTTCACCGTTATAGGTCGCACCCCCAGCAGAGAACATGACGCGCTGATTTGTTTGTACTTGCGGTAGACCCGCCATCGCCATGGCACCTGAAATCCCTGCATTTGCCTGCTTCTTGTTATTATCCACTTCATCATGTAATGATTTGAATTGCTGATTATTATTGTTGTTCATTGCTTGTAAGGTTTGCTTTGTGGCTTGCAGATCTTGAGCCGTGGTGGCAACGCTCTGGCTATTTGTAGCGACTTTTGCCTGTGTCGCGGTGTCTAGCTGCATTTTTGTTACGGTCGTGGTGACGCCATCTTTACCGTTGTTGCCCTTCACACCGTCGCGCCCACTTATTCCCGCGATGCCTTGCGAGCCCGTAGCGCCGGTATCTCCTTTGTCGCCTTTTCTCCCTGTCGCGCCGGTATCACCCTTATCCCCTTTAGCCCCCTCTTTTCCATCGGCACCGTTTGTTGGCTTTGGTGCGTTTTCGAGAGCATCAAGACGGCTATCCTGCACGCCGTTAACGTTTTGAATACTGATGATTGTATTACCGTTAGTGGCAACACTTTTTAAAGCAGCATCACCTTTTTGATTAGCGGTATCGGCAAGCGCACCCGCTAATTTAGCTTCGCGATCGACGTTTGATACATTGGCTGCCAGATTTCCTACGTCGCTATGCAGCGTGATAATGTCAGAACCGTTGACAACATTCTGTTGCAAAGCCTGGTCTGCTTTATCACCAGCGGTTTTGATTGCATCATCACGGAATACGTTCTCTTGCTTCATCGTGATAACAGCGCTATTAACATTGGAGGTACGATCGTAGTTATCCTGAATTTGATCGTAAATTTGTTGATTTAATTGTGTCTGAGTCCAGCCTAAATGATCCTGAACGTCGTCAGTACTGACAATAGCTGCCCGAGCGATATCAGTATAACCTGTTAACACAATACCCAACACAACAACAGAAATAGCAGATTTCATTAAAGGCTTCATTTGAAGAACTCACATCAATAACGTAATTAAAAAGATAGTTAAGCTGAACGTTTGTAATTTCATTGAGCAGGGGTGATACATAAATGTTTACTTTTAAACAGAGTAATTATTGCTCAAATCTTTTTTAGCAACGTGAATAAACTATCAATTAAAGCCAGTCTGATGATTTTGATCTAAATCATGCATGAGACCGATATTTTCAATGATTGGATGAAGGAGAGGTAAGCTTTATTTAATGTATACATTACCTCACGTAAGAATAGCGCTATAATGACTGAACGTTAACCTCTTGATAGGAATATAGATGTTCGAGAAGTTTATGATGTTTATTTTATTTTTTAATTTCATATGAAACATGTTTTTATGTCTTATAAAAGATCGGACGGTGCGAAAATAAAATGAAATAAAAACACTGTAAAAATGGAGAATAATGATTTTTTAAAATTCTATTAACAACTTTGGAACCACAATTAACGGGTTTCTAATAGAAATAGACTAAAGCATTAATAAACGCTTCCTGGTTGCCTGAATGACGCAACCAGTGATAAATCGAGACCCCTTGCACCTGAGCAGAGTCCCCGGTTACACATAAATATATGTATGTTGTTTCTTCGTAATTAGTTGTTTTATTAGTACTTTGACTCGGGTGTCCTTCTTTGTGAAGGCTGAGAAATACCCGTATTGCCTGATCTGGATAATGCCAGCGTAGGGGACCGAAATTCGACATGCTAATCATTGGATTTCATTTCTTTTTGTCCGTGCGTAATGCACTTGCGGTACAAAAGGGTATGTTCATGAGGTTATCGCAAAGCATGTGCTTTGATGATTAGCATCATTCCGCACATTCCTTTTGTTAAATCATTAGCTACGCCGCTCCTCGTGTTCGAATCATTTTTGTCTAATCTGATTGCGCCAGAACCCAAGGCTGTGAGAAATCCACTTTTGTCCCACCAGCAGATAGCTCCTCCTGTTGAAATCGTGGAATCTCAACCGCCAGCCGAACCGGAAAAAGTGCTAACCCTCTCGGATGCGTGGGCGATGTACAAAGACGAAAAGGGGCGAAACTGGACGAAATCGATCTCAATGGCAAATGAGCGTTACATGTAATTGTTGCTAACTGTCTTGCGAGGCGAAACTGATGTCGCGGCGATCACCAAACAGAGCATTAAACAGGTGATGGAGGTCGTTGAAAATCTCCCTAAGCGCGTTGTTCAGCCTTACCGCTCAATGTCCATTCATCAATTGATAGAATGTGATGACGTGCCACCGGATGATCTGGTTGGTGTTGAGGCCATCCATAAGCATCTCAAGATCTACAAATCACTGTTCAAAACTTTTCTTACCGAGGGCAAAGACATTCTGCCTAAATCGCCAACTGATGGCGTAGTGGCTGCGCCATCAAAAGCAAGATTTGGCGCATACAGCACGGCGGAGATGAAAAAGTTTGTTGGATGGGCGCTTAAGCAGCCTGATAACTGGCAAAAATGGATCACGTTATTATTGGCATATACGGGGGCGAGAAGAGGCGAGATAGGCAAACTGGAGAAGTCACAATTTAAATTCGACGAAGATAGCCAGCGCTACTATTTCCTGATTGCCGAAGGAGGCCAAGGGAAGACGGAGAATGCTACAAGACAGGTAGTTATTCATCCCAAGCTGATCGAATGGGGATTCATGGAATACGTTGATCGCCAGTGGAAAGAGCGGATCTTCTCAGAAGTGGCGGGTACAAACATGGCTAAGATCGGCAAGGTTTTTGCTGACCTACGAGATCAGCTTGGTATCCCGTATCTGGATGATTACGGACAACGGCGGTTACTGCATTCGATCCGCCACAGCGTCTGTTCATCTGCTATGGCTGGTTGGGTGAAAAACATTCTGTACCTACAGCAAACCGTAGGTCACGAGAAAAGCGGAGGGATCACTAAACGCTATTTGCATACGTTTCCCTTATCCTCTGTTTCTTATGTAATCGATGGTATTGATTGGGAGTGAATAAAATAGACAAGTTTTTCGCTTGGCTATTTATTTTACTTCCGTTAAATGAACGTTGGTAAATAGAAAGCTGATAACATCATGAATAGAAAAATAATACCGACGACAGAAAGCCGCACTTTTACACGTAACCAATCGGTGTACTGATTAGGAAGTTCTTTAATGAATCGGATTTGCTCATTATCCATTCCTCGCGTATGGAATGAGTTCTCTTTAAAGTATAATGCTTTAATAAAGAATGCATCACGCATAAACGAGAAAAAGAATCCCCCATCCTGATAAATTAAAACTTCTGCTGGTCTTGCTCCAAATTTATCGACAAATAGCGAGCAAAGGGTCATGAACTTTCTCTTGGTTAATTTGTCATAAATCACGTAAGAAACATAATTAATTATTCCGAGAATCAAAAAGATCCCAGCGATTTCAACTCGATGTATCGTCAGAAAATTAATTGCCGAAAACGTCATACAACTGTTCTCCGCCTAATTCCCCAACAGCACTTCCCACTGTGCTACCAGCGTACCCTAAACCAACACCTGCAATAACGGTACAAACAAGCCCGCCAACACCAGCAGTACCAACGCCTATTGCGACGCATAATGGTATAGCCCCGCCACCAGCGAGAACACCGCCACCTGTACCCAAAGCAAAACTACCTATCTCAGTATACTTTTTCTTGGTACATTCAGCTTCGCGACCAACAGAACATGCCTCATGGATTTCGTTAAGAGAATGGAGTCCGCTAAAACCAATGCCTAAATAACCAGTGTAACGCATTGCTTTTACGTATTTAGCTGCCCGTTCGATGTGGGTAGCATAACCTTCAATGTCACTGATCCCCGTTTCATTCCATTTGTGGGTAATAGAATTACTGGACAGGCCGAGTGCATTTTTTATTTTGGTATACTCTCCGAATTTCATAGCCTTATTCAGGAAGTTGACTTTGAGTATGGATTCAAGCTCTTTAAACAACTGGCTGCGTCGTACATAAAATTGTTCACCAATTAATGCACCACGTGTTAAGTAGGTGTTTTAATATGTTTCCTGGATCTCTTGGAGTATTTTTTCGATACTCTCAAAGTATTTTCCAACAGGATCAGCAGCAAGACCAATTCCTGTATCAGCGTAGCTGGTGAAATTAGCTATGGTAGCGTAGTGTTTGTGCAGTAAGTTAGCTTCCTCATGCGTCAAGGGGGCCAATGCTGCATCTACTCGCGCTTTCGCGGCTTTCATGTGGGCGATCTGTTCGTCGTCCTGCTTATTAGGATCAACCAGAAGCATAATCGAACCAGCTTTGTATCTTTCATCCGGGCCGTTCAGTGTAGAGAATAGTTCCTTTGCTCCTGCTGGTGGGGTGCCTGTGAATAACAAGCGTTGCCAGGCTTCTGTGGTGGCGCCATAGGGGAGAACGGCAAAACCAGCGTCTGTGCCTGTTTTCTTTTTCGCTGTCTGGGCGTGTTGTTCTGGTTCCTGCTGGGCTTGTTGCACCAAAGGTACAGCAGCGACTGCTGATTTAGCGCTCATGAATCCCGGATGACGTTCCCCAGTGAAGCCGGACATGGCGATCACAAAGTTATCTTTGCAGTGACATAAAACCAGGTCTCCATCACCCGCGATGAAACCCGCTTCGAGGAGTCCTGTATAGGTTGCATTGATTTCAAAAGCACCTTTGCAAACATCACACCATGCTTTATCACCAGCCCTCACCAATGGATTGTGGTCTTCATCAAAAATAGTTGATGAGGCAGAAACGATGTGCCCGTACCTCGTTTTATTACCCAGCTTTGCAAGTGTTCTTTGCGTTACCATCAGTGATCCCTCAGTGAGCAGTTTCTGCTGCCAACATTTTGTCTACTTCAAAGTTATCAACAAGAAATCCCTTTGCTGCTGGAATGCCACGACGTAGAACCAGTATTTCTGATCCCTGAGGGGTACTTGTTATTTCATCTCCATTGCTGAGACGACTGCCGACAAGAGCAACGCTACGGCGTGCGTTATTATGTTCAGCCTCTCCTGCACCACTGATTATTGTCGCCTCAGTACCCTCGGGATAAACGACTGCATCCTGAGTTTGAGCGACCCCGAGTTTTTGACCTGTGCTGATCTCGACTTCCGAAGTGGATGTTGCGGTTTTGAGTATGCCACCGTCACGAGTCAGACTTCCTTCAATCTCGATGCGAAAGATCTCGTTCACTGGATGCTGTTGGAGTTCGGTTTGCTGTTTAGTAATGAGTTCCTGCCATTGTTGACCCATTTCAGCAATTTTTTTATCACTGAACGCTGGTTTATCAAAAGATGAAAGAATTTCAGGGGTAGGATCGTTGTTGTACTGTTTCATAAGTCCCTTTACTGATTATAGAAATAATCACAGAGGTCATTTTACAAACAATAACCACATGCGCAACAAGCATTAGATCTAAGTGAAACTACATTTCGTAACAGAAGATTTGGGAGAGAGGGCGATGCTTTGCGCCATTAGTTGAGCTATTAAGCGCAATTTGAGCCTCTCCCGGTTTTTTACCCCGACAATACCCAGATATCAGGGACCAAGTGGCCCCGAAACGGGGGAGGTTTACGCCGCCAGCACTTTGTTAATGGTGGTTCTTGCTGCACCTGTGAGGCGATGGATCTCGCTCTTTGTCTTACCTGCTTCATACCATGCGCGGATCTGTTCGTGTAGCTTCTCATTTACTGGACGGCCCTTGTAAGCGCCCCCAGCTTTCGCTTTGCTGATACCCTCTGCCTGACGGCGGCGGTCTGTGTAGTCTTTACGGGCGGTTGCTGCCAGCATTTCTAACATCATACCGTTGATAGCTGCCAACATGGATTGCACAAGCTCCCCCTGTGCGGCTAATACAACGTGACTGGTAGGCAGATCGAGAGCTACCACCCGTAAACCTTTACTATCGATCTGGCTTTTCAGTGCTTCCCAATTCTCAGCGTTAAGACTGCTCAGGCGGTCTACTAGTTCCACTAACAGAATGTCACCTGGCGCGGCTATGTCTATCGGCACCGCTAAGCTAAGAGCACATCTAGGTAAATAGGTTTGTGAAGGCACCTTCAATTGTGCTATTGAGGCTGGGGAAACCCGGCCTTTTTTGTGTTCGGTGTTTGGTGCTATGAGCCACAACTTGGGACACAAGCTTGCACACAGAGCATTTTTTAGGGTTGAGTCTTTGGCTTTCCGCTGGCATGATCCAGAACAGGGATTAACGGGGCGTTAATCGCAACCTTTTGATTTTGTTTTATTTGACTCGGGGTGCCCTTCTTTGTGAAGGCTGAGAAATACCCGTATTACCTGATCTGGATAATGCCAGCGTAGGGAAGTCAGATGCCTTCCCGGTCATCGCTTCTTCACGCAAGGCAGGAGCGAAACCATGCAGCCTGACCTGCTCGATCTACACGTTTTACATCAGTTCCGAACCCGTTCCCCGCTCACGCACTGTATGACCAACGATGTCGTACAAACCTTCACGGCCAACGTGCTGCTCGCTCTGGGCGCTTCTCCGGCAATGGTAATTGAAGCCGAAGAAGCCGAACAGTTTGCCGCGCTCGCCGATGCGTTGCTGATTAACGTGGGCACGCTGACGTCATCTCGCGCCCAGGCAATGCGACGTGCGATTGAGCGCGCCGTGGCGGCAGGCAAGCCCTGGACGCTCGATCCGGTTGCTGTTGGGGCGCTGGCGTTTCGCACGCGTTTTTGCCATCAAATTCTCGCCCTCAACCCCGCAGCCATTCGCGGCAATGCCTCTGAAATTCTTGCGCTTGCCGGAATGAGCGCGGGCGGACGTGGGGTCGATACGACCGATACCGCTGCCAGGGCGTTACCCGCCGCGCAGGCGCTGGCGCTTCAGACCCATGCCATTGTTGTGGTCACGGGAGAGGTGGACTACATCACCGACGGGCAGCAAACCCGCACGGTAACGGGGGGCGACCCGCTGATGACTCGCGTCGTCGGTACGGGGTGCGCGCTCTCGGCGGTTGTGGCGGCGAGCTGTTCGCTGCCGGGTGACAGGTTAGACAACGTGGCAGCCGCCTGCGGATGGATGAAGCGTGCCGGAACGGCCGCTGTAGCGCAGTCCCGGGGCCCGGGCAGTTTTGCCAGCGCGTTCCTGGATGCACTCTATATGCTGGAGGAGCAGGCATGAAGCGGATTAACGCTCTGACCATTGCCGGTACCGATCCCAGCGGCGGCGCGGGTATCCAGGCTGACCTGAAAACCTTCTCCGCCCTTGGCGCATACGGCTGTTCCGTCATTACCGCGCTGGTGGCGCAAAACACGCGCGGCGTGCAGTCGGTCTACCGAATCGATCCGGATTTTGTTGCCGCGCAGCTGGATTCGGTGTTCAGCGACGTTCGTATTGATACCACCAAGATCGGCATGCTGGCCGAAACGGACATTGTGGAAGCGGTGGCCGAGCGGCTTAAGCGTTATCAGGTGCAAAACGTGGTGCTGGATACCGTCATGCTGGCGAAAAGTGGCGACCCGCTACTCTCCGCCTCCGCCGTGGAGACGCTGCGCACAAAGCTGCTGCCGCAGGTGGCGCTGATCACGCCCAATCTGCCGGAAGCCGCCGCGCTGTTAGGCACATCGCATGCGCAAACTGAACGCGAAATGAAAGCGCAGGGGAACGCGCTGCTGGCGATGGGCTGCGACGCGGTGCTGATGAAGGGCGGTCATCTTGATGATGCCGAAAGCCCGGACTGGCTCTTTACCCTCGATGGCGAAATGCGTTTTACCGCGGCGCGCGTGCAAACCATAAACACCCACGGCACGGGCTGCACGCTCTCTGCCGCGCTGGCGGCGCTGCGGCCCCGGCATGAAAGCTGGGCCGATACGGTGGGCGAAGCTAAAATCTGGCTCTCCGCGGCGCTGGCAAAAGCCGATACTCTGGAAGTAGGTCACGGTATTGGGCCGGTTCATCATTTTCATGCGTGGTGGTAACCCAGTATACTGGCAGGAAACACCACGCCTGAGAAAACAGAGATGGAACAAGCGCATACCCGGTTAATCGCTCAACTGAATGAACGGATCGCCGCGCCGGACAACACGCCGCTGTACCTGAAATTTGCCGAAACGGTAAAAAATGCGGTACGAAGCGGCATGCTGGAGCACGGGAATATTTTGCCCGGCGAGCGCGATCTGAGCCAGTTAACCGGCGTGTCGCGCATTACCGTGCGTAAAGCGATGCAGGCGCTGGAGGAAGAGGGGGTAGTGACGCGCTCCCGCGGTTACGGAACCCAAATCAACAATATCTTCGAGTATTCACTCAAAGAGGCGCGCGGCTTTTCTCAGCAGGTGGTGCTGCGCGGCAAAACGCCTAACACGCTGTGGGTCAACAAACGCGTCGTGAAGTGTCCAGAGGAGGTGGCGAACCAGCTGTCGTTAGCGCCGGAAAGCGATGTCTTTTTGCTTAAGCGCATCCGCTATGTTGATGATGACGCCGTCTCGATTGAAGAGTCCTGGGTGCCGGTGGCGTTTATCCCCGATCCGGATGAGATAGGGATTTCACTGTACGACTACTTCCGCAGCCAGAATATCTTCCCGCAGCGCACCCGCTCATGGGTAAGCGCCCGCATGCCGGACAGTGAATTTCAGGCGCACATTAAGATGGACGATAAAATACCGGTGCTGGTAATCAAGCAGGTTGCGCTTGACCAACAGCACCGGCCGATCGAGTATAGCATCAGCTACTGCCGGAGCGATCTATACGTCTTTGTGTGCGAGGAGTAACGCCTCGCGCGTTGGGGCACAATCGCCGCCACGGTGGCTGACCACCCAAGCCGCAACCGCATTACCCAGCCGCACCGCATCAGCCAGACGCCAGCCAGCTGCAAGTCCGGCCAGCGTACCGCCCGCATGGCTATCCCCCGCGCCAATAGTATCCACTACCGTGGCGGGAAATGCCGGAACGTGACCCGAGTCCGCGCCGTCATACCACATTGCTCCGTCTTTATCGTGACGCACAATAAGCGCGGCGTGGAAGCGCTGCTGCCAGCAAGCGCCCAGCATTTCCACAGTAACCCCCAGTCGCTCTGCGGCAATTTGCGCCTCCTGACGATTAAGCGACACGATCGGTTTGCAGGCCATCACGCGCGCCATCAGCGCGTCGGGAATATCCGCAATGCGTGGTCCAAAATCGATAAAGGCACTGACGTCCTGCAACCCTTCCAGCCAGCCCGTCAGCAGCTCGCCGCACGGCGAGGCCAGCTGATAGCCGGACAAATAGACCAGGCTGTTGGCCGGCACGTTGAGCGCCTCAAGCCAGGCGGGCTGCCACTGGTTTTCTACGCCGCTAAACGACATAAAGGTCCGTTCGCCGTCAGGCTCTACCAGCGCCAGACACCAGCCGTTATCCCCGCTTTCGGCTTCCACGGCGCTCTGCAGATCCTGTTTTGCCATCGCATTGCGGATAATATCTGCCCACACGCCATGCCCTACGGGGAGCGCATTCTGTGACGCAATGCCGAGCCGCTTCAGGGCGATGGCAATATTGAGCGCGCAGCCGCCGATATTCACACTCTGCTGTTTAAGCTCGATATCGCACCCGCGCCAGGGCAGGGCGTAGGCATCGGCGATCACATCAATAACCGCCGCGCCCAGCACCGTGACGGGCCGCGTGGCGTGCAATGTCTCCAGGCGTGGTGCCAGCGAATTCATACGCCCTCCCTTTGCTCCCGGAAGTGCAGGAGTCTCTCGCAGTAGTGGTCAAAATCAAGCTGATTCACCGCATCAAGTTCGGCCTTGAGCGCCGGATCAATCGCCTGTACGCCGTGCAGCGCCCCGCAGATTGCCGTCGCCATTGCGCCAATCGTGTCGGTATCACCTCCGAGGTTGGCACATAAAATGGCGCAGCGGTTGGGGTCGGTTCCTGCAAGCTCGACCATTGCAATGGCCGCCGGAACGGACTCAATGGTGCTGGTGCCTGCCCCAACGAGCTGGTACACCTGCTCGCTGGCAGATTCTATGCCGTTGGCTTCACGCACCGTTTTAAGTGCCAGCTCAATGCGCGCTGCCAGCGATGCGCTGAAGGTGGTGGTGTGACTTTCCTGCGCAAAGCGGGCAATGCCCGGCAGCGCATCGACGATGTTCTGCCAGCACTCACCCTCAACGGCGCGGGAAATCGCCCAGGCAATGACCACCGCACCCGCGATAGCAAGATCCGATTTATGGGTCGGACTGGAGGCCAGCGCCACCTGTGAAACAAAATGTTCAAGGCGGGTGGCGGGAAGCAGACAGCCCAGCGGGGAGGCACGCATTGCCGCCCCGTTGGTCACGCCGTTATTCTCCAGCTCGCTCACCGGCTTGCCGTCGCGAATCGCATTCAGCGCGATTTTGGAGGTCGGGCCGAGCACGTTTTTATTAAATGCATCGAAATCCAGCGCCCAGCGCAGGATATGTTTGCCGATAACATCCGCGTTGATTTCCCCGTCGCACTCAATAATCGCATCCGCCAGACACAGCGCCATCGACGTATCGTCGGTGAATTCTGCGCGGTTGAAATAGCAGGCAGCATTGTTTTCCGCCGGGCCGGGTAGAAAACGGTCGATCCAGCCGAAGTGTGCTTTCACACGCTTTCTCGGCCACAGCTCCGACGGCATGCCCATCGCATCCCCTAACGCCTGCCCGTAAAGAGCACCGAGAATACGTTCTTGTTTCATTTAACTTCCCCTTGTGTCAGCGCAGAATCGCTTTCGACCACCTCAATGGCGGCGATCTCTTTATCCGATTCGCGGAAAAACAGCATAAACAGCACGGCAATCACCACAATCATGATTGCGCCAAACGTCCACATTCCGGCCCAGTTGAAGGTCAGCCCATTCACCGGCTCTTTGTAAGCGAACATTTTTTCCATCATCACGCCGCCCAGGCGGTAACCCAGCAGGCTACCAAAGCCCTGACAGCACAGCGTAATCAAGCCTTGCGCAGCGGTACGCATATGCGCCGGCGCTTTTTTGTCCACGTAGATATACGCGGTCACGTAGTAGAAGTCGTAGCTCACGCCGTGCAGCAGAATGCCGAGGAACAGCAGGGCGTAGGTGAAGTATTGTTCCGCCCCGCCGTAAACAAAGAACCCGTAGCGGATGGCGGCGGTAATCAGACCCAGCAGTAACACCTTCTTAATACCAAAGCGTTTGGTAAAGAACGGCAGCGCGAGCATAAAGAAGATTTCGGAGAACTGGCCGAGCGTCATCCAGCCGGTGGCGTTTTTCATCCCCACTTCGGTGAGATAGCCGTTAGCGAAGATGTAGTAGAAGGCCAGCGGCATCGCGAACAGGAACGAACAGAAGAAGAACACGAGGAAGTTTTTATCGCGCAGCAGGATCAGCGCATCCAGCCCCAGCATCACTTTAATATCCAGCTTGCCGGTGCTCCTTGGCGGCGTATTGGGCAGGAACAGCGCGAACACGCCGAGCAGCGCCGAGCTGGCCGCGGTCATCAGCAGCGGAATATTGGTATCGGAGATGTCGCTGTAGCCCATCATCTGCGGCAGGAATCCGCACGCCAGGCCGGAGGCGATCCAGCCAATGGTGCCCATCACGCGAATGCGCGGGAAATCAGCCTCGACGTCATCCACGTTGGCGAACGCGATACTGTTGGTCAGCGCGATGGTCGGCATATAGGTCAGGGAGTAGGCCAGCAGCAGCGGGAAGAAGGTGCTGAACTGAGTTTGCTGCGCGGCGAAGTACATCAGGACAGCGCCAGCAAACATCAGGACCGACAGCACCTTTTGCGCCGCGAAGAAGCGGTCGGTCAGCGAGCCGACGAGAATAGGTGAGAGGATCGCCGCAATGGCGGTACAGGCATAAGACCAGCCAATTTCCCCGGCGGTAAAGCCGCTTTTACTCAGCCATAGCCACAGCGGTACGAACCATGCGCCCCAGATAAACCATTCAACAAACATCATGAATGACAGTTGGACTTTCGTTTTCATTGTTTAATCCTGCATGTCAGAGAGGGTACGCCTTTAACATACCACTCAATAATACCTTTTAAATACCTTTGTGGTGATTGTTTGATCAATGTAACAGTTTTGTTGTACACGAATCGAGCCAGCAGATTGTGCTGAAAAAAAATACAGAAGGTGGAAAATCTGTTAAGTCGGTACCAGGCTTAGTCTGCCTGCAAAACGGCGGGCCTGGATACACGCTCCGACTCACGTCGGACTTACGGGAGCATCACTATGACTGATATTGCGCAGTTGCTTGGCAAAGACGCCGACAGCCTTTTACAGCATCGTTGTATGACCATTCCAGCCGAGCAGCTTTATCTGCCTGGCCACGATTACGTAGACCGCGTGATGATTGACAATAACCGGCCGCCAGCCGTACTGCGAAACATGCAGACGCTCTACAACACCGGGCGGCTCGCTGGTACCGGGTATCTCTCTATTCTGCCCGTTGACCAGGGCGTAGAGCACTCCGCGGGGGCGTCCTTCGCCGCCAACCCGCTCTATTTCGATCCGAAGAACATTGTTGAGCTGGCGATTGAAGCGGGCTGTAACTGTGTGGCATCGACCTACGGCGTGCTGGCATCCGTCTCGCGGCGCTATGCCCACCGGATTCCATTCCTCGTTAAGCTAAACCACAACGAAACCCTGAGTTATCCCACCGAATACGACCAGACCCTGTACGCCAGCGTCGAGCAGGCATTCAATATGGGCGCGGTGGCGGTCGGGGCGACCATCTACTTTGGCTCTGAACAGTCGCGTCGTCAGATAGAAGAGATCTCTGCCGCCTTCGAACGCGCGCACGAGCTGGGAATGGTGACGGTGCTGTGGGCTTACCTGCGTAACAACGCATTCAAAAAAGACGGCGTGGATTACCACGTGTCCGCGGACCTGACCGGTCAGGCGAACCATCTGGCGGCCACGATCGGTGCCGATATTGTGAAGCAGAAAATGGCCGAGAATAATGGTGGCTATAAGGCGGTGAACTTCGGCTACACCGATGACCGCGTCTACAGCAAGCTGACCAGCGATAACCCGATCGATCTGGTGCGCTACCAGTTGGCGAACTGCTACATGGGCCGCGCAGGGCTGATTAACTCCGGCGGTGCGGCAGGCGGTGACACCGATTTGACCGACGCGGTGCGCACGGCGGTGATCAACAAGCGCGCGGGCGGCATGGGGTTGATCCTCGGCCGTAAGGCGTTTAAGAAAACCATGGCCGACGGCGTGAAGCTGATTAACGCGGTCCAGGACGTGTATCTGGATAGCAAAGTGACGATTGCTTAATCATTTTCCCCTCTCCCTATCGGGGAGAGGGATACAGAAAATTCGAAACCCTATTTTATTTCATTCAAACATCCCTTCCGATCCCCGTCACAGTTCCGCTTTCTTTTGTGAAAACTGTCACTCCTCGTCGTGCGTATGCACAAAAAATGGTCGAAGCTTAGCGGAATTTGTCTAAGGCAGCGGACGAATTTTGCGCTTACAGTTAGTTTCGAAACAGCTTTTCAAAATACAAGACACACTGAACCTCTGTCGTGTTAAGGACTGATAATGAAAATCGAATCTGTAAACGTCACCGTCTTCCAGTATCCGACGCGTCGGGTTTCCGACAGCGCAGGACATTCCCATCCGGGGGCGGAAAGCATGGCAAAAATGGCGATGCTGACCCTCACCGCAGACGATGGCACTCAAGGGTACGCGTTCGCGCCGCCGGAAGTGGTGCGTCCGTATGTGGTTAACACTTTCTTTCGCAAAGTGCTGATCGGTCAGGACGCCTTCGACCGCGAAAAAATTTGGCAGGACCTGGTGCACTGGCAGCGCGGCAGCGCCCATCAGCTGACCGAACGCGCGCTCTCCTTCGTTGAGCAGGCGCTGTGGGATCTGGCGGGCCGCAAGCTGAATATACCGGTCTGGAAGCTGCTGGGCGGCTACCGTGACAGCGTCCCAGCCTATGGCAGCACCATGTGCGGCGATGACCTGCCGGGCGGGCTTTCAACGCCGGAGGAGTACGCCAGCTTTGCGGAGAAGCTGGTGGCGCGCGGCTATAAAGCCATCAAGCTGCACACCTGGATGCCACCAGTCTCCTTTGCGCCGAACCCGAAAATGGACGTTAAAGCCTGTGCCGCCGTACGTGAAGCGGTTGGCCCGGACATCGATCTGATGATCGACGGCTATCACTGGTACAGCCGTACGGAAGCGCTCTACATCGGCAAAGCGCTGGAAAAACTCAACTTCGCCTGGTTCGAAGAGCCGATGGAAGAGGAGAGCATGTCCTCCTACGCCTGGCTGGCAGAGAACCTGTCGATCCCGATTATCGGACCGGAAAGCTTGGGTGGCAAACACCACAGCCGCGCGGATTGGGTAAAAGCAGGTGCCTGCGACATACTGCGGGCCGGCGCTAACGGGGTGGGCGGCATTTCACCGACGCTGAAAGTGGCGCATCTGGCGGAATCCTTTGGTATGGACTGCGAGGTTCACGGTAACGGCGCAGCAAGCCTGGCGGTAATCGGTGCCATTAAGAACTGCCGCTGGTACGAGCGCGGCCTGCTGCACCCGTTCCTCGACTACGACGAACCGGCGGCGTACCTCAACAGCCTGATTGACCCGATGGACGAAAACGGCATGGTCAGCCTGCCAACCCGCCCGGGATTGGGCGAAGACATTAATTTTGCATATATCGAAGCCAATACCGTCAGCCACGACTGACGCATAAAAACGTACCCTACAGGCGATATATACATGAAACGATCTCCCTTAGCCGGCGCGTGCTTGCTCGCGCTCTCGCTGATGATGGGGAGCGGTGCGGTGTACGCAAAAACGCCGCCCGACCAGCTCATCATCGGCATGAATATGAATAACCTGCTAACCCTCGATCCGGCGGCAATGACCGGGAATGAAGTGGTGGGCATCGTGGTCAATCTCTATGATTCGCTGGTGGAGCTTGACCCGAACGCGCTCACCAACGTCAGGCCCGCGCTGGCGAAATCCTGGGATATTGCCCCTGACGGCAAAACCCTGACCTTTCATCTGCGCGATGACGTCACGTTTCACTCTGGTAATCCGCTGACGGCGCAAGACGTGGTCTGGTCGATGCGGCGTTTGCTGCATCTTAACCTCGCGCAGGCGTCGGTGTGGAAATCCTACGGTTTCAGCAAGAAAAACGTCGACCAGCAGATACGTGCGCCGGATGCATACACCGTGCAAATTGTTCTGCCGAAAGCCAATGACCCACAGCTGGTGATTTATTCCCTCGGCGCGCTTGGCAATCTGGGCGTACTCGACAGCAAAACGGTCCAACAGCATGCGGTCAATAACGACTGGGGCAACCGCTGGCTCACCACCAACGAAGCCGGTTCCGGCCCGTTCATGCTCGAAACCTGGCAGGCGAAAGACGTGCTGCGCATGCAGCGCAACCCGCACTACTGGCGCGAAGCGCCGAAGATGAACCGCGTGGTGCTGCGTCATTTCCAGGAGTCGCAAACCCTGCGCCTGATGATTGAGAAAGGCGACCTCGACATTGCCAACAATATGGCGGTGGCGGACATCAACGCCCTGCGCAACGATCCGCAGCTCACCGTGGAGGCCGTGCAAAAAGGCACGGTCTACTATGTGGCGATGAGCATGAAAGAGGCGCACTTCGCTAACCCGAAAGTCCGTGAAGCAGTGCGTTATCTGATTGATTATCAGGGCATCAATAAAGCGCTGATGCCGGGATACGGCGTGCTGCATCAGCGTCCGATCAAAGCGGGCATGCCCTCAACGCTGCCGGATCCGGGCTATAAGCTCGATATCCCGCGCGCCAAAAAGCTGCTGGCGGAGGCGGGTTATCCTGACGGATTTGATACCACTCTGCGCGTGCTGGCCGATCAGCCGTTTCTGAATATCGCCATTGCCGTACAGTCCACCCTGATGCAGGCGGGGATTAACGCCAAAATCATCACCGGCACCGGCAACCAGATTTATGGCGCAATGCGAGAACGTAAGTTCGACATGCTGGTCGGGCGCGGCGGTAGCGGGGTCGAGCCGCATCCGAACTCCAGCCTGCGCGCGTTGGTCTACAACCCGGATAACAGCGATGAAGCCCGCCTGACCAACTTCCAGGGCTGGCGCACCAGCTTCTACGATAAGCCGCTCAACGAGATGATTGATCAAGCCCTGCTGGAGCGCGATCCGAAAAAACAGGTGGCCGACTACCAGCAGATCCAGGTGCGCTATGACGAACTGATCCCGGCGATGATTCCCCTGTCGCAGATGGTCGATTCGGTGGTGGTGCGTAATGAGGTGAAAAATTTCCAGTCCCATCCCTCTGCCACCACGTTCCTGCGTGAAGTCTATAAAACCGGAGGTAAACAATGAGCGTGGCGATCCTTTCCCCCGGATCCCGTACCCGGCGCGTTTCGAAACGGTTAACGCAGGTGCTGGTGACGCTGTTCGGCCTGCTGCTGCTGACCTTTTTTATTGGCCGCGTGATGCCCGTCGATCCGGTGCTGGCCATTGTCGGCCCGGATGCCGATCACAGCACCTATCAGCAGGTGTATCACCAGCTGGGGTTTGATCAATCCCTGCTTACCCAGTTTGGTCTCTACCTCAGCAACCTGCTGCACGGCAATTTAGGCAATGCGCTGCTGACCGGGAAACCGGTGACGGCCGATATCCTGCGCGTCTTCCCCGCGACGCTGGAGCTGGCGACGATGGCCATCCTCGTTGGCGCGGGCCTCGGCATTCCGCTCGGGGTGCTGGCGGCGGCGCGTCGGAACAGCATTTCCGATTACGTGGTGCGCATTATCAGCCTTGCGGGTTACTCCACGCCGATCTTCTGGGTCGGAATGATGGGTCTGCTGCTGTTCTACGCCTGGCTTGGCTGGGTGGGCGGCGCTGGTCGTCTGGATTTGGGGCTGGAAGGCGTCGTGCCCCGTCGCACGGGGTTGATGACCGTTGATGCGCTGCTGGCCGGAAACGGCGCGGTGTTCTGGAATGCCGTTAACCATCTGGTACTACCGGCCTCGCTGCTCGGCTTCCACTCGCTGGCCTACATTAGCCGCATGACCCGCAGCTTTATGCTGGCGCAGCTTTCGCAGGAGTTCATCATCACCGCGCGCGTTAAGGGCTTAACCGAGCGTCAGGTGATCTGGAACCACGCCTTTCGCAATATCCTCGTGCAGCTGCTGACGGTGGTGGCGCTGGCGTACGGCTCGCTGCTGGAAGGGGCCGTATTGATCGAAACCGTCTTCTCCTGGCCCGGCTTTGGCTCGTATCTCACCGGCAGCCTGCTGCTGGGCGATATGAATGCGGTGATGGGCTGCGTGCTGCTGGTAGGGGTAATCTTCGTGATGCTCAACCTGCTCTCCGACATGCTGTATCAACTCTTTGACCCGAGGACGAAATCATGACCGTGTCTCTGGATACGCCGCGGGGGGCAGGGCAGTCTGAACGCCGTCAGCGCATCAAACGCGCCTGCGAGCGTGCCGCTGGGTTTGTCGGCAAAATGGCGCGCAATCCGCTCACCGCCATTGGCGGCGGCATTATCCTGCTGTTGCTGATAGTGGCCGCCTTCGCGCCGCTGATCGCACCCTACAACCCGCTGGTGCAGGATCTCAATAATGCACTGGCGGCACCGAACGTGCAGCACTGGTTCGGCACCGATGAGTTTGGCCGGGATATCTTCAGCCGGCTGGTTTACGGCTCGCGGATCACGCTCTATATCGTGCTGCTGGTCTCCGTTACCGTTGGGCCGCTCGGGCTGCTGCTGGGCGTCACCGCGGGCTATTTCGGTGGCAAGGTTGATGCGGTACTGATGCGCGTGACCGATATCTTTATCTCCTTCCCAAGCCTGGTACTGGCGCTGGCGTTTGTTGCGGCGCTTGGCCCGGGGCTGGAGCATGTGGTGATTGCCATTACGCTCACCGCCTGGCCGCCGATTGCCCGTCTGGCGCGTGCCGAAACGCTTTCACTGCGCCAGGCTGATTTTATCTCTGCGGTGCGTTTACAGGGGGCATCACCGGTGCGCGTGCTGTGGCGTCACATTGTGCCGCTGTGTCTGCCGTCAGTCATTATCCGTATCACCATGAACATGGCGGGGATCATTCTGACTGCCGCCGGGCTGGGCTTTCTCGGCCTTGGCGCACAGCCGCCGGAGCCGGAGTGGGGCGCGATGATTTCCAGCGGTCGCACTTACATGATGGAGTGCTGGTGGGTCGTGACTATTCCGGGGCTGGCGATCCTGATCAACAGTCTGGCATTTAATTTCTTAGGAGATGGCTTACGTGACATCCTCGATCCTCGCAGCGAATAACCCTTTGCTCGACGTGCGCGATCTCCACGTCGATTTTATCAACGGTGGCGCGGTGACAAACGCCGTGCGCGGCGTCTCTTTTCAGCTCGGACGCGAAAAGCTGGCGATTGTCGGTGAATCCGGCTCCGGCAAATCCACCGTCGGGCGGGCGTTACTGCGCCTGCACCCGGCGAAAGCCCGCATCAGCGCCACGCGCATGCAGTTTGGCGACGTGGATTTACGCGCCGTTAGCGAGGCGCAGATGCGCGGGATCCGCGGCAAGCGAATCTCGATGATCATGCAGGACCCGAAATACTCGCTCAACCCGGTGGTCTGCGTCGGCGATCAGATAGCCGAAGCCTGGCTTACCCATCATCCGGGAGGCAAAGCGGCTGCAAAAGCCAAAGTGCTGGAGATGCTCGACGTGGTCCGCATTCGCCAGCCGGAGCGGGTTTATCACCTTTATCCGCACGAGATTTCCGGCGGGCAGGGGCAGCGCATCATGATTGCTATGATGCTGATTACTGATCCGGAGCTGGTGATTGCCGACGAGCCCACTTCGGCGCTGGACGTCTCCGTGCGTTTACAGGTGCTCGGTCTGCTGGACGATCTGGTGCAGTCTCGCGGGCTGGGGCTAATCTTCATCAGCCACGACATCAACCTGGTGCGCAGCTTTTGCGACCGGGTGCTGGTGATGTACGCCGGACGGGTGGTGGAATCCATCGCGGCGAAAGATCTGCACAACGCGAAGCATCCGTATACCCAAGGGTTAATCAGCGCGCTGCCGGAAATTAACCACCGTCGTCCGACGCTGCCGGTACTGCAGCGCCAGGCCAGCTGGCTTACCGAGTAAGGAGCAGAGATGATCGAGATTAAACACCTCAACCTGGCGTTTGGCGAAGGTGAGAAGCGCAATCGGGTGCTGGATGACGTGAACATCAGCGTGAAAGAGGGTGACATTTACGGTCTGGTGGGGGAGTCCGGCTCGGGCAAAACCACAGTATTAAAGTGCCTGGCCGGCCTGTTTACGCACTGGGACGGCGAGCTGGCCATTGGCGGCAAACCGCTGGAGAAACGCATCAGTCAGGAGCGCTGCCGCCGGGTGCAGATGGTTTTTCAAGATCCTTATGGCTCGCTGCATCCGCGCCACACGATCGGCGACATTCTGGAAGAACCGCTGCAAATCCACGGCATCAAAGACCGGGAGCGACGCATTCACGCCCTGCTGGATAAAGTGGGGCTGAACAGGGCGTTTCGTGACCGTTACCCGCATCAGCTTTCTGGCGGGCAGAGACAGCGCGTTGCCATTGCCCGCGCGCTGATTCTGGAGCCGCAGGTGCTGCTGCTGGACGAGCCGACCTCCGCGCTGGACGTCTCCGTGCAGGCCGAGATCCTCAACCTGCTGGCACAACTGCAGCGCGAGTCGAACCTGACCTATCTGATGGTAACGCACGATCTGGGCGTTATTGCCCATCTGTGTCAGAAAGTGGCGGTAATGCAGTACGGTAAAATCCTCGAAAGCCTGACCGTCGACGAGCTGGTCGCCGGGCAGGCTAAAACGGACTATACGCGGATGCTGGTCACTGCCAGCCAACAATATTCCCGCGAAATGGCGCGTGAGGTGGCGGTGTATTAGCGAAGCAGCACACAATCTGGCGGCAACCGGCACTGCAATGCGCCCGGTACGACCTCGATGCGGAACCTCTCTCCGCTTAACGGTTCCCCGTCGAGGTTAAACGTCATGCCGTGTGGGGCGATCACCTCAAACCACGCGGATTTCCCGGCGATGATATTTGGACTCTCTTCCGGTTGCGTCAGCGTGGTGAACAGCGCAGGCAGCAGGCCGTCGCCGGTGAAAATACGCAGCTGGAGCTGACCGTCGTTGATCAACGCTTCCGGGCAAAGCTGTTGTCCGCCGCCCGCCTGACGCCCGTTGCCGATGCCAATCACCAGCGCGTCGCCCTGCCAGTGGAAGTTCTCACCGTGGATTTCACAGCGGTCGGGCTTCAGCGTGTCCATGCGCATCAGACCGTGGATCAGGTATGACACGCCGCCCAGCGCCGCCTTTAGCTTTTCCGGCGTTTCGCTGGTAATGCGCGTACCGAAGCCGCCCGTCGCCATATTGATAAAGCAGGTTTTATCATTCACCTGCGCAATGTCTACGGCGGTCGCTTTACCCAGAATTGCCAGCTGTAGCGCTTTCCCGAAGTCTTCTGGGATCCCGGCACTGGTGGCAAAATCATTAGCCGTGCCAAGCGGCAAAATCCCCATCACCGGGCGGTCTGTCGTGGACAGGTCGATAAGCGCGGAGGCGATCTCATTGATGGTGCCATCTCCGCCGCCGGAAATAATGGTTTTGACGCCCAGCCGGATGCCTTCATCGATGTACCGTGCCGCGTCGCCTTTTTCAAACGTCACCCGCACGTGAATGCGCGCACCGTCTTCCCGTAATTCGGTAATGGCCTGGCGAAGCACATCGTTGCCCGCACTTTTGCCGTTGAGAATCAATAAACTGTCTGGATAGGTTGCCATCCGCGCTGCTCCCTTTTTTAGCGTTAGTTAGAGTGTATAGCAGAGAGGAAAAAAGCGGGTAAGAACAGGATGAAAGGGAAAAATAAACCCGCGTGAAAAGGGGCTCCTTTACAACGAAAGATGCGCCCCGTTTTGTTGACTCTTTATACGACTTTTGCTCAATGGATTCCTACCCTCAACGTTTGAGTTCTTCCATTTGCGTTACCTCTATTTTCAACTGCTTACGCCATACCCGATTATGTAGCGTTAGCGCAATTGAACGGTAAAAGACTGACGTATTCATCCACACGATATTCAGGCAGAAAAATCCCAACCCTAATAATGAGGTTATTTGCGGTGTGTAATTCTCTACAGAGCCGAATAAAAGTGAAATCCACGTCCAGATAAAGTAAACGATGCTCATCAAGCCAGTCAGTGTAATAACAGAAATATGCAGTTTATATCCCGTTAAGGACCCTCTGGCAGTTAAAAACATCGTGCTCATCACAACCATGCAATACACCACTGCTGCAAGGAATACTCCCATCATTACCTTAAATTCAGGTAAGCCGAACAGGCGAAATAGCAAGATCCAGACAGAAACTTGTAGCATAGCGTAGCAAAAAATAGTGAGTAAGGTGCTTATTGCTAATGGAATGCCTGTCATATGTACACCCACAGGAACACCGAACTGACCTTTTAAGCGATGTTTCAATGATTCAAGCCGTTGGCGATCGTCAGTCGCCATTTCACCTGTTATCACCGTACTTAATGCAAGGCTCTTTTTGATGTAATTTATCATGTCCAGGTCAAAAACTTCCTGTAAATGAAAAAGACTGAATCAAACCAAAAACGTATTTACCAGATTGTGTAATATTCTGAGGATTCCGGATTGTACCTGAGATAGCACTTCCAACAAATGCTGAGGAGTTTGAAATAGCCTTCAACAACTCTCGCTGTAAGAGCAACTGCAGCGCTTCCGAGGGATAACGTTTAGGGTACATCCCAGCCTTCATCGCTGCGTTAACCCCTGAATTAGAGATCCCAGGATTTCGGATACGAATGATTTCCTCAGTTAACCGCGTGCGGTCCGCTCGGCTCATTTTTTGTAATAACGAGAGTAAACTTTCGGATGTCGAGCGATTTAAGTAGGCGGTAGGTTAATACAGCGCTTTTTAGACCCGCAGCAGCTCCGCAAGAAATCGCCGTAGAACCTATTTCAGTCGCTAATGAAGGGGATTGAATCGTAGTCGTCGTTGCCTGGACAGGATTACTTGATGATGCATTTACTTTCGTTATGACGACATGACTTACCGAGCTTTCGTTTGGCGTCGCAATCCGTCTTGAAGGTCTGACTAACCACTGACGCGCACCGTCTGAGTAGATGATCCCAACCTGGCTAAAGTTCTGAACCTATGAATACACTAAATTCTCTGTAGGAAATCGCATGCGCGATCCGCAACCTTACCCTAATATACATCGTGACCGACTTCGTCCACGACGAGGGGCTGCGTCGGGTCCAGACATGCCTCATTGAAACCACTTGGCTGAACTGGCTTACCAGTCGCGCAGGTCGTGCTGCCTGGCATTTTCTCTGACAACCATCCAGCGTGCCGTCTGCCTCAGCTGATGTGTTTCACGTGTCCTTTACTGACGGGGCGGTTAGCGAGGCTTTAAGTATCGATGTGGTCAATATGTGAACGCGGCCTGAAGTAATTGCTTTTATTTCGTTGTGTTAAACAAAAAAATAAGCCCACGTAAGGGAGATTACGCGGGCTAAGGAGGTGGTTCCTGGTACAGCTAGCATTTATGGGTTATGTTTTTCAGCGCTGGGGATAATACCCGTATTGAACGAAGCGGTATGTGATCCGATTCTAAGAATTATCCCGATGTGAAAAAATCCCGCTGATTGACTATTTGCTGTGCGGATTTCGGGTATTTTCACCCTCGAAATTACGCATCAGCAGTGCGAACTCCAGCTCGACCTCTTCAGGAACCGGCAGCCAGACGACGTGTCCGTCGCCCGGTGCGACGTCAATCGCTTCACCCTTTTTGTTTTCCATATGCTCCAGACGGAAGTTCATGTTGCCCTGCGGGGTCATCAACTCCAGGCTGTCACCTTTGGTGAATTTGTTTTTCACCGCGACTGCCGCCAGCGGGCCTTTGCGCTCGCCGGTAAAATCACCCACAAACTGTTGGCGCTCCGAAATGGAGTAACCATGCTCGTAGTTCTGGTAATCGTCATGCGTATGGCGACGCAGGAACCCTTCGGTGTAGCCGCGATGCGCCAGACCTTCCAGCGTCTCCAGCAGAGTGGTGTCGAACGGTTTACCGGCAGCGGCATCGTCGATGGCTTTACGATAAACCTGCGCGGTACGTGCGCAGTAGTAGTAGGACTTGGTGCGGCCTTCGATTTTCAGGGAGTGCACACCCATCTGGGTCAGGCGCTCGACGTGCGCGATGGCGCGCAGGTCTTTGGAGTTCATAATGTAGGTGCCGTGCTCGTCTTCAAAGGCGGTCATGTACTCGCCCGGACGCTTGGCTTCTTCAATCATAAACACGCTGTCGGTTGGCGCGCCGACGCCCAGCGTAGGCTCAACGTTGGTGACAGGGATCGGCTCGTGCTTGTGCACGATGTTGCCGATGTCATCCTCTTTGCCTTCCTGGACGTTATATTCCCAGCGGCAGGCGTTGGTGCAGGTGCCCTGGTTCGGGTCACGCTTGTTGATATAACCGGACAGCAGGCAGCGGCCAGAGTAGGCCATGCACAGCGCGCCGTGAACGAAGATTTCGATCTCCATATCCGGCACCTGGGTGCGAATCTCTTCGATCTCTTCAAGAGACAGCTCGCGAGACAGAATGACGCGGGTCAGTCCCATCTGTTTCCAGAACTTCACCGTTGCCCAGTTCACGGCGTTGGCCTGTACGGAAAGGTGAATATCCATCTCCGGGAAATTCTCCCGAACCAGCATGATTAAACCCGGATCCGACATGATCAGCGCGTCTGGCCCCATATCCACGACCGGCTTCAGGTCACGGATAAACGTTTTCAGCTTAGCGTTGTGCGGCGCGATATTCACCACCACGTAGAATTTTTTGCCCAGGGCATGCGCTTCATTGATGCCGAGCTGCAGGTTCTCGTGGTTGAATTCGTTGTTGCGCACGCGCAGCGAGTAGCGCGGCTGGCCCGCGTACACGGCGTCGGCACCATAGGCAAAAGCGTAACGCATATTTTGCAGCGTTCCCGCCGGGGAAAGGAGTTCCGGTTTAAACATGTTTGTTCTCGTTCTGATGACAGGTCAGATCCGCGTGCACCTGGTGCAGCGGTAAGGGGAGATCCCCCACTTTAAGGGCGGGCATTGTAGCGCTGCGGGGCGGGGAGGTAAAGCGCCGGGTCGCGTCATCGCTCGCACGGCGCGCTTTGTGCTATCAGGTGTTGTCTTTTACCGTCTGGACAGAACCGTTGGTTTTGACCGAGGTGATGCCCTTATCACGCGATTGTTCCGTTGCATAAAGCTGGCTACTGCCAATGACCTGATGATTGCCCGCCTTGAGATTGAAATGGAACTTACCGTTAGAGGCCGTTTTCTTCTCAAAGCGCTCATCCAGGGGGCTGTTCGTGCGTACGGAAGCGATGCCGTTTTCAGCCGCACTTTTGCTGGTGTAAAGCTCACTGGTAAGGATGATCTCTCCGTTTCCAGCTTTTAACACAAACCTGAACTGACCATCACTGCTTTTACTTAATTCGAACCAACCAGACATAGGAACTCCTTGATCGAAAGTAAAATGATAAGCACCAGTTATAAGTAAGCGAACCGGTAAAAAGAGTATGGTTGATTCCTGAATGGATTCCAGAAAAGAAAAACCCGCCAGAGGCGGGTTTCAGCGGCGAAAAGTTACGCAATCCTGCACGCATCCGCTTCCCATCGGTATCCCACACCATACACTGCACGAATAAACGACTGATCGGCATCAAGCGCCTCCAGCTTGCGGCGCAGGTTTTTGATATGGCTGTCGATTGTGCGGTCGGTCACCACGCGGTAGTCGTCATACAGGTGGTTAAGCAGCTGCTCGCGGGAGAAAACTTTTCCCGGCTCATGAGAGAGGGTCTTCAGCAGGCGGAACTCAGCAGGCGTGAGATCCAGAAGCTTGCTGCGCCAGCTCGCCTGGAAACGGCTTTCATCGACAATCAGCGGGCTTTCCGCGTCCAGCGCCTGTATTTCGCGCTGAGGTTTGCAGCGGCGCAGAATGGTCTTCACGCGGGCGACCACTTCGCGCGGGCTGTAGGGTTTGCAGATGTAATCGTCCGCGCCGATTTCAAGACCCAGCAGGCGGTCTATCTCTTCGATTTTGGCGGTCACCATCACGATGGGCACGTCAGAGAAGCGACGAATTTCGCGGCACAGGGTCAGGCCATCGGTGCCGGGTAGCATCAAATCCAGTAGGATCAGATCCGGCGGGGTCTGGCGCACGTACGACAATACCTGATCGCCATGGCTGATAAGCGACGGGGCATAGCTTGCCGCCCGTAAATAGTCGATCAATAACTGTCCAAGCTTAGGCTCGTCTTCCACGATCAGAATGCGTGGGGTGTTTTCGTCAATCGGTAACTCGGTCATGCTTCTCTCGATAAATCCCGTTCCAGAGGTAACTCTACTGTAATGCTAACCCCACCAAAAGGCGAATGGGCGGCGCGGATCGTGCCATTATGCGCTTCGACGATGTTCACACAAATCGCCAGCCCCAGGCCGGAACCGCCGCTCGCGCGATTGCGTGAACCTTCGGTGCGATAAAAACGCTCAAAGAGCTTTTCCAGCTGCGCGTCCTGCACGCCAGGGGCGGAGTCTGCAAAGGTGAGGGCAAAACGCCCGTTTTCCTGTCGACCAGAAATATGCAGCCCGCCGCCGCTGTCGGTATAGCGCAGGCTGTTTTCCAGCAGGTTGTTGAACAATTGCATCAGGCGATCTTTGTCGCCGAACACCACGGCGCTGTCCGGAAGTGAGAGATCAATTTTCAGGTTGCGGCTGGCGAAGCGTTCGCGGAACGCGCCGCTGATGACTTCCAGAATGTTGATCACATCCACAGGCGCTTTCTGGTAGGCCAGCGCCCCTTCGTCGGACATGGACAGCTGATGCAGATCGTCCACCAGCTTGGTCAGCGTACCGACCTCAGCCTGCAGCGAAGCCACGGATTCGGGCGTGAACTGGCGCACGCCGTCCTGAATGGCCTCCAGCTCGCCGCGCAGCACCGCCAGCGGAGTGCGCAGCTCGTGTGAAATATCGGCCATAAAGTCGCGGCGCATCTGCTGGTTTTTCTCAAGCGTGCTGGCGAGCTGGTTAAAGTCCTGCGCCAGCTTGCCGAGTTCGTCCTGGCTGCGGGTATCCACGCGGGTGGAAAAATCCCCGGCGGCCAGCTTGTGCGTGCCTTCCACCAGTCGCTTCACCGGGGCGAGCAGGCCGCGCGCCAGTGGGAAGGTGGCGAGCGCAGCGAGCAGCGTGGAGAGGGCGACAATCAGCCAGCTTGTCCGGCGCTGCTGGCGGTCAAAGTTGATGTCGGTGTTGCGCGTCAGGCGCTCCACCGGCGAGGCGATAACCCAGCCGACGGTCGCGTTGTTCACAGTGATGGCACGCCTTGTGCCATCCGGGGGAACCGGCGCGCGCGGGCCGACCAGGACGCGCATCTCCTGGTCGATCACCCAAAACTGGGTGCGCCAGCCGTGCGGCGGCATGCCGGGACCCGGACGATCGTCACCGGTATCGTGCTCAAGCGAACGCAGGATCTGGAAAATAAAGCGGTCATTATTGCGCAGAAAACGCCAGTTGCCGTGCTGGGCATACTGGTCAGCCAGCGCGTCGCTCAGCCCCTGCAGGCGCTGCTCATTGCCGTGTTTGATGTAGTCAATAAAGCCGCGCTCAAAGCTGACCCGCACCGCCCAGTGCATGGTGATCAGCAGTACGATACAGGTGGCGAAAATCGCCACGAAAAGCTTGCCGGTGATGCCGGGACGCCAGAATTTCATGGTGCACTCCTTTTGCCGCGTCGGATGACGACATTCTTACGGGTATCATCCGGCACTCTGGCGAAGATGAAGGCGGGCAGGGCGATAATCACCGCCATGCTGAGATAGGTATACAAAAACACCTGATGGGCGACCGGCGTGTCGATGCTCAGATGGTGCTGTCCGTACATGCCGAGCAGTAACCCGGCAACGGTGACGCCCACGCTCATGGAGAGCTGCATGACCATCGACAGCAGGCTGTTACCGCTGCTCGCCAGCTCGTCCGGCAGATCTTTCAACGTGAGCGTGTTCATGGACGAGAAGCGCATGGAATTGATAATTCCCTGACAAAACAGCACCAGCGGCAGGGCGTAGTACCAGCCCATCAGCGCCACGGCCATAAACAGCAGGCTGACCAGCGCCAGCCCCAGCGTGGCGGCCACCAGCACGTGGCGATAGCCAAAATGGTTTACCACCTGCACCACAATGCTCTTCATCCCCATGCTGCCGAGCACCATGGGGATCATCATTAACCCCGCGTGGAACGGCGAAAACCCCATTCCAATCTGTAAAAATACCGGCGTCATAAACGGCAGCATGCCGCTGCCGATGCGTCCTGCAAAGCTGCCGAGCAGACCCAGACGGTAGGTCGGATTTTTAAACAAATTCAGGCTGAACAGCGCTTTATCGTTCCCTCTGGCATGCCGCAGATACCAGAGAACGGTGGTGATCCCGAGCGCGACCAGAATGCTCAGCGTTAGAGTCGATATCCCCAACCCTTTTTGCCCATCGAGCGCCAGCGTCAGCGTCGCCATACCGGCGGCCAGCAGAACAAAACCGAAGAAATCAAAGCGCCGCGTTTGCATGGTGTAGTTCGGCATCAGGGTTAGCGTGGCAATCGCCCCGATAATGCCCACCGGCAGGTTGATCAAGAAAATCCAGTGCCAGGAGGCGTACTCCACCAGAATGCCGCCCAGCGCCGGACCGAGCAGCGGGCCGACCTGGCCCGGCAGCGTCACAAAGGTCATTGCCGCCATGTACTGCTCGCGGGGGACAATCTTCATCACCGTCAAGCGCCCGACGGGGACCATCATCGCACCGCCAACGCCCTGTAACACGCGCGCCATGACCAGCTGATCGAGCGTATTCGCCCGAGCGCAAAACAGCGACCCGACGGTGAACAGCACGATGGCGGTGAAGAAGATATTCCGCACCCCCACTTTATCCGCCAGCCAGCCGCTTGCCGGCAGCATCACCGCCACCGTCAACACGTAGGAGACAATCACCATATGCATATGCAGCGGACTCTCGCCCAGACTTTTCGCCATTGAGGGGAGAGCGGTGTTAACGATGGTCGTATCCAGCGACTGCATAAAAAAGCCGAAGGCGACAATCCATAGCTGCCAGCGAACGTTGCTGGGTAGGTCGGTCATTTACTCGGTCACCGTGGTTCTGTTTTTACGTGAAAAACGCAGGCGCAAACGGTCGAAGAACAAATACACCACCGGCGTAGTATAGAGCGTCAACAGCTGGCTCATGACCAGGCCGCCAACGATGGTGATCCCCAGCGGCTGGCGCAGCTCGGAACCGTCACCCCCGGAGATCACCAGCGGCAGGGCGCCAAACAGCGCCGCCAGCGTGGTCATCATAATGGGGCGGAATCGCAGCAGGCAGGCCTGAAATATCGCCTCTTCCGGCGTCAGATTGCCGTTGCGCTGGGCGTCGAGTGCGAAGTCGACCATCATGATGGCGTTTTTCTTCACTATGCCGATGAGGAGCATAATGCCGATTAACGCAATCAGGCTGAAGGGCGCGCCAAACAGCTCCAGCGCCAGCAGTGCCCCAACCCCCGCCGACGGCAGGGTTGAAAGAATCGTCAGCGGATGAACGTAGCTTTCATACAGTACGCCGAGCACGATATAGACCGTCGCGATAGCGGCCAGAATCAGGATCACCTGCGAATTCATCGTATCCTGGAATACCTGCGCGGTACCGGCAAAGCTGCCGCGCACGGTGGAGGGCACGCCAAGCTGGGTCATCGCCCGGTTAATCGCATCGCTGGCTTCAGAAAGCGACGATCCGGTAGGCAGGTTGAATGAGATGGTCGACGCCGCCGATAGCCCCTGATGATTAACCGAGAGCGGCGCGTTGGCCGGCTGCCAGCTGGCGAAGTAAGAGAGCGGGATCGCCTTGCCGTCGCCGTTAATCACAAACATCTTATCCAGCGCGCTGATGTCCTGGGTGTAGCGCGGGTCGACCTCCATGACCACCTTGTACTGGTTCATCGGCTGGTAGATGGTGGAAATTTCGCGCTGGCCGAAGGCGTTATTCAGCAGGCTGTTGGCGGCTTCAACGTTAATGCCCAGACGTGACATGGTTTCGCGATCGTAGGTTAACGCCATCTCTGCACCGTTATCCTGCTGGTCTGAGTTAACGTCCGCCAGCTGCGGCAGGGCGGCCAGCGCCTTGCGGATCTTCGGCTCCCATTCGCGCAGGGCGGCTAAATCATCCGAAAGCAGGGTGTACTGATAGCTGGCGTTAGCCTGGCGGCCACCCACGCGAATATCCTGAACGGCCATCAAAAACAGGTTTGCGCCCGGCTCTTTGGCGAGCTTCACGCGCAGGCGGTCAATCACCTGCTGCGCAGTTTCTTCACGCTCGCCGCGCGGTTTGAGGGTGATAAACATCATTCCGCTGTTGACGCGTGACCCGCCGGTAAAGCCGGTGACGTTATCGACGGCCGGATCTTCACGGATGATCTTCATAAAGTCCTGCAGTTTTCCGCGCATCGCCTGGAACGAAATGCTCTGATCGGCCTGAATACTGCCCATCAGCACGCCGGTGTCCTGCTCCGGGAAAAAGGTTTTCGGGATGGTGATGTACATCCAGACGTTGAGCACGATAGTGCCCATGAGCACTAGCCCGACAATGCGGGTGTGGTTGAGCACCCACTTCAGCGATTTTCCGTAACCCTCCTGCATTGCCATCAGGAAACGGCCAAAGCCTTTACGACGCGGCTGTGAATGCGGTTTGCTGCGCTTTAGCATCCAGGCGCACATCATTGGCGTGAGCGTCAGCGATATCACCAGCGAAATACCGATGGCGACCGAAAGCGTGACGGCGAATTCCCGCAGCAGCCGTCCCGGCAGGCCGCCCATCAGCAACAGGGGCAGAAAGACCGCCACCAGCGACAGGCTCATGGAGAGCACGGTGAAGCCCACCTCGCGCGTGCCCTGGAGCGCCGCCTGCATCGGTTTCACGCCCGCTTCCAGATGGCGGGAGATGTTCTCCAGCACCACGATGGCGTCATCCACCACAAAACCGGTGGCGATGGTCAGGGCCATAAGCGACAGGTTGTTGAGGCTAAAGCCGCACAGGTACATGGCGGCAAAGGTGCCGATCAGCGAGACCGGCACGGCAACCGCGGGGATAAGCGTCGCCCGACCGGAGCGCAGAAACAGGAACACCACCAGGATCACCAGCGCAACGGAAATAACCAGCGTCTGCTCGACCTCTTCAAGCGAGGCGCGGATAGTCGGGGATCGGTCCTGGGCAATCTGCAAATCAATGGCTGCCGGAATGGTTTCCTGCAGCGCCGGTAGCCGCTCGCGAATGCTGTTCACGGTCTGGATAATGTTGGCTTCCGGCAGCTTGCGGATCATCAGCAAAATCGCCGGCTTGGCGTTGGTCATCCCCGCGTTGCGCACGTCCTGCACCGAGTCGGTGACGCTGGCGACATCGCTTAAGCGCACCGCCGCGCCGTTATTGTAGTGAATAATTAACGGCTGATATTCGGCTGCGGTTTTGAGCTCATCGTTGGTCTGGATTTGCCAGCGATGGCGAGTGTCTTCAATTGCCCCCTGCGGTTTACGCACGTTGGCACTGCTGATGGCGGTGCGCACATCGTCCAGCGACACGCCCTGGTTAAACAGCGCCTGCGGATTTAACCCCACGCGCACGGCGGGCAGGGAGCTTCCCCCGACGCTCACATCACCCACGCCGTCAATCTGGGCGAGAGTCTGCGCCAGCTGGGTTGACGCAAAGTCATATAGCTGGCCTTGCGAATAGGTGTCCGAGGTCAGCGTCAGGATCATAATCGGCGCATCGGACGGGTTAGCTTTGCGGTAGGTCGGGCGGCTCGGCATCCCGCTCGGCAGCAGGCTTTGTGCGGCATTAATGGCTGCCTGCACGTCGCGTGCTGCGCCGTTAATATCCCGGTTGAAGTTGAATTCCAGAATGATGCGCGTGCTGCCAAGCGAGCTGCTGGAGGTCATTTCGTTGACCCCGGCAATGCGCCCAAGCGAGCGTTCCAGCGGTGTAGCCACCGAGGAGGCCATTGTTTCCGGTGATGCGCCAGGCAGCGAGGCGCTGACCATGATCACCGGAAAATCCACCTGCGGTAGCGGCGCGACCGGCAGCAGCCGGAAGCCCAGCACGCCGCACAGGGTAATGGCGATCGAGAGTAAAATCGTCGCCACCGGGCGATAAATGAAGAGCGCGAAAAACCTCACTTATGCCTCCTCTTCACGTTTCGGGAAGCGGCTTTTCGTCCACAGCGCCAGACGGTCGAACAGCAGGTAAATGACCGGCGTCGTGAACAGCGTCAGCACCTGGCTGACCAGCAGGCCGCCGACCATGCCAATGCCTAACGGACGACGCAGTTCAGCCCCGACGCCGGTACTGAGCATTAGCGGCAACGCGCCTAACAAAGCCGCCAGGGTGGTCATCAGGATCGGACGAAAACGCAGCAGACACGCCTGGAAAATGGCGTCTCGCGGAGACATGCCCTGTTCACGTTCGACGGCAAGCGCAAAGTCGATCATCATGATGGCGTTTTTCTTCACGATCCCGATCAGCAGGATAATGCCGATTATTGCAATCACGTCCAGCTCGCTGCCCGCCAGCATCAGCGCCAGCAGCGCACCGACGCCCGCCGTCGGCAGGGTAGAGAGGATGGTGATCGGGTGGATAAAGCTTTCGTACAGCACGCCAAGCACGATGTACATCGCGACCACGGCAGCGACAATCAGCCAGATGGTGTTGCCCAGCGCGGCCTGGAACGCCAGCGTGCTGCCCTGGAACTGGGTCTGAATATCGGACGGGAAGCTGAGTGCTTTTTCAGCCGCCTGAATGGCCTCCACCGCTTCGCCGAGAGAATGATCGTCCGGCACGTTAAACGAAATGGTGGTGGACGGGAACTGATCCAGATGATTGATCGACAGCGGGGTATAGCGCTCTTCCACGTTCGCAATGGCGCTTAAGGGCACAATGCCGCCGTCTTTACTGGTCAGGCGGACCGAATCCAGCGCAGCAAGCCCCGGGGTGTTGTCGGTATTGTGCTCCAGCACCACGCGATATTGGTTGGCCTGGGTATAAATGGTGGAGATCAGACGCTGACCAAAGGCGTTGTACAGAGCGTTATCGACGTCCGCCATGGAAATGCCCAGACGGCTGGCGGTATCGCGGTTAACGTTCACGTACGCGGCTAACCCTTTATCCTGCCAGTCGCTGCTGACGTCGGAAAGCTGCGGCAGCGTTTTCAGCTTATCCACCAGCTGCGGCACCCAGGTGCTCAGCGCGTCAAGCGTGGTGGCCTGCAGGGTGAACTGGTACTGCGTGCGGCTGACCTGGGTATCGATGGTCAAATCCTGAATCGGCTGCAGGTACAGCGCGATGCCCGGCACGCGATCGACCGCGTTTTGCAGGCGTTCAATCACCGTATTAACGCGGTCATCGCGCTCATCAAGCGGTTTAAGGTTGATTTGCAGACGCGCGCTGTTCAGCGCCGGGTTGGTGCCATCGACGCCGACATAGGACGTCAGGCTCTCCACAGCCGGATCCTTCATGATGATTTCTGAGACCTGCTGCTGGCGCTGCGCCATGTTGGCAAAAGAGACCGATTGGGGAGCCTGAAGCGTACCCTGAATAATGCCGTTGTCCTGAATCGGGAAGAAGCCTTTAGGGATAAGAATCCACAGCATCACGCTCAGGGCCAGCGTTCCCAGCGCTACGCCCAGCGTCGCCCAGGGATGATTGAGCACCTTCGCCAGCAGGCGGCCATAGGTGGCAATAATGCGCTCGAACATCCGCTCAGAGGCGCGGGAAAAGCGGTTCTGCTTGCGCAGGGACTCGTGGCTCAGCATGCGGGCGCACATCATCGGCGTCAGGGTCAGCGATACCACGGCAGAGATCAAAATCGCGACCGCCAGCGTAACGGCAAATTCCCGGAACAGACGCCCGACGATGTCGCCCATAAACAGCAGCGGGATCAGCACGGCAATCAGCGAGAAGGTGAGGGAGATAATGGTAAAGCCGATTTCACCCGCCCCTTTTAACGCGGCGGCCAGCGGTTTTTCGCCTTTCTCGATATACCGCGAGATGTTCTCGATCACCACGATGGCGTCATCCACCACGAAGCCGGTGGCGATGGTCAGCGCCATCAGCGTCAGGTTGTTGATCGAGAAATCAAGGAACACCATTACCGCAAACGTACCCACCAGCGAGAGCGGGACGGCGACGGCGGGAATAATGGTCGCCGGCACGTTACGCAGGAACAGATAAATAATCATGACCACCAGCGCAATCGCCAGCATCAGTTCGAACTGGGTATCGGTTACCGAGGCGCGAATGTTAGTGGTGCGGTCAGAAAGCACTTTCACGTTGACGGATTTGGGCAGGCTTTCAATCAGCTGCGGCAGCATGGCGCGGATGCTGTCTGCGGTTTCAAGGATGTTTGCGCCCGGCTGGCGCTGGACGTTCATCACGATCGCCTGCTGCGTGTTCGCCCAGGCGCCCAGCCAGCTGTTTTCTGCGCCTTGCTCCACGGTGGCAACATCGCCCAGGCGAACCGGGGCACCGTTCTGGTAAGCAATAATTAGCTGACGATATTCATCGGCAGACTGCATCTGATCGTTTGCGGAGAGCGTAACGGCACGGGTTGGGCCGTCCAGCGAGCCTTTTGCCGAGTTGACGTTGGCGCTGCTGATGGCGGTGCGGATCGTTTCACTGGTTAACCCCAGCGCGGCGATGGCCTGCGCGTTAAGCTTCACGCGCACGGCCGGACGCTGACCGCCGGCCAGCGTCACCAGGCCCACGCCGGAGACCTGCGAAATTTTCTGCGCCACGCGGGTCTCAACCATATCTTCAACCTGCGTCATCGGCATGGCGGATGACGTCACGGCAAGCGTCATGATCGGCGGATCGGCCGGGTTTACTTTGCTGTAAACCGGCGGGTTGGGCAGATCGGACGGCAGCAAATTGGTAGCGGCGTTAATGGCGGCCTGCACCTCCTGCTCCGCGACGTCCAGCGACAGCGACAGCTGGAACTGCAACGTGACCACCGACGCCCCGCCCGAACTTTGCGAGGACATCTGTTTCAGGCCAGACATCTGGCCAAACTGCCGTTCCAGCGGGGCGGTAATGGCGGACGTCACCACATCCGGGCTGGCTCCCGGGTAGAGGGTGATAACCTGAATCGTCGGGTAGTCCACCTCGGGCAGCGCCGACACGGGCAGGAAACGATAGCCGATAATTCCGGCCAGCAGGATCGCCACCATCAGCAGCGTCGTGGCGACAGGGCGCAAAATAAACAGGCGTGACGGCCCACCTGTAGAGCCTGGCGGCATCACCTGCATCAGGCTTTCGCTCCCTGTTTCACCGGCTCAACAACGTCCACCGTTGCCCCTTCGGTCAGGCGGTCTATGCCGTCCGTTACCACGCGGTCGCCAGCAGAAAGACCCGCGCTGATCGCCACCGTCTGGCTGTCCTGAATCCCGGTTTTCACCAGATGTTTGCTGACCTTGTTGTCGCTATTGAGCACCCAGACGAAGTTACCTTCATTGCCCATTTGCAGCGCGGCGGTTGGGATCACCACCGCGTTTTCTTCCGTCGCAACCAGCATCCGCGCGTTCACGAACTGGTTCGGGAAGAGGGCGTCATCCTGGTTGTTAAAGCGCGCCTTTAGCTTGATGGTGCCGGTTGTGGTGTCAATCTGGTTATCCAGGCTCAGCAACGTCCCTTCGCTGAGCTTCTGCGTATTGGTGCGATCCCAGGCTTCCACCGCCAGCCCTTTACCTGCCTTTTGCGCCTTAACCACGGTGGCGATATCGCTTTCCGGCAAGGTAAAGACGAGATCAATTGGGTGGGTTTGGGTAATAACCACGATGCCGGTGGTATCGCCGCTGGAGATTTGGTTACCAATATCAACCTGCTTCAGGCCGACGCGCCCGTCAATCGGGGCGGTGATGCGGCTCCAGTCGAGCTGAAGCTGCGCGCTGGCAACCGCCGCTTCATCGGCTTTGATGGTGCCCCGAGATTCGCTCACCAGCGACTGCTGGGTATCCAGCTCCTGGCGCGATACGAGGTTTGTTTTCACCAGCTGCTGGTAGCGCGCCAAATCGCGCTGGGCGTTAGCGAGCGTGGCTTTGTCTTTGGCAAGCTGGCCCTGCGCCTGGGCGAGAGCGACCTTAAACTGGCTCGGGTCGATTTCGGCCAGCAAATCACCGGCCTTGACCTGCTGGCCTTCCTGGAAATGTATCGCCAGTAATTGACCGTCGACGCGGCTACGCACCGTGGCGGTGTTTGCCGCGGTAATCGTACCCAAGCCAGAGAGATAGCGCGGAACGGCTTTATTTACGGCGGTAGCTGCCTGTACCGGTGCCAGCGCGCCGCCGCGCATACCGTGACGTCCCCCGCCCGAAGCACGCTGCGGCTGACTGCTGGCACCTGCGGGTGCGGCGGTCTCTGACGATTTACTGTGCCAGTACCAGGCGGCGGCAAGGACCACCACAATGATGCCAGCGGTGATTGCCCAGCGGGATTTGTGACTGCTTTTCATCGTTATACGTTCTCATCCTGAAACACTTCGGGGAATGATACTAGTTTAGTCAGGCAACACAGCGGAAAAATGGAGGAAATATGGAAGACTGTCAGGAATGGTCTGAATGGTGCCGGTGGCGGCTTCGTTGCGTGTCACTATGCGGATTCTGTTTAATCCAGGAATATTCTTTATTTGTAGAATATTCTGAAGCCACTCCGTTCAGATGAGAAATATAACCCGTTACTCAGCATTTATTATTAATTAATAGTCCAGGAATATTCCTGTCATTATTAATATGGCATAGGATTTTTCCCTTGCTTACTAAATTGATGCATATTTTTAGCAAAAATTTAACAAATATTTTTATTTTAAGTCAGGTTCAATAGTTAATTGATTCACAATGCTTTTTTGCTTTTTTGCATTCTTTTTCTATTTTGATTTGTATCAAAAAAGCAAAACAGATTTAAAATTCTTAATGTGTGTTTAATTTGGAATTAAAATCCATTAATTTCCTATAATTTAGATTTTAATGTTGTTAATGAGCGTTGCCAGCCAATTATTGATAAGAGATTTCTTAGGAGTGGTAAGGTTTTTTGTATTTGATAGTGTTGTGAGGAAGGTTTTTTCGAATAATACTTTTTTGGCGCGGCAAATCTCGCTCGCAATTAAATGGAGTAGCCAGGTTCTTATATAAAGAGTGCCTGGTTGCGCGTTTGTTCTCAGGAGAAAAAAATGAAAAAGTTATTACTGGTGGCCTCTCTGGTTTCTGTATTTGCAGCAGCAAATGCAATGGCTGATGTGACTGCATCTGCTACAGCGTCATGGGATGCTACTGCTACAAAAGATACGACCAGCATGCTGGTTGTTACTCCGCTGAACTCTCTGACTTTCCAGTATGCGGAAGGTCTGAACGGGTTTAACACTCAGGACGGCGCTTTTGACGTAACCATTCAGGGACAAGAAAGTGCGACAGATTTCGAGCTGACTGCACAGGTCATCAGCAATACGCTGACCAACGCAAGCGGTGATGCGTCTACGCTGGACGTAGGTGTGGCATGGAACGGCAATGCGCTTTCAAGCGCGTCTGAGACCGTACTGGTTAACTCCTCTTCAACCGCTGGCCTCGAAAGCCTGATGGCGGATGGTGCTTATAACGGTGCTGAGCGCGTGAGCGATCAGTCCAGCTTCAAGTTCTCCATCTCCTCAGCTACCTCTGACGGTACGACTCCGGTAACAGATTACTCAGCGCTGCCTGACGGCTACTGGACTGGCGATGTGAAAGTACAGTTCAACGCGACCTGGACCACGCCAGCGTAATGAATAAAATTCGGGAGAGTCACTCTCCCGAATTTTCTCAGGAAATAAGTAATGACTAAATATGTGCCAATAGCCATGTTGGTAGGGGTTGCCACATCCTTTTCCAGCTGGGCAATTAATGTGGGTGATATCACGTCGATAATGACTTCCGAAGCGAGTTCATTATCGAAAGAAATTATCAACACGACTGATTCCGCGCGCTACGTAAGCGTGACGGTAAAACAACTCTCTTCTCCGCTGCCCGGCGGCGTAGAGCTGAACGTTAATCCCGGTGAATTATTGTCGACTCCCGCCAACCTTATTCTTCCAGGCGAGGCAAAAGACGTTTTCCGCTTTTTCTATAAAGGCCCGGAGGATGATAAAGAGCGCTATTACCGCCTGCAGTGGATAGACGAGCCGATCAGTGAAAGCGCCACAACCAAAGCCGGTAAGGCCGCGACGGCCACGGCTTCTGCGGAAATTGGCACCATTCTGGTGGTTGCTCCGCGCAAGGAGCGCTTCGACTACAGCCGTCAGGGCGACCTGATTACCAATACCGGCAATGTTTCCTTTCGTGTGATTGCCTATGGCGCCTGTAAGGACAAGGCACAGGATCAGGGCAGGGGCTGCCGCGAGCGTTATTACGTCATGCCGGGCACAAAAATAAGGCTGCAAAAAAGCGATGTGTCGAATAGCCGTACCCGCATTGGCATCTGGCACGGCAAGCAATTTATTACAGTGAAGTAAAAACATAACGCCATTACCGGTACCAAAAATTAAAATGCCGATGTGTAAGGATGCGTATGTCATTTAAATATCTCGTTGGGGGAAGTGTATTTCTCTCGTTAGCGTTAACACCAGGCTTTGCACATTCTGCGCCCGTGAAGATCGGGAAATACGTTATTCCTGGCGCGTTTGCCCGTTCGCTGGAGCAGGGAATGACGGTTCCGGTATTTATTCGCTATCAGGAAACGGACGAAAAGAGTCAGCAGAAAATTGCGGACGCGGTGATCTCTCTGGTCGACGGGAATATTACCGTGAAGTCGATTATGGTTGCCGACCTGCCAAATAACGCCGTGCTGTCGGATAAAACCCGCGCCATGGTGGAAAAAATCGCTGACGCTAAGTTTGTCGATAACACGGCGATTACCCTGACGCCGGAAGCCAGGCTGCAGCTGAACGTTTCGTCGTTTCACCTGGAGATGATCGTCAGCCGGGACGCGCTGACTGAGGCGGTAGTGGCGCGCAGCACCTTATTAGGCCCGTCCAGCGTGGACAGGCTCTCTAACGTGCTTAATTACAATTTCGGCACTTATTACAACGACTATCAGAACGGCAGCAGCTCGCGCAGCTATTTAACGCTGGATAACACCCTGTCGCGTCGGGAGCATCACTTCAATATTAACGGTTCGGTATATGGTATTGGCCAGAGCAACAGTTCGAGCAAGGTGTATCGCGCGATGTACGAACGCGACTACGAGGGCTATCGCCTGGCGCTTGGGATGCTGGATACGTGGAACGTGCAGTCCATTGCCAGCCTGAACGCGCTGAACGGCGGAAAAATCTACGGTGCCAGCTACGGCAACAAAGGGAGCACAGTGGTGGAAAATACCGCACTGTCGCTGACACCCATTACGGTCTTTCTTCCGGCCGCCGGGGAAGTCCACGTCTTCCGCGACGGGCGCCTGCTGAGCGTGCAGAACTTCAACATGGGCAGCTACGAAATTGACACCAGCCGTTTTCCCTACGGGGTTTACGACGTGACGGTGGATATCGTGGTGAACGGTCGCACGGTGAACACCCGCGTCAGCCGCGTGAATAAAATCTTCGCGCGCCAGCAGGCCGCCGGGCTGGACCAGCTCTCATGGCAGGTGTTCGGCGGATCGCTGGATTACGATCGCGTAAGCTACAAACGCAATCACTACCACAATGCAGGCAGCGAGCAGACCTGGATTGCCGGCGGCGCGGCCTCTCTGACGCTGGCGATACTCTCAGGCCTGAACGTGAAGTCCACGCTGTACGGCTTTGATTCCAACGTCGTGAACGAAACCGACCTGACCTTAAACGTCAATGAATACGTGAGCGTGGGCACTCAAACGCTGGTGGCAAACGACGGCACCTGGCGCAACGTCAGCAGCGTGAGCCTCAACGCTCCCGGCGGGTTTGGCTCGGTGTGGGCGTCACGCGAGGACAGCAAAATTGGCGACCATTTGCCGGTGCAGGAGCGCGATAACTACTCAATTGGCGGTACGATTAACCTCGGGCGCTTTATTCCGCACGGGGGATCGCTGACGGTGAGCCAGACGGAAAACCGCTACTCGGGCAACAAATATCGCAACCTGGATTACAGCACCACGCTATACGCCGGGCGTTACGCCACCGTCGGCCTGCGCGCGGGGGTGCAGCGCTATTACTACAACAACCGTAATGACGACGGTCGTCAGGAGCGTTACGTCAGCCTCGACTTCTCGCTGCCGCTGGCCTCCTGGCTGAGCGTCGGGGCATCGCGGGATCGTTACGGTGCAACGCAGGGCAACATCAGCGCCCGCAAGCAATTTGAAGACGGGCCAATTACCTCGGCGGGGATCGCGGCCTCCACCCGCCTGAGCGGCGAGCAGAACTACGGCAACGATTATTCCGTGAACGGCAACATGAGTTACGCCACCAAATACAACGCCGGGACGGTCTCCATTACCCGATCGGCGGATAACGCCACCAACCTGAACTTCTCATCCCAGGGTTCGGTTGCCTGGGCGGGGGGCGATTTCGGCCTCAGCAAAGAGCGCCAGCGTTCCGGCATCATCGTGAAAACCGGGCTGGCAGGGGACGGCAAGCTGGCGGCAAAAATCAATAACCGTCACTACGTCCTGAGCGGCAAATCGAGCTTTATCGCGCTACCGCCGTACGCCCAGTACAAGCTGGAGATCATGAACGACCGCAACTCCGAGGACAGCTTCGATATCGTCTCCGGGCGTAAGCAGTCGCTGAACCTCTATCCGGGCAACGTTGGTGTGGTGGCGCCGGAAGTGAAAAGCATGGTGACCGTCTTCGGGCGCGTGCGCTATCCGAACGGGCAGCTCGCGGCCAATACCGATATTCATAACCACATCGGTAAAACGCGCACCGATGCGAAAGGTGAGTTCGCGATTGATATCGATAAGACATTCCCCGCCATTACCCTTGTTTCGGCGAATGGCAACATCTGCGAAGCCGATTTAGATCTGGAAAAAGCCCGCGGCGCAGCGTGGGTCGGGGACGTGCAATGCGCACTGCAATCGACTATGGCGCAGAGATAATGCTATGAAAAATGTTAACCTAATTCTTCCGTTACTCGTTGCGTGTGCATTGACGCCACAGGCGGCGAAAGCGTTGACCGCGTCATCGTCCGGCTCGGTCAGCAATAACTTTCTGTTTATTGAAAACGCCGTGGACGGTGAGTATTTTATTACCCCCTCCGCGCTCGATCCTCGCTTTAGCGGATCCAATACCTGGGTGAAATACGGCACCTCGCAGGTGAGCCTCGGCTATCTCGGCTACGTAGGCTGGACGGCTCCGGCGAATAACTATCAGGATATGTGGATCGATAATTCGCCGATTGACGGGCCGTTTAACGGCATCCGCTGTTACAGCGGTACGCAATGCCCAACGTCCGGCTATATCTCCGGTCAGGGCCGAGACAGCAACGGTTTCTACCACGCTCAGGTCGGCTCGGTCGCGGGCGTGGTGGGCGGAGCGTACGGCTTTGCGTCGCTGAGCGATTCGGCCTACGAATATTTCCGCGCGATGCCGACTGGCAGCAGCGAAACTTACGTCTTTAACCGCTGCTATACCTCGGTTAACTATGATTACGCGGGGGGCGCGCGCTGTAAGGATCAAAGTAGCGGGCGCTGGAACTACGTGAATTATACCTTAACCAAGCGCGGCCATCTGGCGCTGGAATCGACCAGCGCTTTTCAGGAGCTTTGGATCGCCAGCGACGGGACGCCGAGCATTACCAATGACTCCGGCGCCTGCGAGCTGGGGGTTGTCGGAAACGTAAGCGGTGTGATTTGTAAAATGGTCAGCTACAGCCTTCAGCAGACCGCGAATCTGACCGCTTCGCTCACCTTCAGGGCCTATATCGATTCCGCCGCGCTGGGCTTCACCCCGGCGGCGTCAACGGTACGTTATTCCGGCAACGGCTCGAACTGGTATAACTTCAGCGCGACGACGGCCTATTACAATGTTTTCTCAACGGACGGCCACTACGTCTATCTCTTTTTGTCGAAGACGTTTCTTAAAAACCTTGTCGACTCGGGCTACAGCATTACCAACAGTCAGCCTTTTACCTTTGCCTTCCGCAATGGCTTAACGCCGGAGTCGGGGCATTACGAGTTCACGCCATCGTTGCAGCTGAACATTATTCCGAAGGAGTATGGAATCAGCATTGTCTCGTCGAATAACACCACGTCGGCAAGCGGCAGCGGCACCATCGGCGATGATACCCCGATTGGCATGGATTATGTCGTCACTGTTTCCGGCCCGCGTCAGGCGGACAGTATTACCGCCCAGGTTACGGGGGACACTACGACCATTAACAATACGTCATACTGCCTGTTTACCTCCGCGCAGGGCGGGATCAGCGTGCCGATCCCGGCGTATCTTCAGTACAGCAACCAGTCGGGTAGCGTGACGCAGGTGCGCAATAGCTGCGGCGACGCGCCCATCAGCCTCAACGATGCGCTGTGGCAGCAAACGCCGTGGGATGCGAATAACACCGACGACGGAAGCTACTTCAGCACCGGCTTATCGCTGCTGTTCCCGATGAATGACTCCCGCTCGGCGCTGACGGCTGCAGGCTCCGACTGGGAAGGCGTGGTTAGCGCCAGCGGCGAAATCAAAGTCACCGCGAACTGGCTGGGCGTCACCAAATGAAGCGCTGGTATGCGGCAATCATCAGTGCGGCGCTGCTGAGCTTTTCGGCGCACGCCCTGCATCTCGATTCCACGATTTATGAGATGCCTGCGGACAAGTCATTCATAAGCAAACGCATTTTTAACGACAGCAAAAAGCAGAATGTGTATCGCATTTCTGCGGTGAAAATTGATAAGCCCGGGCCGGGCGGGGAGAAGCGCCAGGATATAGAAGAAGGAGAGCTGATTTTTGCGCCGCTGACGTTCTCGCTGGCGCCTGATGCCGGGGAGTTTTTTAAGATTTTCTACCGCGGCCCGCAGGATGATAAGGAGCGCTATTACCGGGTGCAGTTCACGGAGCTGCCCGTCACGATGTTTCCGGAGCGCAACGGAGGGAAAAGAAGCGAAGCGATACCGGCTATCGCCCTGGATACGATACTGGTGGTTCGCCCGAGAAAGATCGACCTGCGCTATACCCTGGATGAGCGGGCAGGGGTGCTTAGAAATACCGGGAACACGTTTTTTAAAATCATTGTGCAGCAGGGGTGCAATTCAACGGATGATGAGGCCACTATCCGTTACGTTCTCCCCGGAGAAACGTATCGCAGTAGCGGGTTAAAGAATCAAAATAAAAAATTCATTGTCGCTTTGCACAAGTATATCCCTGTTGGCAGCGCGTGTTTCAAACCTGACTCATAAAATCTAAATAAAAATATTCTTATATTGCTAACCGGTATAAGGTAAATATACTCTGTATAAATTGCTTGCATAATGAAAGAAAAGTATAAGAGTTTGTCTGGATGAGAAAGATTATTAATGGTCGGGTTTTGTACGACGCAACGAAACGAGAATTGAGCATACAAAATCAACAGCTTGTCCTTTCCGCCTCGGTGGCAAGGTTACTGGATTTTTTTATTGTAAATAATGCCCGACAATTAAGCAGGGAACTGATCATTGAAGAAGTCTGGGCTAAGTATGGCATGAATCCATCTGGCCATAGTCTTAATAAAAGTATTAGCCTGTTGCGTAAGGCATTTTCTTCTCTGGACATTGATGACGTTATTATCACCATTCCGAGAGAAGGGTTTATTTTTCAGGCGCAGGTTAGTGATAACCGCGAAGAGGTATTGAGTTCTACTGAGAAAAACGTAGCGTCCGTTAATCCTGCAGTGACCTTTCCGTGGAATAAAACACTGTTAATCTGGTTTGTTGTTGCCCTGGTTTTATTGGGCGGTGCAGGTATTTTTCTCACCGTCATGTTTCGCAATAACGACGGCGTGGTGCATGTTTCAAATACCGGGGGCTGCGAGGTGTATACGACGAATGATAATTCTTCGGAGAAAATTTTTAAGTTTCTGCATTCGCAAAAATGGAAAGGGTTTAAGACTATTTGTAACGGTGCAAAGAAAGTCATCGTATTTTATGATGATAACAGTCTGTCTAAGAACAATAAACTGAAAGAACATTTTTTCAGTATTTGTATGATGGATGAAAAAAAGGTGGCGTATGAGTGCCAAAATTATTTTTATTAGCATCATAGCGGCACTGGTCGCTCTGTTTATCATTGTACTTGAACGCGGAGCAATCCCGGCGGCGCTGGTTTGTACCTCTAGATATCATATCGAGCTGGATACGCAAAAGGACGGGATAAAAATAAAGGGAGAGGTTCTCCAGGTATTCAGGATCTCTTCGGAAAAAGACGGAATGCTGTCGCAGGTGGGCGTACTGGACGTAAATGATAAACAGTACGCCGTGAATCGCACTACGTCGCTACGTTTTTTAGAGAAGGACAGCGACGGATATCTGCGTACGGAGCGCCTGGCAATAGTTAAGAACGATAATGACGATCTGCCCGACGCGATAACGGATCTGCTGATGTCAAAACAGAAGATGTTTTATTATAAGGTCATCCATATCGACGGCAACGTGTATGGCATCAGGGATTTGCGCCGCACGCTGATGGTCTGTCGTGCGAAGTGATTCTCTGATTGACAATGCTTTACAGTTATTTTTATCTGTAAATTGATGTGTTTTTGAAATTTTAGTTTGTCTGGTTGTGAATGTAAGAGCATTTGTTTGTACTTGCCGTAGCTAAGGAAATTCCCTGTTCTGGTGACAGGAATATTCTTATCATTTTAACTCTGATCGCAGTAGTAACCCGGGGGATATAAAAAGTTTTCCTTAGCTTTGCAATGATAATATTAATTATTTGACATGTATGTCGTTGGAAACCGAATCAATTGTGAATGTTCTCTCTATTTGAGGGAGGGGTAACCTTTGCAATTAAAAACATGATGATGATGATTATGAACACGAAAAAGGTCTTCCTGCTTAGTTATGACATTTATCTTTTCTCAGGGATTAGGTCATTTTTACCTAATCTGATACTGGTGGATACCGGAACTTATATCAACGATTCTATTATCTCCACGCCTCAGTACAAATCCTGCCTGTTAATTATTGATAGCCGAATGCCATTTGGTCTGGTTAAAAGGTGGCTGCAAAGAAACAGCAGTCAGTTTATCAATATCAACAGCATGGTTATTAAGCTGAGTGAAAATAAATGTATTAACCGAGGCTTTGAATACGCGGAGTTTATCGATGCCAATCTGGGCGCTGATGCCGTCATTGATTCGCTGAAGCAGGTTTTGATGGCGAATATTGAAAACGGTGCGCCCGCCAGAATAGGCTTTGTGGATGAATTTCGCCTGAGCAATTTTGAACAGGAGATGCTTAATGCCTCATTCACCCGTACCGGCCAGGAGGAATTTTGCCGGGCGAACTCGCTGACGGTGAAATCGCTTTATCGCTATCGGGATAAAATAACCCATCGTCTGGAATTTGATAATTTCAACGAGTCCATTATTTTTCTTTCCCGTAACGGCCTGCTGGCAGAGAGAATAAACGGAAATGAAAAGCCGCCGCGCTATGTCTGTGATAATAACGAGGCCGATCGATTGAGTCTGGCGCTGAAAAATGAGGAAATTATTCCGTATTATCAGCCTATCGTCGGCAGCAATGGAGAGCTGAGCGGGGTAGAGGTGCTAGCGCGCTGGCCGCTGGGCCATAATTACGCCATCTCCCAGCGTGAGTTTATTCCGCTGGCGGAAAATAGCGGGCTTATTAATGAGCTCACCAGCTATTTAATGAGTAAGGTAGCCAGCGATTTAAATCACAGCATTCACTGTCATGGACAGTCCTTTTTTGTCGCCTTTAACGTCAGCCCTTCAAGCCTGAGTAATCCCGTCTTTTACTGGGAGTGCCTTAATTTTTTAGAGTTAACAGAATCGTTGCCGATAAAGCTGATGATCGAAATAACCGAAAACCAGACGCTGGTGGTCACTCCGGCAATAAAAGAGCTGATCCGGTCCCTGCGCAATCGCGGGGTGCTGTTTGCGCTGGATGATTTTGGCACGGGATATGCGAACCTCTGTTATCTGAACGAGCTTGAACTCGATGTGATTAAAATAGACAAGACCTTTATCAACGGCATCCACGCGCATGAGCAGCCGCTGCCGATGCTGGAGTCGATAATAAACCTGGCCGCCATTCTGGGGCTGCAGACCGTGGCTGAGGGGGTGGAATATGACTACCAGCGCGACTGGCTTGTGGATAACCAGGTCGACTACCAGCAGGGGTATTTTTTTATGCCCCCGGTGGCGGTGGCGGAGTTCAAAGGCTTCATGAAGCGGTGTGAAAATATCGAGAGGCCCGTCCAGAAAAAGAAGTCTCCAGGCCAGGAAAAGCAGGGCAATCCGCGCCTTACCGCACCCTGAATCCGCTCGCCCCGTATCATAGTACGGGGCCGAGCGTCGTTTTAACTAAACATCACCTGCGCCCAGCGCGCAAGGCCCGCCGTTACGGAACCAAAATCATCGCCCCCGGCAATCGGAATACCCGGCAGTTGTTCTGCCAGCGCTTTCTTGATCAGAGGCGAACGCGCGCTACCGCCGGTCAGGTAAATCACATCTGGCTTCTCTTTGCCGTTTTCAAGCGCTAGCTGCACCTGCTCCAGAATCCGCTGCAGCGGCTGGGCAAGCGCCGTTTCAAGCCCTGCCTGAGAAATAGCGGTCGCCAGGTCATCGCTGATAAACGGCAGTGACACGGCGTGCTCTGGTTGAGCGGAGAGGGCGATTTTGCTCTCTTCGGCGGTACGTACCACGCGGTAGCTCAGCCGTTGACGCCATACTTTGTACAGCAGGGCGACTTTGTCAGCGTCCTGCGCGTCGCGCACCAGGTCGTTCAGGAAGCGGCCATTAGCGGTGCTGTAAAAATCACTCTGCGCGGGGACGTCGTTGATAGCGATGGCGTTCCACCACGGCAGGATCGGGAGGGCAATGCCTTTTTCTGTCTGCCCACCCATACCGAGCAGCGGCATCAGGCTCTTGAACGCCAGGGCGATATCGAGGTCGTTACCGCCCACGCGGCAGCCGCTGTGTCCCAGCAGGCTGTTTTCTCGGTCACGGCGCGAATGCCATTGTGGCCCCATCAGCAGCAGCGAGCAGTCGGTCGTGCCGCCGCCGATATCCACCACCAGCACGCGCTTTTCTTCCGTCAGCGTGGCTTCAAAATCCAGCCCCGCGGCAACCGGCTCATACTGGAATACCACGTCGCGGAAACCCGCACGGTGCGCCGCACGCTCAAGAATGCCCTGGGCCTGCTGGTTAGCGTCATCCCCGCCCAGCCCCTGGAAGTTGATTGGGCGACCAATAACCGCCTGGGTAATCGCATCGGAAACCTGCGTTTGTGCCTGATTACGGATGTGCAGCATCATCGCGCAGACCAGATCTTCAAACATCGCAACCTGCTGCGGCTTCAGTCCGCTGGCGCCGAGGAAGGATTTCGGTGATTTAACGAAGTAAACTTCTTCCGGGTCTTCAATGTAGTGCCCGAGTGAAGAGAGGCCGAACTGCACGCTGGACGGCGTGACGTCGATATCTTCCTCGCGGTTAAAACTGACCGCACGGCGCAGCAGAGCCTGTGATTCTGCCGCCGTAGCGGGCACCTGATGATGGCGAAACAGCCACTCGCTCACCGCTTCACGCGTTGGCGCGCAGAGCATGGATGGCAGCAGCGTGCTCTCTTTTTCCATTTTGAGAAGCCGTGGTTGCCCGTCTTGCATTATCGCAACCGAGCAGTTTGCCGTACCGTAGTCAAATCCAATAAACACGCAGGAATCCCCATGCCGATGAGAAGGGGCGAGACTTTAGCGAAATGTCTGCTGCGCGACAACATTAATATGAAAGCAAGGCGCAACATGGCCTTTGCGTTTATGCTGAGGGCAACACAAAGGAGCATAAATGTATACCCTGACCTGGCAACCCCCCTATGACTGGCAATGGATGTTTGGCTTTTTTGGCGCACGTGCGGTAACGGGGATTGAGACCGTCACCCCTGCGTATTACGAGCGTAGTTTTGCCTGTGAGGAGCACAAGGGGATATTTCGCGTTACGCCAGATCTCGCCTCGCATACGCTCCACGTCACGCTCAGCCCGGGCTTGATTCCGGTGGCGGAATCTTGCCTTACCCGCATTGCGCGCCTGTTCGATCTTGCATGCGATCCCCAGCAGATTACGGATGCGCTGGGCGATCTGGGTGCCGCGCGCCCGGGGTTGCGCTTGCCGGGCGCAATGGATGCATACGAGCAGGGCGTGCGGGCGATTCTGGGACAGCTGGTCAGCGTGGCGATGGCGGCGAAACTGGCGTCTCGCGTGGTGGCGCTCTGTGGCGAACCGGTAAACGATGCACCGGAATATGTCTGTTTCCCCACGCCGGCGGCGCTCGCCGCAGTCGATCCGCTGGCGCTGAAGGCGCTCGGCATGCCGGTTAAGCGGGCGGAGTCCTTGATTCATCTGGCGCAGTCCGTGGTTGATGGCACCTTTCCACTGTTCCCGCCAGAGGACATAGAAGCCGGGATGAAAGCGCTACAGCAGCGGCCGGGGATCGGGCGCTGGACGGCAAATTACCTTGCCCTGCGCGGCTGGCAGGCGAAGGACGTTTTTCTGCCTGATGATTATCTGATTAAACAGCGCTTTGCCGGCATGACGCCTGCACAAATCCGGCGTTATGCTCAGCGCTGGCAGCCGTGGCGTTCCTACGCGCTGCTTCACATCTGGTATACCGACGGCTGGACGCCGTCAGTTGATGGCGAAATAGCTGGTGTTCAGCAGTAGGTCCAGCGGCTGCGGCTCGCCGATGGTGTCTCCGTATATGAAATCGATGCCAATGCCAGAGAGCGTATCCATCATGATCGGCTGATTACAGGGCCCGGCGAGGGTTTTCATGCCCAGCCTCTGCGCATGGCCCTGAACAATGGTCACCATCATTTCGTCCATCAGGTTGCCATGAACGTTGGTGACGACCTCCGCGTCCAGCATCAGATAGTCGGCCATATTTACGCTCAGGTGGTTAAAGACGTTCATGTCGCTTCCCACCTTGCTCAGCACCACCCGGCAGCCTGCGTGCCGGAGTTTTTGCAGGCCCTGCTGGACGTTTTCATCCGTGCTGTGCACAACGTCGACGGCAATGACCAGGTGCAGAAGACGGCCCGGTAACGCGCTTTTATCCAGCTGTTCGAGCAATTCAGCAATCAGCGTGACGCTGGCTAAACCGGCTTCTGAAAGCGGCAGGGCGACGCCCACGCCTTTATTGGCTACCTGTGCGGCATAGGCGCGGAAGAACTCGCTAAAAATACGGCGGTCGAGGGCGTGCAGAAGTTCGGGCTCTGCCAGCCCGGAACGGAAGGCATGTTCTTCCTGAACTTCCCCCTGGCTGGTCCACAGGCGTAGCGAAATCAGCCAGAAGTTGCAGCTTTCCGGAATACGCGGGGAGGCCACGCTGCGGGCTATCATCATCAGGTGATTGTCTTTGATCATATGCCACTGTTCGTCCAACGACATCATGCTGCGCGGGCTGTGGATCCGCTCCTGCTGCGGTTCGTAAACCGTTACCACGCCGCGACCGCTGTTTTTCGAGGCATAACAGGCGATATCTGCCTGGGACATCACTTCCGACGCCTGATGGTTATTCTCATCAATCAGGGTGATACCGGCGCTGGCGCCAATGCGGTGCAGACGTCCTTCCCAGGTAAAGTGATAATCGTTAATGGCATGGATTAAGCGGCCAGAAATATACCGCGCGCTTTCAATATTACACTCCGGCAGCAGCAGGCCAAACTCATCGCCGCCCAGTCGTGCAAGCACATCGCTGGACCGCAGCATCGTGAGCATTAATGAAGAGAGCTCGCGCAGCAGGGCGTCACCTGCCGCATGGCCTGCGCTATCATTGACGGCTTTAAAGCGGTCGAGATCGATAAAGACCAGGGCATGACGCTGGCGGGTATCCTGAACGGTCTGCAGCAGGCGTTTCAGGTGATTTTCGAAACTGACGCGGTTTGCCAGGCGGGTGAGGGCATCGTGCGACGCGCTATAGCTTAGATTACGCAGCATTTTACGCGACTCGGTGACGTCCTGAATAACCAGCACAGAGCCAATATTTTGTCCGTCCAGGGTGCTGAGCGGCGTAATGCTGTAATGAATGTCGAAGTGCCCGCCGGTGCGGCAGGTCAGCACCACATCCTGTTCAATATCGGAACGAGACATATCACCGCTGTGGATGTTCTCCATGAGCGGGCCATTTTCACCAAAGGTGATGTGCAGCACCTTCAGGAGCGGTTGTCCGATAGCGTCTGCCTGCAGCCAGCCGCTCATTTTCTCGGCGACCGGGTTCATAAAGGTGACATTCATGTCGATGTCCGTACACAGCACCGCTTCGCCGATGGAGTCGAGCGTGATGTGCAAACGCTCTTTTTCCTGGAATAGCGCTTCGTTCAGCTGTTTGACCTCCGTCATGTCCATATTGATGCCCAGCAGACGTTCGACTTCACCCTGCTTGTCGAGCACCCGGTTCGCCAGAGAGCGAATATGGCGGATGCCTTCCTTGACGCGGATACGGAATTCGAGCTTAAACGGCAGCCGGGCCATCAGTGAATCACGCAGCACCTGTTCGGCATGTTCGCGATCTTCGGGCAGCATGGCGTCATGCCAGATCTGCCACGTCGGCTTGATGTGCGGTGGGATGTCGTACAACTCGAACATCCGTTTATCCCAGCTAATGATATCCGGCTTCAGATCCCATTCCCAAATTCCGATACCACCGGCTTCGTTGGCAAGGGTGATACGTTCCATCAGGCGCTTGTTGACCCATTCGGTCTGCTTGAGGTCGTTAATGTCCTCAATTTGGGCGATAAAATAGAGCGGAGTGCCATCAGCATGGCGTACGACCGAGACCGCCAGCAGCGCCCACACCACCTCGCCATTACGGGTGTAGTAACGTTTTTCCAGGCTGTAGGTGTTGATATCGCCGTTCACCAGCTGTTCGAGCTGTTCCAGATCGGTATTCAAATCTTCCGGCCAGGTGAGCTGCTGGAACGTGAGCGACTGCAGTTCTGTCTGGCTGTAGCCCAGGAAATTGCACAGCGCTTTGTTCACCTGTAGCCACTGTCCTTCAATTCCCACCAGCGCCATGCCGATGGCGGAATACTCCATCGCATTACGAAAGCGCTCTTCGCTTTCGGTGATGTGTTTACGTTCCGCGCGGAAAGCGTACATCACCATTGTCATCACGTTGGCCGGCAAGAGCAGCATCAGGAACGGTAGCCAGGGGGCATTAAACATGACCACGGTATTTTGCGGCGTGATGGAGATGGGATCCCTTGCCATGATGAGCGATACCATCATGACGGTGGCTAAGAAGATCATGAAGGCTTCCATCCGCGGCAGACGCACCGCGCTCCACATCAGCAGTACGATGATGCAGGTAAACGGCCAGGGTAGCCATATAATCGCCGCCCAGCTCAGAACCAGCGTTACGGCCATGGTCACCAGCGTTTCCAGCAACAGTTTGGGGTCACGATGGCGTAGCAGATAGTGGGGTTTGAACAGCAGGCCGAGGGGGACTAGCGCCAGTGCGCCGATCGATTCTGATAAAACCCACACCAGGAAATTACGCAGCGGCTCGGCGGAAGGTACCAGGAAATGCACCAGGATTCCGCCCACCAGCGGGGGGACCAGCGCGCTGCCTATCGCCAGACGCGTCCAGTCGTTCAAATTTTGCAGTGGGTTATACCAGGGAAGCAGTTTGCGCAGCAGCAATGCGCCAATACAGGCCTCAATGACGTTTATTGCGGCATAGGAAAGGTTCAGCGAGGCCCAGGAAAAGAGCATCCATGACGCCAGAATATTGCCAAACGAGCAGGCCAGCGCGATGCCGGGCCACATTTTCCCGGCGTGGCGATAAAACGCCACCATCATAATGGAGGTGGGAAACCAGAGCGGGGCCAGCAGCGTGCCGAAGCGGGTAAGCTCCAGCGAGAATAAGGTAAAGATAAAGGTGACCAGGCCCAAGCAGACAAGTCGCAATAAAGGATGTGGGGTGGTAACCAAAACCCGCTGGTATTGTTTATTCATTACCGCTTTATCCAGAGACGCCATGCCGCCAGGAGGAAGGTCCGACGAGTGAAAGTAGGAATTGGGTTCATGCTAGTACAAACAATTTACAATTCATATGGCGACTGCTCATAATTTGACATCATAGACTTATTAAATAGTTACTCTGTAAAAAATTCATGTTGAACGCTGGAAAAATGTGCGCTTAAATTTCACAAAGGGCACGAAAAGCCACTTTTCAGACAGTCTCGCATATCCTTCGCTTTCGACTGGTATCACGCCCCCGAAATCCCTATAATTGCCGCGTTTGACGCTACGGCGTCGTCCTTCCTTACATCCAGGTTAATCAGGTCGCTAAATTTATGACTGATAAGTCTCATCAGTGCGTCATCATAGGCATCGCCGGCGCATCGGCTTCAGGTAAAAGTCTTATTGCCAGTACGCTTTATCGCGAACTGCGTGAACAAGTTGGTGATGAGCACATCGGCGTCATTCCCGAAGACAGCTACTACAAAGATCAATCCCATCTGTCGATGGAAGAGCGCGTTAAAACCAACTATGACCACCCAAATGCCATGGACCACAGTCTGCTGTTCCAGCATTTAGAAGCGCTTAAGAGCGGCCAGGCGATCGAATTGCCTGTTTATAGTTACGTAGAGCACACCCGCACTAAAGAAACCATTCGCATTGAGCCCAAGAAAGTCATCATCCTCGAAGGCATTCTGCTTCTGACCGACGCGCGTCTGCGTGAGTCAATGAACTTCTCGATTTTCGTTGATACGCCGCTGGATATTTGCCTGATGCGCCGCATCAAGCGTGACGTTAACGAACGTGGCCGTTCGATGGACTCCGTGATGGCGCAATACCAGAAAACCGTTCGTCCAATGTTCCTGCAATTTATTGAACCGTCCAAGCAATATGCCGATATCATCGTGCCTCGCGGGGGTAAAAACCGCATCGCTATTGATATCTTAAAAGCGAAAATCAGCCAGTTTTTTGAATAAGCCGCGCGAATTGTGTACCGTTCAGAGATAACCTGGTTTTGCCCTGAGCCTGTTTGGTCTCAGGGTACGATGCACGAAAGGAGAAAGTGCCATGCGTCTTTGTGACCGCGATATAGAAGCCTGGCTGGATGAGGGCCGTTTATCTATCACCCCGCGTCCGCCGGTCGAACGCATTAACGGTGTCACCGTCGATGTTCGTCTTGGCAATAAATTCCGCACCTTTAGCGGCCACACGGCACCGTTTATCGACCTCAGCGGGCCGAAGGATGAAGTCAGCGCGTCGCTCGATCGCGTGATGAGTGATGAAATCGTGCTCGATGAGGGCGAGGCCTTTTACCTGCATCCGGGCGAACTGGCGCTGGCCGTAACGTTTGAATCGGTAACGCTGCCCGCAGACTTAGTGGGCTGGCTGGACGGTCGTTCATCTCTTGCGCGTCTGGGGCTGATGGTTCACGTGACCGCGCACCGTATCGATCCCGGCTGGTCGGGCCGCATCGTGCTTGAGTTCTTCAATGCGGGTAAACTGCCGCTGGCGCTGCGCCCGGGTATGATGATTGGCGCGCTGAGCTTTGAACCCTTGACTGGCCCGGCAGCTCGTCCTTATAACCGCCGTCAGGACGCGAAATATCGCGACCAGCAGGGCGCGGTTGCGAGCCGTATTGATAAAGACTGAACGTAGTCCACTGAGGATGCCATGAGAAGAGTTCTGACAACGCTGATGATTCTGCTGGTGGTGCTGGTTGCTGGCCTGTCGGCGTTGGTTCTGCTGGTTAACCCGAACGATTTCCGTGCTTATATGGTGCGGCAGGTCGACGCACGCAGCGGTTACCAACTGAAGCTTGACGGGCCGCTGCGCTGGCACGTTTGGCCGCAGCTCAGCATTCTTTCTGGCCGCATGTCGTTAACCGCGCCGGGGGCTTCTCAGCCGCTGGTCTCCGCGGACAACATGCGTCTTGACGTGGCATTGATCCCGCTCTTTTCTCACCAGCTGCAGGTTGACCAGGTAATGCTTAAGGGGGCGGTTATCCAGCTTACCCCGCAAACTGAAGCCGTGCGTAACGCGGATGCACCGGTTGCGCCGCGCGAAAATACCTTACCCGATGAACCGTCTGATACCGGTTGGTCATTTGATATCGGCAAGCTAAAAGTGGCCGACAGCGTGCTGGTTTTCCAGCATGAAAGCGATGAGCAGGTGACCGTTCGCAACATCAATCTGTCGATGGAGCAGGATGCCAACCATGTCGCCACCCTGGAGTTCTCAGGACGGGTTAACCGCGACCAGCGCGATCTCAATCTGTCGATGAGTGCCAATGTGAATGCGTCAGACTATCCGCATCAGCTGACCGCAGATATCCAGCAGATGAACTGGCAGCTCACGGGAGCCGATCTGCCGACGAAAGGCATTACGGGACAAGGCACCCTGCAGGCCGTGTGGCGTGAAGAGACTAAGCAGCTGGCGCTGAACAATCTCAATGTGCAGGCCAATGACAGCACCCTGAAAGGGCAGGCGAGCGTCATCCTTGCCGAAAAGCCGAAATGGGTTTTCGATCTGCAATTCGACAAGCTAAACCTCGAAAACCTGCTGCCACCACAGCCGGATAGCGCGACTAACGGCGATGCTGTGCAGACAGGACAAAGCCAGGTTGTAAAGTCACGCCCGGTCATTTCGTCAAATCTCGATCAGCCGAACTACAACGGTTTGCGTGGGTTTACCGCCGACATTCTGCTGAAAGCCAACAGTGTGCGCTGGCGCGGCATCGATTTTACAGACGTCAGCAGCCAGATGTTCAACCATAATGGCCTGCTGGTGATTTCAGAGCTCAGCGGCAAAATGGGGGAAGGGCATATGTCGCTGCCTGGCACCCTGGACGTGCGTAACGACACGGCCAGCGCTGAGTTCCAGCCCCGTCTCGACAAGGTTGAGATTGGCACCATCCTGAAAGCCTTCAATTACCCGATTGCCCTCACGGGGCAGTTGACGATGGCGGGAGATTTCTCCGGCACGAAGATTGATGCGGATGCCTTCCGCCGTGAATGGCAGGGTCAGGCGCACGTCGAGTTGAAAGACTCGCGTATGGAAGGTCTGAACTTCCAGCAGCTGGTGCAGCAGGCGGTTGAGCGCAGCAGCAACGTGAAGGCCAATGAGAACTACGACAGCGCAACGCGTCTCGACAGCTTTACCAGCGACCTGACGCTGAACAACGGCAAGCTCTCCCTTGATGCGATGCAGGGAACGTCATCCCTGCTGTCGTTGACCGGTGCCGGAACGCTTGATTTAGTCAAAGAGACGGCAGATACCCGCTTTAATGTTCGCGTGCTGTCCGGCTGGGAAGGTGAAAGCGAGCTTATCGACTTCCTGAAAGAGACGCCGATTCCGTTGAACGTTTACGGTAAATGGCAGGCGCTGAACTACAGCCTGCAGGTGGATCAGATCTTGCGTAAGCATCTGCAGGACGAAGCTAAACGTCGTCTGAACAGCTGGGCGGAGCGAAACAAAGATTCGCAGACCGGAAAGGACGTGAAGAAGCTGTTAGATAAGCTTTGAGCCCTGTGGAAAAGAGATAAAACGCTCAAAACGGCAACCCTGTTGCCGTTTTTTTTGCCTAAACCTCGTAGTCCAGATCGTCCTCACCACGCAGCGGGATCAGCTGCACCTTCTGCACGCGGTGGCTTTCAACCTGTAGCGTTTTAACCAGGTAATCCCCCACCTGGACTTCTTCGCCCGGCTGCGGGATCCGCTGCAGATACTCCATCAGCAAACCGGCAATGGTGTGGTATTCCCGCTTTTCATCCAGCGGCAGCGGAACGTACTGGACAAGATCTTCCAGCGGCATATGGCCATTGGCGGTCCATGTACCGTCGGCATTTTTTTGGATGTCATGGCGCGCATCAATCTCATCCACCTCGTTTGGCAGATTGCCGGCAATAGTTTCCATGACGTCGCTGAGCGTCACCAGCCCCTCAACGGAACCGAACTCGTCCACCACAAAAGCGAAGTGCGTGCGCGCGTTGCGGAACTGCTCCAGCGCGGAAAGTAACGGCAGCGTTTCCGGGAATACCAGCGGCTGGCGCACCAGCGCACGCAGATTCAGCGCTTCACCATGAAGCTGCTGTTGCAGCAGGTCGATGACATGCACCACGCCCAGCAGCTCCTCATCGTCTTCTCCGCCCGTTACCACCACGCGGGTGTGCTGGTTTTTATCCAGCAATGCGCGGATTTGCTCTTCCGGAGCCGTCAGGTCGATGTGCTCAATGTCGTGCCGCGACGTCATAATGCTGCTCACCGAGCGCTGATTTAGATTCAGCACCCGCTCAATCATGCGCCGCTCCTGCGGATTAAAAATCTGCCCGTCACTGTGGTCGGCCAACATGGCAGAAGCATCGGCGTCCAGCTCCGCGTCCTCTTTTTGGCCGCTGAGCAGGCGCATCACCGTGTCAGCGGTCCGCTGGCGCAGGGTCTGGTTCGCGGAGAGGAAGCGCCGACGGTTGAAAATGGCCAGCTGGTTAAGCGACTCGATGATCACCGAGAAGCCAATGGCGGCGTACAGATAGCCTTTAGGAATCGTAAAGCCAAACCCGTCGGCGACCAGGCTAAAGCCAATCATCAGCAGGAAGCTCAGGCAGAGGATGACGATAGTCGGGTGGCTGTTCACAAAACGCGTCAACGCCTTACTTGCCATCACCATCAGGGTGATGGCGATGATGACCGCAGCCATCATCACGGCCAGATGGTCCACCATCCCGACGGCGGTGATGACCGAATCCAGAGAGAAAACCGCATCCAGCACTACAATTTGCGCCACGACGGGCCAGAACCTGGCGCCCCGGCGTTGGGTGGGATTTTCGTTGTCCTTACCTTCCAGCCTTTCGTTAAGCTCGACCGTCGCTTTGAACAGCAGGAACAGACCACCGAAAAGCATGATCAGATCCCGGGCGCTGAAGCTCAGGCCGTGAACGGTAAACAGCGGCGTGGTCAGGGTGACCAGCCAGGAAATTGAGGCCAGCAGCAAAAGCCGCATCACCATCGCCAGCAGCAGGCCCGTTACGCGCGCGCGATCGCGCTGGGAAGGGGGCAACTTTTCGGCGAGGATGGCGATAAACACCAGATTATCAATCCCGAGCACTAATTCGATAACGACCAGCGTCACCAGCCCGGCCCAGATTGAGGGATCGGCAATCCATTCCATAGTAATAGCAATACCTTCTGTTATATGACCAATGTCACACTTCGATCATGGATAAAGCTGAAGGAAAATGCAATGCCGGGCTGAGATTTCTCTTAATAGACAGCAGAAAAAAGCGTGCCAATAAATTCGCCTGTAAATAAGGTAATTGCGTAGATTTAATTACAAAGAGCGCTATTTAGGATATATCGCACTCAATGGTTTTATGGGGTTTATTGTCAATATAAAGAAAATCCTAAAAAGTCAAAAATTTGCTCTTAATATTAATCTTAAAAACCGATATTAGGACGGTTGTCTCCTTGCCTGCTATTAGGTTAACTGCAACAATTCCCTCAGCATCAAATGTTAAATTTCATTGTTGCTATTTTCGATTCGGCTTTATTGGGTGGTAATTCATTATCATTCGGTCACGCTAAGTGGCTGTTTAATACTCAATAAGACCTTGTTCAAGAGGGTGTCTATCCATAACACATTGTTTAGTCAGTGGATTGGTAACTGAAAGCCAAGGGCGGTAGCGTGCCTGAAAGCGTGTGAATCAGCCTCGATTATTCTGTCAATAGCCAATGGATGAATAAGCTTTTTTTAGGACTGATGCCAGTTATATTTCTATTTGCTTAACTGCATGCTAAAAGCCAAAACACCCCGGGCTTATTTAAATTGCACAGGATAATTACTCTGCCAAAGTGATAAATAATCAATGATGAAATCCAAAATGAAATTGATGCCATTATTGGTGTCTGTGACCTTGATGAGTGGTTGTACGGTCTTTCCCGGCAGCAATATGTCTACATCGGGCAAGGATGTGATCAAACAACAGGATGCTGATTTTGATCTCGATAAAATGGTGAATGTTTATCCCCTGACGCCACGTCTGGTTGAACAATTACGCCCACGTCCCAATGTTGCCCAGCCGAATATGTCGCTGGACCAGGAAATTGCGGCATACCAGTACCGCGTAGGGCCGGGTGACGTCATTAATGTCACCGTGTGGGATCACCCTGAACTGACCACCCCGGCAGGCCAATACCGCAGCTCAAGCGACACCGGTAACTGGGTACAGTCTGACGGCACCATGTTCTATCCGTATATCGGCAAAGTGCATGTGGTCGGCAAAACGCTTGCCGAGATCCGTAGTGATATTACCGGCCGCTTAGCGCAGTACATCGCTGACCCGCAGGTAGACGTTAATATCGCCGCGTTCCGCTCGCAAAAAGCCTATATCTCGGGCCAGGTTAACAAGTCTGGTCAGCAGGCCATCACCAACGTGCCGTTGACCGTGCTGGATGCCATCAACGCCGCGGGCGGCTTAACCGACGGTGCCGACTGGCGCAACGTGGTACTGACCCATGAAGGTAAAGAGCAGCGCATTTCGCTGCAGGCGCTGATGCAAAACGGCGACCTGACCCAAAACCGTCTGCTCTATCCGGGCGACATTCTCTACGTACCGCGCAATGACGATCTGAAAGTCTTCGTGATGGGTGAAGTGAAGAAACAGAGCACCCTCAAAATGGACTTCAGCGGCATGACCCTGACCGAAGCGTTGGGCAATGCGGAAGGTATCGATCTGACCTCGTCTAACGCCAGCGGTATCTTCGTGATCCGTCCGCTGAAAGGTGAAGGCAGCGCGAAAGGCAAGATTGCCAACATCTACCAGCTGGATATGTCCGATGCGACCTCTCTGGTGATGGCAACGGAGTTCCGCCTCCAGCCATACGATGTGGTGTATGTCACCACCGCGCCGGTTGCCCGTTGGAACCGTCTGATCAACCAGTTGCTGCCAACCATCAGTGGCGTTCGCTACATGACGGATACGGCGCGCGACATTCATACCTGGTAATCCGCGATGTTTAACAAAATTCTGGTGGTATGCGTGGGGAACATCTGCCGTTCCCCAACGGCTGAGCGGCTGTTGAAACAGTATCAGCCCGACCTCACCGTTGATTCCGCAGGGCTGGGCGCGCTGGTCGGTAAAGGTGCCGATGAGCGCGCAACGAACGTTGCCATGGACCATAACCTTTCCCTCGACGGGCACGTTGCCCGTCAGGTTTCCGGCCGCATGTGCCGCGAGTATGACCTGATCCTGACGATGGAAAAACGTCACATCCACGCGCTGTGCGAGATAGCACCCGAGATGCGCGGCAAGGTGATGCTGTTTGGTCACTGGGACAATGAACGTGAAATTCCCGATCCGTATCGTAAAAGCCGCGAGGCTTTTGAAGCGGTATACACCTTACTCGATCAGTCTGCCCGTCAGTGGGCGCAGGCACTGAAAGCTCAGCAGGGATAACAATGACAGAAAAAACAAAACCTTCTGCCGCCCCGATTTCGGGCAGCGATGAAATCGATATTGGTCGCCTGGTTGGGACCGTCATCGAGGCAAAGTGGTGGGTGCTTGGGATCACCGCCGTCTTTGCCGCTGCGGCTGTCGTCTATACGCTGTTCGCGACGCCAATTTACAGCGCCGATGCGCTGGTGCAGATTGAGCAAAATACCGGAAATTCACTTGTGCAGGACATCGGTTCTGCGCTGGCGAACAAACCACCGGCCTCCGATGCGGAAATACAGCTGATCCAGTCGCGTCTGGTGCTGGGGAAAACGGTTCATGACCTCGGGCTTGATATCTCCGTGACCAAAAATACTTTCCCGGTATTTGGGGCGGGCTGGGATCGCCTGATGGGCCGCAGCAACGACACGGTTAAGGTAACGGACTTTGTGCTGCCAAAAGGCAGCGCGGATCAAACGTTCACCCTGACCGTGCTTGGCCCTAAACAGTATCAGCTGACCAGCGATGCGGGCTTTAGCGCGCGCGGCGAAGTTGGGCAGATGCTGTCGAAAAACGGCGTCAGCATGATGGTGAGCGAGATTCATGCCCAGGAAGGCGGTGAGTTTACGGTCACCAAATTCTCTACGCTGGGGATGATCAACAATCTGCAAAATAACCTGACCGTTACCGAAAATGGCAAGGACACCGGTGTCCTGAGCATGACCTTCACCGGTGAAGATAAAGACCAAATCCGTGACATTCTCAACAGCATCACCCGCAACTACCTTGAGCAGAACGTCGAGCGTAAGTCAGCAGAAGCGGCGAAGAGCCTGGCCTTCCTGGCCAAACAGCTGCCTGAAGTTCGCGCTCGTCTGGATGAGGCAGAGAACAAGCTGAATGCCTATCGCCAGGACAAAGACTCTGTCGACCTGCCGCTGGAAGCGAAGTCAGTTCTGGATTCGATGGTCAATATTGATGCGCAGCTCAACGAACTGACCTTCAAAGAAGCGGAAATTTCTAAGCTTTACACTAAACGACACCCGGCTTACCGCACGCTGCTGGAAAAACGCCAGACGCTGGAAGAAGAGAAAGCGAAGCTCAATAACCGCGTCACGGCGATGCCGAAGACGCAGCAGGAAATTGTGCGTCTGACCCGCGACGTGGAGTCCGGCCAGCAGGTGTATATGCAGCTGCTGAATAAACAGCAGGAGCTGAAAATCACCGAAGCCAGTACCGTTGGCGATGTGCGCATCGTTGACCCGGCCATTACGCAGCCGGGCGTGCTGAAGCCGAAGAAGGCGCTGATTGTCTTCGGCAGCATTATCCTCGGCCTGATGCTCTCTATCGTTGGCGTGCTGCTGCGCTCCCTGTTCAACCGCGGTATCGAAAGCCCGCAGGTGCTGGAAGAAAATGGCATTAGCGTGTACGCAAGCATTCCGTTGTCCGAATGGCAGAAATCGCGTGACAGCGTCAAAACCGTTAAGGGCGTTAAGCGCTACAAACAGAGCCAGCTTCTGGCGGTGGGTAACCCAACTGACCTGGCGATTGAAGCGGTGCGTAGCCTGCGTACTAGCCTGCACTTCGCCATGATGCAGGCCAAAAATAACGTTCTGATGATGACCGGCGTCAGCCCGTCAATCGGTAAGACATTTGTCTGCGCCAACCTGGCGGCAGTGGTAAGCCAAACCAACAAACGCGTGCTGCTGATCGACTGCGATATGCGTAAGGGCTATACCCACGAGCTGCTAGGCACCAACAACGTCAACGGTCTCTCTGAAATCCTGCTAGGCAAAGGGGAAATCAGCGAGAGCGCGAAGCCGACCTCCATCCCGAAATTTGATCTCATCCCACGTGGTCAGGTGCCGCCTAACCCTTCTGAACTGCTGATGAGTGAACGCTTTGGCGAGCTGGTGGAGTGGGCGAGCAAACACTATGACCTGGTGCTGATCGATACCCCGCCGATTCTGGCCGTGACCGATGCCGCCGTGGTGGGTCGCCTCGCGGGTACCACGCTGATGGTAGCGCGCTACGCGGTGAATACCCTTAAGGAAGTGGAGACCAGCCTGAACCGCTTCGAGCAGAACGGTATTGAGGTGAAAGGGGTGATTCTGAACTCCATCTTCCGCCGCGCGACCGGGTATCAGGATTACGGCTACTACGAATACGAATATAAATCTGACAGTAAATAACAGCCAAAACAGTCCCCCACCCCTTACCCTAACCTTCTCTTCTTTGCGGAGAGGGGCGGGGTGAGGGGTGGGGGGAGGGGAAGACTATGACCACACAACGCCCTTTAGTTTCTATCTATATGCCGACATGGAATCGTCAGCAACTGGCGATCCGTGCAATCAAATCGGTGCTGCGACAGGATTACGATAACTGGGAGCTGATCATCGTTGATGACTGCTCATCCTCGTATGAACAGCTGCAAAAATTTGTGAACGATCTCAATGACCCGCGCGTGGTTTATACCCATAACGAGATTAACTCCGGGGCATGCGCGGTGCGTAATCAGGCGATTATGCAGGCGAAAGGGCAGTATCTGACCGGGATTGATGACGATGACGAATGGACGCCAAATCGTCTGTCCATCTTCCTGTCGCACAAGCATCAGCTGGTGACCCACGCGTTTTTGTACGCTAACGACTATGTGTGTCAGGGCGAAGTTTATTCACAGCCTGCCAGCCTGCCGCTGTACCCGAAATCACCGTATTCCCGTCGCCTGTTTTACAAGCGCAATATCATCGGTAACCAGGTCTTTACCTGGGCGTGGCGCTTTAAAGAGTGCCTGTTTGATACTGAACTCAAGGCCGCGCAGGATTACGACATCTTCCTGCGGATGGTGGTGGAGTACGGCGAGCCGTGGAAGGTGGAAGAGGCTACGCAGATCCTGCACATCAATCACGGGGAGATGCAAATCACCTCGTCGCCGAAGAAATTTTCGGGCTACTTCCACTTTTACCGCAAGCACAAAGATAAATTCGACCGTGCGAGCCGGAAGTATCAGCTCTTCACCCTCTATCAGATCCGCAATAAGCGCATGAACTGGCGCACGCTGTTTACGCTTTTCTCCGTGCGTAACGGCAAGCGTCTGGCTGACGGGCTTCGGGGGAAATAATGTTTCTGGAAGATTGCCGCGCAAACAGCTGGAGCCTGCGCCCGTGCTGCATGGTTCTGGCGTACCGCATCGCGCATTTTTGCTCGGTTTGGCGCAAAAAAAATGTCATCAACAATATCTGGGCGGCACCGGTACTGGTGCTGTACCGCATCATCACCGAATGTTTTTTTGGCTATGAAATTCAGGCTGCCGCAACGATTGGCCGCCGCTTCACGATTCATCACGGCTACGCGGTGGTCATCAATAAGTTTGTCGTTGCCGGAGATGATTTCACCATTCGCCACGCGGTCACGATCGGCAACCGCGGGCCGGACAGCCTGGCCTGCCCGGTGATCGGCAATAACGTTGAGCTGGGCGCGAACGTGGTCATCATCGGTGATATCACCGTGGGTAACAACGTAACGATCGGCGCAGGCAGCGTGGTGTTGGACAGTATTCCGGATAACGCGCTGGTGGTGGGAGAAAAAGCCCGCGTGAAGGTGATTAAATGAACATTCTGCAATTTAACGTACGCCTCGCAGAAGGCGGAGCAGCGGGTGTGGCGCTGGACTTGCATCAGCGCGCGCTGCAAAAAGGCTTACAGTCTCGTTTTGTGTACGGCTATGGTAAAGGCGGCAAGAAAAGCGTCAGCCACGATAACTACCCGCAGGTACTGAAACAAACGCCGCGTCTGACGTCTATCGCCAATATTGCCCTGTTCCGTCTGTTTAACCGCGATCTGTTCGGCAATCTGAATAGCCTTTATCGCACGGTGACGCGAACCACCGGTCCGGTGGTACTGCATTTTCACGTTCTGCACAGCTACTGGCTGAATCTGGAAGAGGTCGTGGCCTTTTGTGAAAACGTGCAGGCGCACAAGCCGGACACCCGCTTTGTCTGGACGTTGCACGATCACTGGAGCGTGACCGGACGCTGCGCGTTTACCGACGGCTGCGAAGGCTGGAAAACCAACTGCCAGAAATGCCCGACGTTGAGCAACTATCCGCCAGTGAAAATTGACCGCGCCCATCAGCTGGTGGCCGGGAAGCGCCAGCTGTTCCGCGACATGCTTTCGCTGGGCTGCACGTTTATCTCGCCAAGCCAGCACGTAGCCGATGCCTTCAACAGCCTGTATGGGGCAGGGCGCTGCAAGATCATCAACAACGGGATCGACGTGGCGACAGAAGACATTCTAGCCGAACTCACCCCGGTGGCGGAAACTGCTGGCCAGCCGAAAATTGCCGTTGTGGCACACGATCTGCGCTACGACGGAAAAACCAACCAGCAGCTGGTGCGCGACATGATGGCGCTGGGAGACAAAATTGAATTGCACACCTTCGGCAAATTTTCCCCGTTTGAAGGGCCGAACGTGATCAATCACGGTTTTGAAACCGACAAACGCAAGCTGATGAGCGCCCTGAACGGCATGGATGCGCTGGTGTTTAGTTCGCGCGTGGATAACTACCCGCTGATCCTGTGCGAAGCGCTCTCCATTGGCGTGCCGGTGATTGCTACCCACAGCGACGCGGCGCGTGAAGTGCTGGAAAAGTCAGGCGGAAAAACCTTCGCTGAACATGAGGTGCTGCCGCTGGTGCAGTTACCGAAGGCGAAGATTGCCGAGGCCGTTTTTGGCACTGACCTGGAATCGTTCCGCAACCGAAGCCGCAAGGCTTACAGTGGACAACAGATGCTGGAGGAATATGTCTCGTTCTATCAGAATCTGTAGTTATCTGCTGCTGCCGCTGATCTACCTGCTGGTCAACGTCAAAATTGCCCAGCTTGGCGAAAGCTTCCCGATAACTATCGTCACCTTCTTGCCCGTTTTGCTCCTGCTGTATGTCGACAAAATCAACCTCAAGAAGCTGATGATTGCGCTGGGCCTGGGCTTTGGTCTGACGGCATTTAACTACATCTTTGGTCAGTCGCTGGATGCCAGCAAATACGTGACCTCCACCATGCTGTTTGTTTATATCGTTATCATTATTGGCATGGTGTGGAGTATTCGCTTTAAAATTATTTCTCCGCACAATTATCGGAAAATCCTTAGGTTCTTTTATATTGCCGTTACGTTAATTGTTATGCTCGCTGCACTGGAAATGGCGCAAATTATTTTGACCGGTGGCAGTAGCCTGATGGAGATAATTTCGAAATATCTCATTTACAGTAACAGCTATGTACTGAACTTCATTAAGTTTGGTGGGAAACGTACTACGGCGCTCTATTTTGAACCGGCGTTTTTTGCTCTGGCATTAATCTCAATTTGGCTCAGCATCAAACAGTTTGGTATCAAAACCCCTAAGACCGATGCTATGATTCTTGCAGGAATCGTTCTGTCTGGGTCGTTTTCCGGGGTGATGACGTTTATTCTTTTTTATCTGTTGGAGTGGGCGTTCCAGTACCTGAACAAAGATGCGATTAAGAAAAAACTGCCGCTGGCGATTATCTCCCTGACGGTATTCCTGGTTGGCGTGATATTTGCGTTCCCCTACATCTCAGAACGTCTTGGGGATTTAGGAACAGAAGGATCTTCATCCTATTATCGCATCATTGGACCTCTGGTCATGGTGGGTTATTCGTTAACCCATATTGATGGTGTAGTAAGATTCGGCTCACTTTATGAATATGTTGCATCATTCGGAATCTTTAACGGTGCGGATGTCGGTAAAACCATAGACAATGGTCTGTATCTGTTAATTATTTATTTTTCGTGGTTCGCCGTACTGTTGACGCTGTGGTATCTGTTTAAAGTTTTCAAAATGATGATTAACGCGTTTGGTGATAACCAAAACTTTCGCGTTCAGCTTTATCTTTTTACACCAGTGTCGTTGTTCTTTACGGGGTCAATATTTAGCCCGGAATATGCTTTCTTGATTGTCTGTCCGTTTATTTTGCGCAAGGCGCTCAATATTACGCGCGTATGACGAAATGAGGTGATTTATGTTTCTGAGTGTCATTACTGTCGCTTTTCGTAATTACGAAGGGGTGGTAAAAACCTGGCGCTCGCTGCGCAACCTGGCACGCGATCCAAGCCTCACCTTTGAGTGGATTGTGGTCGACGGCGGTTCGGACGATGGCACGGCGGAGTTTCTGGAAAAACTCAACGGTGAGTTCAACTTACGCTACATCAGCGAGAAAGATAAAGGCATCTACGACGCCATGAACAAAGGCATCGCCATGGCGCAAGGGCGGTATGCCATCTTCCTGAACTCCGGTGATGTATTCCATGACGACGTGGCGCTGTTTGCCCGCCAGCTGGCGCGACAAAAAGAAGCCGCTATGTACATTGGCGATGCGCTGCTCGATTTCGGCGACGGCAACAAAGTGTGCCGTAGCGCCAAGCCAGGCTGGTATATCTACCACAGCTTACCGGCCAGCCATCAGGCGATTTTCTTCCCAGTTCAGGGCTTGAAAAAACAGCCTTACGATTTGCAGTATAAAGTGTCTTCAGATTATGCGCTGGCCGCCAGCCTGTATAAATCAGGTTATCCATTCCGTCGAATTAAAGGACTGGTCTCTGAATTTTCAATGGGCGGCGTGTCAACCTCGAATAATCTGGAATTGTGCCAGGATGCCAAAAACGTGCAGCGCAAAATATTACGCGTGCCGGGCTTCTGGGCAGAATTATCTTATTTTCTGCGGCTGAAAACGACGGGTAAAACGAAAGCCTTATATAACAAAGCCTGAAATATAAGGAAGCGCAATGCAGGATCTTAAAGGATTTACCGTGCCGAAAGGCTTTCGCGGTGCGGGTGGTATTAAAGTGCAATTGTGGTGGGCTGTCCAGACCACCTTATTTGCTTGGTCACCGCAAATACTGTACCGCTGGCGCGCATTTTTGCTGCGATTATTTGGCGCAAAAATAGGAAAAAACGTAGTCATTCGCCCGTCAGTCAAAATTACCTATCCCTGGAAATTAACGCTGGGGGATTACGCCTGGGTAGGGGATGACGCGGTGCTGTATACCCTGGGTGATATTACGATTGGCGCAAATTCGGTGGTCTCACAGAAGTGTTATTTGTGCACCGGCAGTCACGATTTTATGAGTCAGCATTTTGATATTACCGCCACGCCTATTGTGATTGGTGAGAAATGCTGGTTAGCAACAGATGTTTTTGTTGCACCGGGTGTCTCTGTTGGCAATGGCACGGTTATTGGTGCCCGCAGCAGTGTATTTAAATCGCTACCGGCAAATACGATTTGCCGTGGCAACCCCGCAGTGGTGATACGCGAACGCGTTGAAACTGAAAAACTTTGATAAGTACAGAGGAATATAAACATGTCTAAAGTCGCTCTCATCACCGGCGTTACCGGACAGGATGGTTCTTACCTGGCAGAATTGCTGCTGGAAAAAGGGTATGAAGTTCACGGTATCAAACGTCGTGCCTCTTCATTCAACACCGAACGCGTGGATCATATTTATCAGGATCCTCACTCCGCGAACCCGAAATTCCACCTGCATTACGGCGATCTGACCGATTCCTCCAACCTGACCCGCATTCTGCAGGAAGTGCAGCCGGATGAAGTGTACAACCTGGGGGCAATGAGCCATGTTGCGGTCTCTTTCGAATCTCCGGAGTACACCGCCGACGTTGACGCCATGGGCACCCTGCGTCTGCTGGAAGCGATTCGCTTCCTCGGACTTGAGAAGAAAACCCGTTTCTACCAGGCGTCCACCTCCGAGCTGTACGGCCTGGTGCAGGAAATTCCACAGAAAGAGACCACGCCGTTCTACCCGCGCTCTCCGTATGCGGTAGCAAAACTGTACGCGTACTGGATCACCGTGAACTACCGCGAATCCTATGGCATGTATGCCTGTAACGGTATTCTGTTCAACCACGAATCGCCACGTCGCGGTGAAACCTTCGTAACCCGTAAAATCACCCGCGCGATCGCCAACATTGCACAGGGTCTGGAATCGTGCCTGCACCTCGGCAACATGGACTCCCTGCGTGACTGGGGCCATGCCAAAGACTACGTGAAAATGCAGTGGATGATGCTGCAGCAGGACAAACCGGAAGACTTCGTGATCGCAACCGGCGTGCAGTATTCCGTGCGTCAGTTCGTTGAAATGGCCGCAGCACAGCTGGGTATCAAACTGCGCTTTGAAGGTACCGGCGTAGAAGAGAAAGGGATTGTTGTTTCCGTGACCGGCCATGACGCACCGGGCGTGAAGCCGGGCGACGTGATCGTTCAGGTTGACCCGCGTTACTTCCGTCCTGCTGAAGTAGAAACCCTGCTCGGCGACCCAACCAAAGCGCACGAAACCCTGGGCTGGAAACCAGAAACGACGCTGCAGGAGATGGTTTCTGAGATGGTGGCCAAAGATCTTGAAGCAGCGAAAAAACACTCCCTGCTCAAGTCTCATGGCTACGAGGTTGCCATCGCGCTGGAGTCCTGAGAATGACAAAACAACGTATTTTTGTCGCCGGTCATCGCGGAATGGTGGGTTCCGCGATTGTTCGCCAGCTTGAACAGCGCGGCGACGTCGACGTGATTGTCCGCACGCGTGACGAGCTGAACCTGCTCGACAGCAGCGCGGTGCAGGACTTCTTTGCCAATGAACGTATTGACCAGGTGTATCTAGCGGCGGCGAAAGTGGGCGGCATTGTCGCTAACAACACCTACCCGGCGGATTTCATCTACGAAAACATGATGATTGAGAGCAACATCATTCACGCCGCGCATCTGCACAACGTGAACAAGCTGTTGTTCCTCGGCTCATCCTGTATTTACCCGAAAATGGCGAAGCAGCCGATCGCCGAAAGCGAGCTGCTGCAGGGGACGCTGGAAGCCACCAACGAACCCTACGCCATTGCCAAAATTGCCGGGATCAAGCTGTGCGAATCCTACAACCGTCAGTACAACCGCGACTATCGCTCGGTGATGCCGACCAACCTGTACGGGCCGCACGATAACTTCCACCCGAGTAATTCGCACGTCATCCCGGCGCTCCTGCGTCGCTTCCATGAGGCGACCGCCGAGAACGCACCGGACGTGGTGGTGTGGGGCAGCGGTACGCCAATGCGTGAGTTCCTGCACGTCGATGATATGGCAGCGGCCAGCATTCACGTGATGGAGCTGGATCGCGAGGTGTGGCAGGAGAACACCGAACCGATGCTGTCGCACATTAACGTCGGTACCGGCGTGGACTGCACCATCCGCGAGCTGGCGCAGACCATCGCGCAGGTCGTGGGCTACAAAGGCCGCGTGGTCTTTGATGCCACCAAGCCGGACGGTACGCCGCGCAAGCTGCTGGATGTGACGCGTTTGCATCAGCTCGGCTGGTATCACGAGGTGTCACTGGAGCAGGGGCTGGCCAGCACCTACCAGTGGTTCCTGGAAAACCAGCACCGCTTCCGGGGGTAATGATGTTTTTAAGTCAGGAAGATTTTGCCACGGTAGTGCGTTCCACTCCGCTCATTTCAATCGATTTGATTGTGGAGAACGAGCGCGGCGAGTTCTTGCTGGGGAAACGAACCAACCGTCCTGCACAGGGCTACTGGTTCGTGCCCGGCGGGCGCGTGCAGAAGGATGAGACGCTTACCGATGCCTTTGAGCGTCTCACTCTGGCGGAACTGGGCCTGCAAATGCCGATGGCGGCAGGCCAGTTTTACGGGGTCTGGCAGCACTTCTATGACGATAACTTTTCGGGCTCCGGTTTCACCACGCACTACGTGGTGCTCGGATTCCGCCTGAAGGTGAGTGAGGCAGACCTGCGTCTGCCTGATTCTCAGCATGATGACTACCGCTGGTTGACGCCAGAAGCGTTGTTGGCAAGCGACAACGTTCACGACAACAGTCGGGCGTACTTCCTTGCGGAGCGTCAGGCCGAGGTGCCGGGCATATGAAGATCCTCGTATACGGAATTAACTATTCGCCGGAGCTAACCGGTATCGGGAAATACACCGGCGAAATGGTCGAGTGGATGGCGAGCCAGGGTCATGACGTGCGGGTCATCACCGCGCCGCCATACTACCCGGAATGGAAGGTGGGCGAGCGTTATTCCAGCTGGCGCTATCGCCGCGAAGAGGGGGCCGCGACCGTCTGGCGCTGCCCGCTGTACGTGCCGAAGCAGCCTTCAACGCTGAAACGTTTACTTCATCTGGGCAGCTTTGCCCTGAGCAGTTTCTTCCCGCTGATGGCGCAGCGTCGCTGGAAGCCGGATCGCATTATCGGCGTGGTGCCGACGCTGTTCTGCACGCCGGGCATGCGTCTGCTGGGCAAACTTTCCGGCGCGCGCACGCTGCTGCACATACAGGATTATGAAGTGGACGCCATGCTGGGCCTGGGAATGGCGGGAAAAGGGAAAGGCGGCAAGGTCGCGAAACTCGCCAGCGCCTTTGAGCGCAGCGGGTTGCATAACGTCGATTACGTTTCGACCATCTCGCGCTCGATGATGAACAAAGCCCAGGAAAAGGGCGTCGCCGCGGGAAAAGTGATCTTTTTCCCGAACTGGTCCGAAGTGGCGCGTTTTCGTGACGTAACCGAACGTGACGCTCAGGCGCTGCGCGTCCAGCTGGGTTTGCCTGACGACCAAAAAATTATTCTTTATTCCGGCAACATCGGCGAAAAGCAGGGGCTGGAAACCGTGATTGAGGCGGCACAACAGCTTAGCCAGCATTCATGGACGTTTGTGATTGTCGGGCAGGGCGGTGGGAAAGCGCGGCTGGAGAAGATGGCTAGCGATCGCGGCCTGACCAACGTGAAATTCTTCCCGCTGCAGTCCTATGAGGCACTGCCTGCGCTGCTGAAAATGGGCGACTGCCATCTGGTCGTGCAAAAGCGCGGCGCGGCGGATGCGGTGCTGCCGTCCAAGCTGACCAACATTCTGGCAGTGGGCGGGAACGCGGTGATTACGGCAGAAGCCGAAACAGAATTAGGCCAGCTGTGTCACAGCTATCCGGGGATTGCCGTGTGCGTGGAGCCAGAATCGGTCTCTGCCCTGGCGGCCGGAATTGAACAGGCGCTCGCCATGCCAAAAGAGAACACGGTGGCACGTGAATATGCCGAACGCACGCTTGAGAAAGAGAACGTGCTAAGCCAATTTATTGCAGATATACGGGGATAAATCATGAGTCAAACCACTTTGTATCCGGTCGTGATGGCGGGTGGCTCTGGTAGCCGGTTGTGGCCGCTGTCCCGCGTGCTCTATCCAAAGCAGTTCCTCTGCCTGAAAGGGGAACTCACCATGCTGCAAACGACGGTCAACCGTCTGCACGGCGTGGAGTGTGAAAGTCCGGTGGTTATTTGTAACGAACAACACCGCTTTATCGTTGCCGAGCAGCTGCGCCAGCTGAACAAACTCACAGAAAACATCATTCTGGAGCCTGCCGGACGCAACACCGCCCCCGCTATCGCCCTAGCGGCGCTGGCGGCAAAACGCAGCAGCCCGGACTGTGACCCGCTGATGCTGGTGCTGGCGGCAGATCATGTTATTCAGCAGGAAGACGCTTTCCGCGATGCGGTCCGTGCGGCCATTCCTTACGCCGAGAGCGGCAAGCTGGTGACCTTCGGCATCGTGCCGGATCTGCCGGAAACGGGCTATGGCTACATTCGTCGCGGTAACGTCACGTCGGGTGATGGCGACAGCGTGGCCTTTGACGTGGCGCAGTTCGTCGAAAAACCGAATCTCGAAACCGCGCAGGCCTATGTGGGCAGCGGTGAATATTACTGGAACAGCGGTATGTTCCTGTTCCGCGCCGGCCGCTATCTGGAAGAGCTGGAAAAATATCGCCCGGATATTCTGAACGCCTGCGAGAAAGCGATGGCCGTGGTTGACCCGGATCTTGATTTTATCCGCGTTGATGAAAAAGCCTTCCTCGCCTGCCCGGAAGAGTCTATTGACTACGCGGTAATGGAGCGCACGGCGGATGCCGTTGTTGTGCCTATGGACGCGGGCTGGAGCGACGTCGGCTCCTGGTCATCCCTGTGGGAGATCAGCGCCCATACCCCGGAGGGTAACGTCCATCACGGCGATGTGATCAGCCATAAAACCGAAAACAGCTACGTTTACGCCGAATCCGGTCTGGTGACCACGGTGGGCGTGAAGGATCTGGTGGTCGTGCAGACCAAAGATGCGGTGCTGATTGCCGACCGTAACGCCGTGCAGGACGTGAAAAAAGTCGTTGAGCAGATCAAAGCAGACGGTCGACATGAACACCATATTCACCGCGAAGTGTACCGCCCGTGGGGGAAATATGACTCGATCGATTCCGGCGACCGCTATCAGGTAAAACGCATTACCGTGAAGCCGGGTGAAGGGCTGTCCGTACAGATGCACCACCATCGCGCCGAACACTGGGTTGTGGTAGCCGGTACCGCTAAGGTCACCATTGACGGTGAAATCAAACTGCTGGGTGAGAACGAGTCAATTTATATTCCGCTGGGGGCCACGCACTGCCTGGAAAACCCGGGGAAAATTCCTCTCGATTTAATTGAAGTGCGCTCTGGCTCATACCTTGAAGAGGACGACATTGTCCGCTTCCAGGACCGTTACGGGCGAGTGTAGCACCTTCGCATCATGCCCGGTGGCGCTGCGCTTGCCGGGCCTACGAATGACAAAAATGAATTTGGCCATTTAGTGGTCAGGGCCGACTGTTGCCTGAAAAAGGGGTCATCATGGAAAAATTAACCTGTTTTAAAGCCTACGATATTCGCGGCAAGCTGGGCGAAGAGCTGAATGAAGACATCGCGTGGCGCATCGGCCGCGCGTATGGCGAATATTTAAAACCGCAGACCATCGTGCTGGGCGGCGACGTGCGCCTCACCAGTGAATCCCTGAAGCTGGCCCTGGCGAAAGGGCTGCAGGACGCGGGCGTGAACGTGCTGGATATTGGCCTTTCCGGTACTGAAGAGATCTATTTTGCCACCTTCCACCTGGGCGTGGACGGGGGTATTGAAGTGACCGCCAGCCACAACCCGATGGACTACAACGGCATGAAGCTGGTGCGCAAGGGCGCGCGTCCGATCAGCGGCGATACCGGCCTGCGCGACGTGCAGCGCCTGGCGGAGGCAAATGACTTCCCGCCGGTGAACGAGGCGATGCGCGGCAGCTATAAGCAGATTAACCTGCAGAAAGAGTACATCGACCACCTGCTGGGTTACATCAACGTGGCGAACCTCAAGCCGCTGAAGCTGGTGATCAACGCCGGCAACGGCGCGGCAGGTCCGGTGGTGGATGCGCTGGAAGCCCGCTTTAAGGCGCTGAACGTGCCGGTCTCCTTCATCAAGGTGCATAACACCCCGGACGGCAACTTCCCGAACGGTATCCCGAATCCACTGCTGCCCGAGTGCCGCGACGACACCCGCAACGCGGTGATTGAGCACGGTGCCGATATGGGCATCGCCTTTGACGGCGACTTTGACCGCTGCTTCCTGTTCGATGAAAACGGCCAGTTTATTGAAGGCTACTACATCGTCGGCCTGCTGGCGGAAGCCTTCCTCGAGAAAAACCCGGGGGCGAAAATCATCCACGATCCGCGCCTTTCCTGGAACACCGTTGACGTGGTGAGCGCCGCGGGCGGGCAGCCGGTGATGTCTAAAACCGGTCACGCCTTTATCAAAGAGCGTATGCGCGAAGAAGACGCCATTTACGGCGGCGAGATGAGCGCCCACCACTACTTCCGTGATTTTGCCTACTGTGACAGCGGGATGATCCCGTGGCTGCTGGTGACCGAGCTGCTGTGCCTGAAAGGGCAGACCCTGGGCGAGCTGGTGCGCGATCGCATGGCTGCCTTCCCGGCGAGCGGGGAGATTAACAGCAAGCTGGCGCAGCCTGCCGAAGCCATTGCCCGCGTAGAACACCACTTTGCCCTGCACGCGCTGGAAATTGACCGTACCGACGGTATCAGCATGTCGTTCCCACAGTGGCGCTTCAACTTGCGCTCTTCTAACACCGAGCCGGTGGTGCGCCTGAACGTGGAATCCCGTGCGGATACCGCGCTGATGGAAGCGCGAACGAAGGACATTCTGGCGCTGTTGAATCAGTAATATTTGCCCCTCCCGCTGGGAGGGGAAACCGAATACAGGAACAACGATGACGAATCTAAAAAAGCGCGAACGAGCGAGAACGAATGCATCGTTAATCTCTATGGTGCAGCGTTTTTCTGATATCACCATCATGGTCGGCGGACTGTGGGCCGTGTGTTGGGTTAGCGGGCAATCGTTCTTCTACATGCATTTGCTCATGGCATTGATCGCGCTGGTGGTGTTTCAGATGATCGGCGGGATGACCGATTTTTACCGCTCGTGGCGCGGCGTAAAAATCACCACCGAGCTGATGCTGTTGCTGCAAAACTGGACCTTGAGCCTGATTTTCAGCGCCGGGCTGGTGGCCTTTAGCCATGATTTTGATAACCGCCTCGTCACCTATCTGTGCTGGTATCTGTTAACCAGCGTAGGCATGGTGGTGTGCCGTTCCCTGATCCGCTTTGGCGCGGGCTGGCTGCGTAACCGCGGCTATAACCGACGCTATGTTGCCGTCGCCGGTGATTTACCGGTAGGGCAGGTGTTGCTCGACTCTTTCCGTAAAGAGCCGTGGTTAGGTTTTGAGGTGGTGGGGATTTACCACGACGCAAAACCGGGCGGCGTTCCGTCAGAGTGGGCGGGCAACTACGAGCAGTTAATTGAAGATGCGAAAGCCGGCAAAATTCACAACGTCTATATCGCGATGCAGATGAAGGATGAATCCCGCATTAAGAAACTGATGCGCGAGCTCGCCGATACCACCTGCTCGGTGATCCTGATCCCGGACGTTTTCACCTTCAACATTCTCCACTCTCGCATTGAAGAAGTGAACGGCGTGCCGGTGGTTCCGCTGTATGACACGCCGCTTTCCGGCATCAATCGCGTGCTGAAACGCGTGGAAGACATTGTTCTTTCCTCACTGATTTTATTGCTGATTTCCCCGGTACTGTGCTGCATTGCGCTGGCGGTGAAAATCAGCTCGCCTGGTCCGGTGATCTTCCGCCAGACCCGTTACGGCATGGACGGCAAGCCAATCATGGTGTGGAAATTCCGCTCCATGAAGGTGATGGAAAACGACAAGGTGGTGACGCAGGCGACGCAGAACGATCCGCGCGTGACCCGCGTGGGCAATTTCCTGCGCCGTACCTCGCTGGATGAGCTGCCGCAGTTTATCAACGTGTTCACCGGCGGGATGTCAATTGTAGGCCCGCGCCCGCACGCCGTCGCGCACAACGAACAGTACCGTTCGCTGATTGAGGGCTACATGCTGCGCCATAAAGTGAAGCCAGGCATCACCGGCTGGGCGCAGATTAACGGCTGGCGCGGTGAGACCGACACGCTGGAAAAAATGGAGAAACGCATCGAGTTCGACCTGGAGTACATCCGTGAATGGAGCCTCTGGTTCGATATCAAGATCGTGTTTCTGACCATCTTCAAAGGTTTTGTGAACAAAGCGGCGTACTAAGATGAGCTTACGTGAAAAAACCATCAGCGGCGCCAAATGGTCAGCCATGGCGACCATCGTCATCATTGGCCTTGGGCTGGTGCAGATGACCGTGCTGGCGCGCATTATCGATAATCATCAGTTCGGCCTGCTGACCGTGTCGCTGGTGATTATCGCGTTGGCCGATACGCTGTCTGACTTTGGTATTGCCAACTCGATTATCCAGCGCAAAGAGATCAGCCATCTGGAGCTGACCACGCTCTACTGGCTGAACGTGGGGCTTGGGATCGTCGTGTTTGTGCTGGTGTTCCTGTTGAGCGATGCCATCGCCAGCGTGCTGCACAACCCGGATCTGGCGCCGCTGATGCGCACGCTCTCGTTTGCCTTTGTGGTGATCCCGCACGGGCAACAGTTCCGCGCGCTGATGCAGAAAGAGCTGGAATTCAACAAGATTGGCATGATCGAAACCAGCGCCGTGTTGGCAGGCTTTACTTTTACCGTGGTGAGTGCCCATTTCTGGCCGCTGGCGTTGACCGCTATCCTCGGCTATCTGGTGAATTCCGCCTTGCGGACGCTGCTGTTCGGCTACTTTGGCCGTAAGATTTACCGTCCGGGTCTGCATTTTTCGCTGGCATCCGTGTCGTCCAACCTGCGCTTTGGGGCGTGGCTGACCGCCGACAGCATCATTAACTACGTCAATACCAACCTCTCAACGCTGGTGCTGGCGCGCATTCTGGGGGCAAGCGTGGCGGGGGGCTACAATCTGGCCTACAACGTCGCGGTTGTGCCGCCGATGAAGCTGAATCCGATAATCACCCGCGTGCTGTTCCCGGCCTTTGCCAAAATTCAGGACGATACCGAGAAGCTGCGCGTCAATTTCTACAAGCTGCTTTCCGTGGTCGGCATTATCAACTTCCCGGTTCTGCTGGGGCTGATGGTGGTGTCCAGCCATTTCGTGCCGCTGGTGTTTGGCGAGAAGTGGGTCAGCATCGTGCCTATTCTGCAGCTGCTCTGCGTGGTGGGGTTGCTGCGATCCGTGGGTAACCCTATCGGGTCACTGCTGATGGCAAAAGCACGGGTGGATATCAGCTTTAAATTCAACGTATTCAAAACCTTCCTGTTTATTCCGGCGATTATCGTGGGCGGCCACATGGCTGGCGCAATTGGCGTCACGCTGGGGTTCCTGTTGGTGCAAATCATCAACACCGTGTTGAGCTACTTCGTGATGATCAAGCCGATACTGGGTTCCAGCTATCGTCAGTACATTCTCAGCCTGTGGCTGCCGTTTTATCTCTCATTACCAACGCTTGCCGTGAGCTACGGTCTGGGCGTGGTGCTCAACGGCCATCTGCCGCTGGGGGCGCTGTTGGCGGTGCAGGTTGCCGCTGGCGCGCTGGCGTTCGGCGTGATGATTGTGCTGTCACGCAACGCGCTGGTGGTTGAGATGAAGCGCCAGTTTTGCCGTAACGAAAAAATGAAAACGCTGCTTCGCGCAGGCTAATTCTTTAAGAGGCCATTATGAAATTACTTATCCTTGGCAACCATACCTGTGGCAACCGTGGCGACAGCGCCATTCTGCGCGGTTTATTGGATGCAATTAACACTCTTGAGCCTGAGACAGAAGTGGACGTGATGAGCCGTTACCCGGTCAGCTCATCCTGGTTACTGAACCGCCCGGTGATGGGCGATCCGCTCTACAGCCAGATGAAACAGCATAACAGCGCCGCGGGCGTGATGGGGCGCGTGAAGAAGGTGCTGCGTCGTCGCTACCAGCACCAGGTACTGCTGTCCCGCGTGACCGATACCGGCAAGCTGCGCAACATCGCCATTGCCCAGGGCTTTACCGATTTTGTACGTCTGCTGTCGGGCTATGACGCCATTATCCAGGTGGGCGGATCGTTCTTTGTCGATCTGTACGGCGTACCGCAGTTTGAGCACGCGCTGTGCACCTTTATGGCGAAAAAGCCGCTGTTTATGATTGGTCACAGCGTGGGGCCTTTCCAGGATCCGCAGTTTAACCAGCTGGCAAACTACGTGTTTGGCCACTGCGATGCGCTGATCCTGCGCGAATCCGTAAGCCTTGACCTGATGAAGCGCAGCGACATTGATACCTCTAAGGTCGAGCACGGCGTGGACACCGCCTGGCTGGTGGATCACCAGGAAGAGAGCTTCCAGGCAAGCTACGCGGTACAGCACTGGCTCGACGTGGCGGCGAAACAGAAAACCGTAGCCATCACCCTGCGCGAGCTGGCGCCTTTCGATAAACGTTTAGGCACGACCCAGGCCGCGTATGAAAAGGCCTTTGCAGACGTGGTGAACCGCGTGCTGGACAGCGGCTACCAGGTGCTGGCGCTCTCCACCTGTACCGGTATCGACAGCTACAACAAGGATGACCGCATGGTGGCGCTGAACCTGAGCCATCTGGTGAACGACCCGTCGCGTTACCACGTGGTGATGGACGAATTAAACGACCTCGAAATGGGCAAGCTGCTTTCTGCCTGCGATCTGACCGTCGGCACCCGCCTGCATTCGGCGATCATTTCCATGAACTTCGGCACGCCTGCGATCGCCATCAACTACGAACACAAGTCAGCCGGCATTATGCAGCAGCTCGGCATGCCGGAAATGGCCGTCGATATTCGTCATCTGCTGGATGGTTCACTCGGTTCCATGGTGGGCGACACGCTTGGACAACTGCCTGCCATTAATGAGCGCCTGGCCATTGCGGTGAAAGCTGAACGTGAAAAAGGGATTGGGATGGTGAAATCCGTTCTCGACCGCGTCGGGGAGGGGAAATGAAGGTTGGTTTCTTCTTGCTGAAATTTCCGCTGTCGTCAGAGACCTTTGTGCTGAACCAAATTACCGCGTTTATCGATATGGGATATGACGTGGAGATTATCGCCCTGCAGAAGGGCGATACGCAAAACACCCATGCGGCGTATACCGAGTATGGGCTGGAGGCGAAAACCCGCTGGCTGCAGGATGAACCAAACGGGCGGATGAACAAGCTTCGCTACCGCGCCAGCCAGACGCTGCGCGGCATCCACCGTGCGTCGACGTGGCGTGCGCTCAACGTTTCGCGCTACGGCGCGGAATCCCGCAACCTGATCCTTTCGGCCATCTGCGGGCAAACGGCGCAACCGTATCGCGCCGATGTCTTTATCGCCCACTTTGGCCCTGCGGGCGTCACCGCCGCCAAACTGCGCGAGCTGGGCGTGATTGACGGCAAGATTGCCACTATTTTCCACGGGATTGATATCTCCAGCCGGGAAGTGTTGAACCACTACACGCCGGAGTATCAGCAGCTTTTCCGTCGGGGCGACATGATGCTGCCAATCAGCGACCTGTGGGCTGGCCGTTTGAAAACGATGGGCTGCCCCGGGGAGAAAATTACCGTTTCGCGTATGGGTGTCGATCTCGCGCGCTTTACCCAGCGCCCGGTGAAGGTGCCGGGTACACCGCTGCAGATCATCTCCGTGGCACGCCTGACCGAGAAGAAAGGCCTGCATGTGGCGATTGAAGCCTGCCGTCAGCTAAAGGCGCGCGGGGTTGATTTCCACTATCGCATTCTGGGCATCGGGCCATGGGAACGCCGCCTGCGCACCCTGATCGAGCAGTATCAGCTGGAAGGCTACGTTGAAATGCCGGGCTTCAAGCCGAGCCATGAGGTGAAGGCGATGCTCGACGAGGCCGACGTGTTCCTGCTGCCTTCCGTGACGGGGGCCGACGGCGACATGGAAGGCATTCCCGTCGCGCTGATGGAGGCGATGGCCGTCGGGATCCCGGTGGTATCTACCCTACACAGCGGGATCCCGGAGCTGATCGAATCTGATTATTCCGGCTGGCTGGTGCCTGAAAACAATGCGCTCGCGCTTGCGGATCGTTTAGCCGCGTTTAGCGATATCGACCAGCAGGCGCTGGTGCCCGTTCTGCACAATGCCCGACAAAAAGTCGAAACAGAATTTAACCAGCAGGTGATCAATCGCCAGTTAGCGAGCCTGCTGCAAACGTTGTAACGCCGAGGTTGTATGCTGAAAAAGATTACCCGACGCCGCTTTGTCTCTTCCCTATCTGTGATGGCCGCTATGCCGCTGCTGTCGTCCCGCGCCGCGCGAGCGGCAGGCGGGAAGACGGTTTCCATTAATCAGTACAATAACAACGACTGGATCGCCGCCTTTAAGCAGGCCTTTAACGAGGCCGACACCGTCGTTGTGCCTGCCGGTCTCGTGTGTGAAAACATCAATACGGGCATCTTTATTCCCGACGGTAAAACGCTGCTGATCCGCGGCGGATTAAAAGGCAACGGGCGCGGGCGCTTTGTGCTGCAGGAAGGCAGCAAAGCGATCGGCGAGGGGGAAGGGCGCATGCACAACATCACGCTCGACGTTCGTGGTTCCGACTGCGTAATCAAAGGGCTGGCGATGAGCGGCTTCGGCCCCGTCACGCAGATCTATATCGGCGGGAAAAAGCCCAGAGTCATGCGCAACCTGCTGATTGATAACATCACTGTGACGCAGGCGAACTATGCCATTCTGCGACAGGGCTTCCACAATCAGGTCGACGGCGCGCGGATCACCAACAGTAAATTTAGCCACCTGCAGGGCGATGCGATTGAGTGGAACGTCGCCATCAACGACCGCAACATCCTGATTTCTGACCACGTCATCGATAACATCAACTGCACCAACGGCAAAATCAACTGGGGTATCGGTATTGGTCTGGCGGGCAGCACCTACGACAATGACTACCCTGAAAAGCAAACCGTGAAGAACTTCGTGGTGGCGAATATCACCGGCAGCAACTGTCGGCAGCTGGTCCATGTCGAAAACGGCAAACACTTTATTATTCGTAATATTAAAGCCAAAAATATTACCCCTGACTTCAGCAAGAAGGCCGGAATAGACAACGCCACGGTAGCAATTTATGGATGTGATAATTTCATTATTGATAATGTCGATATGGTCAATAGTGCCGGGATGCTCATCGGCTACGGCGTAATTAAGGGCGACTACCTGTCGATTCCGCAGAACTTTAAGCTCAACGACATTCGCCTGGATAATCGCCAGCTTGCCTACACGCTACGCGGAATACAGATCTCATCCGGCAACGCGACCTCGTTTGTTGCCATCACCAATGTCGACATGCAGCGTGCCACGCTTGAGCTGCACAACAAGCCGCAGCACCTCTTCTTGCGTAATATCAGCGTGATGCAGGAGGCCGCAACGGGCCCGGCGCTGAAGATGAACTTTGATTTGCGCAAAGACGTTCGCGGCAAGTTTATGGCGAAGGACGAAACGCTGCTGTCGCTGGCTAACATTAAGGCTGTTAACGAGAAGGGCCAGAGTTCGGTGGATATTGACCGGGTAGACCAGCAGGTGGTGAATACGGAACGGCTGAATTTTGCGCTGCCGCACAGATAATCGACAATTGATTGTTTTGTGACAATTCACGAGATCTCACAACTCATTTTTCGGATTACAACTACTGTAATTTGTGATGCTGAGGGCTAAGATCTTAGGATTATTACGGGAAATCGTACTGGCGAAAACGGCTTTTATAGCTATAATTCGTCAACCATTTTAAGGTGGAAGATATAATGATTAATTTGAAAGCAGTCATTCCGGTAGCGGGTCTGGGCATGCATATGCTGCCAGCCACAAAAGCCATTCCAAAAGAGATGCTGCCGATTGTTGACAAGCCGATGATTCAATACATCGTCGACGAGATTGTTGCTGCAGGGATCAAAGAAATCGTCCTGGTTACCCACTCTTCCAAGAATGCGGTTGAAAACCACTTCGACACCTCTTACGAATTAGAAGCGCTGCTCGAGCTGCGCGTAAAACGTCAGCTGCTGGCTGAAGTTCAGTCCATCTGTCCGCCTGGCGTGACCATCATGAACGTGCGTCAGGCACAGCCGCTGGGCCTGGGCCACTCTATTCTGTGCGCTCGCCCTGTCGTGGGCGACAACCCGTTCATCGTTGTTCTGCCGGATATCATTATTGATACCGCTTCCGCCGATCCGCTGCGCTATAACCTGGCGGCAATGGTGGCGCGTTTCAACGAAACGGGCCGTAGCCAGGTACTGGCGAAACGCATGGACGGCGATCTCTCTGAGTACTCAGTTATCCAGACGAAAGAAGCGCTGGAAACGGAAGGGCAGGTGAGCCGTATCGTTGAGTTCATCGAGAAGCCGGATCAGCCGCAGACGCTGGACTCTGATCTAATGGCGGTAGGTCGCTATGTTCTGAACGCAGATATCTGGGCCGAGCTGGAAAAAACCGAACCAGGCGCCTGGGACCGTATCCAGTTGACCGATGCGATTGCTGAACTGGCGAAGAAACAGTCTGTTGATGCCATGCTGATGACCGGTGACAGCTATGACTGCGGTAAGAAGCTGGGATATATGCAGGCGTTTGTGAACTACGGTCTGCGTAACCTGAAGGAAGGGGCGAAGTTCAGAAGCCGTATTGAGAAGCTGCTGGCTAACGACTAATCTCACTTCCCCGTTTTGAATAAGCGGCAGTGAGCGTTTGGGTATGTTGAAACATAACCAAAACGCTCACTGCCGTTTTTTGTTATTAATTCTTGTGATAACAGAGAGTTATCTGATTTAAATCCAGGTTGATTTGTAACGATTTGTGCTTGTTTCTGATGCCATTTAGGACGACAATTAACGCCAGTTTTTGTCTGTAACCAGACCAGAAAATCATCACTTCATACATCGCTCAGTACACTGGTAGCTGTTAAGCCAGGGGCGGTAGCGTGCAAAATTTCTGAAACCATTATTAGTAATCGGGTTCAGATCATCAATATTTTGATATACCCATAGATGGAATAGTTAACGTGAAAATCCTTGTTACGGGCGGTGCCGGATTTATTGGCTCAGCGGTTGTGCGACATATTATTAAAAATACCCAGGATGCAGTTGTCAATGTGGATAAGCTGACGTATGCCGGTAACCTGGAGTCACTGACCGACGTTAATGATAGCGATCGTTATGTCTTTGAACATGCGGATATTTGCGATAAAGCGGCAATGGATCGCATTTTCGCCGAGCACAAACCAGATGCGGTAATGCACCTTGCGGCAGAAAGTCACGTTGACCGTTCTATTACCGGCCCCGCTGCATTTATTGAGACCAATATTGTCGGGACCTATGTGCTTCTGGAAGCAGCACGGGCTTACTGGTCGACGCTGGATGACGCGGCAAAAGCGGCGTTTCGCTTCCACCACATCTCCACTGACGAAGTGTACGGTGATTTGCCTCACCCTGATGAACATCCTGCGTCTGCTGAGCTTCCGCTGTTTACCGAAACCACAGCCTATGCGCCAAGCAGCCCGTATTCCGCCTCTAAAGCGTCCAGCGATCATCTCGTACGCGCGTGGCTGCGTACCTACGGTTTCCCGACGATCGTGACCAACTGCTCCAATAACTATGGCCCGTATCACTTCCCTGAGAAGCTGATCCCGCTGGTGATTTTGAATGCCCTGGACGGTAAAACGCTGCCAATTTACGGCAAAGGCGACCAGATCCGCGACTGGCTGTACGTTGAAGACCATGCGCGTGCGCTGTACACCGTCGTAACCCAAGGTAAACCGGGTGAGACATACAACATCGGCGGGCATAACGAAAAGCAAAATCTGGACGTGGTGCACACCATTTGCGATCTGCTGGATGAAATCGTGCCGAAAGAAGGCTCCTATCGCAATCAGATCACCTACGTCGCTGACCGCCCTGGGCATGACCGCCGCTACGCGATTGATGCGCATAAAATTGGCGTTGAGCTCGGATGGAAGCCTGAAGAGACCTTCGAAAGCGGTATCCGTAAGACCGTTGAATGGTATCTGAGCAACCAGGACTGGGTTAACAACGTTAAAAGCGGTGCCTATAAGAGCTGGATCGAACAGAATTACGGAGAACGTCAATAATGAACATTCTTCTGTTCGGCAAGACAGGGCAGGTGGGTTGGGAACTCCAGCGCGCACTCGCGCCGTTAGGGAACGTGATTTCACTTGATGTGCATTCCAAAGAATACTGTGGAGATTTCAGCAATCCAGAAGGCATCGCTGAAACCGTCCGCATTATTAGACCTGACGTCATCGTCAACGCAGCGGCGCATACGGCAGTGGATAAAGCTGAATCAGAGCAGGAATTCGCGCAGCTGCTTAACGCAACCAGTGTCGAGGCAATCGCAAAGGAAGCGGCGAAAATTGGTGCCTGGGTGGTTCACTATTCTACTGACTACGTTTTTCCAGGCGATGGCGAAACGCCATGGCGTGAAACCGATGCGACCGCACCGCTCAATGTGTATGGTCAGACCAAGCTCGACGGCGAAAAAGCGCTCCAGGCACATTGCGCTAAGCACCTGATTTTTCGTACAAGTTGGGTTTACGCCGGCAAGGGCAATAACTTTGCAAAAACGATGCTTCGCCTGGCGAAAACGCGTAAAGAACTTTCCGTGATCAACGATCAGGTTGGTGCGCCAACAGGCGCTGAGTTACTGGCTGACTGTACCGCCCATGCAATCCGTGTGGCGATGGTTAAACCGGAAGTGGCTGGCCTTTATCATCTGGTAGCATCGGACACGACCACCTGGTATGACTATGCCGCGTTAGTATTTGATGAAGCTAGAAAGGCGGGTATTGAACTGGAAATTGAAAAACTCAATGCCGTTCCAACCACCGCGTATCCTACGCCTGCGCGTCGTCCGCAGAATTCGCGTTTAAATACAGAGAAATTCCAGCATAACTTTGGCCTGGTATTACCGGCATGGGATGTGGGCGTTAAACGAATGCTCGCCGAGCTTTTTTCAGCTGAATCAATCTAATCATTAAATAATTGCCCGGATTCGGGCAATTTGCATTTATAGAGAAATTACAATGGCTACGCGTAAAGGCATTATTCTTGCTGGTGGATCCGGCACTCGTCTCTATCCGGTTACTATGGCTGTGAGTAAGCAACTGCTGCCAATTTATGACAAACCGATGATTTACTATCCGCTGTCAACGCTGATGTTGGCGGGGATTAAAGACATCCTCATCATCAGTACCCCGCAGGACACGCCACGTTTTGAACAACTGCTCGGTGACGGCGGCCAGTGGGGGTTAAACCTTCAATATAAAGTGCAGCCAAGCCCGGACGGACTGGCGCAGGCCTTTATTATTGGCGAAGAGTTCATTGGTGACGATAGCTGCGCGCTGGTGCTGGGCGATAATATTTTCTATGGTCATGACCTGCCAAAACAGCTTGAAGCTGCGTTGAATAAAGATGATGGTGCAACGGTATTTGCCTATCACGTTAACGACCCTGAACGCTATGGCGTTGTGGAGTTTGATGAAAACGGTACGGCCATCAGCCTGGAAGAAAAGCCGTTGGAGCCTAAGAGCAACTATGCCGTTACGGGTCTCTATTTCTATGATAATGATGTTGTAGAAATGGCTAAAAACCTGAAACCTTCTGCGCGCGGTGAGCTGGAAATTACGGATATCAACCGTATTTACCTGGAGCAGGGACGTCTGTCAGTTGCCATGATGGGACGCGGTTATGCCTGGCTGGATACCGGTACACACCAGAGCCTGATCGAGGCGAGTAACTTTATTGCGACAATTGAAGAGCGTCAGGGGCTAAAAGTTTCCTGTCCGGAAGAGATTGCTTTTCGAAAAGGTTTCATCGGTGCGGAGCAAGTCAAGATACTGGCAGAACCCCTGAAAAAGAACGCTTACGGTCAATATCTGCTCAAAATGATAAAAGGTTACTAATCGATGAAAGTTGTAAAAACTGATATTCCAGATGTACTCATTTTTGAGCCGAAAGTACTTGGTGACGAACGCGGATTTTTCTTTGAAAGCTTTAGCCAGAAAGTTTTTGAAGAAGCAGTTGGGCGAAAAATTGAATTTGTACAAGATAACCATTCGAAATCGTGTAAAGGCGTTTTACGTGGACTGCACTATCAGTTAGAACCCTACGCGCAGGGTAAATTAGTACGCTGCGTTGCTGGCGAAGTATTTGATGTCGCAGTGGATATTCGCAAATCTTCTCCAACTTTTGGTAAATGGGTTGGTGTAAATCTTTCTGCCGAAAATAAAAAACAATTGTGGATCCCTGAAGGATTTGCGCATGGATTTTTAGTATTAAGTGAATCTGCTGAGTTTGTTTATAAAACTACAAATTATTATGCACCCCAGCATGAGGCTGGAATAATTTGGAATGATGAAACCATAAATATTGAATGGCCTTCAATTGAAGTGGTTTTATCAGAAAAAGATAAACAAAATCCCCAATTCTATAAATCTGTTGGAGTAAGATAAAAAATGATTGATATTTTAAGGTTAATCGGAAGAAACAAAGCGTTGTTCGACTCGGATATTATCCACCATGAGAATGAACTTAAAGAGATTATTTCAGATTCGAAATTTCTAGTTCTTGGTGGTGCTGGTTCAATAGGTCAGGCGGTAACTAAAGAAATATTTAAAAGAAATCCTAAAAAGTTACATGTGGTTGATATCAGTGAAAACAATTTAGTTGAGCTCGTCCGTGATATCCGAAGTTCTTACGGTTATATTAATGGAGATTTTAAAACTTTCGCTTTAGATATAGGCTCCATTGAATATGATGCATTCATAAAAGCTGATGGCGAATATGATTATGTATTAAATTTATCTGCTCTAAAGCACGTTCGTAGTGAAAAAGACCCTTACACATTAATGCGTATGATAGATGTTAATGTGTTTAATACTGAAAAAACAATTATTCAATCTCATTTACACGGTGCAAAAAAATATTTTTGTGTGTCAACGGATAAGGCCGCCAACCCCGTTAATATGATGGGTGGCTCTAAACGTATCATGGAAATGTTTTTAATGGAACAAAGCGAGAACATAAATATCTCAACAGCAAGATTTGCAAACGTTGCTTTCTCTGATGGTTCTTTATTACATGGTTTTAACCAGAGAATACAGAAAAGACAACCGATTGTTGCTCCTAATGATATCAAACGCTATTTTGTTACTCCACAAGAGTCCGGTGAGTTATGCTTGATGTCATGTATCTTCGGAGAACGCGGTGATATATTCTTCCCAAAACTAAGCGAAGAGTTAGATTTAATAACATTTTCAGAAATAGCTGTGCTGTATTTACAACAGTTAGGACTGAAACCATACTTATGTAATTCAGAAGAAGAAGCGCGAGAATTTGCCAAAAATAATCTAAACAAGGATTTATGGCCTTGTTTGTTTACACCGAGTGATACTACAGGTGAAAAGGACTTCGAAGAGTTTTTCATGGCAAATGAAATTGTTGATATGTATAAATACAATAACATTGGAATAGTTAAAAATACATCTTCGCCTGATTCTGAAAAAATACAGAATTTCCGTGATAAAATTCAGAGTATGAAGAAAGATTTATCATGGAACAAAGATGAAATCGTTTCTTTATTTCACGAAACTATTGGTGGTTTCGGACATCAAGAAAAAGGCAAATATTTAGATAGCAAAATGTAAAGGTTGAAACATGAACGCTGATATCTTGGTAGATTTTATTAGAGACCTGTATAAAACGGATGATTTCATTCCTCTCCATGTGCCAACATTCATTGGAAATGAAAAGGCATATGTAGCAGATACAATTGAATCAAGTTTTGTTTCTAGCGTTGGGAAGTATGTGGATGAATTCGAGAAGAAAATCGAATCTTATACAAAAAGCCCAAGGGCAGTGGCGACAGTGAATGGTACCGCTGCGCTGCACGCAGCACTCTATCTTTCTGGAGTGCAACGAGGTGACTTGGTCATTACACAAGCATTAACTTTTGTCGCAACATGCAATGCCATATATCATTTAGGTGCAGAGCCTGTCTTCATCGATATATCACCTATTAGCATGGGCCTATGTCCAGTAGCGATGAGTAATTGGCTTGATGAAAATGCTGAGATCACTGAATCAGGTGCAATTCATCGGAAAACGGGTAAAAATATTCGAGCGGCAGTTCCGATGCATACTTTTGGTCATCCAGTTGAGTTAGATGAATTACTTAAAGTATGTCTTAAGTGGGGCATCACTTTAGTAGAAGATGCTGCAGAGAGCTTGGGTTCTTATTATAAAGATAGACATACTGGCACAATCGGAAAATATGGGTGTTTGAGTTTTAATGGTAACAAAATAATCACCACTGGCGGCGGTGGAATGATTTTATGTCATTCAGAAGAGGAGGGTAAAAGAACTAAGCATGTAACCACGACGGCGAAAATCCCTCATCCTTACGAGTTTAATCATGATGAACCAGGATTTAATTATCGGATGCCAAATATTAATGCCGCTCTTGGTTGTGCACAAATAGAAAATATTGATCTGTTCCTCTCTCAAAAAAGAGAACTTGCTAAAAAATATCAAGAATTTTTTGCTAAAAGCGAACTGAAATTTGTATCTGAGCCTGAATATGCACGTTCTAATTACTGGTTAAATGCGGTTATATGTGACACGAAAGAAACCAGAGAAAGGTTACTTAACGATATGAATCAGAAGGGGATAATGACCAGGCCTGTCTGGAAATTAATGCATCGTTTACCAATGTACAGCGAATGCATTCGTGATGAATTGACACAATCGGAAATTATCGAAGCGAGATTAATAAATCTTCCAAGTACCCCTATCAATACTTTGTAGGAAAATTTGGTATGCCAAAAAAAATTGCTGTCTTTACTGGTACAAGAGCTGAATATGGTCTGCTATATTGGTTAATGCAGGACATCAAAAATGATCCTACTCTTGAACTCCAGGTTTTGGTTAGCGGGATGCATTTGTCCCCTGAATTTGGCCTGACATGGCAGCAGATAGAAGAAGATGGTTTTAAAATTGATGAAAAAGTAGAAATCCTACTCTCTTCGGACAGTGCTGTTGGAGTGGTGAAGAGTATAGGGCTTGGTTTAATTGGATTTGCCGATGCACTAACCAGAATGAAACCTGATCTGATTATCATTCTGGGGGATCGATATGAAGCTTTTGCGGCAGCCCAGGCAGCAATGTTCTTAAGAATACCTATCTTTCATTTACATGGCGGTGAAATTACTGAAGGTGCATACGACGATGCGATTCGTCATGCCATAACTAAGCTTAGTTATCTGCATGGAGTTTCAACAGAAGAATATCGTACCCGAGTCATTCAATTAGGTGAGGAACCTAATAGAGTTTACAATGTCGGTGCGTTAGGCCTCGAACACCTTCATCGTACTAATCTACAAGGGTTAGCTGAATTAAGTAAATCATTAAATTTTGCGTTAGATTGTCCTTATTTTCTAGTTACATATCATCCTGTAACTCTTGCAGACGAATCACCAAAGTACTCTTTTGAGGCATTATTGGATGCACTTGATGAATTTAAAGAATACAAAATCATTATAACTTATCCAAATTCAGACGATGGTGGGCGGCAAATAATTCCAATCCTGGAGCAATATGCGAAGAACCAGGCGGGTAGAGTTTTTGCTATACCCTCCTTAGGGCAACTTCGCTACCTTTCTGCATTGAAGCATAGCACTATGGTAATTGGGAACTCTTCAAGTGGAATCATTGAAGCACCATCATTTGGTGTCCCAACTATAAATATTGGCTCTCGTCAAAATGGTAGATTGGCTGCTGACTCTGTCTTTAACTGCCTCCCAAATAAGAATGCTATTGTTGAGGCTATAAGAGCAGCCTGCCAGATGAAAGTTAAACTTAATTCTGTAAAAATTGATAATCCTTATGGGGAAGGTGATTCGAGCAAAAAAATTATTAATGCAATTAAAGCACTCGATTTTAATCCCATGAAAAAGTTTCACGATTTAGGATAACATTATGACCCTTATCATTGCAGAGGCCGGTGTAAATCACAATGGCCAGCGTGACCTTGCTTTTCGTTTGGTCGATGCGGCGCACGACGCCGGTGCCGATATAGTAAAGTTTCAAACCTTCAAATCGCAAAATCTCGTTACATCTAGTGCAGTTCAGGCTGAATATCAAGTGGCTAATACTAATAAAACTGAATCGCAGCTAGCCATGTTAAGTCGGTTAGAGTTATCTTATGAAGTTCATAAGGAACTAATTGACTATTGCAACCAGTTAGGCATTGAGTTTTTATCTACTGCATTTGATGAAGAAAGCTTAAACTTTTTGGTGAATGACTTAAACTTGAAGACGTTGAAAATACCTTCAGGAGAGATCACGAACGCTCCATTCGTATTATCGCATGCATTGACAGGCTGCAATATTATGTTGTCAACAGGAATGGCTACATTATCCGAAATTGAAGATGCTCTGGGTGTGCTTGCATTTGGATTTACTTCTGATGGTGATGTGGAACCGTCACGCTCAGAATTTCAGAAAGCATATTCATCGAATGCTGGGCAGCGTGCACTGAAAGAAAAGGTACGTATATTACATTGCACTACTGAATATCCTGCACCAATGAATGAAATAAATCTGAGGGCGATGGATTCTATGGCTTTAGCCTTTGGCTTACCGACAGGATATTCAGATCACAGTCAAGGTATTACTATTCCAGTTGCGGCTGTTGCAAGAGGGGCCGTTATAATAGAAAAGCATTTCACTCTCGATAAAAATATGGAAGGGCCTGATCATAAAGCGTCTCTTGAGCCAAACGAGCTTGCAGAAATGGTTAAAGCAATTAGAAACGTTGAATTAGCTTTAGGTGATGGAGTTAAAAGACCTACGGCTTCAGAGCAAAAGAATAAATCGATAGCGCGTCGAAGCATTGTTGCTACAAAAGATATCAGTTCGGGTTCTAATTTTAGTAGCGATAATATTGCTATCAAACGTCCCGGTGATGGTATTTCACCGTATGAATATTGGAATATGCAAGGGAAAACAGCAAAAAAAGATTATCGTGAAGGTGATAGAATCAGCAATGACTAAAACGATTGCTTTATTAGGTGGTGGGGGCCATGCCTCTGTTATTTCTGATATGTTACTCAAGCTTGGGTATAAAATAGAAGTTATAGTTGATAAACAGTTATCTCTAAATCGTGAAGTATTTAATGGTATACCCGTTATTTCTGATGATGTTTTTATTAGTAAATACTCACCCGAGGCAATAAAGGTAGTAAATGGTTTAGGCTTTGTGCCTGGGTCTCATATCAGAAAAGCGATATTTGAGAAATTAAAAACTATTGGGTTTGTATTTGAAACAGTTGTATCTAAAGACGCTATAGTTTCTTCGTACTCAGTATTAGGCGAAGGTGTACAGGTTTTACCTGGTGCAATAATTCAACCTGGCGTAAGACTTGGTGAAAATACCATTATCAATACAGGCGTTATCATTGAGCATGACTCAATTGTTGGTAATAACTGCCATATTTCACCTGGTGGGGTGCTGTGCGGTGGTGTTACTTGTGGCGATAATGTTTTTGTAGGCGCGAATGCGACTGTTATTCAAAACATCACTATCGGAGATGAAAGCATTATCGGTTCTGCAGTACTTGTCCGGAAAAACATTCTACCGAACTCTACCTTTTACTAAATATAATGATTGCTCGCTAGTCAGGGGGATACGATGAAAAAAAAATGGCAAAAAGTTCTTATATCACCAAATGAAAGTATTCGTAGTGCACTCAAAATAATCAATGACGAAGCCTTACGTATAGCCCTTGTTATCGATGCTGAAGGCCGGTTGCTTGGAGTACTAACCGATGGTGATATACGTCGTGGTATAATAAATAATATTGATCTAGACGAAAATGTCAGCTGCGTGATGAATAAATCACCCATTACAGCCACTGTAGAAACATCAAAATCTCAGTTAGTCCAATTAATGTCAAATCGATCTATACTAGCAATACCAATTATTGATTCTCTTACTAGGAAAGTAGTTGGTTTGGAAACTTATGAAACAAGTATTGAGAAGCCTAGCTACCAAAATCCTATTTTTATAATGGCGGGCGGGTTTGGGACTAGGCTAAAACCCTTAACTGATAATTGCCCAAAACCAATGCTTAAGGTTGGTGATAAACCAATTTTGGAAACACTTTTAACTCAGTTTATTTCCTCTGGGTTTGAGAATATATATATTTCAACGCATTATATGCCAGATTATATTTCAGACTATTTTGGCGACGGTTCTAAATGGGGTGTTAATATAACCTATATTTATGAGGCTGAGCCTTTAGGGACTGGCGGTGCCCTCGGGCTTTTACCTAAAAATATTGGCAATTTACCATTGATCATGATTAATGGTGACGTACTTACTACGCTTAATGTTGAGAAGCTTTTGCAATTTCATATTGAATCAAAATCAATTGCGACTATGTGTGTGCGGGAATATGAGTATCAAATCCCTTATGGGGTTGTTCGTGGCAAAGGGAATGTGATTACGGACATGGTCGAAAAGCCAATTCAGAAATTTTTTGTGAATGCAGGCATTTACGTTGTTAATCCAGAAATATATAAAAATGTTGGAGTAAATACTAAAATTGACATGCCAACATTATTAGAGCAACAAATAAAAAAGGATAAACAAGTAACAATGTTCCCAATCCATGAATACTGGTTGGATATTGGTCGCATGGATGATTTTAATAAAGCTCAACAAGATATCCAAGGGTTATACTTATAATGAAGAAAATAGCGATAATTCCTGCCAGAGGCGGTAGTAAAAGACTTCCAGGAAAGAATATTAAAAATCTTTGTGGGCGACCTCTGATTGAATGGACGATAGAAGCAGCCTTAAAATCTAAGCTATTCGATAGGATAATAGTTAGCACGGATTCTGATGAGATCCGTGAAATTTCTATACGAGCCGGAGCAGAGGTTCCTTACCTTCGTTCGCCTGAACTCGCATCTGATACGGCAACTACCAATGATGTTGTTACAGATATAGTAAAATGGCTAGAGGAAACTGGTGTCGTAGTTTCTACTATTATGATATTACAACCAACTTCACCTTTGCGAACCGAGACTGACATCGTTAATGCATTTGACTTGATGGTAGAAAAAAAAGCAAAGGCGATAGTCTCAGTATGCGAGGTCGAGCATCCTATTGAATATTGTAACGTTTTGGAAGATGATTTATCGATGGATAATTTTATTCCAGCAGCCAGTATCAAACGGACACAAGATCTTCCTACATATTATAGATTAAATGGCTCAATTTATTTATTTAATAGGGATTATGTCTCAAACATAAATACTATTTATAGTAAAGGGACCTTTGCTTATATAATGAACAGGTTTAATTCTATTGATATTGATGAGAAAATAGATTTTGAATTGGCTGAAATACTACTGTCTAAAAGAATTAATTAAAACAGGTATCCTATGTCTTTTCTAAAGAAATCATCAGCTTATTTGATTTCAAACATATTAAATGCATCTATACCATTTGTTCTTTTACCAATATTAACTCGATATCTTACGACATCTGAGTATGGAAAAATCGCTATTTTCCAAACAATTATTACAGGATTAGTGTCAGTTATTGCATTTAACACTCTAGGGGCTACCGCGCGGGTTTTTTTCGATAAAAAAGATAAAGATTATTTAAGGAATTACAACGGTGCTTGTTTTTATCTTTTGATTTTAAGTCTGGCAATCATTATTCCTTTAACTTTAATGTTTTCATCAGACCTGGAATATTTTACCGGGATAAATAAAAACTGGATTCTCGCTGCTATATTAATAAGTGGCATAAATTTCATTGTCCAATTTCGGCTTAACCAATGGCAAATTACTGAAAAAGCGATTTCATTTGGAATGTTGCAAATCGGACAAAGCCTTCTTTTTTTTATTTTTACATTGGCTTTCGTTGTGGTTCTTGGACGTCATGCAGAGGGACGAATTGAAGCTCAAATATATTCCATGATTATTATTTTAGTCATTGTTATTTTTCTCATCCAAAAAGATAAGTTATTAAGCTTTAAGAAAATACATAGAGGTATGTTCCTGGATGCGTTAAGTTTTAGTGTTCCTCTAATACCTCATGTTTTTGGCATGTATCTTATTAGTTCAGTCGACCGTTTTTTTATAAATGCTAAAATGGGTTCTGATCAGGCTGGTATATACATGGTTGCAATGCAATTAAGTATGGGAATGGTGATCGTTTTCGATGCAGTCAATAAAGCATTTATGCCCTGGCTTTTTAAGGAATTGAGCAATAGTGCATTTATTGAAAGGAAGCATATTGTTAGTAAAACGTATTATTATTTTATTTTATTAGTTTGTATAGGTGTTTTATCTTTCTTCATTTCACCTTATGTTTTAACCGTGGTTGCAGGCGAGAAATATAAAACAGGTCAATCAGTTATAGGCTGGTTATGCATAGGTCAGGTTTGTCTTGGCATGTATTTAATGGTAACTAATTATTTGTTTTACGCCAAAAAAACAGGACAGTTATCAGTTTTAACAATAGCCTGTGGAATATTTAATGTCATTCTTCTTATGTTATTAATTACTCCATTTGGTATAAAAGGCGTCGCGATTTCATTTGCTATCTCGATGTTTCTACGTTTTATAGGTACCTGGTTTCTTGCTTACAAAACAAAACTTGTACCGTGGGCTTTAGGGAATGTTAGATGATAAATAGTCGAGAATCGCAATTGCCAATAATTTGTGTTGTTAATAATATACATGGTCTTTTCATGTATTATCTTATAAAACCAGAAGATTTTAAAAAAACATCATTTATTGTTTCCGATGGCATTTCAAAAGATGTCCAGAGAAAGCTGCCTTCTTCAGTGTTATTTCCTTCATTCAATAATTATCCTAAATTTATAAGCCTATTGCTAAGGGCTGTTTATTATCATTATAAAAACTTTTGCCTTCATTTTAACATGAAAAAAAGTAAAGTGTATGGGCATGATCATCTATATTTTTCGCAGCTTTACATTAAGCGCAGCCATAGTTTCGTTTTAATTGAAGATGGATTGGCTAATTATGCATCTACAAAGCAAAATAGAAAATCTTTATTCAGGGAATATCTATTCGGTTCAAGTGGTCCTTTCTTTGGATGGAGCGATGATATAGATGAGGTTATTCTCTCTGGTATTGTTAATATACCAGAAGAAATCAGCAGCAAAGTAATGCAGATCGATATTACTAAAACTTGGAATAACCTATCATCTGTTCAGAAAAACTATTTCCTAGATCTCTTTTCTAATGAGACTTATATTCCACTTTCAAAAGTTGTTATTTTTACCCAACCATTTTCAGAAGATGGGATGATGTCCGAGATAGAAAAAATCGCGATTTATAAAATTCTTTATGAACATTATTGCAGCATCTATGATAAAAATGAAATTTGCATAAAATCCCACCCGCGAGAAAATACGGATTATTCTCGATATTTTGACTGTACTTTTATTAAATCAAAAATCCCTGGTCAGATCATGATTTTAATGGATCAGCCTGAGGTATTAGCAACAATTTATTCGAGCGTGGGTTTTGTAAAAGGTAATGCTCAGACACATGTATGGGGAACCTCTTTTAACGAATCTCTTTTGAAGAAAGCTGGTTACTTTGAAGGAAACTATAATGGATTTGAAAGAAATGAGAAAGATTGTTGTAATTCATCCTTTAGATGACAGTTATGGCGCAACGAAGATTTTATCTTATGTAATATCTATTTTATCAAATTCTTTTTTGATTGAAGTCTGGTTTAAAAAAGATAAAAAGTGTCTTGAAGAATTTCTGTCAAAACAATCAAGCAAAATTGAGAATATAAAATATCATAAAGTCGAAACTATTCCTGTTGTACATAGTAAAATTTTTACTGCAAAAGGTATATCTTCTCTTGTTAAGGATTTCATAAAATTTAGTTTTTATTTGCTCAAAAATAAAAATAATTATGATTTTTTTTACATTAACACCTATGCTGCAGGTATGGTTTCTTTTAGCTGTAAATTATCTCTTGTTAAAAATATAGTACATTGCCATGAAAATCAGAAACAAAAATTCTCAGGCAGAGCATTGGCTTTTCTAATAAAGAAGAGTGCGAATCAAATTTTTTGCGTATCCAATGTAGTTAAAGATTATGTAACTAATGGTGACGAGAATATATGTGCTACTGTAATAAAAAATGGTGTTCCAGATATTTTTGATGCTTCCATAGCCCAAAAGAAAATCAATCTAACCAACCCGAAATTCCTTATAGTAGGTAGAATAATGCCTGAAAAAGGATATTGGTTTTTAGCTGATGCTGTAAAGAAACTCACAAATAATGAAAACCAAAGTATATTAATTGATGCATACGGAGATGCACCACCTAATCGACCTTCATTACTCGACGATTTTCGACATTATCTTAAAGAAAATAATATAGAGAATAATATTAGATTACTTGGTTTCAGTGACTGTGCTGATCGTCAAATGTTCAACTATGACGTAGTTCTGGTTCCATCTGTTATGAGTGATCCTTTTCCAACTACAGTGTTGGAGGCAATGCGAGCAAAATGTGTAATAATTACTACTTCACATGGCGGAGCTGCAGAGATAGTTAGCAATAATTATAATGGGATACTCATTAATAAAGATGATAGTGACGCTTTCGCCGAAGTGTTAAAAAATATCTGCCAACAAAAAGTTGATACTGAACTTTTAGCTTCCCGAGCTAGAGAGTTTTATGCTACCAACCTAACTAAAGATATTTTCGAAAAGAATATTCTTAGTCATATTCACACTTTTATAAAAGATCATATCGATGAAAAGCATATTTAAAGCAGTGTTCTTATTATTGACTGCAATTTATCTCTTTTCAATGACATTCGATGGTGTGCTAATTCGACAAATGGTAACAGTCCTTTTTTTAGCATCTTCTCTAATGTTATTCATCTTTAACAGGACTTATTTCTCCCAAAACGTCATTTTTGGGCTCGCCATTATTTTGATTATATTTTCTGTTTCAGCTTTATTATCACCAAACGATGACTGGAAACTGAAGATCTACTTTATATTCTCTGGGATGGCATTTTTAGCCTTTTCATATGCATTGTATATTTTGGATTATAAGCGTTATTTTTTTCACTTTCTTCTCTTAGCGTGTGCGTTGATTATAATACGCCTTTTAATTGTTCATGATGAAAATCTAATTTTCTTTGAGGCTAGCAGAAATATTGTAGCCACCTTTGTAATTTTTCCCGTTGCTTGTAGTTTTTTGTTTACGTTACGAAATAGAAGTTTACTCCCCGTCGCAATTGTTACATTATTAATGTGCTTTTTATTGAAGGGAAGAACAGCTTTATTAATTTCCGCAGTGATATTGTGTGTTGCTCTATATAAGACCTTTGGCTTGAAAGGAATGCTGATTGTAGTTTTGATTTGCTCACCTTTTATAATGTATGTCGATTTCAGTTCTCTGAATGAAAGAATTGCTGATAATACAAATTTTTCCGAAGGATTAAAAACAACTAGAAGTGTTATATATGATGAGTATTTTTCTAATTTCGGTCTGACTGATCTTGTCCTGGGTCGATCATTCAATGGAATGGAGATAATTAATATATTAAATAACAACCCACATAACTCTTTTGTCTTAATACACTCATTATTTGGGTTGCTACCAGTATTAATGCTTTTAATTCTATTTATAGTCGTGACGTTTAAAACATTTTTACGATATGGCTTTATATGCTCTTTATTGTTCGCAATAATACCCATTAAAGCAATGACGGATAGTGTTTTATTTTTTAATTTGTTAGATGTTTTTTATATGTTCCCTATTATGCTGTTAATGAATGGAAAGCGATCAATTAATTCAATTGATTCGAAGAATGAAGGTTATAAATGAAAAAAATATCTATAATTGGTATTGTTGGTATTCCTGCCTCCTATGGTGGATTTGAGTCGCTTGTTGAAAACCTTACAAGGTTTTCTAGTGAAGATATTAACTACGAAGTCTTTTGTTCATCAAAACAACTTACGACACGTTTAGAACACCACAATGGCGCTAAATTAAAATATATTCCACTAAAAGCCAATGGAATTCAAAGTATTGCATATGATATGGTTTCAATAATGCAAACCCTGAAAGCCAAACCAGATGTGATACTTGTTCTCGGTGTTTCCGGTGCTGTTATTTTCCCTTTTTTCAAACTTTTTAGCCGAAGTAAAATTATTACAAATATTGATGGGTTGGAGTGGAGGAGAGAAAAGTGGGGGCGGTTCGCACGTTTATTTTTGAAATTTTCTGAATACATAGCCATTAAATTTTCTGATATAATTATTACCGATAATCAAGCTTTGTCGGATTATGTTTATAGTAAATATAAGCTGCAAAGTGAAGTTATTGCATATGGCGGTGATCACGCAGTAAATGTTGGTGAAATTTCAACCTCCACTGGGGTTGATAAATTACTCATTGGCGATGAAGATTTTTTTCTCAGCATCTGTCGGATAGAACCTGAGAATAATATACACCTCATTCTTGATTCCTTTACGAAAATTCAAAAGAAGATTAAATTCATTGGCAATTGGAATTCGAGCGAATATGGACGTGAGCTCGTTAAGAAATATAGCCACTTTTCAAATATCGAGCTAATCAATCCAATTTATGATATAAATCTTCTCTATCAAATTAGAATGTCTTGTGCTGGCTATCTTCATGGACATTCTGCTGGAGGTACTAATCCTTCCCTAGTTGAAGCAATGCACTTTGGCAAACCTATATATGCATATGATTGCAGCTTCAACCGTTTCACAACTGAAGGACAAGCTTTCTACTTTACTGATAGCGATAACCTTGTACAACTTTTGAATGATCAAAAGCTTAAAATTTCTGATAATGCAGCTGCAATGCAAGAAATTGCAGAACGCAGATATACTTGGCAGATTATCTCCAAGCAGTATGAAAGCTTGTATTAAGATGTTCAGTGTTTCATAAAGCATTGATAAAAATTAAAATAATTTAAAGAGCATCTTCCACTACCTTTCACCTCATATCCTGAGTTAACATCATAGATACATTCAAGCCACGTATTTTTCGTGGTGACCACACCTGACAGGAGTATGTAATGTCCAAGCAACAGATCGGCGTTGTCGGTATGGCAGTGATGGGGCGCAACCTGGCGCTCAACATCGAAAGCCGTGGTTATACCGTCTCCGTTTTCAACCGCTCTCGTGAAAAAACCGAAGAAGTGATTGCCGAAAACCCTGGCAAGAAACTGGTTCCTTTCTATACGGTTAAAGAGTTCGTTGAGTCCCTGGAAACGCCTCGTCGTATCCTGTTAATGGTGAAAGCGGGCGCGGGTACCGATGCTGCTATCGATTCCCTAAAACCTTATCTTGATAAAGGCGACATCATCATTGATGGTGGTAATACCTTCTATCACGACACCATCCGTCGTAACCGTGAACTGTCTGCTGAAGGCTTCAACTTCATCGGTACCGGTGTGTCCGGTGGTGAAGAGGGTGCCCTGAAAGGTCCATCGATCATGCCTGGCGGCCAGAAAGAAGCGTATGAGCTGGTCGCACCTATCCTGACCAAAATTGCTGCCGTTGCTGAAGACGGCGAGCCGTGCGTAACCTATATTGGTGCTGACGGTGCGGGTCACTACGTGAAGATGGTTCACAACGGTATCGAGTACGGCGACATGCAGCTGATTGCGGAAGCCTACTCCCTGCTGAAAGGTGGCCTGAATCTCTCCAATGAAGAACTTGCTGAAACCTTTACTGAGTGGAACAAAGGCGAGCTGAACAGCTATCTGATCGACATCACCAAGGATATCTTCACTAAGAAAGATGAAGAGGGTAAATATCTGGTCGATGTGATTCTGGATGAGGCTGCCAACAAAGGTACCGGTAAATGGACCAGCCAAAGCTCGCTGGACCTCGGTGAGCCGCTGTCTCTGATCACCGAATCCGTATTTGCACGCTATATCTCTTCTCTGAAAGAGCAGCGTGTTGCCGCCTCTAAAGTGCTTTCTGGCCCACAGGCTAAACCAGCTGGTGAAAAAGCGGAGTTCGTTGAGAAAGTTCGTCGGGCGTTATACTTGGGTAAAATCGTATCTTATGCGCAAGGTTTCTCTCAGCTGCGTGCGGCTTCAGACGAGAATAACTGGGATCTGAACTACGGCGAAATCGCGAAGATCTTCCGTGCGGGCTGCATCATTCGCGCTCAGTTCCTGCAGAAAATTACCGATGCCTACGCTGAAAATGCAGGCATTGCAAACCTGCTGCTGGCACCGTACTTCAAGAAAATTGCGGATGAATACCAGCAGGCGCTCCGTGACGTGGTTGCCTACGCTGTACAGAACGGTATCCCGGTTCCAACCTTCTCTGCAGCAGTTGCGTACTACGACAGCTACCGTGCTGCCGTTCTGCCTGCAAATTTGATTCAGGCTCAGCGCGACTACTTTGGTGCACATACTTATAAACGTACTGACAAAGAAGGTGTGTTCCACACCGAATGGCTGGACTGATTAGTCTGCGCCAATTTATTTAAACCCGGAGTACTTCTCCGGGTTTTTTTTGTCCAAAAAATGATGAATGTTATTCGAAGTAGTCTGAATGTTTCCGCAATCGCTAGGGTTTTACCCGCTTCGCCTTGACAGTTCTGTTGGCAAGGGGGTACAAAGCCCAACAGTTATGTTTATCGCGATGGTCAGGCGGCCATCTGTCCAGTTAACTCACAGAAGTCATTAGCGAATGAAAATAACAATCTCCGGAACAGGCTATGTTGGTCTATCAAACGGCATTCTGATCGCACAACACCATGAAGTGGTCGCGCTGGATATCATTCAGGCCAAAGTCGATATGCTTAATCAGAAGAAGTCCCCGATTGTTGACACAGAGATCCAGGACTATCTGTCAAACAAACCGCTGAACTTCCGTGCTACCACGGACAAAGAAGATGCGTACCGCAATGCGGATTATGTCATCATTGCCACACCAACCGATTACGACCCGAAAACTAACTACTTCAATACCTCTACGGTTGAAGCCGTTATTAAAGACGTGGTAGCGATTAACCCTAACGCAGTGATGATCATCAAATCGACCATTCCTGTGGGCTTTACGCAATCGATCAAAGAAGAGTTGGGTATTGATAATGTCTTCTTCTCGCCAGAGTTTCTGCGCGAGGGCAGGGCGTTATACGATAACCTGCATCCTTCACGTATTGTCATCGGCGAGCGCTCTGAGCGTGCAGAACGTTTTGCTGCGCTGTTGCAGGAAGGCGCAATCAAGAAAGAAATCCCGGTACTGTTCACTGATTCTACTGAAGCTGAGGCGATTAAGCTTTTCGCAAACACCTACCTGGCAATGCGCGTTGCTTACTTTAACGAGCTGGACAGCTACGCAGAAAGTCTGGGCCTGAATACCCGCCAAATTATTGAAGGTGTTTGTTTAGACCCCCGTATCGGTAACCACTACAACAACCCATCCTTTGGTTACGGCGGTTACTGCCTGCCAAAAGATACCAAGCAGCTGCTGGCAAACTATCAGGCGGTGCCAAACAACCTGATCTCTGCAATCGTTGATGCTAACCGCACGCGCAAAGACTTTATCTCTGATTCCATCCTGGCGCGCCAGCCGAAGGTGGTGGGTGTGTATCGCCTCATCATGAAGAGCGGCTCTGATAACTTCCGTGCCTCCTCCATTCAGGGGATCATGAAGCGTATTAAGGCGAAAGGCGTGCAGGTCATTATCTATGAACCCGCGATGCAGGAAGACGAGTTCTTCCATTCTCGCGTCGTTCGCGATCTGGATGCCTTCAAGAAAGAGGCGGATGTGATCATTTCGAATCGCATGGCCGAAGAGCTGGCGGATGTACAGGCTAAAGTCTACACCCGCGATCTGTTTGGTAGTGACTGATCATCAGCCTCTGTCTATTAAAAAACCCGGCGAATTCGCCGGGTTTTTAGTTTTAAACCTTGTAGAAATTCCGGTACCAGTCGACGAAGTTTTTTACCCCATCCTTCACCGTGGTCTGCGGCTTAAAGCCGATTACCTCATACAGTGCTTTGGTATTCGCGCTGGTCTCCAGCACGTCACCCGGTTGGATAGGCATCATATTTTTCTCTGCTTTTGTGCCCAAAGCCTCTTCAAGCGCAGTAATGTAATCCATCAATTCAACAGGGGAGCTGTTGCCGATGTTGTAAACGCGATACGGCGCAGAGCTGGTGGCGGGTGAACCGGTCTCAACGCTCCAGTTTGCGTCAGCCTGTGGAATCACGTCCTGCAGGCGGATAATGGCTTCGGCGATGTCATCGATGTATGTGAAGTCACGCTTCATCTTGCCGTAGTTATACACGTCGATGCTTTTACCTTCGATCATCGCTTTCGTAAACTTGAACAGCGCCATGTCCGGGCGTCCCCAAGGGCCATACACGGTAAAGAAGCGCAGCCCAGTCGTTGGCAGGTTATACAGATGCGAATAGGTGTGCGACATCAGCTCATTGGCTTTTTTGGTCGCCGCGTACAAAGATACCGGGTGATCCACGGAGTCATCAGTGGAGAAGGGCATCTTGCGGTTCAAGCCGTACACAGAGCTGGAAGACGCATACAGCAGATGCTGAACGTTATTGTGGCGGCAGCCTTCCAGCACGTTAAGATGACCGACCAGGTTCGCCTCCGCATAGGCATGCGGATTGTCCAGCGAATAGCGAACGCCAGCCTGCGCGGCCAGATGGATCACGCGCTCAAACTTCTCGTTGGCGAATAACGCAGCAATGCCTTCGCGATCGGCCAAATCAATCTTATTGAAAGTGAAATTGTCGGATTTGAGCAGGTCCAGCCTTGCCAGCTTAAGGTTGACGTCATAGTAGTCATTCAGATTATCAATACCGATAACCTGATGCCCGGCATCAAGCAGTCGCTTGCTAACATGTGCGCCGATAAAGCCTGCTGCACCCGTAACCAAAAATTTCATATTGTTCCTCTTAACGCTCCGTTCCTGTTGATGCTCCACGGCATCAGAATGTGGCTATGATAGCGCGTCGCATCTAAGTTACATAACCCATCTTTCCGATATAACTCATCGGATTCTTATAGAAAAATCCGTAGCAACAGATACACTATGTGAACATGATTATTTTTGCCCTTTTGATCTGTTAGGGATTGTATGACACAAAACAACAATAACCTGGTCACGCGCAGTAATGACCCGGAGCAAATTGATTTACTTGATTTAGTGCTGCAACTGTGGCGTGGGAAGTGGGTAATTGGAACGTTTGTTGCTGTCTTTATCGTACTTGCTGGCGTTTATATTACTGTTGCAAAAGAAAAGTGGACCTCGTCCGCAATCATTGCCCAGCCTGATGCGGCGCAGATTGCCACATACGCTAACGCATTGAATATCCTCTATGGTGGTTCTGCACCTTCAATGCTAGACATTCAGTCACGTGCCATTGGTCGTTTCAATTCCTCATTTTCAGCATTAGCCGAGGCGCTTGAAAACCAGGATATCCCAGAAAAGCTAACCATTGACTCTACTGTTAAAGGGCAAGCTTTTCCATTAACCGTCAGTTATGTGGCCGAATCCGCAGAAGCCGCACAAAAGCAGCTTGCACAGTACATCCAGCAGGTCGACGAGCAAACCGCAAAAGAGCTGACGCTTGACCTCAGAGACAACATCAAACAACAGATCACAACCCTGAACGACTCCCTGGAAAACCAGGAGAAAGTGTCTCAGGAGCAGAAAGATCTGCGCATCAAGCAGATCACCGAGGCGCTGAAGAACGCCGAAGCGGCAAAAATTACTACGCCGCAGATCCAACAAACGCAGGACGTGACCCAGGAAACGATGTTCCTGCTGGGTAGCGAAGCCCTGAAATCGATGATTGATAATGAAGCCTCGCGTCCGCTGGTCTTCTCAGGGGCTTATTATCAGACCAAGCAGAACTTGCTGGATATCCAGAACCTGGACGTAAATCCAGAGACTATCCACGTATATCGTTACGTGATGAAGCCGAATCTGCCTATCCGTCGCGATAGCCCGAAAAAAGCCATCACACTGATTCTTGCCGTACTGCTGGGCGGGATTATCGGTTCTGGTGTGGTGCTGGGCCGCAATGCGCTGCGCAACTACAAGCCAAAAGCCTGATTGGCAGACAAAAAAAGACCGGGTTTCCCCGGTCTTTTTTTATTTATGCCGCTTACGTAAATTCTCTATCACCGCCGTTAAATCCAGCTCCTGATCCTGCAGCAGCACCAGCAGGTGATACATCAGATCCGACGCCTCGTTAGTTAGCTCGTCCCGGTCATTCACCGTGGCTGCCAGCGCGGTTTCAACGCCTTCTTCACCAACTTTTTGCGCGATACGCTTGGTCCCGCTCGCGTACAGCTTTGCGGTATACGAACTTTCAGGGTCAGCCGTTTTACGCTCGGCCAGAAGTTGCTCAAGCTGGTAAAGGAACAGCCACTGGTGGCTCGCATCACCAAAGCAGCTGCTGGTGCCTTTATGGCAGGTTGGGCCAATCGGGTTGGCCAGCACCAGCAGAGTGTCGTTATCGCAGTCCGGCGTAATGCTCACCACGTTCAGGAAATGACCCGACGTTTCACCTTTGGTCCACAGACGCTGCTTGGTGCGTGAGAAAAAGGTCACCTTACCGCTGTCGAGGGTTTTTGCCAGTGCGTCCTGGTTCATGTAACCCAGCATCAGCACTTCGCCCGAAACGGCATGTTGTACAACCACCGGCAATAATCCGTCCGTTTTTTCCCAGTCCAGCTGCGCCTGTTGTTGCTCTGTTAACATACCCTGATCTCCACGCCCTGGCCTGCCAGGTACGTTTTTAACTCGCCAATATTGATAATCTGTTTATGGAATACGGAGGCCGCCAGCGCGCCGTCGACGTTGGCAACGCGGAAGGCATCGAGGAAGTGTTCCATGGTGCCCGCGCCGCCGGAGGCGATCAGCGGCACGTTGCACACCGCGCGCACTTTCTTCAGCTGCTCCAGGTCGTAACCGTTACGCACGCCGTCCTGGTTCATCATGTTCAGGACGATTTCGCCCGCACCGCGTTTCTGTACTTCCTGCACCCAGTCCAGCGTCTCCCATTGGGTCACGCGGGTACGGTTCTCGTCGCCGGTGTACTGATTGACGTGGTACTTGCCGGTGGCATCGTCAAACCAGGTGTCGATACCGACCACAATACACTGCACGCCAAAGCGATCGGCCAGGCGAGTGATGAGTTCCGGGTCCGCCAGCGCGGGGGAGTTAATCGAAATCTTGTCGGCACCAAAAGAGAGAATTTTTGCTGCGTCTTCGGCCGATTTAATCCCGCCCGCCACGCAGAATGGAATATCAATCACTTCTGCTACGCGCGCCACCCAGCTTTTATCCACGACGCGTCCGTCGCTGGACGCGGTGATATCGTAAAAGACCAGTTCGTCTGCGCCTTCCTCGGCATAGCGTTTGGCCAGCGGGACGATGTCGCCAATGATCTCATGGTTGCGGAACTGCACGCCTTTCACCACCTGGCCGTCGCGTACGTCCAGGCAAGGGATTATCCGTTTTGCCAGCATTGAATCGCCTCCGTCACAGTAAATTTTTCTTCCAGTAAGGCTCGGCCCACAATCACACCCTGCACGCCGGTACCGCGCAGCGCGGCGATATCGGCTAAATCACCTATTCCGCCGGAGGACTGAAAGGCCACCTGCGGATAACGCGCGCAGACTTCTTCATAAAGCGAGACGTTAGAGCCAGCCAGCGTCCCGTCGCGGGAGATATCCGTGCACAGCACGTGCTTCAGGCCAACGGGCAGATACATTTCCACCAGCGCCTCCAGCGTCACGCCGGAGTTTTCCTGCCAGCCGCTAACGGCAACCTGCTTGTTACCCTGTTCATCAATGCGAACGTCCAGCGCCAGCACCAGCGCATCGGCGCCGAAGCGGCGGAACCAGCCCTTTACCGTATCAGGATCTTTCACGGCGGTAGAGCCGACCACCACGCGCGCCACGCCCGCGTCCAGCAGGGCGGCAACATCGTCTTCCGTACGCACGCCGCCGCCAACCTGCACAGGAACATCCACGCCGGCAACCAGCTTTTTGAGCAGAGGGATCTGGCGTTTCGCCGGATCTTTCGCGCCGGTCAGGTCGACCAGGTGCAGCACCTCCGCGCCCTGCGCGGCGTAGTCCTGCAGGCGCGGCAGCGGGTCATTGCCGTAGTCGCGCTGCTGGGCGTAATCGCCCTGGTGGAGACGAACAACCGTGCCGTCGATTAAGTCTAAAGCGGGAATAATCATCACATCTCCAGGTAGTTTTTCAGCAACTGCGCGCCTGCCGCGCCAGAGCGTTCCGGGTGAAACTGCACGCCGTAAAAGTTATCTTTCTGTACCGCGGCGGTGAAGGCCTCGCCGTAATTGCACTGGGCAATGGTGTTTGCGTTCACCGGCATGGCGTAGCTATGCACGAAGTAAAAATACGCGCCGTCTTCGATCCCGCGAAACAGCCTGTCTCCCGCTTTGGCGTAAACGCGGTTCCAGCCCATGTGTGGCAGCGGCAGGCCGTGGTCGGTCATTTTTGGCACGTCTTCGTCAATAATCCCCAGCAGGTCAACGCCGTTGTTCTCTTCGCTGCGACGACCGAGAATCTGCATCCCTAAGCAAATCCCCAGTACCGGTTGCGTACAGGCTTTGATCAGTTCAACCAGTTCACGCTCGTGAATTTGATCCATTGCGGCCTGTGCGGTACCCACGCCCGGCAGGAAGAGTTTGTCCGCACGCAAGACCACGTCCGGATCGCGGCTCACCGTCGGCTCATAGCCGTGGCGGGCAATGGCCGATTTCACGGAGTTCAGGTTGGCGCATCCGGTATCCAGAATCACCACGTTCATTACAACACTCCTTTCGATGAGGGGAGAGCGTCACCTTCCACACGAATTGCCTGACGCAGGGTGCGGCCAAAGGCTTTGAACAGGCTTTCCACGCGGTGGTGGTCGTTCTTACCTTTAGTTTTCAGGTGCAGCGTCAGGCCCATGGTGTAGGAAAGCGAACGGAAGAAGTGCTCCACCATTTCGGTGCTGAGATCGCCCACGCGCTGGTAGGTAAAGTCGGCTTTATATTCCAGATGCGGGCGCCCGGAGATATCCATCGCGCAGCGCGCCAGGCATTCGTCCATCGGCAGGACAAAGCCAAAGCGGTTGATGCCGCGCTTGTCGCCCAGCGCCAGCTTCAGCGCTTCGCCCAGCGCCAGGCCGGTATCTTCGACGGTGTGGTGATCGTCAATGTAAAGATCGCCTTTGACCGCGATTTCCATGCGGAAGCCGCCGTGGGTGGCGATTTGATCCAGCATGTGGTCGAAGAACCCCACGCCGGTGTGGATCTTGCTGCTGCCTTCACGGTCCAGCCAGACCTTAACGTCGATTTGCGTCTCTTTGGTATTACGCTCAACGTGCGAGTAGCGGTCGCGCAGGGTCAGTTGCTCGCCAATCTTCGTCCAGTTGAGGTCGTCACGGTTATAGCGCAGCCCGGCGATGCCCATGTTTTCGGCGAGCGTGATGTCGGTCATCCGGTCTCCGATCACATAGCTGTTGGCTTTATCTAACGCTTCTTCAGCCAGATAGCGCTCAACCAGCTTCACTTTGGGCTTACGGCAATCGCACTCGTCTGCTGGCAGGTGCGGACAGATCAGCACTTCATCAAACGCCACACCCTGTGAGGTGAGCACCTGCATCATCAGGTTGTGCGGGCCATCAAAATCCACCTGCGGGAAGCTGTCAGTGCCCAGTCCGTCCTGGTTGGTGATCATCACCAGCTTAAAGCCCGCCTTCTGCAGCTTGAGCAGTACCGGGATGACGTCGGGTTCAAAAGCCAGTTTGTCGAAACGATCGACCTGAAAATCGGTAGGTGGCTCCGAAATGATAGTGCCGTCGCGATCGATAAAGAGATACTTCTGACTCATACTTTCTCCGCTTTCAGGGCGTCAATAACGCGCTGGCTCTCTGCACGGGTGCCCACGGTAATACGCAGGCAGCCGCTTAAGGATGGTTGTTTATTTTGGTCTCGTAAGATAATGCCCTGATCCCATAAAGATTTAAACACAGCGCTGGAGGCGGTAAAGCGCACCAGGATGTAGTTGGTTTCAGAGTCGAACACGTGCTCTACGCAAGGAATCGCCTTCAGGGCGGTGACCAAATACTGACGTTCCTCGAGGATCTGCGCCACGCGCTCGCGCATCGCGTTGATGCCCTGCGGTGCCAGCGCCTGCGCAGCAATGTCGGCCACCGGCGTTGAAAGCGGATAGGGTGCGATCACCTTCAGCAGCAGGTCGATGACGTCTTTATTGGCCAGGGTAAACCCGCAGCGCAGTCCGGCCAGGGCGAACGCTTTCGACAGCGTACGCAACACCACCAGGTGAGGATACTCTTCGATCCAGCCTGCCAGCGTGGCCTGCGGGCAAAACTCAATATAGGCTTCGTCGGCCACTACCAGCGCCTTGCCGCGCGTCATTTCCAGCAGCGTGCGGATATCCTGCGGATTAACGATCTGCCCGGTCGGGTTGTTCGGGCTGCAGACAAACACAACTTTTACGCCGTCGAGATTATCGGCAATACCCTGCAGATCCAGCTGCCAGTCTTCCAGCGCAAGCACGTTGCGGCAGGCCACGCCAAAGGTTTCAGCACTGACGCTGTACATCCCGTAGGTGGGTTGACAGTACATCACGGCATCTTTACCCGGCTCGCAGAAGGCGCGGATCAGCAGCTCGATGCCTTCATCTGCGCCACGGCTGACCAGCACCTGCTCAGGTTTAACGCCCGCGTACTGCGCATAGTTTTCGATCACCGCTTTGGGCTGACACTCGGGATAGCGGTTCAGCGTTTGCTGCGACAGCTCAAACTGCACCGCCGTGGGGAATTCGTTGGCGTTCAGCCAGACGTCACCGTTACCGCCCAGACGGCGAGCAGACTGATATGGCGTCAGTCGACGGACATTTTCGCGGGCTAATTCTTCAATGCTCATGCTTGCTCCTTCAGGGCGGCAACGCGCAGCGTCACGGCGTTTTTGTGGGCAGTCAGGCGTTCTGCGGCGGCCAGTATCTCTATGGTGGATGCCAGTGCGGCAAATCCTTCGCGGGACAGTTCCTGCACGGTCATGCGTTTTTGAAAATCGGCCAGGCCGAGGCTGGAGCAGGTTGAGGTATATCCGTACGTCGGCAGCACGTGGTTGGTACCGGAGGCGTAATCGCCCGCAGATTCCGGTGACCAGTCACCCAGGAAAACCGACCCCGCGCTGGTGATGCTGTCGACCAGGTCGCGTGCATTACGGGTCTGAATAATCAGGTGCTCGGGGCCATACTGATTAGAAATGGCGATGCACTGGTCAAGATCGCGCGCCACAATCAGGCGGCTGGCGGATAACGCCTGGCGTGCCGTTTCTGCGCGAGGCAGGTCGGCAAGCTGACGCTCCACGGCTTCGCCCACGCGTTTCGCCATATCGGCGTCGGGGGTCAGCAAAATCACCTGTGAATCGGGGCCGTGTTCCGCCTGAGATAACAGGTCGGACGCCACGAAGTCCGGCGTTGCGCCGCTGTCGGCAATCACTAGCACTTCAGACGGGCCGGCAGGCATGTCAATGGCCGCGCCGTCCAGACGCTGGCTGACCTGGCGCTTGGCTTCGGTCACCCAGGCATTGCCCGGGCCAAAAATTTTGTCGACCTTAGGAATGGACTGCGTGCCAAAGGCCAGAGCGGAAATCGCCTGCGCGCCGCCCACGTTAAATACCTCCTGCACGCCGCAGAGTTTTGCCGCATACAGAATTTCATCGGCAATCGGCGGCGGGGAGCAAAGCACCACTTTCTGACAGCCGGCGATGCGCGCCGGGGTCGCCAGCATTAATACGGTGGAGAACAGCGGGGCGGAACCGCCGGGAATATAGAGCCCCACTGACGCGACAGGGCGCGTGACCTGCTGACAGCGCACGCCGGGCAGGGTTTCTACATCCACGGTCTGCAGTTTTTGCGCCGTGTGGAAGGTATCGATGTTCTTCACCGCGACGGCCATCGCCTGTTTAATCTCATCACCGAGACGGCTTTCCGCCTCGGCAATTTCCTGCTCGGTAACCCTTAGCGCGCCGACCTCGGTTTTATCGAACTTCGCGCTGTACTCGCGCAGCGCGTCGTCTCCGCGGGCTTTTACGTTATCGAGGATCTCGGCGACCGTGCGGGTGATGCTCTCAGAGGCTGAGATCGCCGGGCGCGTCAGCAGCGCGCGTTGCTGCTGCTCGTTGTAACTGTTCCAGTCGATGATTGTGTTAAAACTCATGGTCGTTACTCCATCATCTTCTCAATTGGCAGCACCAGGATGGAGCTTGCACCCAACGCCTTCAGTTTTTCCATGGTTTCCCAGAACAGGGTTTCGCTGCTGACCATGTGCATCGCCACACGCTGCTGATCGCCTGCCAGCGGTAGAATAGTCGGGCGCTCGGCGCCTGGCAGCAGAGCGATAACTTCATCCAGACGCTCCGTTGGCGCGTGCATCATGATGTATTTGGATTCACGTGCCTGAATGACGCCCTGAATACGGGTCAGCAATCTGTCAATCAGCTGTTGCTTAGCATCGGCCATCTCGCCATCGCGCTGGATAAGACAGGCTTTGGAGCGGTAAATGACTTCCACTTCGCGCAGGCCGTTGGCTTCCAGCGTCGCGCCGGTTGAGACGAGGTCACAGATGGCATCGGCCAGACCCGCTCGCGGGGCAACTTCAACAGAACCGTTCAGCAGGCAGGATTTGAACTGCACGCCTTTCTGATCCAGGTAACGCTTTAACAGGTGAGGGTAGGAGGTCGCGATACGTTTACCGTTCAGGGCTGCCGGGCCATCCCAGGCTTCATCGGCAGGCGTGGCCAGCGACAGACGGCAGCCGCCGAAATCCAGACGACGCAGCGTAAAGTAGCGCGGGTCTTCACCCTGGGCACGGCGAGTCAGCAGCTCTTCTTCCAGTACGTTTTCGCCAATGATGCCGAGGTCGACAACGCCATCCATTACCAGGCCGGGGATATCGTCATCACGTACGCGCAGAATGTCGATGGGCATATTTTCAGCCAGAGCAATCAGGCGCTGGGTGTGCAGGTTGATTTTGATCCCGCAGCGGGCCAGCAGTTCGCGTGAATCGTCACTCAAACGGCCTGATTTCTGAATAGCTATGCGTAAACGTGAGTTATCTAACATTCTTTATTCCTCGTTAACCTGTTTTAACCTGTCTGAATACGATCCAAAAAAAAGCCCCCGGAAGATGATCTTCCGGGGGCTTTCTCTTGCGTTCTCGCACCACTGGAAGATCCAAACGTCTTCCAGCACACATCGCCTGAAAGACTAGTCAGGATGATGGTGATGATGGTGGTTTTTAAATGGAACGCGTGTCATATGAATTCTCTTTGAATGCTTATGCATTTGATGTCTTTTAACCTAAACCACTTGTACGCCTGAAAGCAAGGGCTTTTTATGATCATTAATTCATTTCATATTGATGCTATGAATTGTGTGTTCCGCAGTGCTGGCGTAGCCTTAGTATAAACGTGTTAATGCATGGAGAATTTGCATGAAAAAGGTCGCGATTGTCGGTTTAGGATGGCTGGGAATGCCGCTGGCGATGTCATTAGCCGCGAAAGGCTGGCAGGTGACCGGGAGCAAAACCACGTCGGATGGGGTAGAGGCCGCACGCATGTGTGGAATCGAAGGCGTTGAACTGCGCCTTGAGCCTGAGCTGGTGTGTGACGCAGATGACCTGGACGCATTAATGGACGTTGATGCGCTGGTGATTACGTTACCTGCGCGCCGCAGTGGACCGGGAGACGCCTTCTACCTGCAGGCGATGCAGGAAATTGTCGATAGCGCGCTGGCGCATCATATCCCACGCATCATTTTCACCAGTTCTACCTCGGTTTATGGCGACGCAGAGGGGACGGTGAAGGAGAGCAGCGAGCGTCGGCCGGTGACCGCCAGCGGTCGCGTGCTGAAAGAATTGGAAGACTGGCTGCATCATCTGCCGGGTACCCAGGTGGACATTTTGCGCCTGGCGGGACTGGTGGGGCCGGGCAGACACCCAGGACGCTTCTTCGCCGGGAAATCTGCCCCGGACGGGCAGCATGGCGTGAATCTGGTTCATCTTGAAGATGTTATTGGCGCGATTGAACTACTCTTACAGGCTCCAAAAGGCGGGCACATCTATAATATATGTGCGCCTTCACATCCTGCGCGCAGTACGTTCTACCCGCTGATGGCTCGTCAACTGGGTCTTGCGCCGCCCGTGTTCGGCGATGCAAAAGGTGAAGGGAAAGGCAAAATTGTTGATGGCAACCGTATTTGTCATGAACTGGGATTTGAGTATCAGTATCCCGACCCGCTGGTGATGCCCATGGAATAACGCCATCAGCGAAGACAATCGCGCACCGCGAGGGGGCGAACATGAAACCGCTGCTGGATGTACTTATTATTCTGGATGCGCTGGAAAAAGAGGGGAGCTTTGCGGCAGCGTCAGCAAAGCTCTATAAAACCCCCTCTGCGCTGAGCTACACCGTTCATAAGCTCGAAAGCGATCTCAATATCCAGATCCTCGACCGCTCCGGCCACCGAGCGCGTTTTACCCGTACGGGGCAAATGCTGCTGGAAAAAGGGCGCGAAGTGCTTCACTCCGTTCGCGAGCTGGAAAAACAGGCCATTAAGCTTCATCAGGGCTGGGAAAACCAGCTGGTGATAGGCGTTGACGATACCTTTCCCTTTTCACTCCTCGCGCCGCTGATTGAGGCGTTTTATCAGCATCACAGCGTGACCCGTCTGGTCTTCATCAATGGTGTGCTGGGGGGATCCTGGGATGCCTTAACGCAGGGGCGAGCGGATATCATCGTCGGTGCGCTGCGTGAGCCGCCCCAGCTGAGTGAATTTGGCTTTGCCCGGCTTGGCGTTCTGGAGCAGGTATTTGCCGTCGCCCCCCATCATCCGCTGGCGAACGAGCCGGAGCCGATTAATCGGCGGACGTTAAGGGGTTATCGTGCGATTGTCGTGGGCGATAGCTCCCTTCCCGAGTGCGCGGTCTCTTCGCAACTGCTTGATGAGCAAGAGGCGATCACCGTTTTCGACTTCAAAACCAAGCTGGAGCTACAAATCAGTGGGTTGGGCTGCGGCTATGTTCCTCGCTATCTGGCGCAACGCTTTCTAGATAGCGGCGCGCTTGTTGAAAAACAGGTTCTTGCGCAAAATGGCAATGAGTCGGTTTGGGTGGGCTGGAATGAACAAACCGCCGGGCTTGCCAGCGCCTGGTGGCGAGACGAAATTTTAGCAAATAGTGCTATCGCCGCCGTCTATACTCAGGAGGATGCCGAGAAATCAACCTGTTAGTAAATTTAATTTATTCTCGGGTTTCTCAATCTATTGCCTTTTGTATCTGGAATAGGGCAAAATGCCGCCGCTGCAAACAAATGAATAATCGACGATATAAAAGGCGTCGGTTATTTTTTTTTGCATGTACGAAACGAAACTAAAAAACCAAGAGGCCGGGCTTCGTACCGGATAGATATTTACTAAAATCCGACAGTTGTTGTCGCTGAGGAATACAGAAATGGGGCAATTTTTCGCTTACGTGGCGGTTTTCACCTTCAAGGAGAAAATTCATGTCGCATAACGCAACTCCAAACACCTCTCGCGTGGAATTACGTAAAACGCTTACGTTGATTCCGGTTGTTATGATGGGCCTTGCCTATATGCAACCGATGACGCTGTTCGATACATTCGGTATCGTATCAGGCCTTACGGACGGTCATGTTGCAACGGCGTACGCCTTTGCGCTGGTCGCTATTCTCTTTACAGCGCTGAGCTACGGTAAACTGGTTCGCCGTTTCCCGTCTGCAGGCTCTGCATACACCTATGCTCAGAAATCCATTAGCCCGGCGGTTGGCTTTATGGTGGGCTGGTCATCTCTGCTGGACTACCTGTTCATGCCGATGATCAACATTCTGCTGGCAAAAATTTACTTCGAAGCGCTGGTGCCTTCCGTACCGTCGTGGATCTTTGTTGTCGCGCTGGTGGCCTTTATGACCATCTCTAACCTGCGCAGCATTAAGACCGTGGCTAACTTCAACACCCTGATTGTTATTCTGCAGATGGGTATTGTTGCGGTTATCGTTGGCCTGATCATTTATGGCGTTTCTCATGGTGAAGGCGCTGGTACGCTCACCAGCACACGTCCGTTCTGGTCTGAAGGTGCGCATGTCGTGCCGATGATTACCGGTGCGACTATCCTGTGCTTCTCGTTCCTGGGCTTTGACGGTATCTCTTCTCTGTCAGAAGAGACCAAAGACGCTGAGCGCGTTATCCCGAAAGCGATTTTCCTGACTGCGCTGATCGGCGGCCTGATCTTTATCGGTGCATCTTATTTCCTGCAGCTGTACTTCCCGGACATCTCGCGCTTTAAAGATCCGGATGCGTCACAGCCTGAAATCATGCTGTACGTAGCAGGGAAAACCTTCCAGTGGGGCGTGCTGATCTTCTCCAGCGTGACCGTTCTGGCATCCGGTATGGCAGCGCACGCAGGTGTTTCTCGCCTGATGTACGTCATGGGCCGTGACGGTGTGTTCCCCACCCGCTTCTTCGGCTACGTGCATCCAAAATGGCGCACCCCGGCGTGGAACGTACTGCTGGTTGGCCTGATTGCGCTGCTGGCGATTAAATTCGACCTGGTGACCGCGACGGCGCTGATTAACTTTGGTGCGCTGGTGGCATTTACCTTCGTTAACCTCTCCGTGATCTCTCAGTTCTGGATCCGTGAGAAGCGCAACAAGACGCTGAAAGACCACTTCAACTACCTGGTGCTCCCGGTGTGTGGTGCGCTGACCGTCGGTGCGCTGTGGATTAACCTGGAAGAGAGCTCAATGGTTCTGGGTCTGATCTGGGGTGCTATCGGTCTGATTTACCTGGCCTGCGTGACCAAGAGCTTCCGCAACCCGGTTCCTCAGTACGAAGACGTCGCGTAAGCGCAACGCCTCAGGGCAAAAAAAACCGGAGATTTTCATCTCCGGTTTTTTTATATCTTCATTTCAGACTATCTCTTGCGCGTACTGGAACAGCGCTTTCAATAGCGTCTGCTTTTCTGCATCACCTTCATACTGGTTGTACAGCGACTCCAGCTCCTGAGCATAGCCGTGCAGGAATTCCGGCGTAAAGACGTTGCGACGATGCTGCAGCCAGCGTTCCTGCTCCGCTTCATCCAGCGTGCCGGGATAGTTGCGCGCGCGGTAATTAAACATCAGTTTTTCAATGCGCTTATCCGCAAAGGTGATATCCAGCGCCGGTAAGTTACGCGGGTCGGTTTGCAAAACGATATTCATGGCCGCGCGGTCGGCATCGCTAAAGAAGCCGTTATAGAGCTGCGCGTCGATGTTGTCAGAGGGCACAAAAGGCTCTGCCTCAGCGAAGATAGCCACCACTTTTTCACGCACCTGTGGATTGTCGCGCAGCACCTTGAGGTTATCCAGGCAGTGCTGACGGTTGATGCCGAGGCGGTCAGCATCTTCCGGACGCAGCGTGTTGGCCTGCGCAAGCACCGGACATTTGTTGATGTGCACCAGTTTGACAGGCACAGCAGGCAGATCGCCCAGTTCATTTTTCGGGGTATACAGCCGTTCACGTAACGTATCGCTGTCGAGTTCCAGCAGCGGTGCAATATCCCCAGCCAAATCGACCATGATGACCGCATTGCGGTTGTCAGGATGCCAGGCAAGCGGGGCGACCCAGCTGGTATTGCCGCGCCACGCCCCGAACATACCGGAAATATGCACCAGCGGTTTCATCTGCGGCACATCAATCAGGGTAGTGAGTTTCTGCTTGCTGCGGTGGCTCAGGAGATACTCAAACAGCCGCGGCTGAGCGGTTTTCACCAGCTTTGCCATTGCGATGGTAGCGTAGACGTCCGCCATCGCGTCGTGGGCATTGCTGTGCTCAATCCCGTTGGCGCGCGTCAGGTGTTCCAGCCTGAAGCTGGTCAGCCCTTCATCATTTTCAGGCCAGTTGATTCCTTCAGGGCGCAGGGCATAGCAGGCTCGCATAATGTCGAGCAAATCCCAGCGCGAGTTGCGGTTCTGCCAGCTCCAGGCGTAGGGATCGTAGAAGTTGCGGTAAAAAATATTGCGCGTGACTTCATCATCAAAACGGATGTTGTTGTAACCCACCACGCAGGTATTCGGGACGGTAAATAGCGCGTGGATACGTTGGGCAAACTCTGCTTCGTTAACCCCTTTTTCCCGCGCTTCCTGCGGCGTGATCCCGGTGACCATCACCGCGCCTGGCTGCGGCAGGTAATCATCGGCAGGTTTACAGTAAAAGACCTCTGGCTCGCCAATAATGTTGAATTCGTCGTCGGTACGGATGGCGGCAAACTGCGCCGGCCTGTCCAGCGCCGGATGAGTGCCAAAGGTTTCATAATCGTGGAACAAAAAAGTCGGGCGCGCGGCAGAGTCAGACACCAGTAATACCATCCTGTTTAACATTGACGCCGCTATGGTAAACCATCGTGATGGTCAGACCGAACAAAAAGCGCTTTTAGACATGAAATTTGCGCACCCCCTTCAGAGAAAAATATGCGGTCTGTCACATTTTTTTGCAATTAAGGCAGGTAACGACATCAGAACTCCCGTAAAAAGGTCAACGATTTTTAATGACCTGAGGATATACCGTTGAAACGCCGTCTGTTTATTGCTGTTTCTTTACTCGCTTCGAGTATCTCATCTGCGCTGGCTGCCAATCCGCTGGATTTTTCTCCGCAGCCGCCGGCTATTCAGGCCGGATCCTGGGTGCTGATGGATTACACTACTGGTCAGATCTTAACGGCGGGCAACGAACATCAACAACGTAATCCGGCAAGCCTTACTAAGCTGATGACGGGCTACGTCGTCGACCGCGCCATCGATAGCCATCGTATTACGCCGGATGACATCGTGACCGTTGGCCGCGATGCCTGGGCAAAGGGGAATCCGGTTTTTGACGGCTCATCGCTGATGTTCCTGAAAGAGGGCGACCGCGTATCGGTACGCGACCTGAGCCGCGGCCTGATTGTTGACTCCGGCAACGACGCCTGCGTGGCGCTGGCGGATCACGTAGCCGGGGGGCAGCCGCAGTTCGTCAATATGATGAACGACTATGTGCAAAAGCTGAATCTGCGCGAAACCCACTTTGAAACCGTACACGGACTGGATGCGCCGGGGCAGCACAGTTCTGCCTACGATCTTGCCGTGCTCTCCCGAGCCATAATTCACGGTGAACCTGAGTTCTATCATATGTATAGCGAAAAAAGCCTCACCTGGAACGGGATCACCCAGCAAAACCGTAACGGCCTGCTGTGGGATAAAACCATGAACGTGGATGGCCTGAAAACGGGACACACCTCTGGCGCAGGTTTTAACCTGATTGCTTCCGCAGTGGATGGTCAGCGCCGTTTAATCGCGGTAGTGATGGGGGCGGACAGTCCGAAAGGGCGCGAGGATCAGGCGCGCAAACTGCTGCACTGGGGGCAACAGAATTTCGATACTGTGCAGATCCTGCATAACGGTAAGAAAGTGGGAACAGAGCGTATCTGGTACGGCGACAAAGAGCAGATCGCGCTCGGCACCGATCAGGATTTCTGGCTGGCCTTACCGAAGGCTGAAGTGCCTAACATAAAGGCGAAGTACGTGCTGGATAAAAAAGAGCTCGAAGCGCCCATTGCGGCCCATCAGCGCGTCGGGGAGATTCAATTGTACGACCGCGACAAGGTGGTAGCGCACTGGCCGCTGGTGACGCTAGAAAGCGTTGATAAGGGGGGCCTTTTCTCCCGTCTGGGTGATTACCTGCATCATCATATTTAATCTTTGCGAGCAGACTGGCGGGGTTGCGAGTCTGCTCACATAATAAACACGTGTCCTTTGTCGATAATAGTCATTCTGCTTTATAGTGTATATATATACAGTAATAAACGGAGGCAGCATGGACTACAGCATCAAGCAGCAACAGAAACGTAAGATCGCTGGCTTTCACCTGGTCGGGCCGTGGGAAAAAACGGTCAAGCAGGGGTTTGAACAGCTGGTTATGTGGGTCGATGGCCGTCACATTGAGCCGCTGGAGTGGGTGGCGGTGTACTACGACAACCCGGATGAAGTGCCGGCAGAAAAATTACGCTGTGATACGGCCGTTACGGTGCCGGACGATTTCATCGTCCCTGACAACAGCGAAGGGGTAATGATGACGGAAATCGCCGCGGGGGATTATGCCGTCGCAACCGCGCGCGTTGAAAATTATGACTTCGCCACCCCGTGGTATCAGTTCTTTAACTCCCTCCTCGAAGACAACAAATATCAGATCGCCCCAAAACCGTGCTTCGAGCGTTATCTCAATGATGGCAACGCGGACGGCTACTGGGACATTGAGATGTATGTTGCGGTTGAGCACAAAGCGGGTTAGTCCTGGAAAAAACAGGGTTTTTCAGCCGGGTGTGATCCTCCCGGCTGAAAACACAGTACAATTGTGATTTGCCGCGTAGCTGGAGAGCGGGTGTGCGTCCCGACAAATCATTAACCCCATTTGAAATTCGGTTATATAAACATTATCGCGTGGTACATGGGTGCCGCATCGCGCTAGCGTTCGTTTTGACGTTCGTGCTGGTTCGTCTATTTGATGTGCCGGAAGGGACGTGGCCACTGATCACGCTGGTGGTCATCATGGGGCCTATCTCATTTTGGGGTAATGTGGTCCCGCGCGCCTTTGAGCGCATTGGCGGCACCGTGTTGGGCTCCGCGCTGGGGCTCATTGCCCTGAAGCTGGAGCTGATTTCGTTCCCTGTCATGCTGCTGTGGTGTGCTGCGGCTATGTATCTGTGTGGGTGGCTGGCGTTAGGCAAACGGCCCTATCAGGCACTGCTGATCGGCATCACCCTCTCCGTGGTGGTCGGCGCACCTGCCGGTGACATGACCACGGCCTTGTGGCGAAGCGGTGACGTCATTCTCGGCTCGCTTCTGGCGATGCTCTTCACGGGCATCTGGCCGCAGCGCGCTTTCCTGCACTGGCGTATTCAGATGGCAAATTACGTCACCGCGTTTAACCGCGTTTACCAGGCCGGATTTTCACCTAATCTGGTTGAGCGTCCACGTCTGGAAAAGCATCTGCAGAAAATCCTCAATGACGTAGTCAAAATGCGCGGGCTGATCGCGCCTGCCAGTAAAGAGACGCATATCCAGAAATCGATTTTTGAAGCCATTCAGACGGTAAGCCGCAATCTGGTCTGCATGCTTGAACTGCAAATCAACGCGCACTGGGCGTCGCGTCCCAGCCACCTGCTAATGCTCAACGCCCACACGCTGAAAGAGACCCAGCAAATGACGCAGCAAACGCTGCTTACCATCGCCCACGCGCTGTATGAAGGGAACCCGCAGCCGATACTGGCCAACAGCGAGCGTCTGACGGAAATCGTTGCTGAGCTCAAACAGCTGATGAATGAGCAGCAGGGGGGGAATGTGGCGGAAACCCCGATTCATGGCTATGTATGGTTGAGCATGGAGCTGGCGCGACAGCTTGAGCTGCTGTCGCATCTTATTTGCCGCGCGCTGCGCAAATAAAAAGCGTATGTGACCCCTGCTGCTTCGATTCAGCAGCAATTAGGGTTATGATAGTTTTAAACGATATACTCATTGTCATTCGCAGCCGCTGTCTGTTAAAACGGTTGCTTTAACGAATCCGAATCTCACATTATCAGGGGTATAAAAATGGAAACTACCAAGCCTTCGTTCCAGGATGTTCTGGAGTTCGTCCGCCTGTTCCGCCGCAAAAACAAGCTGCAGCGCGAAATCCAGGACGTGGAGAAGAAGATCCGTGACAACCAAAAACGTGTTCTGCTGCTGGATAACCTGAGCGACTACATCAAGCCAGGCATGAGCGTTGAAGCTATTCAGGGCATTATCGCCAGCATGAAGACTGACTATGAAGACCGCGTTGATGACTACATCATCAAAAACGCCGAGCTGTCTAAAGAGCGTCGCGATATCTCTAAAAAGCTGAAAGTGATGGGCGAAATCAAAACCGCCGAAGCAAAAAGCGAGTAATCGCAGCTGATTGCGAAAAAAGCTCTCTGGTGACAGAGAGCTTTTTTTATAGGCTGGGTAACCAAGCGCAGAAAAGCAAAAAGCCTGCTATAAAAGCAGGCTTTTTAAATTTGGCTCCTCTGACTGGACTCGAACCAGTGACATACGGATTAACAGTCCGCCGTTCTACCGACTGAACTACAGAGGAATCGGTGTGGAGGCATATGTTAGCGGCGAAAAAACTTTTGTCAAACCTGATCTTAGGCAAACGCGACTGATTGCCGATTCTGTCGACAGTTTGTTGTAAATCCAAACATATTTTTATGGAAAATACTTTGCAGGATATGCATTTCTACCTCATCATTTGAAATGGAGTTTCAACTTTTCTCGCTAAGGTCCATTTTGAACGTCACTGCCCCCCTGCGCCAGGCGATCATGCGCACGCCATGGTACGCAAAACGTAAAAGCTATCGTGTTCTGTTCTGGCGTGAAATCACCCCCCTTGCCGTGCCTATCTTCCTCGAGAATACCTGCGTCCTGCTGATGGGGGTCTTAAGCACCTTTCTGGTGAGCTGGTTGGGTAAAGAAGCCATGGCCGGGGTAGGGCTGGCGGACAGTTTCAACATGGTGGTGATGTCATTCTTTGCGGCCATTGACCTTGGGACGACGGTCGTCGTTGCCTTCAGTCTGGGTAAGCTGGATCCAAAGCGAGCCCGCGAGGCGGCGCGTCAGTCGCTGACGATCATGACCATTTTTTCGATCGTTCTGGCGGCAGTGATCCACTATTACGGCAAAGAGATTATCGACATCGTCGCAGGCGAGGCGACAAACGAGGTCAAAGGCCTGGCGCTGACCTATCTGGAGATGACGGTCCTGAGTTATCCCGCAGCAGCCATTGCCTTAATCGGTAGCGGCGCACTGCGCGGTGCGGGCAACACGAAAATTCCGCTGCTGATTAACGGCGGGATGAATATCCTGAACATTATCATCAGCAGCATCCTGATTTACGGCGTTTTTTCCTGGGATGGAATGGGGTTTGTCGGTGCGGGGCTGGGGCTGACTATCTCTCGCTATATCGGCGCGGCGGCGATCGTTGGCGTGTTGATGACCGGGATCACTCCGTCGCTGCGCCTGACGCTGAAAAGTTATTTCCGGCCCTTGAATTTTGCCATTATCTGGGAAGTGATGGGGATTGGTATTCCGGCCAGCATCGAATCGGTGCTGTTCAACGGCGGCAAGCTGCTCACGCAGATGTTTGTAGCCGGTATGGGCACTGACGTCATCGCGGGTAACTTTATTGCCTTCTCTATCGCGTCGCTGATTAACCTGCCGGGCAACGCGCTCGGTTCAGCGTCGACCATCATTACCGGTAAACGGCTCGGGAAAGGGCAAATAGGGCAGGCGGAACGTCAGCTGCGCCATGTTTTTTGGCTCTCGACCATTGGCCTGACGATGATAGCCTGGGGCACGGCACCTTTTGCCGGGCTGATGGCCTCGTTCTATACCCCTGAGCACGATGTAAAAGAGGTGGTTAAGATCCTGATTTGGCTGAACGCGCTGTTTATGCCGATTTGGGCTGCTTCGTGGGTATTGCCTGCCGGGCTGAAAGGGGCGCGTGATGCGCGCTTTGCGATGTGGGTATCGATGCTCGGCATGTGGGGGTGCCGCGTGGTGGCAGGCTACACGCTCGGGATCGTGCTCGGCATGGGCGTCGTGGGCGTCTGGCTAGGGATGTTCCTTGACTGGGCCGTGCGCGGCGCACTGTTCTACTGGCGTATGGTCAGTGGACGCTGGTTGTGGAAATATCCGCGGAAAAATGCCTGACAAATGCGCGAAATGGAGAATAAATCGGCAAACGGTCGAAATTCTGCATTCTGCCTTTGACATCAACGGGGAGCATCGATAATATGCGCCCCGTTCACACGATTCCTCTGTAGTTCAGTCGGTAGAACGGCGGACTGTTAATCCGTATGTCACTGGTTCGAGTCCAGTCAGAGGAGCCAAATTTAAAAAGCCTGCTTTTATAGCAGGCTTTTTGCTTTTCTACACAAGGTAAAAGCAAAACGGCAACCAAGTTGCCGTTTTAGTGTTTTCACCCTCTTCCATGGAAGAGGGATGGGGTGAGGGCACCAGACCGCGCGATGTTACACACAAATCGGCGCGGTCGCTTCTTCCAGCCACTGACGCGCATCGCTATTCACCCGCGGTGACAAGGCCTCACGTACCTGCTGGTGATACGCATCCAGCCACTGTTTTTCCTGCTCGTTTAACAGATGCAGTTCGACCTGACTCAAATCGATCGGGATTAACGTCAGCGAGGCAAACGTGCAGAACCCAGGGCGACTTTCGACTATTTCAACCTGATTCTCGATACGAATGCCGTGGCTGTCACCAAGATAGTATCCCGGCTCGATGGTCATGATATTGCCTGCCACCAGCGGCCATGGATTCACCTTCTTTGCGATGCGATGCGGGTTCTCGTGGATCAGCAGCTGATGCCCCACGCCGTGTCCGGTACCGTGATCGTAATCCAGCCCCATTTCCCACAGGGGACGGCGCGCGAACGCATCCAGCTGGTGTCCCTGAGTCCCGGACGGGAACTGCAGCGTGATCAGCGACAGAAAGCCTCTGAGCACGGCGGTATAGTGTAAACGCTGTTGCGCGTCGACCTTGCCCCACGCCAGCGTGCGCGTGGCGTCCGTGGTGCCATTATGATACTGGCCGCCGGAATCATTCAGATAAAAATGATCGTGCCCAATAGGCTTATTGCTGGCTTCACTTGAGTGATAGTGACACATCGCCGCATTGCTGGACGAGGCGGAGATCGTCTCAAAGCTCGGCTCAATAAAACCCGGCTGCTGTTCGCGAAAAGCAAGCTGCTTTGCCTGCACCTCAAGTTCCATCAAGGGATTTCCCGCCGCCTCACGCAGAGGCACTTCGCGGCTCAGCCAGGCGAGAAAATTGACCCATGCCGCGCCGTCCTGGTGGTGACACTCGCGATAACCCGCCAGCTCTACCGAATTCTTATTGGCTTTCATCAGGGTGATAGGGTCGGTTTGCCAAACAATCTCCCCCTGCGGCTCAATGGCAAAGCGCAGCGCTACGGGGGCGGAATCAGCATCGACCAGCACGCGCTTGCCCTGAGAAAGCGCTTTGCAGCGGGCGATAAACGCCTCCTGCGGCGCAAGGGTGAATGCGTTGCGCACGGCATCCGGTAATTCAACCAGCTTGCTGTCGTTAACAAACCATTCGACGCTACCGTCGCGTTTCAGAAGGGCAAAAGAGAGCGGGACCGGGCTGGTGGGGATGTCAGAACCCCGCACGTTCAGCAGCCAGGCGATATTATCCGGCAGCGTCACGGCCAGGACATCGGCATTTTTCTCCGCCAGCACGGCAGCGACGCGTCGACGCTTATCGGTGCTGCTCTCACCGCTTATTTCAACCGGCATTTCTCGGATCAATCCGGCGGGCGGTGCAGGGCGATCGCTCCAGATCGTATCAAACGGAGACCGATCAAGCGGCACCAGCTCGCACGGCGTCGCGGACAGCTGCATAAAGTCTGCGTTAGTCATCAGTAGCGCTTCAAAGCCGATGCGCGTGCCCGCCTCGACGTTTTTCGCCAGCCATTCCGCCAGCGGCTCGTTGTGCAGATGGTGGATCGCGATCTCATCCATATTGACCTGCACGCGGGCCTGAACCTGATAGCGCCCGTCGACGAAGAGCAGCGCTTTGTCTTTCAGCACCAGGGCCAGACCTGCAGACCCGTCGAAGCCCGTCAGCCAGGCCAGCTTTTCGTCGTAGGGCGCACAGTACTCGCTCTGCCAGGCATCGGCGCGCGGGACGATCATCCCGTCGAGATGATGGGCGTCCAGCCACTGGCGCAGGGCAGCTAACGGTGATGTGGTGTGCATGGTTCTTCCTTTTTATTATTAGCGGAATGGCGGCTCGTTAAAGGTACGCAGCTTGCGGGAATGCAGCTTGTCGCCCTCTGCCCGCAGTAAATCGATGGCGCGTATACCGATCTGCAGATGTTCGGAAATCGCCCCTTCGTAGAATCGGTTGGCCTGTCCAGGAAGCTTAATTTCCCCATGCAGGGGTTTATCGGATACGCACAGCAGCGTGCCGTACGGGACGCGGAAGCGATAACCCTGCGCCGCAATAGTGGCGCTTTCCATATCGATGGCCACCGCGCGGCTCAGGTTAAAACGCAGCGCCGAGGCGGAGTAGCGCAACTCCCAGTTACGATCGTCAGTGGTGACGACCGTGCCGGTACGCAGGCGCTGCTTAACCTCTTCGCCCGGCATGCCGCTCACCGCTTTGGTGGCGTCGTACAGCGCGCGCTGGACCTCGGCAATGCTTGGGATGGGAATATCCGGAGGAAGCACGGCGTCCAGCACGTGGTCATCACGCAGATACGCATGCGCCAGCACGTAGTCGCCAATGAGCTGGCTTTCACGCAGGCCGCCGCAGTGGCCAATCATCAGCCAGACGTCCGGGCGCAGCACCGCCAGGTGGTCGCAGATAGTTTTGGCGTTTGACGGGCCAACGCCAATGTTAATCAGCGTAATCCCCTGGCCGTCGGCGGTGACAAGGTGCCAGGCCGGCATCTGATGCTTCTTCCACGCCAGGTCGGAGATGGCCTGCTCCGGGGCTTCTGTTTCCGCGGTGATCCAGATCCCGCCCGCGCAGGAGAGGGCAACGTACGGGCTGTCAGGATCGAGAATCTGGCTACAGCCCCAGCTGACAAACTCGTCTACATAGCGGGTGTAGTTAGTGAACAGCACGAACGGCTGGAAATGTTCGGCTGGCGTGCCGGTGTAGTGGCGAAGGCGGGCCAGCGAGAAATCCACGCGGCGCGCGTCAAAGTGTGACAGAGGGGAAAATTCCGCCGGATGGTAGATCCCATCCGCCGTCTCATCGCCTATCTGCGAAAGCTCGGTGGTAGGGAAGTGACGCGTCAGCCCGGCGCTCATGGAACGGTCGAGCGTTAACGCCGACCCGTCAATCACGTACGGATACGGGATTTCATGGAGGGAAGGTTCAACCGAAATATGCGCGCCGTAGTCCTGGTAGAGCAGCGTAAGCTGTTCTTCGAGGTAAGGTCGGAACAGCGACGGGCGGGTCACGGTCGTGCTGTAACAGCCGGAGTGGGTGAAACGTGCATAGGCGCGGGTTTTCGGCGTGTTGCTGGCGCTGCCGTCCCAGGTGACAGAGAGTGACGGATAAACAAAAAGGCCCTGACTTCTGGCCTTCTCATCGGGAAGCTTCCCTGTTTCAATGTATTCGCTAATGGCGCTGCGCAGCGCGTTGACGGACTGTTCATACAGCGCGTCGAGTTTTTCCAGCGCCTGAGCCGGGGTCAGGCTGGAGCCCTTATTATTCATGTCTGTCTCCTTGTTCCACAGGTGTCCGAGTACTCGATAGTATGTCACTCGCCTGTGAAACAAAAGTGAGGAGATCAGCCGTGAGGGGTCTCTTTCATAAAGAGCGCCGTCGCCGCCGACAGCAGGCAGCCAGCGAGCAAATAGATCGCCACGCTGTGCCAGTTTCCGCCAGAGAAGGTCACCAGCGCGGCGGCAATAAACGGCGTAAACCCGCCGCCGACCACGCTGGCCACCTGATACCCCACGCCCGCCCCGCTGTAGCGATAGCTGGCGCCGAACAGTTCGGTAAACATGGGCTGCTGCACGCACACCACCATGTCATGGGCGATGTTGGCGAGCATGATCGCAAAGAACACAATCCAGAAGAGGGACTGCGCTTCGAGGGCCATAAAGAACGGCCAGGCGCTGAGCGTACCAATCAGTGCCCCGGTGATGTAAACGCGACGGCGACCAAAGCGGTCTGCCAGCCACGCAAAGCAAGGGATGGTCAGACAGCTGATCCCGCCCACCAGTAGGCCAATATTCAGGAATAGCTCACGCGGTAAACCGAGATTTTGCGTTGAATAGTTCAGCGCAAAGGCGGTCACGATATACATCGTCAGCAGTTCGCACAGGCGCAGGGCAATGATTTTCAGAAAAGCGCCAGGGTGCTGCGCCAGCGCTTCCATCACCGGCAGCCGTTTTTTGGCGACCGGTTTTTCCTGCTGTTGCCGTTCAAATTCAGCCGACTCTTCCATGCCGTTGCGGATCCACAGCGCGGCGATGACCAGCACAATGCTAAAGATGAACGGAATACGCCATCCCCAGCTCAGGAACTGCGCGTCGGTCGTCAGCTGGCTGATCAGCGATACCAGGCCAGTAGAGAGCAAAAGGCCAACGCCGTAGCCCACCTGTACGCCGCTGCTGTAAAACGCCTTCTTGTTTTTCGGCGCGCTCTCGACCGACAACAGCGCCGCGCCACCCCACTCACCGCCTACGGCAAAGCCCTGAATTGCGCGTAGCGTCACCAGCAATACCGGTGCCCACCAGCCAATGGTGGCAAACGACGGCAAAATGCCGATAAGCGCAGTGGCGATCCCCATCATCCAGACGGTGAGCATCAGCATGCGTTTGCGGCCAAGTCGGTCGCCGAAGTGGCCGAAAATTACCCCGCCGAGCGGGCGAAACAGAAAGCCGACGCCAAACGTGGCAAACGCGGCAAGGGTGCCCATCGCCGGGCTTATCTGCGGGAAGAATTCACGGTTAAAGACCAGCGCGGCGGTAATGCCATAGAGCAGAAAGTCATACCAGTCGACGACGGCACCCGCGAAGCTGCCAAGAGCGGCACGGCGGGCACGATTGAGCGAAGGTGTCTCCTCGTTGGGACGATCGGAGATGAGGGTGGTGTCCATAGTTGTCCTGTCTGTACTGATTTTTAATTATTGGTATAAGAAAAGGTCACTCACATAACTCCCGTCATATAAACGGAACGTATGAGACTACCGCGGCAGGACGCGCGTGAAAACGATTTTATGTTTCCCGAAGGTGCTGAATAAATAATTTTCATCTTCTCCCTACCAACATTAATTTGTTCGTTTGGCTCCGGTTAGTGCTGAATGGTTTACAGTAATAGTGACGCTGCGTGACTTAAGCTGAGGGAATAACTATGCAACGCACCTTTCCGGCACTCTGTTTTATCCTGTTTTTATTTGCTTCGCCGCTTCGGGCTGAACCTACCGTCTATGGCGAACAGCGCATTAGCCGCTGGTGGGATTCCCTGACTGACGATATTTCCCAGACCTGGGAACAGCCAGATCGTTACGATCTCTATCTGCCGTTTTTAAGCTGGCATGCCCGCTTTATGTATGACAAAGAAAAAACGGACAACTATAACGAAATGCCGTGGGGCGGCGGGCTTGGCGTATCGCGCTATAACGAAGAGGGCAACTGGAGCGCGCTTTTCGCCATGATGTTCAAAGACTCGCACAACGAATGGCAGCCCGCGATGGGCTATGGCTGGGAGAAGGGCTGGTATCTGGATAATGCCAAAGATTTCCGTCTGGGCCTGGGCGCGGCGGCCGGCATCACGGCGCGCGACGACTTTGCTAACTATGTGCCGCTGCCGTTTATCTTCCCGCTGTTCTCTGCCGGATATAAGCGCGTCACCGTTCAGTTCACTTATATTCCAGGAACCTACAACAACGGTAACGTGCTCTTTGCCTGGCTGCGCTTAGGCTTTTAAAGGGTAATCACCTTTTTGGCCACCGCATTAGAGAGGACCAGCAGAGAGAACAACACCGAGGTGATGAACGTGAGCACGATCAGCGCCAGCTTCGTGCCGAGGGACGTCACCGGTATCAGCGCCGTCAGCAGATGAAACACCGAGTAATGCATAATATAGACGCCGGTCATCGTTTTGCTGACGGCGGCCAAAATGGCCTCTTTGAATTCGGCGTTGCGGCGAAAGCGCACGCCATTCGCCGCAATCACCAGCACAATAATCAGGATATAGATCTGCGAGCCGGTAAGAATAAAGGCGTTTCTGTCCGCCTTGAATAAGGCGAAAAAGAAGTGACGCTCGTAAAACCAGGTGAAGAGATAGATAAACGGGATGGCGACAACGGCCGTCCTGACCACATTTTTGCGGCTTATCCACTCCGCGACGATCGGGTCGCAGAAGAGCTGCCCAGTCAGATAAAACAATAGCCACGTCCACAACCGGTACTGCGGCGAAAGCGAAAGCACGTGCGTATCTGGGTAAAGCGCAGACAGCAGATCGTAGCCGTACGAAAAGATCAGCAGCACGGCAATCACGCCGCAGAATAGTGCGAGCCGCTGGCTTAGCCATTCCACAACCGGATGGAAGGTATAAATCACGATAAACGAGAACACAAACCAGGGTTGAATGAGATACCCGCGCTGGTATGGTTCCCAAAGGTAATAGAGGGTTATCCAGAACAGAAAGATGGTGATCAGGCTTTTAATTTTCCCCAGCTGCCAGCGAGCGCCGTGGCGGGACTGTCCATCGAGATAGCCAGACACCACAAAGAACAGCGGCGTGGCGATGGTCGAAATAAAGGTTAAAAACCCCAGGATCCAGTGATAGTCATAATCATAATGATCCCAGGTGTTGTAGAGGGTGAAAAAGGTTACCGCCGTCATACAGCCCAGCGTCTTAATAATATTTAGCCCTGTCGCATTCATTGTTGTTCAGCTTTGTCCTTACGATGGAAGCACGCATAAATCACGGGAAGTACCAGCAGCGTCAGGATTGTAGCAAACCCAAGTCCAAACATAATCACAACAGCCATGCTCTGGAAGAAAACGTCCAGCAGAAGGGGGGCCAGCCCCAGGACGGTGGTGAAGGCGGTAAGCAGGATAGGGCGCAGGCGCGAGGTGGCCGCGTAGAGTATTGCCTCATGCTGGTTTTTCTGCGTTTTTTGCTGTTCAATTTCTTCCACCAGCACAATGCCGTTGCGGATCAGCATCCCGCTCAGGCTTAACAGACCAATCAGCGCCATAAAGCCGAAGGGGATGCCGGTGATTAAAAAGCCTGGCGTGACGCCGATCAGCGCCAGCGGCACGGTCAGCCAGATGGCGACGGCATTCTTCACCGAACTGAACATCAAAACGGTAATGACGAACATCACCAGGTAGCCTATCGGCAGCGTGGTGAAGACCCCTTGCTGCGCCTCGCTGGAGTTTTCCGCATCACCTCCCCATTCAATGCTGTAGCCATGGGGCAGCGTGAGGGCGTCAATTTGCGGCTTCACGCGGGTAACAATATCACCGGAGGTCTGCTGGCTCAGCGGGTCAGGATCGGTCTGAACGGTCAGCACGCGCGAGCGGTCGCGGCGCAGAATTAACGGATCTTCCCATTCCAGCGCGAAACTGCTCACCACGTTGCTCAGCGGAATGTATTGCTGCCGGTTCTGGCTCCAGACCAGCACGTTGTTAAGGTGGTTAGCATCCAGACGTTCACTTTCCGGCGGGCGCACAACCACGGGCAGCAGGTCGCTCCCTTCGCGATAAAGCCCCGCGCGGCTGCCGGAGAAATTCATCTCCAGCGCGTTATCAACATCCTGTTTATCCACGCCGAGCTCACGGCCCAGCGCGGCGACATATTGCGGCCTGATCACCTTGCTGCGGTTTTGCCAGTCATTTCTGACGCTGCCCGTTGCCGGATCGCGGGTGAGGATATCGTCCACCTGGCTGGCAATCAGGCGCAGCCGGTCGGGCTCCGGCCCCTTAATGCGGACCTCGATCGCGCTGTCGCCGGAGGGGCCAAACATCACGCGCTTGGTGCTGGCGTTAACCTGCGGGTAGTTCCGCGCGATGTACTCATCAACATGGCGGGTGAGGGCAGAGATATTGCGCTGATCGTCCATCCTCACCATGATTTGCGCATAGTTGCTGTACTGGCGCTGCCCGCTGTAGGTCAAAATAAACCGCATACTCCCCTGGCCAATGGTCGAGACGGTGGTTTCCACCCCCGGCTGGCCGTTAATCGTTTTCTCGATATCGCTGGTCATCTGCTCGGTCCATTTGATATCGGTTCCGTAAGGCAGCCACAGATCGACAAAGAATATTGGCGTGTTGGATGACGGGAAGAAGTTTTGCCGCACGGATCCAAACCCCCAGACGGCGGCGGCGAGCAGGGCCGCCATGACGATGAGCGTCGGGGCTTTGTGCCGCAACAGCGCGTTCAGCAGGCTCTGATAGACCCGATAAATGCGTTTATCGTAGGGATCCGCATCGTCCGTTTTCTCGGGCGCAGAATCGTTTTTAAACAGCCACCACTTAATCAGCACCGGCGTGATGGTGAGCGCTGAAAACCAGCTCAGCATCAGCGAAATCAACAGCACCTGGAACAGCGATTTACAGTATTCACCGGTGGAGTCCTGCGACAGCCCAATCGGCGCAAACGCCAGAATGGCGATAACCGTCGCCCCCAGCAGCGGCAGCGCCGAACGCCGAATGATGTAATTGACGGCGGTCAGCAGCGGCGAGCCCTGCTGTCGGGCCACCAATACCCCTTCGACAATCACGATGGCGTTATCCACCAGCATGCTGAGCGCGATAATCAGCGCCCCGAGCGAGATGCGCTGCAGCTCAATGCCCCAGAGATACATGATAAGCAACGTGCCCAGCACGTTCAGCGCCAGGGAGAAGGCGATGATGATGCCGCTGCGTACGCCCATGAAGATCAGCAGCACGCCGATAACAATCGCCAGCGCCATCAGGAAGTTAATGATAAAGCCGTTAACCGAGTGGCCGACCTCTGCAGCCTGATCGTAGAACAGGTCGATATGGATGCCCGCCGGCTTCTCCGCCGACATCTGCTGCAGCTTCGCCTCCAGCGCATGCCCCACGTCGATGACGTTCACGCCAGGAATAAACGAGACGCCCATGGTAACGGCCTTTCTGCCGTTGGCATGGTAGATGCTGGCCGGTGATTCATTCAGCCCGCGCGACAGGGTGGCGATGTCGCGCAGGCGCGTCGCCGCCCCGGTGCCTGACGGGGTGATAATCAGATCGGCCAACTCATCGATATTCTCAAATTCACCCGTTGGGTGCAGGCGGATGGACTCGGTGCCGGACGTAATTTCCCCCGCGCTGGAGACCACGTTCAGCCTGCTCAGCAGGGCGGAAAGGTGGTTCAGCGTAATGCCGCGGGCGGCCATTTTGGTGAGCGAAATATCGATGTTGATCTGTTGGGTAATGGCGCCACCGATGGCGACCTTTCCGACGCCGGGAACGAGGATCAGCTCGCGACGCAGCTGCTCGGCATAACGGACCAGCTCAGGATTGCTAAATTCATCTCCGGAAATGGCAAAGAAAAAGCCGAACACATCACCAAAATCATCATTCACAAAAGGCGTCACCACGCCCGGCGGAAACTGACGAGACGCATCCCCCACGCGGCGGCGCAGCTCATCCCAAATTTGGGGCAGTTCATTCGAGTGATAGCGCGAGGCGATATTGACGGTGATTTGCGACAGGCCGTTGGAGGAGATAGAGCTTACGTTATCGAGGTAAGGTAGTTGCTGAAGGGCATTTTCCAGCGGCAGCGTCACCTCTTCCTCCACCTGCTGAGCCGATGCGCCGGGATAATGGGTAATCACCACCGCGGTTTTGATGGTGAAGGCCGGATCTTCCAGCCTGCCAATATTCAACAGGGCAAAAATCCCCCCAAGGCCAAGCAGCAGGATGGTCAGCCAGACGCGAATGGGGTTATTGATAAACTGGCGAGAGATATCCATTAGAGTCCCCGTTCACGCGTCCAGATGCGAACCGGCTGGTTAGCATGAAGCTCCCCAACGCCTGCGGCCACCACGCGTTCACCGGCGGTCAGCCCTTGGGTAATCACCACCCCTTCGGTGCTCACTTGACCCACGGTGACCTTGCGGTCCTCCAGGTGCAGCGCGTCGCCTTTACCCGCTACCACCCAGACGTGAGGCTCATTGCGTGGGCGATTATCCGGATTGAAAACGGCTTCTACCGGTACCACCAGCGCCTGGCTGCCCGTACCTGCCGGAAGATTGGTTAAGTTGATGGTGACGGTGCCGCTCACGCCGCCGACAGCAGGGAAATCGTCCGGCCGCGGCATGGTTAAAATGACCTGCCAGGTCAGCGTATTGCTGTCGCTGCTGCCGGAATGTTCTTTATAGACGGCGGTGAATTCGCGGTCCGGGAAGGCGTTAATCCTGACGACGGGGCGATACTGGGCGTTGCGGATATCCAGCGTTTTAAACAGATTTTCAGGGATGCTGAATACCACGTCGAGCAGGTCTGTGCGGGTCAGGGTCGCAATGGGCTGGCCGGGAGACACCACCTGATGGTTACGCACGTGTACGCTTGCCGCGGTGCCGCTAAAGGGGGCGACGAGCGTCATCTGGTTTAACTCCTCACGGGCGATCTGCAGCGCCGCATTCGCCGAGTCGCGATTGGCGCGCTGGACGTCCATCTCGGCTTTAGAAATAGCCTGACGTCCCGCCAGCGTCTGGAAACGATCGAACTGCCGTTGAGCAAGCGTCGCGGCCGTCTGCCTGTCATTCACGCGCTGCTGTGCTTCGCGGGCGTTCAGCCTGGCAAGCTGTTGCCCCTGTTTGATGACCGCGCCCTGGCGTATGTCGAGGGCTTCGATTTGTCCCGCGCGTTTGAAGGAGAGATCGGTGGCGTCGCCCGATTCTATTCGCGCGGGAAAGACGCGCTGCTGGGCATTGCCGGGGGCAACCACCTCCGCCACTTTTACCATGCGCGGCAGCGGGGCGGCTTGCTCGGGTTTAGGGTCGCACGCCGTCAGCGAGAGAATAACGAAAGGCAGAAGAGAGACGTAGCGGTTCACTGTATTCCCCTGATAAAAAACTGTTTTAGTTATTCCCTCACAAACGCCGGGGCAACACTATTATGCTAGCGCGGAGACGACCATATAGGTAAATAGACCAATCGCCGTGCTGGCGATAATGGCAAGCGCAATAAATAAGCCAAGGCGCATCAAGCTTAATCCGTACATGCATTCCTCCATGAGTTGGGTACCTGACTATGAGCATAGTCGGTGAAAAAATAAATGTTAAATAACCATTATTAGTGGTGAGTGAGACGGCAGCCAAAAACGCCCGTACAGAAGGCTTCTGCATGAAATAACATCATGATAATTAAAAAAATTAACGATGATGGGTTAATCCTGATATTCCTGTGCTACGTTTAATATCATTCATCTCTTTTTCCCGTAACTGGCATTGAAGCGAAATCCCCCGCGTTTGATGCGTTCTCTTCTGGTTCACTCACTATTGTATTGGTTATAAAAAGGATGCTCGATATGTATAAAAAAATTTTGGTACCGGTGGATGTCTACGAGACAGGCCTGGCAGACAAAGCGTTGCAGCATGCGCAGTTTCTGGCAAAAAGTGCGTCGGCGGAGATTCACTTGCTGCACGTCATGCCAGCGTTTTCTGCCGAACTGACGCGCGGCTTTATTTCAGATGCGCGAAAGATGGATGAATATATGATTAATAATTCAAAAGAAAAACTCGCCGCGCTGGTCAAAAAACTGAATCTGCCGCAGGAGCATGTTCATATTCATGTTCGCAGCGGTAACATCCGCGATGAAGTCATTAAGCTGGCAGATGAGCTAGGCGCCGGGGCGATTATTGTGGGGTCGCGAAACCCGAATATTCAAACGCATCTATTAGGGTCTGAAGCAGCGAGTATCGTGCGTTACGCCCACGTACCTGTTTTCGTTATTCGTTAATGGCATGAAAGCTAGGTGATTTCTGAGAAAAGAATCTGAGGAAGGCACGATGAAAACAGAAAAGCCTGACCGTCCGTATTATCAACAAACGGTTGACGAAACGCTGGCAAATATTCACTCTACGCCGGACGGACTGAGCAGTACAGAGGCAGCCGCCAGGCTCCAGCAATATGGCGAGAACGCCTTACCCCAAAAACCGGGCAAGCCTGCCTGGCTTCGCTTTTTGGCCCACTTTAATGATGTGCTGATTTACGTTCTGCTGGCGGCCGCGCTGCTGAAGCTGATCATGGGTCACTGGGTGGATATGTTTGTGATCCTTGGGGTCGCTATCGTAAACGCCCTCATTGGTCACGTGCAGGAAAGCAATGCTGAAAAATCGCTGCAAAGCATCCGCAATATGCTCTCCAGCGAAGCTGTGGTCATCAGACAGGGCACGCATGAAACGGTACCAACGACGGCGCTGGTGCCCGGGGATATCGTGGTTATCCGCGCCGGGGACCGTATTCCAGCCGACCTGCGCGTCATCGAGGCGCACAATCTTCGCGTGGAGGAGGCCATCCTGACCGGTGAATCGACCGTCGTCGAGAAAAACACCGACGCGTTGAGCGGGGAGCTGCCGTTAGGCGATCGGTATAACCTGCTCTACTCCGGGACTACGGTCAGCTCCGGCGGCGGGAAAGGGCTGGTGGTCGCAACCGGGGGCGATACGGAGCTTGGCCACATCAATCAGATGATGTCGGACATTGAGAAGCACCGCACGCCGTTAATGGTGCAAATGGATAAGCTCGGCAAGGCCATTTTTATCACCATTCTGGTAATGATGGTGGCGCTGTTTGTCTTCAGCCTGATATTCCGTGATATGCCCGTTTCAGAGCTGGTGCTGTCACTCATCAGCCTTGCGGTGGCGGCGGTGCCGGAAGGGTTACCGGCCATTATCTCCATCATCCTCTCGCTGGGCGTACAGGCCATGGCCCGTCGCAAGGCCATTATCCGTAAGCTGCCCACCGTTGAAACGCTGGGTGCGATGACGGTGATCTGCTCGGATAAAACCGGCACCCTGACGATGAATGAAATGACGGTGAAAGCGGTGATTACCGCCGACACCACCTACCGCGTGGAGGGTGACAGCTACGAGCCGGTGGGCAACATTCATCCGGTAGACGATCTAACGCCCGTCACCGTGACCCAGGGCTCCTTACTGGAGCGCTATCTGCGCACGGTTGACCTCTGTAATGACAGCCAACTGATTAAGGACGATCAGGGACTCTGGAAAATTACCGGTGGGCCGACCGAAGGGGCGCTGAAGGTGCTGGCAGCAAAAGTCACGCTGCCGGCGATCGAAACCGAAATGCGCAGCAAAATACCCTTCGATTCTCAATATAAATACATGTCTACGCTGTATCGCCTGGGTGACGAAGAGGTCATTTTAATTACCGGCGCGCCGGACGTCCTGTTCCGCCTCTGTCAGTTCCAGCAGACGGACGCTGGGCTACAGCCGTTCAATCTTTCCTACTGGGAAGGGAAGATTGAAGAGTATGCCCGCGAGGGGCTGCGCATGGTGGCGGCGGCCTGGAAACCGGCTGCCAGCGGGCAACGCGAGCTGGATCATTCGGACTTGCAGGATGGCGTTATTTTGCTGGGGGTTGCCGGCATGATGGATCCTCCGCGCCCGGAAGCCATCACCGCCATTGCCGACTGTCTGCAGGCCGGTATTCGCGTGAAGATGATCACCGGCGACCACCCGCAAACGGCGATGAGTATTGGCCAGATGCTGGGTATTGGCAATGCGGCCAGCGCCATCACCGGACGCGAGCTGGAGGCAATGGACGACCATCAGCTGAGCGAAGCCGCGCAAAAATACGACATCTTTGCGCGCACCAGCCCGGAGGATAAATTCCGCCTGGTGCAGGCGCTGCAAAGCAAGCAGGAAGTGGTGGGGATGACCGGGGATGGCGTGAACGATGCTCCGGCGCTCAAACGGGCAGACGTCGGGATCGCCATGGGGATTAAAGGCACCGAGGTGACCAAAGAAGCTGCCGATATGGTGTTAACCGACGACAACTTCGCCACCATTGCCAGGGCGGTTCACGAGGGGCGTCGCGTTTATGACAACCTGAAAAAAACCATTCTGTTTATTATTCCCAGCAACATTGCTCAGGCGTTGCTGATCATCATTGCGCTGTTGGCGGGCAACCTTATCCCATTGACGCCGGTGCTGATCCTGTGGATGAACATGGCAACATCGGCGACGCTTTCCTTTGGTCTGGCGTTTGAAGCGGGCGAGAAGGACATCATGAGCCGGCCACCGCGCAAGTCGAATCTGCACGTGATGGACGGTTTTGCCATTTGGCGCGTGGCGTTTGTCGGCCTGATGATTGCCATCAGCGCCTTTGTGCTGGAAGCCTGGCTACAGCCGCGCGGCTACTCGCCGGAATTTATCCGTACCGTTCTGCTGCAAACCCTGGTGACCGCACAGTGGTTCTATATGCTGAACTGCCGCGTGTCGGATGGCTTCTCCCTGAGCAAAGGCCTGCTGGCTAACAAAGGGATCTGGATCGTTACCGGCGTGCTGCTGGCGCTGCAGCTGCTCATTATCTACGCGCCGTTTATGCAGGTACTTTTTGGCACCGAAGCGCTTCCGTTCCGCTACTGGGTCATCACCTTCCTGATTGGTTTCGTGATGTTCCTGATTGTCGAAGTGGAAAAACCGCTAACCCGCAGATGGCGTAAAACCGCAGCGTAATAGCGTAAACTGAAAAAGCCTGCTTAACTGCAGGCTTTCTCTTTTGCCAGAGCACAGGAAATTATGATTCGACTTGCCTCGTTCGTCCTTACGCTGTGTGCCGTTGTTCCCGGTGCGTTAGCCGTGACCTATCCTTTGCCTCCCGAAGGCAGTCGTCTGGTGGGCGCGCCGATCGCCATTACCGTGCCGGAGGGGAACACCTTGCCGCTTGAAGCCTTTGCTGCGCAGCACGGGCAGGGGTTAAGCAATATGCTGGAAGCCAATCCGGGCGTCGATCCGTTTTTGCCGAAAGCCGGTACGCAGCTTGTCGTTCCGCAGCACATTATTCTCCCGCCAACGGTACGCGAGGGCATCGTCGTGAACGTGGCGGAAATGCGTCTCTACTACTATCCGCCAGGCAGCAATACCGTCGAGGTGTTGCCGATTGGGATTGGTCAGGCAGGGCGCGAAACGCCGCGCAACTGGGTCACTGCCGTTGAACGCAAGCAGGAAGGACCAACCTGGTCACCGACGCCAAACACGCGTCGCGAGTACGCCAAAGAGGGAAAAACGCTGCCCGCCTTTGTGCCTGCCGGGCCGGATAACCCCATGGGCCTGTATGCGATTTACATTGGCAGGCTGTATGCCATTCACGGCACCAACTCTAACTTCGGCATCGGGCTGCGCGTAAGCCAGGGCTGCATTCGCCTGCGTAATAACGATATCAAGTATCTGTTCGATAACGTGTCGGTGGGTACGCGCGTCCAGCTCATCGATCAGCCTGTTAAAACGACGACCGAGCCGGACGGCAGCCGTTGGGTAGAAATTCACGAGCCGCTGTCGCGCAACCGCGCGGAGTTTGAATCAACGAAGAAAGTGCCGCTGCCGATTACGCCAGCCTTACGGGCGCAGCTTGTGAGCGAAGGTGCCGAGCACGAGCTGAAGCGACGCTCCGGGATGCCGGTTAAGATAGGGATTTGACGTGAGGTTAGGCCGTGTAAGGTTTGGTAGCCCCGGCGATTAAACAAACGCAGAAAAGCAAAAAGCCTGCTATAAAAGCAGGCTTTTTAAATTTGGCTCCTCTGACTGGACTCGAACCAGTGACATACGGATTAACAGTCCGCCGTTCTACCGACTGAACTACAGAGGAATCGTGTGAACGGGGCGCATATTATCGACCTCAGCCCTGCTTGTCAAAGGGTGGATTCACGCCTTTCGATCGTTTGCTGACAAAATCAGCAAAGTGGCGATTTTGGCAACGTAATGCACCGTTATGGTGCGGTTATACCCCTTATGGGGCAGATCATAAACTGCTGTTTCGGTAATAAAACGGCCGTCCATGATTAGCTTTCCTTATTTTCAGTCGCTTAGCGAACAAATCAGACCTCTACGAAAAACTGGCACTCATATTGCAAAACCTCTTTCAACAACAATGACAGCCAGTTTTGGCACAGCATTTCGAACAGGGGGCAAAATGAACTTAAGACGACTGAAATACTTCGTTAAAATCGTCGATATCGGCAGCCTGACTCAAGCGGCAGAAGTGCTGCATATCGCTCAGCCCGCGCTGAGCCAGCAGGTGGCTACTCTGGAAGGCGAGATGGATCAACAGCTGCTGATCCGCACCAAACGAGGCGTCACGCCAACCGAAGCAGGCAAAATCTTGTATACCCACGCACGAACCATCCTGCGTCAGTGCGAACAGGCGCAGCTGGCGGTAAATAACGTGGGTCAGACGCTAAGCGGACACGTCTCCATTGGCCTTGCGCCGGGAACCGCAGCATCCTCTATCACCATGCCGCTGCTGCAGGCGGTGCGTGCCGAGCTGCCGGAAGTGCTGGTTTATCTGCACGAGAACAGCGGTTCCGTTCTGAATGACAAACTGCTTAGCGGCCAGCTGGATATGGCGGTACTTTATGACCGCTCCCCGGTTGCCGGGATCACCAGCCAGCCTCTGCTGAAAGAAGATCTCTATCTTGTTGGCACCCGCGATTGCCCGGGGCAGAGCGTCGATCTTACTGCCGTCGCTGAGATGAATCTCTTCCTGCCGCGTGACTACAGCGCCGTGCGGGTGCGCGTGGATGAAGCGTTCTCGCTGCGCCGCCTGACGGCAAAAATCATTGGCGAAATTGATTCCATCTCCACGCTGACGGCGGCCATTGCCAGCGGGATGGGCGTCACCGTGCTGCCTGAATCCGCCGCGCGCGCATTGTGCAGCGCCGCAAATGGCTGGATGGCTCGCATCACTACCCCGTCGATGAGCTTACCGCTGTCGCTGAATATGTCGGCACGCGGATCGCTGTCGCCGCAGGCCCAGGCGGTGAAAGAGATTTTAATGTCACTGGTGAGCAAACCGTCGCTGGAAAACCGCGAGCTGCAGCTCGTGAGCTGATATTCCATAAAAGCATAAGATGCTGGTTTTTATTATTTGTTCTGCAGCCCGGCTGACTCTAACAATAGAGCCATGTCAGATGCGCCGGAGTGAATCGTGAATTTCCAGCAACTTAAAATTATCCGTGAGGCGGCCAGGCGGGACTACAACCTGACCGAAGTCGCCAATATGCTTTATACCTCCCAGTCGGGCGTCAGCCGCCATATTCGCGAGCTGGAAGAAGAACTTGGTATTGAGATTTTCATTCGTCGCGGCAAGCGTTTGCTGGGCATGACGGAGCCGGGCAAAGCGTTGCTGACCATCGCGGAGCGGATCCTCAACGAGGCCAGCAACGTTCGTCGCCTGGCGGATCTCTTTACCAACGACGCGTCCGGCGTACTAACCATCGCCACCACCCATACTCAGGCACGCTACAGCCTGCCGCCCGTAATCAAAGCCTTCCGCGAGCTGTTCCCGGATGTGCGTCTGGAGCTCATTCAGGGCACGCCGCAGGAAATTGAAGTGCTGCTGCAAAACGGTGGAGCAGATATTGGTATCGCCAGCGAACGTCTGAGCAACGACCCGCTGCTGGTGGCCTTCCCGTGGTTCCGCTGGTATCACAGCTTATTACTTCCCGTCGATCATCCGCTGAATCAGGTTTCCCCTCTGACGCTGGAAGACATCGTCAAATGGCCGCTGATTACCTACCGCCAGGGCATAACCGGACGCTCGCGCATTGATGAGGCGTTTAACCGCAAAGGGCTGACGCCGGATGTGGTGCTGAGCGCGCAGGACTCCGATGTGATCAAAACCTATGTCGAATTAGGATTGGGCATAGGCCTGGTGGCGGAACAGTCCAGCGGCGAGCGCGAAGTGGGCGATCTGGTGCGTCTCGATACCCGTCACCTCTTTGATGCCAACACCGTGTGGCTGGGTCTCAAGCGGGGTCAACTGCAGCGTAATTACGTGTGGCGGTTTATTGAGCTCTGCAACGCCGGCCTGTCCGTTGATGAGATTAAACGCCAGGTGATGGAGCCGGAAGAAGTGGCGATTGATTATCAGATTTAAGTGCTGGCAGGCCCGGGGCACTGTGTTAACCGGGCCTGCCATTTAATTGAAAGGATATTTTTTAAAGGCCGCCTGCGCTTCGAATAAGTCTGCAATCGCCTGAATCTTTCTGAAATCCGCCGCGTTGACAACCTGTGGGATCATCGACTGAATAAAGGTCCAGACCACCGTACTGGTGACGGCAACCTGATCGGGAAAGTCGGACACCGGCCGCGCCTCCAGTAACGCATTCCATTCCTTGCAGGCCGCCAGTAACTGGATTGTAATGCGTTCGATCCATGAACCGTGCTGCTTTTCCGCCGGGCGCAGGTTGTGTTCATACACATTTTGTACGGTTTTCTCCGCGGCTGCGAGGATAAAGCCCAGCGTCTGGAGATCGTTTGCCAGCGCCCCCGGCGCTGCGGGCAGTAGTCTCCGTTCAGGGGCTGCCTGGGCCTCAAAATAATTCAGTATCAGCGACGAGTCCATCAGGCGGATTTCATTATCCAGTATTAACGTTGGCGCTTTGACCACAGGGTTTATCCGGGAAAATGCCTCAAATGTGCTAAAGACTGACAGCGGCTGGCTTTCAAACTCAACGCCATACAGCTCAAGGCTAATCGCCACGCGCCGTACATAAGGTGAATCCATCATGCCAATAAGCTTAATCATCATTCCCGTTTCCTGTCTCTTTGAAGTGATACGCTATTGAAGATACTGAACAGACATTACGATACATTCGTCAAAGCGAATATCGTTAATATCTTACCGCCAGGGTTAGTATTACTGACATATCGTCAGGCCACCGTTTTTTAAGATTGCGTCCGAGTCAGGGAGTTCTTGATGTCTGATTTTCCACCTATCGCCAGTCTGCGTAGTTTTGAAGCCGTGGCTCGCCTGGGCAGCGTAACGCTAGCGGCGAACGAGCTCCATGTCACCCATTCCGCCATCAGCCAGCAGATTAAGTTGCTGGAGGAGAGGGTGGGGGTGACGTTGTTTATCCGCCAGGGTCGAGGGGTCCAGATCAACGAAGAAGGGCGGCTTTACGCCTTACAGGTACGCGAGGCGCTGAACCATATCGCGAATGCCACCCGTCTGGTTCAGGTGAAACCCAGGGCGCAGGCGCTGACGCTGGCTATGGTGCCCTCTTTTGGATGTCACTGGTTATTGCCGCGTCTGGAACGGTTTCGGGCGATATATCCTCATATCACACTGCGGATCCTGGGCAGCCTGAACATCACCAGTCTGAAGCAGGAAGGAATAGATATCGCGATACGGATGGGGAGGGGAAATTGGGAAGAGTGCGAAAGCCATTACCTTTTTTCCGATGAGCTGATTGTGGTGGCTGCACCCTCCTATAACGGCGGTGAGTTACCCGCTACCCCGGCAGCGATCGCAAAGAGCCATATTATCTTTTCTATGGAGTCGTGGAAAACGTGGTGTGTAAATGCTGGGCTTGAGAGAGAAATCGTGCCTGGAGGGTTATGTATTAACGACTCCAATATCATCCTTGAGGCGGTCCGGCTCGGTAAAGGTATCGCGCTGGAGCGCCGTTCTCTGGTTCAGGATGCCATCACCCGGGGCGAACTGGTCCAGCTTACCCCTATCACTGCGCCGTATCCCTGGCCCTACTGGCTGGTGACATCTCAGTTAACGGAGGCGAAGCCGGAGGTGGCGCTCTTTGTCGAGTGGCTGGATGAGGAAGTGACGCGCTGGGCATCAGGCAGCCAACCGTCGCGGTAAGGGAAACGCCCGGCCGCGATGTAAAGCTCTCCTCGTTCAAACGTTACGTTGAGGTTGTGAAGGCAAATTGCGGCTCGACGTTGAGCTGCCGGATGGTTCGCACTATGAGTTTGTGCTGTAGGACACAAAAGCAAAAAGCCTGCTTAGTTTCCTGAGCAGGCTTCTTAAATATGGCTCCTCTGACTGGACTCGAACCAGTGACATACGGATTAACAGTCCGCCGTTCTACCGACTGAACTACAGAGGAATCGTGTGAACGGGGCGAATATTATCGACCCGCGTACGCCTTGTCAAAGGGGGAAATTAAACTTTTTGATCGTTTGCTGAAATTGTCAGCAAAGCGCTGATTTTCTAACGCGTTTGCTGTGAAATCATACAGATAAATGCGCCGCCCACGGTCGGGCGGCGCGCAGGATCAGAACAGTACCGAGTAGTTCAGACCAAAGGTACGGCCGCGGCCTTTGTAGGTGTAAAGGCCCGGAGCACCATAGGTTGGGCTATAGAGCCCTGGCGCACGCTGCCCCCAGGTAGTGGTGTAGTCTTTGTCGAGCAGGTTTTCCACGCTGAAGCTCACTTTACCCACCGGCAGGGCGTAGCTGCCCAGGAAATCGATCGTGTTATAGCCATCGATCTTCTTACCGTCGGCATCGGAAACGTCAAAGGTTTGTGTACTCTGCATGCGCAGGGTCCAGTCGCCCGGCGCCCAGTTTACCCATGCGCTGGTTTTTGACGGGCTGGCGCTGTCTACCGTCAGCTTCTCCCATTTACCGTTTTCGCGGGTCTCAGACTTAATGACGTTAAAGTTCGCCCCGGTGCTCCAGTCGCTGTCGGTGAAGAAATAGTCCACCTGACCTTCCACCCCATAGATGCGACGTTTATCGTCTTCCAGGTTGATGGTCATATCCGTTTTGTTAATGGTGATGGTTTTATCCGAGAGCGAATAGTACGCCGCAACCTGCGTGCGCAGGTTATCGCCGGTGTAACGCCAGCCCAGCTCGTAAGCGTTAACCTTAATGCCGTCCAGCGTTGAGTCGTTAACGTTCACGCTGTTCAGCAGACGGTAGTGTCCATCAACAAGCTGGTAGCTGCCGGAACCGTAGTATTTCGCCAGATCCGGAATTTCGAAGCCCTGCGAGAAGTTAAACCACAGCTGCTGCTGTTCGGTCAGGTGGCCAAGGATCCCGGCGTTAAACAGGAAGTTGTTGTAATCGGTTTTACCGCCCGGCACCGCGTCTGCCGAAGTCGCTTTGCCCGTGGCGATGGCCTGCTGCTGGGCGTAACCGACAAAGTCATCCACCTTGTTTTCAGTGTACTGATAGCGCACGCCGCCGCTCAGCGTGATGGCGTCAATGTCGTAACTTGCCTGCAGGAACGGGGCGAGGTTGGTGATGCTGTAACCCGGGTATCGGCCCACGTTGTAGGCGTTGTCCAGCTCCATGCCGCCACTCGCGGCCGCTTTGCTCAGGTCGAAGAACTGCTGGTTGGCGTCGAAGGTTTCATGGTCGGCGTCCACACCCCAGGTCAGCGTCAAATCATCCATTGGCTTGCTGTTCAGCGTCAGCTTGCCGCCATAAAAATCGGTTTTCTGCTGGGAAGCGCCAATGCTGGTCACCGCGCCTTTACTCAGCGTCGGGAACGGGTAGTAGGTCAGGCTCTCATCGCGATAGTAAATCTGCGCGACCAGGTCCTGTCCCCAGAAGTCGGTATTGGAGTACTGCAGGTTAATTAAATGACGCTCTGTTCCTGGGATACGGTCAGAGTCCAGGTTGCCTTTGTTGTACGCTTTGGCATCGCCCGTTACCGCCGAGAAGTTCTCGCCGAGGAACAGGCCGTGCTTGCCGTCGGACTCGCTCTTGTAGTACTGCGCGGTCAGCTGCAGCTGCTGATGCTCGTCAATGTTGATGGTGCCGGTTCCCATCACATCCAGACGGTTGGAATATTGCAGGCCGGTCTGGGTGTTATCAATAATCACCTCGTCGCCGTTGCCGTCATACCAGCCGCCGTAGCGTTGATAAGAGACAGACAGGCGTCCGGACGCGTTATCGTTTCCGCCGCTTACCGCCGCTGCAACGTTCTCATCGTGGTCGTTGTGGCTGTTGAATCCGCTTTTTGCCCCCGTCTGGAACTCCACCTCAGTGTCCGGCTGGCCTTTTTTGGTGACGATGTTCACTAGCCCGCCAGTACTGCCGCCGCCGTAAAGCGAGGTCGCGCCGGAGATCACTTCAATACGGTCAATGTTGAACGGATCGATAGAGTCGAGCTGGCGGCTGTCGCTGCGGGAAGAGTTCAGACGCACGCCGTCCACCATCACCATCATCGAACGGCCGCGCAGATTCATACCGTAGTTGGTGCGACCCTGGCTGCTGACGTCCATGCCCGGGATCAGCTGCGCCAGCACGTCTTTGATCTCTTTTCCACCCTGAACCTGCTGCTCAATTTCAGCACGCTCAATAACCCAGGTGGTCTGCGCCATCTCCGCCACGCTGCGGTGTGCGCGGCTGGCCGAGACCACGATATCTTCTTCCTTTTGTTCTTCCGCCCACGCAGAGGTTGACAGCATGGCAAGCAAGCACGGATTTAAAACCCAAAGATGAGAACGTTTCATTGTTATGTTGATCCTGAATGTGTGTGTCAGTACTCAATGGTCTTTGCTAATGATTTAAAAACCTGGCTGCTATCCGGGCTGGTGGAGCTACGCCAGTGGATAACGCCGGGGGTGGTAGCCAGCTCAAACGGCGTATCATTGTGAGCGCGATTAAGAATTCGCGCTGCACGCCAGGCCATCAGGCTGAGCTGGGGTTCAGCGATACCGAGACGGTGCATCCCGGCATTCACGGCAAACAGGTGGTTACTCTGCGGGCCGTCCCATTCGAGGGTGAAATCGTTGTTGATGCAGAAGGCTTCGTCCGCGTCCAGATGCAGGCGGTCAGACAGCGGAGCCAGGAACGCAGGCTGCACGGTGCGGTAGCCGGTGGCGAAAATGACCACGTCGGACTCCAGCTGCTCGCGGCCCCCGTCAAGATGATGCTGTATGGTCAGGCGCTGGCCTTTTTCCTGTCGCGTCAGTGCCGTGACCGAACGGGACGGCAGAAGGTGCGCCCAGGGCGTTTCGCGCAGCACTTCAAAGCGGTGATACATGGCGCGATAAATCGCCAGCAGCGATTCCGTGGTGATGCCATCCGACGTCATTTTCTGCTCGTGAAGCATCTTTTGACGGGCATCCTCATTAAGGGTCGAGAAGCTGTCCACGTACTCAGGCGTGAAGTACTCGTTGGCAAACGCGGCTTCATCCAGCGCATTGTAGTTATTGCGGCGTGACACCCAGTTCAGGCTGAGCGGTTGGCCCCATTCGCCACGGAAGATATTCAAAAAGAGATCGGCCCCGCTCTGGCCGCCGCCAACAACGGTGACGCGTTTGCCGGTCAGGTCTGGGGTGCGCAGCATCATCTCGCTGGCATGGAAGCTGCTGTCATCCTGGGTGGTCACGCACTCGGGCAGATTGATCTGCTTGCCGATCCCTACACAGACGTGGCGCGCCAGGAAGCGCTCGCGCTGCGTCACCACCTCAAACAGGCCTTGATTCTCATCAAAACTGACCTGCTGCACCTGCTGGCTAAATGACAGGTTGGTGAGATTGCTCGCCGCCCAGCACAGGTAATCGGCAAACTCTTCCCGCGAGACGGTGCGCTGCTCGGTGGTCAGAAAGCGATAGAACTTTTTACGCTGCACCAGATAGTTCAGAAAGCTGTGGCGGTTGGTGGGCTCCACGGCGCTGACCAGATCTTTCAGGAAGCTGGTCTGCATGTGGCAGTCCGGCACCATCATTCCCGGATGCCAGGAAAAGTGCGGTTTGCGCTCAAGGAACAGCGAGCTAAAGCCGTCCAGCCCTTCTGCCAGGGCAGCAATGCTGAGGTTAAATGGGCCTATACCAATGCCGATGAAATCATAGGTTTTCATTGCGCTGACTCCTGGGAGACCAGAAAAAGAGGGTTATTAAGATCGGCGACGTAGTTCGGCAGCATGCGGCTGCCGCCGTCGTGCTCGGAGAAGGTCAGTTTGACCGGGTTGAGGATCACGCGAATTATTTGTGGCTTAAACAGGTCAAACATCGCGAAGCGTTCCGCCAGATCGGGGTGCGCGGCCATATAGCGGCGTAACACCTGCGCCAGGATCTGGTAGAAACGCGTTTCGCTGACGCCGCTTTGCAGGGTGAGACGCGAGATAAAACGCAGCACCGTGACAAAGTTGCCGGTTTGCAGGTCGTGAATAATGTAATCCGCGCTCAGGCGCGCCGTGACGGCCTTCACCTGCTCCGGCAGGCTCTGCGCCTGCGGGAAATCCTCATCCACCAGGCGCATGTCGCCCTGGAAATCTTTCAGCAGGATGCGCTGCGGGACGTAATCCTTCATCACCAGCGTGACGTTCTGGCCGTGGGCAATCAGCGCCACGCCGTAGCGGCACAGCAGGTGATAGAAGGGAATTACCGCCGCATCAAAGAGTGTTGCCAGCCAGGCCTCAGGGGTTAACCCCGAGTGGCCGATCCACGCGTCAATCAGCGGACGTCCCGCGTTGTCGGTTTCCATCAGCGCAGCCATTAGCACGGCCTGTTCGCCCTCCTGCAGGTAACAGGACGGGTTTTCCCGCCAGATCACGCCGAGCATTTCCTGGTAGCGGTAGGGCGCTTTTGGCAGCGCGGCGTAACCCGCGTGCGAAAGATACCCGGCCGCCGGTTCGCCAAGCACCTGCGCGCCGTAGCGAATCAGCGTGGCATCGTTCGCGAACTGCTGCTGCAGCCAGCGCGAGGCCAGCGGCCCGGCGGCAATGTACTTGCCTGGAATGCCGCGATAACAGGAGGTGTTGTAAATCGTCAGCGGCAGCTTGATGTCAAACGGCGCGCGGCGGCTGGCATTGGTGAGCGTGCGCAGAGACTGCTGGGCCAGATACTCATCGCCAAATTCGCCCAGCTCCACCATGTCGCCGCGCGCAAGCTGCGCCAGAAAATGAACGGCAATTTTTTGCTGCCATTGCCACGGGTGTAGCGGGACGGGCAGCCAGGCGTCGTTGAGACCCAGCGCCTGCCAGCGGGCGTCAAAGCGGGCGCGCTCGGCGCTGTCCATGGCGCTGCCTAGCAGGGCGTTGATATCGCAATCGACGTCGCTGTTCCATACCAGATGCTCACGCTGCACGGCAACCCAGTGCAGACGAAAACGTCCGCGGTATTCCGGCGCGTACTGGCGCAGCGCGTCCAGCCCCCAGCCGCGGCGGCCCTTGTTAAAAATAAACTTAGGGTGTCCGCTCATCAGGCACTGCAGTTCGTCGGGGTCAAGATGGATCAGCGCGTCGGCATCCAGCGCTTCACGCGCCTGTAAAAGCTGAATATCGCCCCGCAGCGTGGCGTAGAGATCTTCCATATGCTCAGCCGTTTGCGCGTCGCTCATCTCCAGCACCGTCGCCAGCTGCAGCAGCGCGCTTTCGGCTTCCACGGCAGCCCCGCTGACGGTGGTCAGGCTGTCAGGATCGATATGCAGCCAGCCCCAGATCCCGCGCGTGGCGCGAAACGTCCAGGACTCATCACCCATAGTGATACGCCAGCCGTCTGGCGAAAGCGACTCGGCGCTCAGGGTACGTTCGTATTCCAGCTCGGCGAGGATCTTCGCGACCATCTCGCGGTTCACTTTTTGCCAGAGCGCGTTCACAGTCCCACCTCGCTGAAGAAGCGGTGACGTTCGCTCATGATGAGGCGCGAGCGTTTGTGCGGGAAATCGAACTCTTTCAGCGTGTCAAAACCCGCAGCGGAAAGGTGACGGAACAGGCGCTGATTGTCGAAGCGTGGCTCGGCGACAATGCGCGTCGTACGCGGTTCATCCAGCCACAGGTAGTGGCTCAGGCCGCGCAGCCAGCTGCGGATATACTGCGCGCCGCGCCAGTTTTCTTCGCCCACCAGCATGTGCAGCCCGCGGTCGAACGGCTGCCAGCGATAGTGGCGGCCAATGCGATCCTCCGGGGCCCAGTAAATTTCAAAATAGCCGAACGGCTCGTCGTCGAAGCAGCCAATCAGCGGATAGCAATAGGTCGAATCGAGCTGGCGGCGCAGGTAGTTTTCCTGCTCGGCCTGCGGACCCGCCATCTCCCAGAAGGCGTTGACGCGCGGGGTGTTCATCCAGCGGGTAAAACGCTCCCCATCCTGTTCTACGTCTGCCACGCGGAAACTCAGCGTGCGCTTAATTTGCGGGTCGTACCGGCGATAGGCTTCGCCCTGCGGACGGTGAGGGCGCAGCGGGAAATAAAGCTGACGGCTTTCATCAAACTGCATGCCGCCGCTGGCCTGCTGACGCTTGCCCCGCAGCCACAGCGGGAGCTGCCAGAAGGTGTCGCGCGCCAGATAATCCCCGCAGGCCAGAGCAAACAACGCTTGTGCCTGCGGCTCATCCTGCCAGGCCGCCCAAGGGAGCGTCACGCCGGCGAGCGCGGGAGCGGCGACAAACAGCTGATCCAGCGCCTCGACCAGCCACCCGTCCGGGATATCTTTCAGGCGTTCAAGCACCGCGCTGCCGTCGAGACCTAACGTTAGCGGCAGCGCCATCTCCGTTGCGGTGCAGCGAAAGCCGTAGCCAGAATGGACGATATTCGCGATTGCCATCACGCCTTCTCCTTGTAAAACGGGTTGGTAAAGTCGAAATAGATCACGGCCGGATCGGCGATAGTGTTCTCATTGCGATCGTGCAGGTAGCAGAAGAAGTTGCCTTTGCAGTTCCAGGTTGGGCTGTCCAACACGTAGTCGAGACAGCGGGTTTGCGTTGCCGTCTGGCGCAGTCCGGCCAGCGCGTCGCGCACGCGCGACATCAGATGTTCTTCGCTGTCGAAACCTGCGGCAGCGAGCGCGGCGGTCACCGCGAGGGTGGAGTTCAGCAGCAGATAGTAAGGGAAGTAGCGCAGCAGCTGGCTTTCCCCGAAGCGGTTCTCCACCTCGCTTTCGCCCGCTTCCTGCAGCCACGCATCGGCCCCTTCGGTCCACGCGCTGCCCTGGCAGTCACGGTAGATAAGCCCGACGGGGAAATCCTGCTGCATTTCAACGAGGATATTTTGCTGATGCGCCAGCAGAACCAGACCGTAGTCTGCCTCGGCGCTGAAAAGAGGCAGTAAAACGCGCTCGCAATAGGCGTCCAGCCAGCAGCGGGCAGCCTGAGCAAGCGGTAGCTCCAGACGCTGGCTCAGGCGACGAACCGCCGCCGCCAGCAGGCTATCCCCGCCGTCCGGCGCGGCCTGCGTCAGGCTCACCAGCACGTTGGTCTGGGTGTCGGGTGTGTCAAACAGCAGGTTGACGCGAAGGGCCATCAGGCTCTCGTCCTGAATCGCACCGCTGTCATCACGTAGGCCCGCCCAGCCATCTTCCTGCATCACGCGCATGGTGGGATAGCGCGCCTGTAGTTTCTGCCAGCGCGCGGTTTTTGCCAGCCGCGCCAGACGCATGCCGCGTTTGACCTCCTTCACCGACAGCGTGCGCACGGAGTTCGTCAGGCGCACGCTCAGGGAAAACTTCACCATGTCGCTGTTGGTTTCGCTGTACAGCGAGCGGGAGGAGCTGGTGGGAAGCCACTGCGCGCCCGCTTCGCCCAGATCCTGCAGGGCACCGTTTTCCACCAGACGCTGGCACCAGGGCTGGGTCAGCAGGTATTCCGCCTGCCAGGGATGCATCGGCAGCAGCCAGCGGGTGTCGGTGAAGTGGCCGAGCAGCTCGGGCGCGCTCTGGGCCGCGAAACGCAGCAGGCGTTCACGCAGGGAGACGTTCAAACTCTCCCCGGCAATCTGTTCACGCTCAACGGCGAACCAGCGCAGCGGGAAGCGGGAGGCAAAGTCGGGCAAATATCGACGCGCTTCCGCTTCATTAAAGGGTTCATGCGATTTTGGCGCTGGATGAAACGCATGGCCGACCAGCAGCGCCTGTTCCGCGTCGGCAAACGTCAGCCGCTTGTCGCGCAGGTTTGCCCAGCTGTGGCGCAAGTCGATGGCCTGCCAGGTGTGGGCATGGCTTTCGAGTACGCGCTGCGTGAAGCGAGCCAGCGTATCGGCATCCAGCGTGCCTTTCACTGTGGGTTTTTTGAGAATTAACTCGACCAGCTGAGGGAATGTGACAGTGTCACCGCTGTCGTTGTCGGACTGGATCAGCGTCGCCGGAAAACAATACTGATGGTGCTGAGTCGGTGAAAAGTAATGAACGGGAACCCGGATGGCCTGGGTAGATGAGAGAGGGATATGAATCTGCGATAACTCATCAGCAGCAGTAGCGGGATGGTAGCGCCAGTCCTTCGTTTCGCGCAGCAGCGCGTTTAAAAAACACTGGGCCGCAACGTCTGTACCGGCGGAGCGGGGCAGAGTACGCATAGATGAACCTCATTCCATGACTGATAATAATTCTCGTTATGATATTCATTCTGTTTACAGTCGCAACTATTTTTGCAATATTTGTTTTCATAAACTTCATAATTTCCACACATTTAATGACATTACTTTTACATTCTTATGCGCGCCTGTACTGAACCTCTGACGGAAAACGTCGTTCCAAAAGCGAACTGGCCCCTGGCGCTGAGCGCCGGTTTATTGGGGATTGGGCAAAACGGCTTGCTGGTGATGTTGCCTCAGCTGGTCACGTTGACCGGGCTCTCGCTTTCTGTCTGGGCCGGGCTATTAATGTTCGGCTCGATGCTTTTCTTACCTGCTTCCCCCTGGTGGGGACGCCAAAGCGAACGCCATGGCTGTAAGGCCGTGATGCTGGCGTCGTTAAGCGGTTATCTGGTCAGCTTCTGCGTGATGGCGCTGGTCGTCTGGACAATGAGCAACGGTGTGCTGAATGCCGTCTGGGGCATGGCGGGACTGGTCCTTTCACGCACGCTGTACGGCCTGACCGTGTCGGGGCTGGTGCCTGCGGCACAAACGTGGGCGATTCAACGTGCGGGTCTGGATAAGCGAATGGCCGCGCTGGCGACGATAAGCTCGGGCCTCAGCTGCGGCCGCCTGCTGGGGCCGCCTCTGGCAGCGCTGATGCTCAGCGTTAACCCCGTGGCGCCGCTCTGGCTGATGGCAATGGCGCCGTTTATCGCGTTACTGCTGGTGCTGCGTGAGGTCGCCGATCCGCCGCTGCCGCCTGTGGCCCATCAGGCTACCCGTCTCCAGGCATCGATGCTGCCGTATCTGTTACTGGCGCTGCTGCTGGCGGCACTGGTGAGCTTAATGCAGCTCGGCCTGTCGCCGCATCTTTACCCGCTGCTGGAGGGGAATGCCGTGCAAGTTAGCCATCATGTTGCGCTGCTGCTCAGCCTTGCCGCACTGGCCACGCTCGCTGCCCAGTTTTTGGTGGTTCGTCCGCAGCATTTTAGCCCAAGGGTATTACTGTGCATGGCGGCGGTGCTGATGGCGGCGGGGCTTGGGCTGATGTGTATCGCGGATGTGGCGCTGTTCTACGTGGGGATTGTCATTACCTCGCTGGGCGCTGCGATGGCAACGCCGGGGTATCAGCTGTTGCTGAACGATCGGCTGACAACGGGCAAAGGGGCGGGGGTTATCGCCACCAGCCATACGTTAGGATATGGCGTAAGCGCGCTGTTGGTGCCTGTGGTGACCCGCTTTTACGGTGAACAGCTTTTGATGAATACGGCCTGGGGAATGGCCCTGCTGTTTTTAGCGATAAGCCTGTGGGTACGGTCAGCCGACCGTACCCCTTAATGGACCTGTCGGGCTGAATTGCCTGCGGAATCTTCGTTTTGCCGCAGGCGCAGCAGCGGGTCTTGCTGGTAGAACTGGCAAAAACGCTGCCACAGCGCGGGAAAACGCGGGGCAAAAAGCTCAGGAGCGCTGAAGAAATATTCTGACAGCACTGCGAAGCACTCGGCAGGATCGGTTGCCGCATAAGCGTCAATGCTGGCCGCGCTTTCGCCCACCAGGTCGATCTCATCCTGGATGTTATCCATCGCCGCATGCAGGTCGTGCTCCCATCCTGCCACTTCACGAAGCGGGATCAGGGGAACACCGCTGGCGCGATCGCCGTTGCGGGTGTCGAGCTTATGCGCGACCTCATGAATAATCAGGTTGAATCCGGATGCATCAAACGAGTCCTGGATATCGAGCCAGTTAAGAATAATAGGGCCTTGCTGCCAGCTTTGCCCGGACTGAACCATGCGCTGGTTGTGTACCAGGCCGATATCATCTTCCCACTCGTCATCGACGATAAACGGTGCCGGGTAAATCAGCACTTCATGGAAGCCATCCAGCCACTCGATACCGAGTTCCAGAACCGGTAAGCAGAACAGCAGGGCGATGCGCGTATTTTTGAGAGGATCCAGTTCAAAACCCTGAAGCGGAACCAGGCGCTTTTGCTGTAAAAAACGCTCCGCCAGGGGGATCAGTTTTGACTGTTCGTCCGGTGCGAGGTTAGCCAGAACAGGTATCGCCAGTGCCTCATCCCACGGCAATGCCGCGCTTTGACCAGCTTCGTTTGATTTCCAGGGCCACTTAATCATCGCTGTGCTCGCAAACTCGTCACGTGAACAAAATTGAAAGGTCAGGTTCCGTTAACATGCCAAATAACCCGGTATGAAGGCAACAACAAATGTCGAGAAGTCGGAATGGCAGGAGGGGCCGACCTCTCTCAGCCACTATTCAAACACTTATCCTCATTCTTTTCAGTGACAAAAATCCCATTGAGCACAAAAGAGGATCAGGCAGCGGTCTTCATGGCCTTGTTCAACATCAGACTACCCAGGCGCTGCGGCGTCAATCGAGTACGCCACCTCAATTGAGGGTTCACGCTTTGTTTGGCACACCGTCAGGCCCATTGCCGTAATCAACAAAATAACAGTTCTCATGATTACCCTTGTGAGAGTAAGGGGGGCAATATTTTACGCGATGCGTCTCGGTTCCAAATGTGTAATAAACGAATATAACTGAATATCGGTAATGTTTTTATCCAGCTAATGATGTTGTTATTTATTTTCGATAATTACGCTCAATAATAAACGCTTATTGTCCAATGATGCGTATGGTTTGAAATAAGAAATGTTGCTACCGTTTAATTGTCAGTGCGGGCATATCTTGCTGATACTCTTATTTTTAAATGCACACCCCTGAATATCCAGTGTCTCACACATATATGGAGCGTTTATGTTGTTAAAGAAAACTGCGTTTGTTGTTATCCCTATGATGTTCTCCTCCCTCGCCTGGGCCGATGCCGGCTCCCAATGCTGTCCTTTCAGTGATGAAAGTCTGAAAGAAGATATTCGTCCTCTTGAAGGCTCCCTGGATAAAATTCTCCAGCTGGAAGGGGTTTCTTATACCTGGAAAGAGAATAAAAGCCAGGATGTCGGATTAATCGCCCAGAATGTTGAAAAGGTATACCCGGAACTGGTCAAAACGGAGGGGGGGAAAAAGCAGGTCGATTATCAAAAGCTGGTTGCCCCGCTGATTGAGGCCGTACGTGAACAGCAAAATGAAATTAAGGCATTAAAGGCTGATGTTGCACAGTGTGCATTGAAAAATAAGTAATTAACTCGCGAGCCCGTCGTAAACATGACGGGCTCAGGCAGACAGTTAGCGACGTTTAATCTTCCCGAGTGCGTCGATGAGCTGCGCCTTCTCAAGCGATGATATCTGCTTATCATTCAGCAAGCGGGACAGCGTGCGGTCCTGCTCTTCACCAAATCCGCCACCGGTCATGATTTGACGGCTAATCAGGTTCAGGATGGTGTTATCCAGGTCAATAATTTGCGCTCTTACCTCTGCCAGAGGGCGGGGCTGCCACCCTTTTTCAGGCTGCAAACGCCAGCTATCAAGATAGCGATACTGGATGTTTTTACTGACAGCCATCTGTGTCTGCACAAACGCATCAATACTCTGCGGATCCAGCATGACGTCGCGGGCGGCGTCCTGCGCTTTCAGAAGAACATTCTTTTCTCTGGGTAGATCCTCAATCGGAAGGTGGTTTGCAGCCTTATAGCCTGCCACATCCTTCATCACCTCGAATCGCGTGTTTAATGCCTCTGCCAGCTCAGGAAGGGTTGCGGCGTTCACGGAGGCGGCCAGAGATGAACCACACATTAAAATTGATGAAACCACAACAGCGAAATAGCGCACGGTTATTCTCCCGACAATATGAGTTGGAGATCTATTATGGCAGCATGTTTATGACAGGCAATCGTTTATAGCGTTAATAAACGAGCGTATTTGTAAGCATTTCAGAGGTTCGGGCAGTAAATAAAAAATTCTGATAAATAAAGTCACTATATCGCCATATCAACAGAATGAACTTTTGATAGCATGAGAAGGCATAATTTATGTCACACCCAATTACCTTCTACTTCTCAATAAGAAGGTCACGCAATGTGGCCTTCTTTACTGCACCGATTGCGCAGAGGATCCTATGAACACTAAAACACGTGACGGTATAAAGGCCTATACCCCCCTCTCACTGAAACTCTATGACTGGTGGGTTCTTCGCGTTTCCAACCGCTATGCCTGGAAATGCGCTACCGAGCGACATCTTATTCCCCATTTCAGAAATAACATGAAAAATAACCACCTCGATGTGGGTGTCGGAACCGGATATTACCTGACATATACGCCAGATTCCTGCACTATTTCGCTGCTCGATTTGAATATCTCAAGTCTTGAGGCGGCGAATGCACGCGTGGGCAGAAACAGGGTTAAGGCGTCCATATTGCATGACGTATTCGAACCCTATCCATCAAATCTTCAAGAGCAATTTGACTCCGTGTCGATGTTTTATCTTCTCCACTGCCTGCCCGGCGAAATGAGCGATAAAGCTGAGGTGATTGCCCACGCCAGTTCGGCGTTAACGAAAGAAGGGTGTTTATTTGGCGCGACCATTCTGGGTGACGAGGCGGGTCACAATGTGTTCGGGCGAAAACTGATGAAAATTTATAATAAGAAAGGCATCTTTTCTAACCGAACCGACAGCGCAGAGGCGTTAGCCTCTCTTCTCTCCCGTTATTTTCATCATGTGGAGATCGTCGTTGAAGGGCGGGTGGCTCTTTTTAGGGCTGAACGTAAAAAAGAGATGATGTTGGCTGAATAATTTCAGCTGATTGTCTTTTCACCGATGAATAAACAGAGAGGAACACCTCTTTGTTTATTCCTAATGAAAAAGGCAATTGATGAAATCGTTATATCACTACTCTTATCTACGCCGGGCGATCCTTGTTGCACTCCTTGCCACGACCGGCACAACCACTGCTGCCACCCTCATCGATAAAGACACGCTGATTGATGGCAACTCCCCTGACAATGAAGACTATCAGGTTGAAAATGGTGCGACGCTCACAGCAAAGGGGGCGGTTGCCGGTCAAGTGACCATTTCTGACGGACACTTAGCCATGAACGGTGGTCAAATTAATCGCTACCTGATGCTTGATGCTGGCAGTACGGCAACCATAGACAATGCTATCGTGAATTTAGCCGCTCTGATGGGTGATACCCAGCTCCGTAATACGACGATCGAAACACAGCTTATTGTGAATGAGGCCCGGCTTGTCGCGATGCAAATCCGTGCGCAGCAGCTTGTGGCGTATGACGGTGAGGTCGCTGTAGAGAATGGCGTTATTGCCAATGACGACAAAATGTACAGCGGGGCAGTTGATTTTTATGGTACTAACGGCACGTTTATCGGTAGCACCATTAAGGGGTATAAGTCCGGTATACATCTGAACGGAACGAACACCGTTGGTCTTGATGAGTCCAGCGTCTGGGCGGTAAAAGGCCCTGCTTTCATGGTCAGCAGTGGAACTCAACATATTCAGCTGAGAAATGGCAGCACCGCCGGTTCTGAAACGGGCGAGCTTCTGACCGCCAAATATGACAGCGATGTCTCACTGTCACTCAACGCCAGCCAGGCCGCAGGCACCATCCGTGCGGAAGACAACGCCGTGGTTGACGTCGCGCTTGGCAACGGTAGCCACCTTTCCGGGGCGATGATTAACGTCAATTCCCTGTCGCTGGATAACTCCTCCCTCTATGAAATGACGGCGAATTCCGATATCAAGGCGCTCTCTATGGCGGGCGGAACGGTGAAGTTTGCCGCGGGGGAGGAATACGGCACGCTGACGCTCGGCACGCTCTCCGGCAACGGCCATTTTATGATGAATGCCGATGTGCTGACCGGTCAGGGCGATCTGCTGGATATCTCCGACAGTGCCACCGGGAAACACACCCTGCACGTGGCCGCCAGCGGTCGTGAAGCGACAAGCAGCGATACCCTGACGCTGGTGCGTACCGCGGCTGGAGACGCAGAATTTACGCTGAACGGCGGTCGCCTGGATGTCGGCGCCTGGCAGCAAACGCTTGTGCGTAACGGTAATTGCTGGGAGCTGGTTCAGGCGGGCTCAACCTCTGCCTCGACCGATGCGATGCTCTCTATGGCTTCCGCCCCGCAGTTTATCCACGAAAATGAACTTAACGTCCTGCGCTCGCGTCTTGACGACACCCGCGCCCAGCCGCAGTCCGGCATGTGGGGTAGCGTGCTGCACGGCCGCAGTGATGTCGAGGGTGGCTGGGGTTCTGCATACCGCCTGGAACAAAACGGCATGATGCTGGGCGGCGACAAGGTGACCTCCGTTGCCGCAGGCGATCTGACCACGGGCGCCTGGCTGAGCCAGTCAACCGGCCAGGTTAAGCATGCCCGCGGTGGCCAGAGTCGGGTCACCAGCTACGGCGGCGGTCTGTATGCCACGTTAAACTCCGCTAACGGTTGGTACACCCGCGGATCCGCACAGATTAACCATTTTGACAACACGCTGAGTGCCCGCATGAGCGATGGCGGCACAGCGCGTGCAAACTGGAACAGCTGGGGATACGGACTGGGTCTGGAAGCGGGCCGTCATATCGCCCTCAGCGATGCCACGCGTCTGACGCCGTTTGCGGGTCTCGACGGCTGGATGACCCCGTCTGAGTACGTCAAACTGAACAACGGGATGACTGCAGAAACGGGTGACGGACGTTCGCTGCAGGCGCAAGCGGGTCTGCGGGTGACCACCGGTCTCGAGGCTGGTGAGATGCAGGTCATGCCTTATGCGACGGCGGCGCTGAGCCAGGGGCTGGTGAAAAATGGCAGCACGCGAATTAACGAGACCTATGACTTTACCAATGATTTCACCGGCACGGGCGGTAAGTTCACGGGCGGTATCAGCGTGATGATTACGCCATCAACCCAGGTCTGGCTGGATGCGAGCTACGCGAAAAGCGAGCACGTTGAGTCGCCGGTCGTGGGGAATGTGGGGCTGCGCGTCGATTTCTAAGAAGAGCAGCGTGCTTTACCGGCAAACCGGTAAAGCACGCGCTTAACGTGGATTGCGATAACTCACCGTGATCTGATTACTCAGCACCGTCAGCGGCACGTTGAGGCGACCTCCCGCCACGGAATAGTACTCGAAACGAAACGGCCCTGCTGCGGACATCCCCGCAGGCAGAGGCTGCTCTCCGGCAACGCCGGGTAACGTCAGGCAGCGTGTGGCGCTGCACAGGCGAATGCGAAACCCGACGGGGGTCAGACCGTCCATATGAATTTTCCAGTGTACATGCGATGCAACAGCGCTGGCCGACAGGGAAGAGGGGCTGTGTACCGGTTTGCTTTTCACGACCATCTGACCATGGGTCATCACACCGCCAAAGCTCTCACCGCTCCACGATCCGTCCGCCGCCCGCGCCAGCGGCGAAACCAGCACCAGCCCCAGCATTAATCGCCTCATCCTTTGCCCCCAATCAGATACGTCATCCGCACATTGCGCTGGGTGTTAATCTCCTGGCTGGAAAGCACTGCCAGCTGCGGGAAGATGCGGCGCAGGTAGCGCGAGAGCATCTGGCGCAGGGCCGGATTCACCAACAGCACCGGCGGTGCGCCTAATCCTTCCTGGTGCAGCAGCGCTTGTTCGGTCTGCTTCATCAGGTTTTCGGCAATGCCCGGCTCAATGGCGCTTCCGCTCTGGGTCGCCTGGATCAGCAGCTGCTCCAGCGAAAGATCCAGGCCAATCAGCTGAATGTCGTCCTCGCCCGGGAACCACTGCTGGGTAATCGCCCGGGAAAGCCGCGCCCGCACGCGGGTGGTCAGCTCATCGGCATCGCTCTGGGCGGTGGCAAACTCCGCCAGCGTATCGATAATGGTGCGCATATCGCGAATCGGTACGCGCTCGGCAAGCAGGTTCTGCAGCACTTTGTGCAGCGTGGTCAGGCTGATGACCGCCGGGATCAAATCTTCCACCAGTTTCGGCGAGTTTTTGGTGATCTGGTCGAGCAGCTGCTGCGCCTCCTGACGGCCAAACAGCTCCTCGGTATGGGTGGCGATCAGATGGTTGAGGTGCGTTGCCACCACTGAACTCGGGTCAACTACCGTGTAGCCCAGCGTCTGCGCCAGTTCGCGGTGAACCTCGTCAATCCACAGGGCCGGTAGACCAAAGGTGGGTTCGGTGCACGGCGTGCCGGGAACCTCGCCCTCGGCGCAGCCAGGGTTGATCGCCATCCAGCGATCCGGCTGAACTTCACCAGAACCAATGTTGACCCCTTTAAGCAGGATGCGATAGTGCGTTGGCGCCAGATCCAGGTTGTCACGAATATGCACGGCGGGGGGGAGGAAGCCCATCTGTTGGGCGAATTTCTTGCGAATGCCGCGCACGCGGGTCAACAGCTGGCCCTGCTGCTCGTGATCCACCATCGGGATCAGTCGATAACCCACTTCCAGACCCAGCGTATCTTCCATTTGCACGTCAGACCAGGTGGCTTCGTTGACCTGCGCCACGTCAGCGTCCGCCGCATCGGCATCTGACATTGTACCCGGGGATTTTTTCGCTTCACCTTCGCGGCCGCGCAGCCACCAGGCGACACCCAGCAGCGCGGCGGTAAACAGCAGGAACACAAAGTTAGGCATACCGGGGATCAGCCCCAGCAGGCCAATCACGCCCGCCGCCAGCACAATCACGCGCGGAGAGGTGAACAGCTGGCCCACCATCTGCTCGCCCACGTCCTGATCGTTGGCGACGCGGGTCACCACCACACCAGCGGCGGTGGAGATCACCAGCCCCGGGATCTGCGCCACCAGACCATCACCGATGGTCAGCAGGGTATAGGTTTCACCGGCCACGCCCACGGACATGTCATGCTGCATTACGCCGATCACCAGACCACCAATAATATTGATGGCCATAATCAGCAGCCCGGCGATGGCATCGCCGCGCACAAACTTACTTGCACCGTCCATCGAGCCGTAGAAATCCGCTTCCTGCGTCACCTCTTTACGGCGGCGTTTGGCTTCCTCTTCACCGATCAGTCCGGCATTGAGATCGGCGTCAATCGCCATCTGCTTGCCCGGCATCCCGTCGAGAGAAAAGCGCGCACCCACTTCCGCAATACGTCCGGCACCCTTGGTGATCACCATAAAGTTAATGATGATCAGAATGATGAACACGATGATACCGATGGCGAAATTGCCGCCCACCAGGAAGTGACCGAAGGCTTCTACCACCTGGCCTGCCGCATCGGAGCCGGTATGGCCGTGCATCAGGATCACACGCGTTGAGGCGACGTTAAGCGCCAGACGCAGCAGGGTGGAGAACAGCAGCACCGTCGGGAACGCCGAAAACTCCAGCGTGTTCTGGGTAAACATGGCGACCAGCAGGATCATGATCGACAGCACGATATTGAAGGTAAACAGCAGGTCCAGCACGAAGGTCGGCAGCGGCAGGATCATCATCGCCAGGATGGTCATGATCAGTACCGGCCCGGCCAGCACCTGCCACTGGGTTTCCTTCATGTTGGGTAATCGTAATTTGGTGGCGATATTGGCCATCACTTTCTACTCTCTTGTGCAAAATCCATCCCCGTCGGAACGGGAAGATCTTTAGGTGTCAGCGGACGTAAGCCATAGCCTTTACGCCAGCGCTTAAGGCCATAAACCCAGGCCAGCACTTCCGCCACCGCGCTGTACAGCTCGGCGGGAACCGGTGTGCCGGGTTCGCAATGGCGATACAGGGCGCGCGCCAGCGGCGGCGCCTCAAGCATAGGGACCCGGTTCTCTTCGGCCAGTTCGCGGATGCGCAAGGCAATCAGCCCGCTACCGCTGGCAACCACCATCGGCGCGCCCATGGCACCTTCCTGATACTTCAGGGCGACCGAATAGTGGGTCGGGTTATTCACCACCACGTCAGCGGTGGGGACATCGGTCATCATTCGCTGTTGCGCCATCTGACGCTGCAGCTGGCGAATCTTGCTTTTGATCAGCGGGTCGCCTTCCTGATTTTTGAATTCGTCTTTGATTTCCTTCAGGCTCATGCGCAGCTTCTTGAAGTTGCTCCAGAGCTGGTAAACCACGTCGAACACCACCATCGGGATCAGCGATAAAATAATGACCAGCATGCAGCCCATCAGCAGGGCGCTGATATCGCCCAGCGCCATGCGCAGCGGTTCATACATCAGGCTGATAAATTTCCCTTTGTTGAACCACAAAAACAGCCCGCCGCCGATGGCTGCAAGCGTCACCTTCAGAATGCTCTTCACCATCTCCGACACCATCTGCGCGGAAAAAAGACGCTTGATGCCGCTGATCGGGTTGAGCTTTTTGACGTTAAATTTGAGGGCCTTGGCGCTCATATTCAGGCCGCCAATCAGCGACGGCGTGGCGACAGCGGTCAAAAACAGCCCGCCCACGAACGGCAGCAGGGCCAGAAAGGCGATCCCCAGCAGCGATGCGGCGTGATGCAGCATCTGCTGCGGGTCGCTGACTAACAGCCGGTCAAACGTTAAGCCGTTATGCAGCAGGTGCTGCAGCTGTTTTGCCAGCCAGCCGCCCGCCACCAGCAGCAACCCCCAGCCTGCCAGCAGCATGAGTACGCTCGTCAGCTCGCGCGATCGGGGAACCTGTCCCTCTTCGCGCGCTTTTTGCTTTCGGTGGGGTGTGGGGTCTTCTGTTTTTTCGCTGTCGTTTTGTTCTGACATGACATTCGCCCGGCGGGATTAGAAGCCGAGTGACTCCAGCAGATCGTCCACCTGCTCCTGAGACGCCACAATGCCCTCGGCGCGGGTATCGATCTGCGGACCGTTCTTTAGATGCGCATCACCGGCGGCGGCGCTGGCGTCGCGTTCGTTCATGTTTTCCACCAGCACGCTGATAAGCTCTTTCTCAACGGTCTCAATCACGTGCATCAGGCTTTGCAGCACCTGACCGGTGAGATCCTGGAAATCCTGCGCCATCATGATTTCGGTCAGCTGACGGTTGGTCTGCTGGGTCTTCTCCGGCACGTCGTGCAGGAAGGCGCGGGTCGCTTTGACCAGCTCGCGGGCATCATCCAGCGGCTGCGGGTTTTCAAACCAGGCGTCCCAGCGGGCGCTCAGCGCGGTAGCGTTATCGCTCAGCCCTTCCTGCAGGGGACGCGCCACTTCCACGCTGGTCAGCGCGCGATCGGCGGCCTGCGACGTCTTGCCGACCACATAGTTGAGGCGGTCGCGAGTGTTCGGAAAGGCATCTGCGACTTCCATAATCGCCTGTTCCAGACCGAGGTTCGCCATGCTGTCGCGCAGCAGACGGGTCAGCTGTCCGATGCGAACAAAAATCTCTGTGGCGTTATCCGCCTGCATATTTAACGGGGAGTTCATAAGGGTTACCCGAGTTTTTCAAAGATTTTGCCGAGCTTTTCTTCCAGCGTGGCAGCGGTAAACGGCTTAACGATGTAGCCATTGGCGCCCGCCTGTGCGGCCGCGATGATGTTCTCTTTCTTCGCTTCCGCGGTCACCATCAGGACCGGTAGCTTTGACATCGCCGCATCGCTGCGGATGGTTTTCAGCAGCTCCAGCCCGTCGATATTGGGCATGTTCCAGTCGCTGACGACGAAATCGAATTTGTCAGCGCGCAGCTTGTTGAGCGCGTCCTGACCGTCTTCGGCCTCGTCAATGTGCTTGTAGCCCAGATCCTGCAGCAGGTTTCGTACGATGCGTCGCATGGTGGCAAAGTCGTCAACCACCAGAAAACGCAAATTTTTATCCGACATGGGGGGTATCTCCTGAACGTCGTGAGTCGGTCTTGGAAAGGTTATGTTTATGGAAACTGTCCAGTAAGCACTGGCTGATATCGTCGAGGTCGACGACCTTCTTCGCTGCGCCCAGCGCAATCGCCTCACGCGGCATGCCGAATACCACGCAGGTGGCTTCGCTCTGTGCAAGGGTAAAGGCGCCGGTCTGGCGCAAGTGCAGCAGGCCGCGCGCGCCGTCCGCGCCCATGCCGGTCAGCAGGGCGGCGCTGGCGTGTTTGCTGGCCTGACGCGCCACGGAGTCAAACAGCACATCCACCGACGGACGATGACGATTCACCGGCTGGGCATCGCTGAGCCTGACCCGGTAGCCGTTGTCCTGGCAGATGACCTCCATGTGGCGATCGCCCGGCGCAATCAGCGCGGTGCCCGGTAAAACCGGTTCACCATCCTGTGCTTCGCGCACCGCAATCTGGCACAGCGAGTCGAGTCGCTGGGCGAAAGAGTGGGTGAAACCGGCTGGCATATGTTGGGCGATGACAATGCCCGGCGTACTGACAGGAAGCGTCATCAACACCCGGCGCAGCGCCTCTGTGCCACCCGTGGACGAACCGATGGCGATAATGCTCTGTTGACGCACGGGTATACCGGCGAGGATCGGTCTGGCGTCGGCGCTATGCTGTGCCAGCTTCGCGCGAGCCGCGATGCGGATCTTGTCCACCACCAGCTGGCTCCAGCTGTCGATATTCTCCGCGCCGCGGTGCTCCGGCTTGGGCAGAAAATCCACCGCACCGTGCTCCAGCGCGGTCATAGTGGCTTTCGACCCCCGGGTGGTCAGGGAGGAGACCATAATCACCGGCATCGGGCGCAGGCGCATCAGGCGGGAGAGAAACTCCAGCCCGTCCATCCGCGGCATGTCGATATCCAGCGTCAGCACGTCCGGGTTAAGCTGCTTAATCAGCTCCCGTGCGATAAACGCGTCCGGCGCCGTGCCGACCATTTCCATATCAGGCTGCTGATTGACCACCGCGCTGAGCATGTTACGCATCAGGGCGGAATCATCGACCGCCAGCACACGAATTGCCTTCACCGTGTGGCCTCCGTCAGTTCATACACCGACTGCCCCCGCAGGCGCAGCGGAATATGTGGATAGTTAAAGTGTTCCGAATGACCCACAAACAGCAGGCCACCCGGCTTAAGCAGACGCGCAAAGCGCTGCAGCAGACGCTGCTGCGTCGGCGCGTCGAAATAAATCATCACGTTGCGGCAGAAAATGGCGTCGAACGGCCCGGGAACGGACCACTTTTCATCGAGTAAATTAAGCTGCTGGTAGTGAATGGCCGACAGCAGTTCCCGCCGGGCTTTCACCCATTCGCTGTTGTCGCCCGCCCCGCGCAGAAAGTAGTGGCGCTTTTGCGCCAGCGTCAGCGCGTCCAGGTCGCTCAGTCGGTAGACGCCCGCTTCGGCCTTAGCCAGCACCTCAGTGTCGATATCCGACGCCCAGAGGCGCGGCCCGGCCACCGACGCGCCAAGCTGTTCGTTCAGCGTCATGGCGATAGAGCAGGGCTCTTCCCCCGTTGAGGCGGCGGTACACCAGACGCGATAGCCGCTAGCGCGCTGGCGCGCATGTTCCGCGAGGATCGGGAAGTGATACGCCTCGCGGAAAAAGGAGGTCAGGTTGGTGGTCAGCGCGTTGATAAAGTTCTGCCATTCCGGGTGCTCTGAGTGCGACTCAAGAAGGCCGATATACTCGCTGAACGTGGCCAGCCCCAGCGTGCGCACGCGACGAGAGAGACGATTAAAAATCATCTCTCGCTTTTGCGCGTTGACGACAATGCCGGCGCGCTTATAGATTAATTTCCCGACACGCTGTAATTCGCTGTCAGTCAGAGAAAGCGTATTCAGGGATAAGCGTGCAGGCGTGCTGTTAATTTCACTCATAGAAGGGGGCAGACCTTAAACCGGGGTATTCATTATTTCCTGGTACGCGCCAATCATCTTATTTCGCGCCTGCATACCAAAGCTAAATGAAATAGAGGATTTCTGCATCGCCAGCATCACGTCATTCAGGGCAATATCGTGACTTCCAGACATCCATTGCTGTGTTTTGCTCTTTGCCTCAACCTGGGTTTTATTTATTTCGTTAATGCTGTTAAATAAAACGTCAGAAAAGGCGGGGGCGTCACCGCGCGAGGTGTGGCGCTGGTTAGACGGGCCGCTGACCTGCTGCGCCTGGGTTTGTATTTGATCGAGTACGCCACGCATTAATGTCGCTGACATTTTTCAATTCCTGATTAATGGGATAAAAGCCACTGTTTATTGCACATCTTTTAAACGTCGACAGCTTAACACGTCTTTAAAAACCTCAGAAAATCCAATAAGCCGACAGAACTTTGAGCTTATTTATCCTTAAAAAAAACGCCTTTCAGACGATAATGCCCGCCTGAAAAATTCTTATATTTTTGAAATCGTCGACATCACTCTCGCGAATTTCGTGAGCTGACGCGCATCGCTGATGCGTGCTATTTCATACAGGAATACGGCATGAGTGCCACACTAAATGAGTTAACCAACAATCCGGCAGAGCGAATTAAATCGATGCTGTCCTCACTTCGCGGCAGCCCGAAGCTTTTGCTGGTGATTTGCGGCGCTGCGGCGCTATCCGTCATCATCGCGCTAATGTTCTGGGCAAAGGAGCCGGATTACCGGGTGCTGTTCAGTAATATCAGTGATGAAGAAGGCGGCGCCATCGTGGCGCAGCTGTCTCAGCTCAACGTCCCTTACCGTATTGATACGCCGGGCGGCGCGATCATGGTGCCGGGCTCGCAGGTGCATGAGGTGCGCATGAAGCTGGCCCAGCAGGGGCTGCCGAAGGGCGGCTCGGTGGGCTTTGAACTGCTCGATCGGGAGAAGTTTGGCGTCAGCCAGTTCACCGAGCAGGTGAACTACCAGCGCGCACTCGAAGGCGAGCTGGCGCGCACCATTGAAAATCTCGGCCCGATCCAAAGCGCGCGCGTGCATCTGGCCACGCCGAAACCGTCGATGTTTGTTCGCGAACAGAAGAAACCGACCGCGTCCGTCACCGTTAACCTGCTGCAGGGCCGCACCCTGGATGACAGCCAGGTGGTGGCCATCACTCATCTTATCTCCAGCGCGGTGACCGGGCTGGCGGCAGAGAGCGTGACCATTGTCGATCAGCGCGGCAACCTGCTCACCCAGAGCGGGATGCGCGGCCTGCAGACGGCGCACCTGAAATACACCAATGAAATCGAGAGCGACTACCAGCAGCGCATCCAGCGCATTCTCGCCCCGCTGGTGGGGGACGAAAACATCCGCGCTCAGGTCACCGCGCAGATGGATTTCACCGAGCAGGAGCAGACCCTGGAGCAGTACCAGCCGAACAGCGACCCTGAAAAAATGGCGATCCGCAGCCGTCAGTCAAGTCTGGCCGAGCAGGGTAATCGCCGTGGCGCGGGCGGCGTGCCGGGTGCGTTGAGCAACACGCCACCGGCACCGGCCACCGCGCCGCTGACCCAGCCGCTCAATACCCCAGCGGATGACAAAAAAGAGAAAACCACCGGCAGCAGCGCCAGCCGTGAGACGGCGCAGCCGTATAACAACCGCAGTGATGAGACCACCAACTTTGAGGTGGATCGCACCCTGACCCACACCAAATCCAATGCCGGACGCATCCAGCGCCTGTCGGTCGCGGTGGTGATCAACCACCTGCCGCAGGGGGAAGAGGGCAAACCGGGGCCGATTAGCGAGGCCGAGCTGACCCGCATTAACGCGCTGGTCAAAGAGGCGATTGGCTACAACGCCAGCCGTGGTGACAGCGTCAACATCCTCAACTCCGCCTTTAACGGCGTAGTGGAAGAACCGATTCCGCCGTTCTGGGAGCAGGATCGTTTCTACGCGCTGTTAATGGCTATCGCCCGCTATCTGGTCATCGCCATTATCGCCTGGGTGATGTGGCGCAAGCTGGTGCAGCCCGCCTGGATCCGCCATCAGGAGACCACTATCCGTCGTCTGGAGATGGAAAAAGAGGCGCGCGAAGAACAAATTGCTGCGAAAAAACGTGCAGCGGAGAAAAACAACCGCGACCGTGCGCAACAGCGAGTGGATACGGAACTCAATGGTCAACAGCTGCGTGAGCTGGCAGAGCAGGAGCCGCGCGTTATCGCCCTGGTGATCCGCCAGTGGATGAGTAAGGAGCCGAAATAATGAATGCCTCAGATAAAAGCGCCATCGTCATGCTGACGCTGGGAGATGTCCTGGCGGCGGAGGTGTTCAAGCACCTCAACGCCCACGAGGTGAAGCAGATCAGTGCCTCAATGGTCAACATGGCGGGCTTTACTCACGACCAGATGGCAATGGTGCTGGAGGAGTTTAAGAAAGACTCCAGCGAATACGCGGCGCTCAGCCTCAATACCAACGACTACCTGCGCAGCGTGCTGGTCAAGGCGCTGGGTGAAGAGCGTGCTTCCTCGCTGCTGGAAGATCTGCTGGATACCCATCAGGGCACCAACGGCATCGAAACGCTCAACTTTATGGAGCCACAGTCGGTCTTCGATCTTATCCGTGAGGAGCATCCGCAGATCATCGCCACCATCCTGGTCCACCTTAAGCGTAACCAGGCGGCGGATGTGCTGGGCAAATTCGACGATCGCGAACGTAACGACATTATGCTGCGTATCGCCACTTTCGGCGGCGTACAGCCTGCCGCGCTGCAGGAGCTGACGGAAGTGCTGAACAACCTGCTGCACGGTCAGAACCTCAAGCGCAGCAAGATGGGCGGCGTCCGTCCGGCAGCCGAGATCCTCAACCTGATGAAATCGCACCAGGAAGAGGCGGCCATCGAGGCGGTACGCGAGTTCGACGGCGAGCTGGCGCAGAAGATCATCGACGAGATGTTCCTGTTCGAAAACCTGGTGGAAGTGGAAGACAGAAGCATCCAGCGTCTGCTGCAGGAGATCGAGAGCGAGACGCTGATCATCGCGCTGAAAGGGGCCGACGAGCCGCTGCGCATGAAGTTCTTCCGCAACATGTCCCGTCGTCAGGCGGAGCTGATGACCGACGATCTGGCCTCCCGTGGCCCGGTGCGTCTGTCGCAGGTCGAAGCCGAGCAGAAAAACATTCTCAACGTGGTGCGTCGCCTGGCCGAGGCCGGCGAGATCCTGATTGGAGGCAGCGACGATGCCTACGTTTGATGATAACAACGCCCGCGAGTGGCGGAGCTGGCAACCTGAAAATCTGCTGGGTGAACCGCTGGACACCCCGCTGCCCACGCTGGACAACACCCAGTCTGAGACTCAACTGAAAGCTGAACTGGCGCGTCTGCGCAAGCAGGCGGAACAGCAGGGGTTTGCCCAGGGGCAACAGCAGGGCCAGGAAGAGGGCCGCAAACAGGGCTATGAGGCGGGGCTGAAAGAGGGTCGCGACGCCGGTTTTGCCCAGGGCCTCGAGCAGGCGCGCGTTGAACAACAGGCATTGTTGCGCGAGGCCGAGCTGTGGGTCAGCAACTTTAAGCTGGCGCTGGAAAACCTCGAAGGGCTGATCCCGGCCCGTCTGGTGCAGTTGTCCCTGACGGCGGTGCAGCAGCTCTACGGCACCTCCCGCATCGCAGATAACCATGCTCTGGTGACGCAGATCCGCAGCCTGATGCAGCAGGATGCCCTGCTGCACGGCACCATCCAGCTGTATGTCAGCCCGGACGCGTTTGACGTCGTGCAGGCGGCGCTGGGCGAGACGCTTGCCGCGATGGGCTGGGAGCTGCATCGCGACACCAGCCTGGCCGCCGGGGGCTGCCGGGTGGTCTCCCCGGATGTGGAGGTGGACGCCAGCATGGAAACCCGCTGGCAGGCGCTCTGCCAGCTGGCGCGCGAGGAGCTCTCGCAATGAGCCAGCAGCTAAAAACGTGGCTCTCGGCCCTCGACCGGGTGGAAGAGAAACTCACTCAGGTGCCCGATTTTCGCCAGTACGGCAAGCTGACGCGCGCCACCGGTCTGGTGATGGAAGCCGTGGGGCTGAAGCTGCCGATCGGCGCGCTGTGTATCGTTGAGCGCCAGACGGAACAGGGGATTATCCCGGTTGAGAGCGAAGTGGTGGGCTTTAACGGCCAGACGCTGTTCCTGATGCCGCTGGAACACGTCGACGGCATTCTGCCGGGGGCGCGTATTTATGCCCTGCAACGCGACAGCCACGCCGGTAAACAGCTGCCCGTTGGCCCGCACCTGCTGGGCCGGGTGCTGGATGCGCAGGGCCGTCCGCTGGATGGCCGCCCCGCGCCGGGGAAACCGGCGGCAGGGCTGTTTACTCCAACGCTTAATCCGCTGCACCGCGACCCGATCAAAAACGTTCTCGACGTTGGCGTGCGCGCCATCAACGGCCTGCTGACGGTAGGGCGCGGGCAGCGTATGGGCCTGTTCGCCGGTTCCGGCGTCGGCAAAAGCGTGCTGCTCGGCATGATGGCCCGTTTTACCACCGCTGACGTCATCGTGGTGGGGCTGATTGGCGAGCGTGGCCGCGAGGTGAAAGATTTTATCGAGAATATCCTCGGCGAACAGGGGCTGGCGCGGGCGGTGGTGGTTGCCGCCCCGGCTGACGTTTCGCCGATTTTGCGTATGCAGGGGGCCGTTTACGCGACGCGCATCGCGGAAGATTTTCGCGAGCGCGGCCTCAACGTGCTGCTGATCATGGACTCCCTGACGCGTTACGCCATGGCGCAGCGTGAAGTGGCGCTTGCCATTGGCGAACCGCCCGCGACCAAAGGCTATCCGCCGTCGGTCTTTGCCCGCCTGCCCGCGCTGGTCGAACGCACCGGTAACGGCGTAAAAGGGGGCGGTTCAATCACCGCGTTTTATACCGTGCTCACCGAAGGGGACGATCAGCAGGATCCGATTGCCGACTCCGCGCGAGCGATCCTCGACGGCCATATCGTGCTGTCGCGTCGTCTTGCCGAGGCGGGGCACTATCCGGCTATCGATATTGAAGCCTCGATCAGCCGCGCCATGACCGAGCTTATCCCGCATGCCCAGTACCGCAAGGTACAACGTTTTAAACAGCTGCTTTCCGCGTATCAGCGCAACCGCGATCTGGTCAGCGTGGGCGCGTACGTCAAAGGCAGCGACGCGATGCTGGATCAGGCTATCGACACATACCCGTCGCTGGAGGCGTTCCTCCACCAGGCGATCCACGAGCGCAGCGGCTATGACGACGCCGTTCGCGCCCTGTCCGGGCTCTTCCCGGATATCAAGGACTAATCCGGAGGCGCGATGAATGTGAAAAACCCCATGACGCTGCTGCGCGATATGGCGCAAGAGACGCTGACGGAAACCACCCGCGCGCTGGGCGGTGCGCAGCAGCAGCTCCAGCAGGCAATGACTCAGCACGAACAGCTGCAGCACTACGAGCAGGAGTACCAGCAGTCCCTGCGTCAGGGGATGATGGGCGGCGGCATGTCGGTGGCGGATCTGGTCAATCACCAGTCGTTTATTTTGTCGCTGAAGCAGGTCGTGAAGCAGCAGGAAGGCCACGTTAACGCCTGCGAAAAGGCGGTAGACCAGGTGAAGCAGAACTGGGTGCAGAACAAGCAGCGCCTGAACGCGTTTGAAACCCTGATCGAACGCCGGACGACGGCGCAGGCGCTGGTTGAAAGCCGACATGAACAAAAGCTGATGGATGAATTTGCTCAGCGCGCCGGACAAAAGAGAGAAAGGCTATGAACATTGATATTGCCGCCCTGTTACTGGGCAGCGGAGCGCAGGGCAAACCGAAGGCCGGGTTGCTCTCAGACGAAGGCTTCAGCCTGGCGCTGGATGACAAGCTGGCTGAACTGGCGCAGCTTTTCCCGGGGCTTGACCCCCAGGCGCTGGCTGCACTGCCGGAAGCCGCGCTGGCGGGGGCGGGCTTGCCCGCGGATTTATTGCCTGAACAGCTGACCGGAGACGTACCCGCAGCGGAGGCTAACGATATGCTGCTGACGGCAACGCCGGGGCTGGCAGAGGCCCTGAAAGGGGGGGCACTCACCGACGGTGAGGGTGAGGAGAGCCCGCAGTGGCAGCTGCAGCAGCTGGTGACCCGCAGCGTCACGGGGTCAGAGCCGGTTAAGCCTGCGAATGGCGTAGTGGGCGGCAAAACCCCTGTGCAGGAGGGCAAAACCGTTTCTCCCCTGATGGCCGCCGCCGATAACACGCCTGCGGCAAATACCGCCCCGCTGATGGCGCAGCCCGCAGTACCGGTGAGTAGTGAGGCGATAGTCACGGCAGAGATGTCCGCGACCTCATCGGTGAGCGCCGTGGCGCTGTCGGCCGCCGTGCGCGCCAGCGTGGCGCATGCACCGCAGCAGGTTGTCACCGTCAACCATCCGCCGGAAACGCCGGAGTGGAAGCAGTCGGTCAGCCAGCATATCGCCCTCTTTAGCCGTAACGGGCTGCACAGCGCGGAGATCCGCCTGCATCCGGAAGAGCTGGGGTCGCTGCAGATCTCCCTGCGCATGCAGCAGGATCAGGCGCAGATCCATATCGTCAGCGAACATGCCCACATTCGTCACGCCATGGAGCAGGCCATGCCGCAGCTGCGCGCCGCGATGGCGGAATCAGGTATTCAGCTCGGCCAGGCGAACGTAAGCGCGGAAGGGCAGCCGTTCGCCGCCGGTGAGCAGGGCCAGAACGCATCGGGGGATGAGCACGGCGCACAGGAAGGGGAAGAGCCGTTGGTTGAAGAGGAGATCGTGCCGACTTTATTAACCACCACTCCCGGAAATATATACGGAATTAATACCTTTGCCTGAAGGAGTGAATTAGCTTCAGGAATGAAATTTTATCGCCTGATTATCAGGATGATTATATGGACTACAATGTCCGCCATATTGACCCGAGGGTAGTACGCTGCCCTCTCTTATTTATCAGGTGTACGTTCAATGAGTAATAAAAATAAAAAGGTCGCCAGCGGCGGAGGTTCTCGCTCGCTTCTGATGACGTTCATGTTTTTGACTGCCGTTGCGGCGTGCGGCGTTTCCGGCTACCTGTTCTGGGAAATGAAATTCGCAAAACCGGCGCAGGAAGCGGTTGAAGGCGATGCGAGCGCAGCACCTGCGCCCGTGCAAGTCGAGCCGCTATACGCCTCGATGAATACCTTTACCGTGAGCCTGAAGCCGACGGCGAACGAATCGGATCGGGTATTGTACCTGGGGTTGTCTATTCGCCTGGCTGAACAGCAATCGCTGGCCGTACTGGAAAAATATTTGCCGGAATATCGCAGCCGCTTATTTATGTTACTCACCCATCAGACGTATGAAGATTTAGCCACCGATGAGGGCAAACGCCGCCTGATTACCAATATTCAGAATGAGCTGGATAAACCGCTGGCGTTTAACCAGTCCATTCGCGTCACTGACGTCCTTATTAACGAATTTATTCTGCGGTAATTATTATGGCTGACAGCTTTTTATCTCAGGATGAGATCGACCGGTTGCTCAACGCGGATGCGGACAGCAGCAGCGATCTGCATAACACCCGGCCCGATGCAGGGATAAAACCCTACGATCCGCATACCCAGCGCCGGGTCATTCGCGAGCGTCTGCATTCGCTGGAAATTATTAACGAACGCTTTGCCCGTCAGTTCCGTATGGGGCTGTTTAACCTGCTGCGCCGTAGCCCGGACATTACGGCGGGGAACATTAAGATCCAGCCGTATCACGAGTTTGCCCGCAACCTGCCGGTGCCGACAAACCTGAACCTGCTGCACCTTAACCCGCTGCGCGGTACGTCGCTGATGGCGTTCTCGCCGGGGCTGGTGTTTATGGCCGTGGATAACCTGTTCGGCGGCGACGGTCGTTTCCCGACCAAGGCCGACGGTCGCGAGTTTACGCCCACCGAGCAGCGCGTGATCCACCGCATGCTGTCGATGGCGCGTGAGGCGTACGAATTTGCCTGGAGTTCTATCTATAAAATCAAAACGGAGTACATCCGCTCTGAAATCCAGGTGAAGTTTACCAACATCACCTCGTCGCCAAACGATGTGGTGGTCACCACGCCGTTTTCGGTGGAGATCGGTTCGCACCGCGGGGAGTTCAACATCTGTATTCCCTTCAGCACCATCGAACCGCTGCGCGAGCTGCTGAGTAACCCGCCAATGGACAACTCCCGTCAGGAAGATACCCAGTGGCGCGGCCTGCTGGCAAGCCAGATGCGGGAAACGGAGCTGGAGCTTGCGGCACGTTTCGCGGATATCGGCACCCGGCTCTCAAGCGTCATGCAGATGAAAAAAGGCGACATTATCGCGCTGGATAAGCAGGAGTTTATCGAAGCCAGCGTGGGTGGTGTGCCGGTCTTCACGGCCAAATACGGTGCCGTGAACAATCAATATGCCCTGAAGGTCGAGCAGATGATTCAGCCTTCATTACTTTCATTAAACAAGGAGTAATTTCCCCATGAGCGATATGAACACCTCATCGGGTTCTGACGATCAGTCCATCGATAATCTTTGGGGTGATGCCATGACCGAACAGCACGCGGCGGGAATTACCGACACCATGGCTGCACCACAATTTTCTGACGAGATGAACCTGATCCTGGATATCCCGGTAAAAATGACCGTGGAGCTGGGACGCACAAAAATGACCATCAAAGAGCTGCTGCGCTTGAGCCAGGGCTCGGTGGTGTCGCTGGACGGTCTGGCGGGTGAACCGCTGGATATCCTGATCAACGGTTACCTGATTGCGCAGGGCGAAGTCGTGGTGGTATCCGATAAATTCGGCATCCGCATTACGGATATCATCACCCCGTCTGAGCGCATGCATCGCCTGAGCCGCTGATGAACGCCACTAACTCCCTCCCGGCCACCGGCTCGGTGCTGATGACGGTCAGCGGCGCGCTGGCCCTGATTATTCTGCTGATGGTGGTGATGGCCTGGGCCGCCCGCCGCAGCGGGCTGGCGCGTCGGCTCAACGACGCCCAGGGCAACATGTCCGTGGTCGCAACCCAGTCGCTCGGGCCGCGCGAGCGTCTAGTACTGGTTGACGTGGGCGAGCAGCGTCTGGTGCTGGGCGTCACCGCCTCGCAGATTACCTGCCTCGCCACGCAGGCGCGCCCGGAAAATGCCCCGCAGACCTCCGCGCCCGCGGCGACCTTTCCGCTGATGCTGGAAAAGCTGCGTCAGAAATACCGTCCGGGAGGTGAGCAGTGAACCGTCGTCTGCTGTTGGCGCTCGGCCTGATGCTGCCCGCCGCCGGTGCGCTGGCGGCCAACGGTGACATCACCCTCGGCCAGCCTTCCGGAGAAGGCGGCTGGACGCTGCCGGTACAAACCCTGCTGCTGTTGAGCGGCTTTACCTTTATCCCCGCCGTGCTGCTGATGATGACCGGGTTTACCCGCATCATCATTGTGCTGGGGCTGATGCGTAACGCGCTGGGCACGCCTACCGCGCCGCCAAACCAGGTGCTGGTGGGGCTGTCGCTATTTTTGACCTTTTTTGTCATGTCTCCGGTGTTCAGCCAGATCTACGAAAAAGCCTGGCAGCCGCTGCAGGAAAACAAAATCACCATGGAGGTGGCGCTCACCGAAGGGGTGAAACCGCTGCGTGCGTTCATGCTTGACCAGACGCGCGAAAGCGATCTGGCGATGTTCGCCCGTATCGCGAAGACGCCGGATATCGCCTCGCCGGAAGAGGTGCCGCTCAGCATTCTGGTGCCGGCATTCATCACCAGCGAGCTGAAAACCGCGTTCCAGATTGGCTTCACTATCTTTATCCCGTTCCTGATTATCGATCTGGTGGTCGCCAGCATTCTGATGGCGCTGGGGATGATGATGGTTCCGCCGACCACCATTGCGCTGCCGTTCAAGCTGATGCTGTTTGTGCTGGTGGATGGCTGGCAGCTGCTGGTGGGATCGCTGGCGCAGAGCTTTTACAGTTAGGAGAGACCCATGACCCCTGAAAGCGTTATGGTGATTGGCATGCAGGCGATTAAAGTGGGGCTGATGGTATCCGGCCCGCTGCTGGTGGTCGCGCTGGTCACCGGTCTTATCATCAGTATTTTGCAGGCTGCCACCCAGGTCAACGAAATGACCATGACCTTCATCCCGAAAATCCTGATGATTGTCGGCGTCGCGGTGGCGCTTGGCCCGTGGATGATGAAAATCTTTATTGAATACACCCGCGCGGTGTTCGCCAGCATTCCCTACGTGATCGGCTGATGGCCTTTGGAATTCCTCTCGACCAGCTCTACGGGCTGGTCAGCCACTATTTTTTCAATATGGTGCGCATTGCCGCGCTGCTGCACGTTGCCCCTGTATTTGGCGAGAAGGCCGTCAACACCCGGCTGCGTGCCTGCCTGGCGCTGCTGACGGCGATCCTGATCGGCGGCACGCTGCCCGAAACGCAGGTGGGGCTTTACTCCTGGGAAGGGGTCTGGGTGCTGGCCAAACAGGTGATTATCGGTGCGGCGATGGGGCTGACGCTGCAATTGCTGTTTGCCGCCGTGCGCATGGCCGGTGAGATCATCGGTATGCAGATGGGGCTGTCGTTCGCCACCTTCTTTGACCCCGGTGCCGGGAACAGCCCGGTGATCTCGCGTTTTCTCAACCTGCTGGTGACGCTGCTGTTCCTCGCCTTTAACGGCCATCTCTGGCTGCTGGCCGTGCTGGCGGACACCTTCCAGACGCTGCCGGTTGACGCCACGCCGCTGCATACGGGAGGGTTTATGTACCTGGTCACCCATGCGGGGATTATCTTCAGCCAGGGGCTGATGCTGGGGCTGCCGATTATTGCCCTGCTGCTGTGCATCAACTTTATCCTCGGGCTGTTAAACCGCCTGACACCGCAGCTCTCCATCTTCGTGATTGGCTTCCCGCTGACGCTGACCTTCGGCATGCTGGCGCTGTTCCTGATTGCCGAAACGCTGGCCCCGTTCTTTGAGCACCTGATGGCCACCGGGTTTGACCTGCTTGCCGGGCTGATTCAGGCGCTGGTGTAACCGTCAGTTCATGCAGGCAATACGGGCGACGGTTTCCGTGCCGGTGGCCAGTACTTTGTCGTCCAGCAGGTAGACGGTGCTGGTGCCCACTTCCCCCGGTTTGATTTGCGGGAAGATATAGTCGGTCACATCTTGATCCGTGGTCTGGCCGCCGAGCTTGCGGTGCTGGCTGGTGACGGTCAGATGGATCCGCTTGCCCGACACATCCACATCGTAGCGCACTTCACGGTTGACGGGCTTGGGCAGCCCGTCGCGCTTGCCATCTTTGAAGTGGCTGATGCTGCCGATATAGGTGGTATGCCCCTTGAACAAGCCGTCACGGTAAGAGCGATAAATGCCGCGTGCCAGCGTCGCGTTGTTGTCGTCCTCAATCACGTAGTAGGACGTGGGCGCGATGCACTGCGAGGCGTACGCGGAGGTTTTAAACCCGTACAGCGCCATACCGCCCAGCCCGGCAACCATCCCGCCCAGAAACAGCAGGGTGAGCGGGGATTTAATAAAGGCGAAAATAGAACGATTCGCAGTCATTCCCTGAATCCTTAAAGGGTTGTTGGCAGGCAATAAGCCCCTGAAACTGGCTCATTTTTTCCGAGCCGGTGGTGACGTAAAGTACCGCTGCTGGCGTTTCTTTGGGACGCCTGTCCAGCACGTGACGGGTATAGGTTTGCAGCGTGGACTCAATCAGAGCATTTTGTGACTGCTTATCTTGCTGAACCATCACCTGGGTGCCGGGCGGCACGCCGGGGCCGTTCCAGCGCACAAAGTGGACCGGCTGTGGGCTAAAGTCGATCACGCCGCGTGCCAGGAGCGCCAGTACCAGCCCCACCAGCAGACCGCTGGAAAGGGCAACCAGCTTCTGCTTTAGCCCGGCACGCGGTCGGGGTGGGGCGCTCGCCACGGAAGGTGCCGCTACAGGCGGCGAAACAGGGGGCGTATCCTCCGGCGGTCCAACAGCGGGCAAGGGCTCACTGCTTGTCTCCCGCACCAGCAGACGATAGCCGCTGCGCGTCACGGCGATAAGCGTGATGGCTTCCTGCTGGTCCAGTTGAGCAAACGCGCGGCGCAGCTTGGTAATCATGACCCGGACGCTGTTGTCGGTGACTTCCACCCCGGCGCTACGCCAGCCGATCTCCATCAGCTGTTCCTGGGAAAGAACCTCTCCCTGCGCCTCTGCCAGCGCGGTGAGGCACAGGCACGCGCTTTGGGGAAGGGTAACGGTCTCTTGCGTATCCGTCCGGGCAAGTTCTCGGGTCTGCAAATCCAGCGTTAGTGACGTTCCAATCGCGATATGGTTTAGCATAGTTATTTGATTCTTCTGGTGTAATGGGCATCGCTTCTGGCTATTGTAATTAATAGTAATGAATGCATGTTATTGCTAGCCGGAGGCCAGAGCGACATGCTTTTTATGTCTTACGTCATATTTTTGCAACCACTTCGTAATAACAGCCTTAACGCGATTAAGGTTATTAATTGGAGTGTTATTAACCGTATTAAAAGTGGTGCTTAAAGAGGTTTGGCTTTAATCATATTAAAACCAAATACTTGCAATTTTGACGGTGCAAACGGGCCATCTGCAGCATTGATAATGAGACGCTGTTATTATTTTGAATTAACTATTTTTAATCTGTTTATTTTTATTAATTATGCATGGGGTGGGGGTGGGAGCGGTTGATAACGAGGTCAGCGAATTTATACTGAGTAAAGACAGGTTATTGAATTTATTATACCCGTCATACTTCAAGTTGCATGTGCGTTGGCTGCAGTCGTTCACCCCAGTCACTTACTTATGTAAGCTCCTGGGGATTCACTTCTTTGCCGCCTTCCTGCAACTCGAATTATTTAGGGTATACACAGCATTAATTTTCTTTACAAGGATGACTGATGTTTTCTCTGAAGCGTTTTATGCAAACGTCCGATCTGCCCGCCATGTTTCCCGTATTGATCTGCCGTCTGGTGGTGGGGGTATTTTTCTTTACCGCGGGGTTTAATAAATTATTCGTTCCCGAAAACCAGCTGCTGATGGTGGATACCCTGCACGACGCGGGGATCCCGTTCCCGGCCGTGATGGCGGTGGTGGTCGCATTCCTGGAATGCAGCATGGGGCTGCTGTTGACCCTGGGGTTATTCAGTCGCTTTAGCGCGCTGATACTGATGATTATCAGCACCGTGGCGCTGGTCACCATGGGTATTTACACCATTCCGCGCGGACTGAATCTGATTGCATGGATGAGCTGGCTCTTTTATCTGCCCGAGACGCTCTATATGGTGCTGTGCCTGTTTCCTGTCACCTGGGGCGGCACGCTGTGCAGCCTCGACGGCTGGCTGGTTAAGCGCTGGGACAACGTGCGCAAGATTGTTTTTATTGAGCGTTAACAGAAGTGCGCGGTTATCAACGGTTTGAAGAGCATATTTCCTGACGCCTGCATAATAAAATAGCCCTGTAGAGGCAGCGTCGTGCTGCCGTTAAAAGAACAGGCGCTGATGTCATGGTTTTTATTGTCATACTGGTCGTTATTTTTATTACTCTGGTTATTCTTGTGCAGGCTGGCGTCATGCCGTGGTTTATTCGCACCGAGGGGCAGCGTCTGCGCACGCAGGTTGATGCCCTGGCAACCCAATTACGTGAGCAACTCGACAGGGTTGAAGCGCAGCAGCGCTCAATGACCGAAAGTGTGGTCACCCTGAAAAGCTTTGCGCTGGATAAAAGTGCCCCCGGTGATACCGATATCGCCGAAGAGACGGGTACCAGCCGTCAATTCTTCAATTCACTGGTCAAAGAGATCGGCGAGCGCCTTGGCGGGCGCGCCTGGATGGTGGATGACACCGGGCGCATCATCGGCGATGCCGCCGGTGCGCCGACGGTGCAATCTCTCAACGACGCCAGCCTGCCGATGGCGGTACCGCTGCGCGCGCTGCTGGCAGAGTCCGGGGAAGGGATGCGCCATACCCGCTTTCGCAGCGCCAGCGGCGAGCACTCGCTGGTGGTGACGCCGATCGCTGAGACGCCGTGGCTGCTGGCCATTGATGTGCCCACCCGCCGGATGGGCGAACGCCCCGGCATCCTCCTGCATAAGCCGTGGCCGCTGGCCGCCTTGCTGCTGGTCTCCACCCTGACGCTGCTGCGCAGCCTCAACCTGCACCTTTCACGCCTCAATGAAGAGCTGCCGTCGCAGCTGAAAACCGAGCTGGGCGCACCTTTGCCGCCGCTGATGCAGGAGATTGGCGAGCTGGTGAGCGTGATCGCGTGGGCTGCCAGCACCATTGCTGAGGAAAATGAGCGTCTGCTGCGGGTACCTGAAGCGAACGGTAATCTCCTCGCCATGCTGAGCGAAAGCACCGCGGGCGTGGTTCAGGCGATGAACGGCCTGCACGATGCCGCGCTGCAGATTGCCGACAGCAGCGGCACGCTGGTGCAGCTGGCCAGCCGCGCCTACAGCTATTCGCTGCATAACGAAGAGGGGATTTTTGCCGTGGAGTCGCGCAATCTGGCGAGCCGCTGTGCGCGCTCCTCAAAAGAGCTTCGCGCGCTGATTGACGACGCGATGATGCAGGCGCAAAACGGCGCACCGTCGGTGACGCAGAATAACAGCGTGCTGATTGAAGAGGTGTATACGGTGGCGAATACGTTACTTCAGCGGGTGAAGGGGTAACCGGGTGACGATGCCTGGAGGCCTAATGAAAGTCTGATAGCGACGACAGGCATTGTTTGCTTAACTGGATCAGGACGTTACAAAAAGGACTCTGATATGAAATATGGGTTAATGCTTTTAGCTGTATCGACACTCGCCGCCTGCCAGTCACCGTCCACCCCGCAGAAAACGGATCGCGTTACGCTTACGCAGTGCAATGATTACACCGTTACTCTGCTGCCAGCCAGCGCCCCCAACCGGCAGGCCCAAATCTGGGTGAATGACAAACAGTTTGTCAGTGAAGAGCGCCGGGAAATTCCACGCAATGAATATATGCCCTTTCACACCTATCTATACGGCTCGGATACGCCTTCAGTAGAAGCGAAGCCTTACAACATCGCGGCGCTGACGGCCGCACCCGAAGGCGTCACGCTGCTGCGCTATCTCGACAGCACGGAAGTGAGCAGGGAGAAATGCGATATTACGGAAGAGGCGTTAAAAGCGGTGCTGCACGATAAGTCAACGCCTTATTAAGCGTCGGTTACCCTGAACAGGGGACAAAAGCGTCCCCTTTTCGAACCTGTATTAAATTTCATTTTCAACGCAAATCACCGATGAATACTCTGACAACGTTTAATTTCAGAGTGTACCCTTATGTTTAAATCCACGCAAAGTAGAGTGGTATTGCTGGTTTCTGCTTTCTTTTTATTGCTTATTTTAACCACCCTTTGGGTGGTCACGCGTTTCGTTGCACCGCAGCTGCTAAAAGCAGAGTATCAGCGCGTGCATTATCAGATTGGCGAGGAGGCGGCAGCCATTACGCAGCAAATGTCGCGGGTACAGGCGCAGCAGCGCAGCCTGACGGAAACCGTGCCTCTGCTTAACAGCCCTGACATTGACAGCCTGCTTCCGGCGTTCATCAACCAGAACGGTGACCTCAACCTGTTTGGCGGCGGCGTATGGCCATTGCCGGGCATGCGTGAGCCGGGGGTGGATAAACACAGCACCTTTTATGCCCGGGACCGCAAGGGCATGCTGCGCCCGAACACTACCTGGAATGCCCCTGATGCGCCAGCGTACTGGCAGGAATCATGGTTCAAGGCCGGGACGCGCGCGCAAAAAGGGCAATGCGTCTGGGCTGAAGCCTATATCGATGCCGCCAGTGCGCAGCCGAGGACCAACTGTGCCATGCCGATTTACCGCAACGGCCAGCTATGGGGCGTGGCGACGCTTGATGTAACCCTGGGCTTCTTTAATCAGCTGGCGCGCAAAATGGCGAAACCCATTGAGGGCGGGGTACTGATTGTTGAGGCCAACGGTAAAATCATTGGCTACAGCCGTGCCTCAGCAGAGACTCCCCCGCTTAAAAACATCAGTGCGCTACCCGGACATGAAATCGCGCTGTTGCAGGAGATGCTGACCGAGGCAAAGGATACGCCACTTGAGCGGACCTATCGCGCAGAAGACGGTGAACACACCATCTTCCTCTATCCCATTAAAGGCAGCCCGTGGTTTGTGGCAACCGATACCAAAAGCAGCCTGCTGAGTAAACAGACCCGCGACATCCTGACCCGTCTGGGTCTGGTTCAGATCCCGCTGTTGCTGCTTCTGGGGGTGGTGCTTGTTCTGACCATCCGCGCCGTAATGCGCAATCTCGATATCGTCAGCCAACGTCTTGCTATGCTCTCTGCGGGCGGAGCCGATTTGACCCGTCGCCTTCCTGAGAACAGCAGTCAGGAGCTGAACGCCATCGCCCGAAATGTGAACGCCTTTATGAGCTATCTGCAGGGGCTGTTGCAGCAGGTTGGGGCGAGCACCCGCACCATTGCGTCGGCCTCTCATCAGATTGCCGAGGGCAACGTGTCGCTTTCGTCACGCACTGAAGAGCAATCCGCCTCGCTGACCCAGACCGCGGCCTCAATGGAAGAGATTGCGGGCATTGTGGCGAATAACGCGGACAACGCGGAAAACGCCGACAGTCTGGCGACCGAAGCCGCGGCGGTGGCGCAGCGCGGGGCAGGGCTGATGAATTCGGCGGTGGATAAAATGCGCCATATTGAGTCCTCCTCCCTGCGCGTCGCCGAGATCGTCGGGGTGATCGACGGGATTGCCTACCAGACCAACATTCTGGCGCTGAACGCGGCGGTGGAAGCGGCGCGAGCAGGTGAGCAGGGGCGCGGGTTTGCCGTGGTGGCGACGGAAGTGCGCAACCTGGCGCTGCGGACGTCCAGCTCGGCGAAAGAGATCCGTGGGCTGATCAACGACGCGGTGGTCGGCGTGCAGGACGGCAGCCGTCTGGTGCAGGATGCCGGGAAGACCATGAACACGCTGGTGGATTCCGTCAGTAAAGTCTCTGGCCTGATGGAGCAGGTTAAAACCGCCAGCCGGGAACAGAGCGTCGGTATCACGCAGGTGAACGTGGCGGTGTGCCAGCTTGAAGGGGCGACCCAGCAGAATGCGTCGCTGGTGGCGGAAGTGTCGTCGGCAGCCAAAGCGATGGAAGAGCAGGCGCAAGAGCTGGAAAGTGTCGTGAACCGGTTTAAAGTGTGAGCATGTCACCTGGGGTGAGGGCATCAGGCCGCCGTGCAGCCTAATCGCCCGGTGGCGCTTCGCTTACCGGGCCTACGGGCTGGGTGTTCTCCCTCTCCCTTTGGGAGAGGGCTAGGGTGAGGGGGAACAGACGGCCGTGAGCGTGGCAGAGCGGCTCCATCGCCACCATCCCGGCGTAAATCTGGAAGACGCCTCGCAATCACACAAGTAACCCGATGTAATTCAGGGTTTACCCTGTTGTTTGTTTTTATCCCATCGTAAAGTGCCCGCGTTTCGGCAATATCCGCAACCGGGCGTGAGAACCTGAAAATACAAGACAATCCCGGAGCAACCTTTTGGTTTGTTCACTTGTTTTTCGGTTCTCATCTCCCTGGAGGCTTTTCTATGACTATTCTGTCCACTCTCTCTGACGCATCCCACGCGAGCTTTACCGAACAGCTTATCGCCTTACCCTTCCGGCCTCTGCCGATCTTTTTGACGTGGCCGAACTCTGCGCCGCATTTGCCGGCATGCTGGTGGAAACCGATGAGGTGAGCGAGCGCAATGCACTCTGCGGGCGCTTGCTGCATGCCGGACTGCTGGCAGGACACGCTTACGCCGGCTACCTATGCGCAAGCCCTGACACAGGCGATACTGGGAAATACCCTGCCGCAGGGCGTGAACCGCGCGCTGGCGGAGTTTGTGAAGGAGCCTTACCTGCCGTCTTAAAACCCTTGCCGGGTGGCGGCTTCGCCTGACCCGGCCTACGTTTCGCTGCGCTGCCGGGCAATGTTTATTGTGCACAAAACAAAAAAGCCCTCCGACAGGGAGGGCAAACCGCGCGTGAGGCACGCGCGTAATAATATTGAGGTGGTAAAGCAGATTAACGCAGCAGGGACAGTACGTTCTGCGGAACCTGGTTGGCCTGGGCCAGTACGGACACACCTGCCTGCTGCAGGATGTTCGCGCGGCTCATGGCAGACACTTCCACGGAGAAGTCAGCGTCCTGAATACGGGAGCGCGCTTCGGTGGTGTTGATGATGTTGGTGTTAAGGTTCGCAACGATGGAGCTGAAGCGGTTCTGGACGGCACCGAGGTCGGCACGGAAATCTGCCACGGTAGTCAGGGCATCATCCAGTCGCTCCAGCAGATCTTCAGAAGCGAGACGGCTGGATTCTTTAGCAATTTGATCAGCATCAGCATTTCGAGCATCGTCAACACTGCCCGTAGTCACTGACCCATCAGCTTCCAGTTCGAATACTTTGACTTCGCCCGCTTTGTTGATGGCATAGAAAGTATTTGGATCAGCGCCTTCAACAGAGAACATGCGCATGCCGGAGGTTGCAATGTCCTCACCAAACACGTCAGTTGAAATGGCTTCCAGCATGTCCTTATCAAGAGTAATGGCAGCGCCATTTGAATTAATAGTATCACCGGCTTTAACGCGCGTGGCGGTACCCAGCTTCGTCGGACCATTCAGCAGCATGTCGGTATCAGCGGCATTTAGCACGTCACCTGCAGTAATGGCATCTTTTACAATTTCCTTATTCGGGGCAGTGCCAGTAACCTGGAAGGTAATATCGACTTCCTGCGCCTCGCCGGTCACGCTGTTTGCCACAAAGAAACGCGTCAGACCTGTATCTTTGTCTTCGTATGAAAGGACCTGTTTATCCCCAACATCACCGGTCACTCCTGTCGCCTTAGTGATCATCTCAGTACGATCAGCGGCGATCAATTTATAATTCTTAGAAGCAACATCTGGATCATTAACGCCGATTTTATCGGCACTAAATTCAGTATTATCCGGTGCGTCGGTTCCCTTACCTTCAAACTGGCTCGCTGCTGTAATACCTGCGCCATTCACCGTAATACCAATACCTGCGAAGTCGGCCATGAACTCGTCCAGGCCCAGGGTTTCCATGTCCAGCTTGCTCAGTTTGATGTCGATGGTGTCTGCGTCTTTATCACCGATCTGAATGGTGATTTTCTCTTTCGAACCGTCAAAGACTTTCACGCCGTTGAAGTTGGTGGTTTCGGCTACACGACCAATCTCTTCCAGACGGGTGCCGATCTCTTTCTTGATGGAGTCGAGGTCGCTGGCAGAGTTGGTGCCGTTTTTCGCCTGTACGGTCAGCTCACGGATACGCTGCATGTTTTCGGTCACTTCTTCCAGCGCGCCTTCGGTGGTCTGCGCGAGGGAGATACCGTCGTTGGCGTTACGTGCCGCCTGCGTCATACCACGGATAGAGGAGGTGAAGCGGTTGGAAATTGCCAGACCTGCCGCATCGTCCTTCGCGCTGTTAATACGCATACCGGAAGAGAGACGCTGAATAGCGGTGCCCAGCTGAGTCTGAGATTTGTTCAGGTTGTTCTGCGCCATCAGGCTCAGCGCGTTGGTATTAATGACCTGTGCCATTGTTATTTCCTTCTAAGTAATAACGGTAATATGAAATATGCGTTCGTTGTTGCGCATACTTCTTTCATCGGGGGGAATAAAAAAGACTGAATTATTTTTTCAGGTTTTTTATTAATGGTGAGAAATGGCTTCATGTTTGGCGCTAATTATTTAAATGGATAAAGCTAATGGCATAATAAGCGGGCAAAACTGTTTTTATCGGCAGGTCACATTGTTGCGCTGATAATGAAAAATTAAACTTCCTTCTCTATTACCCGATGGAAAGAGTGTGAGCTATTTCATTTCTGGAGGAACATTATTATGGCTGCAACAAACTTTTTAGGCGTTGGCTCCGGGCTGCCGTTTGACCAATGGCTGGCGGACGAACGCAAGGGCATTACCCAAAAGCTGAACCCGTACCTGCAAAAGCAGTCGAGCTATAAAGGGCAAATCTCCGCATGGGGGTCGATCTCCAGTTCGCTGAGCACCCTGAAAGACAATCTTGGCAAGCTGGAAGACGAAGGGTTTAATGGTGTCAGCGTCAGTGAGAACAAAACGTTCAAGGCGACGGCGGGGAAAGGCGCGATCCCGAACAGCTACTCTGTTGCGGTTAAACAGCTGGCGAAAGCGCATCAGCTTGCGGTAGAAAATAGTACGCGCGATAAACCCATCGGTAACAGCGCTGCGAAAGTGACCATCACCCTGAAAGAGGGTGAAAAACCGCTGGAGGTAAATTTAGCGAAAGATGAAACCTCCCTCGATCAAATTGCTAAAAAGATCAACGAGCAGAAAGGCGATGTGGTTGCGGAAGTGATGACCATTGAGGACGGTAAGCATAAGCTGGTGCTGACCTCGAAAAAAACCGGTGATGCCGGGGAAATGACAATCAAAGTCACAGGTAATGCGGCACTGGAAAGTAAGATGACCGCTGCTATGGCTACGCCAGAAACGGAGCCGAAAAATGCCATCATTTTACTTAACGGCAAGGAAGTCACGCGCAGTTCTAACACCATCAGCGATTTAATCACCGGCGTAACGCTGGAGCTGCGTGAAGTCTCAGAAATCGATGACAAAGACCCGGCGAAACCGATATACAAAGAAGAATCCCTCACCATCACCGAAGATACCTCAAAGGTGAAAACGCTGATTGAAGAGTTCGTGAAGAACTACAACAGCTACCTCACCACCGTTGCCGGCGCGACCAAATATACTGCACCCGATCGCAACAGCAACTCTGAAGCCCTGCCTCAGCCCGACCCGTCTAACGGCGCGCTGTTTACCGACGGCTCGCTGCGCCGTCTGACCAGCCAGCTTAAAGCCACCGTCACCGGCAGCTACCCGGAAGTAAACGAGGTGCTGCAGTCGCTCGGCAGCCTCGGTATTACCGTAACGTTTGACGGCAAAACTGGGGACGATCGTACCGGCACGCTGGGAACCCTCACCATCGACAATAAAAAGCTCGATGCCGCCCTGAAGGACAACGTGAAAGAGGTTGAGGCGCTGTTCCTCGGTAAAGGGGGCAAAGAAGGGATTAAAGACCGCATGGAAGGGATCTTTAACACCTATCTTGGCGATAAAGACTCGATCGATAACAAAGAGGGAACCATTGAAAACACGCTGGAATCCCTGCGCGACCAGGAAAAACGCGTCGCGAAGCAGATCACCGCGATGGAAACACGCATTGAAGAGGCCATGCTGCGCAGGGAAAAAGAGTACCAGCGCGTGGATAAGGCGATGAGTGATATGGCCAGCATCAGTAACCGACTGCAGCAATCGCTGCTGGAACTGTCAAAAAGCATGTAGTCCGTATCACTTCATTTCTAAAACTTACATACCCGGGCGGCAGATCGCCCGGCAGGATTTAACGATGTACACCAAAACGGGCAACAGTGCCTACACCGCTGTCTCTCTGGACAGCCAGATAAACGGCGCCACGCCGCACCAGCTGATTGTGCTGCTGTATGACGGGGCGATTAACGCCATGAAGCGCGCGGATATCTACTTTCAGTCCGGCAATATCGCCCGCCGAGGCGAGATGATCTCCCGCGCCATCAATATTATCGACAACGGCCTGCGCGCCGGGCTGGATCACGAGAAGGGCGGGAAAATCGCTGAAGAGCTGGAGAGCCTGTACGAGTATATTTCGCGCGCGCTGCTGGAGGCGAATCTCAACAAATCCGGCGACAAGCTGCCGCATCTGATCGCATTGATGACTGGGATGCTGGAAACCTGGCAGGCCATCGCGCCCCAGCACAAGCAGGTGAAACATGGATAAGAACGTGATGGCGCTGATTGAAGAGTTGTTCATCAGCAACGCGAAGCTGCGACAGCAGGCCGGGGCCGGCGAATGGGATGTGTTTCTTGACGAGTCCGTGGCCTATACCATGGGGATGAGAACGCTGTGCGACATCGATTTAACCCAGCTGGCCCGGCACAATAAAACGCTGGTAAGCGACCAGTTGGCGCAGCTGCTGAAGCACGATGCCATTCTGACCCGCGCCATTCAGGGGCGTTTGACCACCATCAGCACTGAACTCTCCGCCATGCGCAAAACCAGCAGCGTGGCAAAAGCCTATACGGCGGTTTAATTCCCCCCCTCCCTGATTGCCGGGTGGCGCTTCGCTTACCCGGCCTACGAAACGACGAAACCCGTAGGCCCGTGCAAGCGCAGCGCCGCCGGGCAAAAAAAAGCCCGCCGAAGCGAGCAAAGAGGACAACGCAGACAGGAAAAGTCAGATGCTGATGTTGTATTTGCGCCCCGAGGGCAGCTGGCTGGATTCCCCGGCCGGGCCGTACAGCGCGTTGGCGTGGCCAACGTGGTCAATCGCCTTCTGGATGTGCTGATTTTTCTTCATATGGCTTTGCAGCAGCGATTCCACTTTTTGGTTCAGCGCTTTGGTGCTGCGCACTTTCTCATGCACCAGCTGCCAGCTGGCGAACAGCTTGCCGAGCCCCGGGTAGGGGGCTTCGGTGCCGGAGGTCTGCTCCTGCTGGCGGCGCATGTCGTCGTAATACTGAAGGGTCGACAGCAGCTGGTTTTTGTTATCCGCCAGCACCTGCAGCGACACCGGGTTGATTTGCGTGCGGTTGAGCTGGTTGACCTCTTCAATCATGATCGCCTCCAGCTCATCCAGCGACGTTTTCATCTGCGCGAGTATCGGGTAAAGCTTGTCCATAACGGTCCTGCTCTCGGTTAAAACTGAAACATGTCCTGCACCATGGCCTGAGCGATTTTCTCAGGCTCGATGCGCAGGGTACCGGCCGACAGCGCGGCGCGAAGCTCGGCGACGCGCGCGTGGTCTACGTCGCGGCTGTCGTCGGTCTGGATCTTTTTCGTCAGCTCGCTCAGGGTGACGTTGGTTTTGTCGCTCTTTGGTGAACGTTTTGCCGTAGCGTCATGTTCCTGAGGCTGCGTGCGGGCACGCAGATCCTGAGTCGGGGCGATTTTGGCAATCGGCGCGGTATTCTGGCTGCTGTTAATGCTCATGGGTGTCCTCGCAAATCAATTTATGTACTCAATACTTCTTTCATCGGTGATTCACAAAAAACCTAAAATTTATTGTTGGGAAATAATCATCACCTGTCCGTCAGCCCCTACTTTTCCACTCACGGTGCGCCCGCCCGCGGTTTTCACCTTCAGCACGTCGTCCACCGCCGCATTGTTCAGCGCCTTGCCCTGGCTGCGAATACGAAAGCCGGAACCGGCGGTGACGAGGTCAACCGTCTGCCCGGCGCGCAGCCGCCACTGCTGGCGCAGCTGATTTTCCAGAAGCGGTTTCCCGGCGTCGACGGCGCGCGTCAGACGCTGGCCGATAATCTCGTCAGCGTTAAAAATTAAGCCGCCAGGCTGGTGGTCGAGGTTGCCGGTCACTGGCTCGATGTCGCTGCGCTGGACAATCGCGCCGCCGGGCAGGCTCTGGCTGGCAACCCACCAGGTGCCTTCGGCGCTGATGCGTACCGGCAGGAAATGACGACGCGCGCCGCACTGTGCCAGCACGGTACGTTTGCCGGTCAGGCGGCTGTCGCGCCCCACCAGGCTCAGCTCCGGGTTATCGCATACGGCGGCCAGCTGTGCCGGAGTAGCAAGCAGGGTTGCGGTGCGCACAATTTCGCTGCCGCTCTCGGGCTGTTTAATCAGAGCGTCCAGCTTGAGCATCAGGCGCTGCTTCGCCGTCTGGGCAGACGGTACGCTGGCTGCGGCGGTGGCAGAACAGAGCAAGACGGCCACCGCCGTGCTGAATAATCGGAACTTCATCTTATTGCCTTAATATATAAAACGTGGCTAAATTATATACGCAGAGACAGGGGTTTTATTGCCTTAAATAATGACACTTGTGACGCCATTTAAATTCTTCGATGTTTTAACACTCCCCTCATTATTTCTATTTCCCTAAATAGGCTTATTTCTGTCGGGTCTTCGCAGTGTGATATTTCACAAGCGCTGACTACACTATCGCAGTTTAAATAATGCGAGACAGGAGTCCTGTTGTCATGAATAAACTCGATGACGCCTTTCGCTTTCAACAGCAAGCGTTAGGTTTGCTGTCGCGCCGTCAGGATATTCTGGCGTCGAATATTGCGAATGCCGACACACCTGGCTACCAGGCGCGAGATATAGATTTTACTCAGCAGTTAAAAAATGCCATGGAAAATAACAGCATGGCGAAATCGCCCGTATCACTGTCATTAACGTCAAATAAGCATATTGAAGGTAAAGCGATGCCGTTTGACGACAGTCAGTTGCTGTATCGCATACCGGATCAACCGAGTGCTGATGGCAATACCGTGGATATGGATCGTGAGCGCGTCAATTTTGCGGACAACGCCGTGAAATATCAGTCAGGACTGACGTTCCTGGGCGCGGATATTAAGAAAATGATGACAGTGCTCAGTCAGGGGTAATAAGCGATGTCGCTCTTTAGCGTATTTGATATTTCGGGCTCGGCGATGGCCGCCCAGTCGCGACGCCTTAACGTCAGCGCCAGCAATATGGCCAACGCCGACAGCGTGGCGGGGCCGGACGGCCAGCCGTACCGCGCCCGTCAGGTGGTGTTTTCCGTTGATGCGTCTGCCGGTCAGGAGATTGGCGGCGTGCAGGTCAGCGACGTGGTGGAGAGCAGCGCGCCGGATCGCCTGGTCTATGAGCCGGGTAACCCCATGGCCGATGAACAGGGTTACGTGCGCATGCCCAACGTCAACGTGATGAACGAGATGGTGAACACCATTTCAGCCTCGCGCAGCTACCAGGCCAACGTGGAAGTGATGAACTCCGCCAAAAGTCTGATGCTGAAAACATTAACTCTTGGTCAGTAAGGGCGCATATGGCGGTTTCTTCAATTAACAACAACAGCGGCACGGGCGGCACGGGCACCGGCAGCAGCGCGGCGGATCTGTCGAACCAGTTTATGACGCTGCTGGTGGCGCAGATGAAAAATCAGGATCCCACCAACCCAATGGACAACAACCAGCTCACCTCCCAGCTGGCGCAGTTCAACATGGCGGCGGGCGTTGAGAAGCTCAACAGCTCTGTGGCGGGCGTTCAGGCAATGATGATTCAGCTCGGCAGCATGAGCGCCTCCTCCTGGGTGGGACGCAGCGTGCTGATTGAAGGGGAGGCAAAAGTCTCCTTCGGCGAGCCAGAAGGGATTGGTATCCATCAGGTGGGTGCCGATCGTCCGGGCGGTTCGGACGACTTCCACTTCGTCCTGGTGGGTGACGCCGAGACGGTGACCGTCACGCTGCACGATGGCGATCAGGCGTACACCGCAGAGCTGAAGAACGTGAAGTCCGGCATGAACAAATACAACCTCGACGACCTGGAAAACTTCAAGCCAGAGCCGGGGCCGTCTCGCGATCGCGAGTACACGCTCTCCTTTGAGGCCAGCAATCCTGAAGGGGAAAACCCGGAAGTGATAGGCCTGGTTCAGGATCAGGTGCAGGGCGTCACGATGGATCCGAGCGGGCCGATTCTGCATCTGCTCAATAACGATCCGATCGGCATGAACAAAGTGTTTGTCATTCAAAAATAGTCACTACTTACTTCTGGAAATTAATTATGGGTTTTTCACAAGGTCTTAGCGGCCTCAGTGCCGCAGCAAAAGCGCTGGACGTGGTGGGTAACAACATCGCCAACTCCCAGACCGTGGGGTTTAAAGCAGGCTCCGTTTCGTTTGCCGATATCTTTGCCGGTTCAATGGGGATGGGGGTGCAGGTGGCAGGCGTGAGCCAGAATTTTGGCCAGGGTGGCCCAGCGACGGGCGGTTCAGCCCTGGATATGATGATCTCAGGCAATGGCTTTTTCCGTATGGTCGACGAGGCGGGTAGTGTGTTCTATGGCCGTAACGGCCAGTTTGAGCAGAACGAAAACGGCTTTATCGTCAACAAAACAAACGGCATGTTTTTAACCGGTTATCAGGCGACGGATGGGGTGATTAACCCTGGCGCCCAGGTGGGGCCGATTCGTATTCCGAAAGACGATATGCCAGCGGCAGCGTCTGAGAACGGAACGCTGAAAGGCAACCTGAAATCAGATGAAAAACTCATCACCGCTGCTTTCAACAAGGATGATGACAAGACTTATAACTACACCAGCGAAATTCAGGCGACCGACAGCCTGGGAAATAAGCACGCTATCAAAGTCTATTTTGTCCATACGGCAGAAGGAAAATGGAAAGCCTATGCCGAGGATTCCACCTCTCCTGATGGTATGGTCAACATTGACCTGAATTTTGACACCAGCGGCAATATCGTGGGTGCGGCGGAAATGACCGTCAAAGGCAAAGCCTATAACGGCTCGGCAGCACTGGAGCTTAAGCTGGATCTGAAGGGACTCACCCAGAATGCCGGGGATATGCAGGTAATTGTTGACCAGATCGATGGTCAGGCACCGGGTAAATTTAACAACTATCAGGTGAGCGATACCGGCGAAGTGATCGCCATCTACAGCAACGGCAAGCGTCAGACCGTGGCGCAGGTGGTGCTGGCAGACTTTGCCAACGCGGGCGGTCTGGAGCAGCAGGGTAACAACCTGTGGGCAGAGACCGTGCAGTCCGGTCAGCCATTCCTCGGCACTTCCGGCATGGGCAGCTTCGGCAGCATCGAAGGCGGCATGCTGGAATCTTCCAACGTCAACCTGGGTGACGAGATGGTCAATATGATCGTCTATCAGCGCAACTACCAGTCCAACTCACAAACCATCAAAACCCAGTCTGAAGTGCTGCAGACGCTGGTTAACCTGCGTTAAGGCTGAGTGATGGATCGCGCAATCTATACCGCCATGAGTGCCGCTAACGCGGCGCTCAACCGCCAGGCGGTCACCTCAAACAATCTGGCGAACAGCTCCACCGCGGGCTTTCGTGCCCAGCTGGCGGCCTTCCGCTCGGTACCCATTGAAGGGGAAAGCCTGCGCACCCGTGCGCTGGTGGCGGAGACTACTCCGTTTCACGACACCACCATGGGGCCGATTACCCATACCGGCCGCAGCCTGGATGTGGCATTGCCGCAGAACGGCTGGCTGGCGGTAGCGATGGACGACGGCAGCGAAGGCTACACCCGTAACGGCGCCATTGAAGTGGATCAGGACGGGGCGCTCAGCGTCAACGGCCGTCCGCTGATGGGCGACGGCGGACCGCTGGAAGTGCCGCCGCAGTCGCACGTCACCATCGGCAGCGACGGTACCGTCTCGGCGCTCGGCATGGGCGATGACCCGACGGCGCTGGTGCCGGTTGGCCGCCTGAAGATGGTCAACGCAGAGATGAACGGCATGGTTCACGGCGACGACGGTCTGTTTCGCACCGCGGGCGGCGAGATGCTGGCGCAGGACGAAACCCTGCGCCTGACGCCGGAGGCCATCGAGGGCAGCAACGTCAGCCCGGTACAGGCGATGACGCAGATGATCGCCAACTCCCGCGGCTTCGACATGAACATGAAGGTGATCCGCACCGCCGACGAGAATGCCCAGAAGGCCAACCAGCTATTAAGCGTGAGCTAAGGCCGCGCAAGGAGTCATTATGATTCGTTCTTTATGGATCGCAAAAACAGGGCTGGAAGCACAGCAGCTCAATATGGACGTTATCTCCAACAACCTGGCGAACGTCAACACCAACGGCTTTAAGCGCCAGCGCGCCGTGTTTCAGGATCTGCTCTATCAGAACATGCGCCAGCCTGGCGCGCAGTCGACCGAGCAGAATACCCTGCCGAGCGGCCTGCAGCTGGGTACCGGCGTGCGTCCGGTGGCGACGCAGCGCGTTCACACCCAAGGCGGAATGAACCCGACCGGTGATGAATACGACGTGGCTATCGAAGGGGAAGGGTTCTTCCAGGTGCAGATGCCGGACGGCAGCACCGCCTACACCCGTGACGGCCACTTCTCGAAAAGCCCGGACGGGCAGCTGGTGAATGCCGAAGGCTACCCGATCCAGCCGGGGATCGTTATTCCGCAGGATGCTACCAAACTGAACATTGGCAGCGACGGCATTGTCAGCGTGAAGGTACCGGGCCAGGCGGAAGAGCAGCAGATTGGCCAGCTGACGCTGACGACCTTCGTCAACAACGCGGGTCTCGAAAGCATCGGCGGCAACCTCTACAAAGAGACGCATTCCTCCGGCGCGCCGAACGAGCTGAACCCGGGCATGGAGAGCGCGGGCACGCTGAAGCAGAGCTACGTGGAAATATCCAACGTCAACGTGGCGGAAGAGCTGGTGACCATGATTCAGGTGCAGCGCGCCTACGAAATCAACAGTAAGGCGGTTTCGGCATCTGACCAGATGCTGCAGCGTCTTTCCCAGCTGTAATCCTCTCTGGCCGCGCGTGCGGCCAGACATTTTATCGACACTGACATGAAAATACTTTCTATGCACATTCCGGCGGCCGCGCTGCTGGCAAGCACGCTGCTGCTCGGCGGCTGCGCGCACATTATGCAAAAGCCTCTTGTTGAAGGTCCGACAACGGCAACACCATTACCGATGGCACCGGCAGCGACCGGCGGCTCACTGTTTCAGGCAGGGCAGGGGATGAACTACGGCTATCAGCCGATGTTCGAAGACCGCCGCCCGCGTAACGTGGGCGACACGCTGACGATCCTGCTGCAGGAGAACGTGAGCGCCAGCAAAAGTTCCTCCGCCAGTGCCAACCGTAATGGATCGGCCGGTATGGGGCTGATTGCAGTACCGACCAAACTCAACAGCTGGCTGGGCGATGGCAAAGCGGATTTCGAAGCCGAAGGCAAAAACGATTTCGCAGGCAAGGGCGGCGCGGCGGCGCGTAATACCTTTACCGGCACCATCACCGTGACCGTGAAAGAACTGCTGCCCAACGGCAACCTCGGCGTGGTGGGTGAGAAGCAGATCGCCATCAACCAGGGTACCGAATTCATCCGCTTCTCCGGGGTGGTGAACCCGCGCACCATCAGCGGCAGCAATACCGTGCCGTCCACCCAGGTGGCGGATGCGCGCATTGAGTACGTCGGCAACGGCTACATCAACGAAGCGCAGAACATGGGCTGGCTGCAACGCCTGTTCCTGAACCTCTCTCCTTTCTGATATGACCATGAAAAAAGAATCTATCCTGTTTTTTCTCAGCATCCTGCTCTACGGCATGACGCTGGCGGTACCTAAAGTGGTACACGCGGAACGTATCCGCGATCTGGCGATGGTGCAGGGCGTGCGTTCCAACTCCCTGATGGGCTATGGCCTGATTGTCGGTCTTGACGGTACCGGCGACCAGACCATGCAGGCGCCGTTCACCGGTCAGAGCCTGAACAACATGCTCTCGCAGCTGGGGATCACCGTTCCGGCGGGCACCAATATGCAGCTGAAAAACATCGCGGCGGTGATGGTCACCGCCGAGCTGCCGCCGTTTGCCCGTCCGGGCGACAAGCTGGACATCGTGGTCTCCTCGGTGGGCAACGCCAAAAGCCTGCGCGGCGGCACGCTGCTGATGACCCCGTTGAAAGGGGCGGATAACCAGATCTACGCCATCGCCCAGGGCAACATTTTGATCTCCGGCGCAGGCGCGCAGGCGGGCGGTAGCCGCGTGCAGGTCAACCAGCTTAACGGTGGGCGCATCAGCAATGGTGCTACCGTCGAGCGGGAAGTGCCGAACGATTTCGCCACCCAGAACATTGTGCGCCTGCAATTGAACGAAAGTGATTTCTCGCTGGCGCAGCAGGTCAGCGACGCCATTAACCAGCGCTACAGCGGTGGGGCGGCGATACCGGAAGATGCCCGCACCGTGCGCCTTTTCGCGCCGCCGGACGGTCCGTCCCGCGTACGCTTCCTCGCCAACATTCAGGATATCCCGGTGAAGGTTAACGTCCAGGACGCGAAGGTGATTGTGAACTCGCGTACCGGCTCGGTGGTGATTAACCGCCACGTCTCGCTCGATTCCTGTGCCGTGGCGCACGGCTCGCTGACGGTGGAGGTGATGCAGAACAATATCATCAGCCAGCCCGATACGCCGTTTGGCGGCGGGGAGACGGTGGTGGTGCCGCAGACCGATATCTCGGTGCGCGACAGCGGCGGTTCGCTGCAGCACGTGCGCAGCAGTACCGATCTGAACGCGGTGATCCGCGCCCTCAACAGCCTGGGCGCTACGCCAAACGAGCTGATGTCGGTCCTGCAGGCGATGAAAAACGCCGGCTGTCTGCGGGCGAAGCTGGAGGTGAACTGATGAACGCCTTCGACAAGCTCGATCGGCCCGCCTTTGATGTCCGTTCGCTGGATACCTTAAAACGGGAGGCCGGGCGGCAAACGCCCGGCGCACTGAAAGCAGCGGCGAAGCAGATGGAGGGCATCTTCGTGCAGATGATGATGAAGAGCATGCGCGATGCCACCTTTAAAGACGATCTGATGAACAGCCAGTCGTCTGAGATGTACACCGCGATGCACGATCAGCAGGTCGCACAAAATATTGCCGGGAGTGGTCAGCTCGGCTTTGCCGATCTTATCGTCCGCCAGCTGGGTGGTGAGAGTGAGCAGTCTGCCGCAACCGTGAGCGCGCCGGGACGCGACTTTATGCGTCCGGGGCTTTCTTCGGCTCCCGCCACCGGCCCGCTGCGCCTGCCTGCACCGGTGTCGTTCGCTAAACCGGCGGAAGGGGCGCATCCATTCATTTCCCGACTGCTGCGCCCGGCCCAGGCGGCCGCGCAGCAGAGCGGGCTGCATCCGCACCTGATCCTCGCCCAGGCGGCGCTGGAGTCCGGCTGGGGCAAGCGTGAAATCCCGGCGGCGGACGGCAGCCCGAGCCACAACCTGTTTGGCATCAAGGCCACCGGCGACTGGCGCGGCAAAACTACCGAGATCACCACCACGGAATACATCAACGGCGTGAAGCAGAAGGTGAAAGCCGCCTTCCGCGTGTACGACTCGTATGAACACGCGCTGGCGGATTACGCGAAGCTGCTGACCAAAAATCCGCGCTATCGCGGGGTCGTGCAATCAGATTCGCCAGAGCAGGGGGCGAAGGCGCTGCAGGCGGGCGGCTATGCGACCGATCCGGCCTACGCCAAAAAGCTCATTACCATTATTCAGAAGGTGAAAGGCGATATTCAGCAGGGCGTGAACGCCTATAAAAACGATATCGACAAACTTTTCTGACAAAGAAGTTTTAGAGAATTTTTAAATCACCGATGAAATAAACAGAGCCATGAACATTCTGGCCCGGAGGTGAACGCCGGGCCCGCAATCAGGGAATATCCAGAGCGTATGAATAACCTTTTTAATTTAGCCAGAAACGGCATCAGCGTGGCGCAGGCCGCGATCCGGGTGACGGGCGATAACCTGACGAACGGGATGTCCGCCAACTACAGCCGTCGTAGCCTGATTATCGGTGAGCTAGGCGGCATGTCGACCGGGCAGGGCTTTTTTGGTTACGGTGCCCGTGCCAGCGGCGTGGAACGTGCCTACGATGCGTTTGCCAACACCCAGCTACGCGATTCGCTGTCCAGCTACGCCTCGTTTACCGGAAGAATGGAACAGCTGGCGGATATCGACAACATGCTGGCCGATGAGGCGGACAACGTCTCCGTTTCGCTGGGCAAGCTGTTTAAGGACATGGCGACGCTGAGCGGCGATCCGGCCGATGGCCCGGCGCGCGCGGCGGTATTTACCTCCCTCGACGTGCTGGCAAACCGCTATAACGCCAGCGCCAAACGCTTGTCCGGGCTTGAGAAGAGCACCAACAGCCAGATTGAGCGCAGCACCAAAGAGATCAACAGCTTCACCGAACAGCTGGCCCAGGTGAATAAGCAGCTGGAGCGTCTGCAGGGAAATGGCGCGCCGCCTGCCGATCTGCTCGACCAGCGCGACGCCCTGCTGGAAGGGCTGAGCGAGCATCTGGGGATTACCGTGACCGAAGACCATACGTCGGGTCGCGTGAGCGTCACGCTGTCCGATGGACGCCCGCTGGTCTCTGAAGGCACGGCGTACAAGCTGCAAACCTCGCCGTCCGATGCCGATCCCGGCAAGGTGATTGTCTCCTACGTGGATGCGAACGGCAAAGCGTCACCGCTGGATGAAAACGCCATCACCAAGGGACGTCTGGGCGGGCTGTTCAAATTCCGCAACGAAGACCTCACCGTCGCCCGTCAGGATCTGGATCAGATTGCCTTTATGATGGCGCACCGGATGAACGAGCAGAACCGCGCAGGTTTTACGCCGGACGGGACGGCGGGTGACGATCTCTTCTCTTTGCCGGATATCAAAGCCATTGCAAACGCCAAAAACAAGGGCGGCGACGTGCTGGATCAGATCACAGTGACCAGTTTCAAAGATGTGAAGTCAGAAAATTATGACATCAGCTTTGATGGTACAGACTGGATTATCACCGGCGCTGATGGACGTAACGTTACCCCCGACCCTGCTGCACTGCCAGGCGCGCTGAAGTTTGATGGGATTGAAATTACCCTGCCAGCGCCGTCGACGGCCCAGGCCGGAGACAAATTCACCCTTAACCCGATGGCGGGCGCAGCCGAAGGCATCAGCCGCAAGATAACCAGTGCGCAGGACTTCGCGGCGTCTGACAACGACGCGGACGGCCCGGGAAATAACAAAAACCTCGAAGAGATGCTGAAAATTCAGGATGAGGCGCTGATTGGCAACGATACGCTCAGCGCGGCCTATGCCAGCCTGGCGGGGAAAATTGGTGAAAGCGCCCGCGAGGTCAGATCCTACGCCACCAGCGCTGAAAATGATTTGCGAACCAAATATGACACCAAGCAGGCGATCTCCGGGGTGAATATGGACGAGGAATATATCAACCTCGATATGTTCCGACAGTATTACAACGGCAACGCGCAGCTGCTGAAAACCGCAACCGCGATGTTTGATGCCCTGCTGGCCATCCGATAAGGAAAAGATGATGCGATTAAGTACGCTTTACATGTACAAGCAAAGTTCGGAGTCGATGACAAAGCGCATGAGCCAAAGTAACGACGCTTATCTGCGGATGTCAGCGGGCAAAACGTTACTCAAAGCCTCAGACGACCCAACCGCCGCGACCGACGCGGTAAAACACCAGGACGCGCTGGCGAAGCTGGAGCTCTACAGCAACGTGCGATCCCGTGCACGCAGCGGACTGGAGTTTCAGGACCATATTCTGAACGGTGTCGGTAACCTGATGACCACCACCCTGAAGGAAAAAATCGTTGCCGCAGGGTCTGACACTTACTCCGATGAGGACCGTAAGGCACTGGGGAAGGAGATAGAAGGTATTCGCGAGAACATGCTGGATTTAGCCAACAGCCGTGACGCATCCGGTCGCTATATTTTCAGCGGGTTTAATACCGATACGCCCGCGTTTGATGAAGACGGGACGTATCAGGGGGGAGATGAGGCGCGTAAACAAACCGTGGCTGACGGCACTGAGATGCAAACCAGCCATCTCGGTGATGCTGTTTTTGGTGATATTTTTGTGCTTCTCGAAGATGCCGTTACGGAATTAAGCCGTGACCCCATTGATTACGACGATTTGAAAGCCGCGCTGAGTGCAGCCAGCCAGGGTATTGATGCCGGGATCGATCGACTGGGCAAAGTCCAGGCCGAACTGGGGACCAACATGCAGCAGCTTGATGCCCTGGATCTCACCGGTGATGTGATGATTAACGACACCATTGTCAAAGTGCAGGATGCCATTGGCGCAGATACCAGCATGCTGGTCACGCTGGTGTCGGAATCGCAGATGTCAGAGCTGGCGTTTAACGCCTCGATGTACGTCTACAAAAACATGCAGAAAATGACTCTGTTTAATATGTGAAGCATTAAACCGCTTAATTAACCTTTCTTCAGGCGCTACCGCGTACGGTTAAGCCGTGCGCGGCAAGTGAGAAACTATGTTAACGAAACTCAAAATTTACAGTGCAGTCAGCCTTATTATTGGCCTGTTTGCCATTATGGTATTCGGCGTTACGGCGTATTCCGTCTATAACGCCATGGGCAATAACAGTAATTTTAAACGTATTGTTGTCGCCTCTGAAAATAACGATCAGATGCGCGATGCGGCTTATAACATCAGTGCGGTGATGGCCAATACCAACGGTTTGATGCTGCAGTCGGCGCTGGGTAACCCGGTGTCGGAGAATGTGGCCAAACATACGCAGAACGTCGTGCGTATGGCCCGTCGTAATATGGATGCGTTTATGGCGTCGCCGTTTAACACGCCAGAAGAACGTCGTCTGGCTGCTGAAGTGAACGCGGCATTTAACGCGGTCTATAAAGTGGCCGAAGTGAAGCTGGGCTATTTGCGCAACCCTGCAGGCTATTCCGGTTCACTGGAACAGGATATGGAACTGCGCACCACGCTGCGTAATAAAGTGGAGCAGTACAGCGACGCCAGTACCCGTCTCAGTGAAACCTATATCAGCGAGTCCGAACGTGACTACAAGATGATGATGGGCGTCGGCGTATTCGTGGTGTTGCTGGCGATTGTGATGCTGTTAGTTGTTCGCTACTGGCTGCGTAATACCCTGGTGCGCCGAATGGAAACGGCGGTGGAAACCCTGCGTCGCGTGGCCGCGGGCGATCTCAGCCAGGCGATTGAGAGCGGTAGCCAGAATGAAATCGGCAATATGCTGACCGAACTGGAGACCATGCGTACCTCCCTGACCAGCACCATTCTGGGGATCCGCGACAGCGTGCAGCGCATTCACACCAACGCCCAGGAAATTGCCCACGGCAATAACGATCTCTCTTCCCGTACCGAAGAGCAGGCGGCGGCGCTGCAGGAGACGGCGGCCAGCATGGAGCAGATTAAAACCACCGTGCGTCAGAATGCTGACAACGCCCATGCGGCGCGTGAACTGGCGGAAAGCGCCAGCACCAATGCCCATAACGGCGGGGAAGTGATGCAGAGCCTGGAGCAGATCATGGCCCAGATCACCACCAGCTCGCGCCAGATTGCCGACATCAACGGCGTGATCGACAGCATTGCCAATCAGACCAACATCCTGGCCCTGAACGCGGCGGTGGAAGCGGCACGTGCGGGTGAGCAGGGACGTGGCTTTGCGGTCGTTGCCGAAGAAGTGCGGAACCTGGCAAAACGCAGCGCTGATGCAGCCAAAGAGATCAACCAGCTGATCAATACCAGCGTGAGCAATATTGACATCGGTTCGCGTCAGGTCGGACAGGCCAGCACCGTGATGCAGGAGATTGTGACCTCGGTTTCGCAGGTGACGCAGATCATGGGCGAAATCACCTCGGCATCGGACGAGCAGAGCGCGGGCATCAACCAGATTTCGCAGGCAGTAAATGAAATGGATCTGGTGACCCAGCAGAATGCGGCGATGGTTGAAGAGGCGGCCATGGCAGCGGGGGATCTGGAAGCCCAGTCCGATGCGCTGGAAAAACTGGTGGCGCAATTCAGGCTGAGTCACGAGAGCCGCGTGACGAATGTGGCCGTGGAGTCGAATAAGCCGCAGCGTCAAAAAGAGCCAGACCTGGCCCAGTGGGAAACCTTTTAATCATATTAATTGCCGTCATTAATTACGCTGTTTTGCAACATAGCGAATTAATTAAAGCGAAGTAACAGAATGCGCATTTTTATAAAGGCTTATTGCACTATTTGAATGCGCCATTTCACCGGATAATTCTCGAAGAGAATAGCGGGTGGAATGCAATCGTGGATGGTATTTATACGGCCGAAGGGCTGGAAGATAAATCGGTAGTCTGGTCTAAGTATCATTATCTGGTGCGGCAGGAAGCATTGCGTTTACATAAGCGGCTTCCTGCCAGCGTCGAGCTGGATGATTTAATTCAGGCAGGCTCAATAGGTTTTTTAAGCGCAGTCGAAAGTTTTGACCCGAAAAAAGGGGTGACGCTCACCGCGTGGATCACCCAGCGGGTGAAATGGGCATTATTAGATGAGCTGAGAGAAAGTGACTGGGTTCCGCGTCGGGTACGAACCCATACGCGGGAAATTGTCGCACTTATTCAGCAAATTGAGCAGGAAAAAGGCGGAGAAGCCACCGAAGCTGAAGTTGCGGAGCGCATGGGCGTCTCGCTGCAGGAATTTCAGCAGATGCTGACGGATAATAACTCCAGCCAGATGTACTCGGTTGATGAACTGCAGGAAAATTATGCCGACAGCTGGGAAACGAGTGATGACGAGAATGAACAGCTTAATCCGCTGAATGATTCCATCAGGAAGAATTTGATGGAACGGATCGCCGAGCATATTCAGTTCATACCCGAACGAGAGCAGGTGCTGTTACAGCTCTATTACCTTCAGGATTTGAATATGAAAGAGATTGGGCTGATATTGGGGATTACGGAAACGCGCGTGAGTCAGTTACACAGCCTGGCGGTTAAGAGGTTAAGAAGTCGTATGGAGTCGGCATATTAATAATTACAGCTTATTAACATTTAAAGAGTAATACGGGTGGCAGAGCAGGATTAATCATTAAAATCAAGGTTTAATAACGTTTAACAATGCTTTATTAACTTTTTAAATCAACGAGTTAACATCAATTTGATGATTTAGGGAAATTTCTGTCGCTTGTTCGGAAAATGCTTAGTGTTTATGATTTTGCCAGTTTTGTGATGCAGCCTCCTTTGGCATTGATATGATATTTTGGCATTTACTGAGGAAGATTGACTTACCTTAGTGAATATCAATACCAAAAGACTCTCTGCATCAGTTCGGAAACGTTATCTATCTAAACTGACAAGCCAGTTGTTGGCTGAATAACATTGGGAGTTTTCACCTGTGTCCAATTTCGACGAGTACCTGCAAAATATTCACGATATTAACCTGTCCTATCTTCTGCTGGCACAGCAGCTGATCCGTCAGGATAAATTTGCGGCGGGTTTTCGCCTTGGATTGTCTGAAGGAACAATTGACAACCTTAAAGAGCTTTCGTTACCACAATTAATGAAGTTGTCCACCACCAATCAGCTTATTTGTCGCCTGCGTGTTGATGATGAAGTGGTAATTGAAAATCTGACTAAAGATTCGCGCATTGAAGCGCTGCAGCAGATCCACACCGGCATTATTTTGTCGACCAATCTTCTTAACGCCTTAAGCGAAGAAGAAGCCATGACCGCTGAGGAGGCATAATAATGTGTGGTGAAAAAAGTCTGCTGCAGGAAATTGATGAAGTGAATATCGCCATGGGATTAATTTCTCTGGGCGCGAGAATGCAGGTACTGGAATCGGAAACGTCGCTAAGCCGCCGTCGTCTGCTTCGGTTATATAAAGAATTACGCGGCTGTCCGCCGCCAAAAGGCATGCTGCCGTTTTCAGAAGACTGGTTTATGTCGTGGGAGCAGAATATTCACTCGTCCATGTTCTACAACATTTTCCTGTATTTGAAAAAGACCGAGCAGGGGCGTTCCATTGAAATGCTGATGAAGACCTATCGCCTTTATCTGGAGCAGTGCAGTTCTTGTGCGGATGATAAGCCGGTTCTTGGGCTGACGCGTGCCTGGACATTATTACGTTTTATCGACTGCGGCATTATTTCGCGTAAAGCCTGCAGCGTCTGCGGCGGCGGTTTTATCGTCACCACGGAATTCATTAAAAACCCATTTACCTGCAGCTTGTGCAGTCCACCGTCGCGTGCGCTTAAAAAATCCCAGGTGAGCAATACCGGGCTTCTGGGCTCGTTCGCCGCGCCGGAAATCCTGACGGCCTGATCCCTGCGACAGCTGTGCGCAAGATGGCATTTACCTGATGCCGGGTCTCCCGGCATCGGTCGACGTATGTAAAAGGAGAAATTGTGTTAGTTATTGTTGGCTATCTTGTTGTCATACTGACCGTTTTTGGTGGTTTTATTCTGTCCGGCGGTAACCTGATGGCGCTGTTTCAGCCGCTGGAGCTGCTGATTATCGGCGGTGCTGGCGTCGGGGCGTTTATCGTCGGCAACAACGTCAAATCCCTGAAGGCCACGGGGAAGGCGTTGGTCAAAGTTTTTATCGGTAAGCGCTACAACAAAGCGGTGTACATGGATTTGATGGCCCTGATGTTCCTGCTGCTCTCCCAGAGCCGCGTGCACGGGCTGATGTCGCTGGAAAAGGACATTGAAGACCCGCAGAACAGCGATATTTTCAGCGCCTATCCCCGCCTGATGAGCGACCCGATGCTCGCCAACTTTATCCTCGACTACTTCCGCCTGATGATCGGCGGCAGCATGAATTCCCATGAAATCGAAGCCCTGATGGACGAGGAGATCGAAACCTGCGAAGAGGAGCTGGAAGTGCCTGCTCACAGCCTGAACACGGTGGGCGACGCGTTTCCGGCGTTCGGTATTGTGGCCGCGGTGATGGGCGTCGTGAATGCCCTGGGGTCGGCGGATCGCCCGGCGGCGGAGCTTGGGATGCTGATTGGCCACGCGCTGGTGGGTACTTTCCTCGGGATCCTGATCGCGTATGGTTTCGTGTTACCGCTGGCGACGTTGCTGCGCCAGAAGAGTTCTGACCAGGTCAAAATTTTGCAGTGCATCAAAGTGACGCTGCTCTCCAGCCTCAATGGCTATGCGCCGCAGATTGCGGTTGAGTTTGGCCGTAAAACCATCTTTACCAGTGAACGTCCGTCGTTTGAAGAGCTGGAAGAGCACGTGCGCGATGTGAAATCCAACGCCACGCTGAAAACCAAATCGGCGGACAATGCAGCATGAAGAACGTCACGCCCGTCATCATTTCACGCAAGCGCAAAAAGAAGAAACACGCGCATCACGGCGGAACCTGGAAGATTGCCTATGCCGACTTTATGACCGCGATGATGGCGTTCTTTCTGGTGATGTGGCTGCTGGCGCAGTCCACGGACATGGAAAGGGAGCTGATTGCCGACTACTTCCGCATGCCGCTGAAGCCATCGATGGCGAACGGCGATAAAACCAGCCTGAGCGACAGCGTCATTCCCGGCGGTGGGGATGACATTCTCAAGCGGCAGGGCGAAGTGTACAAAGGGCAGCTTAGCCAAATCGATAAGCACAAGCGCATCGAAAGCCTGAAGCAGGCAAAAGAGAAGCTGCAGAAGATGATCGAAACCGATCCGCGGCTGAACAACTTCAAGTCAAACATTCTGCTGAACCTCACCAACGACGGTCTGCTGATCCAGATAACCGACTCGCAGGACAGACCGATGTTCCGCGTCGGCAGCGAGCTGCCAGAATCCTATATGAACGGCATTCTGCAGGCGCTGGTGCCGCTGCTGCAGGAACTGCCAAACGCGCTGAGCCTGACGGGACATACCGATTCGCTGCCGTATGCCGGTGGCGACGGCGGCTACAGCAACTGGGAACTCTCTGCCGGACGCGCGAATGCCGCCCGCCGGGTGCTAGTCCGTGGCGGGCTTAACGATGAGCGCTTCTTGCGCGTGATCGGCACCGCCAGCCGGATGCCGCTGGAGAACACGCCGCCGGAAAGCGCGGTAAACCGCCGCATCAGCATTCTGGTACTCAGTCGTTCGAAAGAGCAGGAGATCCGTCTGGAAGATACGCAGGCTCAACGTGCAGACAGCGTGCTGAGCGATATCAATCTGCAAAACGTGCAGGGTTATACCGATGGACATGAATGATTTTTCGCAGATCTTTTTTACCGAGGCGGAAGAACTGCTGGCCGAAATGGAGCAGGAACTGCTGCAGCTTGACGTGGTGGCGCCGGACCAGGAACAGCTAAACGCCATCTTTCGTGCCGCACACTCGCTGAAAGGCGGCGCGGCCACCTTTGGTTTTACTGCATTACAGGAGACGACCCACCTGCTGGAGAACCTCCTCGACCAGGCGCGGGCAGGGGAGAGAACGCTCAGTCGCTCAATCATCAACCTTTTTCTGGAATGTAAGGACATTATGCAAGCGCAGCTGGAAGCCTATCAGTCTTCGCAGGAGCCTGATGAAGCACGTTTTCGCTATATCTGTGAAGCCCTGAGGGAGATTGCTCTTGAAGGTCAGCAGCCCACGACGTCAGCGGAGACACCGGCCCCCGCGCCAACGCCGGCCAGCACGGCGAAGGCAACGGAAACCACGCTGGTGGTGACTCTGCGGAACGTCGAGGCGCGCGAGCAGACGATGCTGCGCGACGAGCTGACCAACATGGGCGAGATAACAGACGTTGAGGCGACGTCAGACAGCATGACCGTCACGCTGCGCACGACCGTCACGGCGGACGATATCACCGCCGTGCTCTGCTTTGTGCTCGACAGCAAGCAGATCGAGGTCTGCTCTGCACAAGCCACACCGCCGCCCGCGCCGGTACAAACGCCTGCTGCTGCGCCTGAGACCGTTGTCAAAAAAGCGCCGCCCGCGCCGCGTGTGGCAAATCAGGAGTCGGGCAGCATTCGCGTGGCGGTGAGTAAAGTCGACCAGATCATCAACCAGGTCGGTGAGCTTATCATCACCCAGGCGATGCTCTCCCAGCTGTCGCGTACCCTCGATCCTGCCAGTTACGATCTGCTCTCCGGCTGCGTGGCGCAGATGGAACGTAACACCCGCGAGCTGCAGGAGTCGGTGATGTCCATTCGTATGATGCCGATGGATTATGTCTTTAGCCGCTTCCCGCGGCTGGTGCACGACCTGGGCTCTCGCCTGAATAAAGTGGTTGAGCTGACCCTTAAAGGCGGCTCTGCGGAGCTGGATAAGAGCCTGATCGAGCGCATTATTGACCCGCTGACCCACCTGGTGCGTAACAGCCTTGACCACGGCATTGAAGAGAAAGAGGTGCGCGTCGCAAAAGGTAAACCGGTGACCGGGAACCTGACGCTCTCGGCCGAACACCACGGCGGCAATATCGTGATTGAGGTCAGTGACGATGGGGCGGGGCTGAACCGGGAGAAGATCCTCGCCAAAGCACGTTCTCAGGGGATGACCATCAGCGACACCATGAGTGACGACGACGTGTGGATGCTGATCTTCGCCGCCGGTTTCTCCACCGCCGAAAGCGTAACGGACGTCTCCGGACGTGGCGTTGGGATGGACGTGGTGCGACGCAACATTCTGGCGATGGGCGGCCACGTGGACGTGCTCTCGACGCCAGGGGCCGGGACGACCATCCGCATTATTCTGCCACTGACGCTGGCGATCCTCGACGGCATGCTGGTGAAGGTGGGGGAGGAGATTTACGTCCTGCCGCTGGGCGCGGTGATGGAGTCGCTGCGGCCGACCGACGAAATGCTGTGCCGCTTTGTCGGTGAAGAGCGTCTGCTGCAGGTGCGCGGCGAATATCTGCCGCTGGTGCTGCTGCGCCAGCGTCTCTCGGTGGCAGGTGAAGCCCCTGCTGACGACGGCATCGTGGTTATCGTGCAAAGCGCGGGCTGCCGCTATGCGCTGTGGGTCGATCAGCTTATCGGCCAGCAGCAGGTGGTGGTTAAGAACCTTGAACATAACTACCGCAAAGTTCCCGGCGTCTCCGCTGCAACCATCCTCGGCGATGGCAGCGTGGCGCTGATCCTTGACGTGGTTGAGCTCTCGACGCTCAACGCACCACAACCCCAGAGGGAGGGGGTAAACGCATGACTGTAGCAACCGCCAGTAAACCCAGCGCGACCGACGCTATTGCTCAGGAGTACCTGGTATTTCGCCTGGGAAATGAAGAGTACGGTATCGATATTCTCAAAGTTCAGGAGATCCGGGGCTGCGATCGCCTGACGCGCATACCGAACGCGCCGAATTTTATTACCGGCGTGACTAACCTGCGCGGCGTAATTGTGCCAATCGTCGATCTGCGCGTGCGCTTTGAACTGCCCGACCCGTCGCAGGATGACAGCACGGTGGTGATTGTGCTCAATCTGAATGACCGCGTGGTGGGTATCGTGGTTGACGGCGTGGCGGACGTGCTGTCGATGGATGTGGATAAGATCAAACCGACTCCTGACGTGGCTTCCGTGCTCTCTGGTCGCTACCTGCTTGGTCTGGGCGTGCTAGACAGTCGAATGATAATTCTTGTGAATATTGAAACGTTGCTGAGCCGTGAAGAGATGGCGCTGGTGGATTCAGTGACGGAGTCGTATATCGACTCCTTCTAAGGCATAGGCGCTTTCTGAGGACGGTAACGATCGGCAGGAGGTTGCTGCCAATTCATAAGTCGCTATTATGAATGTTCGTGTTTCCAGAAAGCGCTAAGGATTGCCAGAAAATATGCCCGTCAATTTCGACCTCAACGATCTTTACGCCTTCAGAGCCCTGGTGGAGTACGGAAATTTTCGTATCGCCGCGGAGTCTATTTGCCTTTCCCAATCCGCCTTAAGCCGCCGAATCGAGAAGCTTGAGGCAGCGGTCGGGACGAAACTTTTCGACAGGACCACCCGACGGGTGACGCTGACGCTCTTCGGTCAAACCTTTGCCGAACGCTGCGGGCAGCTTCTGGAAAACGTGGAGTCGATGCTTGCGGGTATCGACAAGGTGAGCGAGGAGCGTACCGGGCTAATTACCGTGGCGACGGTGCCTTCGGCAGCCTGCCATTTTATGCCGGAGGTGATCCGCCAGTTTCATAGCCGCTATCCGCGCGTGCGCATCAAGCTTATCGACAGCAGCGCGGGAAACGTCATTGACGCGGTGGCCAGCGGGCAGGCGGATTTTGGTATCTGTTTTGCGAGAAGCCTTCAGCCGGATATCACGTTCATTCCGCTGGTGGAAGATGTGTATGTCGCCGCATGCCGTCGCGATAGTCCGCTGGCGGGGCGTAAGCACCTCACGTGGGAGGCGTTTTATCAGCAGGATTACATCAGCCTGGATATTACGTCCGGCAACCGTAACGTGCTTGACCAAATGCTCGCGCATATTCAGCCAGCGCGGCCGAGTATCTGCGAAACGCGCCACGTCACCACCATGCTGGGAATGGTAGAGGCGGGGGTAGGCATAGCCGCCGTCCCCGCCATGTCGATGCCGAACTCGGCGCATTCGTATTTGACGCATATCCCGCTGACCGAGCCTGAGGTCAAACGTACCGTTGGGCTGATTCGGCGCAGTGGGCGCATTCAGTCGTGGATTGCTGCCGAGCTGGAAACCCTTATCACCGCGCGCTATCGCGCGGCGTAGCCGATACGGGGATCATCCCTGTTGCGGTGATGGTCTCCTGGGCTTTAGCCGACGACAGGAAATCCAGCAGCGCTTTACCCTCAGCCGGATGTTCCGCGCTGGCGGTCACCGCACCGGCAAAACGGGTAATGTATTGCACGTTATCCGGCAGTTTGCCGATGAAGGTCACGCCCTGAATGGGTAACAGCTCGCTAACCTGCTGAAACCCAATGTTGTATTTCCCTTTTGCCACTTCAGACGCGACCGGAATACGCTCCACCTTGTGCGCTTTTCCGTTCATCTGCGCGTCAATCCCCAGCTTTTTAAACAGCTGACTTTGCACATACCGGCCGCTGGCGCTGTCGGAGTAAGCGATGCTGTCGGACGTCAGCAGGGTTTGTCGCAGAGCGCTATCCGTGGTGATATCCGGCACCGGGGAGCCTGCTTTGACCACTGCGCCAATGGGGGAGTCCGCCAGCTCAACGCGCGAACCCTCCTTGACCATCCGGTCCTTTGTGAGAGGATCCAGCGCATCGCCGACCATAATCACCACGTCCGCTTTTTCACCGCGTGCCAGGCGGTTGGGGATCGCCTGCGGCGTTTTCCCCATCGACGGGCCCGATATCACGACAACGTGGTTGCCGCTTTGGGATTCATACAGCGGGGCCAGTTTTTCCAGTGCGGCTTTGAAGCCGCCTGAAATCATCACCGTCACCTCCTGTGCCAGCGCGCCCGTGCTGGTGGCTATCAACACCAGCCCGGTCAGTCCTGAACGTAAAAATGTATGCATATTATCCTCTCAGCTCACGGGTCGTTTGCAGGCTTAACGCGCTACGGCGATAGAGATACAGCGTTGCCAGCAAGGCACATACCGCGGCGAAGCTCATCCAGTATCCCGGGGAGGCTTTATCGCCGGTGTATTCAATCAGGGCTGTCGAAATCACCGGGGTAAACCCGCCGAAGATGGCGGTGGCCAGGCTATAGGCCAGTGAGAAACCGGCAACACGCACCTCTACCGGCATGATCTCGGTCAGCGCCGGGATCATCGCGCCGTTGTAGAGACCATAGAGGAAAGAGAGCCACAGCAGCACGCTCAGCATCATAGAGAAGCTTGGCGCATTCGCCAGAAACGTCAGAGCCGGGTAGCTGGTAGCCAGCGCCAGCAGCGCCATGGTGATCAGTACCGGTTTACGCCCGAAACGATCCGACAGGGCCCCCCCAATCGGCAGCCAGATAAAGTTGGAGATGGCGACCAGTAGCGTGACCAGCAGGCTGTCTGAGGCGCTCAGCATTAACACTTTTTTCCCGAAAGTGGGCGCGTAGACGGTGATCAGGTAAAACGCGGTGGTGGTCATGGCCACCATCAGCATACCCGCGACCACAACCGGCCAGTTCGCCAGCAGGGTGGTAAAGACCTGACGCATCGCCAGCGTGTGACGGCGCGCGCGGAACTCTTCGGTCTCTTCCAGCTTGCGGCGCAGGAAAAAGATAAACGGCACGATTAAACAGCCGAACAGGAACGGCAGCCTCCAGCCCCACTCGCGAATGGCGCTTTCTTCCAGCATGGCGTTGAGCGCAAAGCCCATTGCCGCTGCAACCATGATGGCAACCTGCTGGCTGCCTGACTGCCAGCTGGTGTAAAAACCTTTGCGCCCCGGCGTGGCAATTTCAGCCAGATAAACGGATACGCCGCCAAGCTCAGCGCCTGCGGAAAAACCCTGCAATAAGCGGCCAATCAGCACCAGCAGCGGTGCCCACAGGCCGATGCTCTGATAAGAGGGGATCAGCACAATCAGGAACGTACCGGCGGCCATAATTGACAGCGTGGTGATCAATCCTTTGCGTCGACCCACCTTATCGATGTAAGCCCCGAGGACAATGGCGCCGATGGGGCGCATTAAGAAACCTGCGCCGAAGACGGCGAAGGTCATCATCAGCGATGCGAATTCGCTGCTGGCCGGAAAGAAGGTGTGGGCAATATAGGTGGCATAAAACCCGAACAAAAAGAAATCGAACTGCTCAAGAAAGTTTCCTGACGTAACGCGAAGTATCGCGCCCGCCCTGGAACGGAGGGTTGCAGGTGATGTTGAGGCTAACATGGTTATCTCCAGTTTATTGTTGACGTTTTGCTCGTCTGTTTCTGAAAACTGGATCAGGATGAGAAAATAGATAAGCGCAATTCGCACATTGACTGATGCGTGTAGTGCATCAATGACAATCCGTTGACCAGGAGTTACATAAGCAACAATAACTTAACAAATCATTGATTTTTTATTCACCAGATTTCTGTAAGTCGCTGATATGACGATTATGTGAAGTTGCGCAGGGGAGAGGCCCGAACGTTGGCCTGGTCAGCGTTGCGCCACCCGGCCAGGCAATTTAGCGCAGCGCGTTTGCTATTGCGCTGAACATGAGCGATGCCTCAAGCGGCTGGGCGCTAAATGACGGTTCTGCCTGTGGCCAGGTGGACCACTGAACGATCGTCAGATTTTCTTTCTGATTCACCATGATCATCTGTCCAAAAATCCCCAGCGCCCAGAGCGACCCCTTCAGCGAAGCCTGAACTTTGGGCTCGACGCCTGAGGCATTCGCGGGCACTTCGTTATTCCACCACTGATAGCCATAAAGCCCGTTGGGGTGCGCGTTTGACACAGACCCTTTTGCCTGCGTCCAGTCAGACGACTCTTGTACCCAGCCTTCCGGCAGGATCTGTTTTCCGTTCGGCAGGGTGCCGTTGTGAAGGATAAATTCTCCGAAGCGACCCCAGTCCTCCAGCGTGGCGTTAAATCCGTGTGCCCCGACGTCATGCTGGCCTTTGCTGTAGGCATGCCACACGCCGTCATTCGCCATCCCGTACGGCTGCCAGATGCTTTTCTCCAGATAGGCCGCCAGCGTCATGCCGGTTGCGCGTTCAAGCACATCCCCCAGCAGCCATGCGCCGCCGGAGGAGTAGGACCAGTTCTCGCCTGCCGGGTGCGCACGATGTAACCCTTTCACCAGATTACGCACGCAGTCGTACGTGCCGGAGGTGGCTTCGCACTCGGTGAGCTTCGCGAAATCTGATGTCGGGTTGGTGTAGTCTTCATTCCACGCCACGCCCGAGGTGTGGGTAATAAGCTGTTTTAAGGTCACGCCGTCCCATGCGGTGCCTTTTAAATCAGGTTCATATTGAGTGATGAGATCGTCCACCGAGTGGATCTTTCCCTCTTTGATCGCGACGCCAACCAGCGCGGAAACGACCGATTTGCCGACCGATCGTGACGTCCAGAGCGTGGTATCGGTGTTACCTTCCCCGAGGTATTTCCAGGCGACTTTACCGTCTTTCAATACCAGCATGCCGCTCACGTTCTGGCGCTTCAGGTAATCCCGCAGGTTATACGTCGTGCCATTTACCTGATAGTGGGCGTCTGTCAGCGGCTTTTCTGCGGTGGCTAACGGCGTGGCGTGCCCATGGCGGAAAACATCGCCGGTATAGTTGCGATAGTCATTGCGAAAGCCCACGATACGGTCGGTTTGGCTCCAGGTCAGCATCTTATGCGTATCCGGAAGCTGGGCATCGAACGGGGCAGGGCAGTGATTGAGGTCCATGCCGCCGCAGTCAGCCATAACGGCAGAAGAGAACAGGCTGCTGGCGACAAGCGCAGCGAGCAGGGAGCGGTTTAACGTCTTGTTTTTCATATTTATCTCGATTTGGTAAGCAACGGGTTCAGTTTACGAACCCGCGGCCTATAATAAAAAACGCGTGATGGGGGAAAATCCCCCGTAAAAAGAATGGAGTGTGACGTGGCTACGTTGATGTATTCCTTTGCTCAGCTTGAGTCCTTTACCGCGGTCGCCGAGCACGGCAGTTTGAGCAGAGCGGCGGTAAAGCTTCAGAAAGACAGGACAACGCTGCGCGATCTGATTGATTTTCTTGAGGACGGACTGGGTTACCCGCTCTTTGTACGCGAAGGGCGTGCTTTACGGCTTACGCCAGAAGGCGAGCAGCTACAGCGCCAGGCGCATCTGCTGATGCGACAGGTAAAAGCTTTTGAGGCGTTTGCCCGACAGGTACCCGGTAGCGCTATGCAGGCGATCTCTCTCGTCTACGATCCCTTTACGCCGCGCGCTTTTTTGCAACGCGTGATAGCTGAAATGACGATACAGAACGTTCGTCTCAGCCTGACCTGCGCCTCGCGCGATGACGCGGAAAACATGCTGGCCAGCGGCCAGGCCGATCTGGCTCTCTGCCAGGCGCGCAACCGCAGCGTGGGGGACGAGATGGAGTGGCGGGCGCTGGGCGCCATTGATATGGATTTCTATGCCGCAACCGCTCTGTTCGGGGAGCGTGCGTCACCGCTTTCGCTGTTGGACCTTTCCCTGGTTCCACAGGTCATCATGCACTCTGCGGCAGACGAACCGGTTGCCCGTCGCCTGCAAATTTCGGGGCATACGATTTTTACCAATGAGCTGGAGATGCTGCGCGGCCTGCTGGAAAACGGCTGTGGCTGGGGTTTCTTGCCGACGCATATGCATGCGGCACAGTGGAAAAACGTAAAAAGGCTGCACACCGAAGTGGGCAGCCAGGGAATTAGTCAGACGATGGTGACCATCTGGAAACCAGGTAGCGACAAGCGAGAGAGGATGAATAAAATGCTGTCGCTGTTACCCGATTTGTGGAAGCACTCAGCGCTGTGAACAGCCTTTGCACTGGTTGTTCTGGATCTGCTGGAAGAAGTCGTTGCCTTTGTCATCCACCAGGATAAACGCCGGGAAATTCTCGACTTCGATTTTCCAGATGGCTTCCATGCCCAGCTCAGGATAAGCCACGCATTCCAGACTTTTGATGCTGTTTTGCGCCAGTACCGCCGCCGGGCCACCGATACTGCCGAGGTAGAAACCGCCGTGTTTGTGGCACGCGTCCGTGACCTGCTGGCTGCGATTGCCTTTTGCCAGCATGATCATGCTCGCGCCGTTGGATTGCAGTAAATCCACATAGGAGTCCATACGGCCTGCGGTGGTTGGGCCTAAGGAGCCGGATGCATAGCCTTCTGGAGTCTTGGCCGGACCCGCGTAGTAAATCGGGTGATCTTTCACGTACTGCGGCAGTGCTTCACCGTTGTCGAGCAGCTCTTTGAGCTTCGCGTGGGCGATATCACGCGCCACGATGATGGTGCCGTTCAGCGACAGGCGGGTAGAGACCGGGTGAGCGGAAAGCTGCGCCAGGATCTCATTCATCGGTTTATTGAGATTGATGCTGACCACGTCGCCTTCACCCTGCTGGCGCAGCGATTCAGGAATGTACTGACCTGGGTTATGTTCCAGTTTTTCAATCCAGATACCGTCGCGATTGATTTTCGCCTTGATATTGCGGTCAGCGGAGCAGGAGACGCCCATGCCGATTGGGCAGGATGCGCCGTGGCGCGGCAGACGGATCACGCGGATATCATGAGCGAAGTATTTCCCGCCGAACTGCGCGCCGAGACCCAGATTCTGCGCCTCCTGCAGCAGTTCCTGCTCAAGCTGAATGTCGCGGAACGCCTGGCCGTGTTCGTTGCCTTCGGTCGGCAGCCCGTCGTAATAGCGGGTAGAGGCGAGCTTCACGGTTTTCAGCGTGGCTTCTGCGGAGGTCCCCCCAATCACAAACGCGATATGGTAAGGCGGGCAGGCCGCCGTACCCAGCGTGCGCATCTTCTCCACCAGATAATTTTTCAGCTTCGCTGGCGTGATAAGCGCTTTGGTTTCCTGATACAGGTAGGTTTTATTGGCCGAACCACCGCCTTTCGCCATGCACAGGAATTTGTACTCGTCGCCATCGACGCTGTAGAGGTCGATCTGCGCCGGGAGGTTAGTGCCGGTATTCACCTCTTTGTACATGTCCAGCGCCGCATTCTGGGAATAGCGCAGGTTGTCTTCAATATAGGTGTTGTAGATGCCCTGGCTTAGCGCCGCTTCATCGCCGCCGCCGGTCCAGACGCGCTGGCCTTTTTTACCCATGACGATCGCCGTACCGGTGTCCTGACAGGTCGGCAGCACGCCTTTGGCCGAAATTTCAGAGTTGCGCAGGAATTGCAGGGCAACGTATTTGTCGTTCTCGCTTGCGTCGGGATCGTGAAGGATCGCGGCAACCTGCTTCTGGTGCGAAGGACGCAGCATAAACGCGGCATCATGGAAAGCTTGTTGTGCCAGCAGGGTCAGAGCTTCAGGCTCAACTTTCAGGATTTCCTGGCCGTCGAACTCGGCAACGGAGACGTGCTCTTTGGTCAGCAGATAGTATTCGGTGTCGTCGTGCGCGAGCGGGAAGGGGTTCTGATAGTAAAACGGTTTATTCGACATAGCGTATTGCTCCACAAAAATAAAACCGCCGGAGGGATAGTCCGGCGGTCAGGAATCAGAACATCATGGACATCCATGGATAACCAATCAGCAACAGGGCCGCCAGGAAGATGGCACCGAAGATGGTACCCAGACGCCAGTAGTCTTTGGTTGGCAGGTAGCCGCTCCCGTAGTAAATCGGGCTTGGGCCAGTCCCGTAAGGGGTGATGATTCCCATCACACCCAGAGAGGTCACCATCAGCAGGACAAAGACTTCCATATTCATGCCCGGAATGGTGGAGGCGATGGTCAGCATTGCTGGCAGCAGCGCCGTGGTGTGCGCGGTAGTGCTGGCAAACAGGTAGTGCAGCAGGTAGAACGCCAGCAGCAGTACGATGGTCGCTACGCCCGGCGAGATACCGCTCATCAGCAGGCCGCCTTCTTTACCCAGCCAGCTGATAAAGCCGGTGGAGGAGAGGCCATCAGCCAGCGCGACCAGAGTGGCGAACCACACGAAGGTGTTCCAGGCCGCTTTATTACCGGTGATATCATTCCACTCGAGCACGCCGGTCCACAGCATCAGGCCAACGATAAGCAGGGCCGCCATTGCCGGCTCAATCCACGCGGCGGCGAAAATCCACATCATCAGCGCACAGCAGACGAAGACCAGCAGCAGGATTTCATTGCGGGACAGTTTGCCCAGTTTTTCCAGCTCACGGGTCGCCCACAGCGGCACTTCATCGTTGATTTTAACTTCAGGCGGATAGAACCAGTAGGCCAGCAGCGGCATCGCCAGAATCAACAGCACGCCGACCGGCAGGAAGGCGATAAACCAGGTACCCCAGGAAATATCAATCCCGACGGTGCTTTTTACCAGCGCCAGTGCCAGCAGGTTTGGCGCAAGCGCGGAGAGGAACATCGAGCTGGTGATACAGGCGGCTGTGATCGCTACCCACATTAAATATGAACCAATTTTACGCGCGCTTGGGTCGTTAGGTTTTGAGCCGTACAGAGGCGGCAGGTTCGCGATAATCGGGTAGATGGTCCCGCCGCTGCGTGCGGTGTTGGATGGCGTAAACGGTGCCAGCAGCAGATCCGCGAAGGTGATTGCATAGCCGAGCGTCAGGCTGCGACGACCCAGATATTTCACCAGAATCAGCGCCAGACGGCGGCCAAATCGAGTTTTGTCATAGCCTGCGGCAAACATAAAGGCACCGAAAATCAGCCATACGGTCGAGTTGCCAAAGCCGCTCACCGCCCATTTAAAGGAGGCTCCAGCCAGTTTGAATGACGGATCGGCCAGCTGTTCCGGGCTGAACAACACCCACTGACTGCACAGGGCAATAGCGACCACGCCGGTCAGGCCAATCACTGCACCGGGCAAGGGTTCGAAGATCAGGCCGACGATCACGCCGACAAAGATAGCGAAGTAGTGCCATGCATAAGGCGGCAGCCCTTCCGGAACCGGAACAAACAGTAGCAGCACGGCAACAATGATGGGCAGCGCCATCATCAGCAGTCGTTTTGCCTTTCCGTTTGATGCTTGATTCGCCACAGGAGGCGTTACAGCAGTTTTTGTATTCATAGTTTCACGTCTTAAGTTGTCAAAAATTCTGCATACACTGAAAGGACAAATTCGATTTCTTTAGTTTCTTTGCTTTATTTAGTTATTTAAGGTGCATTTTGTCATTTCAGGAATAATGGATTAACGCGTATTGTGATGCGCTAAATTAAAAAAATATGATGTTTATATATTGCGCCTTTGGATGCCATAACTATTGATCGCGATCAAAAAAACAGAATTGCAGCGTTATTTTTATTCTTTTTTAAATAACCACTCTGGCGTATGTGGGTATTATTGGTTTTTAAGGTTTTATTTATCATTTTGATAACAATTTGAAACTTGGTATTGTTGTAACTCATTGTTTTATATTTATTAATATATTTTGAGTTAAAATGGTAAGACCAATTTTATTTTAACGTAATTTACATTATTGTGAATGGATGAATTATTGCTGCTAACACCAATGTGTTATTTATGTTATTGAAGGGATTAAATAGTTTTTTAACTAACGTAATAGCTTTAGAAACTAAAAAAATCATTATATTACTATCATAACATCGGCATAAAAAATCGAAATAAAAATCAGCCCGATAACGAATTCTTAATTTTTAAAGTTTGGAGTTTCTATTATGAGCACTAACGAACGCATTCTTAGCCCCTTCACATTACCGAATGGCACTGAACTCAAAAACCGTTTGTTAATGGCGCCCATGACCACCTGTACCGGCTATTACGATGGCACCGTCACCAGCGAGCTGGTGGAGTACTATCGTGCCCGTTCTGGCAGCATCGGCACCATCATTGTTGAATGCTGTTTTGTTGACGATCTCGGCCTTGCTTTCCCAGGTGCGATTGGTATCGACAACGATGAAAAGATCGCCGGTCTGGCAAAAATTGCCGACGCCATCAAGTCTAAAGGCTCAAAAGCGCTTCTGCAGATCTACCACGGCGGTCGCATGGTTGACCCGAAACTGATTGGTGGCCGTACGCCTGTTGGCCCAAGCGCCGTTGCCGCGCCGCGTGAAGGTGCAGCAACGCCGGTTGCCCTGACTACTGAAGAAGTCGAAGGCATGATCGGTAAGTTTGGTGAGGCCGTACGCCGCGCGATTCAGGCAGGCTTCGACGGGGTTGAAATCCACGGGGCAAACACCTACCTGATTCAGCAGTTCTACTCGCCGAACTCTAACCAGCGTGACGACGAGTGGGGCGGCAGCCGCGATAACCGCGCCCGTTTCCCGCTGGCGGTGCTGAATATCACCCACAAAATGGTTCGCCAGTATGCGGACGATGCCTTCATCATTGGCTACCGTTTCTCGCCTGAAGAGATGGAAGTCCCCGGCATTCGCTTTGACGACACCATGTATCTGCTGGAAAAACTGGCCGCGCGTGGCGTGGATTATCTGCATTTCTCCGTGGGTGCCACTCTGCGTCCTTCTATTGTCGACACGCAAGACCCAACCCCGTTGATTGAAAAATACTGTGCAATGCGCTCTGAGACGCTGGCACAGATTCCGGTGATGGGCGTGGGCGGCGTGGTCAATGCCGCGGACGTCAATGAAGCGCTGGACCACGGTTACGATCTGATTGCCGTTGGCCGGGCGACTATCGCTTATCCGGACTGGACCGACCGTATTGCAGCCGGTGATAACCTCGAGCTGTTTATGGACAGCACCCAACGCGAAGCATTGAGGATTCCCGAGCCGCTGTGGCGCTTCTCTCTGGTGGAAGCGATGATCCGCGACATGAGCATGGGTGAATCGAAATTCAAGCCGGGCACCTTTGCGGAGAAAGTGCAGGATGATGCTAACGAACTGGTGATTAACGTCTGCCTGGAAACGGATCGTATTGCTGATATTGAGCTTGCGTCTGGTCCGAGTGGAGACGTTGAGTTTGTGACCAGCTTCGAAGAGATCCGTACCCGGATTCTGGATGCCAACACCCCACACGTGGACGCTATCACCGGCGCAACCAGCCAGAGCGAAGCAGTGAAAAAAGCCGTATCGAAAGCGATGCTGAAATCCAGCAAAGCGCTGGCGGCGGAAGAGGGGGCAGATCCGAACGAAACAAAACGTGTCGATGTTGTCGTTATCGGCAGCGGCGGCGCGGGTCTGGCGGCGGCTATCCAGGCACACGATGAAGGCGCAAGCGTGCTGATCGTCGAGAAAATGCCGACCATCGGCGGTAACACCATCAAAGCCTCTGCCGGGATGAACGCGGCTGAAACTCGCTTCCAGCGCGTGAAAGGCATCCAGGACAGCAAAGAGCTGTTCTATCAGGAAAGCCTGAAAGGCGGCGGTAACAAGAATAACCCGGAACTGTTGCGCCGCTTTGTCGAGAACGCGCCGGAAGCCATTGAATGGCTCGCAACGCGCGGCATTATGCTTAACGATATCACCACCACCGGCGGGATGAGCATTGACCGTACTCACCGTCCAAAAGACGGTTCTGCGGTGGGAGGCTATCTGATCAGCGGCCTGGTGCGTAACGTCACCAGACGTAACATCGACGTGATGCTGGATACCTCCGTCAGCGACATTATCGTTGAGAACGGTGAAGTGACCGGCGTGCGTCTGACCACTGAAGAGAATGAAACCCTCACTGTGGAAACCAAAAGCGTGATTGTGGCAACCGGCGGCTTTAGCGCTAACAGCCAGATGGTGGTGAAATACCGTCCGGATCTGGCAGGGTTTGTTACTACCAACCACAAAGGGGCAACCGGCGGCGGTATCGCGCTGCTGGAACGTATTGGCGCGGCCACGGTAGACATGGGTGAGATCCAGATCCACCCAACCGTTGAGCAGAAAACCTCGTACCTGATTTCCGAATCTATTCGCGGCGGCGGAGCGATTCTGGTCAACCAGCAGGGGAACCGCTTCTTTAACGAAATGTCGACCCGCGACAAAGTTTCGGCGCAGATTATTGCTCTGCCGGAGAAATATGCTTACATCGTCTTTGATGAGCATGTTCGTACCAAAAACAAAGCGGCAGACGAGTACATCGCAAAAGGCTTCGTCACTAGCGCCAGTTCGCCAAAAGCGTTGGCCGACGCGCTGGGCATGGATCACCATGCCTTCCTGGCAACGCTGGAGCGCTACAACGGCTTTGTGGAAAAACAGCACGACGACGATTTTGGTCGTACTACCGCGCTGCGTGCGCCAATCAACGAAGGGCCGTTCTACGCCATTCAGATTGCCCCGGGCGTGCACCACACCATGGGCGGCGTAACCATCAATACGGAAACCTGCGTGCTGGATAGCAGCCACAACATACTCCCTGGCGCCTATGCGGCCGGTGAGGTTGTCGGTGGCATCCACGGCGGAAACCGTATCGGTGGTAACGCGGTGGCAGATATCATTATTTTTGGTACGCTTGCCGGACATCAGGCGGCGATGCGCGCAAAAATGGCATAATGGCATTGTCGGATACGCGCCGCGTATCCGACATTTCAACCAGGGAGCCTTCTATGTCTTCTGACAACCGCGTCTACAGCTACTCCGCCGTCCTGATGGGATCTCCCATCCTCCTGAAACTCTTTTCCCACGATGAAGCGCTCGCATCCCGCGTTTTTCGCCTGATCAAACAGTATGAAGACCTGCTTACGGTCAACCGCGCGCAGTCGCAGGTGATGGATATTAACCATGCCGCCGGGCAGCATTCTGTCGTGGTCAGCCGTCCAGTATTTGAGCTGATACGCTGTGCCAAAGCGGCCAGCCTCCTCAAGGACAGCGCGTTTAACCTTGCTATTGGCCCGCTGGTGAAGCGCTGGAAAATCGGCTTTCAGGGCGACAGCGTGCCGCCTGCCGATGAGATTGCCTCGTTACTTGCTGTGACACACCCAGAGGATGTGGTGCTGGATGAGGCCAGCAGCACCGTTTTCCTGACGCATCTCGGCATGGAGATTGATCTGGGTGCCATTGCCAAAGGCTATATCGCCGACAGGGTGCGGGATTATCTGCGTAAAGCAGGGACAGAACGCGGTTTAATTAATCTGGGCGGAAACATCCAGACGCTGGGTTCGCCGGAGGGGGGGTGGAGCGTGGGCCTCAAAAAGCCGTTTGCCGCTGAGGAGCTGATTGGCGCGATGACGGTAGAAAACCGATCCGTTGTGACGTCGGGAACCTACGAGCGCTATTTTGAGCACAACGGTAAACGCTATCACCATATTCTCGACCCGCGCACCGGCTACCCGTTGGACAACGAGCTGGACAGCGTGACGATAATTTCAAAAGATTCCATTGACGGGGATATCTGGACCACGCTGATGTACGGCATGGGCGTGGAGAAGGGATGTGCCGCATTGCGCGCGCGCCCCGATATTGACGCTATCTTTGTGACCAAAACAAAAGAAGTGGTGTTCTCTTCAGCGCACCACTTCCGTTTTACCCTGCTGGATAACCGCTATCGCGTTACTGGCAATACTGCTTGAGCAGGCCAGTCTGTTCCGGCTGCAGGCGGTAACGATACACCGGGCGCCCCGTGGCACCGTAGTGAATGCTGGTGAACAAAATATTGATTTGCGCCAGCCAAATCAGATATTTGCGGCAGGACACGCGCGAAATATTGACCGCGTTGGCCAGGTCGTCGGTGGAAAACTCCCTCTCCGGATGGCTGTCGATCCACTGACAAATCGTGCGCAGCGTTTGCGGCGTTAACCCTTTCGGCAGCTTTTTGCTGTCTGCCAGCTCTGGCGCCCCGCCGTGCAGCAGCCTGTCCACATCCGCCTGCTCATAGTACTGGTGTGACCCCATCAAGCTGTGTTTTGCCTTCCAGCCGATCAACGCCTCTTCAAAACGCGGGAACTGGAACGGTTTGATCAGATAGTCCACTACCCCATAATGCATGGAGGTCTGGATGGTGGCGGCATCCGATGCGGAGGAGATCATAATCACATCGATCGGACGACCGGACGCACGGATGATGGGCAGCAGATCCAGCCCGTTATCCTGCTGCATATAAACATCCAGCAGCACCAAATCGACGGGCTGGCTCGGGTTGTTAATCACGGCCTCGGCCTGGTTAAGCGTAGAGGCGACGCCGCAGCAGCTAAACCCGTCAACACGGTTTACATACAGACGGTTGAGGTCGGCTACCATGGCGTCATCATCGACAATTAATACATTTATCACGCGATATTCCTCTCGCTATCCCAGGGGATATGAACAAAAAATTGGGTAAATACGCCAGGCTCAGACTCGACGGTAATGTCTCCGCCGAGATTCTGGATTTGCTGGCGAGCAAGGAACAGCCCAACGCCCCGGTTTTCACCTTTTGTTGAGAAGCCCTTAGTAAAAATAGCCTCCAGCTGGGCAGGATCAATGCCGGGGCCGTCGTCGCTGACTTCGCAGCTGAGCCAGCCATTCTGATAGTGCAGCAGCAAACCGATCTCACCTTCCGGCTGGCCTTCCATCGCGTCCAGCGCGTTTTCAATTAAATTACCCAGTACGGTTATCAGCACCGCGACCTGCTCTTCATTGACGGTATCAGGGAGTCGACACTCATCTGCAAGCGTCAGGGTAATGCCCGCTTCTTTGGCGCGATTGATTTTACCCAGCAGGAAGCCAGCAATCACCGGGGATTTCACCTTGCTCTGGATGGTTCCAATGTCCGTCTGGTAATTATGCGCGGTCTGCAGAATATACTCTTCCAGCTTGTCATAGCGTTTTATATGCAGCAGGCCCAGGATCACGTGCAGTTTATTCATAAACTCATGCGTGTGGGCGCGCAGGGCATCGACGTAATTGACCATGCCATCAAGGCGCTGCATTAGCTGTCTGACTTCGGTTTTATCGCGGAAGGTGGTGATTGCGCCAATCACCTGTTGCTGGCTTTTCACCGGAACCATGTTACAAAGCAGCAATCGTCCGTTGCAGTCGATCTCCTGATCCTGACGCGCAATGCCGGTCTTCGACACTTCCCGCAGGCTGGCGAGCAGCGGCTCGCTGGCATTTTCGGTTTGCTTGCCGGAAGGCAGGAGTAATATCTCTCTGGCGGTGTGGTTGATCATCGTGACGCGGCCATGAATATCTACCGCCAGTACCCCCTCACGCAGGGACTGCAGCATCGCCTGTCGCTGCTCAAACAGCGCGGAGATTTCATAGGGCTCAAGGCCAAACAGAATACGTTTGAGCACGCGAACCAAACCCCAAATCGCCATAGAGCTCATAAGTATACTGAACAAAATCGTCCAGACGGCGTTAAGCCTGCCGCGGGTAATTTGCTCTTCCACTTTATTCAGGGAGATACCCACGACCACCACGCCGATCTGATCGTGCTGAGCGTCATAAACGGGAGTAAAAACGCGCAGGGCTTCGGCGAGCGCACCGCGGTTAACGGAGACATTCTCCTTCCCTTCCAGCGCAGGCGTGAGATCGTCGCCAATAAAATGCAGGCCTAGCAGCGCTTCGTTGGGATGCGAATAGCGAATACCGCGCATGTCGGTCACCACGGTAAACAGCAGATCGTTGCGTTGCGTCACGGCCTGAGCGACAGGTTGGATAATATCTGCCTGGGGTGACTCCATCAGCCCGCGCTTCACTTCCGGGCTATCGGCCAGAGTGCGGGCGATGCCCAGCGCGGTGTCTTTGACATCATCACGGGTTGCCCGGGTGATTTGCACTGAATAGAGCGCGAAAACGACCAGCAGCACAGAGCCGATGATGGCGCACACCATCAGCGTAACCAGCGTACTTAGCTTCACAGGGCGCTTGCGCGTGGGGGGGAAGGGCGGCAAATCGCTCATCAACACTCCGCGATAAATCACAAAGCGTTGATTATCGCCGATGACGTGTTTTTCATAAAGGGATGCTTTTCGTGACGCCCCTCGCAGGTCACCCATATAAAACACTTTATAGTGTGTGGGAACTCATAATAAGGAGGCTGTTTATGAGCATTATGCTTACCGGTTCAGTCAAGGAAAGACGGCACGCCAGCACGATGAATATCGATAGATTGTCCACGCTGGACATGCTGAATGTCATTCACCAGGATGATGCACATATCTCTGAAGCCATCACCCCCTTCTTAGCAACAATTGCCCGCGTGGTCGATAACGCGGCGGCAACGCTGAGTCACGGCGGGCGTTTGGTTATTGTCGGCGCCGGCCCGTCTGGCTGCGTGGCAAAACAGTCTGCGGACGAGTACGCACCGGGAAAAACGCCGGTCCTTGCCATCACGGCAGATGACGACGCGGGAAGCTATGAGCGGGGAGTTGCTGACCTGCAGGCCATCAAATTTGATGAACATGACATGATGCTTGCGGTCACCGTAAGTGGGAAAACCCCCTGGGTCTGGGGAGCCATGCGTCATGCGTGGTCGCTGGGATCGCCGGTTGCAGTGATCACCTGCGATGCAGGAAGTGAAGCGGCGCAGCTGGCGAGCATGGTGGTCGCGCCGGATCTCGGCGCGGATGTGGTAGCTGGGTACATCAACACCAAAGCGGGGATCGCGCAAAAAATGATCCTCACGATGGTGACGACCGGGCTCGCGGTTCGAACCGGACGCGTGTACAGCAACCTGCGCGTGGATCTGGAGGCGAGCAGCACCAAATGGGCAGAGCGGCAAATCGCCATTGTGATGGAGGCGGGGGGATGCACGCGAGGTGTAGCAAAAACCGCGCTTGAGAGCTGCAACCATAACTGCAAAACGGCGGTATTGATGGTGCTGACGGGGCTGGATGCGTGGAAGGCGCATGAGCTGCTGGCGCAGAATAACGGCTTTATTCGCGTGGCGCTGCAGGAAGCGCCGTAATATACAGCGCAGAAAAAGGCCGCAATTGCGGCCTTTAGTATTTTGGGGAATTAGAACTGGTAGGTCATGCCTACGCCAACGATGTCGTCAGTTGCGATGCCGTTAGCTTCATAGAAATACTTATCTTCGTCCAGCAGGTTGATTTTGTAATCAACATAGGTAGAGAAGTTTTTATTGAAGGTGTAGGTCATGCCGAGGTCGATATAGTTCACGAGATCCATATCGCCGTGTTGACCCTGAGGATTGCTACCGTTACCAGGATACGTCATGTCTTTACCCTTGGAGTAAACCCAGGCAAGGGATGGACGCAGGCCGAAGTCGAACTGGTACTGCGCAACCGCTTCAACGTTCTGAGTTTCGTCCGCGATGCCATCATCACCGTAGGGGGTCATGTTGCGGGTTTGCGCGTACATCATTGCGAGATAGAGGCGATTCGCATCGTATTTTGCGCCAACAGTCCAGACATCTGCTTTTTCGCCGCCTGCGATCAGGGCGCTATTTCGACCTAATCCCTCCTGTTCATTGCTACGGTCAGAAGAGGAGTATGCTGCACCCAGGCTCAGACCGAAGTCAAAGTCATAAGACGTGGACATTGCGAAACCGTCACCGTTCTGGAAACGCGGGTCGGTGTGACCGTTTTTAGTGCCTTCCTGATCTTCGTTGGCATTTGAACCTTCATTCGCGCCTTGGTACTGCAGCGCAAAATTCAGCCCCTCAACCAGACCGAAGAAACCGGAATTACGGTAGGTTGCCAGGCCATTTGCGCGGCCGTTCATAAAGTTATCGGTCCAGGTGTAAGAATCACCGCCAAATACCGGCAGCATATCGGTCCAGGCTTCGACGTCATACACGACGCCGTAATTACGACCGTAATCAAATGAGCCGTATTCGCCATATTTCAGACCCGCAAACGCCAGACGGTTAAATGATTTATCGCCGGCGTTTTCAGTATTGTTTGCGTAGGTTTTATATTCCCACTGGCCGTAACCAACGAGGTCGTTGGTAATCTGTGATTCGCCTTTGAAACCCACCTGCACATAGGTTTCATCGCCGTCGTCGCCAGCGTTGTCAGAGAAGGTATGACGCGCATCAACTTTGCCGTAAAGGTCAACTTTGTTGCCGTCCTTGTTATACATTTCAGCCGCATTTGCTGTGCCAGCCATTAATAACGCGGGTACAAGAATAGCCAGAACTTTTCTTTTCATTATATATTCCCTTGAAAGATAATTTATATGAATATATGTAATTACTCTCCGCAATTACAGGGTCGATACTATTCTAAGGATTGTTATTTTGGTTCAAAAATAAATGTAATTAAAATCTCATAAATATTGCAAAATATTTCAATTAATCTCTTTATTTTTCACGTGAATTAATTTATTGAAAATATAGGTGGTAATTATTGTTAAGTATTTCTAAGTTGTATTATTTAATTGATTTAATTCGAATATGTTATAATTCATGCCTCTTTTCCCGCGACAGGATGTAATGATGGAACTCGCGCAGTGGCAACACCGCTTTGAATCCTGGCTCCATGAAAACCATACGACTGACGATGCCGCGCATGATATCTCTCACTTCCGGCGCGTCTGGATGACGGCGCAGAAAATCATGGCGAGGCAGGCTGTCGATCCGCTGGTGATTCTGACCGCCTGCTATTTTCATGACATTGTCAGCCTGCCAAAAAATCACCCTGAACGCAGCCAGTCATCGTTTCTGGCGGCGCGCGAAACGCGTGAGATTCTGCAGCGTGACTTCCCGGATTTCCCGCCGGAACGCTATGCCGCAGTGGAACATGCCATTGAAGCGCACAGCTTTAGCGCCGGAATGACTCCGCAAAGTCTTGAGGCCCAAATAGTTCAGGATGCTGACCGTCTGGAAGCGTTAGGGGCTATCGGCCTGGCGCGCGTCTTTGCGGTGTCTGGTTCGCTGGGCGTGGCGCTGTTTGATGCCCGCGATCCTTTTGCTGATTCGCGAGAACTCAATGATAAAGCCTTTGCGCTCGATCATTTCCAGACCAAACTGTTACACCTGCCAGTGACCATGCAAACAGACATGGGGCGTGAGCTCGCGCGGCACAACGCCGATTTCCTGATCCTGTTTTTGGCAAAACTGAGCGCGGAATTAAAGGGGGACTGCCTGGGGCTGGATAGCGAGGTCCAGCACCGCTTTCGCCGCAGTTTGAGCGAGTGAACTGTGGTAATCTGTTTCCAGTCTTTATTCTCCGGTTAATAGAATGCAGGAAAATCGATCACTGACTGAGCCCGCGCCAGAGCAGGCTGAGAAATCAACGGCAGCGGTGCAGGCGCTGCTGCAACGGCTTCTGGATATCTATGATGCTAAAACGCTGGTAAACCAGCTCGTGGCACTGGGTGAGAACCACTGGAGTCCGGCAATCCTTAAGCGACTGCTCACCAGCGAGCGGGCGGGGCACCGCCTAAGCGACGGTGAGTTTCGCCACCTGCAAGATCTGCTGCCGCGACCTTCTGCTGCGCATCCGAACTATGCCTTTCGCTTTATCGATCTCTTCGCCGGCATCGGCGGGATCCGATACGGGTTCGACGCTATCGGGGGTCAGTGCGTGTTTACCAGCGAGTGGAACAAACACGCGGTACGGACCTATAAAGCAAACTGGTACTGCGATCCCCATGCGCACCAGTTCAATGCGGATATCCGCGACGTCACGCTGAGCCACAAAAGCGGCGTCAGCGATGAAGAGGCCGCCGAGCACATCCGCCAGAACATTCCGGCGCATGACGTGCTGTTGGCCGGATTCCCATGTCAGCCTTTTTCGCTCGCCGGGGTATCGAAGAAAAATGCCCTCGGTCGCGCCCACGGGTTTGCCTGCGATACCCAGGGAACGCTTTTTTTTGATGTTGTGCGCATTATTGATGCCCGCCGTCCGCCGATTTTTGTGCTGGAAAACGTCAAGAATTTAAAGAGTCACGACGGGGGCAAAACCTTCCGTATCATTATGCAAACGCTAGATGAGCTGGGGTACGACGTCGCCGATTCGCAGGATATGGGGGCCAATGACCCGAAAATTATCGACGGCAAAAATTTCCTGCCTCAGCATCGCGAACGCATTGTGCTGGTCGGTTTCCGTCGCGATCTCAATCTTAAAGGTGATTTTACCCTGCGGGATATCCCGTCGTTCTATCCGGCGCGTCGACCGACGATTGCCGACTTGCTTGAACCTGTAGTGGATGCGAAATTTATCCTCACACCGGTGCTGTGGAAATACCTCTATCGCTACGCCAAAAAACACCAGGCGAAAGGTAACGGCTTCGGCTTTGGCATGGTGAATCCCAATAACCCAGGCAGCGTTACCCGCACCTTATCTGCGCGCTATTACAAAGACGGCGCGGAAATCCTGATCGACCGAGGCTGGAATATGGCGCTGGGTGAAAAAGACTTTGACGATCCTGAGAACCAGCGCCATCGCCCACGCCGTTTAACACCCCGCGAATGCGCGCGGTTAATGGGATTCGAGTCACCGCAGGGTTACAGCTTCCGTATTCCGGTTTCGGATACCCAGGCCTATCGCCAGTTTGGTAACTCCGTGGTGGTGCCCGCGTTTGCGGCAGTGGCGAAGCTGCTGGCCCCGCGCATCAAACAGGCCGTTGCGCTGCGCCAAAGCGAGGCCGTCAATGACGGATGTCCACAATAAGGCCACGCGCAGTAAAAACATGCGTGCCATCGGCACGCGTGACACCGCGATTGAAAAACGGCTCGCCGGTTTACTGACTCAGGCAGGGTTTGATTTTCGGGTGCAGGATGCCGCGCTTGCCGGGCGTCCTGATTTTGTCATCGACGCCTATCAGTGCATCATCTTTACCCACGGCTGCTTTTGGCATCATCACGACTGCTATCTGTTCAAGGTCCCGGCGACGCGTACGGCTTTCTGGCTGGAGAAGATTGGCAAGAACGTAGAACGTGACAACCGCGATATTGCTGCGCTTCTGGCGCAGGGCTGGCGGGTATTGGTCGTGTGGGAGTGCGCCCTGCGCGGCAAATTAAAATTGAACGATAGGGACCTGGCAGAGCGCCTCGAGGAGTGGATCTGCGGCGGCGTTCAGGCCGCGCAGATCGATACGCAGGGCATTAAGGTTTCTCTACCTCACACGGCGTAACTACCGGCCTGGCGGGCAGCAAATATTTACCCAGCGTCACCAGCACCACGGCAAAGACAATCACACCCAGCGCCAGCCATTCAATTGGCGACAGCGTTTCGCCCGCAAAAGTGGTGCCCAACAGCACGGCGACCACCGGGTTGACGTAGGCGTAGCTTGTCGCCACGGCAGGGGAGACGTTGCGGATCAGGAACATGTAGGCGTTAATGGCAATAATAGAGCCAAACAGCGCAAGGTAACCCACGGCCAGGAATCCGGAGAGGTCCGGCATTGCCGTCAGTTTCTCACCGGTCAGCGTTGAGGCAATCAACAGCACAATGCCCGCCGCGAGCATTTCGATGGCGCCCGCCATCATGCCCGACGGCAACTCAATGCGTGAACCGTAGACGGAACCAAACGCCCAGCTCATGGAGCCAATGAGAATCAGCAGTGCACCCCACGGGTTGCCGCTCAGGTTGCCGCCGCTGTTAAGAAGGATAATTCCGGCAAGCCCAATTCCAATCCCCAGCCATTCCAGCTTGCGGGTGCGAATGCCGAAAAGACGGCTGAAGCAGAGCGTAAACAGCGGGACGGTGGCGACGACCACGGCGGCGATCCCTGACGGCACGTTCTGGTGTTCTGCAACCGTGACAAATCCGTTCCCGACAGCCAGCAACAGCAGGCCTACCAGAGCGGCATTAAGCAATGGCCGAAGCGCAGGCAGCTTGTGTCCGCGCAGCAGTAAAAAAGCCATCAGCAGCACGCCCGCCGAAAGGAAGCGAATACCGGCCATCATCAGTGGGGGCCAGCTTTCCACACCAATACGAATGACAAAATAGGTGGATCCCCAGATGATATACAGCGAAAAAAGTGCTCCAATGAGCGGTAATAATTGCCGGAAACGCATAGTCCCTCACGTCGAAATAAAAAGTTCGATCATAGTAAACGCCAAAACTATCGGGCTGGCGAGCGCTTTAATTGTGTTGCTGATGTGAAATTTTTGTTGACGCGTCACGCCTGTTTCCGGGTGTTCAGTTTTGTTCCATACTATTCACTTAATTACCAAAAAAAGAAGGATAGAGATTTTGGCAGGAAGTAGCTTATTAACATTACTGGATGATATTGCCACGTTACTGGACGACATTTCGGTGATGGGTAAATTGGCGGCGAAAAAGACCGCAGGGGTGTTGGGAGATGATTTATCGCTGAACGCGCAGCAGGTGAGTGGCGTTCGCGCGAATCGGGAACTGCCGGTCGTCTGGGGCGTGGCAAAAGGTTCCTTCGTAAACAAGGTAATTCTCGTTCCGCTGGCACTGCTCATTAGCGCGTTTATCCCCTGGGCCATTACGCCATTGCTGATGATCGGCGGCGCGTTCCTCTGTTTTGAAGGGGTTGAGAAAGTCCTTCACACCTTGGCGTCACGTAAAGAGAACGTCACGCCGGAAATGCGTCAGCAGCGTCTTGAGGCGATTGCCGCGCAGGATCCAAAAACCTTCGAGCGAGACAAGGTAAAAGGGGCCATTCGTACTGACTTTATCCTCTCGGCTGAAATCGTGGCAATTACGCTTGGAATTGTCTCTGAAGCCCCGCTGATGAATCAGGTGATCGTGCTTTCCGGTATCGCCATTCTGGTGACGGTGGGCGTATACGGTCTGGTCGGCCTGATCGTCAAGCTGGATGACATTGGCTACTGGCTGGAGGAGAAATCGAGTGCCGTGGCGCGCGGTATCGGGAAAGGGTTGCTGGTTCTCGCCCCCTGGCTGATGAAGAGTTTGTCTGTGATCGGCACGCTGGCTATGTTCCTCGTGGGGGGCGGGATTGTCGTCCACGGTATCGCACCGCTACACCATGCGATTGAGCACTTTGCGTCAGCACACGGCGCGATGGTGGCCGCCATACTGCCAACGCTGCTGAATCTGGTGCTGGGCTTTATCATCGGCGCTATCGTGGTGGCGGGTGTGACACTGGTTAACCGCATGCGCGGAAAATCGCACTAATTAGCGCGCGATCGACAGTGCAAAAAGGCCATTCCTCGTCTAAATTGAAAACGTTTCACCCTGATACAGGAGGCAGGTATGGTCTTTTTGGTCAGTGATGAAGTTAAGCCTAAAAATGGCGGTCCGCGCATGATCGTGACCGGATATTCCAGTGGAATGGTGGAATGTCGGTGGTACGATGGTTACGGCATCAAGCGGGAAGCTTTTCGTGAAGACGAGCTTCAAGCGGGTGACGGGCGGCAAAAGCGCGATAAGGCTTAATCACTAAACGCCCGGTTTTTCCGGGCGTTTTTACTTGCGTAGTGACAATCAGGGAGAGTGTGTGCAGCGCGATACCTTTGTTCAAAGACGATCTTTTCTACAATGGCTGCATAAACGTAGCAATCCTGGCCTGATTGTTAATCTCTGTTTTATCGTGGTGCTGGTGTTTTCAACGCTTCTGACGTGGCGTGAAGTGGTCGTGTTAGAGGATGCCTACATTGCCAGCCAGCGTAACCATCTGGAAACCGTCGCCAATTCGCTGGACAGGCAGTTACAGTTCAGCGTCGACAAGATGCTATTTTTCCGCCAAAGCATGCGCGATGCGCTGCAAACGCCTCTCACATTAGGCGTACTGCACGATGCGGTTAAGCGCTTCGATACCCAGCGCAACGCCCGTGCGTGGCAAATTGCGGTAGACAGCAACCGCACGTTGCCGATCAACGGCGTGTCCGACGCGTTTGTCGACAAGACCACGCTCCTGAACCGTGATAAAGACCGCCTGACAAACGAACTTTCCGCCGCGCTGGAAGTGGGGTATTTACTGCGTCTGGCGGCATCGAATGCGCGTAAAGAAGAGCGCGTCATTTATGTTTCCCGTGCCGGGTTCTTCCTTGCCACCGATACGCCTGAACAGCCGCATGATATTGCTCCCCGCTATTATCAGATGGTCACCCAGCCCTGGTTTACCCAGCAGTCCGAGCGGGAAAACCGCGCAGGCGCGGTTCGCTGGTTTATATCGCCACCCTCATCCTTTGTCGGCGATGCGCCGCTCATCACTGCCAGCGTGCCGATTTATTATGACCACTTCTGGTACGGCGTCGTGGCGATGGATTTTAGCTTTTCCACCATGAAACGCCTGCTGGTGGAGGCGATGGATGACCATGCCCAGGGCGAGTACCAGCTTTACGATACCCGTCTCAATATGATTGCGACCTCTGAAACGTCGGCGAACAGGGTTAATCACTTCGACGCGAATGAAATGGCGTTGATTGCTCGGGACATCGAAACCGATACCCGAGGGGGGTTACGCCTGGGAAGCCGGTTTATCAGCTGGGAGCGGCTCGACCATTTTGATGGCGTAGTGCTGCGCGTGCACACCCTGGACGAAGGCGTACGTGGGGATTTTGGTAACATCAGCATTGTACTGGCGCTGCTGTGGGCACTTTTTACCGCCATGCTGCTGATCTCATGGCTGGTGATACGCCGGATGGTGAGCAACATGTATACGCTCCAGCACTCGCTGCAATGGCAGGCCTGGCACGATCCCTTAACGCGCCTGAATAATCGTGGCGCGCTCTTTGAGCGGGCGAAGCTGCTGGCGAAGCAGTGCGAGCAGCAGTCGCTGCCATTCTCGGTCATTCAGATTGACCTCGACCACTTCAAAGGTATCAATGACCGTTTCGGTCATCAGGCCGGTGATAAGGTTCTGTCTCACGCTGCTGGGATTATCGCCAGCGGGTTACGCGCAAGCGATGTTGCCGGACGCGTGGGGGGAGAAGAATTCTGCGTGGTGTTGCCAGGCATTTCGCGTGAACACGCTGCCGAGATCGCAGAGCGGATCCGCGTGCGCATCGACAACAAAGAGATTCTGGTGAAGAAGAGCACGACGCTACGCGTTAGCGCCTCATTTGGCGTGAGCAGTGCCCAGGAAAGAGGGAATTACGACTTCGAACAGCTGCAGTCGATTGCGGATGCCCGGCTGTATCAGGCAAAACAGAGTGGGCGCAATCGGGTGGTTTGGCAGGATCACGATAAGAAGTGATCCAGCCCCTCACGCCAGCCAGCCGGGCCGGGCTGCTGTGTGTGGTATACCCGGCCAGGATTGTCGTCGCGAAGCACAATCCCGTGGCGGTTAATGCCCTTTATCACTACCGCGAAGTCCACGCTGTCCAGAAGCGGGGCATCGTTGGGCCCGTCGCCCAGGCCAATCGTCGTCGGTATCATCTGTTCCCGTTCTGCATACCGATCAATCAACCAGCTGACCGCCATATCCTTTCCGCAGCGGGCGTCCAGAACGTGCCAAAAGCGCGCGCCCTGCACGCACTTCAGGCCGCATAGCGCCAGCTCTTCTTCAAATCGCGCCATTTTTTCATCGCTGTCGCGCCAGATGAGCGTCACCGATGCCTCGTGCCTGCGCGCCAGCGCCGCACGATAACGATTCAGTCCGGTCCACTCGCCGATGACGTGAACGTCTACGTCATCGAAGGTGGTGAATTTAAACCCGGTCTGTAGCCGAATTTGTTCGATACGCGGGGAAATATCCCTATGGGGCATGCCCTGAATAAGGCGCGGGCCGGTTTCCCAGCGCACGTCGGATTGGATCACCGCGCCGTTCTCGGCGATAAAGGGCAATCCCTCCAGACCGAGCTCCTCCTGAATGTCGCGCATTTCTGCTGCGGTCTTGCTGCTGCAGAGAATGACCGGAATTTGGGCATCCTGAAGTTTGTCGAGCCAGGGCAGTGCCGGGCGCCATTCATAGGTATGGATATCCAGCAATGAACCATCCAGGTCGGAAAAAACCAGCAATGTTTCCTGGAGTGAAGGCATACCGACTCCTGCTGTTGAAAGAGGGTGTCTAAGAATATTCTTAAAAAATTCCCCGGTGGAAAACGGTAAAATTGGAAACGATCCCGCTAAACCCGCACGGGGCGTATGTTGTTACTCATAACAAAAATCCGCCTGTATCAAATATTATATTCATCAGGAGAATATATGCTTGTCAGACAAATTCGTTGGGGATAGTGTTTCTCCTACATCAGATTTCCTGGTGTAACGAATTTTCAAGTGCTTCTTGCATAAGCAAGTTTGATCCCGGTCATCCCCATGACCGGGATTTTTTTCGCCCTAACGGTTCGCCTCAGACACGCTAAAGTCGTGGATATCCAGTTCAAACGCCTCGGCCAGCTCGCGGTAGGTGTGGTAATCCCTCCCGTTGACAATGACTCTGTCGGATTCATCATCCGTGCGGCGAACGTCGGACTCACTGATCTCATTGATGGCGGCAAGCAGGGCATCGACATCCACCTCAACGTCGCGTTTGATTGTGTCGCTGTACTCTTTTTCAGTCTTCATCACAGATACCTCATACAACCGTGTCCAACAGTAAGTATAGACTGCACACAAAAACGGCATTCACACCCGCTGGCGATGCCAGTTAATGCGTTTTGTTCTACACTGGCTCAAAACCACAGGAGGAACGTATGAACGTCAACGATCGGGTCACCGTTAAAACGGACGGTGGGACACGCCGCCCGGGCGTGGTGCTGGCAATAGAAGAGTTTAGTGAAGGCACAATGTACCTGGTATCACTGGAAGACTACCCGCTCGGCATCTGGTTCTTCAACGAGCTGGGGCATTCTGACGGGATCTTTGTGGAGAAGGCAGACTAGCGGGGTGTCGGGTGGCAAACTGCATGCCCGACATCTGCTGTAAAAGCAAAAATCTCTGGCCAGGCCAGAGATCAAGGGTAGGGTACTTAGGTTGAATGAGGACTAGCGCATATTGACGAAAATCCCGTTCGTCACATTATCAGTCAGGCGAACCACGTGATAAATCACTTGCTTATTATGCGTTTTAATTTTCCTTTTAATATTTCCTTTGTGTGACGAAACGGTTTTTGCTTTGATATTCATCTGGTCTGAGATCTGAATTGTCCCTTGTCCAGCCATCCACATTCGCAGCATACTTGATTCAGTTCTGCTTAATGATAGAGTGGGTAAGTTAACCGCTCCTACATTCTTTACTTCTTTATTCAAATAATCACCCAAAATGTCATCCAGCGACTCAGGTTTAATCGATTTAGAACTGATTAATAAATTTTTACGGACCAACAAATACTCATCGAAATGGATATTTGCGATCGCCATAAAAACAATAAACAGAGTTTTAGGATGCTGATTAATGATTTGCTTAATGTACTGACTGTTGGCTGGATCGTGAATGAAACAGTCCTCATTAATAAACACCACGCCTGGCTTGAGTTCATCACAAGCGGCTGCAAGTTCATCAACAGTGTGTGCATCGTTGATGTCCCTCTTTCTTACCCCTCTGCTTGCCAGGTACCCGGTTAACCCTAGCCGGGTGTAGCTGCATAAATCCATAATGATCGTTGACATGGCATACCCTCACTCAATGCGTAACGATAATTCACCATCTGCCTGAGAGCTCAAAACAGCCATACGGGATGGAAAAACGTAATAAAACCTGTGAGCATGACAAAGACTTTCAGGCGGACTCACTATCCCGTAAAGTTACGTATAATTTGCCAGGAATCTTCTTAAAGTAAAGTAAATATTAAGTATTGTGAGGTGGTTAGAAACAATTAAACCGCGTCAGATATATCCTGGAAGATGTTTTTCATGTTTTATTTTAGGAATATCCTCAGAAAGACAATGTAAACATTGCGGGCTATTATTTACGAGGCAGTTCACTAACAATATCTGCTAACAGGTTGAATATCTCGCTGAATAAATGTTCACAGAAGGGGGCGATAAGCGGCATTAACAACGACATTAATAAAATACCGACCGTCAATGTGAGTGGAAAGCCGATGACAAACACCGATAGCTGCGGTGCCATACGATTGAGTAAGCCTAACGCCAGATTCACGGTCAGCAGCAGGGTAATGATCGGCAGGGCCAGCATCAACCCGTTGAGGAAAATGAGCCCGGCAGCACGAACGAGCGCCAGGAAGGCGTTGCTGTTCACCGGGGTCTCGCCAATCGGCAGCGTATGAAAAGTATCCACCAGCATGGAGATCAGCCACAGATGGCCGTTAAAGGTGAGAAACAGCAGCATGGCCAGCAGGTCGATAATTCGGGCCAGCACCGGCATGTTGAGATGGCTTCCGGGGTCGACGAAGGTGGCAAAGGATAACCCCATCTGCAGACCAATCAGCTCACCGGCGGTACGCACGGCGGCAAAGGCAAGCTGCATAGTAAAGCCGACGGCCACGCCGATCATCACCTGCTGCAGCGCCACCCACACCGCGTTGGCCGAAAAGATGGGAATATTCACGGGCGGCAGAGTTGGGGCGACAATGATCGTAATGATGATGCCCAGCCCCACTTTGACCCGCTTGGGGATGCTTTTCTCACTGAGAATCGGGGCGGTGGTAATGAGCGCCAGGATGCGCAGCATCGGCCAGAAATAGACGCCAAGCCACTGAACCCACTGGTCGCTGGTGAAATGCAGCATCGTCGTCTTAGCCGATGATATACGGCAGGTTGGTAAACAGGTTGCGCATATAGTCCAGCAACAGGTTCAGCATCCACGGGCCGGCGACGATAATCGCCACGAACACGGCAATGATTTTTGGAATGAACGACAGCGTCATTTCGTTAATCTGCGTGGCAGCCTGCAAAATACTGATGATAAGACCGGTCACCAGCGCAACAAGTAACAGAGGTGCGGCGACGGCAATGGCGACTCTCATCGCTTCCGTGCCCATCATCATGACCGATTCTGGCGTCATTGCGCGCTCCTCAACTGTAGAAACTCTGCGCCAGCGAACTGACCAGCAGCTGCCAGCCGTCGACCAGTACAAAGAGCATGATCTTAAAGGGCAGGGCAATGGTTGCCGGAGGCACCATCATCATCCCGAGCGCCATCAGCACGCTCGCAATCACCAGATCGATGATCAGGAACGGGATGAAAATGGTAAAGCCAATCTGGAAGGCGGTTTTCAGTTCGCTGGTCACGTAGGCTGGCAGCAGGATGCGCATTGGAACGGCTTCCGGGCCCTGCAGTTCGCCGGTGTTGGAGAGGCGGGCGAACAGCGCCAGATCCGCTTCACGCGTCTGACGCAGCATAAATTCACGCAGCGGTTGCGCCCCTTTTTCCAGCGCCACCTGCATCGAGATTTTATCTTCGCTAAACGGCTGATAGGCGTCGGTATAAATTTTATCTATTACCGGCGACATAATAAAAAAGGTTAAAAACAGGGCTAAGCCCAGCAGGACCTGGTTAGGCGGCGCGGACGGAGTACCCAGCGCGTTTCGGAGCAGGCCAAAGACAATAATGATGCGCGTGAAGCTGGTCATCATCAGCAAAATCGCCGGGATAAACGTCAGCGATGTGATGAATACCAGCGTCTGAACCGGGAGAGACCAGCTTTGTCCGCCGCCGGCAATCGGGGTGGAAATCAGGCCTGGCAGCTGTGCATAGACAGCAGGAGCAAACAGGCCAAGGCCCGCAAGCGTAAGGGATAACAAACGGCGCATCAGGATCTCCCGGAACGCTTAAGCAAACTCTTCATCACGGACTGAAAATCCGCAGGGGCTTCTGCACTCTCGTCACCCGAGAGGGGGGCAGGCGGCAGCTTATGTAAAACGTTGATGTTTGAAGCGGTAATGCCCAGCACCAGGCGCGCATCTTCCACATCGACAATGACCACGCGCTCGCGCGGCCCCAGTGACGTGCTGGCGCTGACCTTCAGACCGCGCGCACCGGCGGTTTTACCCGCCAGGCCAAACCGCTTTGCCAGCCAGGCTGCGATAAGAATGAAGGCAATAATACCGAACAGCGCGCCGCTCACCTGGAGCAGGGGGGAACCGGGAACGGCAGAGGGGGGCGATATCGTTGCCTGGGTTTTCATGCTTAACGGCTCAGACGACGCATACGTTCAGAAGGCGTAATGATGTCGGTAATGCGCACGCCGTATTTATCGGCAACCACCACGACTTCGCCTTGGGCAATTAGATAGCCGTTGATCAGAATATCCAGCGGCTCACCGGCCAGGCCGTCAAGCGCCACGACGGAACCCTGCGCCAGACGCAGCAGCTCTTTAATGGTCATGCGGGTACGACCGAGCTCAACGGTAAGCTTAACCGGGATATCCATAATCAGATCAATATCCTGCAGCGTGCCGCTGACATCGCCACCGCCTAACTGCTGGAATACCGCGTCCGCAGCACTCTTTGCTGCAGGCGCTTTTTGCTCGTTTAATGCGTCAGCCCACAGATCGTCCAGTGCTCCGCTGTTTTCATCGGACGGATTGTTCATGTCACTCATTTGGGCTGTTCCTCATTCAGCGAATTCAATATCGGGTTGATCAAGTGCTCAACGCGTAACGCATACTGGCCGTTAATTGTGCCGTACTGACTGGTCAGCACGGGGACACCATCCACATGGGCAATAATGCGGTCGGGTTTTTCTATCGGCAAAACATCGCCGGGTTGTAATTTCAAAATCTGGGATAACCGCAAGGGGATATCGGCGAAACTTGCCACCAGCTCCAGCTGCGAATGTTGAACCTGACGCACCAGGTTTTCGCGCCAGTTCTGATCTTCGTTGCGGGAGTTTTCCAGCGGCGGGTTGACCAGCAGTTCACGCAGCGGTTCGATCATGCTGAACGGCAGGCAGATGTTAAACTCGCCGGTCAGGTTACCGATCTCCACGTGGAACGGCGTGTTCACGACGATATCGTTTGGAGAGGTGGTGATATTGGTGAATTTCACCTGCATCTCGGAGCGAACGTATTCCACTTCCAGCGGGTTAATGGCTTTCCACGCGTCGCTATAGGATTCCAGCGCCAACTTCAGCATGCGGTTAATCACGCGCTGCTCGGTATGGGTAAATTCACGGCCTTCCACTTTCGTTGGAAAACGTCCATCGCCACCGAACAGGTTATCCACCGCAATGAACACCAGGCTTGGGGAAAACACCACCAGACCTGTGCCGCGCAGCGGCTTCAGATGGATCAGGTTAAGGTTGGTTGGCACCGGCAGGTTGCGGGCAAACTCGTGATAAGGCTGAATGCGGATCGCACCAACGGTGATATCCGGGCTGCGGCGCAGCAGGTTAAACAGCCCCATACGGAACTGACGTGCAAAACGTTCGTTGATGATCTCCAGCGCCTGCAGACGCTCACGTACTACGCGACGCTGGGTATTCGGGTCATAGGGACGAATATTGTCGTCACCGCTCAGACCCGGCTGCGGATCGTCATTCTTATCGCTGTCGCCGTTGAGCAGCGCATCGATTTCTGCCTGAGAAAGAATACTGTCGCCCATGTCGTTACCGCAGTATGAAGGCTGTATACAGAACGTCAGTGACTTCCTGCTTAGGTTGGCCGTTTACCAGCGGAGCCGCCAGCGTTTGCTTAATTGCATCGACCAGTTTTTGCTTACCGTCATCCGTGGCAAGCGTTGAAGCATCCTGACGAGAGAACAGCAGCAGGAGACGGCTACGCACTTCAGGAAGGTAATCGTTCAGACGAGAACGGGTGGCTTCGTCTTTCAGGCGCAGCGTAATGCCCACATAGAGCACACGATCCGCATCACCCAGGTTAACGGTGAAGGTATCCAGCGGGAAGAACACCGGAGCCGGCGGTGGCGGCACTTCGGCTTTGGCCGCAGCGGTGGAAGGTTCCTGCTGCATACGCCAGTAACTATAGCCCGCGGTAGCGCAGGCGGCGAGCGTGATCAACACCAGCAGCGGGATCCAGATGGAACGCTTGCTTTTTTTAGTGATAGCGGAGTCTGTCATCTGATACGAGCTTCCTGTTTCGGTACAGCTTAATAGGGTGATTATCCCGTGTCCGCCTTATCTCAAAGCGTGGAAAAGACGGGGATAATCACGCTACCTCTGGCGTTTAGGCGAATATGTCTACGGCACTGTTCCCGCGCGCGGCGGATTGCAGGGCGGCAGGCGTCGGCAGTAACTCATCGCTCTCTTCCGTAAAATCGCCGCGTTGGCCTGAGCGCGTGGCCTGCTGCTGTTGCTGCGAGGACGACTGTTGTTGCCCGGCAAAGCTCTCGCTGCTGACGCTGCTCTGGGAAAGCTGAATGCCGTTCTCGGCCAGCGAAGTACGCAGCATTGGCAGCGCGGCTTCCAGCGCGGCGCGCACGTGGCTGTGCGGAGAGACCATTTGCAGCTGCGCCTGGTTATCATCCAGCTTAAGCGAAATTTGCACCTGGCCCAGATCTTCCGGGTGCAGACGCAGTTCAGCGGTCTGCTGCCCCTGCTTAGTAAACAGGGTGATGTGCTGGCTCAGGTTTTGTTGCCATTCGTGGGTACCCAGCGGCTGGCTTAATACCGCCGCAGTGGCAACGGTGGCGGCAGGCTGGGCGCTATGAAGGCTTGAGACCACTGGGGCCAAGGTTGCCGTTGGCGTGGTGGTGGAGAATGAACTGGCGAGGTCATGTTTCTCCGCCGCAGCGGCCACGGCGGGCGTGGCTGGCTGAGACGTATCCACATCCTGTGCCTGATAAGGTGTTGCGGACTGCGCTTTTTCATGGCCAGGCAGCGCGTTGTTCAGGGATGACTGATTCGCACCACGTTGCGTCAACGCCGCAGACGTCAGTACGGGCCGGTCTGAAATGCCGTCAGCGCGTGTCGAGGAGGTCGCAGCTGGCGCGGCGGTCTGCGGGGGAGGCAGCATCGCCATCAGCGCGCTCAACCCTGCTAGTTCGTCTTCGCTCAGCTCGCTTTTGCCGTCATCTTTTGCCGTCGCCGACGTTAGCGATTTAAGCGCGTCGCCGTGTGAGGTGGGCATCAGCCCGGAAACGAGCGTTTGCAGCGTCGGGGTTTCGGCGGTGTCGTCGGCAGAAAGCGGTGTCTGACGCGAAAGCAGGTCGGCAATTTTTGCCTGCAGAGGGGTCGTATCCCCTTTGGCGTCCTGCGCGACCTTAGAGAGCTTGCTGCCCGCGGCTTTCAGGTCAGCCAGGGTCAGCGGCGCATCTTTGCCCTGTCCGGTGGCATCGGTCAGCGCGCCCGCCAGCAGAGAAAGAAAGTCTTGCGCGCCCTCGGCGCCTTTCCCCGTCAGCGTGCCGCCTGACGCATCGCTGTCGGTCATCAATAGCTGTTGCAGTGTGATCATTCTGGTTTCCTCATTGATGCGCGCTGGGCAAACTCATCCATTTTCTTCTGATCCTGACGGTTTTCCGCCAGGGTCGCCGCTGCAACCTGCCGATCCTGTAAGGTCTGCCAGGCCTGCAGTCGCTGCTTTTTCTCACGCCAGAAATTCAGCGCGGTATCGACCTTTTGGGTCCACTGGGTAAGCTGCTGGCGGTGTTGTTCAATCGCCTTTTCCAGCGTCTGAATAAACTGCTGATAGTTAATCCAGCGCTGGCTGCCAATGCCCTGCGTCATGTCGGTATTAAGGTTGGTGCGATATTCGTGCTGATAGTCGATTAACATCTTCAACTGTTCTTCAGCCTGCTGGCACCCGCGCCGCATTGCGCCAAGCTGCAGTGCGGCATCATCAACTTCTTTTTCAGCCAGATCTTTTAGCGTTGATAACGCGCTATTTTGCGCCATAACCTTCGCCCTCCACCTGTGTTACACCTGCGGGAAAATCAGCTCCAGAGCCTGGAGTGAATCTTCCCAGTCGGCGCGTTCAAAAATACCTTGTTGTAAAAACGCCTCCAGCTGTGGCCACAGGGTAATCGCTTTGTCGAGCATCGGGTCGCTGCCCTTGGCATAGGCGCCGACGCTGACCAGATCGCGGTTGCGCTGGAAGCTGGAAAGCAGCTGTTTGAAGTTACGCACGCGGGCGTAGTGCTTCTCGGTAATCAGCGCCGTCATGGCGCGGCTGATTGAGGCTTCAATATCGATAGCGGGATAGTGCCCGGCTTCGGCCAGACGCCGTGAAAGCACAATGTGGCCGTCCAGGATCGCACGCGCGGAGTCGGCGATCGGGTCCTGTTGGTCATCGCCTTCGGTCAGTACCGTATAGAATGCCGTGATGGAGCCACCGCCGCTGATCCCGTTCCCCGCACGCTCAACCAGCGCCGGGAGCTTGGCGAAGACCGAAGGTGGATACCCTTTGGTGGCCGGAGGTTCACCGATCGCCAGGGCGATTTCACGCTGCGCCATCGCGTAGCGGGTCAGGGAATCCATGATCAGCAGCACGTGCTGACCACGGTCACGGAAATCTTCTGCGATGCGGGTGGCATAGGCCGCGCCCTGCATTCGCAATAAGGGAGAGACGTCTGCCGGGGCGGCGATCACCACCGAACGAGCCCGACCGTCTGCGCCCAGAATGTTTTCGATGAAGTCTTTCACTTCTCGGCCACGCTCGCCGATCAGACCCACGACGATCACGTCCGCCTGGGTATAGCGCGCCATCATGCCGAGCAGAACGGATTTACCCACGCCGGAGCCGGCGAACAAACCCATACGCTGCCCGCGCCCTACGGTCAGCAGGGCGTTAATGGGCCGCACGCCGGTATCCAACACATGCTCAATGGCGGTACGCTGCAGGGGGTTGAATGGCTGCGTAATCAACGCGCCGGTTTCGGTGGTGTCCGGGGAAGGCAGGCCGTCGAGCGGTTTGCCGCTCCCGTCCAGCACGCGGCCGAGCAGCGCAGGGCCGAGCGGCAGCTGTTTACCGCTGTGCAGCCCGTCGCCCGAATTATTCTTTGCATAGACGCGCGCGCCGGGAAGAATGCCTTCCACCTCTTCAAGCGGCATCAGGAACAGACGCTGGCCGTTAAAACCCACCACCTCGCTCTCGACTTCGCGCATTTCCAGACCCTCCTGGCGCTCGATGACGCAGGTCGCGCCCAGCGGCAGCTGCAGGCCAGTGGCTTCAAGTACCAGACCGGTGGCACGCGTCAGGCGTCCATAACGACGAACGGAGGGCAGTTGGGCCATCTTGGTTTCAAAATTATCGAGCGTGTTAAGCCAGCGCGTGAGGCGTGCGGTCATCAGACGACTCCCGGTGCTGCCAGGCGGCACAGTTCTTGCCAGCGTGTAGCAACGCTGGCGTCCAGATCGCCCTCATCGGCAGAGACTTTACACCCGCCGTGATGTAACGACGGGTCGCCGCGAAGACGCCAGCCGTGCAGGCTTAGCGTAGCGCCCAGGCTTTCCTCGATGCGCTGGAGATCGTCTGGGTGAACGCGCAGCTGCGGTTTTCCGCTGAACAGCGGCTCCTGCTGCAGCAGGCCCTGAATCTGTTTAATTAACGCGGTGTTATCTACCGCTGGCGTTTGGCCAATCACCTGGCGAGCCGCTTCCAGCGCCATCTGCATCAGACGGGAGGCAATCACGCTGTCCAGCGCATCCAGCGTGTGCTGGAACTCGCTGACCAGCTGCTGCATGCGGGCATGAAGCGGGGCCTGCTGCTGGCGCGCCTGCTCGATGCCTTGCTCAAGACCTTTTGCCAGGCCTTCCTGATAGCCCTGTTCCTGGCCTTTCTGCCGGCCTTCGTTCATCCCCGCGTTAAACCCTTGCTCGTGCGCCTGCATTTGCAGCTGAGCCAACATCTGCGTGCGTTGCTCTTCTTCGCTAAGCTCAGGCACCTCGACGGCGCTGTCGTTCTCCGCGGACGACATCACGGCAGGGGTGAATTCGGAGAGGGGAGGCGCCAGGTCGTCAGGGGTCCAGCGCTTCCACGGCAGCTCGTTAGACATACGTGTCGTCTCCGCTGCCAATCACCATCTCGCCGGTTTCCGCCAGACGACGAACAATAAGCAGGATAGCTTTTTGTTCGTTTTCCACCTGAGACAGACGAACCGGGCCACGGTTGGCGAGGTCGTCGCGCAGGATATCTGCCGCACGTTGAGACATGTTGCGCAGGAACTTCTCGCGCAGCGGCTGCTCGGCACCTTTGAGGGCAATAAGCAGCGATTCGGAGTCCACTTCCTGAAGCAGGCGCTGGATGCTGCGATCGTCCACTTCGACCAGATTCTCGAACAGGAACATTTCGTCGATGATTTTTTGTGCCAGCTCGCCGTCGAACTCGCGAACCGCCGTAATAACCGCTTCTTCCTGCTGCGTTTTCATCAGGTTGATGATCTCTGCCGCCGTTCTCACGCCGCCCATTTTGCTGCGCTTGAGGTTCTGGCCGTCGAGCAGGTTGTTCAACACCTCGGTCAGTTCTGCCAGCGCGGCTGGCTGGACGCCGCCAAAGGTGGCGATACGCAGCATCACGTCGTGACGCAGACGCTCGTCGAACAGCGCCAGAATATCGGCCGCCTGACCGCGTTTGAGGTGTACCAGGATGGTCGCAATAATCTGCGGGTGCTCGTCGCGAATAAGGTCGGCGGCACTCTGCGGTTCCATAAAGTTGAGCGTTTCGATGCCGCTGGCGGTATCGCGCGTTTCCAGAATATCTTCCAACAGGCTGGCGGCACGCTCTTCGCCCAGCGCCTTGACCAGCACAGAACGCAGGTAGTCGTTGGCGTTGATGTTGAGCGCGGCAAACTGTTCGGCTTCCTGCTCAAACTCTGCCAGCACTTCCGTCAGCTGCTTGTTGGAGATCTGGCGTACGTTGGCCATGGCCGCACTGAGGATCTGCACCTCGCGCTGGGAGAGGTGCTTAAACACCTCTGCCGCACGGTCTTCGCCAATGGTCATCAGCAGGATGACGCTTTTATCAGTGCCTGTAAGCGTGTTACTCATGTTCGTTACCCATCCACTGGCGGATGACCAGCGCGACGACGCGCGGATCGTTGTCTGACATTTCGCGAATGCGCTGGCTCATAACCTCAGCGCCCATGCGCTGATTGGCACGACGCTGCTGCATCTGTTCATCTTTGCTGAGGCGCACTTCTACCGCGTCTTCTGTATCCTGCTGACGCGCAACCATCATCTCCTGAGCGGCTTTCTCCGCTTCGGCACGGCGGCGGAGTTGAGGACGAATGCCCTTACGCCACAGGATCCACGCAACAATCAGCACCAGCAGCCAGCGGCCCGCAGACATCAGCTGATCGATAAACGCCTGCTGTTGCCAGAACGGCAGTTCGCCACCGGTCTCGTCAACGGCGTTGAACGGTGAGTTGACCACGTTCAGGGTGTCGCCGCGCTTCTCCGAGTACCCCATCGCTTCGCGGGTCAGATCTTCAATCTGCTTCATCTGCTCGGCGGTCAGCGGCAGCGGCTTACCGTCCGGCAGGGTTTTGTAATTCACCACCACGGCAACGGAGAGACGCTGAACGTCGCCCACGTTCAGTTTGGTGTGACGGATCGTACGGTCAACTTCGTAGTTAGTGGTTTCGTTACGGCTGGTGGTGCGAGGACCCGAGCTGTTCGCCGTAGACGTGGTCTGCTGCGCATTCTGCTGATTTGCCGGCGGCGTCGAGATAGGTGCCGCGTTGGCGGGAGCGGGCTGGTTAGATAGCGCGCCCGGCACGCCGCCAGGGTATTGGCCGCCAATCTGCTCGTTCGAGTTGATCTGGCGAGAACGCATCACCGCCTGAGAGGCATCGCCGTTCGGGCTGTATTGCTCTTCTGTTTGTTCTTTATTTGAGAAATCAATTTGCGCAGTAACTTGTGCATGCACGTTACTGTTGCCCACTACCGGGCCGAGAATGGCTTCAATACGACGCTGGAGACGGCCTTCAACGTCGGCGGCATATTTCAGCTGGGCGTCATTCAGGTCGCGACCCGCGCTGTTATTTTGGGTCAGCAGGTGGCCGCTCTGATCGACCAGGGTCACGTTGCCCGGCGGTAAGCCCGCGACGGCGCTGGATACCAAATGCGTGACGGCGCTAATTTGCCCTTCGTCCAGCGCGCGGCCTGGCTCAAGGTTGACGGTCACGGAAGCGGAAGGGGACTTTTGTTCGCGGACAAACAGCGACGGTTTAGGCATCGCAAGGTGCACTCGCGCACTCTTCACCGGGCCTAAGGTTTCAATCGTACGGGCCAGCTCGCCTTCCAGCGCGCGCTGGTAGTTGACCTGCTCGCTGAACTGGCTGATACCAAATTTTTCCTGATCCAGCAGCTCAAAACCGACCGCGCCGCCTTTTGGCAGGCCCTGCTGTGCCAGGCGTAAACGCAGCTCATGCACCTTATCCGCAGGCACTTCAAGCGCGCCGCCGTTATCGGCAAATCGATAAGGGATGTTCATCTGGGTAAGCTGGGTGACGATGGCTCCGCCATCCTGATCGGAAAGATTGCTGTAAAGCGTGCGGTAATCAGGGCTTTTTGCCCATAAAACCATTGCTACAAGGATCGCAATGGCGGCAGCGCCTGCCACGATCAACGGGATTTTAGGGTTCGCGCGAAGGCGGTTCATCCACTCGACTGATTTATTATCTGGCGCTGTTGATGCAGTTGCACTCATTGCGCACCCCTTAAATCAAGGTGGTTTACGTTATTCGTGTAGAGAAACAAAACTGACTCCCGGGTCGGCAAACACGACAAAAGGTCCATACTTATGGCCCTGCCATTATTTGATGATTCGGGATTTTCTATGCGTCAAATAACCTGGTTTTTTAACGCTATTTACCGCCTTTATCTTATTGACAAGCTGTTAGTCTTGACCGCGTAAAAAACCATCCAGGGGAGTGTCATGGCTATACAGGGTATTGAAGGGGTAATCAGTCAGCTGCAGGCAACGGCGATGACGGCGCGGAATCAGAACGTGGCAGAACAACCGCCGGCCATCAGCTTTGCGGGGCAACTGCACGCTGCGCTTGACCGCATCAGTGATACCCAGACCGCGGCACGAACCCAGGCGGAGAAGTTCACCCTCGGAGAGCCGGGCGTGGCGCTGAACGATGTGATGGCCGATCTGCAAAAAGCGTCGGTTTCCCTGCAGATGGGGTTACAGGTGCGTAATAAGCTGGTGTCTGCTTATCAGGACGTCATGGCGATGCAGGTTTAAAAGCCCTCGTTCTCCCTCTGGCGGCGTCAACGCTTTAATGCCACAATGTTTTTTTCTTCGCATGCAGGAAAGATGATGAAAAAAATAGCAATGGCTGGCGTGCTGCTGGCGCTGACCGGGTGCGTTCAGGTGGACAACTATCAGGACGTGATTAAGCATCCTGTTCCGACGCATCTGGCAGGATACTGGCAGTCAAAAGGGCCGCAAAGCAAGATGGTCAGCCCGGAGGCGATTGCCACGCTGGTGGTCACCGAAGAGGGCGATACGCTGGATTGCCGTCAGTGGCAGCGCGTGGTGGCGGTGCCGGGTAAAATCATGCTGCGTTCTGATGATTACTACAACGTGACCCGCAAGCTGGATATCTATCCGCTGGCGCGCGAAGGATCAACGCTTGAGTATGACGGAATGGAACTGCAGAAGGTTGATCGCCCAACGGTGGAGTGTGCAGATTATCTGAGCAAGAACCCGCTGGAGAGTCAGCTGCCTTAAGTTTTGATGCCGGGTAAGCATAAACGCTACCCGGCACCGTTCTACAGTACGTCCTCCATCACCCACACGCTGACGCTTCCGCCCTTGCAGGTGAACGTCCCTTCGCCATCCGCGGCGGTGGTGACGGTTTCCTCACGATTGCCGAGAAAATCTCGCCACGTTCTGTCGCCGTAGTTTTCCCCGAGACAAATCACTTTCTCGCCGTCATCGCCGTTTGAAAGCACGACTACGCAGCCCGGTGCGTCATCGGTTCCGCTGCGGCTAAAGGCGATACAGTTCGGATGGTCGAAGAACAGGGTCTGCACGCCGTGGGCAAAACGCTGACGGGCGAGGATCAGCTCATGAAGCTGCTCGATGACCGGCATATCAATGTGGTACGTTTCGCCGTCTCCGCCCGTATCGTCGTAGCTGGCGCCAAAAAGATCGGGATAAAACACGCTCGGTACGCCGTTTTCACGCAGTAAGATCAGCGCATAGGCCAGCGGCTTAAACCAGGCCTCGACCGGGGCTTCCAGCGCCTGCAGCGGCTGCGTGTCGTGATTGGCGACCAGAGTGACCGCATGGAAAGGATCGGCTTCGACCAGCGTGCCGGTGAAAATCTGGCTCATGTCATAGTCACGGCCCTGGCGCGACGCTTCGTGAAACTTCATCTGCAGGGGGGCATCGAACAGCATCGTCTTGCCGTCGACCTGATCGATATAGTTCTGCAGTTTATCCACCTCATGCGACCAGTATTCCGCGACAATAAACAGCGGCTGAGGCGCCACCTCCTGCACGTGTTCAATCCACTCTTTATAAAACCAGGCCGGAATGTGTTTTACCGCATCGAGGCGAAAACCGTCACACTGGGTTTGTTCCATCACCCAGCGCGCCCAGTATTTGATCTCCTCGGTCACCGCGTGGTTACGAAAATCGATATTTTCGCCCATCAGATAATCGAAGTTGCCCATTTCATCATCGACCTGATCGTTCCAGCCTTCCCCGGTATAGTCGTTGACGATTTTATAGATGCCGTCTTCATTGGGATTCTCAATATGGTCAATCCCGCTGAAGCATCTAAAGTCCCAGACAAACTGTGAATATTTTCCGGCGCGGACGGGGAAGGTATAGCGTGTCCAGGCTTCACACTCGATGATCTCGTCATCGATTTGCGTGCGGTCTTGTTCATTGACGCGCTGAACCTTAACCGACTCTTTTTCATCCGCCCCCATTTTATGGTTCACCACCACGTCCAGCAGTACCGCAATCTGGTTACTTTTTAGGGCATTGATTGCTTCCAGCAGCTGTGTCTTATCACCGTATTTTGTGGCAACGCTGCCTTTCTGGTCGAATTCGCCGAGATCGAAAATGTCGTACGAGTCGTAACCCACCGAGTATCCGCCCGATGCGCCTTTGTAAGCCGGGGGCAGCCAGACCATATTAATGCCAATTTCGTTAAGGTTGGGGGCTAAGGCCGTGACTTCTCGCCACAGTTCACCGCCAGAAGGGTAATACCAATGAAAGCATTGCAGTAAGGTTGGATTGCGCATGCACCGTCTCCATGAGGTCGCGAAACTCAAGTATGGAGCAGGTTTGGCAGAAATGCCTGGCGAACGAAGCGGGTAATGCTCGTTCGCCAGTGAAATGGCTAATTAAGGTCGCTGCTACTTTGCGGGACCAGGACATGGCCCCCCTGGTTGCTGTAGGTAGAAAGAACGGTTTTTTGGATGGAGGATTGACCCGCCAGTTTAGCCAGTTCGTTCATTCTGGCCTGCAGCAATGTTTTCACCTGACTTTCGTTGTCCAGGATCACGCGCAGAGTGGGGCGAAGCTGCTCCTGCAGTTGTGCAGAGGGTTCTTCATCCTGCGTGAGACGAGCCAGCGAGTGCACCGCGTTGACATAATCGGTTTCACAGGTGATGAGGTCATCCCATAAACCCTGGCGAGCCAGTCGCAACATCAACTGGCTCTGCTCCAGGAGTTGCTGATAGAGGGTATAGAGTTGCGGTGCATTACTCATTAGAAGGCGTCCTGCATCAGTTGTGGCGTACCGGCAACCTCCTTCCACCCGTCAGCGATATTACGCAGCAACATTTCCACCTCTTCGATGGCGCTGGCGTCGTTATTCACGTTGGCGTGCAGGAGGCGACGTACCATATAGGCATAAAGTGCAATCAGGTTTTGCGTTAGCTCATCACCGTTATTTTCCACAAGGCCCACTTTCAACCCGTTTTCAATAATGTTGATAGCTTTTGAAAGTGCCAGGCCTTTTGCCGGGATATTGCCGTCTCCCAGGAACAGACGCGCGCGAACCAGCGCGCTGAGGGCTCCATCAAATAGCATGATAACCAGCTGTTGCTGGCTGGCGCTCATCACCGCGCTTTCAACCTCAATCTTTGCGTAGGCTTGCGTGCCTTTTGCGCCGTACATGTTATCCCCCTCGGGTTCGATTAGCGTTTACTACTTGTTGCTGGACGTATTTTCAAACTGCTGCGTCAGGTAGCTGCTGGTGTTGTTCAGCGAGGTCATCAGCACGTCCAGTTGGGTAAACTGGGCTTTATACTGTGCCACCGTTGCGTCAATACGAGCGCTCACGGAGTTATATTGATCCGTCAGCTTGTTCAGCGTTTTGCTGACGCCATCTTTGGCTGCCTGGATGATTCCTTTGCTTGAAAGCCAGTCGGTCAGGTTAGTGGCCATGGTAGTGGTGATACCGGTAGATTTACCGTCGCCCACAACCAGATCTTTCACGGCCGACGGGTTTTCGTTCAGCGCTTTTTTCAGCTTGGTGTTGTCCAGCTCCAGCTTGCCGGTATCGGGATCGGTCGTAACGCCAATCTGCGACATCGTTTTATAGGCCGTTCCGCCAACGGTGTTGCTCAGCATGGTTTTCAGCTGCGTCTGAATGGTACGCAAGGTGCTGTCACCCAGCAGGGCGCCGTTGCTGGAGTCCTGACTATCGGTACCTACGTCAACCGCCGTGTATTTGGTCAGCGAGGCGAAGCTGTCCTGCAGGGTGTTGTAAGCATCCACCCAGGCTTTCATCGCCGTTTCTGCTTTGGAGGTATCTTTCGCGATCGTCAGCGTCTGGTTACCGGCGGTGACGTCGTTCAGATTCAGGGTGATATCTTCCAGCGCATCACTGATGGTGTTGCTGCTGTTTTCAATATCAACGTTGTTCACCTTCAGCTTGGCGTTTTGCCCCGTCACGCTTTCGGTCATGCCGTTGGTGGCATCGGTGCTGGTGCCGTTGTAACCCATAAAGGATTGCAGGGCGCTGTCGCCGCTCACGCTGATGCTGACCGCGTTATCCGCCCCGGTTTCGGTCGAGGTGACGGACAGACGATACTGACCATTACCCACGTTGATAATACTGGCGGTGACACCGGCATCGGCTTTGTTGATAGCGTCGCGCATGCCGGTCAGCGAGGAATTTGCCGCGCTGATATCCACCGTCACCGGTTTTTTACCATTGCCGGCGGTGAAGGTAATTTTGCTGTCTGTCGTGGCGATAGCGGTTTTGGTATCGGCCTGCGAATTTTTGGTCGTCAGGGTCTGCGCCTGCGCCAGCTGAGAGACGCTAATGGTGTATTTACCCGCAATGGCGCTGCCCGTCGTGGTCGCGCTGAATGCCGTGGTGCTGCTCGCCGTGCTGGTGGCCGTAAACAGGTCAGCTTTATTCAGCGCGGTGTTGGCGGTCTGAAACGCTTCCAGTGAACTCTTCAACGTGCCGTAAGCGCTAAGCTTGGCGGTATAAGATGTCTGTTGTTTGGAGATCGGCGTCAGCTGCGCTTTTTCGGCGGCGGTCAGGCTATCCAGAATGTCCGCTAACTTAAGACCTGAACCGATTCCCAATGATGAAATACTTGCCATATTTATTCCTTAATCTATCGACACGTAGAACGAATAGTGGGGTTATCGGCTTTTGGGGAGGAAAGTTTACGGTTAATTTCTTTTTTTTAATGGCGGGAATAACGCTAATAGAGAAGAGTATTTCTGTGGCTAAAAAAATTTACGCGATCCTGAAAAAATATCTAAAGGTTGTTTTGGACCAGACGATAACACCTTTGACGGCGATGAAGCCGAAGGGTGGAAACCCAAATCTAACCAAACAGATTTGATGAACAACAGGAAACGAAATCATGGCACAAGTCATTAATACCAACAGCCTCTCGCTGATCACTCAGAACAACATCAACAAGAATCAGTCTGCTCTGTCTTCTTCTATCGAGCGTCTGTCTTCCGGTCTGCGTATCAACAGCGCTAAAGATGATGCTGCGGGCCAGGCTATCGCTAACCGCTTCACGTCTAACATCAAAGGTCTGACTCAGGCTGCACGTAACGCAAACGACGGTATCTCTCTGGCACAGACCACTGAAGGCGCGCTGTCTGAAATCAACAACAACCTGCAGCGTGTTCGTGAACTGACCGTTCAGGCAACTACCGGTACTAACTCCGATTCTGACCTGTCTTCAATCCAGGACGAAATCAAATCCCGTCTGTCTGAAATCGACCGCGTGTCTGGTCAGACTCAGTTCAACGGCGTGAACGTACTGGCTAAAAACGGCTCAATGGCTATCCAGGTTGGCGCGAACGATGGCCAGACCATCAACATCGACCTGCAGAAAATCGACTCTTCTACTCTGGGTCTGAACGGTTTCTCTGTTGCCAAGGGTGCAGTGACAGTTGGCGCTTCTGTTACGCAGATTACCGACACCGCAACCAACACGCCGAAAGACGTTGATCTTAAAGCTGTTGCAACAGCTCTGAATGTAGATGCAAGCAGCCTGACCCTGCACAACGTAACAGGCACCAGCCAGTATGTTGTTCAGTCTGGTAGTGATTCTTACTCTGTTTCTGTTGGTGATACAGGCCCAGATGCGGGTAAAGTGTCTCTTAACACCACTACTGTAACCTACGGCGATGCAACAAATGGTATTGCTGCAGATGGCGCGTCAATGGCAGGCCAGCCAATTAAAGTAGGAACCGATGCAAATGGCGTTGTTACTGGCTTTGTCACTGTGCAGGGTAAAAATTACTCAGTAGCTGCAGCAGCATTAGTTAACACTAAAGACTCTACAGCTCCAACCACAACTACAACTGCTGGCGTTGAACTGAGCACTGGTAGCGGTCGTACAGCAACTACCGAGTTTGCTGGCGCATCAACTGCTGATCCACTGGCACTGCTGGACAAAGCTATCGCGTCCGTAGACAAATTCCGTTCTTCTCTGGGTGCGGTACAGAACCGTCTGAGCTCTGCGGTTACCAACCTGAACAACACCACCACCAACCTGTCTGAAGCGCAGTCCCGTATTCAGGACGCCGACTATGCGACCGAAGTGTCAAATATGTCTAAAGCGCAGATCGTTCAGCAGGCCGGTAACTCCGTGCTGTCCAAAGCTAACCAGGTTCCTCAGCAGGTTCTGTCTCTGCTGCAGGGCTAATCGCCTGATAATGCGTAAACCCCGCTCCGGCGGGGTTTTTCTTTACCGCTATTCACATAACCCCCCAAATAACCCCTCATTTCACCCACTATTCACCCAATTGAAACCCCTGCAGAATCGGATAATCATGCCGATAACTCAATTAACGCAGGGCTGTTTATCGTGAATTCACTCTATACCGCTGATGGTGTAATGGATAAACACTCGCTGTGGCAGCGTTATGTTCCGCTGGTGCGTCACGAAGCATTGCGCCTCCAGGTGCGTCTGCCGGCGAGCGTGGAACTGGACGATCTGCTACAGGCGGGCGGTATCGGGTTATTGAATGCAGTTGACCGATACGACGCTCTGCAAGGAACGGCATTTACGACTTACGCAGTCCAGCGTATTCGTGGTGCGATGCTGGACGAGCTGCGCAGCCGCGACTGGGTGCCGCGCAGCGTTCGCCGCAACGCGCGCGAAGTGGCGCATGCGATGGGGCAGCTGGAACAGGAACTGGGACGCAACGCGACGGAAACGGAAGTGGCGGAACGTCTTGGCATTGCTGTTGAAGAATATCGTCAGATGTTGCTCGATACCAATAATAGCCAACTCTTTTCTTATGACGAGTGGCGAGAAGAGCATGGCGATAGCATCGAGCTGGTGACGGATGAACACCAGCAGGAAAACCCGTTACACCATTTACTGGAAGGTAATCTACGCCATCGCGTGATGGAAGCTATTGAGGCTTTACCAGAACGTGAACAACTGGTGTTGACCCTCTATTACCAGGAAGAGCTCAATCTCAAAGAGATTGGCGCGGTTCTGGAAGTGGGAGAGTCGCGGGTGAGCCAGCTGCACAGCCAGGCCATAAAACGCTTACGGACCAAACTGGGTAAGTTATAGGTGATTGATTCACCTAGAAATGCCGCACAACGTATTGACAACCAGGAGTTATCATGACGGTGCAGCAATCTAAAAGACGGCCTTTAAGCCGCTACCTGAAAGACTTTAAACACAGTCAGACGCATTGCGCCCACTGTAACAAGCTACTCGACCGTATCACGCTGGTGCGTCGTGGCGAAATCGTGAATAAGATTGCGATTTCGCGTCTCGACACCCTGATGGATGAATCCGCATGGCTCGAAGAGCAAAAAGAGTGGGTGGCGCTTTGCCGTTTCTGTGGCGATCTCCACTGCAAAGAGCAAAGCGACTTCTTCGACATTATCGGCTTCAAGCAATTTCTGTTTGAACAGACCGAGATGAGTCACGGTACCGTGCGCGAATACGTCGTTCGCCTGCGCCGCCTCGGCCAGCATCTTACCGTCCACAACATCTCTCGCGATCTGCTTAAAACGGGCTATCTCGATGAAAATCTGGAACCGTGGCTCCCCGCAACCAGCACCAACAACTACCGTATTGCGCTGCGTAAGTACGCACAATATAAGGTGCAAATGCCCGGTGCCGTTAAGCAGAAAGTCTACGCCGAGACAACTTCTGATATATATTAAAAATGAATAAGATGTAGCGGAGTTGCCTTTGACGTTACAGGCGATTTCTCTACACTACTCAAAAATTCCACTATATCGGGGTATTTATGAAATTAGCACTTCTGGGTCGTCAGGCGCTGATGGGCGTAATGGCCGTTGCGCTGGTCGCGGGGATGAGCGTAAAAACGTTCGCGGCAGAAAATCTGCTGAATAAAGTGAAAGAGCGCGGCACGCTGCTGGTTGGGCTGGAAGGGACGTATCCTCCGTTCAGCTTCCAGGGTGATGACGGTAAGTTGACCGGTTTTGAAGTGGAGTTTGCTGAAGAACTGGCGAAACACCTTGGCGTGAAAGCGTCCCTGAAACCGACCAAATGGGACGGTATGCTGGCCTCGCTGGATTCCAAACGCATTGACGTGGTCATTAACCAAGTGACCATCTCTGACGAACGTAAGAAGAAATATGATTTCTCCACGCCGTACACCGTGTCGGGCATTCAGGCGCTGGTGAAAAAAGGCAACGAAGGCTCCATCAAAACGGCTGCGGACCTGAAAGGTAAGAAAGTCGGTGTGGGTCTGGGAACCAACTACGAAGAGTGGTTGCGCCAGAACGTTCAGGGCGTGGACATCCGCACCTATGATGATGACCCGACGAAATACCAGGATCTGCGGGTAGGGCGTATTGATGCCATTCTGGTTGACCGCTTGGCCGCTCTGGATCTGGTGAAGAAAACCAACAATACCCTGGCAGTCGCCGGTGATGCGTTCTCTCGTCAGGAGTCAGGCGTTGCAGTACGCAAAGGCAACGAAGACCTGGTCAAAGCCATCGACGCCGCGATTGCGGAGATGCAAAAAGACGGTAGCCTGAAGGCGCTCTCCGAGAAGTGGTTCGGGGCAGACGTCACCAAATAAGTCACTGACTGATAAAAAAAGGCGCTTTTAAAAGCGCCTTTTTTATTTCTGGCGCGTCTGCGTGCATAATGAAAATATCAAATAAGAGTGAGTTACCGGAGAACCCATGTCACTACAGAATTTAACGCGCTTTCCCCGCCTGGAGTTTATCGGCGCGCCTACGCCGCTGGAGTATCTCCCGCGATTCTCTGATTATTTAGGGCGCGAAATATTCATCAAGCGTGATGACGTGACGCCGATGGCAATGGGTGGCAACAAGCTGCGTAAGCTGGAGTTTCTGGCGGCCGATGCGCTGCGTGAAGGCGCGGATACGCTGATCACCGCAGGTGCGATCCAGTCTAACCACGTTCGCCAGACGGCCGCGGTAGCGGCGAAGCTCGGGCTTCACTGCGTGGCGTTGCTGGAAAACCCGATTGGCACGCGCGCAGAAAACTACCTGACAAACGGTAACCGTCTGCTGCTGGATCTGTTTAACGTGCAGGTTGAAATGGTTGATGCCTTGATCGACCCGACCGCCCAGCTCGCTGAGCTGGCAACGCGGCTGGAAGCACAAGGTTTTCGTCCGTATGTCATTCCTGTTGGCGGCTCAAATGCGCTTGGCGCGCTGGGCTATGTGGAAAGTGCTCTTGAAATAGCTCAGCAGTGCGAAGGGGCCGTCAGCGTGTCTTCCGTGGTGGTCGCTTCCGGAAGCGCGGGCACTCATGCCGGGTTAGCTGTCGGTCTGGAACAGCTTATGCCCGACGCCGAGCTGATTGGCGTGACGGTTTCCCGAAGCGTTGCGGGTCAAAAGCCGAAGGTCGTGACCCTTCAACAGGCGGTTGCAGAGCAGCTGGAGCTGAAGGCGAAAGCGGATATTCTCCTGTGGGATGACTATTTTGCACCGGGTTACGGCACGCCCAACGACGAGGGAATGGAGGCGGTTAAGCTGCTTGCGCGTCTTGAAGGGATCCTGCTGGACCCGGTCTATACCGGTAAAGCAATGGCCGGCCTTATCGACGGCATTGCCCAGAAACGCTTTAAGGATGAAGGGCCGATTTTGTTTGTGCATACCGGCGGTGCGCCTGCGCTGTTTGCCTATCACCCCCACGTCTAAAATCAGGTAGAAAAATAATAATGCAAGAAAGTATTCAATTGGTTATTGATTCTCTGCCGTTCCTGCTTAAAGGGGCGGTGTTTACGCTACAGCTCAGTATCGGCGGGATGTTCTTCGGCCTTGTCCTGGGCTTTATACTGGCCCTCATGCGCATGTCTCCCGTCTTGCCGGTGCGCTGGCTGGCACGCTTTTATATCTCCGTATTTCGCGGTACGCCGCTTATCGCGCAGCTTTTTATGATCTACTACGGTTTGCCGCAGTTCGGTATTGAGCTCGACCCCATTCCTGCGGCGATGATTGGTCTGTCGTTAAACACCGCGGCGTACACCTCTGAAACCCTGCGTGCGGCGATTTCGTCTATCGATAAAGGGCAGTGGGAAGCGGCGGCCAGTATCGGTATGACGCCGTGGCAAACCCTGCGCCGGGCGATCCTGCCGCAGGCGGCGCGCGTGGCGCTTCCGCCGCTCAGCAACAGCTTCATCAGCCTGGTGAAAGACACCTCGCTGGCGGCGACGATTCAGGTGCCGGAGCTGTTCCGTCAGGCGCAGCTGATCACCTCGCGGACGCTTGAAGTCTTCACCATGTACCTGGCGGCTTCGCTGATTTACTGGGTGATGGCGACGGTGCTTTCCGCATTGCAAAACTACTTTGAAAACCAGCTTAACCGCCAGGAGCGTGATCCGAAATGAGTGCTATCGACGTCAAAAACCTGGTGAAAAAATTCCACGGGCAAACGGTGCTCCACGGAATCGATCTTGAAGTTGAGCAGGGCGAAGTGGTGGCAATCATTGGTCCAAGCGGATCGGGGAAAACCACGCTGCTGCGCAGTATCAACCTGCTTGAACAGCCTGAAGGCGGCACGATTCGGGTGGGGGATATCACGATTGATACCGGTAAATCCATTAATCAACAGAAGGGGTTGATCCGCCGTCTGCGCCAGCATGTTGGCTTTGTTTTCCAGAGCTTCAATCTTTTTCCGCACCGGACAGTGCTGGAGAACATTATTGAAGGGCCGGTGATTGTGAAGGGCGAACCGAAGGCCGAAGCAACGGCGCGCGCGCGCGAGCTGCTTGCCAAGGTTGGGCTGGCGGGCAAAGAAACCAGCTACCCCCGCCGTCTGTCTGGCGGACAACAGCAACGCGTGGCCATTGCCCGTGCGCTGGCCATGCGTCCTGACGTGATTCTGTTTGATGAACCGACTTCAGCGCTCGATCCCGAGCTGGTGGGAGAGGTGTTGAACACGATTCGCCAGCTGGCGCAGGAAAAACGCACCATGGTGATTGTGACGCACGAAATGAGCTTTGCCCGCGACGTAGCGGACCGGGCTATATTTATGGATCAGGGGAGGATAGTGGAGCAGGGGCCTGCAAAAGCGTTATTTGCTCATCCTCAGCAGCCGCGAACCCGTCAGTTCCTTGATAAATTCCTTACCCAGTAGCATTTTTGCATTAATTTGCTCCAGATCCTCAGCCTGGAGCAAATGATTCTCCCCGAAGCGTCACCCTTGTGTTTTTTTATTCCGTACTCTTCAGATTAACCGTATTAAATGTGAAGTTAACGGAGAATTGGACGATATTTTGTATTAATAAATAAGATTTATGTGTTAGGTTATATTCACCATAATAATGATTATCTTTATCAGAGGCTTCATTCAGTAAGTATGAGGGATTCAGACTTTTTCACCTGGCGACGGGAATGCGTCCTCCGGTTTCAGGGATTGACCTGTGCCGACGAGGTATATCAGGAACTGCAGCGGCAAACTCAGACGCTTGAATTTGACTATTTTGCACTTTGCGTGCGTCATCCCGTTCCCTTTACGCGGCCTAAGATTTCTGTTCACACGACTTATCCGCAACAATGGATGGCACAATATCGTTCAGAGAATTATTACGCCATTGATCCGGTATTGAAACCGGAGAATTTCATTCAGGGCCATCTCCCCTGGACGGATGAATTATTCTCGGATGCCCAGGAATTATGGAACGGCGCGCGCGACCACGGTTTACGTATGGGAATAACACAGTGCCTGATGCTGCCTAATCACGCGCTCGGCTTCCTGTCCGTTTCTCGTACTCGCGCGTTAGAGAATGCTTTCTCTGCTGAAGAAATAGAATTGCGCCTGCAAATACTGGTGCAAATGGCGTTAACCTCTCTGCTTCGTTTCGAAGATGAGATGGTCATGCCGCCTGAAATGAAATTCAGCAAACGCGAGCGTGAAATTCTGAAATGGACGGCGGAAGGGAAGACTTCAGCGGAGATAGCGATCATTCTCTCGATATCAGAGAATACGGTTAACTTCCATCAGAAGAATATGCAGAAGAAATTTAATGCACCAAACAAAACGCAGATAGCGTGTTACGCGGCGGCGACAGGATTGATCTGAGTAGACAAGACGTTCTGCGTGACAGACGACATAACGGCTGAATGCACTGCATCCAGCCGTTTTTTTATTACTGACGGTAGGCTTGTTTAATTTGCTTAACCGTATTTGCAAATACCGCTGATTCAGCCTGGTCTTCCATCTGCGCGATTTGTTTTTCCAGCTTAAGGATCACGCGACCTGCGTCAGCCTGGCCCATTGCCTGCAGCATGAGCGTCAGCAGCGATTTCAGGCAGTTTACTTCCTGCGCCAGTTCTTGGTTATTCTCCGCAGTGGCAAATTCAGGTGAGCTCATTTATTTTCCTCATTATAAAACAGCGCTTGAGCGCGACGATGAAAGTTAAGGCGGCGGAGTATACCACAAGCTGGGCCGAAAAAAGCAGTGGTTGTTTTTTGTACTTTTCCTCTCGCTGTTTATTTGCGTAAACAACGCATGACGCTAAACTGCTCAATACCTTATCGACTATTAATTGTTTATCGTCGGTACGCTTGCCGTTAATTATTGTTACAAAAATTTGAAGACTGTTTTTTTGACGAGTTCGCTTACTGTATTTTTGTAACTTTTTGAATACAGATGCTTAAAAATAGCCACTAAAGCCTTGGTTACGTGGGGTGACCTTTCCACCACCTGTACAGGCTAATTTCCAAAAACGAGAGTAAAATCGAATGACCGGTTTTTTAACGTTTTAATCTTGCGAGGAAAACCGTTAATATAAACCAAATTAGCAGTCAGTAGCGTTATCCCTATTCTGGAGACATTTCCTTTGATCAACGTCCTTCTTGTTGATGACCACGAACTGGTGCGCGCAGGGATACGACGCATTCTTGAAGATATAAAGGGTATTAAAGTTGCCGGTGAGGCGTGCTGTGGCGAAGATGCTGTTAAATGGTGTCGCGCTAACTCTGCCGATGTGGTGCTGATGGATATGAACATGCCCGGTATCGGTGGGCTTGAGGCAACACGTAAAATCGCGCGTACCTTTGTTGATACAAAAGTCATCATGCTGACCGTTCATACCGAGAACCCGCTGCCTGCCAAAGTTATGCAGGCGGGGGCTGCGGGGTATCTGAGTAAAGGTGCCGCACCACAGGAAGTTGTTAATGCTATCCGCTCTGTGTTTGCCGGGCAGCGTTATATTGCTTCGGATATCGCTCAGCAGATGGCATTGAGTCAGATTGAACCTGAAAAAACGGAATCGCCGTTTGCCAGTTTGTCTGAGCGCGAATTGCAGATTATGCTGATGATCACCAAGGGTCAGAAAGTGAATGAGATTTCAGAGCAGCTGAACCTCAGTCCGAAAACGGTTAATAGCTATCGTTATCGGATGTTCAGTAAACTGAACATTCACGGTGATGTCGAACTGACCCATTTGGCCATTCGTCATGGCCTGTGCAATGCGGAGTCGTTAGTCAGTCAGTGAGTGAAGCGTTCGATTCAAAAACATTTCTGAAAACCGTTACCAGCCAGCCGGGTGTTTATCGTATGTATGACGCTGGCGGTACGGTTATTTATGTAGGAAAGGCCAAAGATCTCAAAAAGCGGCTTTCCAGCTATTTCCGCAGTAACCTTGCCTCCCGAAAGACCGAAGCACTGGTCGCACTCATTCAAAATATTGATGTCACCGTGACGCACACGGAGACAGAAGCGCTGCTGCTTGAGCATAACTATATAAAGTTGTACCAGCCGCGCTATAACGTTTTGCTGCGCGATGACAAGTCTTACCCGTTTATCTTTCTCAGTGGTGACACCCATCCTCGTCTGGCCATGCACCGGGGGGCTAAGCATGCGAAAGGTGAATATTTCGGGCCGTTTCCCAACGGCTATGCCGTCCGTGAAACGCTGGCGCTGCTGCAAAAGATCTTTCCGGTTCGCCAGTGTGAAAATAGCGTTTACCGGAATCGCTCGCGTCCATGCCTGCAGTACCAGATTGGCCGCTGCCTGGGGCCGTGCGTTGCCGGGCTGGTAAGCGAAGACGAGTACGCGCAGCAGGTTGAGTATGTACGTCTGTTTTTAGCAGGAAAAGACGATCAGGTTCTGACTCAGCTGATTGCCCGTATGGAAAAAGCCAGCACGGCGCTGGAGTTTGAAGAAGCTGCAAGAATTCGCGATCAAATCCAGGCCGTGCGCAGAGTCACCGAGAAACAGTTTGTGTCGAATACCGGCGACGATCTCGACGTGATCGGCGTGGCCTTTGACAACGGGCTGGCCTGTGTCCATGTGCTGTTTATTCGCCAGGGCAAAGTGCTCGGTAGCCGCAGCTATTTCCCGAAAGTGCCGGGCGGCACGGAGCTGGGTGAAGTGGTTGAAACCTTTGTCGGCCAATTCTATCTGCAAGGGAGCCAGATGCGCACGCTGCCCTCGGAGATCCTGCTTGATTTTACTCTCGATGATAAAACGCTGCTGGCTGATTCGCTCTCCGAACTGGCGGGTCGCCGGGTGAATGTACAAACGAAACCGCGCGGCGATCGTGCCCGCTATTTGAAGCTGGCGCGCACCAATGCGGCGACGGCGCTCACCACCAAACTTTCCCAGCAGTCCACCGTCAGCCAGCGTTTAACCGCTCTGGCTACGCTCCTGAAAATGCCGGAAGTCAAGCGCATGGAATGTTTCGACATCAGCCATACGATGGGCGAGCAGACCGTAGCCTCCTGCGTAGTGTTTGATGCTAACGGGCCGCTGCGTGCCGAGTATCGCCGCTACAACATTACCGGGATCACACCGGGTGATGATTATGCGGCAATGAATCAGGTGCTTCGCCGTCGCTATGGTAAAGCTATCGAAGAGAGCAAGATCCCCGACGTTATCCTCATCGACGGTGGGAAAGGTCAGCTTGGCCAGGCGAAAGCCGTATTTGAGTCGCTCGATGTGGGCTGGGATAAACACCATCCGCTGTTGTTGGGCGTGGCGAAAGGGGCGGATCGCAAAGCCGGCCTGGAGACGCTGTTCTTTGAACCGGAAGGTGAGGGCTTTAGCCTGCCGCCGGATTCTCCCGCGCTGCACGTGATCCAGCACATTCGCGATGAGTCACACGATCATGCGATTAGCGGTCACCGTAAAAAACGGGCGAAGGTTAAAAATACCAGCACGCTCGAGACCATCGAAGGCGTGGGGCCTAAACGTCGCCAGATGCTGCTGAAGTATATGGGCGGATTGCAAGGATTACTCAATGCCAGCGTCGAGGAAATTGCAAAAGTGCCGGGTATTTCGCAAGCGCTGGCAGAAAAGATCTACTACTCGTTGAAACATTGAGGGCTCTGTAGCAACATAGAGCTAAATTTTACTGACAACAAATAGTTACCGCCAATATGCGATTTAATATCCCTACGTTGCTCACTCTTTTTCGCGTCGTGCTTATCCCGTTCTTTGTACTGGCTTTTTACCTGCCAGTTGTCTGGGCTCCCTTTGCGTGTGCGCTGATTTTCCTTATTGCCGCAGTAACGGACTGGTTTGATGGCTATCTGGCGCGCCGCTGGAACCAGAGCACGCGTTTTGGCGCATTCCTCGATCCGGTTGCCGATAAAGTGATGGTTGCCATCGCCATGGTACTGGTGGCCGAGCATTATCACACCTGGTGGGTAACGCTGCCTGCGGCAACCATGATTGCGCGTGAGATTATTATCTCAGCGCTGCGCGAGTGGATGGCCGAGTTGGGTAAACGCAGTAGCGTGGCGGTATCCTGGATCGGTAAAGTTAAAACCACCGCGCAAATGGCGTCCCTGGTCTGGATGTTGTGGCGTCCTAACGCCTGGGTTGAGTGGGCGGGGATTGGCCTGCTGTGGGTCGCGGCGGTGCTGACGCTGTGGTCAATGCTGCAATATTTGAACGCGGCGCGCGGGGATTTGCTTGATCAGTGATCGTTTCGCCGTAATTTTCAGCAAACGATCCCGGAAGTAAAAAATATCGTTGACTCAAAACGTCATATCAGTAGAATGCAACGCATCGAACGGCGGCACAGTTAGCCGGACGATAATGAAATCAAGTGGTTAGATGTTAACTTGGTGACATGCGGGAATAGCTCAGTTGGTAGAGCACGACCTTGCCAAGGTCGGGGTCGCGAGTTCGAGTCTCGTTTCCCGCTCCAAATTAAACGCATCTGCAATTGCGGGTGCTGGTCGAAAGACAAAGATTTAAGGCGCGTTAGCAAAGCGGTTATGTAGCGGATTGCAAATCCGTCTAGTCCGGTTCGACTCCGGAACGCGCCTCCACTTTCTTCCCTGGCCGGATGGTGGAATCGGTAGACACAAGGGATTTAAAATCCCTCGGCGTTCGCGCTGTGTGGGTTCAAGTCCCACTCCGGCTACCATGGGAAAAAGCAGAATAATCAAAGCAATAAGCAGTGTCGTGAAACCACCGAAAGGTGGTTTTTTTGTGCCTGCAATTCCTCCTTACAGATAACCCTTTTGATACGCTCTCTTTAGGCTACGCTTAGAAGGGTAACATCTATCAGGAGGGGTCATGTTAACTCACTCTGAAGCGAAGCGCTGGGCTTCGGTAATGCTTAAATCAGCCTTGTGCGACGGCATGAATACAGAAGAGATTGCTCGTCAGGTCCACCTTGTCTGCGATCACCACGGTAAGGAATGCCTCGAAGAACTCATTGAGGAAATCTTGATCGAAGCGGGGCGGATAGGTCCGCATCATAGCGATGGGCATCTTACCCACCACTAAGATAACGTTGCCGCCTTCGGGCGGCTTGCGCTAACGCAATTAAACCCCACCCAGATACGCCTTCCTCACCTCCTGATTCCCCAGCAGCTCCTCGCCGCTGCCGCTCAGGCGAATCTGCCCGTTGGCCATCACATATCCGCGATCGGATAGCTTCAGGGCATGATGCGCATTTTGCTCCACCAGAAAAATGGTCATTCCGTTACGTGCCAGCTCGCGCAGCGTCTGGAAGATCTGTTTCACCACAATGGGCGCCAGACCGAGGCTGGGCTCATCCAGCAACAACAGCTTTGGGCGGCTCATCAACGCGCGGGCGATAGCCAGCATCTGCTGCTCGCCGCCGGACATGGTCATGGCGCGCTGCTTCCGCCGCTCTTTGAGGCGCGGAAACAGGTCAAACATGTTTTGCATGTCATCGGCAGCAAACCGATTGCCGATGGGAATGGTCCCCATCAGCAGGTTCTCTTCAACCGTCATGTCGGGAAAGATCCGCCGTCCCTCTGGCGCCTGGGCAATACCGCCGGAGGCAACGTAGTGAGTCGATTTATGGCTGATATCCTCGCCGCAAAAGAGGATCTCCCCGCTGCGGATGCGGGGCTGACCAAAAATGGACATCAGTAATGTCGATTTTCCTGCGCCGTTAGCGCCAATCAAGGCCACTGTTTCCCCTTTGTTGACCTTAAGGGACACTTGATTTAGCGCCTGAATCACCCCGTAGAACACGTCCACATTGCGAAACTCAAGCATGGATTCGCTCATTGGTTGACCTCGCTTTCATCGGTGCCAAGATAAGCGGCAATGACTTTTTCATTATGCTGGATCTGCTCTGGTTTCCCCTGGGCGATCACGTCCCCGTGGTCGAGCACGATAATGTCGTCCGATATCTCCATCACCATCCCCATATCGTGCTCAATTAATAAGACCGTAATGTCGTGGTGGTCGCGCAGAAAGCGGATAATATTGCTCAGCTTATGGGTCTCAACCGGATTCAGCCCTGCAGCTGGTTCATCAAGGCAAATCATCTCCGGCCCGGTACACATGGCCCGCGCAATCTCCAGACGTCGCTGTTGGCCATATGACATTTCCCCCGCCAGACGGTTGGCGCAATCCACCAGATCCACCACTTCAAGCCAGTAGAAGGCCCTGTCCAGCGCGTCATTTTCTGCCCGCCGGTAGGCAGGGGTGTTCAACACGCCGGCAAGCAGATTGCGGTTAACCTGCATATGCTGGGCGACCAGCAGGTTTTCAACCACTGACATCTCGCGAAACAGGCGGATATTCTGGAAGGTTCGCGCCAGTCCGGCGCGGTTGACCAGATGGGTCCCGCCAAACATTTTATAGAACAGGCGTTGTCCAAACTGCGCCGGATTGATCCAGTCACCCGGCTGGAATTTCTGCCCAAGTACCTGGATGACGTTGGTGGTTTTGCGGCGCGTGTTGAACAGGATGTCGCCACCAGATGCTTTATAAAAACCGGTCAGGCAGTTAAACACGGTCGTTTTTCCCGCCCCGTTTGGGCCGATAAGGGCGGTGATGGAGCCGCGCTGAACCTCGAGATTGACGTCATTTAAGGCTTTAATGCCGCCAAAATGCATCATCAGATGCTCAACGCGTAATATCGTCCCATTCATGGCGCAATACCCTTACGCACGGCAAATCCGCTGCGGTTAATGCGGATTAAACCGCGCGGACGCCAAATCATCATGACCACCATCAGCATGCCAAACAGCAGCACGCGGTATTCTGCGAAGCTGCGCAGGAGTTCCGGTGTGACGGTCAGCACAAAGGCGGCAAGCACCACGCCCAGCGTCGAACCCATCCCGCCCAGTACCACAATGGCCAGAATCAGCGCGGATTCAAAAAAGGTGAAAGACGTCGGGTTGACGAATCCCTGATACGTGGCGAAGAACACGCCGGCAATGCCCGCGGTTGACGCGCCCAGCGTAAAGGCAGAGAGTTTCACCAGAACATGGTTTAATCCCATAGAGCGGCAGGCGATCTCATCTTCGCGCAGCGCTTCCCACGCGCGGCCGATAGGCATCCGCGTGAGCCTGTGCTTGATATAGAGCACCAGCATCACCACCAGAAATAACACCGTGTAGATAAAGATAAACTTCATGTTCGGGTTGTAGGTCAGGCCGAAAAACTCGTGGAACGGCACGCCGCCTTCTTTGGCTCGACGACCAAATTCCAGGCCGAAAAAGGTAGGAGGCGGGGCCGAAACGCCGTTGGGACCGCCGGTGAAGGTCAGCCAGTTATTCAAAACAAGGCGGATGATCTCCCCAAAGCCGAGCGTCACGATGGCCAGATAGTCGCCGTGCATTCGCAATACCGGGAAGCCGAGCAGGGCGCCCGCGGCAGCCGCAAGGATCGCCGCCAACGGCAGCATGCTCCAGAAACCAAGCCCCAAGTACTGATAACCCAGCGCCAGGCCATACGCCCCGATGGCATAAAATGCGACATAACCCAGATCGAGTAAGCCAGCCAGACCCACCACAATATTCAGCCCCAGGCCAAGAAGAACGTAGATGAGCCCTAAAATCGCGACCGTCAGGACATATTTTGTGGCGACAAATGGGAAGCAGATTGCCAGGGCGATGACAAGAGGAATGATCCAGCGCAGGCGGCTTTTATATTCCGGCGGCCGGACGTACACGCCCGCGCTGTCTGCTTCAAACCGGGCCTGAAAACGCGCCCCGAGGGCGGTACCTAAAAACACGCTCAGCAGAAACCGTCCCAGCATGACAATGCCGACAATCCACGCCAGCCGCTGCCCAGCGAAGTTAAAGCTGTATCCGTCCAGCACTACGCCCGCAATCGGGCCGAATATAATCAACGCGATCAGCCCGGAAAAAATGGCGTCCAGAAGACAGCGCTTAAAAGAAAAATTCTGTGAAATCATTGATTTCTTCCTCAAACTTTAGTCACAATCGGGCGACCAAGCAGCCCCTGAGGACGAAAAATCAGGATCATGACCAGCAGTCCAAACGAGAACACATCTTTATAATCCGAGTTGACCATGCCGGAGAACTGCGCTTCGGCCACGCCCAGAATCAATCCGCCAAGCATCGCGCCGGGCAGGGAGCCAATCCCGCCAAGCACCGCCGCGGTGAAGGCTTTAATGCCAATCACAAACCCCACGTAGAAATCAAAAGTGCCGTAGTTCATGGTGATTAATACGCCAGCCAGACCGGCCATCGCCGCACCAATGACAAACACGAGCGATATCACTCTGTCGGTGTTGATCCCCAGGATGGAGGCCATTTTGCGGTCCTGCTGCACGGCCCGGCACATGCGCCCCAGCCGCGTATGGCTGATTATCCAGCTGAGCAACAGCATGCCTGCGAACGAGGCAAGCAGAATAAAGATTTTGGTGTAGGTTATCTGAATGAACCCCTCCCCAATATGCACGCGAAGCACGCCATCCAGCATTGTCGGAACGCCCTGCTGGCGAGGGCCCTGACTGAGCTGCGCATAGTTTTGCAGGATGAGTGACATGCCAATTGCGGAGATAAGCGGCGCCAGCCGCGTCGAGTTTCGAAGGGGCTTGTAGGCGATGCGCTCGATAGTCCAGCCGTACACGCCCGTCACCACGACGGTGAACACCAGCGTGCCGAGGATCAGCAGGGGAAATGATTCCAGGCCAAAGTACGACAGCAGCGCCAGACCGATGGCGCAGAGGTAGGCAGAAATCATATACACTTCGCCATGCGCGAAGTTGATCATGCCAATGATGCCGTACACCATGGTGTAACCGATGGCAATTAACCCGTAGACGGAGCCCAGCGTTAATCCATTGATTAACTGTTGCAGGAAGAATGTACTCATCTTAGCGCGCTCTTATAAAGGCCGCGCGAGCCGCGCAGCCTGATGTGTATTCGCGTCGACAGGTGAACCTGCCGGCGTTGAGCGTGACTCCATCCCGTTACTGAACTTCCTTATATTTCCCTTTGTCGTCCCACTGGTACACCACATAGTCAGAGACTTTCAGGTCGCCTTTACTGTCCCAGGCTTTTTTACCCATTACCGTGTCGACGGCATTGGCTTTCAGCCACTCGCTGGCTTTGGCGGAGTCCGAGCCGCCGGTGGCTTTGAAGGCTGCGGCAATCGCCTGCACAGAGGCATAGGAGTAAAGGGTGTAGCCTTCAGGTTCAAATTTCGCGGCGCGGAATTTCTCAATCACCGCTTTACCGTCCGGGATCAGGCGCGGATCTTTGCCGAAGGTCATGTAAATACCGTTGGTGTATTGCGGACCACCCGCTGCCGTGACCATCTCTTCGTTGACGATACAGTCACCCGAGAAGAACTTCGCCTGCACCCCTTGCTCGCGCATCTGACGAACCAGCGGACCCGCTTCAGGATGGCAACCCCCAAAGAACACCACATCCGGTTTTTGCGCGCCGATTTTGGTCACCAGCGCGTTAAAGTCTTTTTCCCCACGGGATAACCCTTCGTACATCACATCCTTCACGCCACGCTTTGCCAGCGCAGCTTTGGTGGCGTCTGCCAGTCCCTGACCGTAGGTATCTTTATCGTGAATGATCGCCACGCGTTTGGCTTTCAGCTTGTCGATAATAAAATCGCTCGCGACCTGACCCTGCTGGTCATCGCGGCCGCACATGCGGAACATATCGCTCATGCCGCGTTCAGTGATCAGCGGATTGGTAGAGCCTGGCGTGATGGCAATAATTCCCGCATCGCTGTAGACCTCAGAAGCCGGCATGGTGGAAGAGGAGCAGAAGTGGCCCACCACGGCTTTGACTTTGTCCTGGTCGACCAGGCGGTTCGCCACGGCCACGGCCTGTTTGGGTTCACAGGCGTCATCTCCCTGAACCAGCTTAATCTTCTCGCCGTTGATCCCGCCTGCGGCATTAATGTCTTCAGCGGCCTGCGTTGCACCGTGCCAGTATTGATCGCCATAGGTCGCATTCGGGCCGGTGAACGGCCCGGCGACGCCAATGACAATATCGGCCTGGGCTGAAAACGCCGTGACCAGACAGCCGGCCAGCACAAGAGAGAGGGGACTTCTGATAAATTTCAGCGACATTATGATGTTCCTTAGCAAAGAGGTTTTTGCACCACGGCGTAAAACTGAACGCCTGCGGCGCAGCCAATCCAGAACAAGAGCAAGAACAAAATGCACGAAACGAACGGGATCCAGACAACATCCTGCTTAATACGGCGAGGTTTCTATGCACCGCTAAGCGCGCAGAACATTAAGCAAAATTGTTGCCAGAATGGTTAACCCATTGACCGGGTTGCGACATGTTTGAGTATAGAGCGCCGTTTTACGCCGCTTGGCGCGATGAGATGAAATTACAGCGGAGATCACATCTTGTTAACAGATATGCCCATAAGTTGTGCAGCGGTCAAGATTTGCACGTTTATACAGCAATAAAGAGATAAACTTGAGATAGGCATAGACCGCGATATATGCGAGGATCTTTTCCTTTTTATCAGGAGTGTCCACAATGGCTGAAGGCCCATTAAATGAAAGCGAAATGGCGTGGCTGGAAGAGACGTTAATGTCTTACGGCCATGACGATGCGTCGGTGATTGACGTATCTGAACTGGACGGCATGCTTACCGCCGTGCTTTCCGGCCCTGTGGTCGTTGAGCCAGACGCCTGGCTTGTGGCGGTATGGGGCGGTGAAAAGTACATTCCACGCTGGAAAAACGATCGTGAAATGAACCGTTTTATCGATCTTTGCTTCAAGCATATGAATGACATCGCAGAGCGCCTAAGCGAATATCCGGATCAGTTTGAGCCAATGTTTGGTTTTAACGACGTAGACGGCCAGAGCTACACCGTTGTTGAAGAGTGGTGCTATGGCTATATGCGTGGTGTAGCACTGACAGATTGGTCTTCTCTGCCAGAAGCGTTAAAAGCCGATCTGGATGTGATTGCGCTGCACGGCTCGGAAGAAAACAGCGAAAAGCTGGATGAGCTGACCGAAGAGGAATATACCGCCAGCATCGAGAGCATTCAGCCTGCGGCGCTGCGTTTGTACAACTACTGGGTGGAAAACCCGCAGCAGCCTGAAGCGCAAAAGCCGATTATTAACGGGACGAAGGTTGGGCGCAACGATCCCTGTCCATGCGGCAGCGGGAAGAAGTTTAAAAGCTGTTGCTTGCACTGATACTCAAGGGGGCTAATTTTCGCCCCCATTTTCTCATCCCACTTCCGGCAACATCCCCGCGGCAATTAATACCTGCACCAGAATAATCACCACGCCACAGCCAAAAACCACGCACAGCAAGGGTTTACCCCCCGCCACGCGATAGCCGGACGTCGGATGCTGCTCACGGCTCTTCCACGCCAGCAGGGACGGCAGCAGCAGGGCAAGAACGGATAACGCCACGCCTGCATATCCCAGCGCCATTACAAACCCGCGTGGATAAAACAGCGCAAAAGCCAGCGGCGGCAGGAAGGTGATCGCCCCCGTCTGTAAGCGACCCGCGACGGTATTGCGTCGCTGGAACAGATCGGCCAGATAATCAAACAAACCCAGCGCCACGCCCAGGAATGAGGTCGCCAGTGCCAGATCGGCAAACAGGTGGACCGCCAGCTCAACGTGGGTGGAGGTCACGACGTCGCGCAGTGCTAGCAGGAAACCATTCAGCCCAGAGTGCTGGGCCATCAGGCCAATAAAGGTGGAAGAATCAATGCTGCCCAGCGTCACCAGCTGCCAGAAAATATAGGCAATCAGTGGAATGGCGCTACCGATAACGAAGACGCGGCGCAGTTTGCGTATATCCCCGTTCATGTAGCTGACTATGCTCGGCACGCTGCCGTGAAAACCAAAAGAGGTAAAAATCACCGGGATCGCGGAAAGCGCCAGCCCTTTCTCCAGCGGCAGCGTCAGCAGGTTAACCTTGTGAACGTGCGGTGCCAGCAGTATCAGCATCACAATCAAAAAAAGAATTTTGGCGCTAAACAGAAAGCGGTTGAACAGATCGACCAAAGATGTGCCGACGCACACCACGCCGCCGCCAAGGAGCGCAAAGAAGATCGCCCCCGTAGCTGGCGCGATGTCCGAACCGAACCCGTCGTTAACGCTGGAGGCGATGAGCTCCCCGGCTCCGCTGATATAGGCAGCGGTTAGGGCGTACATGAGGAACATCATGCTAAAGCCGGTAACCCACTGGCCGTAGCGGCCTAAATAACGAGCGGCCAGCGACCCCAATCCTGTATCGGCAGGTACGTGCTGATAGACCTCAAGCAACAGCAGGGCGGTGTAGCACATCAACGCCCACAGCGTGACCAGCAGCAACAATGTCACACTAAATCCGACGCCGGCGGCTGCGAGCGGCATCGCCAGCATTCCTGCGCCAATTGTCGTTCCAGCGACGATAAAAATACTTCCCAGGGTTCTGTTTTTCACGCTTTCCTCTACAACCATTCACAATCGCGACAAAATCTGCGGCGCAGAGTAAGGGAAAAGCAGTATCTCGTCAAATCACCGTTACAGGTGGTGTAATGATAGGTTTACGAATCGGCAGGGTATGATGAGCAGAGGCCATCGAACATATCCCTGACCATGAAGGATTAAGCGTTTATTTATGCGGGAGAGAAGGGCGTGGGAATTTTCAGATAGGAGATATTTTAAAACGGTGCTGAAATTTCAGCACCGTTTGAGGATTAATTCTGGGTATCAAGTGTCGCCAGTTCTTTATCAATAAAGTACAGGCCTTCACCGGATTTACCTGCCAGTGATAATTTATCCAGAACGGATTTAAACAGTTTTTCTTCTTCGTGCTGCTCGGCAACATACCACTGCAGGAAATTAAAGGTTGGATAATCCTGACTGGTCATTGCAGCATGGGCCAGTTCGTTAATTTTCTGGGTAATCAGCTGTTCGTGCTCGTATGTCGCGCGGAACAGTTCATCAAGAGAGCCGTACTCAGCAACCGGTGAGGTAACGGTCTCAATGCGCGGCAGGCTGCCGGTATCCGTCAGATAATCAAACAGACGCTGCATGTGGGTCATCTCTTCCTGAGCGTGACGGCGCAGGAACGCAGCAGCGCCTTCAAAGCTGTGATAGCTACACCACGCGCTCATCTGCTGATAAAGCAGGGATGAAAAAAGCTCAAGATTCATTTGAGCATTGAGCTTATCGATCATTTCAGTTTTCAGCATGGTGACGCTCCGGTTTATTATTTCTTGTTCACGATGAGCGACACTATAATTTGTTATTTAATTATTTGCAAAAAGTAAAATAAATAAATGATTATTTAAAAATACGAATGGGAATAAAACGCATTGGCGATCTATATATTTATTCTGAAGAGAAATAAAGTGCCAGCCGGGCTGGCAGCGCTGATTAATACCACGGGTTATTTGCGTTAGGGTTAACTGCATAGCCCATGCATTTGTACTGAATAGTCACGGTCTCGTTCAGGCACAGGGAGCCGCTAATGAGTGTGCAGGTCTTAATCGGTTGCCCATAGGCGGAGGCGGTAGCGAATCCCATGGTTTGGCAGGCTTTAGCTGCCGTACCATTATTGACATATTCATCGGAATACGCATTTTGCAGCATTGCCTGGCCGTAGTCGAGGCGGACTATCCCATTGGGAGCATCCAGCCTGCTTATCTCAGCCTGGCGATTAACGTGACACCCCGCAAGCAGCAGGATCGTACCGGCAACGAAGACTCTTTTCATGGTTCACTCTGAGAGAAGGGGGAGAAATTATCCTACCTGCACACGACAGAGACAATGGCTGGAATAGCCCGATATTCTGGCCTTTCTCTTTCTCACGGCCCGATCTCTTCAGAACTGTGAGCCCATGCTTGTTTTTTAAAACAAGTTTTCAGTTAATTTGAAAGCATGTTTGTTTGATAGTATGGTTAAGGCGAAAAGCTACCCACAGCGGGATTCCCGCCATGCATTCAGGAGAGACATGATGAAAATTGCACTGATGATGGAAAACAGCCAGGCCGCGAAAAATGCCATCATCCTTAATGAGTTAAAAGCCGTTGCCGATGAAAAGGGCTTCCCGGTCTACAACGTCGGGATGAGCGATGAGAACGATCACCATCTTACCTATATCCATCTGGGCATTATGGCGAGCATTCTGCTGAACGCCAAAGCCGTTGATTTTGTGGTGACCGGCTGTGGAACGGGCCAGGGGGCGCTGATGTCTCTGAATATCCATCCGGGCGTAATCTGCGGCTATTGCATTGACCCAGCAGATGCTTTCCTGTTTGCCCAGATCAACAACGGCAACGCGCTCTCTCTGCCATTTGCAAAAGGCTTTGGCTGGGGCGCTGAGCTGAACGTTCGCTTCATCTTTGAAAAAGCCTTCACCGGCCGTAATGGCGAAGGCTATCCACCAGAGCGCAAAGAGCCACAGGTGCGGAATGCGGGCATTCTGAATCAGGTGAAAGCGGCGGTGGTGAAAGAGCACTATCTGGATACCCTGCGAGCTATCGATCCTGAGCTGGTAAAAACTGCCGTTTCCGGGCAGCGCTTCCAGCAGTGCTTCTTTGAAAACTGCCAGGATAAAGAGATCGAAGCCTTTGTCCGCGGAATCGTAGGCTAATGAGCCTTAGCCGGGCGACGCGGTGTTTGCCCGGCTAACGCTACTTTTTAACGGAGACCGCACTGCCTGCATTTTTCGTCAGGTGCAAGGTGTCAAACATCCCCACCAGACACACCAGCGCAATCACGACAAAGGCCAGTCGAAAACTCATCCCCGGGACAGCCCCCAGCCCCAGGCTCTCACTCATCTTTTCGCCGATACGAATCCCAATAGCGCCCAGGGTTATCCCGAGCCCAACGGCGAGTTGCGTTGCGGTGGAAAACAGCGTATTGGCATAGCTCATCTGGGCGGAGGGCACATCGGCAAAGGCCAGCGTACTCACCGCCGTAAACTGAATTGAACGGAATACCCCGCCGAGATAGAGAACCAGCATCATCAGCCATACCGGCGTATCCTGCGTAATGAACGCGCAGGCCAGCAAAGCCAGTACATTCAGGGCGCCGTTGACCAGCAATAGCCGCTTAAAGCCCAGGGCGCGAATAAGCGGCGTGGTGGCCGGTTTAATGGTCAGATTGCCGACGAACACCGCCAGAACCAGCAGGCCAGAGTGAAAAGCGTTCATCCCAAACCCCACCTGAAACATCAGCGGCAGAAGAAAGGGGACCGCGCTAATCGAGGCGCGAAAAAGCGATCCGCCGTACATCGTCACGCGAAACGTCGGCACCTGCAGTGCATCAAGACGGATCATCGGGCATTGCGCCCGCCGGAAATGGCGCAGTGCGAAAATGAGCGCCACCGTACCGATGGCCAGCAGGAATAAGGTCAGCCCAGCGTTGAGATGCTCCCCACCCATCGACTCCATCGCATACACCAGACACATCATTGCAACGGTGGTTGCGATAAATCCCGGAAGGTCGAAGGGGCGACGCGCATCTTCATGCAGATCGGGGATAACCCGCAATGCCAGAGCAATAGCGATAAGTCCCAGCGGTACGTTAATAAAGAAGATCCAGCGCCAGTTGGCATAGCTGGTGATAAAACCGCCCAACGGTGGGCCAATGATTGGCGCCACCAGTGCGGGCCAGGTCAGGGTAGCAATGGCGGTAATCAGCTGATGTTTTGGCGTGGTGCGGAGAACGGCAAGCCGGCCGACGGGAACCATCAGCGCACCCCCCGCTCCCTGCAGCACGCGCATGATAACAAACTGATCAACGGTGGTTGAAAGACCGCAAAAGACAGAGGCGAGGGTGAAAATAGCCAGTGCGAGCGCAAAAACCTTGCGTGCGCCGAAGCGGTCCGCAATCCAGCCGCTGGCGGGAATCAGTACCGCCAGGGTAATCAGATACGCACTGATGCCTATATTTAAGTCAACGGCCTGTACGCCGAAGCTTTTGGCCATATCGGGTAGGGCGGTAGCAATCACCGTACCGTCAAGAAACTCCATAAAGAAAGCCCCGGCGACCAGCAGCGCCGCGGGCGATAAGCCTCGGCTCTCTTTGCCGGTTACGTTCTCACTCATTTTCAGCCCGCCGTATCAAAAAAAATTATAAAAATTTACTGGAATTTATATGAAGCTAACCCACGGATTCAACGTTGTTTTTATAACATTCCAGCAGCACCGATGGATTTGTAATCGTGATATTCATCACAAAAATATTGATTTCTGTGATGGTGGTCATATTATAAGCGCATTAACAATAACACCTGCATAACACGTTACTGGAGCATTACAATGAAGCTGCGCAAAATCCTGAAAAGCATGTGGGCTAACTACTGCAACACATTTAAAGACGTGCCGCCGGGTGCGATGTTCTGATAAAAAACCTGCTTCGGCAGGTTTTTTTATGCCTGCGTGCGGCGAGAGGGAGATGAAGGGGCGTTCGTTTTGTTACTATGGCGGCCTTTAAATACAGGAGTAAGCCCCATGTCTCAAAACCTGAGCGCCGATCAGGAACTGGTGTCTGACGTCGTCGCATGCCAGCTGGTTATCAAACAAATCCTTGATGTGATTGACGTTATCGCGCCAGTCGAGGTGCGCGAGAAAATGTCTACCCAACTGAAAAACATCGATTTTACCAGCCATCCTGCTGCAGCAGACCCGGTTACGATGCGTGCGATCCAGAAAGCTATCGCACTGATCGAGTTGAGATTCACACCGCAGGGTGAGTCTCACTAAACATACCCGTCACGCTTCATGCTGCATGTGCGTTGGCTGCAGCTCGAACGAGGTAGGGTATAAACCGATGTGGTGAAATGAGAAACTCATTTCTGAGAGAACGTCGACGGGCGACAGCAACTGTCGCCCGGTGAAGAGTTAGAAGAACGTTTGCACCAGCAAATAGCTCGCCGCACAGGCGCAGCTCACGCCAATCAGTCCCGGCAGAATAAAGCTGTGGTTGACAATAAATTTGCCGATACGGGTTGTGCCCGAACGGTCAAAGCCGATGCAGGCCAGATCGCTTGGATAGGTCGGCAGGACAAAATAGCCGTAAGACGCCGGGAAGAAGGCAATCAGCATTTTTGGGTCTATGCCCAGCATCAGCCCCATGGGCGCAACGGCCGTCAGCGCTGCCGCCTGGCTGTTCACCAGTTTAGAGACCAGGAAAAGCACGATGGCATAGGTCCAAGGGTGGCTTTTCACTACGCCTTCCAGCGCCATTTTCAGCTCGTCCAGATGTGCCTGAAAAAAGGTATCGCTCATCCACGCGACCCCGAATACCGAGAAAATAGCGACCATTCCCGCTTTAAATACCGCACCGCTTGATATCGCGGACGCATTGACCTTACAGGCGATGAGCATGACCGCCCCGGCGATTAGCATCATCATCTGAATGACCAGGTTCATCGACAGTGCCGTCATTTTGCCTTTTACCTCAAACGCAGGGCGCAGTTCAGGCAGCGCCCCCAGCAGGACCACGACCGCAATCCCGGCGAAGAAGATCCAGGTTGACCAGTAGGCCTGTTTAGGAAAACGCTGGTCCATCAGCGTTTCGGTACCGCCGTAGATAAACTCGCGCTGTTTTGGGTCCTTCAGCTTTTCCTGAAACTCCACGTCATCGGCTAAATCTTTGCCGCGACGCAGGCTCCACAGTGCTGCAATGGCAACGCCAAACAGCGAGGCGGGAACCGACACGGCAAGAATTTCGAGGATACCCCATGCGTGGCCGATCCCGTGTTGCGCCCCCAGTATCGAGACCAGCGACACCACGGCCACGGAAACCGGCGAGGCGGTAATGGCCATTTGTGAGGCGATAGAGGCAACGGCCATTGGGCGCTCCGGGCGGATCCCTTTTTTCAGCGCGATATCCGCAATGATCGGGAACATGGTATAGACCACGTGTCCGGTGCCGCACAGAAAAGTCAGCATCCATGTCGTAAACGGGGCGAGAAGGGTGATGTGCTGCGGATGTTTACGCAGCAGGCGCTCGGCGAACTGCATCATCACATTCAGACCGCCTGCCGTTTGCAGGGTGGCCGCACAGCCGATAACGGCCAGAATGGTGAGCATCACGTCTACCGGCGGTTTACCCGGCTGCAGGCCAAAGACAAAGCTAAGAATAAACAGGCCAATACCGCTTATTAGCCCCAGTCCCATGCCGCCGAAACGTGTTCCTACCAGCAGGCAGGCAATAATGACAATAAACTCAATGGTGATCATGATGCTCCCTCGTCGATGATAATGTAATTCAATAAATCATCACACGATGTAGGGTTATTCGTTGGGAGCGAGATCTGATTTGTTAAATATCAGCAAAAGCAGTGAGTTGATAAGAGAGGGAACCTGCTCCTGTGCGGAGCAGGTAAAAGCGATCAGTGGTGCTGAACCGTTAAGATATCGAGCAGGTGACGATCGGTCTGCTCCGGGCACAGCCCTGCACGTTTTGCGTTGCGGATTTCGTGCGCAAGAGACTTAAGCAGCATGCCGTCCTGCTGCTGTTCTTTATCCATATCACGTAAGAATTTCAGGGTTGTGCTGTCATGCTGAGCTTTGGCCTCATCCGCCAGTTTGTTCAGCGTGGCGCAGCGTTGCTCATACTCTTCAAGCGTTTTTTGGAACAGTTCTTCCAGTGAAGCGTAATCATCATTGATGGTTTCCAGGGCTTTTACGGTGGGGTTCGCCCCCGCGGCTTTCATAAAATTAAAGACGCGCATCATATGGGTAACGTTGCTTTGCGCCTGGGCCCTAAAGATGGTGGCCGTACCATTGAGACTTTTCTCTGAGCACCATGAGCTCAAATGCAGGTGCAAGTTTGAGGCGTAAAATTCAAGATTCAACTGGGCGTTAAGTTTTTGCATCATCGCTTGGGTAGCCATACTCATATCCTTATTGACTGTGGGACGTAATGTCCACTGCTAAACCTGATCCGGCAGGTACGTATCATTGAAGGCAGAGTGGTTATCTCTGCACAAAGGTTGGTGGACCGAATATTCACTTCCTGTGTTCGATATAAATAAGCATACCCTTGTATTTGGCCTAAGAAAACTCTTAATGCGGCTGTGTTTACCATACATTACAAATTTTAATATAGTAGAGATTTTTAAACAGAGAGTGATATTTTTGTTAATTCTTAACGTGCTGATTTATCAGTTTTTATATTTTAATGCGTCATTAATTTACGCTTATAAATAACCAGCGAATTCAGTTCTTCTATAAAATATAATCCAGAAGGGGTAGGGGTGAATATATGATGAAAGCATAAATTTGCGCTAAATCAATTTATGTTCAATAGGCGTTTCTGTGATCGCGGCACAGGTTTGTTATTACGCACTCTGTGAAAATGAAACGGTGTTTTATAACGTTGCATTCACTGAGGTTTACGATGGCAAAAGTTGCGGTGCTGCTGGCACCAGGTTTTGAGGAAGCGGAAGCAATTATCACGATTGATATCCTGCGCCGTTTGCATATTGAGGTGGAAACGCTGGCCTGCGCGGAATCGCGTGCCGTGGTGAGTTACCATGCTATTCCCATGGTGGCGGACAGCACCTTAACAGAGCGTATCGATACGCTCTATGACGCCGTAGTATTACCCGGCGGGCCGCAGGGCAGCGTGAACCTGGCCGCGAGCCGGGACGTGGTGCGCTTTGTTTCTGCCCATGACGAAAGTGGAAAACTCATTTGCCCAATCTGTTCCGCCGCAGCGCGCGTGTTGGGTAGGAATGGGCTACTCAAGGGGCGCCGCTATGTCTGCTCGGGTGACTTATGGCAAACGGTCACTGACGGCGAGTATATTGATGCGCCGGTCGTGGAGGATAAAAACCTGATCAGCGGAAAAGGTCTTGGTCACGCCTTTGACTTTGCGTTAACCCTCTCGGCACGTCTTTTAGGCGACGAAACACCCGTTCGCGATCACGCCGATCATATTTATTATCCGTGGTGATTTTTCCTCCGGGCGCGCCAGCGTCCGGGTATCAGGGACTTCTTAGCTGATCTTATGGATAATTCTGCTTAACTCACTTTCATTTGTCTGACAATTCCTGCCGTTTTTATGTCATTTTTCGCTGAATTTATGTACGCAATTACTGTAATTCTGCGGTGTGATGGCGCTCTCTTATGGATGATTAATTTCCCGCTAAAACTATCACCAGCACTAACGCTTATGACGAGGTAAGCGCTAATGTCTTGTTTTAAGTCCGATTAAATAAGAAGCACGCAAATATTCCCTACCGAAAAGAATGCTTAAGCTGGAGTTTACCATGCACAAATTTACTAAAGCGCTGGCGGCCATTGGTCTGGCTGCTGTTATGTCACAATCCGCTATCGCAGAAAATTTAAAACTCGGTTTTTTGGTCAAGCAGCCCGAAGAACCCTGGTTCCAGACTGAATGGAAATTCGCCGATAAGGCCGGGAAAGATCTCGGTTTTGACGTGATCAAAATCGCCGTGCCTGACGGTGAGAAAACGCTGAACGCCATTGATAGCCTGGCGGCCAGCGGCGCAAAAGGTTTCGTTATTTGTACGCCCGACCCGAAACTGGGCTCAGCGATCGCCGCCAAAGCGCGCGGCTACGGCATGAAGGTAATTGCGGTTGACGATCAGTTCGTCAATGCCAAAGGCAAACCGATGGACAGCGTGCCGCTGGTGATGATGGCCGCGACTAAAATCGGCGAGCGCCAGGGACAGGAACTCTATAAAGAGATGCAAAAACGCGGCTGGGATGTCAAAGAGACCGGCGTAATGGCAATTACCGCCGATGAACTGGACACGGCGCGTCGTCGTACCTCGGGTTCAATGGACGCGTTGAAAGCCGCCGGTTTCCCGGAAAAACAGATCTACAAAGTGCCGACCAAATCTAACGATATCCCCGGCGCCTTCGATGCGGCGAACTCCATGCTGGTTCAGCATCCAGAAGTGAAACACTGGCTGGTGGTCGGCATGAACGACAACACCGTGCTGGGTGGCGTGCGTGCAACGGAAGGCCAGGGCTTTAAAGCGCCTGACGTCATCGGTATCGGCATCAACGGCGTTGACGCCGTGAGTGAACTCTCTAAAGCGCAGGCGACCGGTTTCTACGGCTCCCTGCTGCCAAGCCCGGACGTACACGGTTATAAATCCAGCGAGATGCTCTACAACTGGGTGACCAAAGGGGCTGAACCGCCGAAATTCACTGAAGTGACTGACGTGGTGCTGATCACCCGCGAAAACTTCAAAGAGGAACTGGCGAAAAAAGGGCTGGGCGGTAAGTAATACGCTGTGATTGTGCCCCTCACGCACCGTGAGGGGCCAGACGTACACACTACAGAATTCACGGAGACGTTATGCAACAGTCTGATCCGTATCTCTCTTTCCGCGGCATCGGGAAGACGTTCCCCGGTGTTAACGCGCTGACCGATATTAGCTTTGATTGCTATGCCGGCCAGGTTCATGCCCTGATGGGGGAGAACGGCGCGGGGAAATCCACGCTGTTGAAAATTCTCAGCGGCAACTACACGCCAACCACCGGCACGCTGACCATTCGCGGTGAAGAGGTCGTTTTTGCCGATACCACGGCGGCGTTAAACGCCGGCATTGCCATTATCTATCAGGAGTTACATTTGATTCCTGAGATGACCGTGGCGGAAAACATCTATTTAGGCCAGCTTCCGCACAAAAGCGGCTTTGTTAATCGTTCGCTACTGAATTATGAAGCGGGGCTGCAGTTAAAGCATCTTGGTCTGGATGTCGATCCTCAGACGCCGCTGAAATATCTCTCCATCGGCCAGTGGCAGATGGTCGAAATTGCCAAGGCGCTGGCGCGTAATGCCAAGGTCATCGCTTTTGATGAGCCCACCAGCTCGCTTTCTGCGCGAGAAATCGAAAACCTTTTCCGCGTGATCCGGGAGCTGCGCAAAGAAGGGCGCATCATTTTGTACGTTTCACACCGTATGGAAGAAATTTTTGCCTTGAGCGATGCCATCACCGTGTTTAAAGACGGGCGTTATGTTCGCACCTTTACCGACATGCAACAGGTTAACCATGACCAGCTTGTCCAGGCGATGGTCGGACGCGAGCTGGGGGATATTTATCACTGGCAAACGCGCGAGTACGGACCTGAACGTCTGCGCCTGGATAACGTCAAGGCGCCAGGCGTGCGTACGCCAATATCGCTTTCGGTGCGCAGCGGCGAAATCGTCGGCCTGTTTGGTCTGGTGGGGGCGGGGCGCAGCGAGTTGATGAAAGGCCTGTTCGGCGGGACGCGCATCACCGGCGGGCAGGTCTCAATTGATGGTGAAAAGGTCGATATTCAGAAACCAGCGCACGCGATCAATGCGGGCATGATGCTCTGCCCGGAGGACCGAAAAGCCGAAGGCATTATTCCGGTTCACTCCGTACGTGACAACATCAATATTTCCGCCAGGCGCAAATACATTCGCGCGGGATGTCTGATCAACGACGGCTGGGAGTCGAGCAACGCTGACCATCATATCCGTTCGCTCAACATCAAAACGCCGGGTGCGGAACAGCTGATCATGAACCTTTCCGGCGGCAACCAGCAAAAGGCGATTTTAGGCCGCTGGCTGTCGGAGGACATGAAGGTCATTTTATTAGATGAACCGACGCGCGGTATTGATGTCGGCGCAAAACACGAGATCTATAACGTGATTTATGAACTGGCAAAACGCGGCGTGGCGGTGCTGTTCGCCTCCAGCGACCTGCCTGAGGTACTGGGCGTTGCCGATCGCATTGTTGTCATGCGTGAAGGTGAAATTGCCGGTGAATTGCTGCATGAACAGGCGAATGAACAACAGGCGTTGAGTCTCGCCATGCCTAAAGTTAGCCAGGCTGTCGCCTGAGTAAGGAGTCAAAGATGTCTTCTGTTACTACCTCCGGAGCGCCGAAGTCGGCTTTCAGTTTTGGACGCATCTGGGATCAGTACGGCATGCTGGTGGTCTTCGCCGCACTGTTCCTCGCCTGCGCGATTTTTGTGCCTAATTTTGCCACCTTCATCAACATGAAGGGGCTGGGGCTGGCCATTTCCATGTCCGGCATGGTGGCCTGCGGTATGCTGTTCTGTCTGGCCTCGGGTGACTTCGATCTCTCCGTGGCCTCGGTCATTGCCTGTGCAGGCGTAACCACGGCGGTGGTCATCAATATGACCGAAAGCCTGTGGATTGGCGTCTTTGCCGGGCTGATGCTCGGCGTGCTGAGCGGGCTAGTGAATGGCTTTGTCATTGCCCGTCTGAAGATTAACGCCCTGATCACCACGCTTGCGACCATGCAAATCGTGCGCGGTCTGGCCTATATCATCTCAGACGGCAAGGCAGTAGGGATTGAAGACGAGCGCTTCTTTACCCTGGGCTATGCCAACTGGCTGGGCCTGCCTGCGCCTATCTGGCTAACGGTGGCCTGCCTCATCCTCTTTGGCTTCCTGCTCAACCGCACCACGTTTGGTCGTAATACCCTGGCGATTGGCGGAAACGAAGAAGCGGCACGTCTGGCGGGCGTGCCGGTTGTGCGAACCAAGATCATCATCTTTGTTCTTTCTGGCCTGGTGTCGGCGGCGGCGGGGATTATCCTGGCGTCGCGTATGACCAGTGGCCAGCCAATGACCTCTATCGGCTATGAGCTCATCGTCATTTCTGCCTGCGTTTTAGGGGGGGTCTCCCTGAAAGGTGGCATCGGAAAAATCTCATATGTGGTGGCGGGTATCCTGATTTTGGGGACGGTAGAGAACGCCATGAACCTGCTCAATATTTCGCCGTTCTCGCAGTACGTGGTACGTGGTCTGATCCTGCTGGCAGCCGTGATTTTCGACCGTTACAAGCAAAAAGCGAAGCGAACGGTCTGATGAAATTCTCGCCTTTCACTTGCTCAACTACTAACCATAGTTGACCCCTTAACCGCCCCGCCAGTATTACTGACGGGGCGGTTGTCAAATGGCGAGCACCGTCACACTGTCTATACTTACATGGCTATGAAGGAGGTAAAGGCGTTTACCTTTCGCTAACTGTAAGGAGGATTAGGGTGGCTGACTTGTTAACCGCACCGCCTGTACTGCCCGGAGAATATGCTTTCTTTTTTGACCTCGACGGAACGCTCGCCGGGATAAAGCCGCATCCCGATGAGGTCGTCGTACCGGATGTGGTGTTAGAGAATTTGCAGCAGCTCTCGCGGATGAACGAGGGAGCACTGGCATTGATTTCAGGGCGCTCAATGGCCGAGCTGGATATGCTCGCCAGTCCATACCACTTTCCGCTGGCCGGTGTACACGGAGCGGAGCGCCGCGATATCCATGATCAACAGCACATTGTCTCACTTCCCGATGCACTGATTCAGACGTTGCACACTCACCTCTCTTCTGCTCTGGACGCGCTGCCGGGTACGGAACTGGAAGCCAAGGGCATGGCGTTTGCCTTGCATTACCGTCAGGCTCCGCACCATGAAGCTGCCGTATTTGCCATTGCCCGAAGCGTGGCCGATGCGCACCCGCAGCTCGCGCTACAGCCGGGGAAGTGTGTGATTGAGATAAAACCGGAAGGAATTAACAAAGGCGCTGCCATTGCAGCGTTTATGGCTGAAGCGCCTTTTAAGGGGCGCACGCCGGTATTTTTTGGGGATGACCTGACCGATGAGGCCGGGTTTACGGTGGTAAACAAGGCCGGCGGCATGTCTGTCAAAGTCGGGCCTGGTGATACCTGTGCCGGATGGCGGCTGGAAAGCGTCGCCAGCGTCTGGCAGTGGATAACTGACGTCGCTAACCAGCAACAACAACAAATAGCGCAAAACAACGGGGGAAACCATTATGGGTCGCTTAGTCGTCGTCTCTAACCGAATTGCACCGCCTGATGATAAAAAAACCAGCGCAGGGGGATTAGCGGTAGGGATTTTAGGTGCCTTGAAAGCCGCGGGCGGGCTGTGGTTTGGCTGGGGTGGTGATATCAGTGAAGAAGATAAACCGCTCGATACCGTCACGCACGGCAACATCACGTGGGCCTCTTTTGCTCTCAAGGAGAAAGATTATGATGAGTATTACTCTGAGTTCTCAAACGCCGTACTGTGGCCCGCGTTTCACTATCGTCTGGATCTCGTAAAATTCCAGCGTGAATCGTTTGAAGGCTACTCCCGCGTCAATGCCCTGCTGGCGGATAAACTTCTGCCGTTAATCGAAGAAGACGATATTTTATGGATCCACGATTACCACCTCTTGCCCTTCGCCAGAGAGCTGAGAAAGCGTGGGGTGAACAACCGCATCGGTTTCTTCCTGCATATTCCCTTCCCGACGCCGGAGATTTTTACCGCGCTGCCGCCGCACGAAGAGCTGCTGGAAGCGCTGTGTGATTATGACCTGCTGGGGTTCCAGACGGATAACGACAGGCTAGCATTCCTCGATTCCATATCAGGCAAAACGCGGCTGGTGACGAAAGGCGGAAAGGCCCATACGGCATGGGGCAAAGTCTTTCATACCGAGGTGTACCCTATTGGTATAGAACCGGCGGAGATTGCCGAGCAGGCGTCCGGGCCGCTGCCACCCAAGCTGGCTCAGCTTAAGAACGAGCTGAAAAACGTTAAGAATATCTTTTCTGTTGAACGCCTGGATTATTCTAAAGGGCTGCCAGAGCGTTTTCTGGCGTACGAAACTCTGCTGGATAAATACCCTCAGCATCACGGTAAAATTCGCTACACGCAGATTGCGCCCACATCGCGCGGTGAAGTGCAGGCGTATCAGGACATCCGCCATCAGCTGGAGACAGAGGCAGGGCGGATTAACGGGCGATATGGTCAGCTAGGCTGGACGCCGCTGTTTTATCTGAATCAGCATTTCGATCGTAAGATCCTGATGAAGGTATTTCGCTATGCCGATGTGGGCCTGGTGACGCCGCTGCGCGACGGGATGAATCTGGTGGCGAAGGAGTATGTGGCAGCACAAGACCCTGCAGACCCTGGCGTGCTGGTGTTATCACAATTTGCCGGAGCCGCGAACGAGTTAACCTCCGCGCTTATCGTCAACCCTTATGACCGTGATGATGTGGCTAACGCGCTAAATCGCGCATTGACGATGCCGCTAACGGAGCGCATTTCTCGACATGCGGAGATGATGGAGACGATTTTGAAGAATGATATCGACAGCTGGCAGGCGCGTTTTATTCGCGATCTGCGCAAGATAAGCCCACAAAGTCATGAAGGGGATCTGCAAAAAAAGATCGCGACCTTTCCTAAATTAGCGTGATATTCCTCTGGGGGCTTAATTGCCCCCAAGAGGGACTAACAGCACATCAACCTGGCTTGACGCGACAATCGATTTTGCCGAGCAGGCCGCGCGCGAAAAAAAGCTTTTGTTATGATTTCCGCAAATCACTAAATCAATATTCTGCTTACGACACATACTGAGAATATGTTCATTTAATTCACCTGTCGCAATGACGGTGTCATAAACAGGATAGTGGGCTTTATCAACCAATTCCCGCAGAAATTGCTGCGTTTCTTCCTGCAATACCTCACGAATATCTTCCAGCATAGGGGCTGCCAGCTGATTGTACATCTCTGGTTCGGCTGCAAGGGTAATGAGGCTAATGCGGGCATTGTTCGGCCTGGCGATGGAAACCGCACGGGCGACGAGCTGATGGCTTTCCGGTGAAACAGCAACAGAAACAAGAAGATGGGAGTAACTCATCACGCACTCCTTCAATGTCTGAACACGGTGTCTATGCCAGCTTTACCGCGAAATCACTGCTTCTGCAAGAGGGGAATACGACATTAGTGTGAAGCTTATCATAATTATTCATTAATTATTCTTATAAGAAGAATAACTGAAAAGTACGCCTAAATGAAAAAAATTAACAACTTAACGTAAATCACACATTTTCCTGCGTCTGGTGCTAAATCATTTAGCCCAGGGATAAACACATTTCAAATGATCACGCCCCGAAACAATTTTTATTCCCCTTGGTTCTAACTATATGTTTTTAATGAGTAATGAAATTGTGACCAAAAGACTCATTTGGTGTAAGCGACAGGTGTCGCCCGTTTCGGGCTAAAAAACGTTTGATTCAGCCCGACAGTTCATACTTCTGCATGAGTATTCGTCCATTAAGAATATAAAATAGTTCGATTTGGTTAAAAATTACACAAATTACAAGTCATGCTGATGGGTTTATGGGGAATATTCACTCAAATTATGTGACGTGGATCACATTTTTTTTAAATTTGGGGTAGGCTGCATTGTATGTGTCAAAACTGACGAGTAGAGTTTGCGTCGAATTAGGAAAAATCTTAGTTATTTGTAAGAAATGATAAATCGTGTAAGAAACGCAGCCGCGTTTCGGTCGTTGCGCGTTTTGCTGAATACAAACCTAAATTCAACTATGCATTTGGCCTTATTTTTTATACCGGGTGATTTCCCGGCGACATCACGGGGTGCGGTCTTTCCGCATAAAAATAATAGTTGGTTATTCGGGATGGGAAAAATGCATACATCCGAGTTGCTAAAACATATCTATGACATCAACTTGTCGTATTTACTGCTCGCGCAGCGTTTGATTAGTCAGGACAAGGCGACCGCGATGTTTCGTCTTGGTGTGAACGAAGAAATGGCAAACATGCTTGGCGGCTTAACTCTCCCACAGATGGTTAAACTCGCTGAAACGAATCAACTGGTTTGCCAGTTCCGTTTTGATGATTCACAGACGATCACGCGTCTGACCCAGGAATCTCGCGTTGACGATCTTCAACAGATCCATACCGGAATCCTTCTTTCAACCCGCTTGCTCAACGACATCAGCCAGCCTGATGACGCTGCCCGTAAGAAAAGGGCATAATAATGAGCGAAAAAAGCATTGTTCAGGAAGCCCGTGACATACAACTGGCAATGGAACTGATCACCCTGGGTGCTCGTTTACAAATGCTGGAAAGCGAGACTCAACTGAGCCGTGGTCGTCTCATTAAATTGTACAAAGAGTTACGCGGTAGCCCCCCACCAAAAGGGATGCTGCCGTTTTCAACAGACTGGTTTATGACGTGGGAACAGAACATCCATGCCTCGATGTTCTGTAATGCGTGGAAGTACCTTCTGAAAACCGGTTTATGCAGCGGCGTTGATGCCGTGATCAAAGCCTATAAACTTTACCTCGAACAATGCCCCCAGCAGGAAAATGGACCTCTGCTGGCGTTGACTCGTGCCTGGACGCTGGTGCGGTTTGTCGAGAGTGGAATGCTTGAATTGTCTCGCTGCAACTGCTGCGACGGCAATTTTATTACCCATGCTCATCAGCCCGCTGGCAGCTTCGCCTGCAGTTTATGCCAGCCTCCATCCCGTGCAGTAAAAAGACGTAAACTTTCCCGGGATGCTGCCGATATTATTCCACAACTGCTGGATGAACAGATCGAACAAGCTGTTTAACCCGAACCTGTGGGCTAGATTCCAGCAGCGGTAAGCAATTACTGCTGCTTTTTTTTTACCCTCAGTTTCGGAAATGCTGTCGAAATGAACGTCCTGCCATAGTCACTAGCGGAAGGATGATGTCGTGCTTATCTTATTAGGTTACCTGGTAGTTCTCGGTACAGTTTTCGGCGGTTACATGATGACCGGCGGGCACCTTGGAGCACTCTATCAACCGGCTGAACTTATTATCATCGGCGGCGCAGGGGTAGGGGCTTTTATCGTTGGCAACAACGGTAAATCGATCAAGGGCACGCTGAAAGCAATTCCACTGCTGTTTCGTCGTTCGAAATACACCAAAAGCATGTACATGGATCTGCTGGCGCTGCTCTACCGTCTGATGGCGAAGTCTCGTCAGCAGGGCATGTTTTCGCTGGAGCGGGACATTGAAAACCCGAAAGAAAGCGAAATCTTTGCCAGTTATCCGCGCATTCTTGCCGACGCCATGATGCTGGATTTCATCGTCGATTACCTGCGCCTCATCATCAGCGGCAACATGAACACCTTCGAAATCGAAGCGCTGATGGACGAAGAGATCGAAACTCACGAAAGCGAATCCGAAGTGCCGGCAAACAGCCTCGCGCTGGTGGGGGACTCTCTTCCGGCCTTCGGTATCGTTGCGGCGGTGATGGGTGTCGTGCACGCCCTGGCCTCGGCGGATCGTCCGGCGGCGGAGTTGGGCGCGCTGATTGCGCATGCGATGGTGGGTACCTTCCTCGGTATTTTGCTGGCATACGGTTTTATCTCTCCGTTGGCCAGCGTGCTGCGTCAGAAGAGCGCGGAAACCACCAAAATGATGCAGTGCGTGAAGATCACGCTGCTCTCAAATCTCAACGGTTATGCACCGCCTATCGCCGTGGAGTTCGGCCGTAAAACGCTTTACTCCAGCGAGCGTCCATCGTTTATCGAGCTGGAAGAACACGTGCGTGCGGTGAAAAATCCAAACCAACAGACGACAACTGAGGACGCATGAAAAACCAGTCCCATCCGATCGTCATCGTAAAAAAACGCAAGCACAAGGGGCATGGGCACGGCTCGCATGGCTCGTGGAAAATTGCTTACGCCGATTTTATGACCGCTATGATGGCCTTCTTTCTGGTGATGTGGCTGATCTCTATCTCCAGCCCGAAAGAACTGATTCAGATTGCCGAATATTTTAGAACGCCGTTGGCCACTGCGGTAACCGGTGGGCAGCGCATCTCTAACAGCGACAGCCCGATCCCCGGCGGCGGGGATGATTACACCCAGCAGAAGGGTGAGGTGAAAAAAGAGCCTAACATCGACGAACTGAAAAGACGAATGGAGCAGGCGCGCCTGAAGAAACTGCGTGGCGATCTGGACCAGTTAATTGAAGCCGATCCGAAACTGCGCGCGCTGCGTCCGCACCTGAAGATCGACCTGGTCCAGGAAGGGTTGCGTATCCAGATTATTGATAGCCAGAACCGCCCGATGTTCAAAACCGGTAGCGCCGAGGTTGAACCCTACATGCGCGATATTTTGCGCGCTATCGCGCCAGTACTGAACGGGATCCCTAACCGCGTAAGCCTCTCAGGACACACGGACGACTTCCCGTATGCCTCGGGTGAGAAGGGATACAGTAACTGGGAGCTTTCTGCCGATCGTGCCAACTCCTCGCGTCGCGAGCTGGTGGCAGGTGGGCTTGATGATGGCAAGGTACTGCGCGTGGTCGGCATGGCAGCAACCATGCGCGTTACCGACCGCGGGCCGGATGACGCCATCAACCGTCGTATCAGTCTTTTAGTGCTGAACCAGCAGGCGGAGCAGGCCATCCTGCACGAAAACGCCGAAAGTCAGAATGAGTCACTGGACGATTTAAAACAGCCTGGGGCCGTACCTTCGGCTGCCGTTCCAACATCGCCACCAGCCAATCCGAGGTGATAGCGTGAGCATGGATATTACCGATTTTTACCAGACATTTTTTGATGAAGCCGACGAATTGTTGGCCGATATGGAGCAGCACTTGCTGGATTTGGTGCCTGAAGCACCCGACTCAGAGCAGCTCAATGCGATTTTCCGTGCGGCGCATTCGATTAAAGGCGGTGCAGGAACTTTTGGATTTACCATTTTGCAGGAAACGACCCATTTAATGGAAAACCTGCTTGATGAAGCACGACGCGGTGAGATGCAGCTCAATACCGACATTATTAACCTGTTTTTGGAAACCAAAGATATTATGCAGGAACAGCTCGATGCCTATAAAAGCTCGGCAGAGCCTGATGCCGCCAGCTTTGAATATATCTGCAATGCACTGCGCCAGCTTGCGCTGGAAGCAAAAGGTGACGTCGCCGCAGCCGTTGTGCCGGCGGCGAAACTGAGCGTTGTCGATACGGTGGCCGCAGACGATGCCGCGCCAGCACCGGAACAACCGGGCAAGTTGCGCGTGGTACTGTCACGCCTGAAAGAGAGCGAAGTTAACCTGCTTGAAGAAGAGTTGGGTAACCTGGCGACATTACGCAACGTGGTCAAAGGTAAAGACAGCCTTGCCGCGACGCTGGATGACGGTATCGGTCAGGACGACATTGTGGCGGTGCTGTGCTTTGTTATCGAAGCCGATCAGATTGCCTTTGAAACCGAAGCGGCAGCCGCTGATGCCCTTGCTGAGGTGGAAGAGGTTGCCGCTGTCGCTGAGGCCGCAACCCCTGCCGCTGTTGCGGCGGCGCCTGCGCTGAAAGCAGTGCCAAAAGACGCGTCAGCTCCAGCCCGAGGCGAAAAACCGGCGGCCCGCTCCAGTGAATCAACCAGCATCCGCGTTGCGGTTGAGAAGGTGGACCAGCTGATCAACCTGGTCGGCGAACTGGTGATCACCCAGTCTATGCTGGCACAGCGTTCTAACGAACTGGACCCGGTAACACACGGCGATCTGATCACCAGCATGGGTCAGCTCCAGCGTAACGCCCGCGATCTGCAAGAATCCGTGATGTCTATCCGTATGATGCCGATGGAATACGTCTTCAGCCGCTTCCCGCGTCTGGTGCGAGATCTCGCCGGTAAGCTGAACAAGCAGATTGAGTTGACCCTGATGGGCAGCTCCACCGAGCTGGACAAGAGCCTGATCGAGCGCATTATCGATCCGTTAACGCACCTGGTGCGTAACAGCCTGGACCACGGAATCGAACTGCCTGAAAACCGCGTCGCGGCGGGCAAATCTCCCGTGGGCAACCTGATTCTGTCTGCGGAACACCAGGGCGGCAACATCTGCATCGAAGTAACGGATGACGGTGCGGGCCTGAATCGCGAACGTATCCTGGCGAAGGCGATGTCGCAGGGCATGGCGGTCCACGAAAACATGACCGACGAAGAAGTGGGCATGCTGATCTTTGCGCCGGGCTTCTCGACGGCCGAGCAGGTGACCGACGTTTCCGGACGCGGTGTGGGGATGGACGTGGTGAAGCGTAACATCCAGGAGATGGGCGGCCACGTTGAGATCAAGTCTAAGCAAGGATCGGGGACCACCATTCGAATTCTGCTGCCGCTGACGTTGGCGATCCTTGACGGCATGTCCGTGAAGGTGGCTGACGAAGTCTTCATTCTGCCGCTGAACGCGGTGATGGAATCGCTGCAGCCGCGCGAAGAAGATTTGCATCCGCTGGCGGGTGGGGAACGCGTCCTCGAAGTCCGTGGCGAGTATCTGCCGCTGGTCGAACTGTGGAAAGTCTTCGAAGTGGACGGTGCGAAAACCGAAGCCACACAGGGCATTGTTGTTATCCTGCAAAGCGCGGGGCGTCGCTATGCGCTGATGGTTGACCAACTGATCGGTCAACACCAGGTCGTGGTGAAGAACCTCGAAAGCAACTACCGCAAAGTGCCCGGTATTTCTGCTGCCACCATTCTGGGTGACGGTAGCGTTGCGCTGATCGTCGATGTGTCAGCGCTTCAGGGATTAAATCGTGAACAACGTGTGGCGTACACAGCCGCCTGATTAAGTAGAAGGTAAAAACATGACCGGTATGAGTAATGTAACGAAACTGGCGGGCGAGCCATCAGGACAGGAATTCCTGGTATTCACTTTGGGCGATGAGGAGTACGGCATCGATATCCTGAAAGTGCAGGAAATTCGTGGTTACGATCAGGTTACCCGCATCGCAAACACGCCTGCTTTTATTAAAGGCGTCACCAACCTGCGTGGCGTGATTGTCCCTATCGTTGACCTGCGCGTGAAGTTTAGCCAGGGCGACGTGGAGTACAATGACAACACCGTGGTGATCGTCCTGAATCTGGGCCAGCGCGTAGTGGGTATCGTGGTGGATGGCGTGTCGGACGTGCTGTCCCTGACCTCTGATCAAATCCGCCCTGCGCCAGAGTTTGCGGTTACACTGTCCACTGAATATCTGACGGGGCTGGGTGCGCTCGGCGATCGTATGTTAATACTGGTGAACATTGAGAAGCTGCTGAACAGCGATGAGATGGCGTTGCTGGATATCGCGGCGAATCACGTGGCATAGCTAAATGCAAAACGGCAACCGAGGTTGCCGTTTTTAGTGTTTGCTCCCTCTCCCTGTGGGCTGAGGAATGGGGTGAGGGCATCAGACCTCACCTTTTTTACGTCCTTACGCTTCCTGCTCCACCAGCTCAGCTTCCGCTTCCCGCGCGCCCTCATTCTGCGACAGCATCGCCGTCGCAATGCCGTTCCCCAGCACGTTAATGGCAGACCGCCCCATATCCAGGAAATGGTCAATTCCCATCAGCAGCAGAATGCCCGCCACCGGGATATTAAAGCTCGGGATCGTTGCCGCCAGCACCACCAGAGACGAGCGCGGTACGCCCGCAATCCCTTTCGATGCCAGCATCAGCGTCAGCATCAGAACCGTCACTTCGGTAAAACTCAGGTGAATATTGTATGCCTGGGCGATAAACATCGAGGCAAACGAGCAATACACCATCGAGCCGACCAGATTAAACGAATAACCGATCGGCAGGACGAAAGAGGCGATATTGCGCGAGCAGCCAAAGCGCTCCAGCTGCTCCAGCGTTTTCGGGTAGGCGGCCTCAGAACTGCTGGTGGTAAACGCAACCAGAACGGGATCTTTCAGCATGCCGACCAGACGAAATACCTCTTTTTTCAGCACCATGTAACCCACTGCCAACAGTACCAGGCAGGTCAGGAAAATCGCCACGTAATAGCCGCCAATAAAGGAGGCATAGTTCAGCAGAATGCCAAGACCCTGTGTGGCGATGACCGATGAAATGGCCGCGAAAATTGCCAGCGGGGCGACGTACATTACGTAACCCGTTACCTTCAGCATGATATGAGAAACCACGTCCAGTGCGGCAACCAGAGGGGCGTTGAATTTTTGCCCCAGCGACGCGCCGCCAATGCCGAAGAACATAGAAAACACGACAATCTGGAGGATTTCATTGTTCGACATCGCCTCGGCGATGCTGGTAGGAATAGTATGGGACAGGAACGCTTTCAGCGTCATACCGCCGACGGCCAGGCCGGTATCGACCGCCTGCGTAGGAACCGTCAGGTTAAGACCGCTTCCGGGCTGTTCGAGGGTGACAATAAACAGCCCCACCAGAATTGACAGTACGGATGAGCTAATGAACCAGACCATCGCTTTGCCGCCTACGCGACCAATCGTGGAGGTTTCGCCCATTTTCATAATTCCCACCGTTAGCGTGCTGAAGACCAATGGCGCAATCACCATTTTGATCAGCCGAAGGAAAATATCGGTGAGAAGGGTAATGTTTTCCGACCAGGATTTTATTGCATCCGCTGAAGCATATTCATGAATGGCCGCCCCTGAAAGAATACCCGCCAGCATGAATATCACGATGAAGAGTGTGAGTTTGTTTGCACTTGCCACGAAAAAAGACCCTCTATACGCCTAAGGTTTAACCCGCGCCGATATATATAAATTTTTTATTTCATTGCGGGAATTATTCGGCACATAAATTGAAGTAAAGCGAGATGAGTTACAACTGGTTTTTAATTTTTATTAATTTTGTTGTACGTGCTGCGACGATATATTGTGATTATGATCACGTTTTAGTGGATATATCCTCAAGGCCAAATGAAAAAGCCCTGTTTCGAATTCATTAAGAGTATGTTTTTTAATGAGAAAATGTGTCAATACGTCAAAAGTTGTGCTGAATCAAGCAAGAGTGGTTGAAGCGGTAACCATAAACTAAATTCTCAGTAACCCCCTCTGAGGAGTGTTAAGCGGGGCTAACATGTTGAGCAGTATAAATAAAATGTGATAAGCGAACGGAAACATCTCTGGAGGGCGGTAAATGAAAAGAAAACTCCTTTTGATATGTGTAGGCACCCTGTTATCAGCTGCGACAGCGCAACAGGCGCTGGCCGTCACCAGCAGCGGCACCATAGGTGCAACATTGACCCTGACAAATGGCTGTCTTATCAACGGATCGCCCACTCAAAACGGCATAAACTTCGGGTCATTGGATTTTGGTACTCATCCAGCGACCTTTTCCACGCTCACAACCCAGCTCACCGGTGCCAGCGGCGGGAACAGTTTTACCATTCAATGTACGACCGCCAGCTATACGGTAGCGATTACCGGTAATACTAACGCCACCGCCCCGGGCACGGTTGTCGGAACGCCCGGAACCCCTGCGCGTTATCTGATCAATACCGCCAATGCGGCGCAGGGCGTGGCGTACAGCTTGTACAGCGACAGCGGGTTTAACAACATCATCGCCAATAACGCGGCGTTACCGATAGCCTCGACGGCGGGGGGCGTGAACAGCTATACCCTCTACGGGCGCATTACCGGGGGCGGTAACAGCGTCACGGTTGTACCGGGAACCTACACCGACACTATTAACGTCAGCGTTACCTACTAGCGCCAGCCATGAAGGCATTTTTACGTCTGCGCCTAAGCGCAGAGGGAGTCGTGCAGCCTTTTTTCGTGCTGGCTATGGGGCTGCTGATGGCCCCGCTGGCAGGGGCGGTAACGTCACAGTCTTTTAAGGTCAGCGCGACGATTGTGCCGGGCTGTGCGGTGACGACCGGAACCGGTGGGCTTTTTGGCACGCTGGATTTCGGTACCCATACCGGCGTTGAAAGCGCGCCCGTTAGCACCAGTTTTGTACCCAACGGGGCATTGTCCATCGCCTGTACGCCGGGCGTGGCGCTGAGCATGAGCATCAACGGCGGACAGAATTATGCGTCTGTCAGACGAATGACGCGCGCAGGGGGCGCCGACGTTGTGGGGTATCGGCTCTACAGCAGCAGTTCGCTGGCGGCGAACAGCGAGATTGGGGTTAACCAGGCTATACCGGTGACCTATACCAACAGCAACAATATTGCGCTGCCGCTTTTTGGCGTGGCGCTACTGACGGGGTTTAGCCCGGCAGGTTCGTATTCAGATCAGCTCACCGTGACCTTGTCATGGTGAAAAAGGGAGAACGTCGATGAAGCCATTGTTCAGGCGGTTTTGTCTGGTAACTATGTTGGGAATGGCGGTCGTTACGCCGAACCCGTCGCACGCGGCGGCGACCATTCTCTTGTGGCCCATCGATCCATGGCTGTCGGCAGAGGCCAACGCGACAGAACTGTGGATCCAGAATCAGGGAAACAGCGCCACGACCATGCAGGTGCGCATTGTGCGCTGGAAGCAGGAGGGGGGATATGAACGCTACACCGCGCAGCAGGACGTGGTTGCCAGCCCGCCCATCGTCACCATTGGCGAGGGTAAAAAACAGCTCATCCGCCTGATCAAGCAGGCCACCGTTCCAACGGGTGCAGAACATGCCTACCGTATTATCGTGGATGAAATCCCGCAGCCCGATGCCAAAGCCGATCCCACCATCGGCCTCAAGCTGCAGATGCGGTATTCCATTCCTCTCTTCGTTTATGGGCAGGGCATCCCGACCCAAAAAGAGGGCGCACATCATGCGCTGGTGGAACCCCGTAACCTGAGCTGGCGCGTCACCCAGGAAGGCGGGCAGCCTGCACTGGAAGTTCGTAACCAGGGGGAGGTGCACGTCAGGCTTAGCCAGGTCACGCTGGAGCAGGGAGGACAAAAACGCACGGTTGCCGATGGGTTATTGGGCTATGTACTCCCGGGCAGCACCCGACGTTGGCCACTCCCGGCTGGCGTACGTCAGCCAGGTCAGTTGAGCGCGCAGATTAATGCCAGGGATACGCAATGGCAGTCGACGCCCGTCAACTGAAACCCGCGATGATGATGTTGCTCTGCGTCAGTGCCAGCGCCTGGGCCGAACCCGGCGATGATAGCTTACCGCCACCTCCGCAAGCTCAGGCAATGAACGGTGAGGCGGTGTTTCAGCTTGCCCTCGTGCTGAACCACTACGATACCGGTCTGGTGGTGCCCGTCACGCAACGCGACGGCGCTTACTTTATTTCCAGTGCCGATCTGCTGCGCGCCGGGCTTCCTCCTGAGCATGTGCCGAATGGGGACGTTAATCTCACCACGCTCTCGCAGGTGCGCGTGGAGTATGACAGTGCCGCCCAGCGTCTGCTGCTTACCGTCCCCCGCGACTGGGTATCGTCTCGCGTCACCTCGTTTAGCGGACAAACGGCCCAAAGCAAACCCCACTATGGCCGCGGCGCGTTGCTCAATTACGATCTTTATACCAACCATACTGAACACATTGGCGGCCAGGCGTCGCTCTGGCATGAATTTCGTTACTTCAACGAGAGCGGCTCGTTTTCATCTACCGGTTATGCCCGCGAAAATTTCGCCGGCAACAACGGTCAGCAGGAAGGCTACGTGCGCTATGACACAACCCTGTTGATGACGAATGAAGATGACGCGACCACCTGGACCGCCGGGGATGTGATCAGCGATGCCCTGAGCTGGAGCAGCAGCGTGCGTTTGGGCGGGATCAGCTACGGACGCGATTTCTCCCTGCGCCCGGATCTGGTGACCTGGCCGCTGCCGGCGTTCTCGGGGGAGGCGGCGGTGCCGACCTCGGTTGATCTCTTTATCAATGGCTATCGTTCAGGTTCCACCCAGCTCCAGCCTGGCCCGTTTACCCTGACCAATCTGCCGTATATTAACGGCGCAGGGGACGCGGTATTGGTCACCACCGACGCGCTGGGACGGCAGGTGAGCACCACGCTGCCGTTTTATGTCACCAGCGATTTGCTCAAGCAGGGGCTGAGCGACGGCGCCGTTTCGCTGGGCAGCCTGCGGCGGAACTACGGTATCAAAAATTTTGACTATGGCCCGGCGGCGGGTAGCGGATCGTATCGCTATGGCGTTACGGACTGGCTGACGCTTGAGGGGCATGCAGAAGGCGCAGAAGAACTGGCGCTTGGCGGAGCCGGTACGGTAGTGAAGCTCGCACGCTTTGGCGTCGTGAACACCTCATATACCCATAGCCGCATGCGCGGGGATGAGGGCGGGCAAATTAACTGGGGATACCAGTACAGCACCAGTGAATTCAGTCTGGCGACCCAGCATACCCGTCGCGATCGCGGTTTTGGCAACCTGGCCCTGTACGATCAGCCAACGGTTTATGACGAAAATGAGAAGCCTGTAGCCAGTTTTAGCCGCAACACCGACCAGTATTCCCTGACCTTCAACTTTGGCGAGTACGGCAATATCGGCGCGGCCTGGATCGGTGTTGAGAGTTTTGACAGCCAGAAGACGGAGTTACTTAACCTCTCCTGGAGCCGAAATTTGTGGGGCTCCAGCAGTATTTACATGGCGGCCAGTCGTGACCAGCAGCGCGGCGACTGGACCGTTGCGCTCTCGCTTCAGGTGCCGTTGGGAGAACGTGACAGTGCTGCCGTCACGTTTGAAAACACCCCGGCGGCAGGCAGCACGCAGCGCATTAACTATAACCACTCCATGCCCTCCGACGGCGGGTTGAGCTGGAACATGGCGTGGGCTAACCAGTCCCGATCGCGCAACTACCAGCAGGGAACGCTGGGCTGGCGTAACAACAACATCGAGCTGCAGGGCGGGGGCTATGGCGAGCAGGGCATGATGACCTGGTGGGGCGAGGCGATGGGCTCCCTGGTGCTGATGGATGGCGAGATGTTTGCCGCAAACAAAATCAACGACGCCTTTGTGGTGATCAGTACTGACGGTCATCCGGACGTTCCCGTCAGCTACGAGAATCAACCGGTCGGAAAAACCAACACCAACGGTTATCTGCTGGTGAGCGGCGTGTCGGCGTATTATCCGGCGAGCTACAGCATCAACACCCTGAACCTGCCAGCCGATACCCGGCTGAAGGAGACTGAACGGCGCGTCGCGATTCGGCGTCACAGCGGGTATTTGGTTGATTTCCCGATGGTGCAGGAGCGGGTAGCAAGCGTCATCCTGCATGATGCCCGTGGGCAGGCCATCCCGGTGGGCAGCCAGGTGAAGCGCGCCTCACGCAGTAATGCCGTTGTGGGATATGACGGCATTGCCTGGCTGGAAAATCTTAGCGACGTCAATGCGCTGGATGTCACCACGCCGGAGGGCAAACGCTGCAAGGCGACGCTCACTATTGGCGCGAATCCGGAACATAAGCTGCAAACCTACGGCCCGCTGCTTTGCCGGGAGGCGCCGTGAAGCGCCTGCTGCTGGTGATTCTGCTGCTGTTTTCAGGCGGCAGCTGGGCGGCCTGTACCGTAAGCACGGTGAATGCCTCGTTTGGCAGCGTCACCTCGTTTGCCCTGAGCGGAACCGGGGAGGTGGAAACCACCGGCACGCTGGTGGTGGCGTGCGATGCGATACTAAACCTGCTGACCAGCGATTCCGTTACGCTGAACTTTATCTCGGCGACGGTCTCTGCCAACAGCCGTGCCACCATGAAGCGTACCGACAATGCGGCTATTGCGGATGTGATCCCCACGCGCCTGTGCGGACAGCAGGGCTGCGCTGCCAGCAGTGAAGTGCAAACCAGTAAAACTTACACCTGGGGCGGCAGTACCCTGTTAAACCTGATCGGTGGCAAGCAGTACAACATCCCGCTTTATTTCCGCACGGTGGCGGGGCAAAACGTCACGGCCGGACCCTACCAGGTGACGCTGAACTTTAGCATCACCTACAGCGTCTGTTCCGTCGGGGTTCTCAACGTGTGCCTTTCCGGCCAACAAACCGGCACGGCCAGCACCAGCATCACGGTGAACATGAACGTCACCAACGACTGCAGCGCCATGACCACGCCGGACGTCAACTTTAACAGCGCGCCGCTGGTGCAAAATTTCCCCACCGTTTCTCAAGCTATCTCCGTGACCTGCACCAAGGACAGTACCTACACCATAGGCATTAACAATGGTGCCAATTCGCTCAATAACGTAAGACGTATGGTCAGCGGCAGCAATTACATGAGTTACGACATTTATAAAGAAGCGACCAGCAACCGCTGGGGTGGAAGCGGTACCGAGCGCTGGGCCAGCGCGGCCTCGTCGCAGCTCAGCGCTGACGGGCTGTTACGCACCTACAACTACACCGCCAAAGTCCTCACCAACCAGGCGACCCCGCCTGCCGGCACCTACAGCGACACGCTGATCGTTGACGTCGCGTTTTAACCCCACGCTTTTCCCTTTCGCAAATGTAAAGTTCCTGTGGCCTGTGCCGATAACACCGTTAATAAATCTATGAGAAGGTGTTGTATGTTGAACCGTATCCGCGTTGTCACAATGCTCATGATGGTGCTGGTCATTTTCGCACTTCTTCAGCTTACTTCCGGCGGCCTCTTTTTTTCGTCGTTAAAAGAAAACCAGGACAGCTTTGCGGCCTCGAACGATCTTCGTATGCAGCAGAGTGAACTCACCTCGACCTGGGATCTGATGCTGCAAACGCGTATCAACCTGAGCCGCTCGTCCGCCCGCATGATGATGGATCCGAATAATCAACAGAGCAGCGCGAAAACGGATCTGCTTAAAAATGCGCGTGCAACCCTTGCTGACGCCGCAAAACATTACGACGCCTTTAAAAAGATTGCTCCGCTGCCGGCCATGGCGCAGGTGAGCCAAAACATCGATGAAAAATACAACGCCTACTTTGCGGGCCTGACCGAGCTTATCCAGTTCCTGGAAAGTGGAAACATGGACGGCTATTTCGCGCAGCCCACGCAGGGGATGCAAAACGCCCTCGGTGCGGCACTGGGCGAATATGCCAAAGCCAGCAGCGACCTGTACCACGCGGCCTTTACGCAAAGCCAGAATGACTACCGCTTTGCAAAATGGCAGATGGCCGTTATGGCGCTGGCGCTGGTTATCGTGCTGATCGGCGTCTGGTACGGGATTCGCCATGTGCTGCTTAACCCGCTGGGACGCGTGATTGCTCATATTCGCGATATTGCCCGCGGCGATCTCACCAAAACGCTGGCCATTTCTGGGCGAAATGAAATGACCGAACTGGCGACCAGCGTTGACCATATGCAGCGCTCGCTGATTGATACCGTCGCCAACGTGCGTAACGGTTCTGATGCCATTTATACCGGCACCAGTGAAATTGCCATGGGCAACAACGATCTCTCTTCCCGTACTGAACAACAAGCCTCTGCGTTGGAAGAGACGGCAGCCAGCATGGAAGAACTCACCGCCACCGTGAAGCAGAATGCGGACAACGCCCGTCAGGCTTCTCAGCTGGCTGAAAGCGCCTCTGAAACGGCGCAGCGCGGCGGACGCGTGGTGGATGGCGTGGTGAAAACCATGCATGAAATCGCCGACAGCTCGAAGAAAATTGCCGACATTATCAGCGTTATCGACGGCATTGCCTTCCAGACCAACATCCTGGCGCTGAATGCCGCCGTTGAGGCCGCGCGCGCGGGCGAGCAGGGCCGCGGATTTGCGGTGGTGGCCGGTGAGGTCCGTAATCTCGCCAGCCGCAGCGCCAATGCGGCGAAAGAAATTAAGACCTTGATTCAGGACTCCGTCTCTCGCGTGGATACCGGCTCGGTGCTGGTGGAAAGCGCCGGGGAGACCATGAATGACATCGTGAATGCCGTGACTCGCGTGACGGACATCATGGGTGAAATCGCCTCTGCTTCTGACGAGCAGAGTCGTGGTATTGACCAGGTCGCCCTGGCGGTATCGGAAATGGATCGCGTGACACAGCAAAACGCCGCGCTGGTGCAGGAGTCCGCTGCGGCGGCCGCTGCGCTGGAAGACCAGGCGAGCCGTCTTAAGATGGCCGTCTCGGCGTTTCGTCTCGCTTCACTCGCTGGAAATACGGTCAACACGCACGCGGCACATCGCACCCCGGCCTCAGCGCCAGCGGCGACGGGTACGCGCGCGGTGAAGACCGGACAAGATGAAAACTGGGAAACATTTTGACTGACATTTAAACCGCGGCTGCTTGCCGCTTGATGGGAGCGTGGATGTTAAATCGTATTCGTATCTCGACCACACTGTTTTTGATTCTGATCCTTTGTGGTGTGTTGCAGGTTGGCAGTAACGGGTTGTCTTTTTGGGCGTTTCGCGATGGCTATCAGAATTTGCAGGAAGTTGAGACGAGTAATCAACAGCGCTCCGCACTGGCACAAACGCGTGCCGTGCTGTTGCAGGCAAGCACTGCGCTGAACAAGGCAGGGACCTTAACCGCGTTGAGCTATCCGCCGGATGATATCAAAGCGTTGATGGCAACGGCGCGCGACAGCCTGAAGCAGGCCGATGCGCAGTTTACCGCCTTCGCCTCTCAGAAGGCGGTCAGCGAGAAAGGGAAAGCGCTCATCGTCGCCATGAAGAAGAACTTTGACCAGTGGCACAGCGATCTTGAGCACCAGGCGACCTGGCTTGAGAACAACCAGCTCTCAGACTTTATGACCGCGCCAGTGCAGGCGTCTCAGGCTGCATTCGACGGCAGTTTTAACGCATGGCAGCAGGATATGAACCAGTTCGTTGAACATGCGGGTGCTGACAGCCGTACCAGCTATCACATGTCAGGCGTGATATTTGTGACCGTGGTGATCCTGGCCGCGCTGCTGACCGGCGGTGCACTGCTGTGGTCACGCAGGATGATTGTGCAGCCGCTGGCAATCATCAGCAGCCACTTCGACAGCATTGCGAAGGGCAATCTGGCGCGTCCGGTGGCGGTGTACGGCAAGAACGAAATTTCGGCGATTTTTGCCAGCCTCAAAGCGATGCAGGGATCGCTGCGAGAAACGGTGACCGACGTGCGGCAGGGCAGCTACGCCATGCACACCGGGATTTCAGAGATTGCGGCAGGGAATAACGATCTTTCGTCTCGCACCGAGCAGCAGGCGGCCTCACTGGCGCAGACGGCGGCCAGCATGGAGCAGTTGACCGCGACGGTGAGCCAGAACGCCGACAACGCCCGTCAGGCATCGGATCTGTCAAAGCTGGCGGCGCTGACCGCGAAGAAAGGGGGCGATCAGGCTTCCCACGTGGCTAGCACCATGCAGGAGATTGCCGCCAGCTCGCAAAAGATTGGCGACATTATCAGCGTGATTGACGGTATTGCGTTCCAGACCAACATTCTGGCGCTTAACGCCGCCGTCGAAGCGGCGCGCGCCGGTGAGCAGGGGCGCGGATTTGCCGTGGTCGCCGGTGAAGTGCGCAACCTGGCGAGCCGCAGCGCTAACGCGGCGAAAGAGATTAAAGGGCTGATTGAAGAGTCCGTATCGCGCGTCCAGCAGGGCTCAACGCTTGTCGATACGGCAGCGAAAACCATGACTGAAATCGTCACCTCCGTGACCCGGGTGAACGACATCATGGGCGAGATCGCCTCGGCGTCCGATGAACAGCGTCGCGGGATTGAGCAGGTGGCCCAGGCGGTAAGCCAAATGGATCAGGTGACGCAGCAGAACGCCTCGTTGGTCGAGGAGGCGGCGGCCGCGACCGATCAGCTGGCAAACCAGGCGGATCATCTGACCGGGCTGGTCGCGGTATTTAATATCAAAGAGCACGTTGAAGCAGTAACAGAAGTCGGGCGGTCGCAGGCCGCGCCAGTTGTATCCTGAATGTAATAAAGAAGGCGCTATGACATCACCAATGCCCCCAGGGCAAACGTCATTACTGTTGCAGATGACACAGCGCCTCGCGCTGTCCGACGCGCATTTTCGTCGGATATGTCAGTTAATCTACCAGCGTGCGGGGATCGTGCTTGCGGATCATAAGCGAGACATGGTTTACAACCGGCTGGTGCGGCGCTTGCGCACGCTCGGCCTGGATGATTTTGGCCGCTATCTGAGCATGCTTGAAGCGAACCAAAACAGCGCCGAATGGCAGGCATTTATCAACTCATTGACCACTAACCTGACCGCGTTTTTCCGCGAAGCGCACCACTTCCCGGTGCTGGCCGATCATGCCCGTCGGCGCAGCGGCGAGTACCGCGTCTGGAGTGCAGCAGCCTCGACAGGGGAAGAGCCGTATTCACTGGCGATCACGCTGGCTGACACCCTGGGCATGGCGCCGGGGCGCTGGAAAGTGTACGCCAGCGATATCGACACCGAAGTGCTGGAGAAAGCCCGCAACGGGGTTTATCGCCAGGATGAACTGAAAACGCTGTCGCCCCAACAGCTTCAGCGCTACTTCATGCGCGGCACGGGCCCGCATGAAGGGCTGGTGCGCGTACGCCAGGAGCTGGCGAACTGCGTTGAGTTTGCCCCCGTAAACCTGCTGGACAAGCAGTACAACGTTCCGGGGCCGTTTGACGCTATTTTTTGCCGTAACGTAATGATTTATTTTGATAAAACGACGCAACAGGACATTCTGCGTCGCTTTGCTCCGTTGCTCAAGCCTGACGGTTTACTGTTTGCCGGGCACTCGGAAAACTTTAGCAACCTCGCGCGAGAGTTTAGCCTGCGTGGGCAAACGGTTTATGCGCTGAGTAAGGAAAAAGCATGAGTAAAATCAGGGTATTGTCTGTTGATGATTCGGCACTGATGCGCCAGATCATGACGGAAATCATCAATAGCCACAGCGATATGGAGATGGTGGCGACAGCGCCTGATCCGTTGGTAGCGCGGGATTTAATCAAAAAATATAACCCTGACGTACTGACGCTGGATGTCGAAATGCCGCGCATGGATGGCATCGATTTTCTGGAAAAGTTAATGCGCCTGCGTCCGATGCCGGTGGTGATGGTCTCGTCACTGACTGGGAAGGGGTCTGAAATCACGCTGCGCGCGCTGGAGCTGGGGGCGGTGGATTTTGTCACCAAGCCGCAGTTAGGCATCCGTGAAGGGATGCTGGCGTACAGCGAATTGATCGCCGAGAAGATCCGCACCGCGTCGCGCGCGAAGCTTGCGGCGCACAAACCGATGTCGGTACCGGTCACGTTGAAGGCCGGCCCGTTACTCAGCTCGGAAAAACTGCTGGTAATTGGCGCGTCAACCGGGGGAACAGAGGCAATTCGTCATGTACTCCAGCCATTGCCGCTTTCGAGCCCGGGTATCCTTATTACCCAGCATATGCCGCCAGGTTTTACCCGTTCGTTCGCGGAACGCCTGAACAAGCTGTGTCAGATCAGCGTGAAAGAGGCGGAAGACGGCGAGCGCGTTCTCCCCGGCCATGCGTATATCGCGCCGGGTGACAAGCATATGGAACTCTCGCGCAGTGGCGCGAACTATCAAATCAAAATTCATGACGGGCCGCCGGTTAACCGGCACCGTCCGTCGGTGGATGTGCTGTTTCATTCGGTGGCGAAACATGCGGGGCGCAACGCCGTTGGGGTGATCCTGACGGGGATGGGCAACGACGGGGCCGCCGGAATGCTAGCGATGCACCAGGCCGGTGCCTGGACCATCGCGCAGAATGAAGCAAGTTGTGTGGTGTTCGGCATGCCGCGCGAGGCCATCAACATGGGTGGCGTGAGCGAAGTGGTCGATCTTAGCCAGGTAAGCCAGCAGATGCTGGCAAAAATCAGTGCCGGACAGGCAATACGTATTTAAAGAGGAGTGGTGTTTTATGGCGGACAAAGAGCTCAGATTTTTGGTTGTGGATGACTTTTCCACCATGCGTCGCATCGTGCGTAACCTGCTGAAAGAGCTGGGCTTCAACAATGTTGAAGAAGCAGAAGACGGCGTAGATGCGCTGAACAAACTGCAGGCAGGCAGCTTCGGTTTTGTTATCTCTGACTGGAACATGCCTAACATGGATGGTCTGGAATTGCTGAAAACCATCCGTGCAGATGCCGGTATGGCCTCTCTGCCGGTGCTTATGGTCACCGCAGAAGCGAAGAAAGAGAATATTATTGCGGCAGCACAGGCGGGCGCGAGCGGTTATGTCGTTAAGCCATTCACTGCTGCGACCCTGGAAGAGAAGCTCGGCAAGATCTTCGAGAAACTCGGCATGTGAGGTGATGGAAATGTTGCAACCTGCTATGAAACCCGTTGAAGAACATTCACCTAGCGACATTATCGCCCGCATTGGTAGCCTGACGCGCATGCTGCGTGACAGCCTGCGTGAGCTGGGGTTGGATCAGGCGATTGCCGAAGCGGCTGAAGCCATTCCCGATGCGCGCGATCGTCTGGACTATGTTGTGCAGATGACCGCTCAGGCGGCAGAACGTGCGCTGAACAGCGTTGAGGCCTCGCAGCCGCATCAGGATGCGATGGAAAAAGGCGCGAAAGCGCTGACCCAGCGCTGGGATGAATGGTTTGAAAACCCAATCGAACTGGCAAATGCCCGTGAGCTGGTGACGGATACCCGTCAGTTCCTGGGCGATGTCCCGGGTCACACCAGCTTCACCAACGCGCAGCTGCTGGACATCATGATGGCGCAGGATTTCCAGGACCTGACGGGTCAGGTTATCAAGCGCATGATGGATGTGATTCAGGAGATCGAACGTCAGCTGCTGATGGTGCTTTTGGAGAACATCCCGGAACCGGCGTCTCGTCCTAAACGCGAGAACGAAAGCCTGCTCAATGGCCCCCAGCTCGACTCGACCAAAGCGGGCGTGGTGGCAAGCCAGGATCAGGTGGACGACCTGTTGGACAGCCTCGGCTTCTGATGATGAGTATCCCCTCAGGCGGGTAACGCAACCTGAGGGGATAACGACAAGAATCACCGAAAAGAGCCCGATTAAACGGGCTTTTCCCGCCATTGGATTTTCTCTTCGCTGGCATGATACCCGTGACGTAATGGGCTGCGAGCAGGCACTGTGGCAGAAGAGAACGACGACAAAACGGAAGCCCCCACACCCCACCGACTTGAAAAAGCGCGTGAGGATGGGCAGATCCCCCGATCCCGAGAACTGACATCCCTGCTGATCCTTATCGTGGGCGTGTGCATTATCTGGTGGGGCGGGGAGTCGCTCGCCCGCAAGCTGGCGGGAATGCTCTCTGCTGGATTGCGTTTTGACCACGGTATGGTCAACGATCCTAACCTCATTCTGGGTCAGATCATTATTTTGATTAAAGGCGCGATGATTGCCTTGCTGCCGCTTATTACCGGCGTGGTGCTGGTGGCGTTGGTGTCGCCGGTGATGTTGGGCGGCCTGGTCTTCAGCGGAAAATCCCTGCAACCGAAATTTTCGAAACTGAACCCGCTGCCGGGTATCGCAAAGCTGTTTTCCGCCCAGACCGGTGCCGAGCTGGTTAAAGCCATTCTCAAATCCACGCTGATGGGAAGCGCCGCAGGCTTTTACCTGTTCTATAACTGGCCAGAGATGATGCGCCTCATCAGCGAATCGCCGCTCAGCGCCATGAAAAATGCGATGAATCTTGTCGGGCTGTGCTCGCTGCTGGTGGTGCTCAGCATTATCCCGATGGTGGGTTTTGACGTCATCTTCCAGCTTTACAGCCATTTCAAGAAGCTGCGCATGTCGCGTCAGGACATCCGCGATGAATACAAGCAGATGGAAGGCGATCCGCACGTGAAGGGGCGTATCCGCCAGATGCAGCGTGCGGCTGCCCGTCGACGCATGATGGAAGATGTCCCGAAAGCCGATGTGATTGTGACAAACCCAACCCACTACTCCGTTGCGCTGCAATATGACGAAAACAAAATGAGCGCGCCAAAAGTGGTGGCAAAAGGGGCGGGGCTGATTGCGCTGCGTATTCGTGAAATCGCGACTGAAAATCGCGTTCCCATACTTGAAGCACCGCCTCTGGCGCGTGCGCTGTACCGCCACGCTGAAATTGGACAACAGATCCCCGGACAACTCTATGCCGCCGTGGCAGAAGTGTTGGCCTGGGTATGGCAGCTGAAGCGCTGGCGTTTAGCAGGCGGTCAACGACCTGTGAAACCTGAAAACCTTCCGGTGCCTGAGGCGCTGGATTTTTTGAACGAGAAGGACACTGATGGCTAATCTGGTGGCAATGTTGCGCCTGCCCGGCAACCTGAAATCGACCCAATGGCAGATCCTTGCTGGACCGATTCTGATCCTGCTAATTCTGTCGATGATGGTGCTGCCGTTGCCGGCATTTATCCTCGACCTGCTTTTCACTTTTAATATCGCGTTATCCATCATGGTGCTGCTGGTGGCCATGTTCACCCAGCGAACGCTTGAGTTCGCGGCGTTCCCAACCATCCTGCTGTTTACCACCTTGCTGCGCCTGGCGTTAAACGTGGCCTCCACGCGTATCATCCTGATGGAAGGCCATACCGGCGGAGCAGCGGCGGGTAAAGTGGTTGAGGCCTTCGGCCACTTCCTGGTGGGCGGCAATTTTGCAATCGGTATCGTGGTGTTCGTTATCCTCGTTATCATCAACTTTATGGTTATCACGAAAGGTGCCGGGCGTATTGCGGAAGTGGGTGCACGCTTTGTGCTGGACGGGATGCCGGGCAAGCAGATGGCGATCGATGCCGACTTGAACGCCGGGCTTATCGCAGAAGATGAAGCCAAAAAACGCCGTGCGGAAGTGACGCAGGAGGCGGACTTCTACGGATCAATGGACGGTGCGAGTAAGTTTGTGCGCGGCGATGCCATCGCCGGTATCCTGATCATGGTGATTAACGTGGTCGGCGGCCTGCTGGTGGGCGTGCTGCAGCACGGTATGGACATGGGGCACGCGGCGGAGAGCTATACGCTGTTGACCATCGGTGACGGTCTGGTCGCTCAAATCCCGGCGCTGGTCATCTCCACCGCAGCGGGCGTTATCGTGACGCGCGTGAGCACCGACCAGGACGTCGGCGAGCAGATGGTGGGGCAGCTCTTCAGTAATCCTCGCGTGATGCTGCTGGCTGCCGCGGTGCTGGGGCTGCTGGGCCTGGTCCCGGGTATGCCAAACCTCGTGTTCCTGCTGTTTACCGCCGGTTTGCTGGGCCTTGCCTGGTGGATGCGCGGGCGTGAAATGCAACCGACCGCCGAGCCTGCACCGGTTAAAATGCCGGAGAACACGCAGGCCGTGGAGGCGACGTGGAATGACGTGCAGCTGGAAGATTCGCTGGGTATGGAGGTGGGCTACCGCCTGATCCCAATGGTGGATTTCCAGCAGGACGGCGAGTTGCTTGGCCGTATCCGCAGTATTCGTAAAAAATTCGCCCAGGATATGGGCTTCCTGCCACCGGTGGTACACATCCGTGACAATATGGATCTCCCGCCTGCGCGTTACCGCATTCTGATGAAGGGTGTGGAAATTGGCAGCGGCGATGCTTATCCGGGCCGCTGGCTGGCGATTAACCCGGGCACGGCCGCAGGGACGTTGCCGGGGGAACAAACCGTCGATCCGGCCTTTGGTCTGGCGGCAATATGGATTGAGAGTGCGCTGAAAGAGCAGGCGCAAATTCAGGGCTATACGGTGGTAGAGGCCAGTACCGTCGTTGCGACCCACCTTAACCACCTGATTGGTCAATTCTCCGCCGAGCTGTTTGGCCGCCAGGAGGCGCAGCAGCTGCTCGATCGCGTCACGCAGGAGATGCCGAAGCTCACCGAGGATCTGGTCCCGGGCGTGGTGACGCTGACCACGCTGCACAAGGTATTGCAAAACCTGCTCGACGAAAAAGTGCCGATCCGCGATATGCGCACTATTCTGGAAACGCTGGCCGAGCATGCGCCAATCCAGAGCGATCCGCATGAACTGACGGCGGTAGTCCGCGTGGCGTTAGGGCGGGCAATTACCCAGCAATGGTTCCCGGGAACGGGCGAAGTGCAGGTGATTGGTCTCGATACGCCGCTTGAACGTTTACTGCTGCAGGCGCTGCAGGGCGGTGGGGGGCTAGAGCCTGGCCTCGCTGACCGCTTACTGGCGCAAACGCAGGAGGCGCTGGCGCGACAGGAGATGCTGGGGGCGCCGCCGGTGCTGCTGGTTAACCATGCGCTACGACCGCTGCTGTCGCGTTTCCTGCGCCGCAGCCTGAACCAGCTGGTGGTTCTGTCCAATCTCGAACTGTCCGATAATCGTCATATTCGCATGACCGCGACCATCGGAGGCAAATAATGCGCAGCTGGCTCTGGCTCCTACTTTTCCCTCTGATGGCGCAGGCAGCCGGTGAGGGATCCTGGCAGTCCAGCAGTATGGGCGTGACGCTCAGCCATCGCGGGGTGGCGATGTCCTCCCGCCCGCTATCGCCGCCGGAACCGGCTTCCGGCCTGATGACCCTGGTGGTCTGGAACTATGCGCTAATAGGGCCAACGCCTGCGGGGCTGCGGGTGAGGCTGTGTTCCCAGACCCGCTGTACGGAAATCGACGGTGAAAGCGGCACCACTCAGGCCTTCAACGGGGTAGCCGCCGTTGAGCCTTTGCGCTTTATCTGGGAAGTGCCGGGGGGAGGGCGTCTGATCCCGGCGTTGAAAGTGCAGAGTAATTCCGTGATCGTTAACTATCGCTAATACCCCGTCCCGCACCAGCCATCACACAATTATGACGGCTGGATCGCAAAAATGGCCTCGCCTTTTGATGCAATAGAAACGCTGTTTTATAAATCAGTGACACGCGTAATGACACTCTTTGCATTTTTGCCATTGGCCACCATGTGATGGCAGAAACAGAAAGGTATCAGCAGTTCGATAATTTTACTGTAGCCGTGTAAAAACTCCCGGATGAGGTTTGCTTACAGGGAGTCTCCTAAAACTGATTAGGGCTGACGGCAATGAAAACACGTAAAATCGGACTCGCAAACTATCTTGCTTATGGTTCAGGCGATTTCCTCGGTGCGGGAACCACCGCCCTGACGGCGGCCTGGCTTTTATATTTTTATACGACCTTCTGTGGACTTTCCCCTATTGAAGCAACCTTTATCTTTGCGGCAGCAAGGGTACTGGATGCCGTTGTCAGCCCGCTGATGGGCTTTATGACCGACAACTTTGGTACCACCTGGCTCGGCAAGCGTTTTGGTCGCCGTAAGTTCTTCATCCTCCTCGGGATACCCTGCGTGTTTAGCTATTCCCTGATGTGGGTAGGGGACATGAGCTTCTGGTACTACCTACTGACCTACCTGGTATTTGATGTTGTCTACACCATGATCCTGGTGCCGTATGAAACGCTGGTGCCGGAAATGACCGATGACTTCAAGCAGAAAACCAAGTTCTCTGGCGCGCGTATTTCGATGGCGCAGATGTCGGCCATTCTCGCCTCGTTCCTGCCGGGAGTCCTGCTGACGCACTTCGGTAAAGACAACGCGATCTCCTTCTTCTACGCAAGCCTGGTCTTCTCGGTACTGTGCGCGCTTATGCTGACGTTCGTCTGGTTCTTTACCTGGGAACGCCCGCGTGAGGAGTGGAGCGAAGCCGCGCTGCGAGCTGAGGAAGAGAAGAAAAAACTGACGCTGGGGCAAAGCCTTAACCGCCTGTTTGTGGAGTTGAGCTCCACGCTGCGCATCAAGATCTTCCGTCAGCATCTGGGCATGTACCTGGGCGGATACATTGCGCAGGACGTGTTCAACGCGGTGTTCACCTATTACGTGGTGTTCGTGCTGATGCAGGAAGCCTCCATGGCCTCAAACTTGCTGGGCACCATGGCCATCTTCCAGTTCCTGGCGGTTATCGCCATGATCCCGCTTTGCATCCGCTTTGGGCCTGCGCCGTCCTATCGCATGGTGGTGGTGCTGTTTGGCCTGGCGTCCATTTCTTACGCCGTCCTCTATTACGCGGGCCTGAGTGATATATACGCCCTGCTGCTGTTGGTCTCTGCGGTTGCCGGCCTGGGGCGTGGCGGTATCAACTATGTGCCGTGGAATACCTATACCTATATTGCAGATGTGGATGAAGTGGTGACCGGCCAGCGTCGGGAAGGGATCTTCGCCGGCATCATGACCCTGACCCGCAAAGCGTCTCAGGCCGGGGCGGTTATGCTGGTCGGGATTGTGATGCAGATGTCGGGCTTCGTGAGCGGTCAAAAAATCCAGCCTGCAGAGGTGAGCCATACCATTCTGATGATCCTGAGTGTTGGCACCATCGCGGTTCTGTTCTGCGGCTTCCTGGTTTCCCTGCGTTTCAAACTCAATTTGCAGACCCACAGCACGCTGCGTGAAGAAACGGCAAAAATGCGTGAGTCTGGCCGCGCCATCCCCGAAAGCGCAACGCCGCAAGCCCGCGCCACCGTAGAGATGCTGGCCGGTATGCCGTACGAATCGCTGTGGGGTAACAACAACATTGGCTACCTGAATCGCAATAAACCCGCGGCTTCTTCGCTGAAGGATCGCGCGGTACTGAATTCGACATACAACAGAGGTTAAGATGATGAAAGTTTGGCCTGTCAAACATAGCCCGTTACTGCGTCAGCCAGAGCGTTTTATCGCCAGAGATGAGCTGAAGTCGCTGATTCAAAAGGTGACGCACAGCCTGGTCAATATCCACGACAAAACAGGCGAATTTTTGCTGCGACTGGACGATGGGCGCGTGATCGATACCAAAGGCTGGGACGGCTGGGAGTGGACGCACGGCGTCGGCCTTTACGGCATCTGGCAGTATTATTGCCAGACCGGTGATGAAGGCATGCGTGACGTGATTGACGGCTGGTTTGCCGACCGCTTTGCCGAAGGCGCGACCACCAAAAACGTCAATACCATGTCGCCATTCCTGACGCTGGCGTACCGTTACGAAGAGACAAAAAATCCCGCCTGGCTGCCGTGGCTGGAGAGCTGGGCGGAATGGGCAATGAATGAAATGCCGCGTACCGAGCACGGCGGTATGCAGCACATTACTCTGGCGGAGGAGAACCCTCAGCAGATGTGGGATGACACGCTGATGATGACGGTGCTGCCGCTGGCAAAAATCGGCAAGCTGCTGAACAAGCCGGAATACGTTGAAGAGGCGGTGTATCAGTTCCTGCTGCACGTGCAGAACCTGATGGACCGGGAGACCGGACTGTGGTTCCACGGCTGGAGCTACGACGGGAACCACAACTTCGCCAGCGCGCGCTGGGCGCGTGGCAACAGCTGGCTGACTATTGTGATCCCGGACTTCCTGGAGCTGGTGGACCTGCCGGAAAACAACGCCGTTCGTCGTTATCTGGTGCAGGTGCTGAATGCGCAAATTGCGGCTCTGGCGACGTGCCAGGATGACAGCGGCCTGTGGCATACGCTGCTCGACGATCCGGATTCTTACCTTGAAGCATCGGCAACCGCAGGCTTTGCCTATGGGATCCTGAAAGCGGTGCGCAAGCGCTATGTCGGCGCGGAGTATGCTGAGATCGCCGATAAAGCGATTCGCGGCATTGTGAACAATATCTCGCCGGAAGGGGAGCTGCTGCAAACCTCGTTCGGAACGGGGATGGGGAGTAACCTGGCGTTTTATCGCCAGATCCCGCTGACGTCGATGCCCTACGGCCAGGCGATGGCGATCCTGTGTTTGACGGAATATTTGCGCAAGTACTTCTGATAATAAAAAACCCGGCAATCGCCGGGTTTCTTTTTTACATACGTTCGATGGTTTCGATACCCAGGGTATCCAGGCCCAGCTTCAGGGTCTTCGCCGTCAGCTGCGCCAGCTTCAGGCGGCTGTTACGCACCGATTCGCTTTCGGCAGACAGGATAGGGCAGTGCTCGTAGAAGCCGGAGAACAGGCCGGCCAGGTCGTACAGGTAAGCACACATTACGTGTGGGGTACCGTCACGCGCAACAACCGTCAGGGTCTCTTCGAACTGCAGCAGACGCGCTGCCAGCTGCGCTTCGCGATCTTCAGTGAGTGTCACGGTCGCATTCGCCAGCACGCTTTCGTCCATGTTGGCTTTGCGGAACACGGAGAGCACGCGGGTGTAGGCATACTGCATATACGGCGCCGTGTTACCTTCGAAGGCCAGCATGTTATCCCAGTCAAAGATGTAGTCGGTGGTACGGTTCTTGGAGAGGTCCGCGTATTTCACCGCACCGATACCCACGGCATTAGCCAGTTTTTCCAGCTCGTCGGCGGGCATATCCGGGTTCTTCTCTGCCACCAGGCGACGGGCGCGTTCCAGCGCTTCATCCAGCAGATCGGACAGCTTCACGGTACCGCCTGCACGGGTTTTGAACGGCTTACCGTCTTTACCCAGCATCATGCCGAACATGTGGTGTTCCAGGGGAACAGAATCCGGTACATAGCCCGCTTTGCGCACGATGGTCCATGCCTGCATCAGGTGCTGGTGCTGGCGCGAGTCGATGTAATACAGCACGCGGTCGGCGTGCAGAGTTTCATAACGGTATTTCGCGCAGGCGATATCGGTTGTGGTGTAGAGGTAGCCGCCATCCTTTTTCTGGATGATCACGCCCATTGGTTCACCTTCCTTGTTTTTATACTCATCAAGGAATACAACCGTTGCGCCTTCGCTCTCAACCGCCAGACCTTTGGCTTTCAGATCAGCCACAATGCCAGGCAGCATTGGGTTATACAGGCTTTCACCCATTACGTCGTCGCGGGTCAGGGTCACGTTCAGGCGATTATAGGTGAGCTGGTTCTGGGACATGGTGATATCCACCAGCTTGCGCCACATCTCCAGGAAGTACTTATCGCCACCCTGCAGTTTTACCACGTAGCTCCGCGCGCGTTCGGCAAACGCTTCATCTTCGTCGTAGTGTTTTTTGGCTTCGCGGTAGAAGCCTTCCAGGTCCGCCAGCGCCATTTCGCCCGCATTTTCCTGCTGCTGTTTTTCCAGGTAAGCAATCAGCATACCGAACTGGGTACCCCAGTCGCCCACATGGTTCGCACGGATCACCTTGTGGCCGAGGAATTCCAGGGTGCGTACAGATGCATCACCGATGATGGTGGAGCGCAGGTGGCCTACGTGCATCTCTTTCGCGACGTTTGGCGCAGAGTAGTCGATGACCACGGTCTGCGCTTCTGGCTGGGTCACGCCCAGACGGTCAGATTTCAGCGCGGCGTCAACGTGGCTTGCCAGGAACGCAGGCTCAAGAAAAATGTTGATAAAGCCCGGGCCAGCGATTTCGGTTTTGCTGGCGATGCCGGTGAGATCCAGATGCGTCAGTACCTGCTCAGCGAGCTGTCGCGGCGGCATGCCCAGTTTTTTAGCCACTGCCATCACGCCATTAGCCTGATAGTCGCCAAACTGTACTTTTGCTGACTGACGAACCTGCGGTTCGCAATCCGCAGCTGCCCCTGCGGCAATCAGTGCCTGACTGACTTTTTCTGAGAGAAGAGCCTGAATATTCACCTGGATACCTTACGTTTTTGATGCGGGTTAACAGCAACCCGCGCCAGTTAAAGAATTTAGGGCGGGAGTATACTGCAAATGCCTTCTGGCGTCAGCATTGCTGCGGGTGAAGATGGTTCAGAATCCAGGCTAAGAAGGTGTGCATAATCATGCAGTGATAAAAACCCTGATTCTGCGTTTGGTAGAACGTGACCAACAGAGTAAATTAGCGGCTTTGCGACACGTTAAGAGACTGACTTATGGCGAACTGGCAATCCATTGAAGAACTGCATGATATTTCCGCAGATTTACCGCGCTTCACCCAGGCGTTCACAGAACTTGCCACCCGTCTTGGTCTGGATATCGCGCCGCTTGAGGCCGATCACATTTCGTTGCGCTGCCATCAGAATGCAACAGCCGAACGCTGGCGTCGCGGATTTGAACAGTGTGGAGAACTGCTTTCTGAGAACATCATTAACGGTCGCCCTATCTGCCTGTTCAAGCTGCATGAGCCGGTCTGCGTGGCGCACTGGTCGTTCAGCGTGGTCGAATTGCCCTGGCCCGGTGAAAAACGCTACCCACATGAAGGCTGGGAACATATCGAAATTGTGCTGCCGGGCGAGCCAGAAACCTTGAACGCGCGCGCGCTGGCGCTGTTATCCGACGACGGCTTAAGCAAACCGGGGATTTTTGTGAAGACGAGTTCACCCAAAGGTGAGCGCGAGCGATTGCCTAATCCGACGCTGGCGGTGACCGACGGGCTGGTGACGGTGAAGTTTCATCCATGGACAATTGAACATATTGTTGCCAGCGAGGCGTAAGCGTTGTGACGACGCGCTGACACCGTTTACGGGCGGCGTGTGATAATGGTCTATTCAATGGATTAAGGAGGATGATATGGCGCTGCTGGAGATTTGTTGTTACAGCGTGGAGTGTGCCGTAACTGCGCAACAGCAGGGGGCTGACCGCATTGAACTGTGCGCGGCTCCGAAGGAGGGAGGGCTGACGCCTTCTTATGGCGTGCTGAAAACCGCCCGCCAGGCTGTCGCTATTCCGGTGCACCCGATTATCCGCCCTCGCGGCGGTGATTTTTGTTACACGCCTGGCGAGTTCGGTGCCATGCTTGAAGATATCGCGATCGTGCGTGACTTAGGCTTCCCGGGGCTGGTTATCGGTTTGCTCGATGAGGACGGCAATGTCGATTTGCCGCGCATGCGTCAGGTTATGCAGGCAGCGAAGGGGATGGCCGTAACTTTTCATCGCGCGTTTGATATGTGCAACGATCCTCATCAAACCTTTGATACGCTTGATAAACTTGGCGTCGCGCGTATTTTGACATCGGGCCAGCAATCGTCGGCTAAAAAAGGTCTGCAATTAATTACGGAACTAAACGCACATTCCGGTGTTCTAAAAGTCATGGCAGGCGCAGGAGTCCGCGCCAGTAATCTGGAACTGTTTTTAAACGCAGGGGTGGAAGAGCTTCATAGCTCTGCAGGCAAATGGATGCCGTCGCCCATGCGCTATCGCAATACAGGGTTGTCAATGTCGACGGATGCCGAGGCGGATGAGTATTCACGCTACGGTGTCGATGGAGAGTCGGTTGCGGTAATGAAATCGATTATTGAAGGTCATCACGTGTAGCAACGTACCGATTTTTACCGCGCATCATGTCGCCCAATATGATGCTTGCTTGTACCAGGCCCCTGCAATTTCAACAGGGGCCTTTTTTTATTCGGTGCAGGGCAAACGCTACGGCTTGGTCGCTATCAATACTGCCCGCATCGGCGCCGGATAGCCTTCGACGGTTTTGCTGTTATCGGCAGGGTCGAGGAACTGCTCAAGTGATTCGGTGATCATCCAGTCGGTGCGGCGTTGCTCCTCTGTCGAGGTGACGCAGACATCTGCAATACGTACATCCACGAACCCGCACTTCTCAAGCCAGTTTTTCAGCGCCAGCGCTGACGGGATGAAGAACACGTTGCGCATTTGTGCATAACGGTCGCCCGGAACCAGAACGGTATTCTCGTCGCCTTCAACCACCAGCGTTTCCAGAACCAGCTCGCCGCCGCTAACCAGCTGATCTTTTAACTGCCACAGATGCTCCAGCGGAGAACGGCGGTGGTACAGCACGCCCATGGAGAAGACGGTATCAAAGGCTTTCAGGGCGGGCAGTTGTTCAATTCCCAACGGCAGCAGGTGCGCACGCTGGTCATTGCCAAGCAGTTTACGCACGGCTTCAAACTGACACAGGAACAGCTGCATAGGATCGATACCGACTGCCAGATGTGCCCCTGCGCCAATCATGCGCCACATGTGGTAGCCGCTGCCGCAGCCCACGTCCAGTATCGTGCGCCCGGTCAGGTCGGAAAGATGTGGCAGAACCCGATCCCATTTCCAGTCTGAGCGCCATTCCGTATTGATATTGACGCCGTACAGCGAGAACGGGCCTTTGCGCCACGGCATCAGGTTGCGCATCAGCGTTTCTATGCGGTTTGTTTGTCCGGCAGAAAGCGGCTCTTCACTTTCTGCCGTCACGCTGTGCAGCAGATCAAGACGGTGAGGCGTGAGTTCAGGTAAAAACTCCACCGCGTTTGACCACTGCTTTAACAGACCATGCTGCTGATCGCGCTGCCAGGTGGCGATTTGTGCAGGTAGTGTTTCCAGCCAGTGTGAAAGATGATTTTTCGCAATTAGCTGATAAAAGTTACTGAATTCAATCATGCCGTCTCTCCGCCTTTTAGCGCGATCAGGGAGCCAAAGTTGAAGCACTGGAACCACAGTTCGCTGTGCTCGAACCCTGCTTTGCGCAGGCGTGCTTTATGTGCTTCAACGGAGTCTGTCAGCATGACGTTTTCGAGCATGCTGCGCTTCTGGCTGATCTCAAGCTCGCTGTACCCGTTCGCACGTTTGAAATCGTGGTGCATATTGAACAGGAGTTCGCCAACGTCGGCATCTTCAAAGCTGAATTTCTCCGATAACACCAGCGCGCCGCCAGGGTTCAGGCCTTTATAAATTTTATCCAGCAACAGCTGACGGTCTTCGGGTACCAGGAACTGCAGGGTAAAATTCAGAACAACCATTGAGGCGTTAGTTATGTCGATGTCGCGAATGTCGCCCTCAATAACCTCAACCGGCGTGGGCGCTTTATACGCATCAATGTGACGACGGCAGCGCTCCACCATGGCCGGGGAATTATCGACGGCAACAATCTTGCAGCCTTCGTGGTGCACGTTACGACGTACGGACAGCGTTGCCGCGCCAAGTGAACAGCCCAGGTCATATACCTGCGTGCCGGGTTGAACGAAGCGCTCAGCCAGCATGCCGATCATAGAGATAATATTGGAATAACCGGGAACAGAGCGCTGGATCATATCCGGGAAGACTTCGGCAACCCGTTCATCAAAGGTCCAGTCGCCCAGGCTGGCGATAGGCGCGGAAAAAAGCGTGTCGCGATCTGACATAACGTAAAAATCCGGGAAAAATAAAGGGGCGTATTGTGCGCTAATGGAAGGAGAAAACCAACTCCCACGGCATATACCACAGGTTAGCCAGCACCATCAGCAAAAGCGAACACCATGTCGCGCTCATGCCGGAACGACGCCAGCGTAATATACGATGGTGAAAGCCGTAATAGTGCATTACCCGGCCAGCAATCAGAAGCAGGCCGCAGAGGTGGACCATCCAGGTTTCTGCGCCATCCATCTCCATAAACAGCAGCAAAAGGAGGGCAATAGGGATGTACTCGACCGCATTACCGTGGACGCGTATAGCGCTTTGCAGTTCAGAAAAACCACCGTCACCGTAGGAGACACGGTACTGCAGCCTCAGACGCACAACGTCAAATGAAAACTTAATCAGCAGTAATGCACCTAACACCGCATACAGCGCGCTGACCATACAAACTCCCTGTTTTTTGGCAGATGGCACATCTCTATGATAGGGGGTGATATCAGAAAAGAGAAGATTGTTGTGGGATAGAGGGGGCGTGGCCTACCGACGGCACCGCAGCCTGCAAGGCCTGCCAAAGAGCATCGACCAGTTCAGGCGCCTGGGCGATATCCGGGGTGTGTAAAAAGAGATAAGGGGTGGTGGTTGGTTCCCATTTCGGTAACGTTCGTAGCCAGACGGCGAACATGTCCTGATTTTGCTGCATATTATCGCTGCCGATGAATCTGACTATCGGGTTTTTCGCAGTCACGATGGCATGAACGGGCAGTTTGGGCTTTTTACGCTGCGCATCAATGATGGCCTCGCTGTGTGGAATGGCGCTGTGCACGGGGCGGCTGTCGAGGATAACACGGTTCACGCCCCGTTCATGCAGGCCGCGATTGAGCACGGTTTCAGCCTCACCCTTTGCAAAGAACTCGGGATGTCTGACTTCTACGCCGTAGGTAAAGTCTCGGGGCAGGGCGTCAAGAAACAGCCAGAGCGCGGGCAAGTCTCGCGGGCTAAAGGTGGCTGGAAGCTGCAGCCAGTACTGGCCAATACGGTTAGCCAGCGGCGACATCCGGTCAAAGAATTCTTCGGTTAAATCACCGCAGTGGCGCAACGCGGCGTTATGGGAAATGGTTGCCGGAAATTTAAAGCAGAAGCGAAAGTCATCGGTAGTTTGTTCACGCCAGCGCGCCACAATCTCTGCCCGGGGAAGGGCGTAAAGCGTCGTGTTACCCTCGACGCAGTTAAAGTGTCGGGCATACTCTTCAAGGCTGGTGATGCCAAGACGCACCCATTTCGGGTGCGACCATTGGGGCAAGCCCACATACATCATAAGGCGCTCAGGATTTCATCCGTGCTGCGCACGCGGCCGATACGCGGGAAGATGTTCGTCATGCTGCCCTGGTGCTGATCCGCAGAGGCGGCACTGCACGCATCTTCAGCAATAACCAGGTTAAAGCCCAGCTCCCACGCATTACGTGCGGTGGATTCCACGCCGATATTGGTGGAGATCCCGCACAGGATAATCGTGTCGATTTCGCGACGACGCAGCTGCAGCTCGAGGTCGGTACCGTAGAAGGCGCCCCACTGGCGTTTGGTCACTTCAATATCGCTATCGCGTTTGCCCAGCGATACCGGATAGGTCCACCAGTTCTCGGGCAGAACATGTGCCGCGACCTGAGCATCAACAGGCTGTTTTAACGCTTCGGCGAAATCTGCAGACCAGCCGACGCGCACCATGACGACAGGCGCGCCACCGGCACGGCATTTTTCTGCAAGACGGGCAGCGCGACCGACAACGTCGTCGGCGGTATGCGGGCCGCCAGCAAAGGGGAGGATCCCCTCCTGTAAATCAATCACCACAAGTGCGGTTTTGGCGGTATCGAGTGTAAACATAGTGACTCCAGTCAAATAAACGGCATGAACAACACCTTACGATGATCCAGCCTGTTATCGGGCGGATAATTTTGTTAATTTTTGTGAGAATACGCAATAAGAGTGCAGCAAACGACCGTCAGACCGTGCTTCTCTCTTATCCTCCGGCGGAATTTCCAGTATAATAGCCGCCTTTTTTCATCCAGTTGTGACATACAGAAAGCTGCGACAGAGTAGCCTGTATACCAGGCAACATTTAGCCTGCGGCTAATTAAGGGATATCTCATGCGTACAGAATATTGCGGGCAGCTGCGTCAGTCCCACGTCGGGCAGCAGGTCACCCTGTGTGGTTGGGTCAACCGTCGTCGTGATCTTGGTAGCCTTATCTTCATTGATATGCGTGACCGCGAAGGTATTGTTCAGGTGTTCTTCGATCCTGACCGCGCAGATGCGTTGAAGCTGGCCTCTGAGCTGCGTAATGAGTTCTGCATTCAGGTCACCGGCACCGTGCGTGCGCGTGACGAGAAAAACGTAAACGCCGATATGGCGACCGGTGCAATCGAAGTGCTGGCGTCCGATCTGACGATCATCAACCGTGCTGAAGCGCTGCCGCTGGACTCCAACCACGTCAATACCGAAGAAGCGCGTCTGAAATACCGCTACCTGGACCTGCGTCGTCCAGAAATGGCGCAGCGCCTGAAAACCCGTGCGAAAATCACCAGCCTGGTGCGTCGCTTTATGGATGATCACGGTTTCCTCGATATTGAAACCCCGATGCTGACCAAAGCCACGCCGGAAGGCGCGCGCGATTATCTGGTTCCTTCTCGCGTTCATAAGGGCAAATTCTACGCGCTGCCTCAGTCTCCTCAGCTGTTTAAACAGCTGCTGATGATGTCGGGCTTCGATCGCTACTATCAGATCGTAAAATGTTTCCGCGACGAAGACCTGCGTGCTGACCGCCAGCCAGAATTTACCCAGATCGACGTAGAAACCTCTTTCATGACCGCCGAACAGGTGCGCGAAGTCATGGAAGCGCTGGTGCGTAGCCTGTGGAACGACGTGAAAGGCGTTGAACTGGGCGATTTCCCTATCATGACCTTCGCTGAAGCCGAGCGTCGCTACGGTTCCGACAAACCGGATCTGCGTAACCCGATGGAGCTGGTGGACGTTGCAGACCTGGTGAAATCCGTTGAGTTTGCGGTCTTTGCCGGCCCGGCAAACGATGCTAAAGGCCGCGTAGCTGCGCTGCGTGTACCCGGCGGCGCGGCGCTGAGCCGTAAGCAGATTGACGATTACGGCAACTTTATTAAGATCTACGGCGCGAAAGGCCTGGCCTATATTAAAGTGACCGAGCGTGCGAAAGGCCTGGAAGGTATCACCAGCCCGGTCGCCAAATTCCTGAATGCAGACATCGTTGATGCGCTCCTTGAGCGCACTGGTGCCCAGGACGGCGACATGATCTTCTTCGGCGCGGACAACAAGAAAGTGGTTGCTGATGCAATGGGCGCACTGCGTCTGAAGCTGGGCAAAGACCTGAGCCTCACCGACGAAAACAAATGGGCACCGCTCTGGGTTATCGACTTCCCAATGTTTGAAGATGACGGTGAAGGCGGCCTGACGGCTATGCACCACCCGTTCACCTCACCAAAAGACATGAGCGCGGCAGAGCTGAAGGCGGCACCGGAAGACGCTGTGGCCAACGCCTACGATATGGTGATCAACGGCTACGAAGTGGGCGGTGGTTCTGTGCGTATTCACAGCGGTGAAATGCAGCAGACCGTGTTCGGCATTCTCGGTATTAACGAGCAAGAGCAGCGCGAGAAGTTTGGCTTCCTGCTTGACGCCCTGAAATACGGTACGCCGCCACATGCGGGTCTGGCATTCGGTCTTGATCGTTTGACCATGCTGCTGACCGGCACCGACAACATTCGTGATGTTATCGCCTTCCCGAAAACCACTGCCGCAGCGTGTCTGATGACCGAAGCGCCAAGCTTTGCTAACCCGGCCTCTCTGGCTGAGTTGGGCATTGAAGTAGTGAAAAAGGAAGAGAAAAACTGATATGGCATATAAGCGTCCCGTTTCTGTTCTGGTTGTCATTTTTGCAGAAGACACGAAGCGGGTGCTGATGTTGCAGCGGCGCGACGACCCTGAATTCTGGCAGTCGGTTACCGGCAGTCTGGAAGAGGGGGAAACCGCGCCGCAGGCCGCCGCGCGTGAAGTAAAGGAAGAGGTCGCCATTGACGTTGCTTGTGAGCAACTGACCCTGAAGGACTGTCAGCGCACGGTGGAGTTTGAAATTTTTAGCCATTTACGTCATCGCTATGCGCCGGGTATTGAGCGCAATACGGAATCCTGGTTCTGTCTCGCGCTGCCCCATGAACGGGAGATCGTGTTCACGGAACACCTGACCTACCGCTGGGTGGATGCGACGGATGCTGCCGCACTGACCAAGTCGTGGAGCAACCGGCAGGCGATTGAAGAATTTGTAATTAACGCTGCCTGAGAAGGCGCGCTCTTTGAGGATATTTTTATGGCAGGTCATAGTAAGTGGGCCAACACTAAACACCGCAAAGCGGCACAGGATGCCAAGCGCGGTAAAATCTTTACTAAAATCATTCGTGAGCTGGTCACAGCAGCACGTCTGGGCGGCGGCGATGCGGGCTCCAACCCACGTCTGCGTGCGGCGATTGATAAAGCGCTGTCTAACAACATGACGCGTGACACTCTGAACCGTGCCATCGCACGTGGCGTGGGCGGTGATGACGACGCGAACATGGAAACCATCATTTATGAAGGTTACGGCCCTGGCGGTACTGCGGTAATGGTTGAATGTCTGTCTGACAACCGTAACCGTACCGTGGCAGAAGTGCGCCATGCGTTCACCAAAACCGGTGGTAACCTGGGCACTGACGGCTCCGTGGCTTACCTGTTCAGCAAAAAAGGCGTCATCTCCTTCGAAAAAGGCGACGAGGATGCCATCATGGAAGCGGCGCTTGAAGCAGGTGCAGAAGATGTTGTGACCTTTGATGACGGTGCCATCGACGTTTACACTGCATGGGAAGAGATGGGCGCCGTCCGTGACGCGCTGGAAGCGGCTGGCCTGAAAGCGGACAACGCTGAAGTGTCAATGATCCCGTCTACCAAAGCCGATATGGATGCTGAAACGGCGCCGAAACTGCTGCGTCTGATCGACATGCTCGAAGACTGCGATGACGTGCAGGAAGTTTATCACAACGGTGAAATCTCTGATGAGGTTGCAGCGACTCTCTGATGAGAGCGTATAAACCGTTTACGGGAGACGCGTGATGTCGATTATCCTTGGGATTGACCCTGGCTCACGCGTTACCGGTTATGGCGTTATCCGCCAGGTTGGACGCCAGCTAACCTATCTGGGCAGTGGCTGTATTCGCACCAAAGTTGAGGATCTCCCGTCGCGCCTGAAGCTCATTTATGCTGGCGTGTCGGAGATCATCACCCAGTTTCAGCCTGACTACTTCGCCATCGAGCAGGTCTTTATGGCGAAAAACGCCGATTCGGCATTAAAGCTTGGGCAGGCGCGCGGTGTGGCGATTGTTGCCGCAGTAAACCAGGACCTTCCCGTGTTCGAGTATGCGGCAAGACAGGTCAAGCAGACGGTGGTTGGTATTGGAAGTGCGGAAAAAAGCCAGGTGCAGCATATGGTGCGTACCTTGCTGAAGCTCCCCGCGAACCCGCAGGCCGATGCCGCCGATGCGCTGGCCATTGCGATAACCCACTGTCATGTCAGCCAGAACGCGATGCAAATGAGCGAGTCGCGGCTCAATCTGGCGCGAGGCAGGTTACGATAATAACAAATCAGGCTGGATGTTTATCCAGCCTTTTTTTATTATGTCGGCAATCAAAAATTTTCAGAACGCAGGAGCGTCACGTGATAGGCAGACTCAGAGGCATCATCATTGAAAAACAACCCCCGTTAGTGGTGCTGGAAGTGGGGGGCGTGGGCTATGAAGTCCATATGCCGATGACCTGCTTCTATGAATTGCCAGACGCGGGCAAAGAGGCGATTGTCTTTACCCAGTTTGTGGTGCGTGAAGACGCCCAGCTGCTGTACGGCTTCAATAATAAACAGGAACGCACGCTGTTCCGCGAGCTGATTAAAACGAACGGCGTTGGACCAAAGCTGGCGCTGGCCATTTTGTCCGGCATGTCCGCCCCGCAGTTCGTCAACGCTGTTGAACGCGAAGATCCCGCTGCGCTGATTAAGCTGCCGGGTATTGGTAAGAAAACGGCAGAACGTTTGATTGTCGAAATGAAAGACCGCTTCAAAGGTCTGCATGGCGATCTGTTTACCCCTGCCACCGATCTGGTGCTGACCTCTCCGGGCGCGCCGGCATCGGATGATGCTGAGCAAGAAGCGGTTGCTGCGCTGGTGGCGCTGGGCTATAAACCTCTGGAAGCCAGCCGTATGGTGAGCAAAATTGCCAAACCGGATGCCAGCAGTGAAACCCTGATTCGTGAAGCGCTGCGCGCTGCATTGTGAGGTAAAGGATGATTGAAGCAGACCGCCTGGTATCGGCAGGCACCCTTCAGGCTGAGGACGTGGTGGATCGCGCGATTCGCCCTAAACTGCTTGATGAGTACATCGGCCAGCCGCAGGTGCGTTCCCAGATGGAGATCTTTATCCAGGCGGCAAAACTGCGTGGCGACGCCCTCGATCACCTGCTGATTTTTGGCCCGCCAGGCTTGGGTAAAACCACGCTGGCAAACATCGTTGCCAATGAAATGGGCGTTAACCTGCGTACGACCTCGGGGCCTGTTCTTGAAAAAGCGGGGGACCTTGCGGCGATGCTGACTAACCTTGAGCCCCATGACGTGCTGTTTATTGATGAGATCCACCGCCTGTCACCGGTGGTGGAAGAGGTGCTCTATCCGGCGATGGAAGACTATCAGCTGGATATCATGATTGGCGAAGGCCCGGCAGCACGCTCCATCAAAATAGACCTGCCGCCGTTTACCCTGATCGGTGCCACAACGCGCGCTGGCTCGTTGACCTCGCCGCTGCGAGACCGCTTTGGTATCGTGCAGCGTCTGGAGTTCTATCAGGTGGCGGATCTTCAGCATATCGTTGGGCGCAGTGCGCGCTACATGGGGCTGGAGCTGAGCGATGAAGGGGCATTTGAAGTCGCGAAGCGTTCTCGTGGCACACCGCGTATCGCTAACCGTCTACTGCGTCGCGTCCGCGACTTTGCAGAAGTGAAGCACGATGGCACAATTTCGCTAGATATTGCCTCACAGGCGCTGGATATGCTTAACGTCGATGCTGAAGGCTTTGACTACATGGACCGTAAGCTTCTGCTGGCGGTGTTGGACAAGTTCTTTGGCGGCCCGGTCGGGCTGGATAACCTGGCGGCGGCGATTGGTGAGGAGCGGGAAACGATTGAAGATGTGCTTGAACCCTATCTGATCCAGCAGGGCTTCTTGCAACGTACGCCGCGTGGGCGCATGGCCACGGTGCGAGCGTGGAATCATTTCGGGATTACCCCGCCAGCAATGCCGTAGCGTTCACTTCCCTCTCCCGTAGGAGAGGGAAGTGTCTGTCAACCTGCCGGCTTCTTCATCATGCTGAAGATAAACAGCAGCGCCGCACTGAGCACCACAGACGGACCCGCAGGCGTGTCATAGAACGCCGAGAAGGTTAACCCGCCCGTTACCGCAATCATCCCTATCATCACCGCAATACCCGCCATCTGCTCCGGCGTGCGTGAAAAACGGCGCGCCGTGGCCGCTGGAATGATCAGCAGTGAGGTGATAATTAACGCCCCGACGAATTTCATTGCGACACCGATAGTTAACGCGGTCACCAGCATCAGCAGCAGCTTCACGCGCTGCAGCTTCACGCCATCGACAAATGCCAGGTCCGGGCTGACGGTCATCGCCAGCAGGTTCCTCCATTGCCACAGCAAAATACCGAGCACCACCACCACGCCAATGGCAATGGAGATCAGATCTTCAGGCGTCACGGCCAGCAGATCGCCAAAGAGGTAAGCCATGAGATCGACACGGATGTTGGACATCAAGCTCACCACGACCAGACCCAGCGACAGCGCGCTGTGGGCCATAATACCGAGCAAGGTATCAATCGCGAGGTGAGGACGTTTTTCCAGCCAGACCAGACCGGCAGCCAGCAGCAGCGTAACCACAATGACCGCATAGAAGGGATTTATGTTCAGCAGCAGGCCAAAGGCCACGCCGAGCAGTGACGCATGCGCAAGGGTATCGCCGAAATAGGACATTCTGCGCCACACCACAAACGACCCCAGCGGGCCCGCGGCGCAGGCGAGCATAATCCCGGCCAGCCAGCCGGGCAGTAACAATTCAATCATGAGTGTCCATTACCCCGGCGAAGGACAATTCGTCCCTGTAAATCATGGCGGTGATTGTGATTATGGCGATAGATGCCCAACTGTTCGGCTCCCCGATGGCCGAACATCGAAATAAACTCCGGATGCATCGACACCACTTCAGGCGTACCGGAACAGCAGATGTGATGGTTCAGACACAGCACTTCGTCTGTTTTCGCCATGACTAAATGCAGATCGTGCGACACCATCAGCACGGCGCAGTCAAGCTCACGGCGAAGCTGGTCGATTAAATCGTAAAGCGCCACCTGGCCGTTCACGTCCACGCCTTGCGTCGGCTCATCAAGCACCAGCAGCTGCGGGCTACTCAGCAGCGCACGGGCGAGTAACACGCGTTGCGTTTCCCCTCCCGACAATTTTTGCAGAGGGGCATCGACGAGATGGCCTGCCTGAACGCGCTTCAACGCCGGGAGAATATCGGCTTTATGCGTCCCAGGACGAAGACGCAAAAAGCGGCTCACCGTCAGCGGCAGGGTGGCGTCAAGATGTAATTTCTGCGGCACATAGCCAATACGCAGTTTTTCTTCGCGTTTGATAACACCGCGATCGGGTGCTATCAGTCCAAGCACCACGCGTACAAGGGTGGATTTACCCGCACCGTTAGGGCCGAGTAACGTCAGAATTTTGCCGGGTTTAAGATCCAGCGACACGTCAGAAAGGACGCGGCGCTGGCCAAAAGAAACCGAAATATTTTCGAGAGAAACTAAGTTCGTCATGTCAATTTAAGCTTGCAGATGTCAACGAATGTTATAATATCACATTTCTCACATTCATTACGATGATTAGTCGCATTATGTTACATAAAAATACGCTTCTTTTCGCAGCATTATCCGCTGCGCTTTGGGGGACAGCAGCACAAGATGTTAACGCCGCTGTTGTCGCTTCGCTTAAACCGCTGGGATTCATCGCCTCTGCCATCGCAGATGGGGTAACGGAAACCCAGGTTCTGCTGCCAGATGGGGCTTCTGAGCATGATTATTCGCTGCGCCCATCGGATGTAAAACGCTTACAAAACGCGGACTTAGTTGTCTGGATTGGTCCGGAAATGGAAGCCTTCATGCAGAAGTCGGCTAAACAGATCCCCGCAGAAAAAAAAGTCACGATTGCCGAATTGTCAGGGGTAAAACCGTTGCTCATGAAAGGCTCTGACGACGACGGTGACGAACACGGTCACGAGCACGCTGAAGATGGAAAAGGTGACGAGCATCACCATCACGGCGAATACAACATGCATCTGTGGCTATCCCCAGAGATAGCGCGGCTGTCGGCGGTTGCAATCCATGACAAATTAGTGGAACTTATGCCGCAGAGTCGAGTCCAACTCGACGCTAACCTGAAAGCGTTTGAGGCTCAATTAGCCGCAACGGATAAGCAGGTTGGCAACGAGCTCGCACCGCTTAAAGGAAAAGGGTATTTCGTTTTTCATGACGCCTACGGCTATTACGAAAAACACTACGGCTTGACCCCGCTGGGGCATTTTACCGTCAACCCTGAAATTCAGCCTGGTGCGCAGCGTTTACATGAAATCAGAACACAGTTGGTTGAGCAAAAAGCGACATGCGTTTTTGCTGAGCCACAGTTCAGGCCAGCGGTCGTAGAAGCCGTGGCCAGGGGAACATCCGTGCGCATGGGAACCCTTGACCCGCTAGGTACGAACATCCAGTTGAGCAAAGCGAGCTATTCGCAGTTCCTCAGCCAACTGGCGAGTCAGTATGCGAGCTGCCTGAAAGGAGATTAACGAGGAAGTGAATACGTGCAACAGATAGCCCGCTCTGTCGCCCTGGCATTTAACAATCTGCCTCGACCCCATCGCGTTATGCTGGGGTCGCTTACAGTTCTCACCTTAGCGGTCGCCGTCTGGCGGCCCTATGTTTACCACCCGAGTTCTGCCCCTATCATCAAAACCATCGAGCTTGAGAAAAGCGAGATCCGCTCTTTATTACCTGAAGCCAGCGAACCCATCGATCAGGCGGCACAGGAAGATGAAGCTATCCCGCAGGATGAGCTTGATGACAAAATCGAGAACGAAGCAGGCATTCATGAGTATGTCGTCTCCACTGGCGATACGCTGAGCAGCGTGCTGAACCAGTACGGTATCGACATGGGCAATATTAGCCAGCTTGCCGCATCGGACAAAGATCTTCGTAACCTCAAAATCGGTCAACAGCTCTCCTGGACCTTAACCGCAGACGGTGATTTACAGCGTCTGACCTGGGAAATGTCCCGTCGCGAAACCCGTACCTACGATCGCACTGCAAACGGTTTCAAAATGACCAGCGAAATGCAGCAGGGCGACTGGGTTAATAGCGTCATGAAGGGCACTGTTGGCGGCAGCTTTGTCTCCGCCGCGCGCGATGCCGGCTTGACCAGCGCTGAAATCAGTTCGGTCATCAAGGCCATGCAGTGGCAAATGGACTTCCGCAAGCTGAAAAAAGGCGATCAGTTCTCCGTTCTGATGTCCCGCGAAATGCTGGACGGTAAACGTGAGCAGAGCCAGCTGGTGGGTGTGCGCCTGCGTTCCGACGGCAAAGATTATTACGCCATTCGCGCCGAAGACGGCAAGTTCTACGATCGCAGCGGTACCGGCCTTGCGAAGGGCTTCATGCGCTTCCCAACCACGAAACAGTTCCGCATTTCATCCAACTTTAATCCTCGTCGTTTGAACCCGGTCACCGGGCGCGTCGCGCCACACCGCGGTGTCGATTTCGCCATGCCGCAGGGTACACCTGTGCTGGCGGTAGGGGATGGCGAAGTGGTCATGGCGAAGCGTAGCGGTGCAGCAGGGTATTACGTTGCAATCCGTCACGGCCGCACCTACACCACGCGCTACATGCACCTGCGTAAACTGCTGGTAAAACCTGGCCAGAAAGTGAAGCGTGGCGACCGCATTGCGCTCTCGGGTAACACGGGACGCTCAACGGGTCCGCACCTGCATTATGAAGTGTGGATCAACCAGCAGGCGGTGAACCCTCTGACGGCGAAGCTGCCACGCACTGAAGGGCTGACGGGTAAAGATCGTTCCGATTACCTGGCGCAGGTCAAAGAGGTAATGCCGCAGTTGCGTTTCGACTAGACCCTTGTTCTGCTAAAAAGCCGGCGTCAGTATGCGCCGGCTTTTTCTTTTGTGCGCGGGCGGTTGCCTCGCTACACTATCTGAATAATTTTTTGCGTCACCAGACCCTGGAACCCGCATGGAAACCAAAAAAAACAATATTGAATACATTCCCGAGTTTGAGAAATCATTTCGCCACCCGCGTTACTGGGGCGCCTGGCTTGGGGTATATGCCTTTGCGGGCATAGCGTTGCTGCCTGCTTCAGTTCGCGATCCCGTACTGGGAAAAATTGGCCGCCTGGCGGGCCGTTTAGGTAAGAGCGCGCGTCGTCGCGCGCAGATCAACCTCTATTACTGCTTCCCGGAAAAAAGCGACGCCGAGCGTGAGGCCATTATTGATGCCATGTATACCACTGCGCCGCAGGCAATGGCGATGATGGCTGAGCTGGCGCTGAAAGGGCCGGAAAAGATCGTTGACCGCGTTGACTGGAACGGGCTGGAAATCATTGAGGAAATGCGTCGCAACGATGAGAAAGTGATTTTCCTTGTACCTCACGGGTGGGGCGTTGATATCCCGGCAATGCTAATGGCGTCGCAGGGCCAAAAAATGGCCGCCATGTTCCACAATCAGGGGAATAAAATCTATGATTTCGTCTGGAACACCGTGCGCCGTCGCTTCGGTGGACGTCTGCATGCGCGTAACGACGGCATCAAGCCATTTATCCAGTCTGTGCGTCAGGGGTACTGGGGCTATTATTTACCGGATCAAGACCACGGCCCGGAGCACAGCGAGTTCGTCGATTTCTTCGCCACCTACAAGGCAACCCTTCCCGCGATTGGTCGTTTGATGAAGGTCTGCCGTGCCCGCGTGATCCCGCTCTTCCCGGTTTATGACGGCAACACGCACCGTCTGAGAATTGACGTTCGCCCGCCGATGGACGATCTGCTCACGGCAGACGATCGCACCATTGCGAGGCGTATGAACGAAGAGGTAGAGCTGCTGGTGGGGCCGCATACCGAGCAGTACACGTGGATATTGAAGTTGCTAAAAACGCGCAAGCCCGGCGAAACAGAACCGTACAAGCGTAATGAGCTTTTCCCGAGGAAATAATAACAGCCCTTCATCTGTCCCCCCTCCCCAAAGGGGAGAGGGATCGCACATGTAGCCGTAATTATTCGACCGTTAAGACGCGGGTGGTGTTGGTTGAGCCGATGGTGCTCATCACGTCGCCCTGGGTCACGATGACGATATCACCGGATACCAGATAGCCTTTGTCGCGCAGCAGGTTAACGGCGTCGTGCGCTGCGGCAACACCATCACTGGTGCTGTCGAAGTGAACGGGCGTTACGCCACGATACAGCGCAGTCAGGTTCAGCGTGCGCTCATGGCGAGACATCGCGAAGATTGGCAAACCGGAGCTGATGCGGGACGTCATCAATGCGGTACGGCCTGACTCGGTCATGGTGATGATAGCGGTAACCCCTTTCAGGTGGTTTGCTGCGTACATCGCTGACATCGCAATCGCTTCTTCTACGTTGTCGAACTGAATATCCAGGCGGTGTTTGGAAACATTAATGCTTGGGATTTTTTCTGCACCCAGGCATACGCGCGCCATGGCAGCAACGGTTTCCGCCGGGTATTGACCCGCAGCGGTTTCCGCTGACAGCATCACTGCATCGGTACCGTCCAGGACGGCGTTCGCCACGTCCATGACTTCAGCACGGGTCGGCATTGGGTTGGTGATCATCGACTCCATCATCTGGGTCGCGGTGATCACTGCGCGGTTCAGCTGACGCGCGCGACGGATCAGCGCTTTCTGGATGCCGACCAGTTCCGGGTCACCAATTTCTACACCCAGATCGCCGCGGGCAACCATCACTACGTCAGACGCCAGAATCACGTCGTCCATCGCGTCCTGATCGCAAACCGCTTCGGCACGTTCAACCTTAGCCACGATCTTGGCATCGCAGCCTGCATCGCGGGCCAGGCGGCGGGCATAGTTAAGGTCTTCGCCGCAGCGCGGGAAGGAGACGGCCAGATAGTCGACGCCAATTTGAGCAGCGGTCACGATATCGGCTTTGTCTTTTTCGGTCAGCGCTTCTGCAGAGAGGCCGCCGCCCAGCTTGTTGATCCCTTTGTTGTTGGAGAGCGGGCCGCCGACGGTCACTTCGGTGAACACTTTCATCCCCTGAACTTCCAGCACTTTCAGCTGTACGCGACCGTCGTCGAGCAGCAGGATGTCGCCAGGCACCACGTCAGCCGGCAGGCCTTTATAATCGATACCGACTTTTTCTTTATCGCCTTCACCCTTGCTCAGGTTGGCGTCAAGCAGGAATTTATCGCCAATATTGAGGAACACTTTCCCTTCTTTGAAGGTAGATACGCGAATCTTTGGACCCTGCAGATCGCCGAGGATAGCAACATGGCGGCCCAGTTTAGCCGCGATCTCACGCACTTTATCTGCACGTAATTTATGGTCTTCTGGCGTACCGTGAGAGAAGTTCATGCGTACCACGTTGGCACCCGCGGCAATAATCTTTTCAAGGTTATTATCACGATCGGTGGCTGGGCCTAAGGTGGTGACGATCTTGGTTCTGCGAAGCCTTCTGGACATGTAATACTCCGTTGACTGAAACAACTTTGGTGTTGCGTGAACAATGAATCGGCCTTCATCTATGGCAAGGCGATAGAGAGCGGACCGAATGCCGTAAATCGTACATCTTAGTTATTAGGGAACATCGCTCTTTATAAGCAATTCTTTATCAAAACGCGATTCCTTCAGCGCTTCCTTGACCCGCTTCAAGTTATCTCTGAATTTTGCGCCACGACGTAAGGTAAAACCGGTTGCCAGCACGTCGATCACCGTCAGCTGAGCCAGACGGGACACCATTGGCATATACATGTCGGTATCTTCAGGCACGTCAAGCGTGATGGCAAGCGTGGCTTCGCGCGCCAGCGGCGTGCCTGCCGTGGTGAGGGCGATAACCATGGCATCGTTTTCACGGGCCAGCTGCGCCAGTTCCACCTGGCTCTTGGTGCGTCCGGTGTGCGAAATCAGAACCACGACATCATCTTCGCTACAATTCATACAGCTCATGCGTTGCAGCACGATGTCATCGGAATAAATGACCGGGACGTTAAAGCGAAAGAACTTGTTCATGGCGTCATGCGCCACAGCAGCAGATGAACCGAGGCCAAAGAAGGCAATGCGCTTGGCCTGCGTCAGCAAATCGACCGCACGGTTCACCGAGCTCATATCCAGGGACTGACGAACGTGGTCAAGCGTTGCCATGGCGGATTCAAAAATTTTCGCCGTGTAGGCATCAACGCTGTCGTCTTCATCCACATTGCGATTAACATAGGGCGTGCCGTTTGCCAGACTTTGTGCCAGATGCAGTTTAAAATCAGGGAAGCCGCGCGTTTCTAGACTGCGGCAGAATCGGTTTACCGTCGGTTCGCTGACGCCCGATTCCTGTGCCAGAGCGGCGATGCTTGAATGAATCGCCTGAGCGGGAGAGGCAAGTATGACTTCAGCCACTTTACGCTCGGATTTGCTAAGGTGTTCCAGTTGAAACTGGATTTTTTCCAGCATGTTCATTGTTAACAAGGCGCTCATGGGGGGAAACGATTTCACGAAGAGATGAAATCATGATTCGATTTAGCCGATATTAACGCTGTGACTTCCCTAAAGGGTAACAGTCGACGAGAAATGTTGTTGTTTTTTTTCATAACTTGATCGATGTCGGATTTTGTCGGAACCCTGGCGCTCAAAGAATCTACGCTTTTGCGTTATTCGCCGGAGCCAGCGCGCCGTAGAGTTAAAAAATCGCGGTATCGCACGCGACGTTAAGCGCTAATGGTTTCAGGAATGCCGTAAAAGCAGTACAGTGCAACGTAATAAAATTACAACGATACCTGGCAGAAGCACCAGGCGATCTAACTGAGGAGAATGACATGGCGGTAACGCAAACAGCCCAGGCATGTGACCTGGTCATTTTCGGCGCGAAAGGCGATCTTGCACGCCGTAAATTGCTGCCTTCCCTGTATCAACTGGAGAAAGCGGGCCAACTGCATCCGGAAACCCGTATCTTGGGTGTAGGGCGCGCCGACTGGGACAAGGACGCTTATACCAAAGTCGTGCGCGAGGCGCTCGAAACTTTCATGAAAGAGAAAATCGATGAAAGTTTATGGGATACGCTGAGCGGACGCCTCGATTTCTGCAACCTGGACGTCAATGACGTGACTGCGTTTAACCGTCTGGGTGAAATGCTGGATCAGAAAAACCGCGTCACCATTAACTATTTTGCGATGCCGCCAAGCACCTTCGGTGCCATCTGCAAAGGTCTGGGTGAAGCGAAGCTGAACGCCAAACCCGCACGCGTGGTCATGGAAAAACCGTTGGGCACCTCCCTTTCAACCTCTCGAGAAATCAACGATCAGGTGGGCGAGTACTTTGAAGAGTGTCAGGTCTACCGTATCGACCACTATCTGGGCAAAGAAACGGTACTGAACCTGCTGGCGCTGCGTTTTGCTAACTCGCTGTTCGTGAACAACTGGGATAACCGCACCATCGACCACGTGGAAATTACCGTGGCGGAAGAGGTGGGTATCGAAGGTCGCTGGGGTTACTTTGACCAGGCAGGCCAGATGCGCGACATGATCCAAAACCACCTGCTGCAAATTCTGTGCATGATCGCGATGTCTCCACCGTCAGACCTGACGGCTGACAGTATCCGTGACGCCAAAGTGAAGGTACTGAAATCACTGCGCCGTATCGACCGCTCAAACGTGCGCGAGAAAACCGTTCGCGGACAATACACCGCCGGGTTCGCGCAGGGCAAAAAGGTTCCAGGGTATCTGGAAGAAGAGGGTGCCAACAAGGCCAGCAACACGGAGACCTTTGTGGCGATCCGCGTGGATATCGATGACTGGCGCTGGGCGGGTGTACCGTTCTATCTCCGTACCGGTAAACGTCTGCCAGCGAAATGCTCTGAAGTGGTTGTGTACTTCAAAAACCCAGAACTGAACCTGTTCAAAGAGTCCTGGCAGGAACTGCCGCAAAACAAATTGACCATCCGTCTGCAGCCGGACGAGGGCGTGGATATCCAGATCCTCAACAAAGTGCCGGGTCTGGATCACAAGCATAACCTGCAGACCACCAAGCTGGATCTGAGCTACTCCGAAACCTTCAATCAAACGCATCTTGCCGATGCTTATGAGCGTCTGCTGCTGGAAACCATGCGCGGCATCCAGGCGCTGTTCGTGCGTCGCGATGAGGTAGAAGAGGCCTGGAAATGGGTCGACTCCATTACCGAAGCCTGGGCAGCCGATCAGGATGCACCAAAACCGTATCAGGCGGGTACCTGGGGGCCGGTCGCCTCTGTGGCGATGATCACCCGTGATGGCCGCTCCTGGAACGAGTTTGAGTAAGATTCTCCTCTAGCCCAAAGGTGTTATTTTACCGGTAACATGATCTAACACAGCTAGTGGCACAATTTTTAAACTTTTAAGCTCCGCGTGGATTCACCCGCGGAGCTTTTTTTATTACACTGCCGGTAGCGATTTTGCCCCAGAGCTCCGGAAACCAAGCGTTTCAGCGTTGTTAACAACTGCCAGACACTTTGTAAACTCCCGAGCCCGGACAGATAAATTAGAGGAGCTTTTATGAATCCGACATTGTTACGCGTAACACAGCGCATTGCTGAGCGCTCAAAAGAGACCCGCTCTGCCTACCTCGCCCGTATCGAACAGGCCAAGAGCGAAACCGTTCACCGCTCGCAGCTCGCCTGCGGCAACCTGGCGCATGGCTTCGCCGCCTGCCAGCCCGGTGATAAAGACTCGCTGAAAAGTATGTTGCGTAACAATATTGCGATCATCACCTCGTATAACGACATGCTGTCTGCGCACCAGCCATATGAGGTCTATCCAAATATCATTCGTAAAGCCCTTCACAGCGTGAATGCGGTGGGGCAGGTCGCAGGCGGTGTACCTGCCATGTGCGACGGCGTAACGCAGGGTCAGGACGGCATGGAGCTGTCATTGCTGAGTCGCGAAGTGATTGCGATGTCTGCGGCTGTTGGCCTGTCACATAATATGTTTGACGGTGCACTGTACCTCGGCGTGTGCGACAAAATTGTCCCGGGTCTGGCGATGGCCGCGCTGTCGTTTGGTCATCTGCCGGCTATTTTTGTACCGTCAGGCCCGATGGCGAGCGGTCTGCCGAACAAAGAAAAAGTGCGGATCCGCCAGCTGTATGCTGAAGGTAAAGCCGATCGTCAGGCGCTGCTGGAAGCGGAAGCCGCGTCCTACCATGCGCCGGGGACCTGTACGTTCTATGGTACCGCCAACACTAACCAAATGGTGGTGGAGTTTATGGGGATGCAGCTCCCCGGTTCGTCCTTCATTCAGCCAGATGCGCCACTGCGTCAGGCGTTAACCGAAGCCGCCGCCCGTCAGGTGACGCGTCTGACCGGGAACGGTAACGAGTGGATGCCGCTGGGGAAAATGGTTGACGAGAAAGTTGTCGTCAACGGTATCGTCGCGCTGCTGGCAACCGGCGGTTCAACCAACCACACCATGCACCTGGTGGCGATGGCGCGCGCGGCGGGCATCCTGATCAACTGGGATGATTTCTCTGATATCTCGTCTGTGGTACCGCTGATGGCGCGTCTCTACCCGAATGGCCCTGCGGATATCAACCACTTCCAGGCGGCTGGCGGCGTGCCGGTACTGATGCGAGAGCTGCTAAAAGGCGGACTGCTGCATGAAGATGTCAACACCGTCGCGGGCTTTGGCCTGCAGCGTTATACCCTGGAGCCTTGGCTGAACAACGGCGAGCTGGACTGGCGCGACGGGGCAAGTGCTTCTCTCGACCCTCAGGTGATTGCCACCTTTGAAAACCCTTTCTCACGCCACGGAGGCACAAAAGTGCTGAGCGGCAACCTGGGACGTGCGGTAATGAAAACCTCTGCCGTTCCGGAAGAGAACCAGATCATCGAAGCCCCGGCCGTGGTGTTTGAGAGCCAGCACGACGTTTTACCTGCCTTCGATGCCGGTCTTCTCGATAAAGACTGCGTGGTGGTCGTGCGCCATCAGGGGCCAAAAGCGAACGGGATGCCAGAATTACATAAACTTATGCCGCCACTTGGTGTATTATTGGACCGCCGTTTCAAAATTGCGTTGGTGACCGATGGACGCCTTTCAGGCGCATCAGGTAAAGTGCCTTCAGCCATCCACGTGACGCCGGAAGCCTATGACGGCGGCCTGCTGGCTAAAGTCCGTGATGGTGACATGATCCGCGTCAACGGCCAGACGGGTGAGTTAACCCTGCTGGTGGATGACGCAGATCTGGCGGCCCGTAAGCCACATATTCCTGACCTGAGCGCGTCGCGCGTGGGCACTGGACGCGAAATGTTTGGTGCGCTGCGTGAGAAACTTTCCGGCGCGGAGCAGGGTGCAACCTGTATTACGTTTTAAGACGACTTGATTTTATCGATCTGGCGAGAGAAAACTCTGATGAAAAACTGGAAAACAAGTGCAGAAGCAATCCTGACAACTGGCCCTGTCGTGCCGGTTATCGTGGTCAATAAACTGGAGCACGCCGTCCCTATGGCGAAAGCGCTGGTTGCCGGCGGTGTCCGTGTTCTGGAAGTGACCCTGCGCACCGCGTGTGCGATGGACGCTATCCGCGCGATCGCCAAAGAAGTGCCGGACGCGATTATTGGTGCGGGTACCGTGCTGAACGCGCAGCAGCTGGCTGAAGTCACGGAAGCAGGCGCGCAGTTTGCCATCAGCCCTGGCCTGACCGAGCCTCTGCTGAAAGCGGCAACGGAAGGGACTATTCCACTGATCCCGGGCATCAGCACCGTGTCAGAGCTGATGCTGGGCATGGATTACGGCCTGAAAGAATTCAAATTCTTCCCGGCTGAAGCGAACGGCGGCACCAAAGCGCTGCAGGCCATTGCGGGTCCATTCTCGCAGGTTCGTTTCTGCCCAACCGGCGGTATTTCTCCGGCGAACTACCGTGACTACCTGGCGCTGAAAAGCGTGCTGTGCATCGGTGGTTCATGGCTGGTTCCGGCGGATGCGCTGGAAGCGGGTGACTGGGATCGCATTACGAAACTGGCGCGTGAAGCAGTTGAAGGTGCGAAGCAGTAAGCGCCTGATAGCATGAAAACGGGCCTTTTGGCCCGTTTTTTTATCCTGCGACGTTCACCGCTGCGGCGGCTTTTTTGGCTCGCTCAACCGCGTCATCCGCGTTGTCCCCGGTCGCTAACGCTACCCCAAGACGACGCGAACCGTCGATTTCCGGTTTCCCAAACAGACGCACCTGTACTCCCGCACCCACCGCGCGGTCGACGTTATCAAACGTGACGTTCTGGCTGGTTAACTGCGGCAGGATCACCGCCGAGGCCGCAGGACCATATTGACGAATGCCGCCAACGGGCAGGCCGAGGAAGGCGCGCACGTGCAGGGCAAATTCAGAGAGATCCTGCGATATCAGCGTCACCATGCCGGTGTCGTGTGGACGAGGGGAGACTTCGCTGAAGACAACCTCGTCACCGCAGACAAACAGCTCCACGCCGAACAAACCATATCCGCCCAGCGCCAGCACCGTTTTACGGGCAATGTCCTGCGCACGTTCCAGCGCCAGGTTGCTCATCTGCTGTGGCTGCCATGACTCGCGGTAATCGCCATCTTCCTGACGATGACCGATTGGGTCGCAAAAGTGGACGCCATCTACGGCACTCACGGTGAGCAGGGTAATTTCGAAATCAAACTTCACTACGGCTTCAATAATCACGCGTCCGGCGCCAGCACGCCCGCCCTGCTGGGCATAATCCCAGGCAGCATCCAGCGTGCTGCTGTCACGAATAAAGCTCTGGCCTTTACCGGATGAACTCATCACCGGCTTAACAATGCACGGGTAGCCAATCTCCTCGACAGCCTGCAGGAAGGCCGCCTTATCGCCAGCGAAACGGTAGCGTGACGTGGGCAATGCCAGCTCTTCCGCCGCCAGGCGACGGATCCCTTCGCGGTTCATCGTCAGCTTTGCGGCTTTGGCGCAAGGCACCACGCGCTGACCTTCCTGCTCAAGGGCGAGCAGCGTATCGGTGGCGATAGCTTCAATTTCAGGGACCACAAAGTCCGGCTTTTCACGGGTAATTAACGCGCGTAGGGCATCGCCATCCAGCATGTTAATGACATACGCGCGGTGAGCAACATGCATCGCAGGCGCGTCGGCGTATCTGTCCACGGCAATCACTTCAACGCCTAAGCGCTGGCATTCAATGGCAACTTCTTTGCCCAGTTCGCCTGAACCCAGCAGCATCACGCGCGTCGCTGCCGGCCGCAGCGCAGTTCCTAAAAGAGTCATAATCATCCCCTTGAAAAAGTTGCGCGCAGTATAAACGAAAACGTTTGCGTCTGTCTTGTCAGGGGCCAAAGAGAGAGGCAGAAATTTGCGCATCTTTAGTCCTGCCAGACATTTCCTGACACCCGCTCGCATACGCTGGGAGGCATATTCACCGTTAAGTGAGGGAAACTATGTCAGGCTGGTTGAATCAACTGCAATCCATGTTAGGTCAGAAAGCGTCGTCTTCCGGCGAGCAGGGGCTGAGTAAGCTGTTGGTACCGGGCGCGCTGGGCGGTCTGGCGGGTCTGCTGGTTGCTAACAAATCTTCCCGTAAGCTGCTGGCAAAATATGGCACCGGTGCTCTGCTGGCCGGCGGGGGGGCCATCGCAGGCACCGTGCTGTGGAATAAATACAAGGACAAAATCCGTACCGCGCATCAGGATGAACCCCAGTTTGGGCAGCATGCCTCGCCGATGGATCTCCGAACGGAGCGCCTTATTCTTGCGCTGGTGTTTGCCGCGAAAAGCGACGGGCACATTGACGATAAAGAACGCGCGGCGATAGAACAGCAGCTCAGCGAGGCGGGCGTAGAAGAGCAGGGGAGATCGCTTGTGGCTCAGGCTATTGAACAGCCGCTCGATCCGCAGCGTCTGGCGCAAAGCGTTAAAAATGAGGAAGAGGCGCTGGAGCTCTACTTCCTCAGCTGCGCCGCCATTGATGTCGATCACTTTATGGAGCGCAGCTACCTGAATGCCCTGGGGGATGCCCTGAAAATTCCGCAGGAGGTCCGCGAGGGTATCGAGCAGGATATAAAGCAGCAAAAACAGGCGCTACAGGGCACCTAAGTGCCATTTAAGGTCATGTTTCGCTTGCATCATGCGTGGGTTTTGCCACCCTTATAGGGTGTAAAACTCAAAAGAAACATGCCATGCCACCAAAAGCCAGACGTACGCCTTATGCGATCACCACGCATGGCGATACGCGCATCGACAACTATTATTGGCTGCGGGACGATACGCGCTCGCAGCCTGACGTGCTCGACTATCTGCATCAGGAAAATGACTACGGCCACAAGGTCATGTCCAGCCAGCAGGCGCTGCAGGAACAATTGCTGCATGAAATGGTGCAACGTATTCCCCAGCGCGATATCTCTGCGCCCTGGAGCAGAAACGGCTACCGCTATCGCCACGTCTATGAACCCGGAAATGAATACCCTATCTATCAGCGGCAGTCTGTTTTAAGCGCCGAATGGGATGATTGGGAAATTCTGTTGGATGCTAACCAGCGGGCTGCCCACAGCGAGTTCTATACCCTGGGCGGCATGTCTATTTCCCCAGATAACGCCATTATGGCTCTGGCGGAAGATTACCTCTCTCGTCGGCAGTACGGCCTGCGTTTTCGCAACCTGGTAACGGGCAACTGGTATCCCGAAATGCTGGAAAACGTCTCGCCTGATTTTATCTGGGCGAACGATTCCGAAACGATCTATTACGTCAAAAAGCATGCCTTAACGCTACTGCCTTATCAGGTCTGGCGTCACACCATCGGCACATCGTCCAGCGAAGATGAGCGGGTTTATGAAGAGAAAGACGAAACCTTCTACGTCAGCCTGCATAAAACCTCCTCGCGCCACTATGTCATTATCTCGCTCGCCAGTGCCACGACGTCAGAAGTCCTGCTGCTGGATGCGGAACTGCCCGACGCGCAGCCGCTCTGCTTCCTGCCGCGCCGCAAGGATCATGAGTACAGCCTGGACCATTTTCAACACAGCTTTTACCTACGCTCTAACCGTGAAGGCAAAAACTTTGGCCTGTATAAAACCAAGGTGCGCGATGAGCGTAAGTGGGAAGTATTAATTCCCGCGCGGGAGCAGGTAATGCTCGAAGGCTTTACCCTCTTTACCGACTGGCTGGTGGTAGAGGAGCGTCAGCGCGGGCTCACCAGCCTGCGGCAGATTAACCGCAAAACGCGTGAAGTGGTGGGTATTGCATTCGACGATCCGGCTTACGTCACGTGGATTGGCTTTAACCCTGAACCGGAATCCTCGCGGCTGCGCTACGGCTACTCATCAATGACTATGCCGGACACCCTGTTTGAACTGGATATGGACACCGGGCAGCGGCAGGTTATCAAACAGGCTGAAGTGAACGGTTTTGAGTCCGAAAACTACCGCAGCGAGCATCTTTGGGTCACCGCCCGCGATGGAGTGGAAGTACCTGTTTCACTGGTCTATCACAAGGCGCATTTCCAGAAAGGTAAAAATCCGATTCTGGTCTATGGCTACGGCTCATATGGCTCGAGTATGGATGCGGATTTCAGCGGCAGCAGGCTCAGCCTTCTCGATCGCGGATTCGTTTTTGCTATCGCACATATTCGCGGCGGGGGCGAGCTTGGGCAGCAGTGGTACGAAGACGGTAAATTCCTGAAAAAGAAAAATACCTTCAATGACTACCTCGACGTCTGCGACGCGCTTATCGAACAAGGCTACGGCGATCCTGGGCTCTGCTTTGGCATGGGAGGGAGCGCAGGCGGCATGTTGATGGGGGCTGTTATCAATCAACGCCCTGAACGCTTCAAAGGCATTGTTGCTCAGGTGCCCTTTGTTGACGTTGTAACCACGATGCTGGATGAGTCGATTCCGCTGACGACCGGGGAATTTGAGGAGTGGGGCAACCCCCAGGATGAGCGCTATTACCGCTATATGAAAGAGTACAGCCCGTACGATAACGTAGAAGCCAAAGCCTATCCGCACATGCTGGTCACGACCGGGCTGCACGATTCACAGGTGCAATACTGGGAACCGGCGAAATGGGTGGCTAAACTGCGGGAATTGAAAACGGACGACAATCTGCTGCTGCTATGCACTGATATGGACTCCGGGCACGGCGGAAAATCGGGCCGGTTTAAATCCTATGAAGGGGTGGCTCTGGAATATGCCTTTCTGATTGGCCTGGCGCAGGATACGCTGCCAGGCCGTGCCGAACGTTAAGCTTCGCCCAGGTAGTGCTTCAGGGTTAAGCGAAGTTCCGGGCTCATTTTGTCCAGGTTGTTGTACAGCCAGCGCAAATAGCCCGGATCTTTATCGGCGATATCAGAAACCGCTCTACCGCGGTATTTGCCAAAGGTGAATGTCGTCATCAGCGCGGGACGCCCGGTAATCGTCGCCATATCATCCGGCGTCCAGCCAGAGATAGTCATGATATCAATCAGCAACGCCGCGGTGATGTAGCAATCATACAAGGCGCGGTGATGGTGCAGCCCTTCAGGAGTTCTGACGCTGAGCTTGCGGGATTTATACAGCGCCATATTGCTGTATTTGATCCCCGGCCACAGGCGGCGCGCCAGCTTCATGGTGCAAATCCATTCGCCGGGCATTTCCGGCAATACCCGACGGTCAAAGCTGGCGTTATGCGCCACGTACCAGGCGCTCCCATAATAGTTCGGGATAATCTCTTCTATCCACGGCTTGTCCGCCACCATGGATTCCGTAATCCGATGGATCGCCATTGCCTGTGGGCTAATTGGGCGGTCGGGACGCACCAGGTGACTCATTGGGTTGACTATCTTTCCGTCAATAACGTCGACAGAAGCCACTTCCACAATTCCGCCCTGAAGATCGCAAGTTTCGGTGTCGATGACGCGCAGCATTGATCGCTCCTGACCATAAAACGCTTAGCCTAAAGGAATGATATCGCCTTGCCAACCCTGTCTACCGAGAGATCCTGTTAATAACAGTTCGCCCGTATCCGCGCGAACGATAAGCTGACCTTTGTCATCCCATAGTGCACTGCCGCTGCGGGCGTTAGCCATTAGCACCGCAATGGCGTATTTGTGAGCAAAGCGCTGCAAGGTATTGATGGACTGTCGCCAGCGGTGATCGCCTACCGCCTGACAGCTGGTAAACAGCGTTGCGTCGGGATCGAGGTTGGGAGAATCCGACTGGATATCAATAATGCTGAGCTGCTTATCGCCTGGGATCAGGCTCGCACCGCTGCCCTGGGGATAGCGGCGGATGCTATCAATATTGGGCGTGAAGAGGGCAAGTCCCTTTTGCCTTTGGCCGTCATGGATGAGCGTCGTGCCGGCAATAACGGTAATATTTAATGACTGAGCGGCGTGAAGAAGTGGAGCAAGCTGGAGATCGTCTGGTGGCGGGGGCAAAGCTCCCTTGCCTGGGCCCGTTAACGAAAGTTCAGGGAAGACCAGCAAATCGCACTGCTGGTGCGCCGCTTCCTCAATAAAACGGAGATGATGTAAAACGTGCTCATCGACATTGTTGTGCTGACCGGCATACTGAGCTGCCGCAATATTCCATCGTGACATCGTGACTTCCTTATACACTGAGTCGCTGGGATTTAAGAATACACCTAAATTCATCAGGGTTTTCTTATCCTGCCATAATCCGTGTAAGGAAATGTAACGCGTCGTTAAGCTTATTTAACCTTAGGTTCGTAGGGCAAACGAGACAAATTGACGGATGCGAGGCGATGCGCGATTAAGCGTTCACGGAACCAGTCCCGCAGATGAGCAGGTTGCTCGCGTTCAACCACTTCTGCCACGATGGGCATGTTGTAACGCTCTTTAAATGCGACGCCAGCGGCAGCGAGATCGACATTCACTTTGTCCATCTCGTCCTGAGGAAGGGCGGCCAGATTGATCTTCATTACCTTCTCCTTTTTATGCGGCGGCAACGTTACCGCGATTGCACGACGATGACAAGCGGAGGCAGGATGATCCTCGACTCGCTTATTATACAGAGTTATTCTTTGCCATACAGGCATAACAAAAAGGAATGATTGTGATGGGGTTCTCCACGTCCCGTATCGTTTGCGCACTGACTTTTCTCGTCTCTTCAGCCATGGCACCCGCAGTATTTGCGCATGCTCACCTTCAACAGCAATCACCGGCCGCGAATTCTCAGGTGACGGCTCCGCAGGCGCTTACTCTTACTTTCTCCGAAGGGATCGAACCGGGCTTTAGCGGCGTAGTCGTGAACGATGCGCGCCAGCAGACGATCAAAACGGGCGCTGTGAAGCGTGACGAAAAAGACAAGGCACAGCTTATCGTTTCGCTGGAACAGACGCTGGCGAGCGGTACGTACCAGGTGGACTGGCACGTGGTGTCGGTGGATGGTCACAAAACCAAGGGCAGCTATCACTTTAGCGTGAAATAATATGCTGGCGTTAGTTTACGTGGTGCTGCGCTTTATCCATTTTGGGGCGCTGATGCTTATTTTTGGCAACGCGCTCTACAGCGTCTGGTTTGCGCCATCCTCCCTACAACGATTAATGACGCGGCGCTTCCAGCGACAGCAGAAAATTGCTGCTCTCATAAGCCTGACGTCTGCGCTCCTGATGTTGGGGATCCAGGGCGGGCTGATGGGTAACGGCTGGAGCGATGTCTTCATCCCGGGTATCTGGCGCAGCGTTCTGAATACGCAGTTTGGTAGCGTTTGGCTGTGGCAAATTATCCTGGCGGCTATCACTGCTGGGGCTGCATGGCTTGCGCCACAGAAAGGCTCGCGGCTGTTGCTGCTCGCTATGGGCCAGTTTGTCCTGCTGGCAGGAGTTGGACATGCAGCGATGAATGAAGGCGTTACGGGAGCATTGCAGCGCCTTAATCATGCCGTTCACCTGCTATGCGCCGCGACCTGGGTCGGCGGATTGCTTCCTTTGCTGTTTTGCATGCGTCTAGCGAAAGGGCACTGGCAGATGTCAGCAATCTATACCATGATGCGTTTTTCCCGCGTTGGACATTACGCCGTTGCGGGTGTGATGCTAACCGGCATCATTAATGCGCTTTTTATTACTGGATTTAGGGTGTCCTGGAACACGGATTATGTGCAACTTCTGTTGTTCAAATGTGCGCTGGTGGGATTGATGGTGGTAATTGCGCTGGTGAATCGGTATTTTCTTGTGCCACGGTTTCAAACGGGAGCCGGGCGAGAACAACAGATATTTATCAGGATGACACAGGCAGAGGTGGTGCTGGGTGCGTTGGTGCTGGCTACGGTCAGTCTGTTTGCGACCTGGGAACCCTTTTGACAAGGTTAACTATCATATGAAAAAGACAGTACTTTCTCTTTTATTGCTGGTCTGCACGGGCAGTGCGCTGGCTGCACCGCAGGTCATCACCGTCAGCCGTTTTGAAGTGGGCAAGGACAAATGGGCGTTCAACCGCGAAGAGGTGATGTTGACCTGCCGTCCGGACCATGCGCTGTACGCGATCAACCCAAGCACCCTCGTGCAATATCCGTTAAACGACACCGCTATACAGCAGGTCGCCAGCGGTAAGAGCAGCGGACAGCCGATAAGCGTCATCCAGATTGACGACCCAGCAAATCCGGGGCAGAAAATGAGCCTGGCACCGTTTATCGAGCGCGCCGACAAGCTTTGCTAGCGTTCGAGTTTCCAATAAAAAACCGCAGATGCTTGCAAAAGCACTGCGGTTTTTCGTTTTAAATGATGTTCTAACGCTTTTTTTCAGGCCACTTTAGCTGTGGACTGGAAAACCTGGCGTCGTCATCTATTCTTAAAAGGCAAGGCGATTGAGCCTGCATTAATGCCAACTTTTAGCGCACGGCTCTCTCCCAAGAGCCATTTCCCTGGACCGAATACAGGAATCGTATTCGGTCTCTTTTTATCTGTATGTTTTATAAGAGGTTATTCGGTTTAAACACGAAATTCCCCGAAAATCATTCGGACATTCCATATCCTTTCTAAACCATAACATACTCTGCACTGCGTGCGTCCAGGTATTTTTTTGTCATTGTTAAAATTTTGTGGCTGAGGAAACGTCCGCGCTTGGCGACAGTGAGGGAAAAGGATCGAATCAGCGGAAGGCGTCAAAAACCTACACCTGCAGTGGGCGCAGGCTGGAAGTCTGATCGAGAACGGAGCGGGCAGCGATACGATAGTATGTGGCTTTGTGTGCTCTAAATTTACGGTCAACAAAGACGTTATAATGTTTTGAATACATTAAAAATCATCAGGATTATTCGATGCGCTGACCCCAACTTTGACCAGACTCAAAACCATCAATCCGAAAACCACAGTTGTAGCGATGATAAACGTTGTCATAACGAACCTTTTTTGCTGAGTGTATTTGTTTGACACTATGCCGTCACTAAGGTTCCGAAAGAGATGTGAGAAAGAAGTGCGATTTTGGGTACAGTTGGGCTGAAACCCTGCTGGATGGTATGTATCTCACATTACAGTCGGAAAATTTACACAAACCATTTTTGTGAAACAGACCTGAAAGACATCGATGGGTGTACAATGGGTAAGATAAGAAGTTAACAACAAGGAAATAAGATGCACTTTCAGACAGTCACATCATCAAGAATCAAATCTATTAGCTATTATTCATCAGAAAAAGTGCTGGAGGTGGCTTTTGTCGATTCAGGGACTTATCAGTACATTAAAGTGTCTGGAAAAACGCATAATGACTTCTTAACAGCAAAATCCAAAGGCCGCTTTTTTGAAGGTGTCATTAAAGGTAAATACCTTTGCCGAAAAACAGGATGAGCCTTTAAAAGAAAAGTCTGGCAAAAGCCCCACCGAGTGGCAGGGCTGGTAAGTATAGAAAAGACATAATCCCCAAACTTCTACTCTTCGCTTATAGCTGTGCCGAAACATTTAAAGGCAGCTAATTCAGTAAATCACTACAGCGCGTGCTTACCCCTACCGCGGTACGGCAGGTAACATTAGACCGTTTCTTAAGTCCGGGTGTATCTGGCCTTAGCGGGTGCGAAAGCGTATTTTTATCGACGCCTCAATGTGATCCAGTAACTCGAAGCGACGGCGATACTCCGCCCGTTTTTTACTGGCAATCTCTTCAAGAGTTTTGCGCTCCATCTGTAGCGGCAGTTGCCAGCAGAAGGAGGAGAGCTTTTTACCGTCAAGGCTTTCCCAGAATTCATCATAACTGGCGTGGAAATGACGCCCCTTGCTTAGGCGGTATCGCAGCGCGCGGAAAACGTGGCCCTCATCGCTGACGGCAAAAATAGCCCGGATAGATGACTGCGCGGCCAGCTGGAAGAGAACCTCCATCAACACGCGTTTCGGAAACAGACCATGACACGCGCGGGTGGCCTGTTTAATCGTTTCACGCGTTACGCTGCGCCGAGGCCCCTGTAAACCACCTATCACCATCACCCGCTGGCTGTTGCTGCGGGCAACGCTAAACGTCAGGCTTGCAAGCAGGGTATTCTCACCGTCTCGCAGCCATAATGTGCTTTCACCCTCACGTTCGGCGCTAAAGGCCGAAGAGGCGTTGACGGAATAGGTTTCATCGTTCCTGGCCTGAAACTGCACAACTGCTTGCTCTTTTGGGCTTGTCAGCGCGTGGGCGAGCGCAACGTCTTGCAGACCGTCAATCCACTGATAGTGGCTGACGATGGCGTCGGCACGATCGCCAGCGTTCAGGCCGCGCATCAGATACTGGCGATGGGTTTTGCTCGGCAGGGTGATTTGAGAGGCCAGCAGGCGATCAAAATCGTCACGACCGCAAAGGGCTTCCAACATGCGATGGGTAGAAGACCAAAATAAAAGCGAGCGGAAAAGAAATTTTAACCGATAGTCACGTTTCTGCCAGATCGGACCCGGAACGATTTTTCCTTTCACCAGCTCGGAAATAATATGTGTGCGATGTGGAAATAATACATCATTTTGCAGGTGTATGTTTGACACGGGAAACCTCTCATTTTATTAAGCTCTATTCTAGAGGGCCCTTAATAAGGGTTTAAGAGCGCGGGGATCTTTATTTCCGTTTGGTTGATGGTTTGTTTGGCTTTGTATCAACCGACACCGCTGAACGTCATTTTCGTGGGCAGCTATACTCTAAACAGGAGGCCATATGTATCAGAAATTAGACGGGGATTGCTGGCGTCATGTCTGGGTAGTGAGTGATATACACGGCTGCTATCAATGGCTTATGGACGAACTCAAGCGTCGTCATTTTAACCCTTATGAGGATCTGCTGATTTCCGTTGGGGATCTGATTGACCGTGGTCCGGACAGCATAAAGTGTTTGCAACTGATGAAGGAAAAATGGTTTCGAGCGGTGCGCGGAAATCACGAACAAATGGCGCTTTATGCGCTGAAATATAATGACTTCGCACTCTGGACACTGAATGGAGGTATTTGGTTTTCGAGGCTTGATGACAACCAGAAAAAACAAGCGCTAACGTTAATTGAAGCGTGCCAGGAATTACCGCATATCATTGAAATTGAATGTGCCAACGGTCTGAACGTCGTCGCTCACGCGGATTATCCAGCCTTAGAGTACGTGTGGAATAAACCGGTAAGTGCTCAGCGTGTGCTCTGGGATCGCGATCGGTTAATGGACTTCATGGCAGGAAAAGGGCAGGGTATTGCGGGCGCGGATCACTTTTGGTTCGGGCATACGCCCCTTGATAAACGGTATGATTTTAACAATCTGCACTATATTGATACCGGTGCTGTTTTCGACGGGTACTTTACTCTGGCGCAGCTCCAGTAATAAATAACCCGCCTTCGGGCGGGTTCTCTTTAGGTCATGCAAGGCGCAGGACCCAAGCGTCGTTGTGACGATCGTAGTGCTCACGGTAAAGGACTGAGTGTTCGCCATCAAGGATTGCCGGAACGCTGGTGTCGGCATCCCAGGCATCGAGCTGCATGCACAAATCCGGATCGGATTTGCAGGGAATACTTAACGTTCGATCGCCTTGTGCTTCGCCGCGCAATTCAGCGTCGTCGATTTCAAAAGCGCCAATACGCACGCTGGTTTTCGTCATAGTGCTCTCCGGGTTAGGGGTGAAATCTGGTATGACCAGTGCAGCCATCCATTTTTGATCCTAGACAAGGAGAGCAAAATCGCCAGTAAAAACGTGCGCTTTTTTCAGGCGGTGCGATCGTTACCGGTAAACAGACGCCCATCGCGCACCAGCTCGCGGGGGTAGCTGTTTTTCAGCCGTGATCCCACCTTTTTCGCCAGCCCCAACGGATACCCTTGATAAGTCACAATCACTTCATTACGCGAAGGCGTGCTTTCAGGGTAAACGTCACGCCCTCTGTACCACTCTTCCGCCTCCTGATGCGTCAGTGCGAAGGTGTTTTCACGTCCGGCCAGCGCAATAACCGCTTCGTGCTGCCAGCGATAGCCTTTGTTGTGGGTCTCTGCCAGGCGAATACCGAGGCGGGAGAAACGTACTTTGCCAATCAACGGCTCAATATTGGCTGGGAAGAGCCAAATTTCTTTGTCCCGCATCCAGAGACGCAGGCTGTCATCCCAGGTGAGTCCGACCTTATTCGCAGCTTCTTCAGCGTGTGCAGCCTCGCGACCTTTGAGCGGCGCAAACGGGAACTTACCCACCTTGAATGTTGGTGCTGGCAGGGGATCAATCGCCTGCGTTTTGCGCAGACGTGCCACAAAGAACCCTTCGCAATCATATATCTGCGGAAAAACGTGCAGGAATCCTTCAGGAGTGACGGCCTCATGTGCCGCGGTAAACAAATCAGCAAGCGGCAGAAACTCCACCGCGTGCGGGTACTGTGCTTTCAGCCACAGGCAGACCTTTTCATTTTCATCGCGGTTGAGGGTGCAGGTGGAATACACCAGTGTACCGCCCGGGCGCAGGGCATGAAACGCGCTGTCGATCAGTTCACGCTGCGTGGCGGCGATCTCAAGGTTGCTTTCGACAGACCAGTTCCTTAAGGCATCGGGATCTTTACGCACCACCCCTTCGCCGGAGCAGGGAGCGTCAAGCAGAATGGCATCGAAGGCTTCCGGCAGGGCGGTACCGAACACGCGGCCGTCGAAGTGGGTCAGGGCAACGTTATGAATACCGCAGCGGCTGATGTTGGCGTGCAGCACTTTTACACGACTGGCTGAAAACTCGTTGGCAAGAATGGCGCCCCGATTCCCCATGCGCGCCGCAATCTGCGTTGTTTTCGATCCGGGCGCGGCCGCAACGTCCAGTACACGCTCTGGGGTATGGCCATCCGCGAACAGCGCGGCGACGGGCAGCATCGAGCTGGCTTCCTGAATATAAAACAGGCCGCTCAGATGTTCAGCGGTACTTCCCAGCGGTAAAGATGCATCGTCATCACGTTCGATCCAGAACCCTTCCTCGCACCACGGCACCGGCGTCAGCTGCCAGTGATAAGGAGAAACCAGTTCAAGGAATGCATCAACGCTAATTTTTAGCGTGTTAACGCGAATGCTGCGACGCAACGGGCGCTGACAGGCGGCGATAAAATCATCGAAAGAGAGGTGAGAAGGAAGCGCCTCGCGCATTTGCGCCAGGAACTGTTCAGGAAGAAAAACGGAGTTTTGGGCCACGGGCACACCACAGGGAAAAATTCAGGTGCGCAGTGTAGCATAAAGGCTCCGGCGCGTTCACGCCGGAGCCTGGGAGATTAACGCGGCAGTGCGGTGCCCCATCCACGCCATTCTTTGGGTTCACTTTCGAGCAGCAGGAAATGTTTACCTGGCTGTGCTTTCGGTGCCAGCGGCGTACCCGGAGGCGTCGCGAAGGCGATCCCGCCGCGAATAAACTGATTGAAGGTACCGGTTTTCACCACTCCCCCCGTCAGACCAAAGTCCAGCGAATACCCGGAAGCTAACCAGAATACCGAGTTGTTACGGACCAGATGCTGATAGCGCTCGCTGATGCGCAACGACACCATCACGCGATCGGACAGCGTACCCAGATTCAGGCCCGTCACCGTACCCACTTCAATACCGCGAAACAGTACCGGCGTGCCGATATTGAGGGAACCGGCTTCCGGCACTTCTACCACAATGCTCAGGCCATCAAGATAGCGTGAGTCGGTAATAGTCGCTTCCTGCAGTTCGAAATCACGGCGCGCGTTGCCCCGGCCCGGTTCGACGTTAATGTACGGCTGCAGAATGGTGTCGAGGTGCTCAACGCCTGCGGCAGAGATTTGCGGTGTGACCACCGAGAACCGTGAACCCGTGCGGGCGAAGGTCTGAACGTACTCGGGATAGAGCACGGCAGTGGCCTGCACCTCATTACGGGCGGTAATCAGCGTCAGCTTCTGGATCTGGCCGATATCAATGCCAAGATAGCGAATCGGCATCCCTTCGGCCAGTTTCCCCGCATCAAAGGCGTGAAGGGTAATCTGCCCGCCCACGGCACGCGCTGCGGTTTCCGACGGGAATAAAATGCGCTTGTCGCCCTTGCGCATGTTCCCGCCCGCACCGTTCAGGTTATCAAAGCTTATTGCCCCTCGCAGCGCACGGGAAAGAGGGGAGGCCTGGACGGTCAGCCCGCTGCCGTTAAGCTGAACCTTTGCTCCGCCCTCAGCCCAGAACACGCTGTTTGCGGTGAGTAATTTGCGATACTCCGGCTTGATGTGAAGCTCGATATCAAACGCGTCCGCGTGAGGGCGCACGGTAATCACTTCCCCGACCTCAAACTTGCGATAGAGCACAACGGACCCGGCCTGAACGTCTGGCAGCGTCTCAGCGCTTAACGTCAGCGTGGTGGTCGGCAGATCGCTCAGGCTGTTTTCAATCGCTTTATCTAGGTTGGCATAGAGCGGATAATTTTCACGCATTGGGCCTTTGTCGCCGGGCAAAATACGGATCCCGCCGTTAACCCATTCGCTGGCGCTGGCGCCGAGGAACTCTACGCCATCAAGCCCTACCTTCACGTCGACGCGGCTATTGACCACGAACTTGCTGTCGCCATGCACTAAGTCGCTGTATTTCGGATCGATGGCGACAGCGAAACTGACCCCTTTTTCCGACAGCGTGCGTTCCAGCACTTGACCGACCTGCACGCCATGTAAAATCAGCGGCTGACCGGCCTCGATGCCGTAGCTTTCTGGGGCTGTAAGCGTGACCGTCACTACGCCGGGTTTTTGTAAAAGCGCTTTGTCTGCTGGGGCAATAACAAAACTATTGCTCGGCTGGCCTTCGCCAGGGATCAGCTCAAAGGTGCTGCCAGTTAATAAGCTGCTGATGCTGGCATCGCTGAGCGACAGTTTTGGGCTGCGCATTTCGATACGGGTTTTCTCACGCAGCAGATCCACCACGCTCGGGTCAACGGTCATCTCTCCGGTAACGGACCCCCCCGGATTGAGCGTCATTTTTGTGAGCTGCCCGACCTGTAATCCCTGATACATGAGCGGGGTCGAACCGGCCTTCAGCCCTTTGGCATCGGGCAGGGCGAGCTTGACGATTACGCCACGCTGGCTATGCGCAAGGTCGGCATACAGCCCGAACGTGTCATCTGCCGACGCCGTCTTTGAGTTTTCAGGGGAGTCGAATGCGATAGCGCCATTCACCAGCGCAGCCAGGCTCTCAAGTTTTACCTTTGCACCGCTCAAGCTGACGTCGGCATCCACGCCGGAAACATTCCAGAATCGGCTGCCTTTTTTCACCAGATTGGTAAAGCGTCGTTCAATCAGAACGTCGATGGTCACGCCCTGTTTGTTGGGGTTAATCGCGTAATCGTAGACACGGCCAACCGGAATCTTACGGAAATAGACCAGCGATCCGCTGTTCAATGAACCGAGATCCGGCGACTGCAGGTGGATCATCAAATCCCCGTTATTGAGGCGGTACTTCGGCTGAGTATCCAGCGCGACAAAGTGATCCTGCGGTTCACCTTTGCCCGGCATCATACCGATATAGTTTCCGCCTACGAGTGCATCCAGCCCGGACACGCCAGCCAGGGACGCTTTTGGCGTCACCAGCCAGAACTGCGTTTCGCTGCGCAGCGCGTCTTGCATATCGGACTTGATGCTGGCTCGTACCTGAATTTTGTTCAGTCCTTTTCCGAGCCTGATGTCCTCGACAGTACCGACCTCCACGCCCTGGAAGCGCACGGGGGTTCTTCCGGCGACAATGCCGTCGGCAGACTGGAAATCAATGGTGATGGTATCACCGCGATCCTCATAGCTCGTCCAGATAAGCCAGCCTGCAATCATCAACGCGATGACAGGCAGCAACCAGAATGGCGAAATGCGGCGTTTTGTTTTAATTCTCGCTTCAGTCGGCGAAGCGGGCGTTTCCTGACTCATGTGCATCCCAAAGTAAGCGGCTATCAAGCCATTCCACAGCAAGAATAGTCAATATCACCGCGGAGCCGAAATAAAAAGCTGCGGGTCCCATCGTAAAAGCAAGTAGCTGGTCGCGATTGATCAGCGACATCATCAATGAAATGACAAACAGATCCAACATGGACCAGCGGCCAATCCAGGTGACAAATCTCAGGAGCAGGATACGGGTACGTAGTCCTTGCTCACATTTAAAGTGAATGCTGATAAGCAGCGTAAACATCACCACCACTTTCGTAAATGGCACCAAAATACTGGCGATAAAGACGATGGCTGCCACTCCGATATTACTGTGCGCGAGAGAGACGATCCCGGAGAGGATAGTATCCTCCTGACGCGCACCATTCACGTAAATAATTGATATCGGCAACATGTTGGCCGGGATCAGGAATACCATTGAGGCAATCAGCGCCGCCCAGCATTTTTGCAGGCTATTGTGACGACGCAGCCTCAACGGGATATGACAGCGAGGGCAGCGTCCACGTGATTCCGGTAATCCAGTGTAGTGGCATCCCAGGCAAACCCGCAGGTTTTCATCCGGACGCGTGGCTGGGCGTTGGGGATAAAACCTCTCCCACAGCTGCTCAACATTCAGATGAATCAACGTCAAAATGCTGAGCAATACCAGCGAAATGAAGGCGAAGAGTCCAATGCCGGGCTGCAAAAAGGCGTAATCCTGTACTTTGATCGACGCAACGCCGATGCCGACTAAATAGATATCCAGCATCACCCACTCTTTAAGCTTATCGAGCATCAGTAAGACGGGACGCAGATTCATGCCAAGAATGTTTCCGAGCCACAAATAGGCAATTGCGGCGACCAGCACCAGAGGCGCACCCACCGTACAAAACAGCACCATTGCACCGGTGAGAGGGTCGCCCTGTCGCGTCATTTGCCAGATGCCCTGCAGAAGGTTTGCATCAATACGTACGCCAAGAAGGTAGAGCTTCAAGAGAGGCTCACTCCAGGCAAACGGCATCAGCAGCAGCATGGTGACCGCCATGGCAGCAAGCCGCGTTAATGACCAGTCGCGTCCGTCACGGATTTTGGCGTCACAGCGTGGACAAAAGGCACTTTGATGCGATTTCATCTTCGGCAACATAAAAAGCGTATCGCACTGCGGACAACGCTGATAATGTGCACGCGGCAGTGCTTCGCTTACCGTATGGACGGTGATCTTTTTTGTCGGCGTAATTTTGGTTGTTTTTAAGGCCATCAGATGCGCACAGATAAGTATTGTTGAAGGTTATATTAACTCATGATCGGATTCATCTTGAGCATGAGCGCATTTAATGCTTATTTTAATAGGCTATGCGGTAATTTTGTAAGACAACTAAGTGATTGAAGAATGAACAAAACAGAATTCTACGCGGATCTTAACCGCGATTTTACGGCATTGATGGCAGGTGAAACCAGCTTCTTAGCCACTCTGGCAAATACAAGTGCATTACTGTTTGAACGTCTTTCTGATGTGAACTGGGCCGGTTTCTACCTTCTGGAAGGTGATGAACTGGTGCTTGGGCCATTCCAGGGGAAAATCGCCTGCGTGCGAATTCCGGTAGGACGAGGCGTGTGTGGTACTGCCGTTGCAACCAACCAGGTTCAGCGCGTAGAAGATGTCCACGCCTTTGACGGACATATTGCCTGCGATGCGGCCAGTAATTCGGAAATCGTCCTTCCGCTGGTGGTAAAAAATCAGATTATTGGCGTTCTGGATATCGACAGTACGGTCTTCAGTCGCTTTACAATCGAGGACGATAAAGGGCTGCGCGAGCTGGTGGCGAATCTCGAAAACGTTCTTGCAGCGACCGATTATCAAAAATTCTTTGCGAGCGTCGCAGGATAATCAACGGATAACGTAGCATTTACTGATAGCGTCATTATAATGACGCCTGTTCATGCCTGCGCTAGTTGGCAACGTCCGTTGTAATCAGGAAATTTCATGGAAAATCAACCTAAGTTGAATAGCAGTAAAGAAGTTATCGCATTTCTGGCCGAGCGTTTCCCACAGTGCTTCAGCGCTGAAGGTGAAGCTCGTCCCCTGAAAGTCGGTATTTTTCAGGATTTGGTGGCACGTGTTGAAGGGGAAATGAACCTCAGCAAAACTCAGCTGCGTTCTGCCTTACGTCTTTATACTTCGAGCTGGCGCTACCTGTACGGTATCAAAGCGGGCGCGACGCGTGTGGATCTCGACGGCAACCCTTGTGGTGAGCTTGACGAGCAGCACGTTGAGCATGCGCGTAAGCAGCTGGAAGAAGCCAAAGCGCGCGTTCAGGCACAGCGTGCTGAGCAGCAGGCGAAAAAACGCGAAGCCGCAGCAGCAAACGGCCAGGAAGAAGCGCCTCGTCGCGAGCGTAAACCGCGCCCTGCGCCGCGTCGTAATGATAATAACGATCGCAAACCGCGTGCAGACAAACCAGCAGCTAAAGCAGCCCCACGTGCGCCTCGCGAAGAGCCGCGCCACACCCCAGTTTCTGACATTAACGTATTGAGCGTGGGTCAGTCTCTGAAGGTGAAAGCGGGTAACAATGCTATGGACGCCACCGTACTGGAAATCACCAAAGATGGCGTTCGTGTACAGCTGACTTCTGGTATGTCAATGATTGTACGCGCAGAACACTTGTTGTTCTGAAACGGAGGCCAAGCCTGGCATGAACACTTTTTTTAAGCTCACCGCGCTGGCGGGTCTGTTTGCAATAACAGGCCACGCTTTCGCAGTGGACGATATCACGCGTGTTGATCAGATTCCTGTACTGAAGGAAGAGACACAGCACGCGACGGTGAGTGAGCGTGTGACGTCACGCTTTACTCGTTCGCACTATCGTCAGTTCGATCTCGATCAGGCCTTTTCGGCCAAAATCTTTGATCGCTATCTGAACTTGCTGGATTACAGCCATAACGTTCTGCTCGCCAGCGATGTCGAGCAGTTCGCAAAACGCAAATCCGACGTAGGTGACGAATTGCGTTCCGGCAAACTCGACTTGTTCTACGATCTGTACAACCTGTCGCAAAAACGCCGCTTTGAACGTTACCAGTATGCGTTGAAGGTGCTGGAACGTCCGATGGACTTCACCGGCAACGACACCTTTAATCTGGACCGCAGCAAAGCGCCCTGGCCGAAAGATGAAGCCGAGCTGAACGCGCTGTGGGACGCAAAAGTTAAATACGATCAGCTTAGCCTTAAGCTGACCGGCAAAGACGAGAAAGAGATTCGTGAGACGCTAAACCGTCGTTACAAATTTGCTATTCGTCGTCTGGCGCAGACCAACAGTGAAGATGTTTTCTCATTGGCAATGACTGCGTTTGCCCACGAGATTGATCCTCATACCAACTATCTCTCTCCGCGTAATACCGAACAGTTCAATACCGAAATGAGCCTGTCTCTTGAAGGTATTGGCGCGGTGCTGCAAATGGACGACGATTACACCGTAATCAACTCTATGGTTGCGGGTGGCCCAGCATCCAAAAGCAAAGCGATCAGCGTAGGTGATCGCATTGTGGGTGTCGGCCAAACCGGTCAGAACATGGTTGATGTGATCGGCTGGCGTCTGGATGATGTGGTCGCGCTGATTAAAGGCCCGAAAGGCAGCAAAGTTCGTCTGGAAATTCTGCCTGCCGGGAAAGGCACCAAAACCCGTATTGTTACCCTGACGCGTGAGCGTATCCGACTGGAAGATCGCGCGGTGAAAATGTCGGTGAAAACCGTGGGTAAAGAGAAGGTCGGCGTCCTTGATATCCCCGGTTTCTATGTTGGCCTGACTGACGATGTCAAAGTGCAGCTGCAGAAACTCGAGAAACAGAACGTTAGCAGCGTGATCATCGATCTGCGCAGCAACGGGGGCGGTGCGCTGACGGAAGCGGTTTCCCTGTCTGGCCTGTTTATCCCGTCTGGCCCTGTGGTCCAGGTGCGTGATAACAACGGTAAAGTACGTGAAGATGCCGACACTGACGGCGTGGTCTACTATAAAGGCCCGCTGGTGGTTCTGGTCGATCGCTTTAGTGCATCTGCCTCTGAAATCTTTGCCGCAGCAATGCAGGACTATGGCCGCGCGCTGATCGTCGGTGAACCGACCTTTGGTAAAGGTACCGTTCAGCAATACCGCTCTTTGAATCGTATTTACGATCAAATGCTGCGCCCGGAATGGCCTGCACTGGGTTCTGTTCAGTACACCATTCAGAAGTTTTACCGTGTGAATGGCGGCAGTACGCAGCGTAAAGGCGTAACGCCAGATATTATGATGCCGACGGGCACGGAAGAGACGGAAACGGGCGAGAAGTTTGAAGACAACGCCTTGCCGTGGGACAGCATCAATGCCGCGACATTCGTGAAGTCTGGCGATATGACGCCGTTCGGTCCTGAACTGTTGAAGGCGCATAACGATCGCATTGCCAAAGATCCGGAATTCCAGTACATCCTGAAGGACATTGCGCGCTTCAATGCCCTGAAAGAAAAACGGAATATTGTTTCTCTTAACTACGCTCAGCGTGAAAAAGAGAACAACGAAGATGACGCAACGCGTCTGGCGCGCATCAACGATCGCTTCAAACGCGAAGGTAAGCCTCTGCTCAAGAAACTGGACGATCTGCCAAAAGATTACCAGGAGCCAGATCCGTACCTGGACGAGACGGTACATATCGCACTCGACCTTGCGACGCTGGAAAAAGACAAGCCCGCCGTGCAGCCCGCACCGGCAAAATAAACACCCAACAGGCACAAGAAATTGTGCCTGTTTTTTTTAGTTCTGCATCCTCCCGTCAATCTGATTTCCAATTGTGTAAAGTTGTGTCTTTCTGGTGACTTACACGCGCTGAATCCTTGAAAATAGCCACAATACCCATACGATGTGGGTAATCGCATAGTGCGTTTTGTTAAACTGAGGTTAAAAGAAAATTATGATGCGAATCGCGCTCTTCCTGCTCACCAACCTGGCGGTTATGGTGGTTTTCGGGCTCGTGCTAAGCCTGACGGGAATTCAGTCGAGCAGCGTTCAGGGTCTGTTGATTATGGCGCTGCTGTTTGGTTTCGGCGGCTCTTTCATTTCGCTTCTGATGTCGAAGTGGATGGCGCTGAAATCAGTGGGTGGTGAAGTCATTGAGCAGCCGCGTAACGATATGGAACGGTGGCTGATGAATACCGTCGCCCAACAATCGCAGCAGGCGGGTATCGCAATGCCGCAGGTGGCGATTTACCATGCGCCGGATATCAACGCCTTCGCTACGGGTGCACGTCGTGATGCATCCCTTGTTGCGGTGAGCACCGGGTTGCTTCAGAACATGAGCCGTGATGAAGCCGAAGCCGTTATCGCGCACGAAATCAGCCACATCGCGAACGGTGATATGGTGACCATGACACTGATTCAGGGCGTCGTGAACACCTTTGTGATCTTCATTTCACGTATTCTGGCGCAGATTGCCGCAGGATTTATGGGCGGCAATCGCGACGAAGGTGAAGAGAGCAACGGTAATCCGCTGATCTATTTCGCTGTTTCGATGGTGCTGGAACTGGTGTTCGGTATTCTGGCAAGCATCATTACGATGTGGTTCTCTCGCCACCGTGAGTTCCATGCGGATGCTGGCTCTGCAAAACTGGTCGGGCGTGAGAAGATGATTGCTGCACTGCAGCGTCTGAAAACCAGCTACGAACCGCAGGAAGCGACAAGCATGATGGCATTCTGCATCAACGGTAAATCAAAATCGTTGAGCGAGCTGTTTATGTCGCACCCGCCGCTGGATAAACGTATTGAAGCACTGCGTAACGGCGAATATCTGAAGTAACGTTCAGGACACAATATGAGCCGGGCGGGAGAATACTCCGCCCGGCTTTTTTATGCCTGAATTCTGGGTTGGGTGACGCGAAGCCCACTAATAACTGCGGCAATGGTGGCAAGCGCTCCCGCAGTTAACAGCGCAATATTGTTACCGTTTTGTCCCGCAAGGTTAAACATTAAAGCAACCAGCGCAGCTCCCGTGCTTTGGCCTAGCAATCGCGCCGTGCCCAACATGCCGCTGGCGCCGCCACTGCGGTGACGGGGCGCAGCGGTAATGATGGTGTGATTATTCGGCGACTGGAACAGACCAAAACCCGCACCACACAGGATCATGCGCCAGATAATATCCAGGTCTGTGGGAGTGGACGGGAGCAGTGCAAGCGCAAACAGCCCGGACGCCATGACAATCAGCCCCAATGCGCCCAACAGTCCGGCGTGCACGCGTTCAATCAAATAACCCGCAAGCGGCGCCATCACCATCGTCGCCAGCGGCCACGGCGTTAACAGCAATCCGGTTTCAACTTCTGAACGGCCAATCACGCTCTGCAGAAAAAAGGGCAGGGAGACCAGCGCCAACATCTGCGCACAGAATGAGCAGATAGAGGTGCAAATGGAAAGTGAAAACAGGGGGATACGTAGCAGATCGACCGGCAACAAAGGCACGGGTAAAGCGAGCTGGCGGCGGACAAAGAAAAAGCCAATCACTACCATGGCTGTGAGTTCCGCGCCGGTCAGCATGAGCGACTGTCCCTGAGCAAAGCCGCTCAGGGCCGTAATAAGTAAGCCAAACGTCAGGGCGTTCATCACTGCACTGGGAAGGTCAAAGCGCGGCATTGTACTTTTTGGCCCGTTCGCCGGCAAATAGCGCAGGGCAAAGAAAATGGCCACAATACCAAGCGGCACGTTGATAGCGAATAGCCATTGCCATGAGGCGACAGAGAGGATGGCCGCCGCAATTGTCGGACCGGCAGCGGACGACACGGCCACAATAAATGAGTTAATCCCCATTCCACGGCCCAATTGGCGCTGCGGGTATATCAAGCGAATTAATGCGGTATTCACACTCATCAGGGCCGCACCGCCAAAACCCTGCGCGATACGGGCAAGCGTTAAGGTATGGAGTGAACCGGAAAGGGCGCAGAACAGCGACGTCAGGGTAAAGACCACCAGACCGCATTGATAAACCCGACGGTAGCCAAACATATCGCCCAGGAAAGAGAATGAGAGCAGCGAAACGACGATGGCTATCTGATAAGCATTGACGATCCATATAGAGCTGGCCGGCGAGGCGTGCAGATCGCTTGCAATCGTGGGTAGGGCGACGTTAGCAATGGCGCCGTCGAGAACGGCCATTGAAATACCGATAATTATGGTCGCAATAGCGCCGTACCGCTGGGGTAACGGCAGACCATCGGGAAGATTTTTTTCCATTGAGGATGAAAGGCTCAGTATGAAATTATTCTCAAGGTAACTATTTTAGCATTGTTAATTCGGTTTTATGTCGCAGATTTGTAACGAAGTAAACGTGGAGTGATTGCAGTGAACATGCCGGGAATTTATAATAAAAACCGGTTCTGATTTTTATAAAACACTCTCCATGAGGTGATAAATGGCAATTGCAGATTTGGACAAGCAGCCAGATTCTGTTTCTTCCGTGCTGAAGGTGTTTGGCATCTTGCAGGCGCTCGGAGAAGAGCGTGAAATTGGTATTACAGAGTTGTCACAGCGTGTGATGATGTCGAAAAGCACCGTTTATCGCTTTTTGCAAACGATGAAGTCCTTAGGTTATGTCGCACAGGAAGGCGAGTCAGAAAAATATTCTCTGACGTTGAAACTGTTCGAATTAGGTGCGCGCGCGCTGCAAAACGTTGATCTGATCCGCAGCGCAGATATTCAGATGCGTGAACTTTCACGTCTGACAAAAGAGACAGTTCACCTTGGCGCACTGGATGAAGACAGCATCGTTTACATCCATAAAATCGACTCCATGTACAACCTGCGTATGTACTCCCGCATTGGTCGTCGCAATCCGCTGTACAGTACCGCGATTGGTAAAGTGCTGCTGGCGTGGCGCGATCGTGAGGAAGTAAAACAAATTCTCGAAGGCGTAGAATACAAACGCAGCACCGAGCGCACTATTACCAGCACAGATGAGCTGTTATCGGTACTCGACACCGTGCGCGAGCAGGGCTATGGCGAAGATAACGAAGAGCAGGAAGAAGGGCTGCGTTGTATCGGCGTACCTGTGTTTGATCGCTTTGGCGTTGTGATTGCGGGTCTGAGTATCTCTTTCCCGACCCTGCGCTTCTCTGAAGAACGCCTCCACGAGTATGTTGCTATTTTGCATACCGCCGCACGTAAGATTTCTGAACAGATGGGTTACAACGATTACCCGTTTTAATCGCTGACAGAAATAAAAAACGCCGCACTTGTTGCGGCGTTTTTTATCAGTGTTAACGGTACTATTCGCCGTTATCAATCACAACAGACGTTTTACGTAGCACCGGGCAGTTGCTTAACCCAATGATCCCGCTGTCAGAATGCAGGTACTGTGCGGTACTCATTCCCTGGGCGGTCATATATTTACACTGGATACCTAATCCTGCTGCATTTTCGGTGCTTCCCACAAGCACGCCGTATCCGGTTAGAAGTAGGCCAATCCATAAAACGGCCAGTGCAATAATTGTTCGAATGATTGCGTGCATCATTGCCTCTTTCTCTTTGTTGTCATGCGTTAAGGGTAAACGGTTTACTCTATGAAACAAGTGCATGATTCTGAAAAGGGTCTGATGGGGTTACAGTTAGCCCTTGTTTAAGATTAGCGTGATAACCTGGTTGTATCAGGTATTAAGACGGAGTGTGCAGTGAAAAAAATACGCTGGGTAATTCTGGTTATCGTGCTGATCGCGTGCGTCGTTTTGTGGACGCAGACTATCAATGTGATGTGCGATCAGGATGTACAGTTTTTTAGCGGCGTTTGCTCAATCAATAAGTTTATCCCGTGGTAACAGGCATTTTTTCTCAAGGTCATTTCCTTCCTTCGCGCCAGTGGTAAAATGGACGTTTTTATTGAGGTGGTGAAATGGGTGAGTTACTGAGTTCTGGGCTGCTGAATGTGGCATCCCTGATGATCTCTTTGGTAATACTGGTTGTGGGGCTGGCGATCTGGTTTTTCGTTAACCGCGCCAGTTCTCGTACTAACGAGCAAATCGAACTGTTGGAAGCTCTGCTCGATCAGCAGAAGCGTCAGAATGCGTTGTTACGCCGTTTGTGTGAAGCGAATGAGCCTGAACAGAAAGACGCGCCGAAAGAAGCAGTGGTAGAAGATAAAGAAGACGAAGATGATTTTATCCGCCTGGTGGCGGAACGGTAATCTGGTTTTCTCGGGAGGTGGCTGTGGTCTGGAAAATCCCTGGTATGACCCCTCCCTAAAGCATCACACACCTTCGCTTTGCTGCTGTAACACGCCTTTCCCTCTTTGTCCTTTGCACCATGATCGGTCACGGCATGTTCCGGCCCTTAACCTGGATGTCAGATAATGTAGCAGTGGTTAATAGTACTTTCAGTGTACTGAAAATTGGTGAATATTTATCCCATCTTACGTCTCACCGATATGTTGCATATATTCTGTCGAAAAACCCTCTAAAGATTGTTTTATTTTTATCGAAACGTTTTGCTTGCCTTCTTTTGAAGCAACGTCATAAAAATTTCATTATTTTGGTGCATAACACACTTTATTAATTGCTGATTTTTAATACAGTAATGACGTGTTAATTCACGTGATATATTCAGCATAACCTTGCCGGTGCGTTTCAATGATTTCAGCATAACTTTTCACAAAAAGTTCTAACTCAATCATTGATCAAAGTTTCTTTTCATTCACGCTGGACGCACTGTAATGATTGAGCTAAGTTAAAAAAGTCTTAGATTACAGCACGTGTGCAAACATTGCTGAGTCCGTGTCGAGGGGGCATTCAACCCAGATGTATTGCGCATAATTGTGCAGACAGTTGGTGATGAGTGTGAGAATTTGTGCGGCGGATCGAGACACGTTTAAAAATGGCTTGCCATATTAAACGTTGTATGTGATAACACGTTTTGGGTCAAACGAGGTACAGTTCTGTTTATGTGTGGCATTTTCAGTAAAGAAGTCCTGAGTAAACACGTTGTCGTTGAATACCGCTTCTCTGCCGAACCTTATATTAGTGCCTCAAGCAGTAATGTCTCAGTTTTATCTCAGTTAATGCCTGCGGGCTAAGAAAACACTCTAAGGAATTTTGCAAATGGCAAAGATTAAAGGTCAAGTTAAGTGGTTCAACGAGTCTAAAGGTTTTGGTTTCATTACTCCTGCTGACGGTAGCAAAGACGTGTTCGTACACTTCTCTGCAATCCAGGGTAATGGTTTCAAAACTCTGGCTGAAGGCCAGAACGTTGAGTTCGAAATTCAGGACGGCCAGAAAGGCCCAGCTGCAGTTAACGTAACTGCTATCTGATCGAACCACTGCTGACTGGAGTGCTTAGCGCTTCAATCTCAGATATAAAGCCTCGCATCGCGCGGGGCTTTTTTATACCCTTATCTTTCAAAATATTACCAATTCCCCTCCTGTTATTAACTTGTTGCAAAGCTGCGAGATTATTAGCATTGTTTTCCCTCCGTCAGAGCTTTTTTTCTCGTTAAATCAGGGCGTTGTTTAACAGTCCTGGGGTTCAGGTGAAAAAGAAAAAGATAATGACCGCGGGTAATTTCACCCCAGCGCGTTTTGCACTGCTGTGTTTTGCCATTTTTTGTAGTCTGGCCTTTTTACTGGGGCGCGTTGCCTGGCTGCAAATCATCAAACCTGACAATCTGGTTAAGCAGGAAGACATGCGCTCCCTGCGAGAAGTGGCCATCGATGCGCCGCGAGGGATGATTGTTGATCGGGAGGGACGCCCGCTGGCAGTGAGTGTGCCTGTCCGCGCCGTTTGGGCCGATCCCAAAACGGTTCTGGCCAAAGGTGGCGTCGGGTTTGACGATCGCTGGCAGGCGTTGGCCAATGCTTTGCATCTCTCCCTCAACACGCTATCGGCGCGCATTAATAGCAATCCGCAGGGGCGGTTTATTTACCTTGCCCGTCAGGTTGATCCTGCCCAGGCACAGTGGATCGACAAACTGAATTTGCCGGGGATCAATCTGCGCGATGAGTCGCGCCGTTTTTATCCTGCGGGCCATGTAGCGGCTAACCTCATCGGTTTTACCAATATTGATGGTCAGGGGATAGAAGGGGTCGAGAAAAGCTTTAACGCCCAGCTGATGGGGAAGCCCGGTGTACGTCAGGTGAGGGAAGACCGCTATGGACGCGTGGTGGAGAACCTGACTGAAATTTCCCCCGTGCCTGCACATAACATCCAGTTGAGTATTGATGAACGCCTGCAAACCATCACTGAGGATGCGCTCGATAATGCCGTCGCCTGGAATAAAGCCGAGTCGGGGGCATCTGTTCTCATTAATATTCAGACGGGGGAAATTCTCGCGATGGCGAGTTTCCCAAACTATAACCCTAACAATCGTGAAGGGGCGACAATAAACGATTTTCGCAACCGCGCTATTAGCGATACCTTCGAACCGGGCTCTACCGTTAAGCCGCTCGTACTCATGACGGCTCTCCAGCAAGGGTTGGTAAAGCCGGATAGCGTAATTGACACGCGCCCATATATGCTTGATGGGCACCGTATTCGTGATGTCGGTTACTATCCAGAACTGTCTATGACCGGGATCCTGCAAAAATCGAGCGATACCGGCGTCTCCCGACTTTCACTCGCTATGCCAATTCAACATCTCATCGACACCTACCGTAACTTTGGCTTTGGCACCAATACCGGGCTGGGCTTGACGGGAGAGAGCTCGGGTTTGTTGCCGCAGCGAAAATTTTGGAGTCAGCTCGACAGGGCGACGTTTGCTTTTGGCTACGGCCTGATGGTGACACCGCTCCAGCTGGCGCATGTGTATGCCACCATTGGCAGTTATGGGCTTGAGCGACCACTTTCGATCACTCGCATCGATCCGCCTGTCATCGGTCGACGGGTCATGCCGGAAGAGATTGCCCATGAGGTTGAGCACATGATGGAAAGCGTTGCCCTGCCCGGCGGCGGCGGCATTAAGGCCGCGGTACGCGATTACCGTGTCGCGGTTAAAACCGGGACGGCCAAGAAGATTGATGATAGCGGAAAGTATGTCGATAAATACGTCGCCTATACCGCAGGCGTGGCACCTGCCAGCGATCCGCGTTTTGCGCTGGTGGTGGTGATCAACGATCCCCAAAACGGCGCTTATTATGGCGGCGCCGTTTCCGCGCCCGTTTTCAGCGAGATTATGGGTAACGTTCTGCGTCTGGAAAATGTTAAGCCCGATGGCCTGGCCGCTGATTCTGAGCACCTCATCGTTATGCGGTAACTCAGGCGTTAAAACCCGTCATGCAGCTCGCATTATTTAGGGTATGTAACCAGGGCGAATAGCGGTAAACTTCGCCCTTTGATTTATGCGCCGGAGTTACCATGTCCTTCAGTTGTCCCCTTTGCCACGCGCGGTTAACGCGTTCTGATAATCGTTTTGCCTGCCCTCAGGGGCATCAGTTTGATAGGGCAAAAGAAGGGTATGTGAATCTTCTTCCGGTACAGCATAAGCGCTCTCGCGATCCGGGCGACAGTGCAGAGATGATGCAGGCGCGCCGTGCGTTTCTGGATGCCGGGCATTATCAGCCTCTCAGAGATACCGTGGCCCAGATGTTGGCTGAAAATTTGCCTGATAATGCCTCCGCTTTACTGGATATCGGCTGTGGTGAGGGGTACTACACCGCAACTTTCGCAGGCGTGGCGGGTGAGAAGGGCGCAGAAACATTCGGTCTGGATGTGTCAAAGGCCGCGATTCGCGCGGCGGCAAAGCGCTACTTTGCGGTGACGTTTTGCGTGGCATCCAGCCACAGGCTGCCGTTCGATGACGACAGCATGGATGCCGTGGTGCGTATCTATGCGCCCTGCAAGGCAGAGGAGCTGGCCCGCGTGGTGAAACCCGGTGGATGGGTCATTACCGTCACGCCCGGCCCACGACATCTGATGGAACTGAAAGGGCTTATCTACGACGAAGTGCGTTTACATGCTCCCCATTCTGAAAAGCTTGCCGGCTTTACGCTCAGGCAGGAACAGTCTGTGGGCTATGATATGTCCCTGAAGGGAAATGAGGCGGTCGCTTTGCTGCAAATGACCCCTTTTGCGTGGCGGGCAAAACCAGAAGTATGGGAAACGTTAGAGCAGCAGGCAGAATTTCGCTGCCAGACGGATTTCAGTATCCATGGCTGGCAGCGCGAAGATTAACCGGCGAAATGTGCCCAGAGAATTTGGGCACCAATACCAATTAATACGATACCGCCCAGGATCTCGGCCCGTTTGCCCAGCAGCGGACCGATAAAGCGCCCCACCATCATTCCCAGCGTCGACATAATCAACGTGGCACAGCCAATAGCCAACGCGGTAGCAATAATATTGACCTGAAGGAAAGCCAGACCGACACCGACGGCCATGGCATCAAGGCTGGTTGCAATAGCTGTAGTGACCAGCAGCCAAAAACCGTGACGATGCTGCGGCGCATCATCTTCATCGGAATTACCGCGCAAACCCTCAATCACCATTCGTCCGCCGAGGAATACCAGCAGTACAAACGCAATCCAGTGGTTCCACTCCAGCACAAACTGGCTGGCCAGCATACCAAGACCCCAACCGACAAGCGGCGTCAAGGTTTCGATCGCACCGAAAATGAGGCCCACGCGGAGCGCTTCGGAAAATTTGGGTTTGTGGAGCGTGGCGCCTTTACCGATGGAGGCCGCAAAAGCGTCCATGGACATGCCAAAAGCGAGAAGGATCGTAGCGGAGATATTCATAACAGCGTCCAGACCGGGGATATCCATATGACACATCACTGCCCCCAGTAAACAGCAGTTGATGTATCTATGGTCTCGCCTGATCGCCACGCACGTAAGATGTGCTGATCGCGATCCGTACGTGCCACGTTTTTCAACGAGTATGTTGACACGTACATTTCCTGAGAACAGGAAATCGGCTACTCCCCAACGACGGGCGCAACCTTAACATATTTTGAGAATATAAAACAACAACAGGAAAGTATTATTCTATTAACTTGTTGATAACGATTTTCATTTAGGTTTAAACGTAAATATATCGTTAATAAATAGTGGGGGAAGAAGCGAGGAAATATAGCTTTGGCTATATTGTTTGCGCAGAAAAAAAGCAATCTATAGCCAGTACTATACTCTTAACTTACTGAACTTTAACGAGTAGTTTGTATATTTTTTCCAGATCGTCAATATTCTTAACGCGAATAAGCAAACGTCGTTGTTCTAATTGCATTACTAGCACGCCGTCTTCAGATAAATTCATTTCTTTAATCCGGTTATATTCTATCCATACATTAGCGAAGAAAAATCCATCACGTTTAAAGATGAGCTTGGATGTCCGGATCCAAAACAGATAAATCGCCATTAATGCCAGCGCACATAATAACCATGTGGTTAATATTGCACCATGGCTGGTCACGTTATTGTAAATAAGGATGACGATAAGACCGGCGAAGATAAAGGCATCAACGCTTCCGCGTCGTAGGAGGGGAAGGGAGAGCAGGGTCTCACCGTGGCGGCGGGGCATGATGAATTCGTCATAGATGGCGTAAGCCAAAAGGGCAGCAATAAACAAAACCAGTACGATGTCCGTGACAGTCATTCATCCTCCAGATAAAAAAGCCGGGGGCAAGCCCCCGGCGTATAACGTACGTTCTTACAGGCCCAGCAGGCCGACGGCATAACCCGCAATACCGATGACGAAGAAGCCAACGATGATCCACAGCGGGTTCACTTTCTTACGCAGCAGCCACATGCAGGCGAAGGTCAACAGCAGCGGCACCAGGCCCGGCATTAGCTGGTCCAGGATGGTCTGCACGGTGGTAACGCGAGTTTGTCCATCCTGGCCAGTGATGGTTGACACCACCAGCGGGATGTTCACGTGCGTCCACTTGTTAACCAATGCCCCCATAACAAACAGACCGAGGATTGACGCCCCCTCTGTCAACTTCTGCAGGAAGCCGCCGCCCATGTCCTTAACGATGTCCACACCTTTACGGTAGCCATACGCCACGCCGTAGTAACGGGTCAGCAGACGGACTGCGTTAAACAGGATGAAGAACAGCAGGGGACCGAGCAGGCTGCCGCTCATCGCGATACCGGCACCTAATGCCGCAAATACCGGACGAACTGTACCCCAGAAGATCGGGTCACCTACGCCTGCCAGCGGACCCATCAAACCGACTTTGATACCGTTGATGGCACCATCGTCAATTTCTGCGCCGTTTGCACGCTGTTCTTCCATCGCCAGAGTCACGCCCAGAACCGGCGCGGCGACATAAGGATGGGTGTTGAAGAATTCCAGGTGGCGCTTTATCGCCTGACGGCGTGCTTCGTTGTTTTCCGGGTACAGGCGTTTGATTGCCGGAACCATGGAGAAACAGAAGCCCAGCGCCTGCATACGTTCGAAGTTCCATGAACCCTGAAACAGGTTAGAACGAATGAACACGCCACGAATGTCACCCGGAGTGAGTTTTTTCTCAGTGGTAGTTTTTGTCATATCAACCATGTCGCTCACCTGCTAGTCCAGTTCGTTATCGAGATCGTTAGTACCAGCCGCCTGTGCTGGGGCACCCGCAACGCGGTTATATTTCGGGCTGAGCTGGATGTAGAGAATCGCCATGACCGCACCAATCACACCCAGAGCAACCAGGTTGAAATTGGTGAATGCCGCGGTAACGAAGCCGAGGTAGAAGAACGGCATCAGGTAGCCTGCGCGCATCATGTTGATGACCATCGCATAACCCACGACGACGATCATGCCGCCTGCGATGTTCAGACCGCCGGTCACTACTTCTGGAATGGCATTCAGCATGCTTTGAACTTCGCTGGTACCGACAGAGATCGCAACGATAACCGCCGGGATCGCGATACGCATCGCCTGCAGGAACAGGGACGAGACGTGGATCCAGGATAGCGCCGTCAGGTTACCGTTTTCCGCCGCCTTATCGGCTGCGTGCTGGAAGGCAACGGTAATCGTACGAACGATGATGGTCAGTACCTGGCCTGCCGCTGCCAGCGGGATTGCCAGGGCGATACCTGCACCGATGCTTTGGTGACCAGCAATAACCAGAACGGTTGAAATGATGGATGCCAGCGCGGCATCTGGCGCAACCGCCGCCCCGATGTTCATCCATCCCAGGGCGATCATTTCCAGGGTACCACCGATGATGATACCGGTTTTCATATCACCAAGAACGGCACCAATCAGCGTACAGGCCACCAACGGACGGTGGAACTGAAATTCATCAAGTACGGATTCCATACCCGCAATACATGCGACGACGAACACCAGCACAATCTGAAGAGTGGTAATCTCCATTGCACTTCTCCTATTACATAAACTTTATGTGAAAACCGGCGCGGGCTTATTTCCCAACTTTGCCGATCAAATCCATCATTTTCAGTTTCTGATCGGTGGAAACCTTACGGGCCTCCAGCTCAATACCGCGCGCATTCAGCTTGTTGAATGCCTCGATATCTTTTTCATCAACCGAAATCGCGTTGTTGACCTGCGTTTTACCCTGACGGAAAGCCATACCACCAATGTTAACGGAGGTGATCTTCACGCCGCCTTCAACAATGCGCTCGACGTCTGTCGGATTAGTGAACAGCAGCATTACGCGCTCACCGGCATATTTCGGGTTGTTATACACGCGGATCATTTTGGCGACATCCACCACGTGCGCGGTAACGCCCGGAGGAGCAACCTGGGTCAAAAGGGTTTTACGCACGGTGTCGGCGGCAACTTCGTCGCTGACGACGATGATACGTTTGACGTTCGTCTCTTTGGTCCAGCGAGTTGCCACCTGGCCGTGGATCAGACGGTCATCGATACGCGCGAGGCCGATAACCATGTAATCGTTCGGGCCCATTGCCTTCGCGGGTGCCGCTGCTTTAGGCGCCGCTGCAACAGGAGCAGGCTTCTCAACCGGCTGTGCCTTGAGCGCTTTAACGCCTTCACGACCGGTTTCAACCGCCAGCGCGACCAGCTCATCAAAACTCGGGTTATCGTCGCGCGCCATGAAGGTTTCCACCAACATTGGGATATTTACCCCGGCGACAACTTCATAATGCTCTTTATCGACGACAATGCGGCTGGCAGCATTGAATGGGCTGCCTCCCCATGTATCAACGAGAAACAGCACGCCTTTGCTGGTATCCAGCTTCTCAAGCTGAGCGGTGTATTTCTCAATCAGCGTCTCGGCGTTTTCACCGGGAACGAAATCGATCCAGCCGACGTTTTCCTGCTCGCCCAACAGCATCTCTGCCGTTTTGAGTAGCTGTTCTGCAGCCCAACCATGTGTGCCTATGACAATAGCAATGGTCACTTGCTACCTCCTTTTATTATCATTGATACGTCTGCCAGGCAGCCGTATTGAGAATCGTATTGGCGAACCGAATCGATTCAGATAAGGGTTAGAGTTAAATAAACTAAGACTTCCGGGAATTATTTTAGACAGTGAAAAAATAATTTATGTGATGAAGATCCGTAATTTAGCTTTCGCAATAGAGAAATTACTCAACAAAAATTAAGTCTTATCCAGATTTTGCAAAGGAACGTAAATCTTTGCGTAAAACCCGTTGTCTCTGATATGTTTAGCCTCCGTTTAATTGTTCAGGAGTATAGGGCTACAGCCCACTATATGGACCGTCACCGACGTCAGTCACCTTCAGGGCCATTCTGCGCCTTTATCACCGGCGATCCTCGCCATGCATCGACTCTGTCTTCCTTTGATTTGTCCACGTTGAGTGGGGCACCGTTTCGTCATTCCTTTAGCAGGAGCTTGTCATGGAATTCTTAATGGACCCGTCAATCTGGGTGGGATTACTCACGCTGGTCGTGCTGGAGATTGTTCTCGGCATTGATAACCTGGTGTTTATTGCCATTCTTGCGGATAAATTGCCGCCAAAACAGCGCGACAAAGCCCGTCTTATCGGCCTCTCGCTGGCGTTGATTATGCGACTTGGCCTGCTGTCCGTCATTTCGTGGATGGTCACCCTGACCAAACCGCTGTTTTCGGTTATGGATTACACCTTCTCCGGCCGTGATTTGATCATGCTGGTCGGGGGGATCTTCTTGCTCTTTAAAGCCACGACAGAACTCCATGAACGGCTTGAAAACAGACAGCATGATGACGGTCACGGAAAGGGCTATGCCAGCTTCTGGGTTGTAGTACTGCAAATTGTCGTGCTTGATGCGGTCTTTTCCCTGGATGCGGTGATTACCGCGGTGGGTATGGTGAACCATCTGCCGGTGATGATGGCGGCTGTCGTCATTGCGATGGCGGTGATGTTATTGGCCTCTAAGCCGCTCACGCGCTTTGTAAACCAACATCCGACGGTCGTGGTGCTGTGCCTTAGCTTCCTGTTGATGATTGGACTTAGCCTGGTGGCGGAAGGCTTTGGCTTCCATATACCAAAAGGCTACCTGTACGCTGCGATTGGCTTCTCGATCCTGATCGAACTGTTTAACCAGATTGCGCGCCATAACTTTATTAAACAGCAGTCTACTCAGCCGCTGCGCGCCCGTACGGCAGATGCCATTCTGCGCCTGATGGGCGGTCGCCGTCAGGTGAACGTCCAGTCTGATAACGAGAACCGTAACCCGGTTCCGGTACCGGAAGGGGCGTTCGTAGAAGAAGAACGCTATATGATTAACGGCGTGCTCTCCCTGGCCTCCCGTTCGCTGCGTGGGATCATGACCCCACGCGGTGAAATCAGCTGGGTCGATGCCAACCTGAGCGTAGACGAAATTCGTCAGCAGCTGCTCTCGTCGCCACACAGCCTATTCCCGGTGTGCCGCGGGGAGCTGGATGAAATCATCGGCGTAGTGCGTGCGAAAGAGATGCTGGTGGCGTTGGAAGAGGGCGTTAACGTTGAGGCCATTGCGGCGGCATCGCCGGCTATTGTGGTTCCGGAAACGCTGGATCCCATCAACTTGCTTGGCGTGCTGCGCCGCGCTCGCGGTAGCTTTGTTATCGTTACCAACGAGTTTGGTGTTGTTCAGGGTCTTGTGACGCCGCTGGACGTGCTTGAAGCGATTGCCGGTGAGTTCCCGGATGCGGATGAAACGCCGGAGATCGTTGCCGACGGTGACGGCTGGCTGGTCAAAGGCGCCACTGACCTGCACGCGCTCTCGCACACGCTGGGTTTGGAAAACATCATTAATGATGAAGAAGACATTGCCACCGTTGCGGGGCTGGTTATCGCCGTTAACGGACAAATCCCGCGCGTCGGCGACATTATTGAATTACCCCCGCTGCACATCACGATCGTTGAAGCCAACGACTATCGCGTGGATATGGTGCGTATTGTTAAAGAGCAATCTGCACATGACGAAGACGAATAAGCGTTGCTAACGTAACGGCATCAAGGGCACGATGTGTCCATTATGGTGCGCTGGCGGGGGAGAGCTCCCCGCCAGCCATTTTGGAAATTCCCGCAGCGGCATGGGGTGGGCATAGTAAAAGCCCTGCAATATATGCACGCCGTGGCGGCGTAAATACCGCGACTGCTCTTCTGTTTCGACACCTTCCGCAACCAGTTCAATGTTCAGCCGCTGGCCTAGCGCAATAATAATATCGGTTACCGTTGAATTGACGGCATCTGTCCCGATCGCGGCGGTGAACGATTTATCAATTTTCAGCACATCCGGATGCAGCTTTTCGAGCCAGGAAAGCGAACTGTTGCCGGTACCAAAATCATCAATAGCCAGCTTCACCCCTTTACGATGCAGTTCACGAACGATGCGGTAATCCACATCCAGCAGGTTATCGCGCTCCGTCAGCTCAACCACCAACTGCTGAACCGGACCCGTGCTGAACCAGGCGCGGTTGAGATCCTGCAGCAAAATGGCGCGGCGAAAATGGCTGGCGGCCACGTTAATCCCTATCTGGAACCCCTTAGATGCGGGGAAATAGTCAATCTGACGAACGGTTTCGGCAATGACGTACCGGGTCAGGGGAATGATAAGGTTATGTTCTTCCGCCAGAGGAATAAAAACCTCGGGTGAGATCCAACCCTGACGCGGATTATTCCAGCGCAGCAGAATCTCTACGCCTACGCATTCCTGGGTGCGGGCATTCATCAGCGGCTGGCAGAAAAGCTCAAATTCACGCGCCGCGATCCCCACGTTGATCTCCCAGGTGAAGCTCATACGACGGGCGGTTGCCAGCCAGGCAATATATCCCACCAGCATACTGAGCATCAGCGCCAGGGGCAGTTGGGTCGGCAGGTTTTTCAACGCCATTTCGCCAGGACCAGGCCCTCTGACGGTGATGCTGAAGGGATAGCGCGTCGATCCCAGCACAAGCTGCGTATCGCTATCATCTTGCACGAGCGTCTCCGTAACCAGCTTACCGTAACGCAGAGCACGGTCGCCCACCGTCAGAACGACATCGGTAATCAGCGGTCGCTGCGGTTCCAGGATCATCTTTGTAATGAGGTCGATGTTCACTACCTCCATCACCCCATCTTCACCGTTTTCGTTGGTGGGATACCATTGAATCAGTATCGGACTGCCTTTTAAAAGCGACTGGTCTGTCGATAAAATGAGCTTTGGTTCCCGGGCTGGCAACAGGGGCTGTAACGTGCGCAACGGAACATTGCGGTTGCCGAAGATGCTTGAGCAAAAGAGAATCCCGTCTTTGATCAACGCAATTGAACGGACGGTTTGCAGAATGGCGGCCTGCTTTCGCAAAGCCAGATGAGCTTGCTGGCAAGATTGCCCGACAAGGGCTTGCAGCGTTTCCCGCCGATTTTCCAGGGAGAGCAAGACGTTATCAAGGGAGCGGATGGTATGCGTGGTGAAATCGAGGATCCGTTCCTGATTTACATTACGCTGCGAAATAAAGCGAATACCCAACGTCAGGATGAGCGTAAGGAGCGCAACCGTCACACAGACGATAACGCGTTTTCGGCGATAGTCTTTAATGATCGTTTGTGCATTTTGCATGAACGCTCGCCCGTTAGGCCACCAGCCACAAAAGCTGGACGCAACAGGGAAAGTGTAGTGGGGAATGCATAAGGATACGAGACGTAAGGAGAAATTTCGCCCATCCGTTGCAGATGGGCGAGCGGAAGTATTAGTCGCACTGCACCTTAATGGCCAGGCCACCGCGGGAAGTCTCACGGTACTTCGCATTCATGTCCTTGCCCGTTTCGTACATGGTTTCAATGACCTTATCCAGCGAAACGCGCGGCTCACTGGTACGGCGCATCGCCATACGGGAGGCGTTGATCGCTTTTACCGAGGCGATAGCGTTACGCTCAATGCACGGAACTTGCACCTGGCCGGCAACCGGATCGCAGGTCAGACCGAGGTTGTGCTCCATGCCAATTTCCGCAGCAACACACACCTGCTCAGGACTTGCACCCAGCAGTTCCGCGAGGCCAGCCGCCGCCATGGAACAGGCCACGCCCACTTCACCCTGACAGCCCACTTCTGCGCCAGAGATCGAGGCGTTCATTTTGTACAGCGCACCGATTGCACCTGACGCCAGGAAGTAACGGATATAGATATCCGGCGTGACGGGTTCAATAAAGTGGTCGTAATAGGCCAATACCGCAGGAACAATCCCGCATGCGCCGTTGGTTGGGGCCGTCACAACGCGGCCACCCGCGGCGTTCTCTTCGTTAACCGCCAGCGCAAACATGTTCACCCAGTCGATCACGTTCATTGGGTCGTTGGAAAATTTGTCGGTTGTCACCAGCATACGACGCAGCGCAGAGGCACGACGCGGCACGCGCAGTGGCCCGGGCAATACGCCTTCGGTGTTGATTCCGCGATCGATGCAGGCCTGCATGGTTTGCCATACGTTTGCAAAATAGTCTTCAATCTCTTTTTTGCTGTGCAGCGCCAGTTCGTTCTGCATGACCATGCCGGAAAGCGACAGGCCGGTCTCTTTGCAAAAACCCAGCATTTCGGCAGCCGATTTGAACGGATACGGCACGTTTACGTCGCCTACGCTCTCTTTACCAAAGTGCGCTTCATCAACGATGAAACCACCGCCAATGGAATACCAGGTGTTGCTGTAAATTTCTTTTTCGCCGTTGTACGCATGGATGGTCATGCCATTTTCGTGCAGCGGCAGGTTGTCGCTGCGAAAACGCATGCCGTCATCCTGCGGGAAATCAACTTCATGCTGGCCGTTAGCCAGCAGCAGGCGACCGCGTGTTTCTACGTCGCGGATAAATGCCGGAATGGCATCAATATCAACAGTGTCCGGCATGTTACCTGCCAGACCCATAATAATGGCGATATCGGTGTGGTGGCCTTTACCCGTTAATGACAGCGAACCGTAAACATCCACGGCAACGCGGGTAACGCTTTCCAGTAATCCTTTTTCGACCAGATCATCGACGAACTGTTTACCGGCCTTCATCGGCCCTACAGTGTGGGAAGAAGAAGGACCAATCCCCACTTTGAACATGTCGAATATACTAATCACTTTCACACTCCTGACAGGGTTACCGGGGTTCCAGTAACGATGTTATAACTGCGCATAGTGTAAGAGGGAACACCGACCTCGGCTTAACTATTCACATGAATTAAACTAATAGTTGACGATGGTTTTGCTAATAGCGCGACGCGGATCGCAAACCAGGAAAAAGAGGTCGGAATGTAAAGTATAGTCAAGGTTTCAGGCCGATTTGCAGCGCCAGTTCGCGAATAATCCCCGCCGTCATGCCCCAGACAAAATAATGCTGATACCACGAAAGCCAGACCCGATGATCATGTCCCCGACGCTGAATATCCAGCGGGTGATAACGACTCAGACGAAGGGCTTCTTCCAGCGGCATTTCGAACACCGCAGAGACTTCATCAATGCTGGCGTGATACCGCAGGTTAGGCGGGATAATACCGACCACCGGAGTGACCTGGAAACCGGTCACGCTGTCGACCGGGGGCAGAACGCCAATTATCTCAACGGCCTCGGGCGGAATAGCCACTTCTTCGTGCGCCTCCCGCAGCGCGGCGGCAATCAGGGAGGCATCCGTACTGTCGACCGCACCGCCCGGAAAAGCGACCTGACCGGCATGTTTACGCATATGGGGTGAACGCTGCGTAAGTAGCAAACCCGGCTGTTCACGACGAACCACCGGGATCAACACCGCCGCCTGACGGTGATTCAGCGCCTCGCGATTGACCTGCGGGCGCAAAAGCTGAAAGCGCGACAGAAAATCATCCAGCGTCAGGTTCTCTTTCTCCACCCGTTAGTTCTCCAGTTGTTGCAGAATACGATTAACTTTATCAAAAGTTTCCTGATATTCCGCCTGAACGTCGCTATCGGCCACGATACCGCCGCCCGCCGAGCAATAAATCGTGCCTTCACAGGCGGTCAGCGTGCGAATGGTAATGCTGGTATCCAGCGTGCCGCAAAGGCTGATGTAGCCAATGCTGCCGCACCAGGCGTTGCGGCGGTGAGGTTCCAGTTCATCAATAATTTCCATCGCCCGGACTTTTGGCGCCCCGGTGATGGATCCTCCCGGAAACGCGGCGCGCAGTAGATCGCAGGCGGTACGGGACGCGGGCAATTGCGCGGTAATGGTACTGACCAGATGATGTACCGCCGGGAAAGGCTCAACGACGAAAAGTTCAGGGACGCGAACGCTGCCCGGCACGGCCACCCGACCGATATCGTTACGCATCAAATCCACAATCATCAGGTTTTCAGCGCGATCTTTCGGCGACGCGGCCAGCCTTTCCGCCTGCTGGCGATCGGCGAGAGGATCGGTCAGGCGCGGAAGCGTACCCTTGATGGGGCGCGTCTGAATCGTCCCCTCTGCGAGATGGATAAACCGTTCTGGTGAAAGACTCAGAATGGCGCCGTTGTCCAACCGGACAAATGCGCTGAACGGTGCCCGGTTACTGGCGTTGAGTCGGGTAAATGCCTGCCATTCATCACCCTGATACATCGCCTGAAAACGCTGGGCGAGATTGACCTGATAGCAGTCGCCGCTTTGCAGATACGCCTGAACGCGTGCAAATTTTTCTGCATATTCCTGCGCGGTCATATTTGAACGCCAGTCAGAGGTCAGGCTGAAATCGCGCCGTGCCTGGGGGGCCTGCGCCTCCAGCCAGGCCAGACGCGCATTCACATCCGCATGGCTGAGCAGGGAGACAACCCGTTTGTGGTGATCGACAATCAGCGCCCAGTCGTACACCCCCACCGCCATATCCGGCAGCGAAATGTCCGCTTCTGCCTGCGTAGGCAATGTTTCAAAACGACGACCAAGATCGTAGCCAAACAGGCCCAGCGCGCCGCCCTGGAAAGGCAGATCGGGGTTCGGCTCGGCAGACAAGCCCAGCCCGTCGATGGCTTCCTGAAGCCGCACCAGCGGATCGTCGGTTGTCTTTAAATTACCAGACGTCACCGTCAGCACCGGATCGGCAACCAGAATATCAAAGCGGCTATAAGGGTGATCTGCATAGCCGGAGTGCAGCAGCATCGCAAACGGAAGGTGGCTCAGACGGGCAAACCAGAACTCAGCGGCGTCGGCACGCCAGGGTAAGGTAATAACAGTGGGCAAGCGCATGTTCATGTGTGGCATACTACCGGCAGCGTGAAATAATTAGCGCCAATAATTTAGCAGGAGTTGACGATGTTTGCAGGTTTACCTTCTCTGAGCCACGAGCAACAGCAGAAAGCCGTAGAACGCATTCAGGAACTGATGACCCAGGGCATGAGCAGCGGCGAGGCGATAACCGTTGTCGCGCAGGAAATTCGCGCCAGTCATACCGGCGAGCGGATCGTGGCGCGATTTGAAGACGAAGATGAAGAAGAGTAATCGGGCTTAGACCGCCGCGATAATCTTTATCTCCACCTTATATTCCGGTTTCATCAGCGTGGCCTGTACGGTACAGCGTACAGGCGCGTGACCCGCCACCACCCACGCATCCCAGGCCTTGTTCATCGCCGCGAAATCCTCTTTATTCGCCAGGAAAATGGTCGCATCCAGAATGCGGGACTTATCGCTGCCTTGCTTGACCAGCACGGCATCAATTTGCGCCAGCGTGTTCGCCGTCTGTTCGAAGGCATCTGCATCCAGATTGGCCGGTACGCCAGTGTAGTAAAGCGTCTGATTATGGATCACCACATCAGCCCAGCGGGCTTCGGCATCAATGCGCACAATTGTCATAAACGTTTCCTCGTTATTTTGCGTATTCAGGCGGCAAGACTGCCATAGAGTTCTCCCGTCGTCACTATTTGGGGTGGCACAGGACGAGATGGGCTGACATAATCCCTGTGCAAAAATACAGTGAGAGAGCAACGTGGCAGACGATTTTTCCCCTGAAGGTCAATTAGCACTGGCGATCCCCGGTTTTAAACCGCGCGAGCCTCAGCGACAGATGGCGCATGCCGTTGCGGATGCCATCGATAAGGCTCAACCGCTGGTGGTGGAGGCGGGAACCGGCACGGGTAAAACCTATGCTTACCTTGCTCCGGCGCTGCGTGCGAAGAAAAAAGTCATTATCTCCACCGGGTCGAAAGCGTTGCAGGATCAGCTCTACAGCCGCGATTTGCCGACGGTCGCGAAGGCGCTGAAATACAAAGGCCGCCTGGCATTGCTGAAAGGACGTTCTAACTATCTCTGCCTTGAGCGTCTGGAGCAGCAGGCGCTGGCGGGTGGCGATTTGCCGGTACAGACCCTGAGCGATGTCATCGTTCTGCGGGCGTGGGCTAACCAGACCGAAGAGGGTGATATCAGCACCTGCGCGAGCGTGGCGGAAGACTCTCCCGCCTGGCCGCTGGTGACCAGCACCAACGATAACTGCCTCGGCAGCGACTGCCCGCTGTATAAAGATTGTTTCGTCGTCAAAGCGCGTAAAACCGCGATGGACGCGGATGTCGTGGTGGTTAACCACCATCTTTTCCTTGCCGATATGGTGGTTAAAGACAGCGGTTTTGGCGAACTCATACCCGAAGCAGAAGTGATGATTTTCGATGAAGCCCATCAGCTCCCGGATATTGCCAGCCAGTATTTCGGCCAGTCGCTCTCCAGCCGGCAGCTTCAGGATCTGGCGAAAGACTTCACCATTGCCTATCGCACCGAACTCAAAGACACCCAGCAGCTGCAGAAGTGTGCTGACCGCCTGGCGCAGAGCGCGCAGGATTTCCGCTTACAGCTCGGTGAACCGGGCTATCGCGGTAATCTGCGTGAACTGCTGGCGGATAAAAATATTCAGCGCGCGCTGCTGCTGCTCGACGATGCGCTCGAACTTTGTTACGACGTGGCGAAGCTGTCGCTGGGGCGTTCTGCGCTACTGGATGCCGCCTTTGAGCGCGCCACGCTCTATCGTGGGCGCTTAAAAAGACTAAAAGAGATTAACCAGCCGGGGTTCAGCTACTGGTATGAATGCACTTCGCGGCACTTCACGCTGGCGCTTACGCCGCTGACGGTGGCGGATAAATTCAAAGAGGTGATGGCGCAAAAACCGGGGAGCTGGATTTTTACCTCCGCCACGCTGTCGGTTAATGACGATCTGCACCACTTCACCGAGCGTCTGGGAATTGAGCAGGCAGACTCGCTGCTCCTGCCGAGTCCGTTCGATTATGAAAAACAAGCGTTGCTGTGCGTGCCGCGTAATTTGCCGCTGCCGAATCAACCGGGTGCGGCGCGCCATCTTGCCGCCATGCTCAAACCGATGATTGAGGCGAACAACGGCCGATGCTTTATGCTCTGCACCTCCCACGCCATGATGCGCGATCTGGCAGAACAGTTCCGCGCCACCATGACGTTGCCGGTTCTGCTGCAAGGCGAAACCAGTAAAGGGCAGCTCTTACAGCAGTTTGTCACTGCTGGTAACGCCCTGCTGGTCGCAACCAGCAGCTTCTGGGAAGGGGTGGATGTGCGCGGCGATGCGCTCTCTCTGGTGATTATCGATAAACTGCCGTTTACCTCTCCAGACGATCCGCTGCTGAAAGCGCGGATGGAAGACTGCCGTCTGCGTGGTGGCGATCCCTTCGACGAGGTCCAACTGCCGGAAGCGGTCATTACGCTCAAGCAGGGAGTGGGGCGCTTGATCCGTGACGTCACCGACCGCGGCGTGCTGGTCATCTGTGACAACCGGCTGGTGATGCGGCCCTACGGTGCGACCTTCCTGGCAAGCCTTCCACCCGCGCCGCGTACGCGGGACATTAAACGGGCAGTGCGTTTCCTGGCAAACCCAACGGCGCAGTAATTTGTCCTGGAGTGTGCTAAGATGCGCGCCATTTTGTGACTGACCATTGCGAGAGCGCGAAGACTGATGCGAATTCTGGCTATTGATACTGCTACAGAGGCGTGTTCTGTTGCCCTGTGGAACGACGGTACTATCTCTGCTCATTTCGAAGAGTGCCCGCGGGAACACACCCAACGCATTCTGCCCCTGGTAAAAGACATTTTGACCGAGGGCAACACCTCCCTGACCGATCTCGACGCGCTGGCCTATGGCCGTGGCCCCGGCAGCTTTACGGGCGTACGTATTGGCATCGGCATTGCGCAGGGCCTGGCGCTGGGCGCTGAGTTACCGATGATCGGTGTTTCTACTCTGGCAACCATGGCGCAGGGCGCATGGCGAATGACCGGTGCGACACGCGTGCTGGCTGCCATTGATGCTCGCATGGGCGAAGTTTACTGGGCCGAATATACCCGCGACGAAAACGGCGTATGGCATGGCGAAGAGACCGAAGCCGTGCTCAAGCCTGACGCGGTAACCGAACGCTTGAAACAGCTGTCCGGCGAATGGGCAACGGTCGGCACCGGCTGGCCAGCGTGGCCTGATATGGCGAATGACGCCGGGTTAACGCTGGTGGATGGCAATATGCTTCTGCCTGCCGCAGAAGATATGCTTCCCCTTGCATGCCAGCGGTTTGCGGCAGGTAAAACGGTTGCTGTTGAACAGGCTGAGCCAGTTTATTTGCGAAACACGGTGGCGTGGAAGAAACTTCCGGGCCGCGAGTGAATCTCAGTAACAGGAACTGAGAAAAAGGAGTCGCATCATGGCGGTTCAGACTAAAGTAGTACGCCTATTTATGGCTGGCGTCGTTGCCATAGCACTGAGCGGGTGCGTAACCGTTCCTGATGCGATTAAGGGCAGCAGCCCAACGCCACAGGATGATCTTGTTCGCGTGATGAACGCTCCTGAACTGTATGTGGGTCAGGAAGCACGCTTTGGCGGCAAGGTTATCGACGTGTTTAACCAGCAGGGGAAAACCCGTCTGGAAATTGCGACGGTCCCGTTGGACAGCGGCGCGCGACCCATACTGGGTGAAGCCTCACGAGGGCGGATCTACGCTGACGTCAGTGGCTTCCTGGATCCGGTGGACTTCCGTGGACAGTTGGTGACCGTTGTCGGGCCCATTAGCGGTGCGGTTGAGGGCAAGGTAGGCAACACGCCTTATAAATTTATGACCATGCAGGTTACCGGCTATAAACGCTGGCGCATTACCCAGCAGGTAATGATGCCCCCGCAGCCTATCGATCCGTGGATGTGGGGACCGCATCCGTATCGTTATGGCTATGGCGGATGGGGCTGGTACAACCCGGGTCCTGCACAGGTTCAGACCATCGTAACTGAATAACGTATTGTTATTGTTAAAAAAGAGACAGCGGCTCAGCCGCTGTCTCTGTTTTTTTACGGATAAAACGAAAAAAAAGAGTGACGCGCTTCGCAACCTACAATCTGAACAATTAATAAACTGGTACGCTGAGTTAATATAATGTTAACAAACTGTTTATTATCGGGGCTGTGATGACGACGAACACGCATTTCAGAGGTGATACATTGAAGAAGGTTTGGCTTAACCGATATCCCGCAGATGTGCCTGCGGAGATCAATCCTGACCGTTATCAATCCCTGGTTGAATTATTTGAGCACTCGGTACGGCGCTATGCAGACCAACCTGCATTCGTGAACATGGGTGAAGTCATGACCTTCCGAAAGCTGGAAGAACGTAGCCGGGCATTTGCTGCTTACCTTCAGGAAGGATTGGGGTTGCAAAAGGGAGACCGCGTCGCGCTGATGATGCCAAACCTGCTGCAGTACCCGGTGGCACTGTTTGGGATCCTGCGAGCGGGGATGATCGTCGTCAACGTCAACCCGCTGTATACACCTCGTGAGCTTGAACACCAGCTGAACGACAGCGGCGCGGTGGCCATCGTTATCGTTTCGAACTTTGCCCACACGCTGGAAAAGGTCGTCAATCGGACGCAGGTTAAACACGTTATCCTGACCCGCATGGGCGACCAGCTCTCGACGGCCAAAGGAACGCTGGTCAATTTCGTGGTTAAATACGTCAAGCGGCTGGTACCGAAATATCATCTCCCGGATGCGATTTCGTTTCGACGCGCGCTGCAGTCAGGCTACCGCATGCAATACGTCAAACCGGAAGTGGTGCCGGACGATCTTGCGTTTCTTCAGTACACCGGCGGCACAACGGGTGTGGCAAAAGGCGCTATGCTCACCCATCGCAACATGCTGGCGAACCTCGAGCAGGTCAATGCGACCTACGGGCCGCTGCTTCATCCTGGCAAAGAGCTGGTGGTCACCGCATTACCGCTGTATCACATTTTTGCGCTGACGATGAACTGCCTGCTGTTTATTGAGCTGGGTGGTCAAAACCTGCTGATTACCAACCCGCGTGATATCCCGGGCCTGGTTAAAGAGCTGGCGAAATACCCGTTTACCGCCATGACGGGGGTTAACACGCTGTTCAACGCGCTGCTTAATAATAAAGAGTTCCAGCAGTTAGATTTCTCGTCACTGCATCTTTCTGCAGGCGGCGGGATGCCGGTTCAGCAGGCGGTTGCCGAGCGTTGGGTGAAGCTTACCGGCCAGTATTTACTCGAAGGCTACGGCCTGACGGAGTGCGCGCCGCTGGTCAGCGTCAATCCCCATGATATCGATTATCACAGTGGGAGCATCGGTCTGCCGGTGCCTTCCACCGAAGCCCGGCTGGTGGATGACGAAGACAACGAAGTGGCACCAGGTCAACCGGGCGAGCTTTGTGTGAAAGGCCCTCAGGTGATGCTGGGCTACTGGCAGCGTCCGGACGCCACGGACGAGATTATCAAAGACGGCTGGTTGCATACCGGAGACATCGCCGTCATGGACGATGAAGGCTTCCTGCGCATTGTTGACCGTAAGAAAGACATGATCCTCGTCTCGGGTTTTAACGTCTATCCGAATGAGATCGAGGACGTCGTTATGCAGCACAGCGGCGTACTCGAGGTGGCGGCTGTTGGCGTCCCTTCCGGCAGCAGCGGCGAAGCGGTGAAGATCTTCGTGGTTAAGAAAGATTCTGCGCTGACTGAAGACGAATTGATAACCTTCTGCCGTCGTCAGTTAACCGGCTACAAAGTGCCAAAAATGGTTGAGTTCCGCGAAGAGCTGCCAAAATCCAACGTCGGGAAGATATTACGACGAGAATTACGTGACGAAGCCCGTGCCAAAGTAGACAATAAGGCCTGAGCTTCACGTTAATCGCCCAGACGCCGGTTAAGCCGGCGTTTTTTATGGGCGCAAACAAAAGAGAATCCGATTTGAATTACCAGATGATCACTACCAATGACGCGTTGGCTTCGCTGTGCGAGGTGACGCGCGATGTTCCTGCTATCGCCCTGGATACGGAATTTGTCCGTACCCGCACGTACTATCCGCAGTTAGGTCTGATTCAGATGTACGACGGCAAACACGTTGCATTAATTGACCCGCTCGGTATTACCGACTGGACGCCAATGCGTGACCTGCTGCTCGACACCAGCGTGACGAAATATCTGCATGCGGGCAGTGAAGATCTGGAAGTGTTCCTGAATACCTTTGGCATCATGCCACAACCGTTGATTGACACGCAGATCCTCGCGGCATTCAGCAGTCGTCCGCTGTCGTGGGGCTTTGCCGCCATGGTGGAGGAGTATACTGGCCTGACGCTGGACAAAAGCGAATCCCGCACCGACTGGCTGGCGCGTCCTCTTACTGAACGTCAGCTTGACTATGCGGCGGCAGACGTATTCTACCTGCTGCCGATTGCCGGCCAGCTGATGAAAGAAGCGGAAGCTTCCGGCTGGCTCTCTGCCGCGCTTGACGAATGTCGTATGACGCAGCAGCGCCGCCAGGAAGTGCTGGACCCGAAAGACGCCTGGCGCGACATCAGCAACGCGTGGCAGCTGCGTACCCGTCAACTGGGCTGTCTGCAATTGTTAGCAGACTGGCGTCTGCGTAAGGCGCGTGAGCGCGATTTGGCGGTTAACTTTGTGGTCCGCGAAGAACACCTGTGGGCCGTTGCGCGCTATATGCCGGGCAGCCTCGGCGAGCTGGACAGCATCGGGCTCTCCGGCAGCGAAATTCGCTTCCACGGTAAAACCCTGCTGGCGCTGGTAGAAAAGGCACAGCAGTTGCCTGAGGACGAACTGCCCGAGCCGCTGCTGAATCTAATGGACATGCCGGGCTATCGCAAGGCATTTAAGGATATCAAAGCGCTGGTGCAGGATGTGGCGACAGAAAGTAAACTTAGCGTTGAACTGCTGGCCTCACGTCGTCAGATTAACCAGCTGCTGAACTGGCACTGGAAGCTGAAACCACAGAATGCCTTGCCGGAAATGATGGCGGGGTGGCGCGGGGAATTGATGGCCGATCGCCTGAACGCGTTACTGGAAGGATATCCGCGATAATAAATATGCCGGACATGTTACCGTGTCCGGCATATTTCCCGGTGGCGCTGTGCTTACCGGGGCGACAAAATACCGCTCTACGGACGTGATTCTTCCGCTTCGGGTAGCGTCACGTTCAGCTCCAGAATCGAAATATCCCCGTCTTTTTGCTCCAGCTGTACTGTGACCATTTCCGGGTCAATCTGCACGTACTTACAGATCACTTCCAGAATGTCTTTGCGCAACTGCGGCAGGTAATGCGGTTCGGCGTCGCTACGACGACGTTCCGCAACGATGATTTGCAGACGTTCTTTTGCGATGTTGGCGGTGCTTTTTTTCCGCGAGAGAAAAAAGTCCAGTAATGCCATAACTTATCCTCCGAACAGGCGTTTGAGGAAACCTTTCTTCTCTTCTTCAATGAAGCGGAAAGGACGTTCTTCTCCCAGCAGACGGTCAACGGTATCGGCGTAAGCTTTACCTGCATCTGCCATTGTATCCAGAATCACTGGCTCGCCCTGGTTTGACGCACGTAACACGGATTGGTCTTCCGGGATCACGCCGACCAGCTTGATGCGCAGGATCTCAAGCACGTCTTCCATGCTCAGCATATCACCTTTGTTCACGCGGCCCGGGTTATAACGGGTCAGCAGCAGGTGTTCTTTAATCGGTTCCTGGCCATTTTCCGCACGGCGTGATTTAGACGCCAGGATGCCCAAAATACGGTCAGAGTCACGAACGGATGAAACTTCAGGGTTGGTGGTAATGATCGCTTCATCAGCGAAGTACAGCGCCATCAGGGCGCCGGTTTCGATACCGGCAGGGGAGTCACAGACCACAAAGTCGAACTCCATCTTTTTCAGCTCATCGAGGACTTTTTCTACGCCTTCGCGGGTCAGCGCGTCTTTGTCACGCGTCTGAGAAGCCGGCAGAATGAATAGGTTCTCAGTGCGCTTGTCTTTAATCAGCGCCTGGTTCAGCGTGGCATCGCCCTGAATGACGTTAACGAAGTCATACACGACGCGACGCTCGCAACCCATGATCAGGTCGAGGTTACGCAGACCGATATCGAAATCGATAACGACGGTTTTCTTTCCCTTCTGGGCCAAACCTGTAGCGATGGCCGCGCTGGAGGTGGTCTTGCCAACGCCTCCTTTACCCGAAGTAACAACAATAATGCGTGCCATAGAAATTCCTTGTTAAAAAGGGATCAATTCAACGGTTGAACGGTCAACGCGTCGTCTGCAAGGAGCAAACGAGCCGCTTTGCCATAAAATTCGGCTGGGATCTTGTCGCTCAGCCAATATTCACCTGCGATGGACACCAGTTCCGCCGTCAGGTGAGTACAAAATATTTGTGCATCCCGGTCACCACTTGCTCCTGCGAGCGCACGCCCACGCATCATACCGTAGACGTGAATATTGCCATCCGCAATCAGTTCAGCGCCAGCGCTGACGTGGCTTGTAACAATCAGATCACAGTTTGGTGCATAAATGCGCTGACCGGAACGAACCGGCACATCAATCATTCGCGTTTTTGTGACGGGCGTAACGTTTTGTGCCGGAGTCGGAGGCGTTTGCACGGCAACGGGTGCCGAACGCGGGGCTTTTTCTTTACCCTCGTTGAGAAGCGGCAGGCCTGCACGGTCAATTTCTGCTTTCAGCTCAGCATCTTTACAACCGCTGATGCCAACGATGCGCAGCCCGGTGGATGAAACAGCCTGCTGGAGACGCGTCCAGTTAACCGGGGCATCCAGGCCACTGACATTGATGACGACAGGAGCGTGTTTCAGAAAGGCCGGAGCCTGGGCGATTTTGTCTTCTAACGCCTGACGAATAACCTCGGGTTTTGCATCATGCAAATGAACCACAGATAAGGTGAAGCTACTGCCTTTAAGCTCGATGGGCGTGTTTGACATCCTGGCCTTACTCAATTTGCTATTAACCGCAACCACTCGCTGCGATATTCCGAAGAGTATCAGGCATGTTATAGTCAGGAGTATATTGAGGCAAGCAACCACCCATTAATTCAGAGTAAAAACATGTTTTGTGTGATCTACAGAAGTACAAGCCGCGACCAGACCTATCTTTATGTCGAAAAGAAAGACGATTTTTCGCGCGTGCCTGAAGAATTAATGAAGAGCTTTGGCCGACCTCAGCTGGCGATGCTGCTGCCGCTGGATGGTCGAAAGAAGTTGGTCAACGCCGATCTGGATAAAGTGAAAAAGGCGTTGGCTGAGCAAGGCTATTATTTACAGCTTCCACCACCACCCGAGAATTTATTAAAACAGCATCTTGAGGTGAACGGAAAGAAATAGTCCGGCGCGTATCCGGGCACAACATATCAACCGTTTAGGGGTCGTAAATGTATCAACATCGTAACTGGCAAGGTGCATTACTGGATTATCCCGTCAGCAAAGTAGTCTGCGTTGGCAGCAACTATGCAAAACACATTCAGGAAATGGGCAGTGCTACGCCCGAAGAGCCGGTATTGTTCATTAAGCCGGAAACCGCGCTGTGTGATATTCGCCAACCGCTGGCGCTACCGCAAGGGCTGGGATCCGTTCACCACGAGGTGGAGCTCGCCGTACTGATTGGCGCGACGCTGCGACAGGCCTCTGAAGAACACGTGCAGAAAGCGATTGCCGGTTACGGTGTGGCGCTGGACCTGACCTTGCGTGATGTGCAGGGCAAAATGAAGAAAGCGGGGCAGCCGTGGGAAAAAGCCAAAGGTTTTGATAATTCCTGCCCCATTTCCGGTTTTGTTCCGGTGGGCGAGTTTACCGCCGATCCTCAGGACACGCCGCTTGCGCTCAAGGTTAACGGCGAGATCCGCCAGCAGGGCACGACAGCCGATATGATCCACAAGATCGTGCCGCTGATTGCCTACATGAGCCGTTTCTTCACCCTGAAGCCCGGTGATGTGATCCTGACCGGTACCCCAGAAGGCGTCGGCCCGCTCAGCGCGGGTGATGAACTTGACGTCAGCTTTAACGGTCTGTCCCTGAAAACCCGCGTGCTGTAAAATCATCTTGCCGCCTCATGAGGGCGGCAAAACTTGCATCAACGTGCCAGACTCGTTATAAGGTGCGCTTTCTTTTGACGTGTGGACATCCTGATGAACGACATCCCTTTCTGGCAACGTAAAACGCTTGATGAAATGACCGACGTGGAGTGGGAGTCGTTGTGCGACGGCTGCGGGCAGTGCTGCCTGCATAAGCTGATGGATGAAGACTCCGATGAGATCTATTTCACCAACGTGGCCTGCAAGCAGCTAAACATTAAAACCTGCCAGTGCCGCAACTATGAGCGCCGTTTTGAATACGAGCCTGACTGCATCAAATTGACCCGTGATAATCTGCCGACCTTTGAATGGTTACCGCATACCTGCGCGTATCGCCTGCTGGCGGAAGGGAAGGATTTGCCGATGTGGCACCCGCTGCTAACCGGTTCAAAAGCGGCGATGCACGGCGAGCGTATCTCCGTGCGCCACATTGCGGTGAAGGAGTCCGAGGTGCGGGACTGGGAAGATCACATCCTGAATCACCCCAATCGTTGATAATAAAAAACCCGCCGAAGCGGGTTTTTTTATGGTTGTGTGGCCTGATGCCCTACTGCAACCGACGTTGCCGTTTGCTTTTACCTTCCGAACAAATCGCGTTTCTTCGGTTTAAACGGCTGGGCAATCAGCACCAGAAGCGCCACGACGAAGTAGGCAACAAAAATACCCACCAGCCACTGCGGCATCTCCAGCGTCAGAAATTCCCACTGGCGCACCGCGCAATCACCGGATGCCACGAACACCTGCGGCAGCCATTTATCCAGCGGTAGCCAGCTCGGGAAGCGGGCGGCGAAATCGCAGGTCATAAACGGTGACGGATGCAGCTGCATCATGGTGTGCTGCCATGACAGCTCAATACCTTTCCAGGCGCTGTACAGCCAGATAGCAATGGCGACGTAGCGAAGCGGCGATTTTGGCGCAATTGCGCCCACCAGACCCGCCCCCATAATGCCGAACAGCGCGCAGCGCTCATAGATACACAGCACGCAGGGCTTCAGCCCCATCACGTGCTGGAACCACAGCGCGACCATTTCCAGCGCAAAGGCGGTCAGGGCCATTAACAACCATGCTCCGCGACCGCGCGAGCACTGGTTCAAAAATCTCAACATAATCATTTCCCTGGAACATGCTTAGAAAGCGCAGTGTAAACGAATTCGTTTTTCGCGCCATCTGAACCTGACGAAATAAAACGTAATCGGATGTTTATCATGCGAAAAGGCAAACGGGCAGTGAACTGCCCGTGATGCGTCTTTTACTGCGCCGCAAGTATACCGGCTTGTAGCAACCATTGCGTATAAGGAATAAGGGTAATTTTGACGCACAGCAATCCTGCGATCGTGAGTACCAGCGTGTAGGGCAGGGCCATCCACACCATCCTTCCATAAGAAAGTCGTATGAGTGGCGCAAGGGCAGAGGTCAGCAGAAACAGGAATGCGGCCTGTCCGTTCGGCGTTGCCACCGAGGGCAGGTTGGTTCCGGTGTTGATAGCAACCGCCAGCAGTTCGAACTGTCCGGCGCTAATGGCGCCGTGTTCCATTGCCGCTTTTGCTTCGTTGATATAGACCGTCCCAACGAACACGTTATCGGAAATCGACGACAGCAGACCGTTAAACAGATAGAACAGCGAAAGCTGAGCATCGGGCGATGCCTGCAGAACGTAGGCAATAATCGGCGCAAAAAGCTGCTGGTCGATAATGACCGCCACAACCGCAAAAAACACTGCCAGCAGGGCGGTGAAAGGAAGCGCCTCTGTAAAGGCTTTGCCGATAGCATGTTCGTCCGTCACGCCGGTAAAGGTGGTCGCAAGAATGATCACTGACAGCCCGATCAAACCCACTTCAGCAAGATGGAAGGCCAGCGCGGCGATAAGCCACACGCCAATGATGCCTTGCGCAATCAGGCGCAGCGTCTCTTGTCGCGTGCGCTGGCTGCGGCTCTGCTGGTCGAACTTGTGCAATTCCTGACGCACAGGCTCAGGCAGCTGTGCGCCGTAGCCAAAGACCCTGAATTTTTCTACCAGGACACAGGTGGCTAAACCGCAGATCAGTACCGGCACGCTCACCGGCGCCACGCGCAGGAAAAACTCCCCAAAATGCCACCCGGCGGCTTTCGCAATGATCAGGTTTTGCGGCTCTCCAACCATGGTCATCACGCCGCCCAGGGCCGTACCTACGCCTGCATGCATCATCAGGCTGCGCAGGAACGCGCGGAACTGTTCCAGCACCTCGCGGTGATGTGCATCGACATGATTGTCATTATGGAGCTCATCGTCCGCACGCGAGGAGGCCACCCGGTGATAAATACCATAGAATCCAACCGCAACGCTGATCACCACGGCGACTACCGTCAGGGCATCAAGGAAGGCGGAGAGGAACGCCGCCGCAACACAGAAGGCCAGGGATAAAATCGTTTTTGACGAGATGCTTAACAGCAGACGCGTGAAGATGAACAGCAGAAGCTGTTTCATAAAGTAAATCCCGGCGACCATAAACATCAGCAGCAGGAGAACTTCGAGGTTCGACGCCAGCTCCTCTTTCACATGCTCTGCGCTGGTCATGCCAATAACCACGGCTTCAAACGCGAGCAGCCCGCCGGGCAGGAGCGGATAACACTTCAGCGCCATGGCCAGGGTAAAGATAAATTCCCCAACCAGTAACCATCCGGCAATAAACGGATCGACAATAAAAATAAGGGGATTAACGACCAGAAACACCAGAAGCGTAAGTTTGTACCAGTCCGGTGACTGGCCTAAAAAGTTGCGCCACAGAGCGCGCCCAAATGAAATTTCCACGACAGACATCCTTCCCCGTCTGATAAGACAAAACATAAGTATACGCAAAAAAGCGGCCGGAGAGGGCAGCGAGACGGCAATGTAAATTTCATAAAAATGAAACGGCGATCCCTCTTTTCTCGCTCCGCTGCGCTACCTGCCACTGTACGCCTCTGGTATGATGAGTCCAATTTGCTAAAGCTGTGTAATGGAAATCTTACTATGGTCATTAAGGCGCAGAGCCCAGCGGGTTTCGCGGAAGAGTACATCATTGAAAGCATCTGGAATAATCGCTTCCCTGCGGGATCCATTCTTCCAGCTGAACGCGAACTCTCTGAACTGATTGGCGTCACTCGCACTACGTTGCGTGAAGTGCTCCAGCGACTGGCACGGGACGGCTGGTTGACGATTCAGCACGGTAAGCCGACGAAAGTGAACAATTTCTGGGAAACCTCCGGGCTGAATATCCTTGAAACGCTGGCGCGTCTCGACCATGAAAGCGTGCCGCAGCTTATAGATAATCTGCTCTCCGTGCGTACCAACATTTCGACAATCTTTATTCGTACCGCTTTCCGCCAGCATCCTGAAGATGCGCTTGCGGTATTGGCGACGGCGAACGAGGTTGAAGATCATGCCGATGCCTTTGCGACTCTTGACTACAACATATTCCGTGGTCTGGCGTTTGCGTCTGGTAACCCGATTTATGGCCTGATCCTGAACGGCATGAAAGGTCTGTATACCCGAATTGGCCGCCATTACTTTGCCAACCCAGAAGCCCGCAGCCTGGCGCTGGGTTTCTACCATAAGCTGAGCAAGCTCTGCACCGAAGGGCTGCATGACCAGGTTTATGAAACGGTGCGTCGCTACGGACATGATTCCGGTGAAATCTGGCATCGGATGCAGAAATCGTTGCCCGGCGATTTGGCGATCCAGAGCCGATAAAGAAAAAACCTCTCGGATGAGAGGTTTTTTTTGGACCCAAAACAGCGCTACAGCGTATTCAGTCTTGTCGGGGTACGTTCCAGCAATTCAACGCTGCCATCTTCATTTTGCTGTTCCAACAAGACGTCAAACCCCCACAGACGATGCACGTGCTTGAGCACCTCTTTGCGCCCTTTATCCAGCGGCGCGCGGTTATGCGGCACATAGCGAAGCGTCAGGGAGCGGTCACCGCGTAAATCCACATTCCATACCTGAATATTCGGTTCAAGATTGCTCAGGTTGTACTGAGAGGAGAGGCGGGAACGGATCTCGCGGTAGCCCTCTTCGTTATGGATTGCCGAAATTTCCAGGAAATTATTGCGGTCATCATCCAGCACGGTGAAGAAGCGGAAATCGCGCATGATCTTCGGCGACATAAACTGGCTGATAAAGCTCTCATCCTTAAAGTCACGCATCGCGAAATGCAGCGTCTCCAGCCAGTCCGATCCGGCAATATCCGGGAACCAGTATTTATCTTCTTCCGTTGGCGACTGGCAGATCCGCTTGATGTCCTGGAACATCGCAAAGCCCAGCGCGTAGGGGTTAATCCCGCTGTACCACGGACTGTTGTAGGCCGGCTGGAACACGACGTTAGTGTGGCTGTGCAGAAACTCCATCATAAACCGCTCGGACACTTTTCCTTCGTCATAAAGATGGTTCAGGATGGTGTAGTGCCAGAACGTTGCCCAGCCTTCGTTCATCACCTGGGTCTGTTTTTGCGGATAAAAATACTGGCTTACCTTACGCACGATGCGCAGGATCTCACGCTGCCATGGCTCCAGCAGCGGGGCGTTCTTCTCCATAAAATAGAGCAGGTTCTCCTGCGGCTCTGACGGGTAGCGCCGCGCCTCGGCGACGGTTTTCTCTTCTTCCCGCTTCGGCAGGGTACGCCACAGCATATTCACCTGGCTTTGCAGATACTCCTCGCGGCTTTTCTGCCGGGCTTTCTCCTCCTGGAGGGAGATCTTCTGCGGGCGTTTGTAACGGTCGACGCCGTAGTTCATCAGCGCGTGACAGGAGTCGAGCAGTTTCTCCACTTCGTCCACGCCGTAGCGCTCTTCACAGTCGGTGATGTATTTTCGGGCGAAGATCAGGTAGTCGACAATCGAGCTGGCGTCCGTCCAGCTGCGGAACAGGTAATTATTCTTGAAGAACGAGTTATGCCCGTAGCAGGCATGCGCCATCACCAGAGCCTGCATGGTAATGGTGTTCTCTTCCATCAGGTAGGCAATACAGGGGTTGGAGTTGATGACAATCTCATACGCCAGCCCCTGCTGACCGTGCTTGTACAGCCGTTCGGTCTCAATGAATTTCTTACCAAACGACCAGTGCGGATAGTTAATGGGCATCCCGACGCTGGAGTAGGCATCCATCATTTGCTCAGACGTAATGACTTCGATCTGGTGGGGATACGTATCCAGACGATACAGTTTTGCTACCCGGTCGATCTCGGCGAGGTAGACATCCAGCAACTCAAAGGTCCAGTCGGGTCCATCGCTCAGACGTTTGTTGTCCTTAGACAGGGAATCAATAGTAGCCATTAGCGCACCCTCGTTGTTGGTGCTCTCTCTGTCTGGAGAGCCTCCTTTCAAGCATAGATCAACGTGTTAAAAAGCGTGCTGGCGCAGAAATTTATTCTTTGCGATTTCCCATTTTTGATACGGCATAAAAAGGGATCGCAACAGCATTTTATGCTGGTTAAAAATGCCGCGCAGCAGGAGATCCCAAATAACCCCCAGCCCTGTCTACAGGGGAAGATGTGAGGCAAGTCACCATAAAAAAGTCGTATGTTGAATAATATTTTCAACTAGGTTATCAATCTGTAATTAGAAGATTGTTCTTTTGCACATAATGGAGTGGCTATGCGTGTTGTCATACTGGGAAGTGGTGTTGTTGGCGTAACCAGCGCCTGGTATTTAAGTCAGGCCGGGCATGAGGTTACGGTTATCGATCGTGAATCCGGGCCGGCACTGGAAACCAGCGCGGCGAACGCCGGACAAATCTCGCCGGGCTATGCGGCACCCTGGGCGGCGCCCGGCGTCCCATTAAAGGCGATTAAGTGGATGTTCCAGCGCCATGCGCCGCTGGCCATCAGCCTGGACGGCACGCAGTTCCAGCTAAAGTGGATGTGGCAGATGCTGCGCAACTGCGACACCCGCCATTATATGGAGAACAAAGGGCGCATGGTCAGGCTGGCGGAATACAGCCGCGACTGCCTGAAAGCCCTGCGTGCGTCCACCGGCATTCAGTACGAGGGCCGTCAGGGGGGGACGCTGCAGCTGTTCCGTACCGAACAGCAGTACGAAAACGCCACCCGTGATATCGCCGTGCTGGAAGATGCGGGCGTACCCTATCAGCTGCTGGAAGCGAGCCAGCTGGGGCAGGTTGAGCCTGCTCTGGCCGAAGTGGCGCACAAGCTGACGGGAGGACTGCGTTTACCCAATGATGAAACCGGCGACTGCCAGCTCTTCACTCAGCGTCTGGCGCAGATGTGCGAGCAGGCGGGAGTTAAATTCCGCTTTAACACCTCTGTCGACAAATTGCTGTCGGAAGGGGAAAAAATCTACGGCGTGAAATGCGGCGACGACGTGATCAAAGCCGATGCCTACGTGATGGCGTTTGGCTCTTATTCAACCGCCATGCTGAAGGGCATTCTTGATATTCCGGTTTATCCGCTGAAAGGCTACTCGCTCACCATTCCGGTCAAGGAAGCGAGCGGGGCGCCCGTGTCGACCATTCTGGATGAGACGTACAAAATCGCGATCACCCGCTTCGACAACCGTATCCGCGTGGGCGGTATGGCGGAGATCGTCGGCTTTAACACCGAGCTGCTGCAGCCGCGTCGTGAGACGCTGGAGATGGTGGTGGGCGATCTCTTCCCGCGCGGCGGTTTTGTCGAGCAGGCGACGTTCTGGACCGGCCTGCGTCCTATGACGCCAGACGGTACGCCGATTGTGGGCCGTACGCCGTTTAAAAATCTGTGGACCAATACCGGCCACGGCACGCTCGGCTGGACAATGGCCTGTGGATCGGGCCAACTGTTGAGCGACCTGATATCCGGGCGCACGCCGGCGATTCCGTTTGACGATTTAAGCGCCGCCCGCTATCAATCAGGGTATACGCCATCGCGCCCACAGCACCTGCACGGCGCGCATAATTAAGGAGTTGTCATGTCCCGTCCTGTTCTGGCGCAGCTGGATTTGCAGGCCCTGAAGGATAACCTGCAAATTGTTCGCCGAGCTGCGCCTGATTCACGCGTGTGGTCGGTGGTGAAAGCCAATGCCTACGGCCACGGTATCGATCGTATCTGGAGTGCGCTCAGCGCCACCGACGGTTTTGCGTTACTGAATCTGGAAGAGGCCATCCTGCTGCGCGAGCGCGGCTGGAAAGGGCCAATTTTGTTGCTCGAAGGGTTCTTCCACGCCGACGATCTGCCCCTGCTGGATAAGTATCGACTGACGACCAGCATCCATAGCAACTGGCAGATTAAAGCCCTGCAGGATGCGAAACTGCATGCACCGCTGGATGTTTACCTTAAGGTGAATAGCGGCATGAATAGGCTGGGCTTCCAGCCTGAGCGAGTGCATACGGTCTGGCAGCAGCTGCGCGCGTTAAAGAACGTCGGCGAAATGACGCTGATGGCGCATTTTGCCGATGCCGAAAAGCCGGACGGTATTGCCGATGCGATGGTACGCGTTGAGCAGGCGGCTGAAGGGCTTGACTGTCCGCGTTCACTGTCTAACTCTGCCGCCACGCTGTGGCATCCCGAAGCGCATTTTAACTGGGTGCGTCCTGGGATCGTGCTTTACGGTGCGTCCCCGTCCGGGCAGTGGCAGGATATTGCCAACAGCGGCCTGAAACCGGTCATGACCCTGCGCAGCGAGATAATCGGCGTGCAGACGCTGAAGGTCGGCGACACCGTGGGGTATGGCAGCCGCTACCGCGCGTCGGGCGAGCAGCGTATTGGGATCGTTGCCGGCGGCTACGCTGACGGTTATCCCCGCATCGCGCCGACTGGTACGCCAGTGTGGGTGGACGGTGTTCGCACGGGCACCGTGGGCACTGTCTCGATGGATATGATGGCCATTGATTTAACCCCTTGCCCGCAGGCGGGCATTGGTACGCCGGTGGAGCTGTGGGGAAATGAGGTGAAAATCGATGATGTGGCCGCGGCGGCGGGCACGGTTGGCTATGAATTGATGTGCGCGTTGGCACCGCGCGTGCCGGTTGTGACGGTGTAACATCTCTTCGCCGGGTGGCGCTAGCGCTCACCCGGCAAAACACGCTATTCCGATTCGTCGTCCATCGGCCTCACGCCAACCTTCCTGACCGCATTATCCTCTTTCTCGGCAACCGTCCAGATCATCCCGGCAAATTCGACCTGGTCACCCACGACCGGCGCTGCACCGAGCAGCTGCTGGATAATCTCACCCAGAGTTTGCTGCTTGTCACGGTACTCCAGACCTTCATCCAGACCGTAAATCAGCGCGACGTCAGCAAACTTGGCATTCGCCTCCAGAATAAAATCGCCGAAGAAACGCTGATCCAGCGCGACAGGGGGAGACTGGCTGAACAGCTTGCCGAGTGCGGGGAGATCGCGCTCGCGGCCAATCACGCACAAAATATCCCCTTCGCGCAGGCGGGTGCTGCCAGTGGGGTGCAGCAGAACATTATCGCGGAACATGGCCGCAATCCGCGTTTCAGCAGGCATATGTAAATCGCGCAGCGACGCACCCACACACCATTTGTCGGCGCTGAGCTGGTAAACAAACTGCTCCCACGGGTTCTCAGGGTGAATATCCAGCCCTACGCGCGACACCGGCCAGCCAACCGGCGGAACCACCACTTTGGCTTTTTTGGCCGCCCACCCGAGCGAGGTCCCCTGGAACAGCAGCGAGACCAGCACCACGAAGAATGCGACGTTAAAGAACAGGCGCGCGTTCTCCAGGCCAGCCATCATCGGGAACACAGCCAGGATAATCGGCACCGCGCCGCGCAGGCCAACCCAACTGATAAACACGCGCTCGCGTAAGTTGAAGCCGCGAAACGGCAGCAGGCCCGCGAACACCGACAGCGGTCGGGCGAAGAAGATCATCCAGGCCGACAGTATCAGTGCCGGAACGGCGATCGGCAGCAGGTCCGACGGCGTCACCAGCAGCCCCAGCACCAGGAACATGCCGATTTGCGCCAGCCAGGCCAGGCCATCAAAGTTTTGCAAAATGGCGTGACGGTTGCGAATCGGGCGGTTGCCCAGCAGGAAGCCGCACAGGTAGACCGCCAGAATACCGCTACCGTCGAGTGCCGTGGTTACGGCAAAAATCAGGATCCCGCCGCTCAGGGCCAGTAGCGGATATAGCCCCGCGGGCAGCGAAATCCGGTTGATCGTTTGTTGTAGCAGGTAGCCACCGGCCAGGCCGATGATAATCCCCAGACCAAACTGCTGCAGGATATGCCAGGCAAACATCCAGCTCAGCCCGGTCTCGTGCTGCTGGATCATCTCAATCAGGGTGATGGTGAGAAACACCGCCATCGGATCGTTACTGCCTGATTCAATCTCAAGGGTTGAACCCACGCGTTCGTTCAGCCCTTTACCGCCGAGCAGAGAAAAGACCGCTGCCGCGTCGGTAGAGCCGACAATGGCGCCAATCAGCAAACCTTCCATGATGTCGAGATGGAAAAGCCATGCCGCCATCATTCCGGTCAAACCGGAGGTAATCAGCACGCCGAGGGTGGCAAGAGAGAGCGCTGGCCCAAGGGCAACGCGGAACGAACTCGCCTGAGTGCGCATCCCGCCATCCAGCAAGATCACCGCGAGCGCGAGGTTACTCACCATGTAGGCGAAAGGGTAATTATCGAATGGAATACCGCCGATACCATCGATGCCGGCCAGCATGCCGATGGCAAGGAAAATGACAAGAATGGGTATACCGAGACGCGATGAAAATGAACTCAATAAAATACTGCAGGTTACAAGCACAGAACCCAGAATGAAAAGACTGATTATCGCTGCGGCATCCAATGTTGTCTTACTCCCACCTCAATGTTAACGCTGTTATTAAAACCCTAACATATTAACGTCAGAAACAGCGTTTTATTGAGGCGGTAAAGACGCTTTTTTATGCCTTTAAGACAGGATGACCGCTAAGGATTAAACAACTGCCCGACTCATCGTGTAACAGTCTGGCATAGGCCCCTAGCGCGAGGGTGACGGTTTTTTGTTCATGGCCGAAATCCAGCCCGGTGATGACCGGAATATCCAGCCGTGAACGGATGAAGTCAACCATCGTGTCAAGAGAATACCCGGCGTCATAGTCGTTGGGTGCCGAGCCGCTGAAACTGCCTAATACGATCGCCGACTGCCGCCCAAGAATGCCTGCGTGATACAGCTGCAACAGCATACGTTCGACGCGGAACGGGTGCTCGTTAATGTCCTCCAGCACCAGGATCCCCTCGTCGATTTGCGGTAGCCACGGTGTGCCAATCAAGGAAACCAGCATTGCCAGGTTTCCCCCCCAGAGCTGCCCCTCGCAGGTCCAGTAAGGACCGTTACCCTGCCACTTCACGCTGTAGGTTGGGGTTTGCAGCGCACGCCAGAAATGTTCCTGGGTGAAGGCATCCAATTCCGGTGCGCCGAAATTACCCGCCAGCATTGGGCCGCTGAAGGTGATGACGTTGTGCAAGGCGAGCAGACCAAGCTGGATTGCCGTGAAATCGCTGTGTCCGCAGACCAGCAGCGGATCGCGCTGCTGGCGCGCTGCCAGCCCTTGCCAGTCGATACTCTCCAGCAGGCGGCTTGCGCCGTAGCCCCCGCGCACCGCGAGCACAATCTGGTCTTTGCCCTTCAGGTTCACCAGGCTGTTGATATCATTCAGCCTCTGCGCTTCGGTTCCGGCAAAACGCTGCAGGCGGCGGGGGATAATTGTCTGATTTTCTACCCGATGCCCGGATTCCAGTAAGCGCTGAACGCCCCGTTGCGCCGCGTCCTGGTTGATGCAGTAGCCCGACGGCGCGATGAGATGAAACTGAGACATGGCAATTCCTTGCTGAATGAGAATCTAATTGTCTATATCATGCCGCTTATACGCTACCTGCTTCAAGGGGGCGCACTGCGATGACCGGCTATAAGGATAGATGACGTGAAATTGAGATGGTTTGCTTTTTTGATTGTGTTGCTTGCTGGCTGTAGTTCAAAACATGATTATCAAAATCCCCCCTGGAATCCTGAAGTGCCGGTGAAGCGGGCGATGCAGTGGATGCCGATCAGCGAACAAGCCGGGAAGGCCTGGGGCGTCAGCCCGCGTCTGGTCACGGCGATTATCGCGGTGGAATCCGGCGGCAACCCGACGCTGGTCAGCAAATCAAACGCGGTGGGGCTGATGCAGCTTAAGGCCTCAACGGCGGGCAAAGAGGTCTATCGGTATATGGGTTGGGCCGGACAACCGTCGACCAGCGAGCTGAAAAACCCGGAACGTAATATCTCAATGGGAACCGCGTATTTGAGCATTCTGGAACATGGCGTGCTGAAGGGGATTGAAGACCCGGAAGTGATGCAGTATGCGCTGGTGGTTTCTTACGTTAACGGTGCCGGGGCACTGCTGCGAACCTTCTCATCTGACCGTAAAGAAGCGATTGAAGAGATTAATGGCATGGATAAAGACGAGTTCTTTGAACATGTTGTGAAGAACCATCCTGCACCGCAGGCTCCGCGCTATATCTGGAAAGTGCAGAAGGCGATGGATGCCATGTAATACCGCTGTCGGGCTGCGGCCACGCTGCCCGACGCTCTTCACAGCACTTTATTCGCGCGTTCCCGCGCCTCGCGTTCCAGAGAAAAGATAATGCGTTGAAGCTCGCGTTCTGCACCGGGTCCCACGTTCAGGAAACGGAAGCTCAGACGCGGTGTGGTAATGGTTTCGTTTTTACTGTCGACGACTTTGCGTTCGCTAATGGCAATCAGCTGGGCGTCGAACCAGAATCTGCCCCATCCGCCCATATCCAGTTCGATTTGCGTAAACCGCATGCCTTCTACCAGCCCTTCAGGTTTTGGCGTGTCCATCAGTGCGCCCATGCCGCCAAGCGACAGGTCAAAGAGACGAAAGCGGATCTCTTTTTTGTCCGGCATTTTGGCTCGACAAAAATAGGCTGGCTGAAGGGGAGCGCTGATGCGGAAATATTCGCGCCGCTGGACAAACCAAAGGTTGGTCGGCAGGGGGGTGATGAACGCGGGGAGCCCCTGAAATTCGCGCATTTCGAGCTGCGGCAGCACAAACTCCACCTTTGCGCCCATGGTTTCAGCCATCACAGAGAGCGCTTCCGCCCGCAGCGCGGCACGGTTTTCATACTCCTGGCTGCCCAGGTCGATAACCAGACGCTCCGCAGAGACATCAAGGATTTTGCTGATGAACTGATTGGTCGACCAGCTGATGCGCAGCGGCACCTCCCCCTTTTGCAGGTCGCGTAATACCCCCAATACAGCCAGCGGATTTTGCTTCAGGAACTGCTCACTGTAATTGCTCACGCCATGTGGCTCCTCGATATGTGACAGACTGTCTATGCGTTATCGGCAGCATGAATTGAAACTTAATACAAACCGGTAATTTTTTTGGGGGCAGCGGTAATTTAAGTGGGTGAGATGACAATGGTTTTCCGCTCATCACCTATACTTATGTTACCTGCGCGGAAGGTTTTCTGCGCATGCGTTAAACCTGAAAGAGGACATCGCTATGGGTATTATCGCGTGGATTATCTTTGGTCTTATTGCTGGCGCTATCGCTAAACTTATCATGCCGGGAAATGACGGCGGCGGCTTTATTTTGACCTGCGTGCTCGGGGTCGTGGGTGCCGTTGTGGGGGGCTGGCTGGCGACGATGTTTGGCCTTGGCGGCAGCATCAGTGGTTTCGATCTGCACAGCTTTATGGTTGCTGTGGTGGGGGCGATTGTTGTGCTGGGCATATTCCGGCTACTCCGACGGGCATAAATTTTTTGAAAACGGCTCTCACAGCAGAGCCGTTTTTTTTGTGCGCATCTTGATTTGCTAATCGAAATGATAATAATTGTCGTTCCTAGTTGCATCCAATAACAAGACGACAATATGAACACCTCACGTTTCGCGTTATGTGCGTTGGCAGGAGCCGTGACGCTGGCATTGCAGGCACAGGCTTTCGCCGAAGAATCGACTATTCTGGTGACAGGTTCGGAGCAGGGCAGCACGCTGCCTGGCTGGACCAACAGCGCCACCAAATCGGCCGTGGCTGAAAGTAAAACGCCGCAGGTGATAAACACCGTCTCCGCGCCGCAAATTGAGCAGCGCCATGCGAACTCGATAAACGAAATTCTGCGCTATGCGCCGGGCGTCTCGACAGAGGTCCGGGGTAACACCTCTTACATGAGCGAATATAAAATCCGTGGCTTTACCGTAGACCAGGAATTTTATAACGGGCTGCAGCTACCCTATAACGTCACCGGGAATACCAAGGCGCGCATCGATCCGCTGCTGATTGAAAGCGTCGACATCCTTAAAGGGCCGTCGTCCGTGCTGTACGGCGGGGGGGCTCCGGGGGGGCTGGTGAATATTCAGAGTAAAAAGCCGCAAAAAGAGGCCAAAACCGAACTGGGCTTCACGACCGGAAACCGCAATCTGAAAGAAGGGTATCTGGACGCCACCGGGCAAATTGCCGACAGCGACTGGAACTACCGTTTACTGGGCAAAGCCACGGAGAGTGACGATCAGCCGCACACCACGCGCTATGAAAACTATCTGGTTGCGCCGTCCGTGACCTGGCAGCCAGACGATAAAACGCGCCTGACAATGGATGCGCTGGCGCAAAATACCCCGAGCCTGTCGCCGTCGAATCCGCTGCCGCTCTCCTACCTGCGATCCAAATATGCCGGTCGCCGTGATTATGCCGGGGACGAGTGGAGCGGCTTCAAACAGCGCCAGTGGATGCTGGGCTACAGTTTTGAGCATGAATTTGACAGCGGCTGGGGCTTTAATCAGAAAGCGCGCTACTTCGATGTGGACACCCATCAGCGCAGCGTGTATTCCACCGGGCCGGGCAGCGAGGCGTATCAACTTAATCGTTTTGCCTACACCACGGATGAAGATCTCCAGAGCGTTAACATTGACAGCCAGGTCACTAAGACCGTTGCGCTGGGGGAGTGGAAACACCACCTGCTGGCGGGGTTTGACTACCAGAAGCTGAATTCCCACTTCCACTATCGTTATGCTTCGGCCACGCCGGGGATCGATATGCGCAATCCTGACTATTCGCAGATTGATGAGCACGCGCTGGGCCTGTTTACCGCGCAGAAAAATCGCCTGAGCTATCAGCAGAACGGCTACTACCTGCAGGATCAGGTTGAGTTCGGCGGGCTTAACCTGCTGGCCAGCCTGCGCTATGACGATTACCGTTCTGTCACCACCGATTACCTGAAAAACGGCGACAAGGCGTGGGTGTCGCAGGATCGCGTCACTAAGCGTCTGGGGGCGCTCTACGCCTTCGACAATGGCCTCTCGCCGTTTATCAGCTACTCGGAAGGTTTTGCCCCGGTCTCGCCGCAGGGAACGTTAACCGCCAAAGACGTTAAGCCGACGACCAGCAAGCAGGTCGAGGGCGGGGTGAAATATCTGCTTGAAGAGTACGCCACCACCTTTACCGCATCCGTGTTTAATATTCGCCAGAAAAATGTGGTGACGAGCGATCCGGGCTTTCTGAACTACCGTCAGACCGGGGAGGTCGAGTCCAAAGGGGCCGAGCTGTCCGCCATCAGCCGTCCGACGGACAACGTGACCCTGATCGCTAACTATGCCTACACGCACGCCATCAACACGCAAGACGACAAGTTCCAGGGGAAACGCCCAACGCAGGTGCCGGAAAATGCGTTTAACCTGTGGGGCGACTACACCTTCGACAGCACGCCGCTGGCGGGGCTTACGCTGGGTGCCGGGGCGCGCTACACCGGGCCGATGGAAATCTCACAGCGTAATGATGCGGGTAAGCTGGGAGGAACGACCCAGTACGATCTGGCGGCGTCGTATCGCATGGGGAACATTCTGCCTTCGCTGGCGGGGTTAACGCTGAAGGCGAGCGCTCAGAACATAACCAACAAAGAAACGCTGACCTGCTACGACGCGACAAACTGCTGGATTGGGCGTGACCGGACGTATCAGCTGGGGGCGAGCTACAGCTTCTAACGTTTTTAGAGGGTCAGGACAACCTGTTTGCCGGGTAAGGCGTAGCCGCCGCCCGGCAATACTCACCTACTGCGACGCACGCTTCACGGGTGCCGCAGCATCATTCGCCGCGGGCTGATTTTCCGGCACGCTGTCGCACGGTTTCTCTTTCGGGCAGACCAAATCCAGCATCTTCAGCGTCACGCCGTTGCTCCAGCCAAATCCGTCCTGCAGCGGGTATTCGCCACCGCCGCCACCGGTGCCGGTAGACGAAACATCATACTTCTCGACCAGCTTCTGTTCACGGTCATAGGTATGTTGTACGTTTTTCAGGAAGCGCCAGGTGACGTCCATCGCCACCTTGTCTTGTCCGTAATTCTGAAGTCCTTCTGTTGCAACCCACTGCAGCGGCGCCCAGCCGTTTGGTGCATCCCATTGCTGGCCGCTGTTGATGGTGGTGGTAGAGATACCGCCCGGTTTCAGCAGGCGCGAAGACGCTGCCGAGGCGACCTTGTCCGCTCGCGCCTGCGACGCAGCCTTCACATAGAGCGGGAAGAGGGCGGCAGCGGTGAGCTGATTACGCACCTTTTTACTCTTGAGATCGTAATCCGCGTACCATCCTTCCTTATCATTCCACAGGTGATCTTCAATCGCTTTCTGGCGAGCCGTTGCCAGTGCCTCATACTTGCTTGCGCCAGCGGCATCGCCGCTCTCCTGGCTCGCCCGCGCCAGTAATTTCTCCATCTTGAACATCAGGGCGTTCAGATCCACCGGCACGATGCTGGTAGTTCGGAGGGTGCCGAGCTTCTGCGGATCGTCCATCCAGCGGGAGCTAAAGTCCCAGCCTGAGGCGGCGGCCGAGCGCAGATCGCGGTAGATCTCCGTGGCCGGGCGGTTAGGGTTGCTTTTAGCGGTCGTGACGTCATCAAGCCAGGATTCCGGGCGCGGGGTATCGCGGTCATCCCAGTAGCGGTTCAGAATGGCGCCATCATCCAGCTTCACGACGCGCTGGTTGGCTTGCCCCGGCTGCAGGGCATCAGCGCCTGCCATCCAGTAGGCATACTCTTTCTCCATCTGCGGACGGTATTTCTTCAGCGCGTCGGCGTCATGGGTGGCGAGCAGTTCAACCATCAAAGAGAAAAACGGCGGCTGGGAGCGGCTCAGGTAGTAGCTGCGGTTACCGTTGGGGATATGGCCCCAGGTATCCAGCTCATAGGCAAAGTTGTCCACCATATCGCTGATTTTGTCCCAGTGACCGCTCTCGGCCAGGCCCAGCATGGTGAAGTAGCTGTCCCAGTAATAAACCTCGCGGAAGCGCCCGCCGGGCACCACATAAGGTTTGGGTAACGGCAGGAGGGAATCCCATTTACCGGCCTTATCGGTGGTGCGGGTTAACACCGGCCACAGATCGTCAATATGTTGACGCAGGCTCTGTCCTGCCGGCGGGACATATTTTTCCCCGTCGGTTGGAAGGGTAAAGTTCATATCCACAAAATGGCGCAGATCAAACCCGGATTGATGACGTTGCATACGGTAGTCGGCCAGGATCGTCAGGGGATCGCTTTTGGGTACCGCATCGGCAAAAGTTTTTTGATCGGGGAAGAGTTTGGCACTCTGCACATCGTTAAAGAGGGGGCCGAGCAAAATATCAGGCGGAGTTGACTGGCCGGCGGTTATCTCTGCCGCACTGGCTGGGGCGGTCATCGCCAGCAGCGCACCGCCCAGAATCAGAGGTAAGAGGCGGGGGCGCAGCTTTTGAGGTGTTATCATTGGAGCTTCTCCTTATTTCGCAGAGCAGCGGTCACGCTGTTATCAATCTCCTGAATACCTTAGTCGAATATTTCGCGCTTCGCGTGTCGAACATCGCACTTTGTACAAAACCAGATAATTTACCGCTGCGTGTATTGTTCTCATATTATTCTCAAATATTGATAAGGAAAATATATAAACCTGAGTCGCCTATAAATGCGAGCCGTTGCACATAAACAACCCTCCTCTTCTTATTATTTAAATGTCAGGATCACATAAAGCAAAAAACATAAATCCCTAGCGAAAAAACATAATGGATCAAACGATATCTCCCGGGTGAAATTGTCGCTACGAAAGAAACCGGTTTCATTATTAAGAGGGATATCTATGTCAGTCACGGAACGAATTCCAGTAAAAGAAAAAATAGGCTACAGCCTGGGGGACGCGGCAAGCCACATTGTATTTGACTCATCCGTCGCCATCCTCGCCTATTACTATACGGATATTTATGGGTTACCTCCGGCAGTAATGGGAACAATGTTTCTCCTCGTACGTTTATTAGATGCAATTACGGATCCCATTATGGGCGCCATTGCCGATGCCACCTCGACGCGCTGGGGGCGTTTCCGTCCCTGGCTTCTGGCGATATGCGTTCCCTTTGCGGTGAGCTGCGTACTGGTATATTCCATTCCGAACTTTACCGAAACCGGAAAAATTTATTATGCCGTCGGCGCATATATATTTATGGCGTTGATGTATACGGCCATTAATATTCCTTACTGTTCGCTGGGCGCGGCGCTAACCTCCGACCCGCGTGAAAACCTGTCGTTGCAGTCGTGGCGTTTTGCGATTACGCCCATCGGCGGCGCGTTGGGTACGGCACTGATTCTGCCGCTGGCGGATTACCTCTTCCCCGGCGATCGCGCAACAGGCATTCAGGTTGCGATGGCGATCTTTGGCGTCATTGGCTGCCTAATGTTTGTTATTTGCTTTATCACGACCAAAGAGCGCGTTCAGCCTATCAAAGAAGAGAATCTGAATATCGCCCGCGACGTGAAGATCCTGTTTCGCAACGACCAGTGGCGCATCCTGTCGGTCTATAACTTCATGATGCTGGTGGCGGTTGTTATTCGCGGCGGTGCGGTGGTCTATTACGTGAATACCGTCCTCAACAAGGGTACGGATATCATTTCACTCTTTATGCTGGGCGGCATGGTGGCCTCAATGTGTGGCTCGGTGCTGGCCCAGCCGTTTGGAACACGTTTTTGCAAGGTCAAACTCTCCTTCTGGATCAACCTTCTTAATGCAGCGTTGGGCGTGGCCTGCTTCTGGCTGCCGCTGGAGTTCTGGCTCATTCCTCTGGTCGCTCACGTGCTGATTCAGATTGTCCAGGGCGGCAACGGCGCACTGCAATGGTCCATGATTACGGATGCTAATAATTATGGTGAATGGAAAACCCAGCGCAGAATTACCGGAATGAACGTTGCGGCTAATATATTTATCATCAAATTGGGCGTTGCCGTCGGAGGGGCCATCTTAGGCTGGGTGCTGGCCTGGTTTAATTACGAATCAAACAGCACAGTGCAATCCGAATCGGCCGTGCAGGGCGTCATTCTGCTGTTCACTTTGATCCCGTCATTATTTTATTTACTCACTGCTTTTTCAATCAAGTTTTATAAGCTGACGGAAAATATCATGAATGGCGTCGTGAGTGATTTAAATAAAGGTGAATTCGCCAACTCTTAGTGATTGTTGTAATAAGCCGGTTATTTCGCATGCATGACCGGTGAAGCTCTGCAAATAAATCTGGGAATAATGACTAGCAATGAGGATGGAATCGATGAAAGTGAAATACCTTGCACTTGTTGTGTGTGCCTTTTGTACTACCGGAGCAATGGCAGCAAAAAATATCCCCAGTCTGGAAGATAAGCTGGCGCAGCTGGAAGCGCGTCTTGAAAGTGCGGAAAATCGGGCAACGCGGGCAGAATCGCAAATTGAGATATTACAGCAGCAACAGCAGCATGAGGTCGTTGCTCAAAACCCAGTCGCCGTTGAATCATCAGCACCCTCAGCAGCGATGGCCGCGCCTAAGCTAACGTTATCCGGTTTTGGCGATATTAAATTTTATGGCGATGTCGAATTTAATATGGATGCGGCCAGCAAGACCGGTAGCCTGACCTCCATCAAAACATCAGCCAATAAAGATTGGGCGCCGGGGAGTCATGAGCGCTGGGATATTAACGGCCGCCTGCTGTTGGGTTTTGACGGTTACAAGCGGATGAATAACGGCAATTTCGCCGGCTTCTCAGTCCAGCCCCTGGCTGACCTGACGGGCAAAATGAACCTGGATGATGCCGTATTCTTCTTCGGGACGGAAAACGACTGGAAAGTGAAGGTCGGTCGCTTCGAAGCGTATGACATGTTCCCGCTTAATCAGGATACGTTTGTGGAGTATTCCGGCAACACGGCGAACGATCTCTATAGTGACGGCTACGGTTACATTTACATGATGAAAGAAGGTCGGGGGCGTAGCGACAGCGGTGGTAACTTTTTGCTCAGCAAAACGATTGACGGCTGGTATTTCGAGGTAAACACGCTGCTGGAAAACGGCAGCACGCTGTTCGTTGACCAGCAGTATCACGGCGTTGATCTGGATAATGACAAAAATGTGGCCTACGTGCGCCCGGTGTTGGCCTGGCAGAGCGGCGGCTTCTCCACGGCCATCGCGATGGAGAGCAACCTCGTCAACAACGCCTATGGATATCATGATGTATCGGGGCAATGGATTGATCAGTCCGACCGAACAGGCTATGGCTTCACCCTGACCTGGAATGGGCAAAAAGCCGATCCGGAAAACGGCGTCGTGGCTAACCTCAACGCGGCCTACATGGACGCCACCGACGAGAAAGACTTTAGCGCGGGGGTGAACGGATTATGGCGCAATGTCGAGCTGGGCTATATCTACGCCCACAACCAGATTGACAGTTTCAATACCGCTGATGTTAACGCCGACTGTGAGAACGACTGCTGGATCACCGATCCGGGCGATTATGACATTCACACTGTCCATGCGTCATACCTGATCCCGAACGTGATGAAGATGAAAAACTTCAACATCTATCTCGGGGCCTATGCCTCCTGGATTCTGGCCCATCCGAATAACGGAGACAGCAATAACGACGATCGCTACGGCGGGCGCGTGCGCGTTAAATATTACTTCTGATGCAGCTGGCCGGTCAGACCTCTTCCGGGGTCTGGCTGGCTTCCCGCAACGAGCCCGGCGCATGTCCAACGATGCGTTTAAATGCCCGGCTAAAGGCTGCCAGCGATCCGTAGCCCAGGCGCAACGCCACCGTTTCAATGGGCTGATTTTCATGACGAATGTACTGAATAGCCAGACGCATCCTCAGCTCGCTGAGGTATTTTGCCGGGGTCGTGCTGGTTGCATTCAAAAAACGCTCTGCGAAAACAGAGCGCGACGTGCCAGCTTCCTTCGCCAGATCCGCCACGCTCCAGCTGCGACCCGGCTGTTGATGCATGGCGTAAATGGCCCGGCTGAGTCGCGGGTCGCGAAGCACCTGTACCCAGCCGGTGGCTTTGCCGCATCCGGCCTCCACCCAACCGCGCACGATCAGCGCGGCCACCACGTCGGCCAGACGCGCGAGGATCCCGGCGAATCCCACCTGACGCGTCATTGACTCCCGCTCCATCGCTGCCAGCAGCGGGTGGATCTCCGGCCAGGTAGACATCAACCGGCTGACCATCATCACTTCCGGCATCGCTTTGATCAGCGGCTGCATGCCGCCCAGTTCAAAATCCATGCATCCGCTGAAGATAATGGTGTGCTCGCTCTCCGGGCACGGCTCACAGGTGATTGCACACACCGAGCTACAGATGGGTTCGCTGGGGAACGCGCTGACGGGCGCGATCGTGGCATGTTCGTCAGAGAGCAGGGCATGGGCGTTACCGTTCGGAATAAAGAGCGCATCGCCGCCGCTCAGGGTAAAGGTCGCACCGCTCTCCATGCGCAGTAGCGCGCTGCCGTGGCTGACAAAATGGAACTGCGCCTTCCCGGTCGCCTGGTGGAACGCCACGCCAAACGGCGCGCTGGCTTCAATCCGGCGGTATTTCACGCCGGAGAGCCGCATGCCGCGTAAAAGCTCGCTGATTAAATCGGGTGACTGAACGGTCATCGGTGCAACTCCGGACGGAGAATCAATAAGTGGAGATTATATGTCATAGATCGTCCAGGGTGAACACTCTATGCTTTTGCGACATCAGTCACATTAATTTAACGGGAGTACAACAGATGAGTTCATGTGTCGCGGCAACAGAGGCGGTAAGGCCCGCAAAACCTGCCTGGCGAGCCGTCTATTCACTGGGGCTGGGGGTCTTTGGCTTAATCACGGCTGAGTTTTTGCCTGCCAGTTTGCTGACTCCGATGGCCGCAAGCCTGGGCGTCACGGAAGGGATGGCGGGGCAAGCCGTGACGGCAACGGCCGTTGTCGCACTGGTCACGGGTCTGTTGATCACCTCGGCAACGAAAAGTATCGACCGCCGCTGGGTGTTGATGTTTTTCTCGGTGCTGCAAATTATCTCCAGCCTGCTGGTGGCCTTTGCGCCAACGCTGCATGTGCTGCTGATGGGGCGGCTGCTGTTAGGCATTGCGATTGGTGGGTTCTGGGCCATGTCGACCGCCACGGCGATGCGCCTGGTGCCGGCGGATAAAGTTCCGAAAGCGCTGGCAGTGATCTTCTCCAGCGTCTCCATTGCTACGGTCGTGGCCGCGCCGCTTGGCAGCTATCTTGGTAGCCTGATCGGCTGGCGGAACGTCTTTATCCTCTGCATTGTGCCGAGCATGCTGGCGCTGCTGTGGCAGCTGTGGGTACTCCCTTCGATGAAGCCAGAAAGCAGCGGCAGTCTGGGAACCCTGTTCCGCGTGCTGCGTCGCCCGGGGATGATTGGCGGGATGCTCGCGACGATCCTCATTTTCAGCGGCCATTTTGCCTTCTTTACCTACCTGCGCCCGTTCCTGGAAACGGTTGGGCAAGCGAGCGTGGAAAGCATATCGCTGATCCTGCTGGGTTTCGGACTGGCTAACTTTGTCGGCACCTCTATCGCCGGGCATCTTCTGGCGCGTAACCTGCGCCTGACGTTGGCGCTGGTACCCTTCGCAATGGGGGTGCTGGCGCTCACCATGGTGGCGTTTGGTCATCTGGCGATACTCGATGGATTACTGGTGGCGCTGTGGGGCTTTGCCTTTGGTCTGGTACCGGTTGGCTGGTCAACCTGGCTTGCGACCACCGTACCGGATGAAGCAGAAAGCGCGGGTGGCCTGCTGGTGGCCTCTATCCAGTTCGCTATCGGCGCGGGAGCGGCCGGCGGCGGTGCGGTGTTTGACCTCAACGGGGCCAGCGGTGTCTTCGCCGGAAGCGGCTTCTTACTGGTGACCGCAATGGTGATTGTATTGATGGGCGTGAAGGTGAAGGCGGAATAATCAATGAGCCCGGTCGCGCGAAGGCGTACCGGGCAAATACGTCATGGCTCCGGACTTACAGCCCTTTCTTATCCATCAGCACCGCCAGATCCACCAGCCGATTCGAGAAGCCCCACTCGTTGTCATACCACGCCAGAATCTTAACCATGTTGCCGCCAATCACCAGCGTGGAGAGCCCGTCGATAATCGATGAGCGAGGATCGCCCTGGTAGTCGCTGGAAACCAGCGGCTCATCGCTAAAGCCCAGAATGCCTTTCAATGGCCCGCTGGCGGCGGCGTTGCGGAAGGCGTCATTCACCTCTTCAACCGTCACCTCGCGGCTCAGCGTCACCGTCAGATCCACAATCGACACGACGGGAACCGGCACGCGCAGAGAATACCCCGTCAGTTTTCCATCAAGAGAAGGGATGACTTTACCCAGTGCCTTCGCCGCACCGCTGGAATAAGGCACTATCGACAGCGCCGCCGCGCGCGCGCCGCGCAAATCTTTCTCGGGCTGATCGTGCAGCGCCTGGCTGTTGGTATACGCATGCGTGGTGTTCATCAGGCCGTGCTCGATGCCGAACTGCTGATGCAGAACCTGTGCCGCCGGCGCCAGCCCGTTGGTGGTACAGCTACCGTTACTGACAACGACGTGCTTCGCCGGATCGTACAGCTCATGGTTCACGCCCATCACCACCGTCAGGTCGTCATTCTTACCGGGGGCGGAGATGATCACGCGCCTGGCGCCGCCGTGGGTCACATGAACCGCGGCTTTTTCACGCTCGGTGAAAAAGCCGGTGGCCTCAATGACAATATCCACCCCGACATCACGCCACGGAATATTTGCAGGGTCACGTTCGCTAAAGACGACGATTCGCTGGCCATCCACCTGCAGGGCGCCGTCCGCTGCTTCCACGGGAACCGGGAGGGTGCCGAGCAGGGAATCGTATTTAAGCAAGTGGGCGAGGGTTTTGCTGTCCGTCAGATCGTTAATTGCCGCAATCTGCAGATCCGGGTTACCCAGCGCCGCGCGCAGGACATTACGTCCGATACGGCCGAAACCGTTAATACCGACCTTAACCATGATGGACTCCTTATCTGTGTTGTCTGGAGTCACTCTAGGCTTCAGGCTAAATGGCGTAAACGACAAAAAAGGATCAGATTACGCCATTTTGCGGCAGTGAAAACGCTGGCGGTATTCACCCGGCGTGAGGTGAAGCTGTTTCTCAAAGACGCGCCGCAGATTGAGGCTGGTGCCAAACCCGGTTTGCTGAGCAATACGATCGAGCGCATCGTTGGTCTGCTCAAGACGCTGCCGCGCGGCGGCCAGACGTGCTTCGGTTACGTACCGGGCCGGCGAGACGCCCGCGTCGCGGGTAAACACGCGGGTAAAGTTGCGCGTGCTCATGGCGACTTTTTCCGCCAGGTTTTCAACGCACAGGTCAGCGGTAAGGTTTTGCAGTATCCAGGCCTGCAGCTCGCTGATGGGGCCCGTTGTACCAGACTGCTGCAGATTATAGCGGCTGAACTGCAGCTGCCCGCCTGGGCGACGCAGGTACATCACCATATCCTGCGCCACATCGCGGGCGAGGGAAAAGCCAAAGTCGTCTTCCACCAGCGCCAGGGTTAAGTCAAAGCCGGAGCTGACGCCGCCGGAGGTCCAGATAGGACCATCCTGTATATACAGCGGTCCACCCTCTACCTTGATTGTCGGATACGCCGCCTGCAGGGTTTCCAGCAGCCGCCAGTGCGTGGTGGCGCGCCGCCCATCAAGCAATCCGGTCTGGGCCAGCAGCATTGCACCGCCGCAGATGGAGGCAATCCGACGGGCATGTGGTGCTGCAAGATGCAGCCAGTCCACCACGGCTGTGCTCTCCAGCTCGTTCATACCGCGTCCGGTGATGATGATGGTGTCCAGCGGTTCGCGCGGATCCAGCTCCGGCAGGCGATAGTCCGCCAGCAGATTCAGGCCGGACTGCCCGTGGATCACCTGATGGGGTTGTGTAGTGGCAATGATAATGCGATAGCAGGGGTCTGCAAGACCTTCCGGGTGCAACCGGTTGGCCTGCATGAGAATGTCGGCGATGCCGGCGGCTTCAAACAGCATGCCGCCGTCTGGGACAATAATCAGGATTTTCTTCATGTCCTAAAAAGTATCTTTATCACAAAATATGTCAAGCTATCGGTGAAGAAAGCGCTGCCCACTTTTTTAGCAAAGCAAAGCGATTTAAGTTCGTTGTGATTTCAGGCGTTATCCGGGATTGTCAGGGCATTACAGCACTGGCGGAAACGGCGTCTGAAGGAATGGGTAAACGAAGCTCCCACTATTTGAATGAACATCAACGCGAACATATTCAACGTCTCTCCGCCACGTTCCTGTGGCGAAGCGAGCTGCCCACCTGGCTGTTGATTATGACCATTTACGGCGGCTGGTTCAGCACCCTGGCGTTCTGGCAAACGCTCGGTCTGCTGCCGTCTACGCTGCTGCTGATCGGCTTCACCGCCTGGTATATGTCCCTGCAGCACGAACTGATTCACGGACACCCGACGCGCGTCGCCTGGCTTAACCAGCTTTTCGGCACGCTGCCGCTGGCGGTCTGGTATCCGTATGGCCTGTACCGCGACTCGCATCTGGCCCACCATCGCCACGATAGCCTCACGGTACCGGTAGACGATCCCGAATCCTATTACTTTACGCAGGCGAGTTGGGCGCGGTTACGCCCGTGGCAACAGCGCGTGATTCGGCTGCGAAACACCTTTGCCGGGCGATTATTGCTGGCCCCGCTGCTGGATATCCTCCAGACGCTGAGCGGCGCGGTGGCTGCGTTTCGCGACCTGCAGGTGCGGGCGATAGTGATGTGGTTGATTCATGGCGTGCTTCTGGCCGCGCTTTTCGTCTGGATGGCACAGGTTGATTTTTCACCCGTCTGGTTTGTGCTGGCGGTGAGCTATCCTGCGCTGGCGTTAACCAAAGTGCGCTCCTTCCTTGAGCACCGCGCGGCGGACGACCCGCTGGCGCGCTCGGTTATCAACGAAGCCGGGCTGTTCTGGCGGGTGCTGTTTTTGAATCTCAACTACCATTCCGTTCATCACGATCTGCCTGGGGTTCCCTGGTACGGACTCAAGGCGATTTATCTGCGCAGTCGCGAAACGTACCGGCTGCGCAACCGAGGATTTCTGGTCAGCGGGTATGGCGAATGGCTGCGCCAGTTCTGGGGGACGCCGGTGGATGTCACCGCGCATCCAGGCGTTAAGCGAGGAGCAGGGCATGAGTAACCGGCTGGCATTTCCGATGTATGCCGTGAATCGTAACGACACAGACGCGCTCTGGCGGGCAGTACAGCATCTTCTGGTCGCGCGCGGTGTGCCGGCGGGCGAGCTCATCCCGGGGGGGGCCGAGGCGGCGCTGCTGGCGCACTGGCAACAGCCGGACCTGATCCTAAGCCAGACCTGCGGTTATCCGCTGGTCACGCAGCTGCCAAACGTGCAGGTGGTTGGCTGTTTTCACTATACCTCCCCGGGCTGCGAGGGGATTCACTACCGCAGTTTTCTGGTGGTGCGCGATGAGGATAAGCATAAAACCGTGGCGGATTTTCGCGGGCGGCGGGCGGTCTGCAATTCGCCGGATTCGCAGTCGGGCTTTAACGCATTGCGCAAACGGGTGGCACCCGTTTTGCTAAACGACTATTTCTCAGGCGTGACTTTCAGCGGCAGCCATCGGCAGTCGCTAGTGAATGTCAAGCGCGGAGAGGGCGATATCGCGGCGATCGACTGCGTCACCTTCGCGCTATTGCAGCGCCATGAACCCGCGTTGCTTAAAGGACTGGTGGCTATCGACCGCACGCCCCTGACGCCTGGGCTGCCGTTGATTACCTCGCCGACCACCTCACCTGAAATGCTGCACGCGATCCGGGATGCGCTGAACGCGCTGGTCAGCGACCCTGAATACCGGGGCGTGCGTGATGCGGTGTTAATAAAGGATTTTAGCGAGGCGGGGCGCCAGGCATTTTCTCACCTGCCAGGATAACCCGAGTGAATGTTACCCATAAGGAAGACGCGCGATGAAAAACGGATCGATATTTAACGTGGCTGCAGGTCTGCCGAAAATCTGGCAGTCGCAGATCCTGGGTCAGGTCGGTGATGCCAGCATCAAAGTCATCAGAATGGGAGGCGAGGGTATTGCGCCGGAAGTCCACGAGCACTTTGATGAGCTGCTGCTGGTGATTGAGGGGACGTTGCCGCTGGTGGTGGACGGCGAGCAATTCACGCTCGATGTCGGGGATTACTATTTTGTTCCCCGGGGTGCCTGGCATCAGGTACCGCCGGGGAGTGTAGGCACGCTGCTGCTGGTGGATATCAGCCCGGCATCCGAATCTCTTTCGAGCGTAGGGTGACGCGTATGGGCACCGATTTAAACGACGGCGTGCCGCTGTCCTTATCAAGATAATCCAGCGGAACCAGCACGTTGGCTTCCGGGTAGTAAGCCGCTACAGAACCTGAAGCAATGCTGTACGCCACCACCGTAATATCTTCCAGACGCTGAACGCTGCCCGGCAGCGCGGTGTCGATATCCACCCTGTCACCGTGCTCCAGCCCAAGCTGTCCCATGTCGTCTTCGTTCATAAACAGCACGTCGCGGCGGCCAAACACGCCGCGATAGCGGTCATCAAGGGCATAAATAGTGGTGTTGTACTGGTCGTGACTGCGCAGCGTAATCAGACGCAGGACGTTATCGCCTTCGCCGCTGGCATTCTCATCCACGCCATCAAACACCGAGAACATCGCTTTGCCCGTCGCGGTAGGCCAGACGCGCCGCGTGGGCGGTAGCGGCATGCGGAATCCACCGGGAACCCGAATGCGTTCGTTGTACTTATCGAATCCCGGAAGGGTCTGTTCAATCAGATCGCGGATGCGATCGTAGTCTTCAACCAGCGCCATCCAGTCCACGCGGGTATGCGTAAGGGTGGCTTTTGCTATTCCCGCCACAATGGCAGGCTCCGCGCGCAGCAGGGGAGAGGCCGGTTTTAGCTTGCCGGAGGAGGCATGCACCATCGACATGGAATCTTCCACGGTAATGGACTGACGTCCGGTTGCCTGTATATCCAGTTCGGAGCGGCCAAGGCACGGAAAAATGTACGTCTCTTTTCCGACCAAAAGGTGCGTACGGTTCAGCTTTGTACCGACGTGAACGCTCAGATCGAGCGAATTCATCGCCGGGAATCCTTTTTCATGATCGGGCATCGCCACGGCGAAGTTGCCCCCCAGGCAAATCATCGCTTTGGCGCGACCGTCGATCATCGCCTGGGTTGCCGCCACCGCATCGTGCCCATGCTGCGAAGGGGGTTCAAAGCCGAACACCTCTTTCAGGCGGTTAATAAATGCCGCCGTCGGTTTTTCGGTAATCCCGACGGTACGGTTCCCCTGCACGTTGGAGTGTCCGCGTAAGGGACAAATTCCCGCGCCGGGTTTGCCAATATTGCCGCGTAACAGCAGCACATCCGCAATCAGGCGAACGTTCGCCGTCCCCTTGTTATGCTGGGTAATGCCCATCCCGTAGGTGATGATGGTGGCATTCGATTTGGCGTAGGCGTCGGCAACGCTTTTCAGTGCCGTCCGGCTCAGCCCGGCTTCACGCTCGATATCATCCCAGGCCGTGCGGGCGATATCCGTCGCGAAGTCCTCAAAGCCGAGCGTATGTTCGGCAATAAAAGCACGATCAAGCACGTTGCCGCGATCTGCATCCATCTGCAGCAGGTGCTTGGCGATGCCTTTTAGCGCGGCGGCGTCACCACCGGCCTTCACCTGGAAGTAAGTCGAGGCAATATCCGTCGAGCCGTAGGTCGCCATCTCAATGACGCTCTGCGGATCGGCAAAACGTTCTAAGGCACGCTCGCGAAGCGGGTTTAAGACGATAATCGGCACGTTACGGCGCGCCAGCTCATGCAGCGTGCCCATCATGCGAGGGTGGTTGGTACCGGGGTTATGGCCAATGGAAATCACCAGCTCCGTTTTATCGAAATCATCCAGCGAGACCGTACCTTTACCGATGCCTATCGAGCGCGGCAAGCCGACGCTGGTGGCTTCGTGGCACATATTGGAGCAGTCAGGGAAGTTGTTCGTGCCGTATTCACGGGCAAACAGCTGGAACAGATACGCTGCTTCGTTAGAGGCTCTGCCCGAGGTATAGAATTCGACCTGTTCAGGCTCAAGCCCGCGCAGTATGTCGCCAATGCGTGCAAACGCAGCGTCCCAGTCGACAGGCTGGAAGGTATCGCTGGCGCGATCATAGCGCAGAGGGTGCGTTAAACGACCGTAGCCCTCCAGCTCAAAGTCGGATTTTTGCAGGAGTGACGACACGCTGTTTTTCGCTAAAAATTCCGGGGTGACGCGCTTGCTGGTGGCTTCCCAGGTCACCGCTTTTGCGCCGTTCTCGCAAAACTGGAACGTCGACTTATGTTCTTTATCGGGCCACGCGCAGCCAGGACAGTCAAAGCCGTCAGGCTGGTTGGTGCGTAGCAGGGTTGCCGGGGCTTCAAGCGCGTCCATCTGCGTACGTACCGCTATCGCCGTCGCCTTTAACGCCCCCCAGCCCCCGGCAGGACCGTCGTAATCTCTGATCCCAGGTACCGCCCGTCTTTTCTTCTTCATACCCGCTAACCCTTTTCTTACAGTGACTTATATGCACTGTGGTTAAGAATTTTAAAGAAATTATAACGATTTTTTATCATGTTAATAATAAATATGTTCCCTAGACCGCAGCGAGGGAATGAATTACTCAGCCAGCGTGACTATGTAGCGAGGGTTAAATTTCAGATGAAAGGTAAAGCGGGCGAAGAAGATTGTGCGGCGCCTGGCGGGGAGGAGAGGCACCCGCTGACCAGTAATTATACAATAAAGTTTACGTGGGCTTAATTGTTAATACATTTTCGTCGACGATAACCCTGCCGGGAAGGGCAAAAAATAAAGTTATTTTGTGGTGCGAAATTAATTTCACGCATCCTATGTGAAATATCTTAATTCTGAAGGGGAACGTCTATCGGAATTAAAGATACTCTATCAATGCAACAAATAATTCATGAAAGATATATTCATCATAACCCTGCAAAAAGCCAAACTCTACTAATTATGGTAGTGGTGATAATAGCAGTAGTGCGTTAATGACAATGGTTCTCTCTTGTTTTTTATCGTTTTTAATCATGGTCTTATATTAGTTGAACGCCTAATAATAGGACGTTCGAGGTGCTGTCGGATTTTTTCATAGGATTAATCCTATAATGAATCGGGTGCTTCATTAAGCATCAGTTCTGCAGAAGGAAATATTGAATTGATGGCAAGCTCATGTAAACTTGTTTACCGTTTGTCAAAATATGTCAGGTAGACGCTGGGCCTTATTCTGAAGGGCTCGTGCGGTAGCTATGCCTTAATAATAGTAACGCACCGAAAATATCCTGATTATTTTAACGATAGCACTTAAGTCAAACTTCACTCCCTTTATCTCATCATCGAAATATCGCTATGGAAAAGCATATGAAAATGCGCGTATTGTTTTCACTTCTGTTTGTAATGGCGGTGGCGGGCTGTAAAGCCCCGCAAAAACCTGCAATCACCGACGACACCATCGTGACCAGCCAGGTCAACGGCGTCACGTTAACGCACCGTCACGCTGTCGTTCCGCCAACAGAGTTCACCCAGGTTAATGAGGCCTATCGTGCCATGTACCCAGCGTCACTGATGAGTCGCCCTGACTTCGGTGGAAAGGTCATTAGCACCCTCGTCACCGGTAAAACCTATGTGGTGCTGGGGCAGGTGGAACATTACTGGATGGCGCTGGCCGATGAAGGGCAAGAGCAGCTGATTGGCTACGTCCCAATGCGTGCCGTCATCAAGGCCGACCAATACGAAGCCACCGTGCGTAAGCAAGCCCAACGCCCTAAAGCGCGTAAAAAAGCGACCTGTGTTGATGTGGACGGTAACAGCAAAGCCTGCAAAGACAGCGCTAACGGTACCTGGATCCTGAACTAACGGCTTTTCTGAGCGTATTTTTATGAATAATAAAAATTTTCATAAGCTGTGGTTAGTCTTTTACGCGGTGATTTTCGCCCTGGTCAGTGGATGTTCGTCGTCTTCACACAGCGACCCCTCCCGCTACAATCTGCAGTTTCAGGCTCACCCCCAAATTAATGATTCTGCGCCGCTTAAAGTCAGAGTGCTGCTGTTGAAGTCCGATGCGGATTTCATGTCCAGCGACTTCTATTCCCTGCAGAACAACGCGTCAGCTACGCTTGGCGCGAATCTGCTTAACAGCGATGTGTTCTTCCTGATGCCGGGCCAGCTTTCGAAAACCCTCAGCGGGCAAAGCTCCCCGGACGCGCGTTATATCGGCGTGATGGCGGAATATCAGGCGCTGGATGGAAAGAAATGGCGCGTGTCACTCCCTTTGCCTGTTCCCGGCGAAAATCATATCTATCAGTTCTGGAAATGGTCCGCAGATGAACTCCAGGCCAGCGTTTTTCTTGACGTCAATGGCATCCGGGTCATCAGCCAGTAACGCGCTTCATTACAGGAAAGAGTAAATCATGTCGAAAGCAGAAAAGGTCGTCTGGACCGAAGGTATGTTCCTGCGCCCACACCATTTTCAACGGACAGAAAGTTATCTGCTCAACCACGTCCGTGAATGGGGTGCGCTGCAACGCGCGTATCTTTGGGGCTTTCTTGATGTAGAACTGGATGAGGCGATGCTCCGTCAGGGCTGTATTGCCCTGAGCTACTGCAGCGGCGTGCTGCCTGACGGGACCTTTTTCCAGGTGCGCAACGGGCGTAACGGCCCGGTACCGCTGAAAATTCCTGACAATCTCGCCAATGAGAAGGTCGTACTCGCCCTGCCGGTGCGTCGTGGGGATCGTGAGGAGGTCATTTTTAGCGAGGAGTCGGCGTCTCTGGCGCGTTTTATCGCCTTCGAACAGGAGGTGGAAGACGATAACGCCATGTCGGTGGGCGATGCCACCGTGCAGTTCGGCCGTTTGCGCCTGACCCTGATGCTGGAAAAAGATCTCACGGCAGAGTGGACCGCCATCGGCGTGGCGTTTGTCGCCGAAAAGCGCAACGATAACCACGTGCGGCTGGACAACAGCTATATACCGCCGATGCTGAACGCCATTAACAGCCCGCAGATCTACAGCATGATCAACGATCTGCACGGTTTACTGGTGCAGCGTAGCCAGCAGATTGGCGGGCGCCTGCGCCAGCCTGGCCGCTTTAATACCTCCGAGCTAATTGAATTTACGCTCCTGTCCCTCGTAAACCGTCACCTGGGCGAAGTGTCACATTTGAAAACGCTGCCGCTGCTGCATCCGGAAGCGATCTGGCGCAGCTGGATGCCCTTTGCCACCGAGCTCGCGACCTGGACCTCGCAGCGTACCGCCGAAACGGTGCTGCCAAATTACGACCACGATGACCTCTCAGGCTGCTTTAGCAAGCTGATGCTGATGCTGCGTCAGGGGCTGTCGCTGGTGATGGAAGACCACGCTATCCAGCTGCCGCTGCACGAGCGTTCTCACGGACTCAACATTGCCACCGTGCCGGAAACCAGCATGGTTCGCGAGTTTGGCTTCGTGCTTGCGGTCAAGGCCAACGTGCCGGGCGAACATTTGCAGATCCATTTCCCTGCTCAGATGAAGGTTGCACCGGTCTCGAAAATTCGCGATCTGGTCCAGCTCCAGCTGCCGGGTATTATGCTGCGCGCCATGCCGGTTGCGCCGCCGCAAATCCCCTGGCATGCAGGCTACAGCTACTTTGAGCTGGAGAAAGGGAGCGAGCTGTGGCACGAGATGGATAAGTCCGGTGCATTCGCCCTGCATCTTGCAGGGGAGTTCCCGGGTCTTGATATGGAGTTTTGGGCCATCCGTAGCCCGACTGAATAATAAAGCGAGCGCTTAATATGCAGGAACGACAGGATACCGGCAGTGATGCCGCGTTTACCGGAGCCAGTAGCAACAATCAGCTGGTGGCAGCCGCCAATCCGCTGCTCAATGCGATTCCGCAAATCCGTCATTCGGTGTCTCATGACGATCAGGTGGCCTTGCGCCAGCGCCTGATCGATGAAATTCGCCGTTTCGAAGTGCGCTGTCAGCAGGCAGGCCTGGCCTATGAAGTGATCGTCGGGGCGCGCTATTGCCTGTGTACGGCGCTGGATGAAGCGGCCGCGCTGACGCCGTGGGGCAGCAGCGGGGTCTGGTCAAGCAATGGCCTGCTGGTGACGTTTCATAACGAAACCTGGGGAGGCGAGAAGTTCTTCCAGCTGCTGGCGCGCCTGTCGCAAAATCCGCGGGAGCATATCCTCCTGCTGGAGATGATCAACTACTGCCTGTTGCTCGGATTCGAAGGGCGCTACCGGGTGCTGGATAATGGCCGTACCCAGCTTGATACCATCAAGCAGCGGCTGTGGCAGATGATCCGCGGCGTGCGCGGCAGTTATCCGCTGCCGCTCTCGCCGCATCCTGAAGATCGTCCTGTGTTGCGTAAGCTGTGGCGTCCGATGGTGCCGCTCTGGGCCTGCGTGGCGCTGGCAGGGTTTATCGCCTGCCTGTTCTATATCGTGCTTAACTGGCGTCTTGGCGACAACACCAGCCCGGTGTTGGCGAAGATTTACCAGTCTCAGCTGCCGGAAACCACCATCCAGCAGCCTGCGCGGCAGCTGCCCGCGGTGCTTAACCTGCGTGGTTTCCTGAAACCGGAAATCGATGCCGGCCTGGTTGCGGTGAAAGATGAAGCGGATCGCAGCGTGGTGATCCTCAAAGGCGACGGGCTGTTTGCGTCTGCCTCTACCGTCGTGCGTGACCGCTATGAGCCGGTAATCAACCGTATCGCCCAGGCAATGAATAACGTCAGCGGCAAAATTCTGGTGGTGGGCTACAGCGACAACGTCCCGATTCGCAGCGCGCGCTTTGCCTCCAACTACGAACTCTCTTTGGATCGCGCCCGCTCGGTGCAAAAAATGCTGCAGGGAAGCCTCTCGCAGCCTGAACGTGTAAAAGCGGAAGGGCGGGGCGAGATCAATCCTGTGGCGCCGAACAATACGCCTGAAAATCGCGCCCGTAACCGCCGTGTGGAAATTACTCTGCTGGTGTCGCCTGAAAATACCCAGGCCGAGCTGAACGGATTGCCGCAAGGAAACTAAGGATGCTGACTACACTTCTTTCCATACTGACCAACCGCATTCTGTGGAGCTTCCTGGGCGTTACCGCGCTCGCGGCGGTGATCTGGATGATTGGTCCGCTGTTGTCCATCGTCGACACCCGACCGCTCGAATCAGAACAAAACCGCATCATCAGTATCGCGGTGGTTTATCTGCTATGGGCGCAGGGCCATATTCTGCCACGGCTGTATAACGCCTGGCTGAACCGCAAGCTGATGGACAAGCTCAATGAGAACACTACCAGCCCGGACGCGGCGGATCCGCAGAAGCGGCTGAACAGCGAAGAGCAGATCCTGGCTGGACGTTTCGATGAAGCGGCGCAGATGCTGAAAAAAGCGCATTTCAGCAAAGCGGGACAGGGCGCGCAGTGGACGCAGCGCTTCAGCACGCAATACCTTTACCAACTGCCATGGTACGTCATTATTGGCGCACCGGGTGCCGGTAAAACCACGGCACTGGTGAATTCCGGGCTGCAGTTCCCGCTGGCGGATCGTTTCGGTAAGACCGCGCTGCGGGGCATTGGCGGCACGCGCAACTGCGACTGGTGGTTCACTAATGAAGCGGTGCTGCTGGACACCGCAGGCCGCTACACCACCCAGGAGAGCGAGCAGGTCCAGGATGCCGGGGAATGGCTGGAGTTCATCGGACTGCTGCGTAAGTATCGCCGCCGCCAGCCGATTAATGGCGTCATTATTACGATCAGCATTTCCGACCTGCTGACGCTCTCTCCGGAAGCCTCCCGCCAGCAGGCGGTGAACCTGCGCCAGCGACTCTCCGAGCTGCACGAACAGCTGGGCATTCGTTTCCCGGTTTACGTCATGGTCACCAAGGCGGACCTGCTTAAAGGATTCCGCGCCTGGTATGCCGATTACGACAAAGCGCAGCGCGACCAGATTTGGGGCTTTACGCTGCCGTGGGAACAAACCAAACACGCTGATTTCGACCTGATGGGCAATTTCCAGCAGGAGTTTTCCCTCTTACAGCAGCGTCTGGATGCCGGATTACCCGAGACCATGCTGAAAGAGCATGACGCCAAAGCCCGCGCAGAGGCGTATCTCTTCCCGCAGGAGTTCGCCGCGCTGCGTCCGCTGCTGGCAGACTACCTGAGCACGGTCTTTGCCCGCTCTAACTTTGAAACGGAATTTTCTCCACGTGGCGTCTACTTTGCCAGCGGTACGCAGGAGGGCATGCCGTTTGACCGCGTCATGGGCGAACTGAACCGCGCGCTGTCGCTGCCGGAAGGCGCAGAGGGCGATAGCTGGGATTCCGTCAGTAAAGACGCGCCTATTCCAGGCGCGAAAGGTCAGAGTTTCTTTATCAAGAACCTGATGCAAAACGTTATTTTCCAGGAAGCCGGCATCGCAGGCGAAAACCGCTGGTGGGAACTGCGCAACCGCGCCGTCATTTGGTCCGGCTATGCGGCGCTGCTGGCGCTGTTGGCGATCCTCGGCGGCCTGTGGCTGACCAGCTACGCCAAAAACAAAGCCTATCTGGAAGAGGTCGATGCTAAAGTTCCTCTGCTGGATCAGCAGAGTAAAGCCCTGCAGAATCAGACGCAGCGCGATCTGTTTGCCCTTCTGCCGCTGCTGAATGGCCTGGTCGATCTGCCGAAAAGCGAGGCCTTTGACGTCAACGATCCGCCGGTCTCCCGCAGAATGGGGCTTTACCGTGGGGATGACGTCAGCGATGCCTCGCAGTCTCTGTACCAGAAGGCCTTGGATCAGATGCTGTTGCCTGCCGTCGCGATGCATATCACCACCTGGTTGCGCAACGACAACGGCAGCGATGTGGAATACAGCTACGAGGCGCTGAAAGCCTATCAGATGCTGTATCAGCCGAAGCACTATGACGGTAAATTCCTGCACTCGTGGGTAATGCTCAACCTGCAGCGTAACCTGCCGCAGAACGTTACGCAGGCGCAGCTGCAGCAGCTCGAATGGCACCTGACGCAGCTGCTGGAGCCGAAAATTCAGGCTTCACCTTATGCGCTCGATGAAGGGCTGGTGGCCCGCGAAAGGGCGCTTATCAACCAGCAGCCGCTCTCTACCCGCGTGTACGGGCGCTTAAAGCGCCTGCTTGAGCATGACGAAAACCTAAAGCCTGTCTCTCTCTCCGACCTGGGCGGCCCGCAGAGCGAACTGGTGTTCTCCCGCAAAAGCGGCAAACCGGTGAGTGAGGGCGTGCCGGGGCTCTATACCCCGGACGGTTACTGGAAAAGCTTCAACGGCCAGATTGACAGCGTGACGACAGCGCTGCACGAAGATGACGCCTGGGTGCTGGGCGCCGCATCGGCCGAGGAGGATAAGCAGCAGATCGATAACGCGGTACGTCAGCTCTACATGCGGGACTTCATTGCTAACTGGGACCGTTTTCTCGCCGATATTCAGCTGAACAGCAGTGCCGATCTTTCTCAGCGCATTAACACCGCGCGTCTGCTTTCCAGCGCAAACTCACCCCTGCGCCGTCTGGTGCAGAACCTGAGTCAGGTGCTAACCCTCTCGCGCAATACCCCAGCGCCGGAAGATGCTGAAAAGGCGCAGGCCCAGAGCAATCGCGCGACCCGCACGCTCGAAGCGTTGTTCAGCAACAATGACAATGCCCCAACGCAGGGCGCGGTGGCGACGCAGGCACCTGAACAGCTGGTGACCGACCACTATGCGCCGATGATCGAGCTGGCGCAGCCGCTGGAGAAGGGCGGCAAGACCATCGTCTTTGATGACTTTCTCAAGCAGGTTGATGAGCTGTATCGTTACCTGACCGCCGTCCAGGATGCCGCCAACAGCGGTATGCCCGCGCCGGGCGGCGATGCAATCAGCCGCCTGCAGGCCAGCGCGGGACGACTGCCGGGCGGACTGCAAACTATGTTCAGTAACATGGCGGTGGGCGCCAGCAGCGATACCCAGCGCCGCGATCTGGAAAACGTTCGCAAGCGCATCAACGTTGAGGTCGGCGGCTTCTGCCGTCAGGCGATTGCCGGTCGCTATCCGCTAGTGCGTAGCGCCAGTACCGAAGTCACGCCGGACGACCTCGCGCGCATGTTTGCTCCCGGTACCGGGCTGATGGACACCTTTTTCCGCGACAATCTGACCAACAAAGTGGATACCACTCAGGCGAACTGGCGTTTTATGCCGGGTATCGACGGTAAGACCTTGCCGGGAAGTGAAGGTCTACTCAGACCGTTCCAGCAGGCCCAGTCCATTCGCGATGCCTTCTTTGCCAACGGCGCGACAACGCCGTCTTTCAAGGTGACGGTACGCACCATTCGAATGGATAACACCATTCTCAACCTGACGCTGGACGTTGACGGTCAGCTGTTGCGCTACAGCCACGGTCCACAGGCGGTGCAGATCATGAACTGGCCGGGACCGGGCGGCACCAACCAGGTACGCATGCAGCTGGGTCTTGCCAACGGCAGCACGGCGACGCTGGTCACCAACGGTTCCTGGGCGCTTAACCGCTTCTTTGACAAAGCGCGCACCAGCCCGGGTGCGGGTAGCCTGAGCCGTCAGGCCACCTTCAACGTTGACGGACATCAGGTGACGCTGGAGTTTGCCCCTAACAGCATCCGCAACCCGTTCCAGCTTCCACGTTTCTCATGCCCATAACCGCAAGGACAGCCGTATGACGAATACCCCTGCGATGAACCGCTACAGCTGGTATGGCAAATTACCCAGCGCCGGAGATTTTTTGCAGCGTCGCTTTCCTGACACGCTACAGCGCCAGTGGTCACACTGGTTTCAGGTCGGTCTGCTCGCCTGGCAGCAGGAAGAGCAGCGCACCGGCGAGCGCCAGTTTGATAAAGCCCCGGTCTGGAATTTTGTCGTTCCGCCAATGCTGGGCAGCCAGATGATCCAGATGGGCTGCCTGCTGCCCGGACGTGACAGCGTGGGCCGCCAGTACCCGGTCTGCATCCAGCTCAGCTTTGCGCCGGCTGACTGGTCTTCACGTTTGCTGGGACAGGCTGAAAGCTGGTACCAGCAGCTTGGGAGACTGGGGCTGCACGCGGTGCGCAACAGCTTTTCCGCCTCGCAGCTGGATGACCTGCTGATGACGATCCCCGCGCCGCAGCCCGTTGAGCCGCAAAAGCGCTCGGACATCCTCGACGTCATTGGCTATGACGAGGACGGACAAAACACGCTGGGCTGGCCTCAGGCGGCGGAGTGTTTCGACCCGCTTCGCCAGACCAGCTACTGGTGGACCAACCGCTGCGATGGTTACCCGCTCTACACCCACGTGCACAGCGGAAACTTTACCGGGCAGCTTTTCACGCTGCTGTTCGATCCGGCAGGCGGTGCCCGGCCCGGGCGTCACGGTCTTTATCCGCCTATGTTTGAATAAGCAGGGACACCATGAATATTGATGAATTTCTCGCGCCGATAAGCCCGGAAAAACCCTGTGGCGATAACCTTGAATACGATGCCGATTTTCAGGCTATGGGGCAGGCAAGCCAGGGCAAAGCGGAACAGCAGTTCGGCGACACCATCATTCCCGCTGAACCGGCTGACTGGAATACGGTAGAAAAACTCGCCACCAGCCTGCTGGGGCGCACCAAAGATCTTCGCGTCATGCTGGCGTTAACCCATGCCTGGACACGACGTCGCGGCCTTCCGGGCTACGCCGACGGGCTGTTACTGGTTCAGGAAGCGATTGCGCGTTACTGGGAGCCGCTCTATCCGTTACTGGAGGAGTATGGCGAAACGGATCCTTTCTACCGCATTAACGCCCTTGCGGGATTAAGCGACAAGTCCGAACTCACCGTCGCGCTGCGCAACGCCTCACTGCTGCGTTCAAACGGGGATGAGATCTCCCTGCGGGACGCGCAGGCCCTGCTCGACGGCAGTAAAACGGAATGTCCAGATTATCCCGGCGGCCGTCCACGATTGATCGACGAGCTGGCCCGCGGCGAGCAGCCAGGAACCGAAGCGGTGGTACTCATCAACGAAAGGCTGATGGCTATTCGCGATCTGCTGACCGGGTATCTGGGTGAAAGTGGCGTCCCGGAAATGGACCAGCTGCTAAAAACCGTGGGGCTGGTTGCCAGTGCCTGCCAGGTGACCGACATCAGCAAGCTGTTGCCGAATCGTGATGCGCAGGCTGAACAGCCCGCATCGCAGCAGTCAGCCGTTACGCAGCCCGTGCAACAGGTCACGGACTGGCGCAGCGTGCAGGTGACCAGCCGCGCCGACGCGCAGCTCATGCTGGAAAAAGCGAAACAATATTTTGCGCAGTACGAACCAAGTCACCCCGCACCGCTGATGATTGAACGGGTGCAGCGGCTGTCAGAACTTAACTTTATGGACATTATTCGCGACCTGGCGCCAGACGGCGTTAACCAACTGGAAAATATCTTTGGACGCCGCGAATGACGCGTCCAGGCATTATGACGACAGGCATGGAGTTTGTCGTTTCACCTTCACCGCGCATCTTTGATGGAGAACATCATGGCAATGAGTAACAGTGGGCAGAAATTTATCGCACGTAACCGTGCCCCCCGCGTGCAGATCGAGTACGACGTAGAGATCTACGGCGCAGAACGTAAAATTCAGCTGCCGTTTGTGATGGGCGTCATGGCCGATCTGGTCGGCAAACCGGTGGAAAATCTGCCGGCGGTCGACGAGCGTAAATTCCTCGAAATCGACATTGATAACTTTGACGAACGCATGAAGGCGCTTAAGCCGCGCGTGGCGTTCCAGGTGGATAACACCCTGACCGGCGAAGGTAAACTCAACGTCGATCTGACCTTCGACAGCATGGACGACTTCCTGCCGGATGCAGTGGCCCGCAAGGTCGAACCGCTGAACAAGCTGCTGGAGGCGCGTACTCAGCTTTCCAACCTGCTGACCTACATGGACGGTAAAAACGGGGCAGAAGAGTTAATCGCAAAAATTCTGCAGGATCCGACGCTGCTCAAATCCCTGAGCCAGTTGCCGAAAAATGACGAAAGCGCGAAAGGTAGCGAGGAATAATCGATGAGCAACCAGACTCAACAACACGAGCAGCAGGCGGGTCAGGCGTTCAGCCAGGATGAGTTCAGCGCGCTGCTGAACAAAGAGTTTCGTCCCAAAACCGACCAGGCGCGTTCCGCCGTGGAGAGCGCGGTAAAAACGCTGGCGCAGCAGGCGCTGGAAAATACCGTTACCTTCTCAAACGACACCTACCGCACGATTCAGAACCTGATTGCCGGTATCGACGAGCAACTCTCTCAGCAGGTGAACCAGATCATTCACCACGACGAATTCCAGAAGCTGGAAAGCGCGTGGCGTGGCCTTAGCTACCTGGTGAACAACACCGAAACTGACGAGATGCTGAAAATCCGCTTTATGAGCATCTCCAAGCAGGAGCTGGGCCGTACCCTTAAGCGCTACAAGGGCGTGGGCTGGGACCAGAGCCCGATCTTCAAGAAAATCTACGAGCAGGAGTACGGTCAGTTTGGTGGCGAGCCGTTTGGCTGCCTCGTGGGCGACTATTATTTCGACCACAGCCCGCAGGACGTTGAACTGCTGGGCGAAATGGCGCGCATCGGTTCTGCGGCGCACTGTCCGTTTATCACCGGTACCGCACCGGGCGTGATGCAGATGGAATCCTGGCAGGAGCTGGCCAACCCGCGCGACCTGACCAAAATCTTCCAGAACACCGAATACGCCGCATGGCGTTCACTGCGTGAATCTGAAGATGCCCGCTATCTGGGTCTGGTGATGCCGCGCTTCCTGTCGCGCCTGCCGTACGGCATTCGCACCAACCCGGTCGACAGCTTTGACTTTGAAGAGCAAACCGACGGCGCAAACCACAACAGCTACTCCTGGGCGAACGCCGCGTACGCGATGGCTGCCAACATCAACCGCTCCTTTAAAGAGTACGGCTGGTGCACGTCGATTCGTGGCGTCGAGTCTGGCGGTGCGGTTGAGAACCTGCCGTGCCATACCTTCCCGAGCGACGACGGCGGCGTGGACATGAAATGTCCGACCGAGATTGCCATCAGCGACCGTCGTGAGGCCGAGCTGGCGAAAAACGGATTTATGCCGCTGGTGCACCGTAAAAACTCTGATTTTGCAGCCTTTATCGGCGCGCAGTCTCTGCAAAAACCGGCGGAGTACCACGACCCGGATGCGACCGCTAACGCGCGCCTGGCGTCCCGCCTGCCGTACCTTTTCGCCTGCTGCCGTTTTGCGCACTACCTGAAGTGCATCGTGCGCGACAAAATCGGCTCCTTCCGCGAGCGCGAAGAGATGGAGCGCTGGCTGAACGATTGGGTAATGAACTACGTGGACGGTGACCCGGCTAACTCCTCTCAGGAAACCAAGTCCCGCAAACCGCTGGCGGCTGCGGAAGTACAGGTGCAGGAGATTGAAGACAACCCGGGCTATTACGCCGCGAAGTTCTTCCTGCGTCCGCATTACCAGCTGGAAGGCCTGACCGTTTCCCTGCGTCTGGTTTCTAAACTGCCGTCGCTGAAGACGAAAGACGCATAATGAAGGTGGCCGGCCCATCGGGGCCGGCGCCCTTACTGTGAATACGAGATAGCTAATGAATTTACCTGTGAAAGGGATGACAAGAAAATTCATCAGCTATTTAACGATTTATACGTTGTTAATTATTTCATTCATGCTGTGCGTGACGGTATCCGGCTACTATCTGTTTATCTTTGACTGGCCGAAAGATATCCCCCGGATCGCAATGCATGGGTTCTTATGTGCTGGACTTAATGTATTAGCGATAGGGATATACGTTGTCGCAGAGAAATGGAAAGAGAAAAGTTAGTGCTTCACACTGGCAGATGCACTATTGAGCATATGGCAAAGGATATAAGGTGAAACATTTCTGTTTTTTTCTCGCATTTATGACTTTTTATGTGCGTGCCGGAAATAACTATCCTGATTTTTATCATCAGCAAACATATCGGCAGGTTTTAAAAGATTTCGTTCTCGCGCGTTGCCTTGCGCAGGTGGCAGATAAAGGCAGCCAATTTTCTGCTGATGCGGCCCGCAGTGCGAGTGCATTTATTGAGTGGATACCTTTTGATGCCGAAAATGGCACTGGTAAAGTGGACGCTCTCATTGGAAAATATAAAAATCAAATTAACGGCTTTCATTCAGAGCGAAAACCCGATGTCAAAGGCGTAACCTTAAACTGTTTACGTCTTTATCATAGCGACGAACTGAATAAATTGGTTCCTCAGCTCATCATTGGCGATCCTGACCGTATCTGGATTCAGGATAACCCGCAGTAGTAAAAAACTTCACATTCTTTCCATTTATTAGGGGGAATGTAAGACTGTCAAATGACTCGGGTCATTTGATATGAGGCAGAGGTAAAATATGGACGGTTTTATTCAGCCCCATGCTTTCCTGTTTGCCATATAAGTGCTTTTTCGAAAGCAATAATGTTCATCCACGAAGAGTAGATATTATGGCTATTGATATGTTCCTGAAGGTCGAGGGTGTTACGGGCGAATCTAAAGATTCTAATCACACCGGCTGGACTGATATTACCTCCTTCTCCTGGGGCGCTTCCCAGCCAGGTAATATGAGCGTTGGCGGTGGCGGCGGTGCCGGTAAGGTTAACTTTAACGATCTGCACGTTAATGCTCTGATCGACAAATCTGCAACAGCAATCCTTAAGCATTGCGCGAGCGGTAAACACCTGACCAAAGTTGAACTGTCCGTTTGTAAAGCGGGCGGCCAGCAGGTGGAATATTCCCGTATCACGCTGGAAGATGTGCTGGTGACTTCTGTTCAGTATACCGGTGCCGACAACGGTGATACGGTCGGTGTGACCTACGCATTCCAGGCTGCGAAAGTGAAACAGCAGTACTGGGAGCAGACCACTGCCGGTGGTAAAGGTGCTGAAAGCAGCGCTGGCTGGAATATCAAAGAAAACAAAGAAGCGTAATTGCATATGTGACCGGGGAGTTTTCCCCGGTCATTATCAACCGGGAAGGAAGATAACATGGCAAGTTTACAGGAAGGAGGCGCCCGTCCTCTCACCATTGGCGAAATAGCATTGGCACGCTCAGTTTTTGGTGACGCAATAAAATATTCAGAAGTTAAAGTGCATAATAAAAGCTATTTGCCTTTTGATATGCAATCAAACAATGTCGCGATGACACCCAATGGCGAACTCTATTTTCGTGAGCCGCATTATCGGGACGACTTCTCGACAGAGGTTCCGCGATATAAACACTGGTTTATTCACGAGATGGTGCATGTGCTGCAGCATCAGGTTGGAATGAATGTTCGAACCCGAGGCGTATTCAGTTGGGCAGCCAGTTACAATTACTCGTTACCCCCGGATAAAAAATTGTCGGATTTTGGTATGGAACAGCAGGCTTCTATCATTTCAGATTATTATTATCTGATTAATTACGGCTTGGGTGATTTCCAAAACATTGCCGGGGTTGAGGGGATTATCGGACCGGATCTCAAGGATAAATATCAACAGGTGTTATCTCTGTATTTCAAAAACCCTAAAGATCGGCGGGTATGGTTATGAAACATTTATTCGGTGTGTTGATGGTCACGGTAATGGCGAGTGCCTGTGTGTCTCATACAGCACAATATCAGTCGCTTTCGGTTACGCTTAAAAACAATGAACCTTGCTTTGCTATCCCTGCTAATTCCGGGTTAGAAGCACCGATCACCAGTCATTCACCCACCATTATGAAAAGAGCAGGAAATGAATGGAAAACAATATCGCCACCGTCAACGTATAGCCCTGCGGTCACGTTAAATGCTCAGCATTGCCACCAGTGGCGTGGTATCGCGTGGCAAACCGGGGAATATGATGTAGCACTGAAAGTGTCGGGTAAAAACAATTCTGTTCGTTATGCCGCGCGATTCACACTGGAAGAAAACTCTTCGGGCCAATTTAAGATCACACAGACCGAATAGAATGTGTTACCCCTCAAACGCTGTCGTTCTCGCTCCGAGTGCGGCAGCGTTTGAGGGGTGATCATATCGGCTGCTGTGAAGCAGATGCTAGTTATATTCCCCGGGCACCGCATCTGGTGTTAAAGAAAAATGACTGCACCATCTTGCCTTTGTAGATCACTGTTCGCGATGATGCTCAGGACGAATGCAGCGTCAGCAACCGTGGGATTAATTTAGGGTGAAAATGGACTGTTTATTATTGCTTCTTATTGTTGTTTTGTTTTTGATTATTGTAATAATGGATCTCTTCAGTAATCGTTATTTTAAAAAGCACGAGGTTGATTATAATGAGTTACTCTCAGACTACAGGCGCAAAGGTTACGATCTGGATCTCGTGACAAATTATTCTTCTTTTTTTGGTTCACTGGCTAATTATCAAAAAATAATCTGGTTTGTTCGCCTTTATAAAGGCGTCAGAATGAAGTTTACTCATGAAAGGTTTGTGCAGGAAGACGCTTATAAATACGTACAGTCATTACCGGAAGAAACAATTGGTTGGATACTAAAGTTACATCGTCGTTATAAATTACAGGCGTTAATATTTACTCTATGGCTCATTGTTGGATTATATTTTATAACCTTCATTAAATAGTTTCAATATTCACTTCTCAAACGCCGCCGTTCTCGCCCCGAGAGCGGCAGCGTTTGAGCGCTAATCATACCAGCAGGAATACGCCATGCGATTCACGATTATTTCTACGAAACCCGGTCATCAGCCGCCTCAGAGCAGCTGTGATTTTTATGCCCCCGGGGGCACCATTGGGCGCGGTACGGATAACAATCTGGTACTGCCGGACAACGACCGCACCATCTCGCGTTTGCAGGCCATTGTTCACGTTGACGCTCAGGGCGAATGTCGCGTCACGAACCGTGGTAGCGTCACCCGCGTGGTATTGAACGATATACCGCTGGAGCGAGGGCGTCAGGTTGAGCTGCAGGACGGGGATATTCTTGGCATCGATGATTACCGCATCGAAGTGACCGAACTCATCCACGACACGCAGCCGGTCAGCCGTATGGCGGCCAGCATGCAACAGCAGGCGCGCCCGACAGTGGCACCGACACCGGCGCCTGCCGTAGAACCGAAGCCGACGAGCGCCGCGCCGCGCGGGAAGTCTGAACCGACCGCCGTGCCAACGGAAATCTGGGACAGCCTGATGCAGGAGTTTTCTATTTCCGACAGCATCTCCAGCAACCGGGTGAAACCGCAGCCCGCCGCGTCGCACGATCCATTCTCTCAGCCCTTTGCGCCGGAGCGTAACGCAGAAGATCCGCTGGCGTTGTTCAGCGACAGCGAGCCGACGCTGGAGCGCAAGAACGTCGATCCGGACACCTTATTCACCGATGAAGCGCTGTTCAACAAAGAGAGCATCTTTGATGACGTAACCCCTTCAACGCTGGTGCCGCCGGTAGAGAGTCAGCCCGTGCAGCCAAAAGAAGGGGCGGCGGATGAACTCGATCCGCTGGCGCTGTTTGGCGGTTCCGCCAGCGCGCCTGCCGCACGCAATGATGACCCGCTTGGCCTGATGGGCGGCGCGCCGCTAACCCATCCGGATGACATCCTCGCCGACACGTCAGCGTCAGCCCCAGCCCCTGAACCCACGCCAGAGCCGGAAGAGGGTATCCTTGCCGACTCTCCGCTCTTTGCGCCCGAGCCACAGGGAGAACCCCGCGTTGAGGACGAACAACCTGCGCGGCCGGACTATGCAGGCTTCACCATGCCTACGCCGCAGGCCGTAGCGCGCAGCAATGCGCAAACCCCCAAAGGCCGTTTGCGGATCGACCCGGTAAAGAACGCGACGTCCACCTCCTCAGCGCACAGCGGAGAGAAGGGCGAAGTGCTGCAGGGCGAACTGCTGGAAGCGCTGCTTGAAGGCATGGGCCTGAGCGAAATGCAGCCAGTGCCGCAGTTTGACCGTGAAAACATGCGTCAGCTCGGGCAGATCCTTGGCATGTTCTCGCAGGGCACCGTGGCGCTGCTCTCCTCGCGCTCGATCCTCAAGCGCGGCGTAAAAGCCGACATGACCATGGTGCTCGACGATGCCAACAACCCGTTCAAGCTCCTGCCAACCGGGAAAACGGTACTGATTCAGATGTTCGGCACGCCGATGCCGGGCTTTATGCCACCGACCAAATCGGTGCGTGACGCGCTGATCGATCTGCAGGCGCATCAGCTGGGGATGATCTCTGGTATTCGCGCCATTATCGCCGCGATGCTGCAATCCTTTAATCCGGAACAGCTGGAAGAGCAGGCGAAGCAGAACGGAATGACCTCCCGTTTGGCGCTGCCGGGGAGCCGCAAAGCCGCGCTGTGGGACTATTTTGTCCGCAGCTACGGCGAGACGGCTGGCGAGATTGAGGATGACTTCCACACCCTGTTTGGCGAAGCCTTCCTTCATGCCTATGACATGGAGGTCAATCAGTACAAAGACTCACAGAGCGGATCGGAAGACAAATGAATATCGCAACGGCTTCTCTCTCCCGCCAGGGGACGCGCGCCAGCAACCAGGATCAGACGGGAGAAACCATTGGGGAACGTTCAGCCTGCTTTGTCGTCTGTGACGGCATCGCTGGCCTGCCGGGCGGCGAGGTCGCGGCCGAGCTGGCCCGCAACAGCATCATCTCCCGCTTTGATGGCGACAGTCATCTTAACGCGCAGCATATCCGCGACTATGTTCAGACGGCGAATCGCACCATCCTCAGCGAACAGCAGGCCGTGCAGGACTATCGCCGAATGGGCACCACGCTTGTGAGCCTGTTCATCGACAGAGATTACCGTCTGGCCTACTGGGCGCATGCCGGGGACAGCCGCCTGTATCTGTTTCGTCGCGGCTGGCTGTGGCATGTTACGACCGACCACAGCCTGGTGCAGCAGATGAAAGATGCCGGGCACCAGACCGAGAACCTGAACAGCAACCTGCTTTATCTGGCGCTGGGGATCGAAAACGGCGGCCCGGAAGCAAGCTACAGCGACGTGGTGCAGGTGGAAGATGGCGATGCATTTTTACTCTGCACGGACGGCTTCTGGCACGGCGTCAGTGAAGAGCAAATGAAACAGTCGCTGCACATGGTCAATACGCCACAAGAGTGGCTGACCTTAATGAACCAAATCATTCAAAAGAATGGCGAGCAGGAGGGAAATGCTCAGGATAACTATACTGCCCTGGCGGTATGGATGGGCAACCCTCAGGACACCACTTTGCTGCACACGCTTTCTGACGCAGCGCAATTTCTTCCCTGCGGAACTGATTAGACACACAAGGACTGATATGAAACTTTGGCTATCGGGTTTAGCACTTATGGTGGCGGCGTCCACCGCTCAGGCTGAAAACTTCCGCATCGTGCAGTCGCCTGCGCAGAAGCTGGATATCTGGATTGATAACATCAAAGACAACACCCCGCAGAGCTGGTGTAAGTCAGAGATTGCCCTGCGCATCGTGGCGAACGGCAATAAAGACGTGTCGGTGCTGGAAAACTTCGTTCCGCGTCTCGGCTCGCTGCTGGAGCATCAGTGCAGCAAGGTGAATAAGCTCAGCTGGACGCTAAACGATCCAGAGGGCGTTACGCTGGCTCAGGGCACGGCAGCCAAAGCGCAGGAATGGGCGTTGGTGGTGAAACAGCAGCAGGCAGCGCCAGCCCTCACGCCCGCCAGCGGCGCATTAGTGCCGCCCGATCAGAACGCCGAATCGCACAGCGTCACGGCAGACCGCTCACCGTGGCAGGAGTTCACGCTTCAGGACGGTTGTCACCTGCGCACCTTCTGGGAAGGTGGGTCTTCCGCGCCTGCGCTGTTCATCCCGGATACCGATACGACGCGTTGCGGCAATGGAAGCTGGTTGAGCGGTCACACGGTCATTTCTCAGTCCCGCGCCGGCGGGCAGAAAGAGATACCTGTGACCTATATTCACGGCTTCCCGGTGATGGGACTGAATCAAAGCGCCGATCCGGAAAACGCGCTGATCACCTCCGTCAACAAAGAGCGCATGGTCTTCAGCACCCAGAACAGTGACCAGAGCTGGATGATTCTGCCTTACGACAGCGCGCTCAACGGCTGGAAAAGCAACGGCACGGTAGCCGTGGAGATTTCTCGCGAGATCGCCAGCGACGATGCAAAACTGCAGGCGCGTATTGCTGCGGTGAAAAAAATCTGGAGTGCCTGGGTTGTGCCAGGCACCCCGCTGAATATCGTCCTGATTGATACCCTGCGCCCGCAGCTGCGCGATCCGGCAGTCGGCGTCTGGCGTGCGGCAAACTAAGGAATGGCTATGAATACGCTCTATCAACATCTGGCGGGTGAATCGATCGGCGACGCGCTGGTGCGAATTGAAACCGACATCAAAGCCCGTCCGGCAGATGCCGATCTCCGCGCCGCATTCGTACAATTTCTGATCCTCAGCGGCAACTGGACGCGGGCGCTGACCCAGCTTAAAAGCTGGCTGGCGCTGAAGCCACAGGCGAAACCGACCGTTACCCTGCTGGAGCAGTCCATTCAGGGTGAACTGCAGCGTGCGAAGGTCATGGCCGGAGAGGCTCGTCCTTCCATGCCGGAAACGCAGTGGCCGTGGCTGACCGCGCTGGCTGCTGCCCTCAACGAAAACGGAGCGCGCGCGCAGGCGCTGCGCCTGACGGCGCTGGAGCACGCGGCGGCCAGTGCTGGCCAGCTGGTGGATGAAAATGACCAGACGCAGACTTTTGAATGGCTCATGGACGGCGACGCCCGGCTTGGACCGGTCTGCGAAACCCTCGTCAACGGCCGTTATTTTTGGCTGCCGTTTAACGCCATAGAAGAGATCCGCTTCCAGGCTCCCGCCAGCGTGACCGATTTGGTCTGGCGCCACGCGCTTGTTCGTCTTAGCGACGGCACCGAGCAGGTTTGTCAGATCCCGGCGCGTTATCCTTTTGCGGCCGATGCGTCAGATGCCGTCAAGCTCGGGCGTATGACCGAATGGCTGCCGCTGGACGGCGACGGCACGCTGTACGAAGGGATCGGGCAGAAGGCCTGGCTCAGCGAGCAAAGCGAAAGCCCGCTGCTTTCTCTGAGCCTGGTCACGTTTGTTACGGATGGAGCCGATGAGTAATTCTGCTGGCGAAGGCGATCTGCTGCGCAGCGGCTGGCAGGCCCGCAGCCGGCAGGAGAAAGTCGGCGCGCGCGATAAAATGCAGCCTTCGCTGCTGGATCGCCTCACCGATAACGACCCGGAAAAAAAACGCGAGTCGGTCAACAGCAATCTGATGACCCACGCCGCGCTGCGTCGCAACGTGTTGCGGGATTTGCAGTGGTTATTTAACACCATCAATCATGACGCATCCGGCGATTTAAGCGCGCTGCCGCACGTGAACCGTTCGGTGATCAATTTTGGCGTTGCGCCGCTGGCCGGCAAGCGGATGTCGGATATCGAGTGGCACGACATTCAGCGCAAGCTGACTGAAGCCATCATTAACTTTGAACCACGGATTTTACCGCAGGGGCTGCAGGTTCGCTGCGTGTCTGACACCTCGTCGCTGGATCTGCACAACGTGCTGTCCATCGAGATAAAAGGACGTTTGTGGTGTGTGCCGTACCCGCTGGAGTTTCTGTTTCGCACCGATGTCGATCTGGAAAACGGCCATTTTGAATTAAAAGATGCGGGGTGATCGTGGAAAGTAAACTGCTTGAATATTACAACCGTGAGCTGGCCTATCTGCGTGAAATGGGGGCCGAATTTGCCGAGCGCTACCCAAAGGTCGCCGGACGGTTGGGCATGCGCGGTATCGAAGTGGCGGACCCGTACACCGAACGCCTGATGGAAGGTTTCGCCTTTCTGACCTCCCGCGTGCAGATGAAAATGGATGCGGAATTTCCGCGTTTCTCCCAGCGTTTGCTGGAGATGATTGCGCCTAACTATCTCGCGCCAACGCCGTCCATGGCGATTGCTGAAATTCAGCCCGACAGCAGCCGTGGCGACCTGAGCAACGGGTTTATCGTGCCGCGCGGCACCATGATGGACAGCCTGGCGCTGAAGAAGACCGGTGTGACCTGCAGCTACACCACCGCGCACGAGGTTAACCTGCTGCCGCTGAAAATTGAGAAGGTCGAGCTGGGCGGTGTGCCTGCCGATCTGCCGCTGACGCAGCCTGGGCTGAGCCAGCGCGGCGTCAGAAGCGCCTTACGCATCCGCATTGCCTGCGACGGTCCGCAAAACCTCGGGCACCTTAACTTTGACCGGCTGGCGTTTTTCCTCAGCGGCCCGGACATTGAGGCGCTGAAATTGCTGGAACTGGTGATGGAGCACCACGTCGGGATTGTGTGTCAGACCGTCAGCCAGCAGCCGCAGCGTGAGGTACTGGCGTCTGATGCGTTGCGACAGGAAGGATTCGAACCGGATCAGGCGCTGCTCCCGGACGATCTGCGTAACTTTGACGGCTACCGTCTGCTGCAAGAGTATTTTGCCTTTCCGGCACGTTTTCGCTTTATCAGCCTGAGCGGTCTGAGCAAGCTGATTCAGCGCTGCGAAAGCGAAAAAGCCTTCGATATTTTTATTCTGTTGGATAAAACCGATGAGCAGCTTGAGCGCGTCGTGGATGCCAGCCATATGGCGCTGCACTGCACGCCGGTCATCAACCTCTTTCCCAAAGTGGCCGCGCGCCAGAAGCTGAGCGAAGGCCAGCACGAATACCATCTGGTGGTGGATAACATCCGCCCGCTGGATTATGAAATTTACGCAGTAAACAAGATTTACGGCAGTGCCGATGGCCAGCGTGACGACCAAACGTTTCGTCCGTTCTGGAGCACCTGGAGCGGCGATGCGGGCAACTACGGGGCCTATTTCTCTCTGCGTCGCGAGCAGCGCGTCCTTTCCGAACATGCATTGCGCTACGGCACCCGCACCGGCTATGTCGGCTCGGAAGCTTTTGTTTCGCTGGTGGATGCCCAGCATGCGCCCTGGCAGGAAAACCTGCGCTACATCTCTGCCGAGGTGCTGTGCACCAGCCGTGACCTGCCGCTGATGCTGCAGCAGGAGCTTGGGCAGTTCATTATGGCCGACTCCATGCCGGTGAAATCACTCACCCTGCGCAAAGGTCCGACGCCGCCGCGCCCGGCGCTGGCGGAAGGGTTCAGCACCTGGCGGCTGATCAGCCAGCTGCAGATGAACTACCTCAGCCTGATGGACAGCGAAAATGAAGAGGGCGCCGCCGCGCTGCGCCAGCTGCTAGGGCTGTATGCCAACCTGGCAGAAACGCCGATTGCACGCCAGGTGGAAGGGGTTCGCCACTGCGTGCTGGAGCCGGTTCATCGCCGTGTGCCGGAGCCGGGGCCTGTGGTCTTCGCCCGCGGGATCGGCATTACCCTGACGGTGGATGAGCGAGCGTTTTCCGGTGCCAGCCCCTGGCTTTTTGGCAGCGTGCTGGAACGCCTGTTTGCACGACTGGTGTCGATCAACAGCTTCACCGAGTTCACCCTCAAGAGCCAACAGCGCGGTGAGATCGGCTATTGGGCCCCGCGCATGGGCAAAAGGGCGCTGCTATGAGTGACGTCGCCGCCGCTCCGCTGCGCGTTCATCGCCTGACGCCGCTGCCGGATACGTTCTGGCTCGGCGTTCGCGAGACGCCGTGGCGCTACGATCTGTTTCAGCTGTTGAGGCGTATCGATGCCCAGGGCGGGGAGCGCTACCCGCTGGGGCGCGCGCCGCTGCCAAAATTTGAGCCGTTACGCATCGGCCAGCAGCCGTCGATGAGTTTTGCGCCCTCGACGCTGGCGCAGGTGCGTCAGCGCGAAGAGAGCGGGCTGCATGACGTGTCTATCCTCAGCTTCGGTCTGTTTGGCCCTAACGGCCCGCTGCCGGTGCACATGACGGAATACGCCCGCGAGCGTATTCACCATCATCAGGACACCAGCCTGAGCGCATTTGCCGATCTGTTTCACCACCGCCTGACGCTGCTGTTTTACCGCGCCTGGGCGGATGCGCAGCCTGTGGTTTCCCTCGATCGCGCCGACAACAAGCGGTTCGAGGCCTATCTGGCCTCGCTGATTGGTATGGGGCAGCCGGGGCAGATGGAGAAGGGCAGCCTGAGCGCGCACGCCCGCTTTACCCACGCCGGACACCTGACCCGTCACGGTCGTGACCCTGAAGGGCTGGAAAAGATCCTGCGTAACCATTTTAAAGCCCCGGTGAAGCTGGTCACCAATGTGCCGCAGTGGATGCCGCTCTCGCCGCGCGAACAGGCGCAGCTGGGAGAAGGCCGCCGCCTGCCGCGCATGGGCGAATCCGCCTTTCTTGGCGTGGCGGTCCGCGACGTGCAGCACAAGTTTCGCATCGAGATCGGCCCGCTGAGCGCGGAAGCGTACAACCGCTTTCTGCCGGGAGAGGCCTGGGTTACCGAGCTGCGGGACTGGGTACGCCAGTACGCAGGCGTGGAGTTTGAGTGGGACGCGAAGGTGATTCTGCGTGCCGATGCAGTACAGGGCGCGACGCTTGGAGGCGCCGGACGATTAGGCTACAACACCTGGCTGGGCCTTCAGCCCCAGCCTGTCCCCCGTGGCGATTTGGTGTATCGCGCAGAGCGATAATCCTTACGTATACCGAATCATTGTTAATGGAAACTAACATGTCAGAAATTAGCCGTGCCGTGCTTTTCGGCAAACTGGATACGCTGTTATTTACCTCTCTGGAAAGCGCCACCGCGTTCTGCAAGCTGCGGGGCAACCCCTACGTTGAGTTGGTGCACTGGCTGCATCAGCTCATGCAGCAGCAGGATGGCGATCTGCAGCAGGTGATCCGCCACTTTGCCCTCGATGAACAGCAGCTGACGCGCGATATTGTTGCGGCACTTGATGCCCTGCCGCGCGGGGCAAGTTCCGTTTCCGATCTTTCTGAACATATCGACAGCGCCGTGGAGCGCGCCTGGGTGTTTGGATCGCTGAAGTTTGGCGTCAGCCGTATTCGCGGCGGGCATCTGCTGATCGGCATGCTGAAAACCTGGAATCTGGCTAACGTGCTGAAAAGCATCTCGGCGCAGTTCACCCGTCTTAACGTCGAGGTGCTGATCGAGCAGTTCGATGCCATTTGTGCCAACAGCAAAGAGACGCAGCAGGCCGCTGTCGCGGTTGACGCCCCGGCGGGTGTGGTCCCGGCTGCGCAGGGGACGCTGGCCCAGTACGGCCAGGATCTGACCGCTCGCGCACGTGACGGCAAGATTGACCCGGTTGTCGGGCGTGATGAAGAGATCCGCCAGATGGTCGATATTTTGATGCGCCGCCGCCAGAATAACCCCCTGCTGACCGGTGAAGCCGGGGTAGGGAAAACGGCGGTAGTAGAAGGGCTGGCGCTGCGTATCGCCGAGGGGGATGTGCCGGAGCCGCTGCAAAATATTCAGCTGTGGCTGCTGGATATCGGCATGCTGCAGGCTGGCGCTGGGATGAAGGGCGAATTTGAAGCCCGTCTCCAGTCCCTGATTAACGAAGTGCAGTCCAGCGCCACGCCGATCGTTCTGTTTATCGATGAGATCCATACCCTGATCGGTGCAGGCGGTCAGCAGGGAACCGGCGACGCCGCAAACCTGCTGAAGCCCGCGCTGGCTCGCGGACAGCTGCGTACCATTGGGGCCACCACCTGGGCGGAATACAAAAAATACATCGAAAAGGACCCGGCGCTGACCCGTCGTTTCCAGACGGTGCAGGTGCACGAGCCTGACGAAGCCAAAGCCATTCTGATGCTGCGCAGCACCGTGTCGCCGCTGGAAACGCACCATAAGGTGTTGCTTCTTGACGAAGCGGTCAGCGCGGCGGTGAAGCTGTCGCATCGTTACATTCCTGCGCGTCAGCTGCCAGACAAAGCCGTTGCCCTGCTGGACACCGCCTGTGCTCGCGTGGCCGTTAGCCAGAGCGCTCCTCCGCCACAGCTGGAAGATTGCCTGCGCCATCTGGCCGCGCTAGACGTTGAGATCGAGATTGCCGATCGTGAAGCCCGCGTCGGTGCCGGCGAACCTGCCCGCGTTGCGACGTTAAAGACGGAGCGCGACGCGTATGAGTCGACGCGCGAAGCGCTGGCCCAGCGCTGGGAGGAGGAACGCAGTCTTGTGCAGGCGATTATCTGCCTGCGTGCCGCGCTCTTTGCGGCAGGCGATGAAGATACCGCTGAGCTGCGCAGCCAGCTGGCGGAGCAGCAGCAGGCGCTGAAGACCTTACAGGGCGACGAACCGCTGCTGTTCGCGGCGGTAGATGAAAACGTGGTGGCGGCGGTGGTTTCTGACTGGACCGGCATCCCGCTTGGCCGAATGGTGAAAAACGAAATCGACGCGGTGCTGAATCTCGCCGACACGCTCAACCAGCGGGTCATCGGCCAGCGACATGGTCTGGAGCTGATCGCCCGCCGGGTTAAAACCGCGCGCGCGAAGCTCGACGATCCCAACAAACCGGTAGGCGTGTTTATGCTGTGCGGGCCGTCCGGGGTGGGGAAAACCGAAACCGCGCTGGCGCTGGCGGAGTCGCTGTACGGCGGCGAGCAGAACGTCATCACCATCAACATGAGTGAATTTCAGGAAGCACATACCGTTTCGACCTTAAAAGGTGCGCCGCCGGGATACGTCGGTTATGGTGAAGGCGGCGTGTTAACCGAGGCCGTTCGCCGCCGTCCTTACAGCGTCGTGCTGCTGGACGAAATTGAGAAAGCGCACCCTGACGTGCACGAGATCTTCTTCCAGGTCTTTGACAAAGGCTGGATGGAGGATGGCGAAGGTAGACACATTGATTTTCGGAATACCATTATCATCCTGACGTCTAACGTCGGAACCGACCTGATTAGCGCAATGTGCGCCGATCCCGAGCTGATGCCCGAGCCGGAGGCGCTGAGCGGCGCGCTGCGCCAGCCGTTGCTGCAGGTATTCCCGCCTGCGCTGTTGGGCCGTCTGCTGGTGGTGCCGTATTATCCGCTGAGCGACGAGATGCTGGGGATGATTGTTCGCCTCCAGCTGAAGCGCATTCAGCGTCGTCTGGAAGAGAATCACAATATTATTTCCGAGTTTGACGACAGCGTTGTAGAACAGATTGTACAGCGCTGTACCGAGGTGGAATCAGGCGGACGTATGGTGGATGCAATCCTGACGAACACCTTACTGCCTCAAATGAGCCAGATATTACTTACCGCCAGCCGCAGCGACGAGCAGTACCGACGTCTGCGCGTTACCTGCGAGCAGGGCGAGTTTCACTGTCAGTTTGCCGCGTAATAATCATCAAGAGAACTGTAAAAGATGACGGATAATGATAACAATCGGACTGTCCCAAACGCGCTCCCGGTCGGGTATCGCTTCAACGAGTTTGAAATTAAAGAGGTGATTGGCGGCGGTGGATTTGGCATCGTTTATCGTGCCTGGGATCACCAGCTCGAACGCACTATCGCTATCAAAGAATTTATGCCTTCCTCGCTGGCCGTTCGCGGTGACGACATGACGCTGGTATTGCGCAGCGAACGTTTCGGCAAAGCGTTTTCAGCCGGCCTGAACAGCTTTATTCAGGAAGCCCGCCTGTTGGCTCGCTTTAATCATCCGAACCTGCTGCACGTGCTACGTTTCTGGGTGCAAAACGATACGGCCTATATGGGCACGCTGTTCTACAGCGGCACCACGCTGTCACGCCTGCGCGAACAAAAGCCGGAAACCATTAACGAGACCTGGATCCGCCGTATGCTGCCGATGCTGTTCGGCGCCATTAAAACGATCCATGACGAGGGATATCTGCACCGCGATATTTCGCTGGATAACATTCAAATCCAGGATAACGGTCTGCCGGTGCTGCTTGATTTTGGATCTGCACGTCGTACCATCGGGAATCTCTCGGACGAGACGGAAACGATGCTGCGCCCGGGCTTTGCGCCTATCGAACAGTACACCGACGACAACGAAAGCGAGCAGGGGCCGTGGACGGATATTTACGCCCTGGGCGCCGTGCTGCGCACCCTGATTGTCGGCTCACCGCCGCCGGTCAGCGTGGTGCGTTCGATTCAGGACACCTGCAAACCGCTGGTGGAGCTGATGCCGCAGGGATATTCCATCCCACTGCTGCAGGCCATCGACCGCGCGCTGGCGCTGCGTATGGAAGACCGACCACAGTCCATCGATGAATTCGCTGCGCTGATCGATATGCCCGTAGCGGGTATCGACGATGTTTTAGTGGCGAAAAAACCGGGCACAATGCTGGTTCCGGTGGAAGAAGAAGAATCTGCGTCAGCGCTTGACTGGCGTCGCTACAAGATCCCGGCGATGGTTGCCGCAGGCGTACTGGTAGGGGTTGTTGCGGGCGCTATGCTGTTCAGCGGTAGCGACCATGACGCGCCAGAGCAGGCTGCGCAGGCCCCTGCCGAGAGCCGTCCGGCTGAAACGGTCGTGCAAACTCCGGAAGCAAAACCGGAAGCGGCACCGGCTGAAGCGCCTGCCACGGCTTCGCAGCCGACGCCACCGCCTGTCGATGCCAGCCCGATTGCGCTGGTCTACGTCCGCGTCCTCGACGGCGAGACGCTGAAAGTCAATGGCGAACCCAACGCGCTGCGTCCGGCGAATAATGGCTATGTGTCGCTCAAGCTGCCAGCGGGCGAGGCTCGGATTGAGCTGCAGGGCAACGGCAGAACGCGTAGCCAGACGCTGGATATTTCTAAGCCGGGCACCTGGCTGGTTAACCCATAAGCAAGATAAGCAGGGACGGGGAACAGGACGGAGCGAATGTATAACCTCAAATTTGTCTATCTTTTCAGCGAGAATGTTTCGCCAGCGCTTTTTGCGAAAATTATCCGCCCGTCCGTCGCCGGGCAGTGGATTATGTCGGTTCCTGACAATTCGCTGCGCTCGCTGTTCACGCGCTACGATTTGCTGCATGCCATCACCGGAGCGAATCCTTATCAGTCCGGACGCGATACGCGTAAGCTGATTGTGCAGGATCTCGACATGGGCAGGATCGTTGCGATTGACGAGAGTTTTCGCAGCTGGTCGTCGGTAACGGAAATATTTTACATCAATGAGAAGGGGCGTCTGCAGGCGGCCTCGCTCACGGGGCTGGGCTGGTACCCGGTAAGTACGATTGTCGACCGTTATGAAGCTATGGTGAGAACCTATGGTTCTCGCCCTGCGCCAACGGTTATGCCGAAGCAGGTGGTGAAATCCAAAGCCGCGCAGATACCGGACGAGCCAACCCCGGGCAAAGATAGCAAAACCTATGCAGCGCAGCTTCAGGAGATGACCAAAGCCGAACGCTGGCAGGCGCGTAAAGATCTGATTGCGAAGGGCAGCAATAGCTTATATCCCGATGCACAGATCGCGGCTAACCGTCTGGCGGCGAACAACATTGCGGTGGAGAAAGCGAAGCTTGCGGAGAATGTGTATAAGACCGTGAACCCGCTGGAAGCCACGCCGGGTGTGCCGGAAGGGTGGACAGATATTAGTAATGATGCTCCGATGCTGAATAAGCTCGGTCTCAAAAGCGACATGCTTTATGACAATGCCAATTCACCTGATTTCCTTTCACGCGTTTATCAACCTGATCCCAACGTTTTTGGTAAAGACATGAACCCAACGTTAGTTTTTAGAGGGTCGAGGGAGCCTGAGTTTTTTCCTATGAAAAATATGTCTGACTGGAAGAATAATGCTGCGCAGGGATTAGGGATGGAGTCTGATTATTACAGAAAGGCCGTTCAAATAGGGAAGCAAATTTATAGGGCGGGTCAAAAAATAGACATCGCAGGTCATTCCCTTGGAGGAGGGTTAGCCTCTGCTACCTCTGTAGCAAGCGGTCAGGCGGGGTGGACATTTAATGCGGCAGGTTTGCATTCAAAGACGGTTCAACAATATGGCGCAAAATTAGTAGGTCATGCGGAAAATATTCAAGCTTATCGCGTTGAAGGTGAGCTACTCACTAATGTTCAGGAAGTTAATCTTTGGGAGGATTATAAAATGGTGAAGGGACATTTACCCGCACTGGTTGCCAAAGAGGAGATTTCCGCAATTATGCCTAATGCTGCAGGTATAGTACATACTCTACCTGGTGGGACCGGAAGTGCACTTGATCGTCATGGAATCGGACAGACAATAGATTGCATAGAACAACAAAAGGATGAGGATATTTCTGTTATTAGGAGCCGAGTGTGAAATCACTTTTAACTGGCTGGATAGCGCTTTGTTTAATGTTAATGGTTCAGGGGTGTAAACAAAATATGGATTTAAAACCTGATAATTATTTTAGTGGTCAACAGCTCACGTTAGCACGTGCCATAGAAAATGGTAATATTGATGATGTGCTGAAATTAGCCCCAGAGACAGACTTAAACAAACCCGGCAAAGAAGACATGACGTTGTTATTTTGGGCTGTTATGAATTCCATAAATGATAAAAAAACAACGGAACACTTAAAGATTATTACTGTTTTAGTCAAGGCTGGTGCAGACCCCCTGCAGCCTAGACCAAACGGAGGGAGTAGTCCGGCTCAGTTTGTGTTGAAGGCCGATAGTAATGTCTGGATAAAGGCAATGCTTGATGGAGGGTTATCGCCCAATGCAAAAGATAAAACCTTTGGTGAGCCTATAATATTTCAAACTATTGAAGCCAAAAATATTGAAACGCTGCAAGCGATGCTTGATAAAGGAAGCAACATAGATGTTACTGACTCATTAGGAAAAACGTTGCTGATAGATGCTCTTGATTATAGCGCCTACGATCATGTTCTTTTTTTACTAGAGCGTGGAGCTAACCCAGAAATAAAAGCTGATAGTGGCTGGACGATGGGGAATCAATTACAACTTGAGCTGGATAGTGCTGAAAAGGACAGTAAGGTATACAAAAATCTTAATAAAATAAAAGATGCTCTTATCCAACATGGTGGTAAATGGCCGCCAACGCCAGTAAAATAAGTCGTAAATCGGATATGACGCTAAAGGATAAGATTTTCTATTTCTGAAGTGAAATGGATGTTCTTGCTATCGTGCTCTACTATATGAACTCAATACGACACGGGAGAATACCGATAGTATCGGATGTTATGCCGTAAAGTTGGCGCTGTTTCAAGAAGTTTTCCGGCTGATATGATTTCGTTGCTCTGTTTGTTTCTTCCCACTATTAGTGGCGGTTTTTGGGAACGCGAATGTTTGGGTTAATTTTATTCATACTCTCAGGAACTTTAAAAATATATTTACTGAATAATTATAAGTAAGCGAAAAAAAACCGTTTAAAATACATTTAATATATTATTAAAAATAAAATCAGTTAATGAGCATGGTGGTAAATGACCGCCAGAACCGTTCCAATGAGGCACTCAGTGAAAGCAAACGCAAAAGATAATATTTTCTATTTTTGGGGCGTAATGGATGTCATCGGAGTTGTTTTTTATTCGGTTGGGCCATTTCGTTTGCTTGAGTCATGGTGGGATTCTAGCGGTGGTAATCTTGGCGTCATTATCTTTATGATGATAGCTGGTGGAGTAAATGGTTTATTGACGGGTGTCTTTTACGTCGTTTATATCCTGTGGCCTGTTTCATTATTATTTTCTGCCGGGTTTTATTTTACCCATCATCGCTATGCCGTGCGGTTTGCCCTTGTACAGGAGGTACTGCGCGTCCTCACTATGAGTTGCTCAGTGACTCTGTTCCCTTTGATCGTTGTAGGTCTGGGAATGAGCGTTATACCGCTCAACCTTGCATTGTTTGTGTTTTCTGAAGTACTCAAGGTTGCATCATTAATATTTATCCTTAAACAACCTGCCAAGAATAACAGGGTTGAAACTGAATAATCTTTCACCTGACAGTGTTATTACTGCAATAGTTTACTTCGCATAAGCCATATGGATTAACGATTATGCTCAACCGAATTACCGTTCAGCTCCCGGTCGAGGGGCTGCTCTTCTGGAAACTCTCCGGCCGCGAGGCGATGTCCGAGTCGTTCGCCCTGACGCTGACCCTGCTCGGCACGGACGCGCGCATTGACCGCAGCAAATTGCTCGGGCAGCCGGTCACGGTGACCATCCCGACGCAGAACCTGCTCACTTCCCGCTATATTAACGGCAAAGTCACGCGCGTGGCGGTGAGCGCCGTTGAGCTGACGGGCACCCGCTACGCGGTGTACCAGCTGACGGTGGAGCCGGACCTGTGGCCGATGAAGCGCGACCGTAACCTGCGTATCTTCCAGGGGCAGACGGTGCCGCAGATTGTGAAAACCCTGCTGGGCGAGCATCAGGTCAACGTGGAGGACAAACTCACCGGCAGCTACCGGGTGTGGGACTACTGCGTGCAGTATCAGGAGTCGAGCCTGGACTTCATCAGCCGCCTGATGGAGCTGGAGGGGATTGCGTATCACTTCAGCCACGAGGCCGACAAACACACCCTGGTGCTCACCGACGCCGCCACCCAGCACCAGCCGTTCAGCGGCTACGAGGTGATTCCGTATCACCAGACGCCGTCCGGCGGCAGCACGGACGAAGAGGGCATCAGTCAGTGGGCGCTGGAGGACAGCGTGACGCCGGGGATTTACAGCCTCGACGACTATGACTTCCGCAAGCCGAACGCGTGGCTGTTCCAGGCGCAGCAGAACCCGGCGTCGCCGAAGCCGGGCAGCATTGACGTCTACGACTGGCCGGGACGCTTTGTGGAGACCGGGCATGCGGAGTTCTACGCCCGCATTCGCCAGGAGCGCTGGCAGGTGGAGCACCAGCAGATTCAGGCCACCGCCACGGCGGCAGGCATTGCGCCGGGCCACATCTTCACCCTGACCAACGCACCGTTCTTCAGCGATAACGGCGAGTATCTGGTGACGGCGGCGGGGTATCACTTCGAGGAGAACCGCTACGCCAGCGGCGAAGGTGAAACCATTCACCGCACCGATTTCACGGTTATCCCGGCGTCGGTGTCGTACCGCCCGGCGCAGAGCACGGCGTGGCCGCGCACCTACGGCCCGCAGACGGCGAAAGTCGTGGGGCCGCAGGGGGAGAGCATCTGGACGGACAAATACGGTCGCGTGAAGGTGAAGTTCCACTGGGACCGTCTGGCGAAGGGGGACGACACCAGCTCCTGCTGGGTGCGCGTGTCGAGCGCGTGGGCGGGCCAGGGCTACGGCGGGGTGCAAATTCCGCGCGTGGGCGATGAGGTGGTGGTGGACTTTATCAACGGCGACCCGGACCGTCCGATTATTACCGGGCGCGTGTATAACGACGCGAGCATGCCGCCGTGGGCGCTTCCGGCAGCGGCGACGCAGATGGGTTTTATGAGCCGGACGAAAGACGGCTCGGTCGACAACGCCAACGCCCTGCGCTTTGAAGACAAGGCGGGCGCGGAGCAGGTGTGGCTCCAGGCCGAACGCAACCTGGATATCAACGTCAAAAATGATGAATCCCATTCGACTGAAAAGAATCGAACCCAATATGTAGGAGAAGATGAAACCTTACGGGTTGTCAAAAATCAGAAAGCAGGCGTTAAAGGGGACGTCGTTTGCCTGACGGGTAACAGTCGCAGTGACAAAGTGGTTAACGATTATATTCTTTCGGCGGGTAATACGCTGAGGCTGGAGTGCGGGGAAAGCGCCATTGAATTATCGAAAGATGGCAGCGTTAATATCATTGGCAATAACTTCAACTTTACCGCTAAGCAGAGTGCGCAAATAAACACGCTTGGCGGTGAACTGCATCTGAATCCTGCCGGTGGAAGCAATGCGAACAATCCTCCTGGGGCATCCCACCAAACGGCAATCCAGCAGGAAGTGGATGGCTTTTTTGTTTTCAACGCTAACAAATAAGAGTAATTCGTCTGGTGCGTGAACTGGAAATTACAGTGCCAGACTTTCGTCTCGAATCCTCTCAGATGACTTCTGTTGATGGTCATCCGGCTGTAGAGCTTTTTTATCAGTTTAAAAATGATAATGCGGTCATTTTTCAGAAACAGACGCTGATTTTACTCGGTGACCATCCTGCAGGGCAAAAAATGTTGTGTTATATCGGTACATGTACTTCTTTGTCCGCACTTGATACTTGGTCAGTTAAAGATGCATCCTACCAGACAAAGGGGGCAATACTGATGCTTTCAAGCGAAAGGGATATATTTAAGGTGGCAGATGAATAAAGAGAATTACACCGCGCTGGATTATATCAATGATGCTTTTGATGCAATCAATCATCGATTAGAACAAAATCCTACGTTTTCTATATATATTATGGCAAAGAACCAGTTGGATTATATAAAATCCATTCTAACTGGTGCTGAAAAGGATAAAGGTAAATTACACACATTGAATCTTGGAGTGCTTGCGTCCAAAGAGTTTGATACTACCGATGCCGAACTTGCTCAGCATTTGTCCAGTGCTCATTATATATCTTCACAGATGGGGCAAGGATTGAAGGCTATTCTTCCCCTTGAGCAAGATGTAGAGTACCTGAAAAGGCAAAAAAGATATCGCAAGTGATGAGCAATTTTTGATTAAAGATTTAAATGTAATTATTCTGGTTAAAATTACCAAGGGGAGGTGGGGACATAACTAGCTATCATGTGTGATATTTTAAGGTGATTCGATTCAATGCAATGAATGAAATAACAATCTTTGGTTATGTTGAAAAAGTATTGGCTTTAGCACAAAAGAGATATGCTGAGGTCAGAAATCGTAATCTCCATTCTCCTGTTTTACAAATGTACGACTCTATTGGAAAACAATCAATCTTTCTACGGGATTTAATCGAAGGCAAGGAAAAGGATGAATCTAAATTATGGAAAATGACCTTCGGTATGTATGCAGTGAAGGAGTTGGACAATTCTGATGAGTTGTTTTTTGAAAGGTTGTCGAATGCCTGGTTTATAGTGGGGCAAATCCGATGCGGGCTAAAGGTCAGGCTGCCACATGAGGTTGATGCCAACTACGTAATAAAACAACAAAATCTCAAGATGAAATATCCTGACGAATTTTAGGATTTTACGTTAAATACATTTTTTATTATGGGTGAAAGGTGATTGATTTACATGCTAACATTGACGTCTTGTTAAAATATGTAGAAAAATATAGTAATTACTTACCCATTAGCAGTCCTTCAGTCCAGCGGAGGATGCAGTATACATATAATAATAAGCTATTAAAGTCATCTTTGAATAGCGATGCACAAAATCAATGGGATTTAACACCATCATGTAATATCTCACTAGCGGAATCCCGGGATCGTGCGGTAGGTGCACTTATTGGTCTTGCTGTGGGAGATGCTGTAGGAACCACGCTCGAATTTTTACCTCGTGACAGAGCACACGTCAAAGATATGACTGGAGGTGGACCGTTTCGACTGCGAGCAGGTAAATGGACGGATGATACATCCATGGCATTATGCCTTGCGGAAACACTTCTTGAGAAAGGCGATGCTGATACAATATGCTTTAGGAATAAACTTCTGGCATGGTATCAGCATGGTCATAACAGTTCAAATGGCGTCTGTTTTGATATAGGGAATACAACTCGATTTGCTTTGGAGCAATATTTGGCTATTGGTCCTGGTTGGAACGGCAATACTGCCCCAGAAACTGCAGGTAATGCTTCTATTATCAGACAAGCACCTGTCTCTATTTTTTTCAGGAAGTCATTAAGCAAAGCGTTTTATGAAGCCAAAAAACAAAGCATTGCAACACACGGTGCTGTGGAAGCAATAAATAGCACGCAGTATTTAGGTTGTTTACTTGTACATATCATTAATGGCAGTAATAAAGACTTTGTTTTTTCCCCACACGTCATGCCGCTTCAGCCGCGTGCCATGATCGTCAACGCCGGTGAATATAAGCAAAAAACACGCGACCAGATACGTTCAAGTGGTTATGTTATCGACACACTTGAGGCTGCAATGTGGGCGGTATGGAATACAGATAATTTCCGTGATGCAATTTTACTGGCAGCCAATCTGGCGGATGATGCCGATAGCGTTGCGGCGACGGCAGGTCAACTGGCCGGTGCGTTATATGGCTATTCAGGTATTCCGCAGGAGTGGAAAGATAAACTGTTCCAACACGAACGTCTCGTCAGCATGGCAGGGGAGCTATTTCACAGTGCACCTGAGGATAACTTTCTTTAACGTTTCTGACGCATAAGCGCATATCCAAAACCACTTAGTCAAAATTAGCTTTACGTTCAAACACGTTTTCAGCATAAACCATTACGGAATACAGATTATGCTCAACCGAATTACCGTTCAGCTCCCGGTCGAGGGGCTGCTTTTCTGGAAACTCTCCGGCCGCGAGGCGATGTCTGAGTCGTTCGCCCTGACGCTGACCCTGCTCGGCACGGATGCGCGCATTGACCGCAGCAAATTGCTCGGTCAGCCGGTCACGGTGACCATCCCGACGCAGAACCTGCTGACCTCCCGCTATATCAACGGCAAAGTCACGCGCGTGGCGGTGAGCGCCGTTGAGCTGACGGGCACCCGCTACGCGGTCTACCAGCTGACGGTGGAGCCGGACCTGTGGCCGATGAAGCGCGACCGTAACCTGCGTATCTTCCAGGGGCAGACGGTGCCGCAGATTGTGAAAACCCTGCTGGGCGAGCATCAGGTCAACGTGGAGGACAAACTCACCGGCAGCTACCGGGTGTGGGACTACTGCGTGCAGTATCAGGAGTCGAGCCTGGACTTCATCAGCCGCCTGATGGAGCTGGAGGGGATTGCGTATCACTTCAGCCACGAGGCCGACAAACACACCCTGGTGCTCACCGACGCCGCCACCCAGCACCAGCCGTTCAGCGGCTACGAGGTGATTCCGTATCACCAGACGCCGTCCGGCGGCAGCACGGACGAAGAGGGCATCAGTCAGTGGGCGCTGGAGGACAGCGTGACGCCGGGGATTTACAGCCTCGACGACTATGACTTCCGCAAGCCGAACGCGTGGCTGTTCCAGGCGCAGCAGAACCCGGCGTCGCCGAAGCCGGGCAGCATTGACGTCTACGACTGGCCGGGACGCTTTGTGGAGACCGGGCATGCGGAGTTCTACGCCCGAATCCGTCAGGAGCGCTGGCAGGTTGAGCATCAGCAGATTCAGGCCACCGCCACGGCGGCAGGCATTGCGCCGGGCCACATCTTCACCCTGACTAACGCGCCGTTCTTCAGCGATAACGGCGAGTATCTGGTGACGGCGGCGGGGTATCACTTCGAGGAGAACCGCTACGCGAGCGGCGAAGGTGAAACCATTCACCGCACCGATTTCACGGTTATCCCGGCGTCGGTGTCGTACCGCCCGGCGCAGAGCACGGCGTGGCCGCGCACCTACGGCCCGCAGACGGCGAAAGTCGTGGGGCCGCAGGGGGAGAGCATCTGGACGGACAAATACGGTCGCGTGAAGGTGAAGTTCCACTGGGACCGTCTGGCGAAGGGGGACGACACCAGCTCCTGCTGGGTGCGCGTGTCGAGCGCGTGGGCGGGCCAGGGCTACGGCGGGGTGCAAATTCCGCGCGTGGGCGATGAGGTGGTGGTGGACTTTATCAACGGCGACCCGGACCGTCCGATTATTACCGGGCGCGTGTATAACGACGCGAGCATGCCGCCGTGGGCGCTTCCGGCAGCGGCGACGCAGATGGGTTTTATGAGCCGGACGAAAGACGGCTCGGTCGACAACGCCAACGCCCTGCGCTTTGAAGACAAGGCGGGCGCGGAGCAGGTGTGGATCCAGGCCGAGCGGAATATGGACACCAGCGTTAAGAATGATGAAACGCACAGCGTCGGCGGCGAGCGCAGCCATTACGTGAAGAAAAACGAGCTGCATCGCGTGGAGGCGAATCAGATCCAGGCGGTGAAAGGCGGAACCGAGATCCTGACGGGGAAAGGCAAGCTGGATGCGGCGGTGGAGCAGTATGTCATTGCTTCCGGGACGAAGCTGCGGCTGGTCTCAGGTGAAAGCGCCATTGAGCTTAACGCGAACGGCAAAATTAGCCTGATCGGCAAAGAGTTTAACTTCTTTGTTGAAGGGGATGGCCATATCACGACGGGCGGTAAGCTGCACCTAAATACCTCTGGTACCAAGCCGGGCACCACGGCACCGGGCGCGGGGCATAAAGGAGACATTGATGCGGCGGTGCAGGCGAAATTCACGCCGCCGAAAGAATAACCGCTTACTGTCTGCCGCCATGTTGTCCATAACGGCCCTTAATATTCTTCAGCAATCTTAGACGCGGATTCATCAATGAAATACACCCTCCAGGAAGGTTCGTTTTCCCTTTTTCCTGCGGCCTGGCAGGATAACAGCATGAACATTATTCGCGATGACGAAAGCGGGCTGTCCGTCGTGGTCAGCCGCGGTGTTATCCCGGATGGCAGCGATTATGAGAAAGAGTTCCACCGCCAGTGGGACGTGATGCGCCCGCAGATGGGCGAGGTCGCCCAGAGCGAATTCCAGCGAGTGAAAGCCGGGCCTGACGGCAAAATTACCGGTCTGGAAGTTGAAACCAACTTTGACCATAACGGTCAGCGCCTTTGGCAAAAACAGCTGGCCGTGCAGACGCCGGGCAAACCGGTGTTGATGATTTTTACCCTCTCGGCACTCAGAGCATTCACTGAAGAGGACGAGGTGCGCTGGAGCGCGCTTAAGCAGAGTCTGACGCTGAACGACAACCGGAATGTGTAAGGCATGAGCGACAACAACGCGGCCCGTAAGGGCGACGAGATTATTCACTCCAGCATTTTTGCGGACATCACCAGCATTGTGGCGGAAGGCGCCGCTTATGCGGTGATCGGTGCGGCGGTGGGGGCAGCAGCTACCGTAGCGGCGCCATTGCTGGGGGCAGGGGCGGCAGCCGCAGGCGTGGCGGCGATTGGCTCCAGCTGTCTGTTAAGCGGCATCATTGGCGGCGTGCTGGCAAACGTGGCGGGGATCACAGACGATATCAGCAACGCCGCTGAGGGGTTAGGCAACGCGATTTTCCCGCCGTCGCCTGCGGGTAAAATCACCACCGGTTCGAATAACGTTCTGACCAATGCGATCCCCGCCGCGCGTGCGGCCGGAACGCTGACGCCAGCAGATACCCCTTCACCTGAGCCGCAGTCGCCGGGCAGCTTTGCCGATTACGCGGGCATGCTGCTTTCCGCTGCCGGACAGTTTGGTAGCGAAATGTGGCAGCCGAGTGTGGCGTCTGCCGCTGCGGGGACCTCACCGCTGGAAGAAGACAAGGTGGCGTGTGAAAAGCACTCCGGACCGCAGTATCTGGCGGAAGGCTCGAAAAGCGTCTTCATCAACGGCCAGCCTGCGGTGCGTGCGAAAGATCGCACCACCTGCGAAGGGACCGTTTCCGATGACGTCTCCCCGAACGTGATCATCGGCGGCGACACGCTCACGGTTCGCGATATCAAAAGCGGCAAAACGCCGGGTCTGGCGCTGGGGATGATTGCGCTCTCCCTCCTGCGCGGTCGTCCGGGCAAGATCCTGAAAAACATGCCCTGCGCACTGGCGGCAGCCGGCGGCGGAATGCTGGCCGATATGGCCGTCAATGCCGTGTTTGGCTCCTCGCACCCGGTTCACGCCGCCACCGGCGTGAAGCTGCTGAATGACGATGATGAACTCGATTTCTCGCTGCCGGGCCGCTTCCCGCTTCGCTGGCAGCGCAGCTACAACAGCCTGACCACCCGCGAAGGGCTTTTTGGCCTGGGCTGGGCGACCGCCTTTGACAGCTATCTGACGCTTGAAGAGAACAGCGCGACCTGGTTCGACGAAACCGGACGCGAGCTGAGCTTTGAACTGCCCCCTGTCGAGCGGGCGTTTTACAGCATCAGCGAAGGCATTATTATCCGCCGCAATGAGAGCGGCGACGTGGCGATTGCCGACGATGACGGCGCGGTGTGGCGTCTGTACAAACCGACACGCGCGAACCCCTTAATCCTGCGTCTGGCCTCCCTCAGTGATGAATACGGCAACGCGCTGCTGACGGAGTGGGACGAGCACGGCAGGCTGGTTGGTCTTCACGATGAGCCGCGGACGATAGACGTCACCCTCCGCTATGAGGACGAACGTTTCCCGCAGCGCGTGACTGCTGCCAGCCATTTCGACGGCAACCGTACCTGGCCGCTGATGCAGTGGGGCTACGATGCGCGTGGCCAGCTGGCGAGCGCGACGGATGCCTCCGGCGTCGTCACCCGCGAATACCGCTATAACGACCACGGCCTGATGGTCTGGCACCGCCTGCCGGGCGGGCTGGAGAGCGAGTACCGCTGGAAAAAATTTGACCACTGGCGCGTGGTGGAAAACCGCACCAGCACCGGCGACGGCTGCCGCTTTACCTATGATTTAGCCGCCGGGCTAACGACCGTCGAACACTATGATGGTCAGAAGCGTCAACACTACTGGAATGCGCAGAGCCTGATCGTCCGCTTTGTAGACGAGCGCGGTGAAAACTGGCGTTACGAGTGGGATGACAACGAGCTCCTGACTCGCCGCATCGATCCGCTCGGGAACGCCGTCACCTTCGTTTATGACGAGATGGGTAACCGGGTGCAGGAGATCGACGCCGACGGCAATGCCCGCACCACCACCTGGCTTGAGCACCGCGCGCTGCCGTCTGCGATTATCGAAGCCGACGGCAGCGCTACCCGGTTCTGGTACGACGAACATCACGGCCTGAAGCGCGTGGTGGACCCGATGGGGCAGACCACGCTGCTGCGCCGGGACGAGTTTGGTCAGGTCGTTGAGGAGATAGATGCCGCCGGCAACAGCCGCTACCAGGAGTACAACGAGGCGGGACAGCTGGTGCGAGCGACGGACTGCGCTGGCCGCACGACCCGGTATCACTATCATCCGCTGGGCTGGCTGGTGGCCGAGACTGGGGCCGACGGTGAAGAGACGCGCTATCGCTACGACGCTGCAGGGCGCCCGGTGCAGCTCGATCGCCCGGAAGGCTGGACGGAGTCGCTCAAATGGAACGAACGCGGCCTGCCGGTGAAGCATGCTGGCGCTGATGGTAAAGAAAGTGAGTTTAGATACGATGAGGCCGGGCGCTTAACCGCCACGCGAAATTCTCAGGGTGAAGAGGTCCGTCGCCGCTGGGACAGCCGGGGGCGTCTGATTGCCCTTGAAAACGAAAACGGCGAAGCGTATCAGTTCCGCTGGGGAGCCGATTCGCTGCTGCTGGAAGAGGTAGGGCTCGATGGCGTGGCCTCGCAGTATCGCTACGACGCCTGCGGGCGCACGATAGCGCGTACCTTTGCCGCCGGTCATCCCGAAGCCATTACCCACGCCTTTGCCTGGAGCGCGAGCGGCCAGCTGGTCGCCCGCACCACGCCGGAAGGACAGACCCGCTACCACTACACGCCGTCCGGGCTGTTAAGCCGGATTGGGCTGCATCCTGCGCTTTCAGCAGACGCCTGGAGCACCGAGGCAGAGCAGGAGCTTGCCTTTGAATATGATGCGCTCGGTCGCGTCACGCGCGAAGCGGGCGAGCACGGCGAGCTGGCGTGGCAGTACGACGCCCTGGGCAACCGCACCTCCGTTACGCTTCCGGATGGCCGCGAGCTAAAACAGTTCTACTACGGCAGCGGGCATCTGCTCAGCATTGCTCTCGATAAGCTGTCGGTCTCCGACTTTACCCGCGACGAACTCCACCGGGAGACCAGCCGCACGCAGGGGCTGCTGACCACCCGGAGCGAATACGACCGTCTCGGCCGCCTGCATCGCCGGGATGTCTTCACCGGTAACGCCCAGCGCCCGTCGCCGCGTCGCTGGTCCCGCCGCTGGGATTACGATTACCGCAATAACCTGGTGCGGGAAGAGCGGGACGATAACCCGTTCAGCTGGTACCGCTGGCAGTACGACAGCGCCGGACGCCTGCTCGTTCAGGATGGCACGCTGCCCGGACAGGAGCAGTGGCGCTGGGATGCGGCCGGTAACCCGCTCGACGGATCTGCTGAGAAGATTACGCACAACCGCCTGAGGCAGCTGAACGGCATTCTCTGGCGTTATGACATCCACGGCCGCACCGTGGAGAAGGATAATGGCCAGACGCGCTGGCACTACCGGTACGACGGTGAGCACCGCCTGACGGAGGTGATTAGCCAGCCACGGGATCGCAACAGGCCGCAGACGCAGGTCAGCTTCCGCTACGATCCGCTCGGACGACGCATCAGCAAAACGCGCCGCCAGATGCTGGGCGGTCAGCCAGCCGGCAAACCGGTCACTACCCGGTTTGTCTGGGAAGGGTTCCGCCTGCTGCAGGAGCTGCACGGAGACGTGCCGCTTACCTACGTCTACAGTGACCAGGACAGCTACGACCCGCTGGCGCGTATTGACGGCGTTGATGCCCCGGAGATTTTCTGGTTCCACTGCCAGCCGAACGGCACGCCGGAGCGGATGACGGATATCGAAGGGCAGGTGCGCTGGGAAGGGGTTAACAGCGCCTGGGGCAAGCTGCTGCGGGAAAGCGAAACGCAGCTATCAGGATATTCCCAGAACCTGCGCATGCAGGGGCAATACCTGGACCGTGAGACAGGGCTGCACTACAATCTGTTCCGGTATTACGACCCGGACTGCGGACGGTTTACGCAGCAGGACCCGATAGGGCTGGCGGGGGGGATAAACCTTTACCAGTATGCGCCGAATGCGCTGGGGTGGGTGGATCCGTGGGGGTTGTCGTGCAGAAATAGCTGGAATGATTTCCAGAATAAAACAAAAGGAGTTTTCTCAAGTAGGGCATGGGCAGCAAAGGCGTATAATTCATTAAAAGGTACGACGAAGCCCAATCGGCCAAACCCAACAACCTATTTAAAACCTTCCTATGTTAAGCAACATCTTGCATTATTTAACGATGGTATTTCTAAAATTGCTTGGGGAGTAAATAGAGCTGAGATTGGTCCTCCATCTGGTCATTTTGTGATGCCAAAATCAGTTGCTGATAATATTATTACGAAAGCTGGCGGGGATGTCGGGAAGTTAGAGAAAATGTTGGGATTAGACCCTGGAGATCTTGGCGATTCACCGGTTAGAATAGATATCCTTAAACCTCAAGGGCTTAGGATGCCTTCAGGCAACGAGGGGGGAGCTAATGATTTTTGGGTTCCTGGTGGTAAGACGTCAGGAGGTATCCCTGAGGCCGTAATAGATCAAACACCTGTCGGTGATGCGTTGATTACACCAATTATAAATAAATAGAGGTATGAAAAATGGATGAACTTATTTTTACAGGTTTTGGTATTGACATAATTAAAAGAAGTGGTGAATATTTTATCCGATATGATACCGGAACTATTGCTATGATTGAAAAGGAATCAAAAATTACATTAGAAGAGGCATTGAAAGCACAAAAAAGTGAAAGCGATGCTTATGAAGTTATTATTGCCACTCAGACTAGAGAGGGAAAAAACAAACCGTTCTTTTCGAAAGAATAATAAATTCTTACAGCGGGTGGGTAATTAATTTTGGTTTTCATAGCAAAAATAATCGGATGCAGTATAATTGACGGCACTAGAATGATAATTTACTTCGTTGATGTTCCGCTGGATAAATAATATGTCTTTTTTAGAAAGAAAAGATGCTGAAAAACTTCTCCATAGATTTTTAACGAGTACTTTAAAAAAACAGTCCGATATTAATGAGTTAATGGCTTGGGCAATCAATCATGAATCTGGTATTCCTATGAAAGGAATAATATATGAATATGATAAAATGGAGAAAAATAAACCAACCGCACAAGATTTAGATGATCTTAACACACTGATGCATTTTTATGGTCCATGATTAGGAATATGAAGCCTATGCTACTAAAAAGTTATAATTACAGACCGGGTAAAATCATCTATGACGGAAAGGATGATGATTTTTATGATTATTCAGATAAGATCTTTATCCCTCAATTAAATAGCGATATTATTTTCCAAAATAAAGACGCCAAACCTCTTTGGAATCTCCAGAACGATTTGATAAGTGAAGTTTTATATAATATTTCGGAGATTAAAGTTATAACATATCAAGATGATCTTAAACCTTCTTATAAAAATAATGATCTGGATGTTTATGTCTTTCGTCATTTATTACCAGATGACACTTTGCATATTGTGTTGGCGGAGGGAGAAAGTCAGCCTGCCAGATATAAAATTATATTGTTAGGATATATAGTAACAACATAATGTTTATGCTATATACTAAATTTTCTACATAAGCGTTGAATCATCCTTATGAAAATATTTATTAAGAGCGAAGATGATCGCTGACTTCAGGTTTATTAAAGAAAATAGCGTGCTCGAATGGATTTTCTGTACAAAAAGTGTACGCTTAAATATATCTTGCTTAGACCTCTCAATGGTCGACTTAACACGCCAGTTAGTCTTTGCGTTAAGCGAGCCAAAGCCACTACCAACCGTTTTGACCATCTTCAATGCGCAGGGCGAAAAACTATTTTGGTCTGCACCTCCTGAAGGCGCATTTTTCTATTACTTAACTTTCAACCTGTCAAAGGAAGTGGTTGTGGTCTGTAGCTATGCGGAAAAGCAAAACGGCTGGCATGATTGGTTTTATTCCTGGGATATGAAGCGCAACGCGTTGTCTCGATCGGGCCCTGCGTATTAAGATCACATGCGCCCAAAAAATAATAACAATAACCGGTGGCAAAAGGGGCTGCATAAGCAGTGCCAACAAGCGGTTTAAAAACAGAGCTAAGAGGCAAAGGATGAGCACGGTTTACATTGTATATAAAACCCCTTGAAGAGGTTGACGCAGCGATACCTGCTCATGTTAAGTGGCTAAAAAAGGGGTATGCAGAGGGGATATTTCTGGCTTCCGGGAGACGGATCCCAAGAACCGGTGGAATCATTCTCGCTAAATCTGAGAGTCTTGCCTCACTTGAAGAGCGCTTACGCGAGGATCCTTTTCAGGCGTTAAAGCTTGCGACTGCCGAAATCATTCCCTTTGAACCCAGTATGAAGACAGATCTCTTAGACAATGTGTTTTGACGCCGCAATAAAAAAATCCACGCCAGGGCGTGGATTTTTTTCATTCAAGACGAATCAGACGTTAAACAGGAAGTTCATTACGTCGCCATCTTTAACGATATAATCTTTCCCTTCCGCACGCATCTTGCCTGCTAATTTCGCGCCTCGCTCGCCATGCCCTCGATAAGCTGTCGGTCTCCGACTTTACCCGCGACGAACTCCACCGGGAGACCAGCCGCACGCAAGGGCTGCTGACCACCCGGAGCGAATACGACCGTCTCGGCCGCCTGCATCGCCGGGATGTCTTCACCGGTAACGCCCAGCGCCCGTCGCCGCGTCGCTGGTCCCGCCGCTGGGATTACGATTACCGCAATAACCTGGTGCGGGAAGAGCGGGACGATAACCCGTTCAGCTGGTACCGCTGGCAGTACGACAGCGCCGGACGCCTGCTCGTTCAGGATGGCACGCTGCCCGGACAGGAGCAGTGGCGCTGGGATGCGGCCGGTAACCCGCTCGACGGATCTGCTGAGAAGATTACGCACAACCGCCTGAGGCAGCTGAACGGCATTCTCTGGCGTTATGACATCCACGGCCGCACCGTGGAGAAGGATAATGGCCAGACGCGCTGGCACTACCGGTACGACGGTGAGCACCGCCTGACGGAGGTGATTAGCCAGCCACGGGATCGCAACAGGCCGCAGACGCAGGTCAGCTTCCGCTACGATCCGCTCGGACGACGCATCAGCAAAACGCGCCGCCAGATGCTGGGCGGTCAGCCAATCGGCAAGCCGGTCACCACCCGGTTTGTCTGGGAAGGGTTCCGCCTGCTGCAGGAGCTGCACGGGGACGTGCCGCTGACCTACGTCTACAGTGACCAGGACAGCTACGACCCGCTGGCACGTATTGACGGCGTTGATGCCCCGGAAATCTTCTGGTTCCACTGCCAGCCCAACGGCACGCCGGAGCGGATGACGGATATCGAAGGGCAGGTGCGCTGGGAAGGGGTTAACAGCGCCTGGGGCAAGTTGCTGCGGGAAAGCGAAACGCAGCTATCAGGATATTCCCAGAACCTGCGCATGCAGGGGCAATACCTGGACCGTGAGACAGGGCTGCACTACAATCTGTTCCGGTATTACGACCCGGACTGCGGACGGTTTACGCAGCAGGACCCGATAGGGCTGGCGGGGGGGATAAACCTTTACCAGTATGCGCCGAATGCGCTGGGGTGGGTGGATCCGTGGGGGTTGAAACCAAGATGTGCACCGACGAAAGCAAATGACCATAATCAGGCTGCCTTCGGCAGGCAGTGGCAAGGTCATGGGGAGTACAAAGGACGCGACTTATGGTCTAACGCAATGTTAAAAGAAGGTGATGTCATCTACGGTGGTGCTCCTGGACAATCTGGTTTTTATTTTGATAAGGCAACTCTCGATGCCGCTGGCGGTAGTAGACAAAAACTATGGGAGAGTTTGCAGGTACAGCCACAAAGAATATTTGGATTCCGTAGCAAAATTCAGGCGTACCGTGTAAAACGTGATGCAGTTGCTGGAACGGGACAAGCATTATCACAAGACCCTGTTGTTTTTGGTCAGGGAGGAGGAACACAATTTTCCCTTTCAAATTATAAAACTGTACTTGAGCCTATTGGCAAGCCTTTTGATATTGGATTATGACTATGAATCTTGATATAGATACAGGCGCTTTTTTCTTCAATAAAATGCTGGCGCTGGCACCACTTACAACCAAAAAAGAAATAATGAATAATGATAATTTAAATTGGGAGGCTTGGCCAGATAAGGGATGTGATACAGTCTCTTATAGAACTATTTTTAACATTAAAGGAAACACGCATGGTGATATTTATTTGATAGTTAACTTTATTCAACCTAATGATGAAAATGCTATTATGGGTAGTTGGAGTTTCGCACCTTATAAATTAATCGATGGAGAACAAAAAAAACCAGAGGGGAAAGTTACAAAAAGATTAAGGGATTGGTTCAAAGAAAAAACGAATATTGACCTTCCAATTCATGGTGCATGGGGTCATATTAATTCGGCATATGACCATTGGAATTGTTCAGGTGCAATTTATTGTAATTATCGTTCTGGTTTCAGAGATGAAAAATCCTGGAGGGATTATTGCAAATGGAATAATATAAAATCATGAATTGAGTGCGTATTGGTGTAAAAATGCTAGCAATTATAATGATGGGGCGTTGAAAAATTACATGGGGATAAATAGAATTGAAATTGACCCTGTGGGAGGCCATTTTGTTATGCCAAATACCGCTGCCGATAAAAAATTAATTAAACATTTGTGGTATTCCAAAGGCTTATAATGCCAGATTTAAATTCAATTATTTTTTGGATAACTCCCTAAGATGTTATATTAATAATCGCTCAGGGTTGCGAGTGCCAACCGGAAATTAACTCAGTGAAAAGCTTGTCTGATTGGCTGAAAGAATCTCTAAACCTGGACACACCTGATACCACGGAAACAGACATAATTAGGTGGAGCTTTGAGTGGGAGCGGGTTTCAGTCTCATATGAGACAAAGTCATTTAATCATGGGATATATATAGTTTGGAATATAACGTAGTCACTTCCAGGCAAGGTGGTTGAGATATGTTAGAAATGAAACTTGATGTTCATACTGGCTTTGTAGCAATTAACAACTACCCCTCGAGTTAAAAGATGTTGATACTTTTAAACATTCCGCATTTTACAAATTCTTCTCGCCACTGACTTCGATAGGTCCTTTTTATTTCGCTATCGATAATATTGAATGGAAAGATCAAGTTTTCATTTTGGAACTGAGGCCTTCAGTATTTTCTTTTTCTCCCTCAATATTCCTTACTAGTAAGGATGGAAGTTTTTATAAAACTCTAGATGATTGGGATAAAAGGGCTAGTCTGAGTAATTTATCGGATGAACGGCAGCGTTTGACAGCATGGGTTGAGAATGAAATAACCTCAAAGCCTAAGCTTAAAATTACCAATCCCCCATATGGATTTCAATGGGAGCATGAATGGGGAAGTATTGTTGTACAGTCTAATGAAAAAAGCTTCGATTGTGGTATTTATATCGAATGGAATGTTTGACATAAATAATGTTATTAATTAATAAAATCCCTCATTTTCTTCTCGCCTTACTTTTTCTATTAATAACTTAAAGCTCAATAAAAATGAAATTAACTAATCGACTGAAAAAGAAGATGTTAGTCCTGGATGGCATTGATAATGACTTTATAGATTCTGGCGCAGAAATAGCATGCCCTGAATGCGAGGGTGTAATAGTCTATTCCATCGTAAACTCATATGAGTTTGACTCACTCACTGAAGAGGTAAAATACTTTCTAACTAAGAAAATGAGAGGTGTGAAGCTTGTTAGCGATCATAATGAATTTAGCTATGATGAAAGCCAATTACATGTTTCGAAAAAAGCATGTTCAAATTGTTTAAAAGAATTTTCTACTGTATTAACGTATAAAGAAGTGCAGCCAGCCCGATGCCGGGTATATCTTGTGGGGCTTTTTGAAGGTGATTTGAAACAGTTCAAACTTTAAAAATTGACGTTTACCAATGATTGAAAATCTCAATTGTATTAAAGAAAATAACGTGCTCGAATGGATATGTGGTGAAAGTAAGTTTCTGGTAAATACGCCATTTTTAGACTATGCAATGGTTGATCCTACACGCCAGTTAGTCTTTGCGTTAAGCGAGCCAAAGCCACTACCAACCGTTTTGACCATCTTCAATGCGCAGGGCGAAAAACTATTTTGGTCTGCACCTCCTGAAGGCGCATTTTTCTATTACTTAACTTTCAACCTGTCAAAGGAAGTGGTTGTGGTCTGTAGCTATGCGGAAAAGCAAAACGGCTGGCATGATTGGTTTTATTCCTGGGAGATGAAGCGTAACGCTTTGTCTCGATTGGGCCCTGCGTATTAACATCAAAAGTGCCAAAAAACGATAATAATAACCGGTGGCAAAAGAGGGCTGCATAAGCAGTTCCAACAAGCAGTTTAAAACAGAGCTGAGAGGCAAAGGATGAGCACGGTTTACATTGTCATTTTAACCTATATCAAACCCCTTGAAGAGGTTGACGCAGCGATACCTGCTCATGTTGAGTGGCTAAAAAAGGGGTATGCAGAGGGGAAATTTCTGGCTTCCGGAAGACGGATCCCAAGAAACGGTGGAGTCATTCTCGCTAAATGCGAGAGTCTTGCTTCTCTTGAAGAGCGCTTACGCGAGGATCCTTTTCAGGCGTTAAAGCTTGCGACCGCCGAAATCATTCCCTTTGAACCCAGTATGAAGACAGATCTCTTAGACAATGTGTTTTGACGCCGCAATAAAAAAATCCACGCCAGGGCGTGGATTTTTTTCATTCAAGACGAATCAGACGTTAAACAGGAAGTTCATTACGTCGCCGTCTTTAACGATGTAATCTTTCCCTTCCGCGCGCATCTTGCCTGCTTCTTTCGCGCCTTGCTCACCCTTGTAGGTGATGAAGTCTTCAAACGCGATGGTCTGCGCGCGGATAAAGCCTTTCTCGAAGTCGGTGTGGATTTTACCCGCCGCCTGAGGTGCAGTTGCACCGACAGGGATGGTCCATGCACGCACTTCTTTAACGCCAGCGGTGAAGTAGGTCTGCAGGTTCAGCAGCTCGTAGCCTGCACGAATAACGCGGTTCAGGCCCGGCTCTTCAATACCCAACTCGGCCATGAACTCTTCACGGTCGGCGTCGTCCAGCTCGGCGATATCAGATTCAACTGCAGCGCACACGGCAACAACCACGGAACCTTCAGCCGCAGCGATTTCACGCACTTTGTCCAGGTATGGGTTGTTCTCGAAGCCGTCTTCGTTAACGTTGGCGATATACATGGTTGGTTTGAGGGTCAGGAAGCTCAGATATTTGATGGCAGCCTTATCTTCATCGGTCAGGTTTTTCAGCGCGCGCAGCATGCCCGCGTTTTCCAGCTGTGGCAGACATTTTTCAAGCGCAGCTTGCTCAGCTTTTGCGTCCTTATCGCCACCTTTGGCACGCTTCTGTACGCGGTGCAGAGCACGCTCGCACGTGTCCAGGTCGGACAGCGCCAGCTCGGTGTTGATAACCTCGATGTCGTCAGCCGGATCCACTTTGTTGTTTACGTGGATGATGTTGTCGTTTTCGAAGCAACGCACAACGTGACCGATTGCTTCGGTTTCACGGATGTTGGTCAGGAACTGGTTGCCCAGACCTTCACCTTTAGACGCGCCTTTTACCAGGCCCGCGATGTCCACGAACTCCATGGTGGTTGGCAGAATACGCTGCGGCTTCACGATTTCCGCGAGCTGGTCCAGACGCGGGTCAGGCATAGGCACTACGCCAGTGTTGGGTTCGATGGTACAGAACGGGAAGTTCGCCGCTTCGATACCTGCTTTGGTAAGCGCGTTAAACAGGGTGGATTTGCCTACGTTTGGCAGACCGACGATACCGCATTTGAATCCCATTTCTAAATCACCTTAATCTTTTGATAATCAATCCGTTAACGATAACCGACTGAAGAAAAGTAAATAACTACGCCTATTATACACGTAACCCACATGTCGCGCGGTAAAAAAGCCGTATAGGGCAGATTATTGCGCTTTGAAAGCATGTAAGCGATTTGTCGCTTTGGTCAGGCCGTCCTGCAGCCATATTTCGGTGCAGCGCGCCGCTTCGTCGACCGCTTCATCAATTAATTTCTGCTCAGAAACCGGGGGTTTACCGAGCACGAAACCAACAACTTTGTTTTTATCGCCCGGATGGCCTATTCCCACGCGCAAACGGTGGAAATTAGGGTTATTACCCAATTTGCTGATGATATCTTTCAGGCCATTGTGACCGCCATGCCCGCCGCCCAGCTTAAACTTTGCTACGCCGGGAGGCAGGTCGAGCTCATCGTGGGCAACCAGGATTTCATCAGGATTGATGCGGTAAAACGTCGCCATTGCGGCCACGGCTTTGCCGCTCAGGTTCATGAAGGTCGTTGGCACCAGCAAGCGCACATCCGCTCCAGCAAGGTTGATACGTGAGGTATACCCATAGAATTTCGGTTCTTCACGCAGGGGAGCACGTAACCGCTCTGCCAGCAGATCAACATACCAGGCACCCGCATTATGGCGGGTGGCCGCATACTCTGCGCCTGGGTTGGCAAGGCCGACAATCAGTTTAATCGTCACGATTCAATTCCTAATGGATTCCAGATCTGGCGCGTAGTTTACTGTCTGGCGCGCCGCTTGACAAAATTCTGCGGCATCAATACTGAAATGCGAATAATTACTTATTTGAACCATTAGAAATTCAAGTTGTTCAATGTCTTATTTGTAAACTTTTGTCTTGGCGTTATCCGTAAATGTGATCATTCACGCAACTCATATAAGCGGCGTTGTCTATACTTTACACACAAGGAATAGGGACTTATTCCCTACAACCCAAAGTTCCGGAGGTGACACATGAAACGCAAAAACGCTTCGTTACTCGGTAACGTGCTGATGGGGTTGGGGCTGTTCGTGATGGTAGCCGGTGTGGGTTATTCAATTCTAAACCAATTGCCGCAGCTTGACCTCCCGCAATACTTCGCGCATGGCGCGGTGCTGAGCATCTTCCTCGGTGCAGTGTTGTGGCTCGCCGGTGCGCGCGTGAGTGGTCATGAGGAAGTGTGCGACAAATACTGGTGGGTGCGCCATTACGATAAACGATGCCGCCGTGACCAGCATAAGCACAGCTAGTACAAACGGTAATAACAGCGAAACGACTCCTTAGCGAGTCGTTTTTTTTTGCACGACGGCTTGACCCTCACGTAACGTAAGGTCCCAGAGTGACGCCACTGGCATAGAAAAGGAGCAGTTATGTTGATTCAGGTGGGGGAACTGGCGAAACGCGCCGGGATCACCGTACGCACATTGCATCATTACGAACAAACAGGGTTATTGCTCCCTTCTGCCAGAAGCGCGGCAGGTTACCGGCTTTACACTTTGGCGGATGTACAGCGTCTGCATATGATTCAGGCGCTGGCTAAAGCGGGGCTGGAACTGGCTGAAATTAAGGATTTTCTGGAACAGGGGTCGCTTTCGTTACCCGAGCTTCTCGATGCGCAAATCAGCCTGCTGGATAAACAGCTTCGCAGCATCCACACGCTGCGCGACAGGCTGATGGACTTGCGTACCGGGCTCCTGGCGGATGAGACACCCGATCTGGAATCCTGGCTACAGACTCTGGAGTTAATGACTATGTACGATCGTTGGTTTAGCAAAGAAGAGTTACAGCAATTGCCGTTTATTGTGCAGAAGGATGCGCTGGCGGCCATTTGGTCGGGTCTTGTGGCAGAGGCACGAACGCTGATGGCGCATAACGTCGACGTTTCTGAACCACAGGCGAGGGATCTGGCGACACGCTGGATGGAACGTCTGGAGCAGGATACCGCTGGCAAGCCTGATTTTCTGACGCGTCTGAACGAGATGCACCGCGTAGAACCGCAGATGCGCGAGCAAACCGGGATCACGGCGGAAATGACCGACTACATCACCCGGGCATTTGCCGAATCGAAGCTGGCGATCTGGGAGAAATACCTTACTCCTGAAGAGATGGCCTTTACCCGGGCACATTATTTTGACCGCATGATGGAGTGGCCGCCGCTGGTGACAAAGCTGCATCAGGCTCAGCGCGAACATCTTCTCCCTGACAGTGACGACGCGCAAAAGCTGGCCCAATACTGGCTGACCTTATTCCAGTCCTATGCGGGAACCCACCCCGAGACGCAGCAAAAATTTCGTACGGCTATGCAGCAAGAGCCGCATCTGATGAAGGGGACGTGGATGACGCCTGCCGTGCTCGACTGGCTACAGCAGGCGATAGGGGTGATGATGCAGAGACGCTTCTCTGCATCAGAGAGGTCACAGATCCGCTAACGCGGCGTCGCGATTAGGATAAAAAGCAAGTCGGCCAGGGATGGGCTGTACGCCAGCGCGCGCCATGGTACGCAGCGGCTGAAATTCCAGATTACTCACCCGCAGCTCGCAGCCTTCCGGCAGACGTGCAACAAAGCGCTGGAAGGCATCGAGTCCGCCGGCATCGAGCACCGGTACGGCGTCCCACTTGAGCACCACGACCCGCTTACCCGCAATGCGTGACTCCAGATCGCTAAATAACCCTTCTGCTGCTGCGAAAAAGAGCGGGCCGATCACGCGCAGCACCAGCACATCGTCAGGCACATCAACGTTGACCGGCGAAAGCCGCGTCATCTGGGCAATGCGGCGCATAAAGAGCAGCGAAGCAAGCACGATCCCGACGCTGATGGCGATAACCATATCGAACAGCACGGTCAAGGACATACAGATGAGCATCACGATGATGTCGTCTTTCGGGGCGCGGCGCAGCAGGTTCACGACCTTGTGCGCCTCGCTCATGTTCCAGGCCACCATCAGCAGCAGTGCGGCCATTGCCGATAGCGGAAGCCAGGAGAGCAGCGGAGCGAGGATGAGCAGGGCGAGGATCACCAGCACGGAGTGGATCACCGCCGAGACCGGAGACGTTGCCCCGGCGCGCACGTTTGCGGCAGATCGGGCGATCGCCGCCGTGGCCGTGATGCCTCCGAAGAATGGCGCAATGATATTGCCCAACCCCTGGCCGACCAGCTCGCTGTTCGCTTTGTGCTTGGTGCCGGTCATACCGTCCAGCACTACGGCGCAGAGAAGCGATTCAATCGCCCCCAGCATCGCCATTGAGAAGGCTGCAGGCAGCAGAGCGCGCAGCGAGTCCCAGCTTAGGGTGAAGCTGGAGCCGGGCATGTCCCATGGCAATACCAGTTGGGGTAATAGCTGCGGAATGCCGCTGCCCTGTGAACCGTCGGCGAGCACATAGTGGAATTGGGAGCCTATAGTCGCCACATGGCCGCCGAGTAAGTTAACAATAGCCATCACCGCACAGCCTAGCAGCAGCGCGGGCAAATGGCCTGGCAGGCGAATGCCCAAACGGGGCCAGAGGATAAGCGTCCCCAGCGTGACGAAGCCGATCGCCGCATCACCCAAATTTGCGGTCGGCAATGCCATAATCAGCGCGCCGACTTTTTGCAGGTAGTGTTCGGGAACATGAGCAAGCTGCAGGCCCAGGAAATCCTTGATTTGCATGGTCCCGATGGTGATGCCAATCCCGGAAGTGAACCCCAGCGTCACGGAAAGGGGAATATATTCAATCAACCGACCAAAACGAGCCAGGCCAAACAGAATGAGAAAGACGCCGGACATCAGGGTGGCAACCAGCAGGCCTGCCAGACCAAACTGCTGCGAAACGGGGTAAAGGATCACCACAAAAGCGGCGGTCGGCCCGGAGACGCTGAAGCGCGAGCCGCCCGTCAGGGCAATAACAATCCCGGCCACGGCTGATGTGTACAGACCGTATTGCGGCGCAACGCCGCTGCCAATGGCCAGCGCCATCGCCAGCGGGATGGCAATGATGCCGACCGTGATCCCGGCAATCAGGTCACGAAGGAAGCGTGACGAGGTGTATTTCTCATTCCAGCATGCGTCGATGAGGGCGCGAAAGGGCAGAACATGTGAGGAAGTTACATTTTTCACAATTATCACTCATCCGTGTGCGCATCATCTGTCATATGAATGGCAGGTGAAGGAGGCATTAATCATACAAATAAAACCCAGAGACAAAAAAACCCGCCGCAGCGGGTTTTTCGGCCGTGTTCGATTAGTGTTCGAACATTGCAGAGATGGATTCTTCGTTGCTGATACGACGAATCGCTTCGGCCAGCATCCCGGACAGGGTCAAAGTACGTACGTTAGGCAGTGCTTTGATTTCATCACTCAGTGGGATGGTATCGCACACCACAACTTCGTCAATAACGGAGTTGCGGAGATTATTGACCGCATTACCGGAGAAGATCGGGTGAGTCGCATAAGCGAATACGCGCTTGGCACCACGTTCTTTCAGCGCTTCTGCTGCTTTGCACAGCGTACCGCCGGTATCGATCATGTCATCAACCAGCACGCAGTCACGGCCAGCAACGTCACCGATGATGTGCATCACCTGAGACACGTTGGCGCGTGGACGGCGTTTGTCGATGATAGCCATGTCGGTATCGTTCAGCAGCTTAGCGATAGCACGGGCACGTACCACGCCGCCGATGTCTGGAGAAACCACGATCGGGTTGTCCAGGTTCAGCTGCAGCATGTCTTCCAGCAGGATTGGGCTGCCGAATACGTTATCAACCGGAACGTCGAAGAAGCCCTGGATCTGCTCTGCGTGCAGGTCAACGGTCAGAACGCGGTCAACGCCAACGCTGGACAGGAAGTCAGCGACAACTTTGGCCGTGATTGGCACACGCGCGGAGCGGACGCGACGGTCCTGGCGGGCATAACCAAAGTAAGGGATTACAGCAGTGATACGACCTGCAGAAGCACGGCGCAGGGCGTCGACCATAACAACCAATTCCATCAGGTTGTCGTTCGTTGGAGCACAGGTGGACTGGATGATGAAAATATCACCACCGCGTACATTTTCGTTAATTTGTACGCTGACTTCGCCGTCGCTAAAGCGACCTACAGCGGCGTCGCCGAGGGAAGTGTACAGGCGGTTGGCAATACGTTGTGCTAGTTCCGGGGTGGCGTTACCAGCAAAAAGCTTCATATCAGGCACGAGAAGAACCTCAGGCATGCGTCCAGTGGTGGATAGCGTTCGCCGCAAACTGTGCGGGGCCAGGCGAATGCTATCCAGGCGGTGTATTAAAGAGCGCGATGCAACGTCTGGAACAGGGTGACGTTGTCACCGAAACTCAGTCTGCGCCAGAATGGCTTGCTGTAGGGGGGAGATGTTCATCCCGCGTGCTACAAAACCATGCAGCCAAACCGGCGCTTGCTCAAGCACCTGACGAGCGGCGGATTCGGTGTCAAATTCAGCAAAGACACAAGCCCCTGTGCCAGTCAGGCGCGACGGCGCGTATTCTAACAGCCAGGAAAGCACCGCATCAACCTCGCGAAAACGTTTTCTTGCGATATCCTCGCAATCGTTGCTGAATTCACAATTTAATAACGTTTCTATTGACCGCACCGGGGTATTCCGTCGCAGGTCAGGATCCTTGAAGATAACCGGAGTCGGAATGCTTACGCCGGGGTGGGCGACCAGATACCATTTCTCCGGCGGTTCAGCCGGGGAGAGGATTTCACCGACCCCTTCAGCAAACGCCGCATGACCACGGACAAACACCGGCACGTCAGCGCCCAGGGTTAACCCTAAGGTCGCCAGTTCATCTTGCGAGAGGCCGCAGCCCCACAGATGATTTAGCGCAACCAGGACGGTGGCTGCATTTGACGAGCCGCCGCCGAGGCCGCCGCCCATTGGCAAGCGTTTCTCAATGCGTATATCGGCTCCGCTTCCTGCAGGCAACCGCCCGGCGTCCGCTGCCGCTTTCATCAGCAGACGCGCGGCGCGCACGATGAGATTATCCTCATGCGCCACGCCTTCAACGGGCGTCAGCAGGCGAATCTGACCGTCGTTACGTAGTTCAATGGAGATCGTGTCGCCATAATCGACAAACTGAAACAGCGTTTGCAGGGTGTGATACCCGTCAGGCCGCTGCCCGGTAATGTATAAAAACAGGTTCAGTTTTGCCGGAGAGGGCCAGTGGGTCATCATTTAACGATCCAGTTGTCCATTTTCAGTTTGATGCGCTGGCTACCCTGGGTCAGCTCCATATTTGACGGCAGCGACGGTGTCGTTTTGCTGTCATAGGCGCTATAGACCACTTTCCAGCTTTTTCCGTTCTGCGCGTAGTTCACCTGGTTCAGACGGTATTGATCGTCCAGCGTGTAATCCGTGGCGTCACCCGGCAGGCCGAGGATCCACTGGCGCAGGCTGTTGAGTGGAATCGGCATCCCGGTCAGCTTGCCGATCATCTCTTCAGCATCGGTAGCGGTGTAGTGCTGGCCTTTGTTGTCAGTGATCTGCGCTTCACCAGGTTTCGCGATGAGCTCCAGCTCGGTACTGCCCAGTGGGTTCAGCAACAGAAGACGATAGTTATCTTGCCCCGTTTGCTGCCAGAAGAAGCGGGCATAAACCTTTTGCTCGTCAGAGAGGTAAGCAAAGGCACCTCGGGTCTGGTACTGGCTTAAATTACGCACGTCCTGCTGATGCTGACGCCACTGCGGGGAATCGGGACTTTTGCCCGGGCCTTTTGGTTGGGTGACGGTACACGCGGTCAGAACCAGGGCTGCCAGCGGCAGCAGGCGAATCAGTCGGGTCATAATGAGGACAAATCCTTGAGATACGTTGCAGTTATAATGGTTAATGCTAGCGTCCCACAGTGTCACCGTCTACGTTCAAATTATCTCAAAGCGCTATCTAACCTATTACTCCGAAAGGGGGCGGTCTCTTTTATTGATCTCGCGCATCCTGTATGATGCGTCCTGCTAACCTTATTAACGCTGGTACTACTCCCGCTCAACATGACCCTATTAGCACTCGGTATCAATCACAAAACAGCCCCGGTTTCGCTGCGAGAGCGTGTAACGTTTTCGCCAGAGACGCTCGACCTGGCGCTGGACAGCCTGCTTGCACAGCCGATGGTGCAGGGTGGCGTGGTGCTGTCGACGTGCAACCGTACCGAACTCTATTTAAGCGTTGAAGAGCAGGACAACCTGCACGAAGCGCTGATCCGCTGGCTATGCGATTACCATAATCTCAACGAAGAAGAGCTGCGCAACAGCCTGTACTGGCATCAGGATAACGATGCGGTCAGTCATCTTATGCGCGTGGCGAGCGGTCTGGATTCGCTGGTGCTCGGCGAGCCGCAGATCCTTGGCCAGGTGAAAAAGGCCTTTGCCGATTCGCAAAAAGGGCATCTGAAAGTCAGCGAGCTGGAACGTATGTTCCAGAAGTCATTCTCCGTGGCTAAGCGTGTGCGAACCGAAACCGACATTGGTGCCAGTGCGGTTTCCGTTGCTTTTGCAGCCTGTACCCTTGCGCGTCAAATCTTCGAGTCCCTGTCGACCGTCACGGTATTGTTGGTTGGCGCGGGCGAAACCATCGAGCTGGTGGCGCGCCATCTGCGCGAACACAAAGTGAAAAAGATGGTTATCGCAAACCGTACCCGCGAACGCGCGCAGGTTCTGGCGGACGAAGTGGGTGCCGAGGTGATTGCGTTAAGCGACATCGATGAACGCCTGAAAGAGGCGGATATTATCATCAGCTCAACCGCCAGCCCGTTGCCGATCATCGGTAAAGGAATGGTCGAGCGAGCGTTAAAATCACGCCGTAACCAGCCGATGCTGCTGGTGGATATCGCCGTTCCCCGCGATGTCGAACCGGAAGTGGGCAAGCTGGCTAACGCCTACCTCTACAGCGTGGATGACCTGCAAACCATCATTTCGCATAACCTTGCTCAGCGTAAAGCGGCTGCGGTTCAGGCGGAAACCATTGTTGAGCAGGAAACCAGTGAGTTTATGGCCTGGCTGCGCGCGCAAAGCGTCAGCGAGACTATCCGCGAATACCGCGGGCAGGCAGAGCAGGTGCGTGATGACCTGACTGCCAAAGCGCTGGCTGCCCTCGAACAGGGTGGCGACGCACAAGCAATACTGCAGGATCTGGCGCGGAAACTGACCAATCGCTTGATCCATGCACCAACCAAATCTCTTCAGCAGGCAGCCCGGGACGGGGATGATGAACGCCTGACTATTCTGCGCAACAGCCTCGGGCTGGAATAGCGCCCTATACCCATTTTCTATTACAAGGTGCATTTACGCCTATGAAGCCTTCTATCGTCGCTAAACTGGAAGCTCTGCACGAGCGCCATGAAGAAGTACAGGCGCTCCTCGGTGATGCCGGGACCATTGCGGACCAGGAACGTTTTCGCGCGCTGTCGCGTGAATATGCGCAGTTGAGTGATGTTTCTAAATGCTTTACCGACTGGCGTCAGGTCCAGGAAGATATCGAAACCGCGCAGATGATGCTCGACGACCCTGAAATGCGCGAAATGGCGCAGGAAGAGCTACAGGATGCGAAGGTCCGTGCTGAAGAGATGGAGCAACAGCTCCAGGTGCTTCTGCTGCCGAAAGATCCTGACGATGAACGTAACGCGTTTGTGGAAGTGCGTGCCGGTACCGGCGGAGATGAAGCGGCGCTGTTTGCCGGCGACCTGTTCCGCATGTACAGCCGCTACGCCGAAGCGCGTCGCTGGCGCGTGGAGATCATGAGCGCCAACGAAGGCGAGCATGGCGGCTTTAAAGAAGTGATTGCCAAAATCAGCGGTGACGGCGTTTACGGTCGACTGAAATTTGAATCCGGCGGTCATCGCGTGCAGCGCGTTCCGGCAACCGAATCGCAGGGGCGTATCCACACCTCCGCCTGTACGGTTGCGGTTATGCCAGAGCTGCCGGAAGCAGAACTGCCGGACATCAACCCTGCCGACCTGCGCATCGATACCTTCCGTTCCTCGGGCGCGGGCGGTCAGCACGTTAACACCACCGACTCGGCAATCCGTATTACCCACTTGCCTACCGGCATTGTGGTGGAATGTCAGGACGAACGTTCGCAGCATAAAAACAAAGCCAAAGCACTCTCAGTGCTCGGCGCGCGCATCCGTGCTGCAGAAGTGGCGAAACGTCAGCAGGCAGAAGCCTCAACCCGCCGTAACCTGCTGGGCAGCGGCGACCGCAGCGATCGTAACCGGACCTATAACTTCCCGCAGGGTCGCGTTACCGACCACCGCATCAACCTGACGCTGTACCGTCTGGATGAAGTGATGGAAGGCAAACTCGATATGCTGATTGAGCCAATCGTGCAGGAATACCAGGCCGACCAGCTGGCGGCATTGTCCGAGCAGGAATAATGGATTTCCAACACTGGTTACGCCATGCCACCAGTGCGCTTTCAGAAAGTGAAAGCCCTAAGCGCGACGCCGAAATTTTGCTGGAGCATGTGACGGGGAAAACCCGCACGTATCTGCTGGCTTTCGGCGAAACGGTGCTGACTGCTGAACAGGAAACGCAGCTCGCGGCGCTGCTTGCCCGGCGACAAAACGGCGAGCCAGTGGCGCATCTGGTCGGCGAGCGCGAGTTTTGGTCGTTACCGCTGTACGTCTCAGCGGCCACGCTGATCCCGCGTCCGGACACCGAGTGTCTGGTGGAGCAGGCGCTGGCGCGACTGCCGACGGAACCCTGTCACATTCTCGATCTCGGCACCGGCACCGGCGCGATTGCGTTGGCGCTGGCCAGCGAACGCCGGGACTGCGACGTCACCGCCGTTGACGTGATGCCAGACGCCGTGGCGCTGGCGAAGCGTAACCTGGAGCGTCTGGGTTTACGCAATGTCACTGTGCTGCAAAGCAGCTGGTTCAGCGCACTGCAGGACCGCACCTTCGGAATGATTGTCAGTAATCCGCCGTACATCGACGAACACGACCCGCACCTTGCGCAGGGTGATGTGCGTTTCGAACCGCTGACCGCGCTGGTCGCCGCCGATGAAGGCTTAGCCGATCTTGAACACATTGTGACAACGTCACGAGAACATTTACTGTCCGGCGGCTGGCTGCTGGTAGAGCATGGCTGGACGCAAGGAGAGGCCGTGCGTGCCCTGTTTACTCGCGCCGGGTACACCAGGGTGGAAACCTGCCAAGACTACGGTGGCAATGAGCGCCTGACGTTGGGGCAATGGGCATGAGTCTGTATAGCGTGCTTATTACCATTCATCTGATCGCCGTCGCGCTGACCATCGGTTTTTTTGTCGTCCGTTACGGATGGCGCTACAGCAATAATCCACTGATCGACGCCCGCTGGGTACGTATTGGACCGCACTGTATTGATACGGTGTTGTTCCTCTCCGGCGCCGGATTAATGTGGAAGACGGGCTATCTGCCATTTACTGATAAAGGCGCATGGCTGACTGAAAAGCTGTTTGGCGTTATCATCTATATCGTTTTGGGTTTTATCGCGCTTGGGCGTCGCCGCCCGCGCAGCCAGCAGACCGGTTTTATCGCCTTTCTGCTGGGTCTGGTGGTGCTGTACATCATCATTAAACTCGCCACCACAAGAATACCGTTACTGGGGTAAGTCATGAGGTCCTTAGCCGATTTCGAATTTAATAAAGTGCCGCTTTGCGATGGCATGATCCTGATTTCGGAGATGATTCGCGACGATTTTACGTCGCAGTACGTCATCGACGAGCTGGAAAATCTGGTCAGCCTGGCGCGTGAAGAGATTAATCAAGCGCGTCCGCAGGACTGGCAACTTGAGAAGCTGCTTGAACTTTTCTACGGCGAATGGGGTTTCTGCGACACGCGTGGCGTATACCGCCTGTCAGATGCGTTATGGCTGGACCAGGTCTTAAAAAATCGTCAGGGCAGCGCCGTTGCGCTGGGTTCAATTTTACTGTGGGTTGCGCACCGACTGGATATTCCTCTGGTGCCGGTCATTTTCCCAACGCAGATGATCCTGCGCGCGGAGTGGCTGGACGGTGAGATGTGGTTAATCAATCCATTTAACGGTGACACGCTGGATGAGCATACGCTGGACGTCTGGCTGAAAGGCAACATCAGCCCGGTGGCAGAGCTCTTCAACGAAGATCTTGACGAAGCGGATAACGCAGAAGTGATCCGTAAGCTGCTGGATACGCTGAAGTCCGCGCTGATGGAAGAGCGGCAGATGGAGCTGGCCCTGCGTGCCAGTGAAGTGTTGTTGCAGTTTAATCCGGAAGATCCGTACGAAATTCGCGACCGCGGCCTTATTTATGCGCAGCTCGACTGCGAGCACGTGGCGCTGAACGATCTGAGTTATTTCGTCGAGCAGTGCCCGGAAGATCCGATTAGCGAAATGATTCGCGCGCAGATCACCGCGATCTCGCACAAACAAATTACACTGCATTAATCTTAATTCCGATTCACACCTGAATAAGGCGATCCTATGAAACAAAAAGTGGTTAGCATTGGTGATATCAAGGTAGCAAACGACCTGCCGTTCGTGCTCTTTGGCGGTATGAACGTGCTGGAATCCCGCGATCTCGCTATGCGCATCTGCGAGCACTACGTGACCGTGACCCAGAAGCTGGGCATCCCGTACGTGTTTAAAGCCTCTTTTGACAAAGCCAACCGCTCCTCTATTCACTCTTACCGTGGCCCGGGCCTGGAAGAGGGGATGAAAATTTTCCAGGAGCTGAAGCAGACGTTTGGCGTGAAGGTGATCACCGACGTGCATGAAGCCTCTCAGGCGCAGCCTGTGGCGGACGTGGTAGACGTGATTCAGCTTCCGGCATTCCTGGCACGCCAGACTGACCTAGTAGAAGCGATGGCGAAAACCGGTGCCGTCATTAACGTGAAAAAACCGCAGTTCGTGAGCCCTGGCCAGATGGGTAACATCGTCGATAAGTTTATCGAAGGCGGTAACGATAAGGTGATCCTGTGCGACCGCGGTGCGAACTTCGGTTATGACAACCTGGTTGTGGATATGCTGGGCTTCAGCGTGATGAAGAACGTTTCTAACCAGTCTCCGGTGATCTTCGACGTGACCCATGCCCTGCAGTGCCGTGACCCGTTTGGCGCAGCCTCTGGCGGCCGTCGTGCACAGGTTACCGAGCTGGCGCGTGCCGGTATGGCAACCGGCCTGGCGGGTCTGTTCATTGAAGCGCACCCGGATCCGGCCAACGCAAAATGCGATGGTCCATCCGCGCTGCCGCTGGACAAGCTCGAGCCGTTCCTGAAGCAGATCAAAGCGATTGACGATCTGGTGAAGAACTTTGACGAGCTGGATACCAGCAACTAATAAAAAAACCCGCTTCGGCGGGTTTTTTTATGAAGAATGTCTCCAGATGGGGCTATGCAAATATCGTCATTAAATAGGCAATAAACAGCGCCATATGCGCCGCACCGTTCAGCACGTTCGTGCGTCCGGTGGAGAACGAAATCTGGCACAGCAGCAGTGACGCCACCATCACAATCATCTCTGGCGCACCCAGCGCGAAATGCAGCTCATTACCGGTCATAAAGGCAATCAGCGTCACCACCGGAACGGTCAGTGATATTGTCGCCAATACGGAACCGAAGAACAGGTTCATTGCGCGCTGTACCTGATTGTTCAGTACCGCCTTCAGCGCGCCTAGCCCTTCCGGTGACAGAATAAGCAGTGCGACCAGGAAGCCGGTAAACGCCACCGGCGCGTTCAGCTCGGTGAGCAGCGTCTCCAGCGGGTTAGCGTTCATCTTGGTGACGGCAATAACCGCAATCAGATGTACGATCAGCCAAATGGTATGCCAGGCGCTGCTGTGTGCTGATGGCTTACCGTGGTGCGGGTCGTCATCGTCGCCATCATCTTCATGCTCATAAACAAACAGGCTCTGGTGCGTCTTGGTTTGAATCAGCAGGAATACGCCGTACATGGCCGCAGAAATCAAGGCCACCAGCAATGCCTGGGCAGTGGTGAAGTTTGCGCCCGGCAGTGCCATAGGGAAGACCAGCACAATAATGGCCAGCGGGAACAGGGCGATTAAATACTGTTTAATGCCAAACAAATTCATGTACTGGGTCGCAAATTTGCGACCACCCAATAACAGCGAAAAACCAACCAGGCCGCCCGTCACAATCATAATAATGGAATAGAGCGTATCGCGCATGAGCGTTGGCGCGGCGTCGCCGGTTGCCATCAGGGCAGAAATTAAGCTGACTTCGAGAATAACAACGGAAAGGCTAAGAATGAGTGAACCGTACGGCTCGCCCAGACGGTGGGCTAAAACATCCGCATGGCGAACCACGCTAAAGGCACTGGTTAAAATACCGACCAGCGCAATAATATTGATACCAACCACCACTGGCAGTGACTGACTGCTTCCCCAGAAGAGCAGCACAGCCAGTGCCAGAACCGGGAAAATGAGCGACGACTCCTTGTGGCGGGTCTTTACCGCCTCGTGTGCTGCTGTCATGTGTTTCTCCATCAATGCAGGTGCTTGTAATTATAGATAGAATTTTAAGGACAATAAACTAACAGATCTCGGTTAGCTAGCCTTAAAAGTTTACTTAATTTTACGGTAATTAGAATTTTCTTATTATGAGGTCCATAATATCAACTCTTCTCTGAATAGTTGTTAAATTACATGTAATTAATGATATGAATAATGCATAGCTTTAAACAAGGTGGCGTGATTGAACGGCATCGACCACACTTATCTCTTTAACAAAAAAAGAGGTTTAGTATGCCATACAAAACGAAACGCGAATTACCAGACAGCGTACAGCACGTACTGCCCGCCCACGCTCAGGATATCTATAAAGAAGCCTTTAATAGCGCCTGGGATCAATATAAAGATAAGCACGATCGCCGGGATGATGCCAGCCGCGAAGAGACGGCGCACAAAGTCGCCTGGGCGGCAGTAAAACATGATTATGAGAAAGGAGACGATGATAAATGGCACAAAAAGAAATAGCTGCCAAATAATGCGCTGCCTTCATTTTGACTTTTCAGGCGGTTGAACTTCTGTTGTATTGCAACTGGCCTGTGAATTGCTTATCGTTATTTTACTGCTGGCAAAATGACCAGCACTAAATGCAAGGAAGGCGAATTACAGATGTCGCAAGGAAGCATGCAGTGGCGGAGGTGTAATGTGTTAACGCGTGATTTCTTAATGAAGGCAGATTGTAAGACGGCATTTGGTGCTATTGAGGAATCGCTTCTCTGGTCGGCTGAACAACGTGCGGCATCGCTTGCCGGCACGCTGGCGTGCCGGCCGGATGATGGCCCGGTATGGATTTTCGGCTACGGTTCGCTGATGTGGAACCCGGCTCTGGAATTTGTTGAATCGGCCACGGGTACGCTCCCAGGCTGGCATCGCGCGTTTTGTTTGCGCTTGACCGCCGGACGCGGCAGCGCGTGTCAGCCGGGACGTATGCTTGCACTGAAAGAGGGCGGTCGCACCACGGGTGTGGCATACCGACTGCCGGATGATTCTCTGGAAGATGAGTTAACGCTGCTCTGGAAACGCGAAATGATCACCGGCTGCTACATGCCAAGCTGGTGCAAGCTGGAACTCGACGACGGCCGAACCGTCAATGCGCTGGTGTTTATCATGGACCCGCGTCATCCGCTGTATGAAGCAGATACCCGCACGCAGGTTATCGCGCCGTTGATTGCGGCTGCCAGCGGGCCGTTAGGAACCAATGCGCAGTATCTCTTTTCCCTCGATCAGGAGCTGACGCGACTCGGTATGAAGGATGATTGCCTGAGCGAGCTGGTGGTGAAGGTGAAAGCGCTGCTGGAAGGGCCGGTGCGGAATAACCCGCTGCGCCCGGGCTTTGCCTGATAATACGCCCGGCTGACCGGGCGCTATTATTTATGCGGCAACGTAGCTGACTGAATGCTCCAGCGACTGGCTGTGGCTATCAATCAGAACATCCCATGTGCCGGTATAAGGCACGGTAATCCATGCCTTATCATCCTGCACGGTCAGAATATCTGCCTGCGACTGCTTTTGTGCTTTTGAACTCATCAGATGAATGCGGCAGCGCTCTGAGCAGCGCACCACCACAGTATCCCCGCCAAACAGTTTCAAACTTGTTTTAACCCGTGCCATTTTTTACCCCGTCGATTTTGCCCATCCCGAGCGTGATATTGTTCACAAATTACTCATGGCATAACACCAAAGGGGAGGGTAAGGGATGATGATTTTGATCAAAAAATGGCATAACGTTTAAACAAAAATGACAAAATTCCTGAAACCTTTCAGCTGGCGCGCGTTTTGCCTGCTGTCGCGCGCCAGCATAAGATTAAATGCGGAAATGCCCTGCGGTTTCAGCAAGGTCGCCCGCCTGACTTTGCAGCGCACCCGCTGCGGCGGCGGATTGCACCACCAGCTCGGCGTTCTGCTGCACCATCCTGTCGAGATGGGTCACGGCATGGTTAATCTCGTGGATACCCTTCATCTGCTCGCTGGTGGCAATGGAGATTTCGCGCATGATGCCCGACACGCTACCGATGCTGGAGCGGATCTCATCCATGCTCTCTCCGGCCAGATGAACGTAGCGTGACCCGGTTGCCACGCTGTTGGTTGTGGAATCGATCAGCGTTTTGATCTCTTTGGCTGCCTGAGCGCTGCGGCTGGCCAGATTACGCACTTCACCCGCCACCACCGCAAACCCACGGCCCTGTTCCCCGGCGCGTGCCGCTTCTACCGAGGCGTTGAGCGCCAGGATATTGGTCTGGAAAGCAATACCATCTATCACGCTGGTGATATCGCCAATCTTCGCTGAAGCCACTTCGATAGACTGCATGGTGCTGATGGCTTGCGAGACCACCTCACCGCCGCGTGAGGCTGCGGCAGAGGCTTTGCTTGCCTGATCGTTGGCTTCTGCCGCAGAGGCATTCGACTGCGTGACTGACGCGGTGATCTCTTCCACGGCGCTGGCCGTTTCGCGCAGGCTGGAGGCCGCCTGCTCGGTACGCCCGGAAAGGTCCTGGTTCCCGGCTGCAATTTCCTGCGCGGCATTTTTCACCGAGGCGCTTGCGTCGCGCAGCTGCACCATCACAACCGAAAGCTTATCGCTGAAGGCGTTAAACGCCTGGGCGATTTGCGCGACTTCATCATCTCCGCTGTCCGGCAGACGTTGCGACAGATCGTTGGTGCCGTTGGCTATGTTATGCATCGCGTCACGGATTTCCGACAAGCGTCTCAACAGGCGGGCTATCAGGAAGTGCACAATCGCGCCGCTCAGCAGGGCCAGTACGATCAGCGAAAGCGCCGAGGCCTTCAGGAGGGCGCGCATGCCGGAGGTGGCATCGTTTTTATCGAGCGCGACGATCAACATCCAGTGCGTACCCGGCACCGCGGTGGCAATGAAGGTTTTTTTGACCCCGTTGAAGGTTCCGTCAACGGGGTTTCCGCTTTTCAGCGCCGCAAAGTCTGTCCCCTTGAGCACCTCGGCAAGCGGCTTCAGGGTTAACGCCGGATCGTTTGCCGCAATGACGCTCCCCTCGCTGTCAACCAGCAGGCCGCTGCTTTCAGGTGTCGGATGGATACCTCGTACGTTAGCCACTACGCTGTCCATGGCCACATCGCCTGCAACCACCGCTTTCAGCGTGCCATTCTCTTTTACGGGGACGGCAAAGGTCACCACCAGCTTCGCGGTGCCTGCATCAACGTAGGGCGCGGTCACTACCGGGCCATCGGTATTCATCACCTGCTGATACCAGGGGCGAACAGTGGGATCGTAATCTGCAGGAACGCCTTCCGGATCGGAGAATTTCGCCGTTTTGCTGGCATAGCCAACGTAGACGTTAGTGAATCCACCGGCCAGGGCGAGCTGTTTAAACACGGGAACCGGGTCATCACTCAGCGCAACGGTTTGCGCAGAGGCGATAACACTCATTTTGCTGTTAACCCAGTCGGCAATCGCCATGTTATGACTGGCGCTGGTGCTGGTGAGAATATCGCGCTGCGACTGCTGATTATCCTTGCGGGTGACCTGGAAGTTGATCACGGTGTTAAGAAGAAGGGCGACGACCAGACAGCCTGTCGTCGCGGCAATGATACGTGCGCGAATGGATCTGAACATAAGTGAAAACCCTGCTGTGTTGTTTCCATGCCTATCGGCAAGCTCGCAGGTAAACTTGATGCTGAAACCGCTTCCATAAGAAAATAATATTTTTACGAGTTTATTATTAAAAAGTTAATACTTTATCGGCGGTCAGAGTCCAGTCGGCCAATTCCACGAGCGTACCAATTTCTACGCCGTCAATCAGCGGTAGCCCGGTAATGCCGCGCCCGTCAGTGCAGGTCTTGCACAGTTTGACCGGCACATTCTGCGCCGTCAGGATCTCCAGCATTTGCTGAATGTTATACCCCTCTGCGGGTTTTTGTCCCTTCAACCCGGCGGTGACCGCGTCCGACATTAAAAAGAGGCGTAACACGAGCTCGCTGTCTTTATCCCGCAGGGCAATCGCCAGGCGCAGGCTATTAAAGAGGGACTCGCTGCCGTAAGCCGCACCGTTGGCGACGATCACGATGTTCTGCATGTTGACTCCTGTTATTTAAAAAGCACGAATATTGCTTTGTTATCCCGAGAATGACGATCCGGGAGAGTAAGCATGACGCTGATGGCGGGCAGTTTGCCTGCGGCAGCCGAAGGGGGCCAGCGTGCATGATTGATGCGTCAGGCCTCGCTGAGTATTGCCGCTCAGCTCAACGACAGCATTGACGATCCGCAAATAGCGGGTCGTTTTGTTTAACTTTACCGTTTGATGCAGGGTAAGAGCTGGTGCCCCGGTACTGCTTGCTGACCGACATTCAGTTTATTCCGGAAAATTCCCGTTAGGGCTGCAAAAGGCGATGAATAACGTTAAGGTACCCAGTCTTATCACGTAAGCACCGGGTATTTCTTACGACGTTAATGATTGCCTCATTCCCTCTTCGCTCGCTGTTTTTACTCTCCCTTTTTACGACCGGAGCCGTTTACGCTGCGCCCAATTCTTTTATGCATCAGGCGCAAAATCCGTTTGATAACAACGGTGACGGTCTGCCGGATCTTGGCCTGGCGCAGCCAGCGTCACAAAGCGAAAAACACCTTGCGGAGATGGCAAAAGCCTTTGGCGAAGCCAGTATGACCGATAACGGCCTGACCACCGGCGAGCAGGCGCGCCAGTTCGCCTTTGGTCAGGTGCGTGATGTGGTGAGCGGGGAAGTTAACGACACGATTGAGTCCTGGCTTTCGCCCTGGGGGAATGCCAGCGTGAACTTGCTGGTGGATGACGACGGGAAATTCAACGGCAGCAGCGGAAGCTGGTTTCTCCCCTGGAACGATAACAATCGCTATCTGAGCTGGAGCCAGCTAGGGCTGACGCAACAAGCTGACGGGCTGGTGAGTAATGCTGGCGTTGGGCAGCGCTGGATCGCCGGGAGGTGGCTTCTGGGATACAACACGTTTTACGACAACCTGCTGGATGAAAACCTGCAGCGCGCGGGGCTGGGCGCGGAAGCCTGGGGCGAGAATCTGCGGCTGTCGGCCAACTACTATCAACCCTTCGCGGGATGGCGCGACGGCTCGGACGTTCAGGCGCAGCGCATGGCGCGCGGGTATGATATTACCGCCAAAGCCTGGCTACCCTGGTTTCATCACCTGAACACCAGCGTCAGCTTCGAACAGTATTTTGGCGACAACGTTGACCTGTTTAACAGCGGCACCGGCTATCACAACCCGATGGCGGTCAATCTGGGTCTCAACTATACCCCTGTTCCGCTGGTCACCCTGACGGCCGCCCATAAGCAGGGCGAGAGTGGGGTGAGCCAGAATAACCTTGGGCTGAAGCTGAACTATCGCTTTGGCGTACCGCTGGTCAAACAGCTTTCCTCCAGCGAAGTGGCCGCGGCGCGATCCCTGCGCGGCAGTCGCTATGCTTCGCCAGAGCGGGAGAGCCTGCCGGTCATGGAGTTCCGTCAGCGTAAAACGCTATCGGTCTATCTAGCGACGCCGCCGTGGGATCTGAAAGGGGGCGAAACCGTGATGCTGAAGCTGCAAATACGCAGCACGCACGGTATTCGTCAGCTGCACTGGCAGGGGGATACGCAGGCGCTGAGCCTGACGTCGCCCGCAAACAGCGCCAGTGGGGACGGCTGGAGCGTGATTATGCCGGCCTGGGACGATCGCGAGGGGGCGAGCAACCGCTGGCATCTGTCGGTGGTGGTAGAAGATGAAGACGGGCAGCGCGTCTCTTCCAATGAGATCGCACTCGCTGTGGTGCAACCGCTGGTCGCGCTACCCAACGACGATCCACGCTGGAAGCTGCTGCCGGATGAATAACGTCAGAAAATGCGTTCCTGGTGAACCCATACGGCGGCTTCGACGCGGGATTTTAACTTCATTTTCTTGAGCATATGCTTCACATGGACTTTGACCGTGCTTTCGGTGATGTCCAGGCGGCGGGCAATCATTTTGTTTGGCAGGCCCTGGGCAATCAGCTTCAGGATATCGCGCTCGCGCGGGGTAAGCTGGCTGACGTCACGATCGGAGGTGGCGCGGTTTGCACGCAGGCTGGCGGCCAGTACGGGCGTTAATGCCTCGCTCAGCACCATCTCGCCTGCGGCCGCCTGTTGCAGCGCCTTGAGCAGATCCTCTGGCTCCATGTCTTTCAGCAGATAGCCGTCCGCGCCGCGTTTCAGCGCCGTGACCACATCCTCTTCATGATTCGAGACGCTAAAGACCACCACGCGGCCAGAGAGCGATTTTTCACGCAATTTGTCGAGCGTTTCCAGACCGTTCATGCCGGGCATGTTCAGATCGAGTAAGATCAAATCAGGATCGAGGGCTTCGGCAAGCTCAATACCCTGCTCGCCGTTGCTGGCTTCGCCAACAACGGTAATATCTGGTGCCATACTGACCAGCTGTTTTACGCCCGTGCGCAGCATCGGATGGTCATCGATCAACAGGATTGATGCCGGTTCCTGATTAGTCATGGTTTTCTCCTTGAACAGTTGTTAGCGGTTTTTCGGGTATGAAGGTGACCTCAACTTCCGTGCCACCTGCCTCTCGCCGTCGAACCTGGCAATCCCCGCGCAGGCTTTGCGCGCGGTCTCGCATGATAATTAAACCGTAGTGGTTAGTGCGTTCTGCATTTTCCGGTACGCCGCAGCCGTCGTCCTGAACCTTGAGCTTCACCTGATTCTGGTGCTGGCTGACGGTGACCGTCACCGCCGTCGCGCCAGCGTGCTTGAGCACGTTGCTCAGGGCTTCGCGGGCGATCTGCAGTAAATGAATGGCCTGGTGCGAGGGGACAAAGCGCGGCGGCAGCTGGTAGTCCAGCCTCACCGGAAAGCCCAGCCGGGCGCTAAATTCGTTGCAGCTGGATTCAAGTGCAGGACGCAGACCCGGCTCGGTCAGCTGCAGGCGGAAGGTGGTCAGCAGCTCGCGAAGCTGCACCCAGGAGGTATTCAGCTCGTTGCGGATCTGGCTCAGCAGCTGCTTATTGCTATCCGGCATTGCCGCGTCCTGCATCTGCAGACAGCTCACCTGCATTTTCATACAGGAGAGGGACTGGGCGATAGAGTCATGAAGTTCGCGGGCGATGGTCGCGCGCTCTTCCATAACAATCAGCTGCTGCTGCTTTTCCTGATGCCTGTCGAGTGCCAGCGTCGCGGTCAGCTGTTCCACCAGCGTATCCACCAGCTGCTGCTGGTCGTGGCTGAGATGGCGCCCGGCGGGCAGCGTGGCCAGCAGAATACCGTACTGGGTATGGCTATCCGTCAGCCGCCATTTAAGCGTGGTTCCGCTGGTGGCGAGCGGCGGTAAGCCGCGCGGGCAAAGGTGACAGCCTTTGTCATCGCAGGACATATCCGACTGGCAGGTGAATTCCTGATGATTTTCTTCATCTTCGACGTCATATACCCGCAGCTCGAGATCATGCAGCAACGTCAGATTTTGCAGGCCGTTGAGCACCGGCGAGAGGCGTTCACACAAGGGCACCTGCATATGAAGGCGGCGATTCGCCTGCCACAGGAACGAAAGAATTTCGTTTTTTTGCTCAAGGCCGGCCGTTTTTTCCTGGACCCGTTTTTCCAGTACCGCATAGCTTTCGGACAGCTCTTCGGACATGGTATTGAGCGCCTGACCCAGCATGGCCATTTCGTTACGGCCGCTGATGTGGGCGCGCTGGGTAAAATCTCTGTTCGCAACGGCGCGGGCCATCGCCAGCAGCTGTTTCCACGGGTTCAACAATCTTGCGCGTAGCCAGATGATGGTGAAAATCAGCAGCAGGCCCATAAACAGCGCCATCACCCGGTGAACCATCACCACGCGGTCAATACGTAACTCGGTGGTGTGATCGAACGAGGAGACCAGCGCATCAATGCGGGAAACGAAGCCGGCAACGTCCTGCGCGACCGTTTCGGCCTGCTGTGCCTGCCGTAATCCCGGCTTCAGCTGCGTGTGCCAGTAATTTTGCAACGATTTCAGCTGATACTCTTGTCCGTCGCGGGTCGCGGCTCTTTCCAGCTCGGGGCTGAACGCGGTACGTTCCATATCGTCAATAAGCGGCTGGTCTTCCTGCGTTAACGGAACCGACGCCAGTAGACGATAACTCTGCATACGTAGCGAGCCTGCCTCGTTGATGGCATGAGCATTACCCTGTACGCCCTGTACCAGCCATCCAGAAATAGCCATGCCGGTCACACCGATCGCGGTGGACAGCATAACAATAAGGGCTAGCTGGCTAACCAGCGTTAATGGAGATAAACATCTTTTCAACATAGGGTTGCCGGGCTCCTGACGTGGCCTGCTTGCAGGAATGGCGCTATTCTCGTGCATACCCTGGAGTATACCCATACCAATAAAGGATTACCTCTAAATTGCCAGTGGGGTAAGAGCAAGGGGGAGGGAGGTTCAGGTAAGCTTCAGCACCGTGAAAAACCACACCTTTTTTACCCCTTATGTCTACTCACTAAGAGTGAGGGCTTTTTTCACGCCGCAAAACCACCTACTTTTCCTTTGATTTATATCAACTTACCGCCGCCCTAAAACCCTAATGTTTGCAGCATCTTTCAAGAATCAGAGGTGTCTATGAGTCACTCATCCACTCCCGAAAGGGAACGTGGTTCCGTTATTACAGAATGGCGTCCGGAAGATCCGGCTTTCTGGCAACAACGAGGCCATCGCGTTGCAAGTCGTAACCTGTGGATTTCCGTTCCCTGTTTGCTGTTAGCGTTTTGCGTATGGATGTTGTTCAGTGCCGTGGCGGTTAACCTGCCCAAAGTCGGTTTTAGCTTTACCACGGACCAGCTGTTTATGTTGACAGCGCTGCCGTCTTTATCGGGAGCGCTTTTGCGTGTGCCTTACGCCTTTATGGTGCCGGTGTTTGGTGGTCGTCGCTGGACGGCATTCAGTACCGGTATCATGATCGTACCTTGCGTATGGCTCGGTTTTGCCGTGCAGGATACCTCTACGCCGTTTAGCGTATTCGTGATTATCTCTCTGCTGTGCGGTTTTGCAGGGGCTAACTTTGCCTCCAGCATGGCAAATATCAGCTTCTTCTTCCCGAAAGCGAAGCAGGGTGGCGCGCTGGGCATCAACGGTGGCCTGGGCAACATGGGCGTGAGCGTGATGCAGTTGATTGCTCCGCTGGCGATCTCGGTCTCTATCTTTGCGGCGTTTGGCGGCGGCGGTGTTGAACAGGCGGATGGCTCTTATCTGTTCCTGCAAAACGCGGCGTGGATTTGGGTGCCTTTCCTGGTGATCTTCACCCTGGCATCCTGGTTCTTTATGAACGATCTGTCGGCATCAAAGGCCTCGCTTAGCGAGCAGCTGCCAGTTCTGAAACGCGGACACCTGTGGGTAATGGCGCTGCTGTATCTGGCGACCTTTGGCTCATTCATCGGCTTTTCTGCCGGCTTCGCCATGCTGTCGAAAACCCAGTTCCCGGACATCCAGATCCTGCACTTTGCCTTCTTTGGTCCGTTTATTGGCGCATTGGCACGTTCCGTGGGCGGCATGATTTCGGACCGCCTCGGCGGGACGCGCGTGACGCTGGTGAACTTCGTGGTGATGGCTGTCTTCTGCGCGCTGCTGTTCCTGACGCTGCCAGCCGAGGGGCAGGGCGGTAATTTCATCGCCTTCTTCGGCGTGTTTATGGTGCTGTTCCTGACGGCCGGGCTGGGGAGCGCCTCCACGTTCCAGATGATCTCGGTCATCTTCCGTAAGCTGACCATGGACCGCGTGAAGGCGCAGGGTGGCAGCGAGGAGCAGGCGATGCGCGAAGCGGCAACCGATACGGCTGCGGCGCTGGGCTTTATCTCTGCGATTGGCGCTATCGGCGGCTTCTTTATCCCGAAAGCGTTCGGTATCTCCCTCGACCTGACCGGCTCTCCGGCAGGGGCAATGAAAGTGTTCCTCGTGTTCTATATCGCCTGCGTGGTCATTACGTGGCTGGTATATGGCCGTAATACTAAGAAAAATAAGTAAGTTTGATTATCCGTTTGCGCGGCCTCAGTGCCGCGTTTTTTTTATATCCCTATTAGTTACAACATACTTACTGGTTCTCCCCCATCGCCGCCACGGGTAACACTGCGATCGCCATCGCATTGCAGGAAGCCCTACTCCTTAATACCTTAGATGTTAAAAAACGCCGCCACGTTCGTATGATAAATAAAAATTTACTATATATATCAGTAATATAAAAAATTCACATTTATACCGCTTTGGTGGTAGTGGGGTTAATACCTCCCTCGTGAGACCCCGCCCGCCTTGATCGTTATCAATTCTCACCTTCTTTCATAGCGTTACCTTCGCTGCAAATCAGCAATGTCGATTTAGAGAGCCACAGGCTCCATACAGGAGATACCCGATGAGCAAATTTTTGGACCGGTTTCGCTACTTCAAACAGAAGGGTGAGACTTTTGCCGATGGGCACGGCCAGGTTCTGGAGACCAACCGGGACTGGGAAGACGGTTACCGTCAGCGCTGGCAGCATGACAAAGTTGTCCGTTCTACCCATGGCGTAAACTGCACGGGTTCGTGTAGCTGGAAGATTTTCGTTAAAAACGGTCTGGTGACCTGGGAAGTGCAGCAGACCGATTATCCGCGTACGCGCCCGGATCTGCCAAACCATGAACCGCGCGGCTGCCCGCGTGGCGCGAGCTACTCCTGGTATCTCTACAGCGCAAACCGTCTGAAATACCCTCTGATGCGTAAACGCCTGATGAAAATGTGGCGTGAAGCCAAAGTGCAGCACAGCGATCCCGTTGATGCCTGGGCTTCCATCATCGAAGACGCCGACAAGGCCAAAAGCTTCAAGCAGGCTCGCGGTCGCGGCGGGTTTGTCCGCTCCTCCTGGAAAGAAGTCAACGAGCTGATTGCCGCCTCTAACGTCTACACCGTCAAAACTTACGGTCCCGACCGCGTGGCGGGCTTCTCGCCAATTCCGGCGATGTCGATGGTGTCCTATGCTTCCGGCGCGCGTTACCTTTCCCTGATTGGGGGGACCTGCCTCAGCTTCTACGACTGGTACTGTGACCTGCCGCCTGCGTCTCCGCAGACCTGGGGCGAGCAGACCGACGTGCCGGAATCCGCTGACTGGTATAACTCCAGCTATATTCTTGCGTGGGGGTCAAACGTACCGCAGACCCGTACGCCTGATGCCCACTTCTTTACCGAAGTGCGTTACAAAGGCACCAAAACGGTTGCCATCACGCCTGACTACGCGGAAATCGCTAAGCTGTGCGATCTGTGGTTGGCACCGAAGCAGGGTACCGATGCGGCAATGGCGCTGGCGATGGGTCACGTTATGCTGCGTGAATTCCACCTCGATAAGCCTAGCCAGTACTTCACTGACTACGTACGTCGCTATACCGACTTCCCAATGCTGGTCATGCTTGAAGAGCGTGGCGGCTACTATGCCGCGGGCCGTATGCTGCGCGCCGCCGATCTGGTGGATGCGCTGGGCCAGGAAAATAACCCTGAATGGAAAACCGTTGCCTGTAACAGCAATGGCGAATTGATCGCACCGAATGGCTCTATTGGCTTCCGCTGGGGCGAGAAGGGTAAATGGAACCTTGAACAGCGTGACGGCACCTCCGGGGCGGAAACGGATCTGCGTCTGAGCATGCTTGGCAGCCAGGATGAGATCGCGGACGTCGGCTTCCCGTACTTTGGCGGCGAAGGCACCGAGCACGTCAACAAGGTTGAACTGCAAAACGTTTTAATGCACAAGCTGCCGGTGAAACGCCTGCAGCTGGCGGACGGTTCGACGGCGCTGGTAACCACCGTTTACGATCTGACCATGGCCAACTACGGTCTGGAACGCGGTCTGAATGATGAAAATTGCGCAACCAGCTATGACGAGGTAAAAGCGTATACCCCGGCCTGGGCTGAGCAAATCACGGGCGTGCCTGCCACGCAGATTACCCGTATCGCCCGTGAGTTTGCGGAAAACGCCGATAAAACCCACGGTCGTTCGATGATTATCGTCGGCGCGGGTCTGAACCACTGGTATCACCTCGATATGAACTATCGTGGCCTGATCAACATGCTGATCTTCTGCGGCTGTGTGGGGCAGAGCGGTGGCGGCTGGGCGCACTATGTGGGCCAGGAAAAACTGCGTCCTCAGACCGGCTGGCAGCCGCTGGCGTTTGCCCTTGACTGGCAGCGTCCGGCACGTCACATGAACAGCACCTCCTACTTCTATAACCACTCCAGCCAGTGGCGCTATGAGACGGTGACCGCTCAGGAACTGCTGTCACCGATGGCGGATAAATCCCGCTACAGTGGCCACCTGATCGACTTCAACGTCCGTGCAGAACGCATGGGCTGGCTGCCGTCTGCGCCACAGCTGGGTACCAACCCGCTGCGCATTGCGGAAGAGGCGAAGAAAGCAGGAATGTCGCCGGTGGATTACACCGTTAAATCCCTGAAAGAAGGATCTATCCGTTTCGCGGCCGAACAGCCTGAAAACGGTAAGAACCATCCGCGCAACCTGTTTATCTGGCGTTCTAACCTGCTCGGTTCCTCCGGTAAAGGCCACGAGTTCATGCTGAAATATCTGCTCGGTACTGACCATGGTATTCAGGGCAAAGATCTCGGTAAGCAGGGCGGTGTGAAGCCTGAAGAGGTGGAGTGGAAAGATAACGGCCTTGACGGCAAGCTCGACCTGGTAGTGACCCTGGACTTCCGCCTGTCCAGTACCTGCCTGTACTCCGATATCGTCCTGCCAACCGCGACCTGGTATGAAAAAGACGACATGAATACCTCGGATATGCATCCGTTTATTCATCCGCTGTCTGCTGCCGTGGATCCGGCATGGGAGTCGAAAAGCGATTGGGAGATCTACAAAGGCATCGCCGAAAAATTCTCCGAAGTCTGCGTGGGTCACCTGGGCAAAGAGACGGACATCGTCACGCTGCCTATCCAGCATGACTCCGCCGCCGAGCTGGCGCAGCCGCTGGACGTGAAGGACTGGAAAAAAGGCGAGTGCGACCTGATCCCAGGCGTTACGGCCCCGCACATTATTCCAGTTGAACGTGATTACCCAGCGACCTACGAGCGTTTCACCTCTATCGGCCCGCTGATGGAGAAAATCGGTAACGGCGGAAAAGGGATCGCCTGGAATACACAGAGCGAGATGGATCTGCTGCGTAAGCTCAATTACACCAAAGCGGATGGCCCGGCGAAAGGCCAGCCAATGCTGAACACGGCCATTGATGCGGCAGAGATGATCCTGACTCTGGCGCCGGAAACCAACGGTCAGGTGGCAGTGAAAGCCTGGGAAGCACTGAGCGAATTTACCGGCCGCGACCATAAGCATCTGGCGCTGAACAAAGAAGACGAAAAAATTCGCTTCCGCGACATTCAGGCGCAGCCGCGCAAAATTATCTCCAGCCCGACCTGGTCTGGCCTTGAAGATGAGCATGTCTCCTATAACGCCGGTTACACCAACGTTCACGAGCTGATCCCATGGCGTACGCTGACCGGGCGTCAGTCTCTGTATCAGGATCACCAGTGGATGCGCGATTTCGGTGAAAGCCTGCTTGTGTACCGTCCACCTATCGATACCCGTTCGGTGAAAGAGGTGATGGGCGAGAAATCCAACGGTAACCCTGAGAAAGCGCTGAACTTCCTGACGCCTCACCAGAAGTGGGGGATCCACTCGACCTACAGCGACAACCTGTTGATGCTGACGCTGGGACGAGGCGGCCCGATTGTGTGGATGAGCGAAGCAGATGCCAAAGATCTGGGGATTGTGGATAACGACTGGATCGAAGTGTTCAACAGCAACGGTTCCTTAACAGCCCGTGCGGTGGTGAGCCAGCGCGTGCCTGCGGGGATGACCATGATGTACCACGCCCAGGAACGTATCGTGAACATTCCGGGATCGGAAATCACCGAACAACGCGGCGGTATCCATAACTCGGTGACCCGTATTACGCCGAAGCCAACCCATATGATTGGTGGCTATGCGCAGCTGGCGTACGGCTTTAACTATTACGGCACGGTGGGTTCTAACCGCGATGAGTTCGTGGTGGTACGTAAGATGAAGAATATTAACTGGTTAGATGGCGAAGGTAATGACCAGGTACAGGAGAGCGTAAAATGAAAATTCGTTCACAAGTCGGCATGGTGCTGAATCTGGATAAATGCATCGGCTGTCATACCTGCTCAGTCACCTGTAAAAACGTCTGGACCAGCCGTGAAGGGACAGAGTACGCGTGGTTCAACAACGTTGAAACCAAGCCAGGTACCGGTTTCCCGACCAACTGGGAAGACCAGGAGAAATACAAGGGCGGCTGGATCCGCAAGATCAACGGCAAAATCCAGCCGCGCATGGGTAACCGCGCCATGCTGCTGGGGAAAATCTTTGCTAACCCGCATCTGCCGGGCATTGACGATTACTACGAGCCGTTTGATTTCGATTACCAGAACCTGCACAACGCGCCGGAGGGTAAACACCAGCCTATTGCGCGCCCTCGTTCGCTGATCACCGGTCAGCGTATGGCGAAGATTGAAAAAGGGCCGAACTGGGAAGATGACCTGGGCGGTGAGTTTGAGAAGCTGTCGAAAGACAAAAACTTCGAGAACATGCAGAAGGCAATGTACGGCCAGTTCGAAAACACCTTCATGATGTATCTGCCGCGCCTGTGCGAGCACTGCCTTAACCCGGCATGTGTGGCGACGTGCCCGAGCGGTGCCATCTACAAGCGTGAAGAAGACGGCATCGTACTGATCGACCAGGACAAGTGCCGCGGCTGGCGCATGTGTATCACCGGTTGCCCGTACAAAAAAATCTATTTTAACTGGAAGAGCGGTAAGTCAGAGAAGTGCATTTTCTGCTATCCGCGCATCGAAGCCGGGATGCCAACCGTCTGTTCAGAAAGCTGCGTGGGCCGTATTCGTTACCTCGGCGTGCTGCTGTATGACGCGGATGCAATTGAAACCGCGGCGAGCACTGAGAACGAGAAAGATCTGTATCAGCGTCAACTGGACGTGTTCCTCGATCCGAACGATCCGAAAGTGATTGAGCAGGCGCTGAAAGACGGCGTACCGCAGAGCGTGATCGACGCGGCGCAACAGTCGCCGGTGTACAAAATGGCGATGGACTGGAAGCTGGCTCTGCCGCTGCACCCTGAATACCGCACGCTGCCAATGGTCTGGTATGTGCCGCCTCTGTCACCGATTCAGTCTGCTGCAGACGCGGGTGAACTGGGTAGCAACGGCATCCTGCCTGACGTGGAAAGCCTGCGTATCCCGGTTCAGTATCTTGCCAACCTGCTGACCGCAGGCGATACCCAGCCGGTCCTGCTGGCGCTGAAACGTATGCTGGCAATGCGTCATTTCAAACGTGCCGAAACCGTTGACGGCATTATTGATACCCGTGCACTGGAAGAGGTCGGTCTCACCGACGCGCAGGCGCAGGAAATGTACCGTTATCTGGCGATTGCGAACTACGAAGATCGTTTCGTGGTGCCAAGTAGCCACCGCGAGCAGGCGCGTGAAGCCTTCCCGGAAAAAAGCGGGTGTGGCTTTACCTTTGGTGATGGTTGCCATGGGTCTGACACCAAATTCAACCTGTTCAACAGCCGTCGCATAGATGCCATGGATGTGACCAGCAAAACGGAGCCGCACCAATGATTGAACTCGTCATTGTTTCGCGTCTGCTCGAGTACCCTGATGCTGCGCTTGCGCAGCATCAACAGGAACTCTTTGATGCACTCGCGTCATCTGAAAACCTGGATAAAGAGGATGCCCATAAGCTGGGCGTTTTCCTGCGTGACCTGTTAGCGCGCGATCTTCTGGACGCACAGTCGGACTACAGCCAGCTGTTTGACCGCGGTCGCGCCACCTCGCTGCTGCTGTTCGAACACGTGCACGGTGAATCCCGCGACCGTGGCCAGGCGATGGTTGACCTGATGGCCCAGTACGAACAGCACGGCCTGCAGCTCGACAGCCGCGAACTGCCGGACCATCTGCCGCTGTACCTGGAGTACCTGGCGCAGCTTCCTAAAGATGAAGCGTTGGGTGGTTTGCAGGACATCGCACCTATTCTGGCGTTACTCAGCGCCCGTCTTCAGCAGCGCGAAAGTGTCTATGCGGTTCTCTTCGACCTGCTGGTGAAGCTGGCAAACGCCGCCGTGGATAGCGAAAAAGTGGCGCAGAAAATCGCGGATGAAGCGCGTGATGATACCCCGCAGGCGCTGGATGCGGTTTGGGAAGAAGAGCAGGTTAAATTCTTTGCCGATCAGAACTGCGGTGAGTCAGAAATCTCTGCGCATAAGCGCCGTTTCGCCGGAGCGATTGCCCCGCAATATTTGAATATCTCTAACGGAGGACAGCAATAATGCACTTCCTTAACATGTTCTTCTTTGACATCTACCCGTATATCGCGGGCACCGTGTTCCTGGTGGGAAGCTGGCTTCGTTATGACTATGGGCAGTACACCTGGCGTGCAGCCTCTAGCCAGATGCTGGATCGCAAAGGGATGAATCTGGCCTCCAACCTGTTCCATATCGGGATCCTCGGAATTTTTGCCGGGCACTTCCTCGGTATGCTGACGCCGCACTGGATGTATGAAGCCTGGCTGCCCATCGAGGTGAAGCAGAAGATGGCCATGTTTGCCGGCGGCGCCAGCGGCGTGATGTGTCTGGTGGGTGGACTGTTGCTGCTGAAACGTCGCCTGTTCAGCCCGCGCGTTCGGGCGACGACGACAGGTGCAGACATTCTGATCCTCACGTTGCTGATGGTGCAGTGTGCGCTGGGCCTGCTAACCATTCCATTCTCTGCTCAGCATATGGATGGCAGCGAAATGATGAAACTGGTCGGCTGGGCGCAGTCGGTGGTGACCTTCCACGGCGGTGCCTCTGCGCATCTGGACGGCGTGGCGTTTATCTTCCGCGTGCACCTGGTGTTGGGGATGACCCTGTTTGTGTTGTTCCCATTCTCCCGCCTGGTGCATATCTGGAGCGCGCCGGTGGAATACCTGACGCGCAAATACCAGATTGTGCGCGCTCGCCGCTAATTCGCCGATTTAATACCAACCCCGCACTCGCGGGGTTTTTTTTCGCCCCAGCCCAGGTTATTCCCCGCGGCAGCAAACAGAATCAACGCGCCGCCCGCCAGTTGCGTAAGGTTTAGCGAGTGCCCAAACGCCAGGTGATCGACAAGGATCGCGACAACCGGATAAATAAATGACAGCGAGCCGGTAATGGGAGTAGGGAGCTTCTGGATGGCGCTGTACAGGAGCTGATACATGATCCCGGTGTGAACGATGCCGAGCGTCAGCAAAATCGTCCACGGGAAATCACCCGATAATGCGGGCAAATGCGCCAGCGGTAGCAGCATCACTACCCCCGTCAGCACCTGAATAAAGGCGATATGCTGCGGGGCGATGGATGTGAGTTTACGGGCGATCATTGCCGTCAGCGCGTAGAAGAAGGCTGCCCCCAGCGCCAGACCAACCCCCGTGAGCCACGCGCCGTCATGCTCGCCGGTAAGCTCCCGGGACAGCAGAATAATCACGCCGCCAAACGCCAGGAGTAGCCATCCCCACTTAACAAGGCTAACGCGTTCGCCTAAAAACATCCCCATCATCACCAGCATAAACGGTTGGGTGTTATACACCACGGTAGAAAGCCCAATTGAAATTCGTTCATAGGCGGCAAAGAGCAATAGCCAGTTCACCACTAACGCCACACCGCCAAGAATGGCCAGCATCAGCGTGGCTCGGGTCAGTGGGCTAAAGGGTTTTTTGCTTATCCGAATGAAGATAAACAGCGCGATAGCACCAATCAGGCAGCGCCAGAACACCACGTCCGTCACCGGCAGGCCTGAGAGCAAAACAAAAACACCAATTGAACCTGAAATTAACATCGCCAGGCACATTTGCCAGACGCCTTTCTGTAAATCGCGCATCATCCACCTCCTGATTAGTGATGTTATTGTCGGAAATGGCTATCGTGTTTTACAGGGGTGATATAAGGTTGATTACGCTAATAGCTTTTTAAAATTAGGTGAAACCGATGGAATACCTTATCGATGATATCGACCGACAAATCCTGGCCTGTCTGGTAGAGGATGCGCGCATGTCGCTGAAGGTGCTTAGCGGGCGAATTGGGCTGACGTCGCCCAGCACGGCGGAGCGCCTTAAAAGGCTTGAGGAACGGGGCGTGATTCAGGGTTACGGTGCGCGCGTGAACCTGGCGGCGTTGGGGTACACGTTACAGGCGCTGGTTCGGGTTCGTCCGTTGCCGGGATTATTACACAAGGTGGATAAATACATTCAGGCGATGCCGGAGTGTATTGAGAGTGACAAGGTGACTGGGGAAGATTGCTTTGTGATCAGGCTGGTGGTGCATTCAATAGAACAGCTCGATGCGTTACTGGATGGGCTGGCAGATCATGCGCAGTGTAATACATCGATTGTGAAGAGTTCACCGGTAGCGCGTCGATTGCCGCCGATGTAGTTTGCAATTATAGCTAAGGAGTGATTCACAACGATATGGAAGCGATGGTGGTGGGGGAAGGATTCGAACCTTCGAAGTCGATGACGGCAGATTTACAGTCTGCTCCCTTTGGCCGCTCGGGAACCCCACCACGGGGTAATGCATTTACTGGCCTGCTTCCTGCTGGAAGCGGGGCGCATCATATCAAATGACACGCCCCTGTAAAGCTTTACCACAATAAAAATAAACTGGTTGCCTGATTTTTACACGCAAAGCTGTAAAGCTAACCAATTCATTTCACTGTCGATTAAAGAATGATCGTTCTGTTGCCGTAAACGAACACACGCTGCCCCAGAACCTGATACAGCGCACGGCTTAACACGTTCTTCTCTACGTCACGTCCGGCACGCATCATGTCTTCTGCTGTATAGGTGTGATCCACATGAATCACGTCCTGCATAATGATGGGGCCTTCATCCAGATTGTCATTCACGTAGTGCGCGGTCGCACCGATGATTTTCACGCCGCGCTCATACGCCTGATGATAAGGGCGCGCACCAATAAAGGCCGGCAGGAATGAATGGTGGATGTTGATAATCTTGTTCGGGAAACGCGACACGAAGGAGGGGGTCAGTACGCGCATGTATTTCGCCAGCACAACGTAGTCCGGGTTATGCGCTTCAATCGCCTGCGCCATCAGGTCATCGTGCTCTTCGCGCGTATGGCCTTCATGACTTACCAGCTCAAACGGAATATCAAAACGCTCAACCAGCGTGCGAAGCGTCTCGTGGTTACCGATAACGGCGGCGATTTCGACATCCAGCCCGCCGTAATTCGCTTTCATCAGCAGGTCGCCCAGGCAGTGCGCCTCTTTTGTCACAAGAATGACAATGCGACGACGGCCTGCTGGCGTCAGTTCGCGTACGGAACCTTCCGGCAGAGCGCTATCCAGATCGGCCAGCAGCGTGTTGTCGTTGAAAATGCCTTCCAGCTCGGTACGCATAAAGAAGCGGCCGGTACGGTGATCAACGAACTCGTTGTTCTGCACGATATTCAATTCATGTTTGTAGCAAATGTTGGTAATTCGTGCGATCAGCCCTTTTTGATCGGGACAGATGGTGCGCAGAACTTTACGTTGTAGTGATTGCATCGCCGGGAAATCCTGTTTATGTATTTGCGAAATCTGCGTTGTCGGCGTTACTGCCCGCAACACTTTTTAAATTTTTTACCTGAACCGCATGGGCAGGGATCGTTGCGACCAAACTGAGGACGCGTTCCGTCAATATAATACCATTGCCCGCTTTCCTTTAAGAACCGGGAACGCTCGATAATCGCGCCAGGTTTATTTTGTTCGGTAAACCGGGCAACAAAGCTGACGAAGCCTTCGCTATCGTGGCTGCCTTTTGCTGATTCATACACGGTCAGGCCAAGCCACTCGGTGCTGGCGAACCCGGCGACGATATCTTGTCTGAAATCGGCAGCATGGCAGGACGGATGCCAGGTTTTAATCAGGTAGTCTGCGTCTTTGATCACAAAAGCAGTATACCGCGAACGCATTAGGTGTGACGGGTCTGGTGCAACCTGTTCGCCAGTAAGATATCGCTGGCAACATAGGCTATACTCCAGAGCGCTACCACAGGGGCAGAGTTGAGACACAATTCTCTTCCTGGAATAAAAAATAAGGGCGTAAAACGCTTCGGGTAGCACCATGTTAACTGAGCCGTTGCGTTGACGCTATGTTGGGATCCAGGGGAAGTTAAACAGGGCTAATGAGAAAAGTTAAGATTGGGCTGGCGCTGGGCTCAGGTGCAGCGCGGGGGTGGTCGCATATTGGAGTTATCAATGCCTTAAAAAAGATGGGTATTGATGTCGATATTGTCGCAGGGTGTTCGATTGGATCGCTGGTCGGATCCGCCTATGCGTGTGGAAAGCTCCCGGAACTCGAAGCCTGGGTGCGCTCCTTCAGTTACTGGGACGTACTGCGCCTGATGGATCTCTCCTGGCAGCGCGGTGGATTGCTGCGCGGTGAACGCGTGTTTAATCAGTTCCGCCAGATAATGCCTCTTGATGACTTCAGCCATTGTCAAATGCCTTTCGGTGCCGTCGCGACAAATCTCAGTACCGGTCGTGAGCTTTGGCTTACCGAAGGGGATCTCCAGCTTGCCGTACGCGCCTCATGCAGTATGCCGGGGTTAATGGCACCTGTTCCCCACAATGGGTACTGGCTTGTCGATGGTGGCGTCGTTAACCCGGTTCCTATCTCCCTGACGCGGGCGATGGGGGCTGACATCGTGATTGCCGTGGATTTGCAGCACGATGCGCATCTTATGCAACAAGACCTTATGCCGGTCAATCTGCAAAGTGAAGATACTGAGGGCGATAAACTCGCCTGGCATGAACGCTTACGCGGACGCATTGGTCGTATAGCCGCGCGTCGCTCGGTAACTGCGCCAACGGCGATGGAGATCATGACGACCTCTATTCAGGTGCTTGAGAACCGCCTTAAGCGCAACCGTATGGCCGGTGACCCTCCGGATATTCTGATTCAACCTTATTGTCCACAAATCTCTACCCTTGATTTCCATCGGGCTGAGGCCGCCATCGCAGCGGGCTCGTTAGCCGTCGAAAAGAAAATAGACGAGTTGTTGCCATTTGTGCGAACCGCACGTTGAGCATCCTTTTTTGATTACTTCAGCAAAATCTGACAGGCGATAGTACCAATAGCATGCCACTATTGAGTTACTGTCAGCCAGGGGAGGAACCATGACGCAGCCATTGGCCGGAAAACACATTTTGATTGTTGAAGACGAGCCCGTTTTCCGATCGCTGCTGGATTCGTGGTTATCATCGCTCGGGGCAAGCACCTTGCTCGCTGAGGATGGTGTCGACGCGCTGGAAAAAATGATCAGTATCACGCCCGATCTCATGATCTGTGATATTGAGATGCCGCGGATGAACGGACTGAAGCTGGTTGAGCATCTGCGCAATGAAGGTGACCAGATACCGATTCTGGTGATCTCTGCCACAGAAAATATGGCGGACATCGCTAAGGCTCTCCGTTTAGGTGTCCAGGATATCTTGCTTAAACCTGTAAAGGATCTGAACCGTTTACGTGAAACGGTGCTGGCCTGCCTCTATCCAAATATGTTTAATTCCCGGGTTGAGGAGGAAGAGCGCCTTTTCCAGGACTGGGATGCATTAGTCAGTAATCCCCTTGCGGCATCGAAATTGCTGAAAGAACTTCAGCCACCCGTGCAGCAATCCATCTCGCACTGCCGCGTAAATTATCGACAACTTGTTGCCGCTGACCAACCCGGGCTGGTGCTGGATATTGCGCCGCTGTCAGAATCCGATCTTGCCTTTTATTGTCTGGACGTCACCCGTGCTGGAGATAATGGCGTTTTAGCGGCATTACTCCTCCGGGCGCTATTTAATGGCTTATTGCAAGAACAGTTATCGCACCAGGGGCAACGACTTCCTGAGCTAGGCAGTTTACTTAAACAAGTTAACCAGCTTTTTCGACAGGCTAATTTGCCGGGGCAATTTCCGCTACTGGTCGGTTATTATCACAGCGGTTTGAAAAATCTGATCCTGGTTTCTGCTGGCCTCAATGCCTCGCTGAATACCGGTGAACATCATATTGAGGTGAGTAATGGAGTGCCGCTTGGTACGTTGGGCACTGCCTATCTAAATCAAATTAGCCACCGCTGTTCTTCCTGGCAGTGCCAAATTTGGGGGGCAGGGGGACGGCTTCGCTTAATGTTGTCCACGGAATAAGCAGTTGAATTGTATTCTTACGATTGCTTTTCCAGTGCTTTGCCGGGAGTGCTAGTATCACCGCCAAGCATCATGCGTATTTGTCTTAATTGATCGGCAACGCGTTCTTTTCAGACCCGGACTGTAGGGTAAGGCTGATATACTCAACGCGTTATTTAATGCATAAAAGTTCAAAGTTTGAACAGTTCAGGAGAATTTCAATGGCTGCCCTAAATTCAAAAGTCAGAAAGGCCGTTATCCCGGTTGCGGGATTGGGGACCAGGATGTTACCAGCAACTAAGGCAATTCCTAAAGAAATGCTGCCTTTGGTTGATAAGCCATTAATCCAGTACGTTGTTAATGAATGTATTGCAGCAGGCATAACTGAAATTGTGCTGGTTACGCATTCATCTAAAAACTCTATTGAAAACCATTTTGATACCAGTTTTGAACTTGAAGCCATGCTGGAAAAACGCGTTAAGCGTCAGCTGTTGGCTGAGGTTCAGTCTATTTGCCCTCCGCACGTAACCATTATGCAGGTTCGCCAGGGGCTGGCTAAAGGCCTGGGTCACGCTGTGTTGTGTGCACACCCTGTTGTTGGCGATGAGCCTGTCGCGGTTATCTTGCCAGACGTTATTCTGGATGAGTATGAATCCGATCTCTCGCAGGATAACCTGGCAGAGATGATCAAACGGTTCGATGAAACCGGTAGCAGCCAGATTATGGTTGAGCCTGTTGAAGACGTTACTGCCTATGGCGTTGTTGACTGCAAAGGCGTGAACCTTAATCCGGGTGAAAGCGTGCCAATGGTAGGCGTTGTAGAAAAGCCTAAGGCAGACGTCGCGCCGTCTAACCTGGCGGTTGTCGGCCGTTATGTCCTAAGCGCTGAAATCTGGCCACTGCTGGCGAAAACGCCTCCAGGAGCAGGTGATGAGATTCAGCTGACCGATGGTATTGATATGCTGATCGAGAAAGAAACCGTAGAGGCTTACCATATGAAAGGTAAGAGCCATGATTGCGGTAATAAACTCGGCTATATGCAGGCATTTGTTGAATATGGCATTCGCCACAATACCCTGGGTGAAGAATTTAAAGCCTGGCTCAAAGACAGTATGGGTATTAAAAAATAACCTGAGCGTCGAATGAACAAGACCGGTGTGGTGATGCCCACCGGTTTTTTTATGGCCATTACAGCGTGGCAAACCCACTTTGTAAGGGACATTAAATAGCCGTTGTCGCTATATGACAGAGTGTAAGAGGATGTTTGACGTGAATAGCAGAAACAAAAAATCCCGCATTATGCGGGATTTTTCAGAATGCGTTCGGATTAATCCTTGATCAGGAAGTCATCCAGCTGTTTACCTTGCTCATCCATGGCTTTCTTGATAACAGCAGGAGTACGACCCTGGCCAGTCCAGGTTTTAGTTTCGCCGTTCTCATCAACATAGCTATATTTAGCAGGACGAGCAGCGCGTTTTGCTTTGGTGCCGGTTTTTGCTGCAGCCATGCTGTTCAGCAATTCGTTTGGATCGATACCATCTGCAATCAGCATTTCGCGGTATTGCTGCAGTTTACGAGTACGCTCTTCGATTTCAGCGGCAGCAGCGCTTTCTTCTTCGCGACGTTCATTAACCACAACTTCTAATTTTTCCAGCATTTCTTCCAGCGTTTCGAGGGTGCATTCTCTTGCCTGCGCACGAAGAGTACGGATGTTGTTCAGAATTTTAAGTGCTTCGCTCATTGTAGTAATCTCAAACTTATAATGGGGGGATGGTTTGTTGACCTAATAATAGAGCGATAAATTGAGTTGTGCAATAGGTGGGAATGTAAGGAATTCAAAAAATACTAAATAATGGGCGCTATTATTAATTACGCTAACTTAAATTTCATCGCCTAACTGAGGCATGTGTTATGACGTAAACCGCTACGACCCGTTTGGTTGCATCTTTTTTGTGACATTTACCCCAAGGATTATAGTTGCGGGTGATAAATATCAGCCTTTTGTATTAGTTTACCCGGGCAATCTGAAGGCAGAAATAGTTAATAAATAGTGAATTTTAATGAACGTCGATTCCAGTATAAAAAGAAGTGTTATGTTTAGCTGAATCGCTACATATAAGATGAGCTAAATGCCTTTACCTCCTGTTTTAACGCATTATTTTTGTTAACTCCCCGCTGCTATCGCCCCATTGAACCGCAGAGTCTGTGCGGTGTATCGCTGATAACCAGACAAAATATGGTACAATGATTCATTGGGAATATTACACATTGAACAAGGTTTAAGGGCCAATGGCACAACTTTATTTCTACTATTCGGCAATGAATGCCGGAAAATCCACGGCGCTTCTTCAATCCTCCTACAATTATCAGGAACGAGGTATGCGTACCGTTGTGTACACGGCAGAAATCGACGATCGCTTTGGTGCGGGCAAGGTGAGTTCAAGGATAGGTCTCTCGTCGCCTGCAAGGCTTTATAATCCAGAAACCGACCTGTTGCAGGATATCCGCACTGAACATGCTTTACAGCCGATTCATTGCGTTCTGGTAGACGAAAGCCAGTTCCTGACGCGTGAGCAGGTTCATGCGCTTTCTGATGTCGTTGACGAGCTGGATATTCCCGTCCTGTGTTATGGGCTGCGTACGGATTTTCGTGGCGAATTATTTCCCGGAAGCCAGTATTTGCTTGCCTGGTCCGATAAACTGGTTGAACTGAAAACGATCTGCTTTTGCGGTCGCAAAGCCAGCATGGTGCTTCGCCTCGATCAGGCCGGGAAACCGTATGCTGATGGCGAGCAGGTTGTGATAGGTGGCAATGAACGTTATGTGTCGGTCTGTCGTAAGCATTATAAGGAAGCGCTGATTGTAGGTTCTCTCACAGCGATTCAGGACGAGAATCGGCAGTGATGTCTTCCTGATGTATTACTCGGCTCTATAGACATAAAAAAACCCGCCAAAGGCGGGTTTTTTACGGGCTGTCAATTAAGCGTTTTTCTTGGCTTTCTTGTCAACTTTGATGACAGGTGCTTCTGGTTTCACAGCAACAATGTCATTTTCTTTGAACTCGCGTCCGTAGTAAGTATCCAGCAGAATCTGTTTCAGCTCGGAGATCAGCGGGTAGCGTGGGTTAGCACCGGTGCACTGGTCATCAAACGCATCTTCCGACAGCTTGTCAACGTGTGCGAGGAAGTCCGCTTCCTGAACGCCAGCTTCGCGGATAGATTTAGGAATACCCAGCTCAGCTTTGATGCTGTCCAGCCATGCCAGCAGTTTCTCAATCTTCGCAGCAGTACGGTCGCCCGGTGCGCTCAGACCCAGGTGGTCTGCAATTTCAGCGTAACGACGACGAGCCTGAGGACGGTCGTACTGGCTGAATGCAGTCTGCTTGGTTGGGTTATCGTTAGCGTTATAACGGATAACGTTGCTGATCAACAGGGCGTTCGCCAGACCGTGAGGAATGTGGAACTGAGAACCCAGTTTGTGTGCCATAGAGTGGCAAACACCCAAGAAGGCGTTGGCAAACGCGATACCGGCGATGGTTGCTGCACTGTGAACACGCTCACGCGCTACCGGGTTTTTAGACCCTTCGTTGTAAGACGCTGGCAGGTTTTCTTTCAGCAGTTTCAGCGCCTGCAGTGCCTGGCCATCAGAGAACTCAGAAGCCAGTACGGAAACATAAGCTTCCAGGGCGTGAGTCACTGCATCAAGACCACCGAATGCACACAGTGATTTCGGCATATCCATAACCAAGTTGGCATCAACGATAGCCATGTCTGGCGTCAGCGCATAGTCAGCCAGCGGGTATTTCTGACCTGTTGCGTCATCAGTCACAACCGCAAACGGTGTAACTTCTGAACCCGTACCGGAGGTCGTGGTAACCGCGATCATTTTCGCTTTTACGCCCATTTTCGGGAACTTGTAGATACGTTTACGGATATCCATAAAGCGCAGCGCCAGTTCTTCGAAGTGCGTTTCTGGATGTTCGTACATGACCCACATGATTTTCGCGGCGTCCATTGGGGAACCGCCACCCAGCGCAATGATCACATCTGGTTTGAAGGAGTTCGCCAGTTCAGCACCTTTACGCACGACGCTCAGTGTTGGGTCAGCTTCAACTTCAAAGAAGACTTCCGTTTCGACGCCAGACGCTTTCAGAACTGAGGTAATCTGGTCAGCATAGCCGTTGTTAAACAAGAAACGGTCAGTCACGATGAGCGCACGTTTGTGGCCATCAGTAATCACTTCATCCAGCGCGATTGGCAGGGAGCCACGGCGGAAGTAGATAGATTTCGGAAGTTTGTGCCACAACATGTTTTCAGCTCGCTTAGCAACGGTTTTCTTGTTGATCAGGTGTTTTGGACCAACGTTTTCAGAGATGGAGTTACCACCCCAGGAACCACAACCCAGAGTCAGGGAAGGTGCGAGTTTAAAGTTGTACAGGTCACCGATACCACCCTGAGATGCTGGGGTGTTAATCAGGATACGTGCGGTTTTCATCATCTGACCGAAGTGAGCAACACGTTCTGGCTGGTTGTCCTGGTCGGTGTATAGGCAAGACGTGTGACCAATACCACCCATTGCAACGAGCTTCTCTGCTTTCTGTACTGCGTCGTCAAAATCTTTAGCGCGGTACATAGCCAGAGTAGGGGACAGTTTTTCGTGTGCGAACGGTTCGCTTTCGTCGACAACTTTCACTTCACCGATCAGGATTTTGGTGGTTGCCGGAACGGTAAAGCCTGCGAGCTCAGCAATTTTGTATGCTGGCTGACCCACGATGGCGGCGTTCAGCGCGCCATTTTTCAGGATGATGTCCTGAACGGCTTTCAGCTCTTTACCCTGCAGCATGTAGCCGCCGTGGCTGGCGAAACGTTCGCGAACAGCATCGTATACGGAATCAACAACCACAACAGACTGTTCAGACGCACAGATTACGCCGTTATCGAAGGTCTTAGACATCAGGACAGATGCAACAGCACGTTTGATGTCTGCAGTTTCATCGATAACAACAGGGGTGTTACCTGCGCCAACGCCGATTGCAGGTTTACCTGAGCTGTATGCAGCTTTAACCATACCAGGACCACCGGTCGCCAGAATCAGGTTAATATCCGGGTGGTGCATCAGCGCGTTGGACAGTTCAACAGACGGCTGGTCGATCCAGCCGATAAGGTCTTTAGGTGCACCCGCAGCAATGGCAGCCTGCAGGACGATGTCTGCCGCTTTGTTCGTCGCATCTTTAGCACGTGGGTGCGGGGAGAAGATGATGGCGTTACGGGTCTTCAGGCTGATCAGGGATTTGAAGATAGCGGTAGATGTTGGGTTGGTAGTCGGAACGATACCGCAAATAATGCCGATTGGTTCAGCAATAGTAATAGTACCGAACGTGTCGTCTTCAGACAGCACGCCACAGGTTTTCTCATCTTTATAGGCGTTGTAGATATACTCAGAAGCAAAGTGGTTTTTGATCACTTTATCTTCGACGATACCCATGCCGGATTCGGCAACGGCCATTTTAGCGAGAGGGATTCGAGCATCTGCAGCAGCCAGAGCGGCCGCGCGGAAGATTTTATCAACCTGTTCTTGGGTGAAGTTGGCATATTCACGCTGGGCTTTTTTCACGCGCTCGACGAGGGCGTTCAGTTCAGCGATATTAGTAACAGCCATAATGCTCTCCTGATAATGTTTAAACTCTATTAGTAAACCAGCGCTCGATACGAGAGACAGTATAGTCAGAGCCGTTAGTCCTTGCGTAACACACAATAAAACAAAGGGTTACTTTTGCTCTAACGCACTAATTTACTAAAAGAGCCTTAACTTAGCATCATCCCTTTTTGATAGGTGATCTATCTTGGGGTGTAATCAAGATTACTCACTTCTGAGTACGAAAATCATGATCTGCGTCAATTTTTACCGAAGCTGATACCTTTCAGCAGGGTTATTTTGTAAGATTATTCCACTGTTAAATAATTACGTAACTATTGGAAGCTGCTCTGTCATAGATTCTACAATTGTTTAACATCATGAAATGATACCCTTTTGATGCAGATTTCTGGTGAAGAATGCAGATAAAAAGCGTATCTTCAGCGCGATTTTATCCTGATATTCTGTCAGTTTCCGGCCATGCTCATTAGCGGAGCTAAATGTGATCCAAACGCTCTTTGATTTCCCTACATATTTCAAGTTTTTTATTGGTTTGTTTGCGCTGGTAAACCCGGTAGGGATTATCCCTGTCTTCATTAGTATGACCAGCTATCAAACGGCAGCAGCCAGAAATAAAACAAACCTGACGGCCAACATGTCTGTTGCCATCATTCTGCTGACATCACTATTTTTGGGTGATGGCATTCTGCAGGTATTTGGTATTTCGATCGATTCATTCCGTATCGCGGGTGGGATCCTGGTGGTTACCATAGCGATGTCGATGATCAGCGGTAAGCTGGGTGAAGATAAACAGAATAAGCAGGAAAAGTCAGAAACCGCGGTTCGTGAGAGTATCGGCGTGGTTCCGTTGGCATTACCTTTGATGGCCGGCCCCGGTGCAATCAGTTCGACCATTGTATGGGGAACGCGCTATCACAGTCTGATGCACCTCATCGGTTTTTCCGTGGCCATTGCCCTTTTTGCGCTTTGTTGCTGGGGCGTATTCCGCATGGCTCCCTTGCTGGTGCGTCTGCTGGGGCAGACCGGCATCAACGTCATTACCCGTATCATGGGCCTGTTATTGATGGCGCTGGGTATTGAATTTATCGTTACCGGCATTAAGAGTATTTTCCCCGGATTATTGCACTGACCATTTCATATGAAAGAGCGGAGCCAATGGCTCCGTTTTTTTTACGTGATTATCAGCAAATCATATAAATAAAGTTGAAATGTGAACATGTCATAATAAATTCTACTAATAATAGCCTTCTCTTTATTTTCAAAAGGTTACTCATTCCGCCGTTGCCCGCCTGCACATAAATCCTGCGATCGCTCTGTTATTTTACTCACATGATACTCTGGGGCTTGCTGAGAGATAACCGAAATGATATTAGTAATTTCAACGCTCCCTTAGAGGAATGTGCTAAATAATAACCAATTGTTAAATTTTCGTACAAAAACAGTCGATGATAGCGCAGCGACGCGCTTGTAGAGAAATAATTCTCTATCGTATTGAATGTCATGGTTTTTTACTGGCATTTGATGTCTGGCAGGGCTGCCCCCAAAGTAACGGTCACCACCGTAAAAGAGAATTGCTTAACAAATTTGCAAAATGTATTGGCGCGAGTTAGCACCATTTGGTACTTTCCGGCCTTATATTTTGCAGCATAAAACAAGTAGATGAGAATTATTTTCATATAGTTCTCTTCTCACATATCCAGCACGGATCTCAAACAGGGGAGGTCTGTGAAGAATCGACGCAAGACGGCCATACGAGCGGTCAGTAATAAAAAAAGTCGGTGATAGCAAGCAGTAAAAGAAGAACCTGGCAGCAGCAAAAAAAACTCCTGCGCTGTACAGGCCCCAACAGGGGATTACACAGCTGGCGAAGGCCAGTAATTATAATGAGTGGAGTACCAACACAATGTCCATCATCACAAAAAAAAATCTGGTAGCGGCGGGGATTTTAACTGCGCTAATCGCGGGTAACGCTGCAATGGCTGCGGACGTTCCTGCAGGTGTTCAACTGGCTGAGAAGCAGACGCTGGTCCGTAATAACGGTGCGGAAGTTCAGTCTCTGGATCCGCACAAAATTGAAGGTGTTCCTGAGTCTAACGTTAACCGCGACCTGTTCGAAGGCTTGTTGGTCACTGATGTAGACGGCCACCCGGCACCGGGTGTGGCTGAGAAATGGGAAAATAAAGATTTTAAAGTCTGGACCTTCCATCTGCGTAAAGATGCAAAATGGTCCGACGGTACTCCGGTCACCGCCGAAGATTTCGTTTATAGCTGGCAGCGCCTGGCGAATCCAAATACCGCCTCTCCGTATGCGAGCTACCTGCAATATGGCCACATCGCCAACATTGATGACATCATCGCAGGCAAAAAACCCATTACCGACCTGGGCGTGAAAGCGATCGATGCCAATACTTTTGAAGTGACGTTGAGCGAACCTGTTCCGTACTTCTATAAGCTCCTGGTTCACCCGTCTGTTTCTCCTGTTCCAAAATCCGCCGTGGAAAAATTTGGCGAGAAATGGACTCAGCCTGCCAATATTGTGACCAACGGTGCCTATAAGCTGAAAGACTGGGTGGTCAACGAACGTATGGTTCTGGAGCGTAACCCGCAGTATTGGGATAACGCGAAAACCGTGATTAACCAGGTGACCTACCTGCCAATCTCTTCCGAAGTGACAGACGTTAACCGCTACCGCAGCGGTGAAATCGACATGACCTATAACAACATGCCGATTGAACTGTTCCAGAAGCTGAAAAAAGAGATCCCGAAAGAAGTTCACGTCGATCCGTATCTGTGCACCTATTACTACGAAATCAACAACCAGAAAGCACCGTTCACCGACGTACGAGTCCGTACGGCGCTGAAGCTGGCACTGGATCGCGATATCATTGTGAACAAAGTGAAAAACCAGGGCGATCTGCCAGCATACAGCTATACCCCTCCATACACCGATGGTGCAAAACTGACTGCGCCAGAGTGGTTCAAAGAGACACAGGAGCAGCGTAACGCAGAAGCGAAAAAACTGCTGGCTGAAGCAGGCTACACGGCTGATAAGCCGCTGACGTTCAGCCTGTTATACAACACCTCTGACTTACACAAAAAACTGGCCATCGCCGTCGCCTCGATCTGGAAAAAGAACCTGGGCGCAAACGTGAAGCTGGAGAACCAGGAGTGGAAGACGTTCCTCGACAGCCGTCATCAGGGTACCTTTGATGTCGCGCGTGCTGGCTGGTGTGCGGACTACAACGAACCGACCTCCTTCCTGAACACCATGCTGAGCGACAGCTCAAACAACACCGCTCACTATAAGAGCCCGGCATTTGACAAGCTGATTGGCGACACGCTGAAAGCCACTGACGAAGCACAGCGTACTGAACTGTACTCTAAAGCTGAACAGCAGCTGGATAAAGATTCCGCGATCGTTCCGGTCTACTACTACGTTAACGCCCGTCTGGTGAAACCGTGGGTAGGTGGCTATACCGGTAAAGACCCGATGGATAATATCTACGTTAAAAACTTGTATATTATCAAGCACTAATGGCAATGAGTGGGGCGGGTTAGTTCGCCCCACGGTGTCTAACCAACATCATATTATATAGGCACACGCCAGAAGGTACGGGCAATGTTGAAATTTATCCTACGTCGCTGTCTTGAAGCGATTCCAACGCTATTTATTCTAATTACGATTTCCTTCTTCATGATGCGTCTTGCACCGGGAAGTCCATTTACCGGTGAACGTACGCTACCGCCAGAAGTTATGGCTAACATCGAAGCGAAATACCATTTAAACGATCCAATCTCCACCCAGTACTTCAACTATTTGAAGCAGCTGGCACACGGCGATTTTGGTCCGTCATTCAAATATAAAGACTATTCCGTTAATGACCTGGTGGCGTCCAGCTTCCCGGTATCGGCTAAATTAGGTGCTGCGGCATTCCTCCTGGCCGTCATTCTCGGAGTCACTGCCGGTGTTATCGCCGCCTTAAAACAAAATACCAAATGGGATTATGCCGTAATGGGGGTCGCAATGACCGGGGTGGTTATACCCAGTTTCGTTGTGGCGCCATTGCTGGTGATGATATTTGCCATCACGCTGAAATGGTTGCCAGGGGGCGGCTGGAACGGCGGGGCATTGAAGTTCATGATTCTGCCGATGGTCGCACTCTCTCTGGCGTACATCGCCAGTATCGCGCGTATCACCCGTGGTTCAATGATTGAAGTCCTGCACTCAAACTTCATTCGTACCGCGCGCGCGAAAGGGCTACCGATGCGTCGTATTATCATCCGTCACGCCCTTAAACCGGCGCTCCTCCCCGTGCTGTCGTATCTGGGCCCGGCCTTCGTTGGGATTATTACGGGTTCAATGGTTATTGAAACCATCTACGGCCTGCCGGGTATTGGTCAGCTGTTCGTTAACGGCGCGCTCAACCGCGACTACTCGCTGGTACTGAGTCTGACGATCCTCGTTGGCGCCTTGACGATACTCTTTAACGCCGTGGTCGATGTGCTTTATGCCGTTATTGACCCGAAAATCCGCTACTAACACTGGAGCACGCCATGATGTTGAGTAAGAAAAACAGCGAGGCGCTGGAAAACTTCAGTGAAAAACTGGAAGTAGAAGGTCGTAGCCTCTGGCAGGATGCGCGTCGTCGCTTTATGCATAACCGTGCGGCCGTCGCCAGCCTGATTGTTCTGGTGTTTATCGCGCTGTTTGTGACCCTGGCACCGATGCTGTCGCAATTTACCTATTTCGACACCGACTGGGGCATGATGTCCAGCGCACCGGATATGGTGTCCGGACACTATTTTGGTACCGACTCCTCTGGCCGTGACCTGCTGGTTCGCGTGGCCATTGGTGGGCGTATCTCGCTGATGGTGGGTATTGCTGCGGCGCTGGTAGCGGTAATTCTGGGCACGTTGTACGGTTCACTTTCTGGCTATCTGGGCGGCAAAGTTGACTCCGTAATGATGCGTCTGCTGGAGATCCTCAACTCCTTCCCGTTCATGTTCTTCGTTATCCTGCTGGTCACCTTCTTTGGTCAGAACATCCTGTTGATCTTCGTGGCCATCGGGATGGTGTCCTGGCTGGATATGGCGCGTATTGTGCGCGGTCAAACGCTGAGCCTTAAGCGCAAAGAGTTTATCGAAGCGGCACAGGTTGGTGGTGTGTCTACCCGCAACATCGTCGTCCGCCATATTGTGCCTAACGTGCTGGGCGTAGTGGTGGTGTATGCCTCCCTGCTGGTGCCAAGCATGATCCTGTTTGAATCCTTCCTGAGCTTCCTGGGCCTTGGGACGCAAGAGCCGCTGAGCAGCTGGGGCGCACTTTTGAGTGATGGCGCAAACTCCATGGAAGTCTCCCCGTGGTTGCTGTTGTATCCGGCGGGCTTCCTGGTCGTGACGCTGTTTTGTTTCAACTTTATCGGCGATGGCCTGCGTGATGCCCTCGACCCGAAAGACCGTTAAGGAGCGCCGTCATGACAATTATTGAAACGGCAACTGCGCCGCAGGGGCAACAGCAGGGCAATATTCTGCTGGATGTTAAAGACCTCCGCGTGACCTTTAAAACCCCGGATGGGGATGTGACCGCCGTAAACGATCTTAACTTCAATCTTCGTGCCGGTGAAACACTGGGGATTGTCGGTGAATCCGGTTCCGGGAAATCACAAACAGCATTTGCGCTGATGGGACTGTTGGCATCAAACGGTGTTATAGGCGGCTCCGCGAAATTCAACGGCCGTGAAATCCTCAATCTGCCTGAGCACGAGCTTAACAAGCTGCGTGCAGAGCAGATTTCGATGATTTTCCAGGATCCGATGACCTCGCTTAACCCGTACATGCGCGTCGGCGAACAGCTGATGGAAGTGCTTATGCTGCATAAAGGCTTGGGTAAAGCCGAAGCCTTCGAAGAGTCCATCAAAATGCTGGATGCGGTTAAAATGCCGGAAGCGCGAAAGCGCATGCGCATGTATCCGCACGAGTTCTCTGGCGGTATGCGTCAGCGCGTGATGATTGCAATGGCGCTACTGTGTCGGCCAAAACTGCTGATTGCCGATGAACCCACAACTGCACTGGACGTGACCGTACAGGCGCAGATCATGACGCTCCTGAACGAGCTTAAGCGTGAGTTCAACACGGCGATCATCATGATCACCCATGACCTGGGCGTGGTGGCCGGTATCTGTAACAAAGTGCTGGTGATGTACGCGGGCCGCACCATGGAATACGGCCATTCGCGTGACGTTTTCTACCATCCTGCACACCCGTATTCTATCGGCCTGCTGAATGCTGTACCGCGCCTTGATGCTGAAGGCGAGTCTCTTCTGACGATCCCAGGCAACCCGCCGAACCTGCTGCGTCTGCCGAAGGGCTGTCCGTTCCAGCCTCGTTGCCCGCATGCGATGGAGATCTGCAACAGCGCGCCGCCGCTGGAAGAGTTTGCACCAGGCCGTCTGCGCGCCTGCTTTAAGCCGCAGGAGGAGCTGGTATGAACGCAATAGATGAAAAACGTAACGTGCTGCTCGAAATTGCCGACCTGAAGGTGCATTTCGACATTAAAGACGGTAAACAGTGGTTCTGGCAGCCGCCAAAGACCCTGAAAGCGGTGGATGGCGTTACCCTTCGTCTTTATGAAGGTGAAACCCTGGGCGTAGTGGGTGAGTCTGGCTGCGGTAAATCCACGTTTGCGCGAGCGATTATCGGCCTGGTGAAAGCCACCGACGGCAAAGTGGCCTGGCTGGGTAAAGATCTCCTGGGCATGAAGCCAGACGAGTGGCGTGAGGTGCGCAGCGATATCCAGATGATTTTCCAGGATCCGCTGGCATCATTAAACCCGCGCATGACCATCGGTGAGATCATCGCCGAGCCGCTGCGGACCTACCATCCGAAGATGTCGCGTCAGGAAGTGCGCGATCGCGTAAAGGCGATGATGATGAAAGTGGGGCTCTTGCCTAACCTCATCAACCGCTACCCGCATGAATTCTCCGGGGGGCAGTGTCAGCGTATTGGTATTGCGCGTGCGTTAATCCTTGAGCCGAAGCTGATCATCTGTGATGAACCGGTTTCTGCTTTGGACGTGTCCATTCAGGCGCAGGTGGTCAACCTGCTGCAGAAATTGCAGCGTGAGATGGGTCTGTCGCTGATCTTCATTGCGCACGATCTGGCCGTGGTTAAACACATTTCTGACCGCGTACTGGTGATGTATTTGGGCCATGCGGTGGAGCTGGGCACCTATGATGAGGTATACCACAACCCGCAGCACCCCTACACCAAAGCGCTGATGTCGGCGGTGCCTATTCCCGATCCCGACCTGGAAAAGAATAAAACTATCCAGCTGCTGGAAGGGGAATTACCGTCACCGATTAACCCGCCTTCTGGCTGCGTTTTCCGAACGCGGTGCCCGATGGCCGGGCCGGAATGTGCGAAAACACGACCGGTTCTGGAGGGCAGTTTCCGTCATGCGGTTTCCTGCCTTAAAGTAGACCCGTTATAATCGCAAGGGCTGACATGATGTCAGCCCTTATTTTTGCGAGGTTACTGTGTCGCGTTTATTCACGTCAGCCCGTCAGCGGCTCTATCAATTTTTATTCGATCCTGAAACGGTATCCGGCCGTCGCGTCGAAGGACTGTGCGGGCTTTTTGCGCTGCTTAGCGTCATTGTCATCTTTGTCGAATCCGGTGCCGGGACGCAATATCACCTGACCTTTGATGAATGGCACGTGTTTGTCTGGCTGGAACTGATTGTCACCCTGGTTTTTACACTTGAATATGTGCTGAGGGTCATCTGCTGGCCCAACCCGGCAAAATATGTTTTCAGCTTCTGGGGATTTATTGATTTAGCCACTATCCTGCCGCTATACGTGATGTTGTTGTGGCCGGAAATCAGCCTTAGCTATGTTTTTGCCTGGCGCGCAATGCGTGCTATTCGCGTATTACGTATTCTGAAACTCCTGCGATTTATGCCGTCGCTGAGGGTTTTCTGGGTGGCGATAGTGAGCGCGCGTCACCAGCTTATTCTTTTCTATTCGTTTATCGCTATTGTGATGATTGTCTTTGGCACGCTGATGTATTTAATCGAAGGGCCAAAATATGGTTTCTCGACGCTCAATGCCTCCGTGTATTGGGCCATTGTGACCGTCACGACGGTGGGCTATGGCGATATCACGCCGCATACACCGCTGGGGCGTATTGTTGCTTCGGTACTTATTCTGATTGGTTATTCGGTGATAGCGATCCCGACAGGACTGATCACCACCCATATGAGCAGTGCATTTCAGAATCGTAAACAGCAGCGAAAATGTCCCCACTGTCATCAGGGGGAACATGAACATAGCGCGAGATTCTGTAACCGCTGCGGAAGTGAATTGCCGGACTAAATAAAAAAGGCTGCGAACGCAGCCTTTTTTATTATTCGCGCCAGAGAATGTGGCACAGCTTATGGTCTTTCTCACGACAGAGCAGGACGCGTGCGAAGATATCATTAATTTCGCCGCCATCTTCATCTGCCAGCCCAATCACAACTTCGGCAAAGAAATCAGGATTGAGATCGAAGTCCACATGTTCTGCCCAGTCTTCCGCAGGGTCGAACAGCTCGGCACCGCCGCGCTCTTCGAACTGCAGATTGAAGAGGATCACGTCGGCGGGATCGAGGTTATCAACCGCCAGTTCGAGAAAAATGTCATAGGCCTGTTCGAGCGTTTCGTCTTCGGTCAGGCGATTGTTCAGATCCATTTCCATGATGACTACCTGTTAAACATCGTTGGGCACGTTTTACAGCAACGGACTAAAGAAGTAAAACAGTCGTTCGGTAATTCGCTGCCAGAGGGGACGCTTCCCCCACAGTCTGGCGTCCAGCAGGCGCGAACGGGAAATATAATCGTCCTGCACCGCGGCCAGATCGCCACCAAACCCGGCGTCATCGATCACCAGCGTGATTTCAAAATTAAGCCATAGGCTGCGCATATCCAGATTGACGGTGCCCACCAGGCTTAGCTCACCGTCGACCAGCACGCTCTTGGTGTGCAGCAATCCACCTTCAAACTGATAAATTTTTACACCTGCAGCCAGCAGTTCGCTGAAGAATGCGCGGCTGGCCCAGCCCACCAGAAGCGAATCGTTCTTGCGCGGCATGATGATGCTAACGTCTACGCCACGCTGTGCGGCGGTACAGATCGCATGAAGCAGGTCATCGCTGGGAACGAAGTAGGGCGTGGTCATGATCAAATATTCACGCGCTGAGTAAGCGGCCGTCAGCAGCGCCTGATGGATCAAGTCTTCCGGGAAACCCGGTCCGGACGCGATGGTATGGATGGTATGCCCGCTAGCCTCTTCAAACGGCATAATATTACCGTCCGGCGGCGGCGGGAGGATACGTTTACCGGTCTCTATCTCCCAGTCGCAGGAATAGACGATCCCCATAGAGGTGGCAATGGGGCCCTCCATTCGTGCCATCAGGTCAACCCATTGTCCGACTCCCGAATCCTGCTTGAAGAAGCGCGGGTCAACCATATTCATGCTGCCGGTATAGGCAATATAGTTATCGATCATGATCATTTTACGGTGCTGACGAAGGTCCATGCGGCGTAAAAACACACGCAACAGATTGACCTTCAACGCCTCAACCACTTCGATACCGGCATTACGCATCATGCCAGCCCAGGGGCTACGGAAAAACGCCACGCTTCCTGCTGAGTCCAGCATCAGGCGGCAGTGAATGCCCCTGCGCGCGGCTGCCATCAGCGATTCTGCGACCTGGTCAGCCATCCCGCCGGGTTGCCAGATATAGAACACCATCTCGATATTATGGCGAGCCAGCTGGATATCGCGGATCAGCGCCTGCATCACGTCATCCGTAGAGGTCAGTAGCTGGAGCTGATTACCCTTGACGCCGCCAATGCCCTGACGGCGCTCGCACAGTTTAAACAGCGAGTCGGCTACGCTGCTGTTCTCCTCGGCAAAGATATGTTTGCAGGCCTTAAGATCGTTAAGCCATTTTGCGGTAGAGGGCCACATGGCGCGGGCGCGCTCGGCGCGTCGCTTACCCAGATGCAATTCACCGAAAGAGAGATAGGCGATAATACCCACCAGCGGCAGAATATAGATTATTAAAAGCCAGGCCATGGCAGAGGGTACGGCTCTGCGCTTCATCAGGATGCGTAACGTCACACCCGCGATTAACAGCCAGTATCCCAGAATGACCAGCCAACTCACCACGGTGTAGAAGGTTGTCATAGGTAAAAAATCCTTTTGAAAGCGTATTGTTATGAGTGTACGCATCAGGAATCATCTGGCAAATAAAAACGCCAGATAAAAGCGCTGGTTTGCCGCTGGGTTGGGTTTATAATGGCATTTCTGATAAAGAAAGAGTTGTGAGCATGAAGCGCAGTAGAACAGAAGTAGGGCGCTGGCGTATGTTGCGACAGGTGAGTCGTCGTAAGGCTCGTTGGCTGGAAGCACAATCCCGCCGCAATATGCGTATACACGCCATCAGGAAATGCGGATTGAACAGACACCGTAACGCGTTACTGTTCGCGGTCCAGGATATCTGATAACGCTCAGGGCACCGTTCAGGTGCCCAGTGTTTTTATGACTATCATTTTTCGCAGTCTCTTCAGCATCCATTCCGCGATAGAATGCTCCCTCCTGACGATATGAATTTTAATCAAAATGAATCCTTACCTCTGGGTATTTGTTGTGCTTTTAGCGCTGGATGCGCTCAGGGAAAATGTAGGACTGTCGTCATTATCCGCGTTGGCTGAGTATTTGCTCAACGGGTTAAAACAGTGGTTTTTTTAAAAGGAATTAAAGATGAATGGAAAAGCGTTGGCTGCGATCCTGGCGATCGCGGTTTTAAGTGGTTGCACCAGTAGCAAAACCTCACCAGAAAGACATGCCTATTATTTCGTGTCGCATAAATCCAACTTTATCGGCGGGAACTACACCTCAAGCGTACCCCAAAATTATAGGCTGAATGTTCCACAGTTCCGCGAGCTGTATGCCCAAGGGAAAAGCGATCGTGCAGCAGGCCGCACCCCGGCTGAAGCCAGTGAATATGCACAAAGTATTCGCGATCAGCTGAAGAAAGAGGCCAATACGAACCAGTCCTTCTCCGGTAATGCGAACGACAAATGGTCTTCAAGTATGGATCCGAGCGACGCCATTTTGTTTGGCAACGAACTGGCCGCGACTTATCTTGACGGCTATAACGGCGTACAATAGCGCGACTCATTTTTGGGATACCGTTATTGCGGCGGTATTCCCGATGTTTTATAGCAAAAGGAGGGAGACGTGTTTGCGGAGTTTGGTGTACTGAATTTCTGGACCTATGTCGTCGGGGCATTTTTTATCGTGTTAGTCCCCGGGCCGAATACCTTGTTTGTGCTGAAAACCGGCATTGGCCATGGTGTTAAAAAAGGTTACCTGGCCGCAACCGGTGTGTTTATCGGTGATGCGGTTCTGATGTTTCTGGCCTGGGCGGGTGTCGCCGCATTGATTCAGACCACGCCTGTTTTGTTTAATATTGTTCGCTACCTTGGCGCCTTCTATCTGCTGTGGCTGGGGGGGAAAATGCTCTGGTCGATCGTCACCCGTCAGAGCAAGGGCCATGAAAGTGGAGCCGAGCCTGCCAGCACGATCATGAAGCGCTCGCTGGTGTTGAGCCTGACGAACCCAAAAGCGATTCTGTTCTACGTTTCGTTCTTCGTGCAGTTTATTGACGTGCATGCAGAAAATACGGGCACCTCTTTCCTGATACTCGCCACCACGCTCGAGCTGATTAGCTTTATGTACATGAGCTTCCTCATCTTCTCTGGCGCGTTTGTTACGCGTTACCTGAAAACGAAAAAGAAACTGGCAAAGTTGGGGAATGGGCTGATAGGGCTATTGTTTGTGGGATTTGCAGCAAGGCTAGCAACGCTGCATTGATTGAAGAAAGGCTCCTGAGGGAGCCTTTTTCATCAGAACACTTTCTTATACGGTCGAACGGTTACTTTGGCGTAAACACCCGCAGCCACGTAAGGGTCTGCATCGGCCCAGGCTGTCGCCGCTTCCAGGGATTCAAACTCAGCAATCACCGTCGAACCTGAAAAACCGGCAGCGCCGGGATCGTTGCTGTCCACCGCAGGCATTGGGCCAGCGGTCAGCAATCGTCCTTCATCCTGCAACAGCTGCAAACGAGCCAGATGGGCAGGGCGTACAGAAAGGCGTTTTTCCAGGGAGTCGGCCACATCTTCAGAATAGAGTACATAAAGCACGGTGAAGCTCCTTAACCGTTAAAAGTGCCGTTTACGTTATGTGAAAGCACAAATGACTGCAATGTAAAGATAGCAACATTGTTAATGCCCTGATCTCAATGCGCCTTTTTTGGCCTCTCTGACGCTTTAATTGCGCCAGAACAAAGTGTCTTATTGAATATGATTGCTATTTGCATTTAAAATCAGGGTTCGGTTTTTTAACGTTGATAATTATGACTTCGATGACCCTTGATTCACCTCGCCGCTTTCCCTGGCCGACGCTGCTTTCTGTCGTTATTCACGGTGCTGTCGTGGCGGGTTTGCTCTATACATCGGTTCATCAGGTTATTGAAATGCCAGCGCCCGCGCAGCCGATTTCGGTGACCATGGTCTCGCCGGCAGATCTTGAGCCGCCGCAGGTTGTGCCTCCACCGCCAGAACCCGTCGCTGAGCCCGAGCCAGAACCGGAGCCGATTCCGGAGCCGCCAAAAGAGGCGCCGGTGGTGATCCACAAACCGGAACCAAAACCAAAGCCGAAGCCTAAGCCAAAACCGGTGAAGAAGGTCGAGGAACGTCCGAAGCGTGAAGTGCGTCCGGTTGAACCGAGCGCCACAAAGCCGGTGGAAAACGCAGCGCCTTCGCGTCCGGTAATGAATAACGCGGCGACGGCCGTAAAACCGACGGTGACTGCGCCAGCGGGGCCTCGCGCTATCAGCCGGAACCAGCCTACATATCCCGCGCGTGCACAGGCACTGCGTATTGAAGGGCGTGTAAAGGTGAAATTCGACGTCACGCCTGAGGGACGCGTGGAGAACGTAGAAGTTCTCTCGGCGCAGCCTTCAAATATGTTTGAGCGCGAAGTGAAAACGGCGATGCGCAGATGGCGTTACGAACCCGGTAAGCCAGGCACCGGGCTGATCGTCAATATTGTCTTCCGCCTTAACGGCGGGGCACAGATGGAATGAAAAAAGCCTCCGAAAGGAGGCTTTTTTATCACTGCAGGTCAGGCCTGAGGTAACTGACGCGGCTTTCCTTCGTTATCCACCGCCACATAGATAAACAACGCTTCCGTTGCTTTATAACGCTGCCCGATAGGTTCAGAAGAGACCTTTTTTACCCATACTTCAATGTTGATGGAAATTGACGTATTGCCGCGCTTCACACAGCGCGCGTAGCAGCACACCACGTCACCCACCGCGACCGGACGCAGGAAGGTCATCCCGTCCACCCGAACGGTTACAACACGTCCATGCGCGATCTCTTTTGCCAGAATTGCACCGCCCATATCCATTTGCGACATTAGCCAGCCGCCAAAAATATCGCCATTGGCATTGGTGTCAGCGGGCATTGCCAGTGTGCGTAAAACCAGTTCGCCCTGAGGGGCGTCATTTTTTGTCATTGTTTTAACTCGTAACTGAAGACTTCAGGCGGGATGCTACTATGATTTTGATTCGGAGAGAATAGACCGGAACGCACGCAAGCTGTACGTCCCGGTTAAAACAGCTAGTGCTTATCATCCTGCGGCATGTGCCGATAGATGTAGACGCCGCTCAGCAGGGTGAAAATGAGCGTCAGCGCCGTCAGGCCGAAGACCTTGAAGTTGACCCAGATGTTCTGAGGCAACCAGAAGGCGATGTAGATATTGGCCAGGCCACACAGGATAAAAAACACCGCCCAGGCGATATTCAGGCGAGACCACACGTCTTGCGGAAGGGTCAGCTCTTTTCCCAGCATGCGCTGGATCAGGGGCTTTTTCATTACCCACTGGCTGATCAGCAACGCACCGGCAAACAGGCCGTAAATGACGGTGACCTTCCATTTAATGAATTCATCATTGTGGAAGAACAAGGTAAGCCCGCCGAACACGGCCACCAGCACGAAAGTGATCAGCGCCATCTTTTCGACTTTGCGATAGCGAACCCAGCTATAAATTAGCACGACAGCGGTTGCGACGATCAAAGCCGTCGTTGCAGCATAAATGTCATAGAGCTTATAAAACGCGAAAAAGACCACGAGCGGTAAAAAATCAAGAAACTGCTTCATTCTGTGATTCCATCTTCTGAATAGGGTTGGGACAAACCTGCCCCAACCTCAGGATTACTGACGAATTAACATATACAGGCGGAACAGATAGACCAGCAGTACCGCTGAAATCAGGTTGCTCAGCGTATTCGCCACCACCGCGCCAACGTTAGGCGTTAATACAGCAAAATTCGGTGCAAACAACAACAGAAGTGTTTTAGCAAGCAACCAGCCAATCACGGCCGGTGCCACCAGACGCATATTAGCCCACGCCAGTCTCATGCTGCTACGCATCGCGGTAAAAATGCCCATTTTGTCCTGCACCACCATGATTGGAGCGAAGGAGAGCACAATGGCCAGCAACACACCCGGAACCACAACCAGCATGATCCCCATCTGCACCAGCAGGGTAGTTAAAAAGATGAGGATAAACAGCTTAGGTAATACTGGCGCGCTGGCGCCAATCGCGCGTAAGGCACTGACGCGATGACCGGCGGAGACCAGCTGAATCATCAGGAGCACCCCGCCTGCCATCACTGCATTACCAATCAGGCCGGAAAACGTCGAGGCAGCGGATGCGCGTAACAGGATTTGTTGCTGCTCTGGCGTCATGTTCTGCACAAGGTCAAATAACCCTACGCTACCTGCAAGGTGGTCGCCCTGGCTCAGGCTTGCAATCTGTTCGTCACTTGGAGAGAACGCGTGACCAAGCACCACCGTGATAAAGGCGCATAGCAACGCGATCAGTAAAAAGGTAATGAACTGATTGCGGAAAAAATTTCCCGTGTCACGGTAGACAGACTTCGCCGTGATAGACATGCACTCTCCTTGAGTATTGCAGGTGTTAATTAGCCGGCAATTGTACACCGGATAACGCCCCCGTGGCAGCATCAAGGCTTGTATGGAAAAGCATATCTTTGTAAAGCAGTGATAATCGACGGTGCAATCGCTTGACCTGTCTCATCGATGAAGCGTTAACGCCGTCTTTAACATTCTCAATAATTGATGTAGAACACCTTAACTCACCGGGTTTAGTCAGCAAAAATTAACTTAGATCAATGAATGTTAACTTACTGGTTTTAATGTGATCTGTGTTAGATCACTTATTACTCATTTGTGAGTATATTCTCATCCGCTATGAAAACCACAACGATGGAGCGGATATGAAAAAATTAGCGGTGGCAGCCCTTATCTTAAGCAGTATCTCTGGCGGCGCGTATGCGCATGAAGCAGGCGAATTCTTTATTCGAGCCGGTTCGGCAACGGTTCGCCCAACTGAAGGTTCAGACAGCGTGCTGGGCATGGGCGGTTTTAACGTCAGCAACAATACCCAGTTAGGTTTAACATTCACCTATATGGCAACGGAAAACATTGGCGTCGAGCTTCTTGCCGCAACGCCCTTCCGTCATCGCGTCGGTTTGGGGCCGACCGGAGACATCGCGACGGTGCATCATCTGCCACCTACGCTGATGGCGCAGTGGTACTTCGGTGATGCCAACAGCAAAGTGCGTCCCTATATTGGTGCTGGCGTTAACTACACGACATTCTTTGATGAGAAATTTAACGATACCGGCAAAGCGGCCGGGCTTACGGATCTCAGTCTAAAGGATTCATGGGGTGTGGCGGGGCAGGTTGGTCTGGATTATCTGATTAACCGCGACTGGTTAATTAACGCCTCTGTCTGGTATATGGATATTGATACCGACGTGCGTTTCAAAGCGGGCGGCGAGCAGCAAAGCATCAGTACTCGCCTGGATCCGTGGGTATTTATGTTCTCTGCCGGTTATCGTTTCTGATACGGATAGACAAACTGGCCGCTTGCGGCCAGTTATGTATTCAAAATGAGGGATAAACAGGCCGCTCGCCTAATTTTATACAGTGTCTGAGCGCTGATTCACCGTCATAGAGATAGCTGAAGGAATCCGTCGTAATGGTATGAAGAAGAATATCGCCATTTGCGAACGGAATAATCTCCGTATCACCTGAACGCTTATGGCCTGCACCCGTCTCAAAATGGCCGGACCATTTCTCCTGGGTATGACCGTAGAGGTGCAAAATAATTTCGACAGGGCCTCTTTCAGGGCAATTAAGCCGTAATACTGTCGACGAAAAATTGAGAGACGAAGCCTGAAAAGGAATGAAAAACGTAACAATCAGTAAAGCTCTAAAAAACATCAACCCGGTAAAACCTTGCTCAAATCAGGCCTTGGATTTTACTTAAGTAAAAAATTTTCGTTTTGCTGTGGATCAATTAGACTTATTTTTCATGATGATATGCATCACTCCTGCCATGCAGCTCCGGCAAAGGGAGGATATATCCACAGTTGTTCTCGTTATTGCTGTAAGGTGGTTGTTCAATACATCTGGCTGGAGGGGATATTCCCGACATCAAATTCGAGTGTCTGGTTTGTTCGGGTAGACAGTTTTATTTTACAACGTTTAACCCGACAATTAACCAACCTCATGGTGCAGTTTGTTCCGTCTGCGGCACACGCCTCACCGCGCGTTCCTGTCTCCCGAAACTTAAACGGCGACGGTGGCCCAAGCCTGTAAGCTGATGAAAGGCCTCCGTTGAGGCCTTTTTTACATGTGGTTTTTATTTTTGAATTAAATAGCGGATCGTAGGCCCGTCCTGCTGAATATCCAGCACCGTATAACCGTGGTTTTTAGCATCCAGCGGAATGTTATTGATAGACTGCGGGCAATCGCTCACGACTTCCAGAATTTCACCTTTTTTCAACTGAGGTAAGGCTTCAAGCGTGGCAACCGCCGGGTAAGGGCAGGGTTCACCGACCATATCCAGGCGATAATCAGGCACTATCTCTTTCATGCGGCATTCTCCTGTGATTCAGTTTTGACCGTGGTACGGCGAAAGAATCGTTTCTCCTGTGCGAGGACCAGTAAGAAAGCGATTAACAACAGGGCGTATGTCACGAGCAGTCCACCTAGCGGACCAAAGGTATTGAGCAGGTTGACCTTATCCCAGCTTGTGGCTAGAACGGGTGACACATCATCCCAGTAATACGCCAGTATCGTTGAGCCAATCACGTTCCCAAGTCCGACCCACCAGTAGTGCACCTGGCCTTCAACGGCGCGATACATCCATCCGGTTTCACACCCGCCCGCCAGCACAATCCCAAAACCAAACAGCAGCCCGCCAATCACCGCGTTCGGGCCTGCCCACATGATTTTCGGTTCGACACCAAGCTGCACGTAGCTGAAGATGCCGATGGCGCTGACGGCCATACCGGCGATAATGGCTTTCGCCATCATGGTCCGCCCGGTGATCCACATATCGCGAAACGCAGAGGTAAAGCAAATCTGTGCGCGTTCAATTAACAGGCCAAAGCCCACACCGAACAACATGGCTAGCCCCAGTTTTGGCTGATTCAGTGCGGTACAAAGTGCCCATGCAACCATCGCAAAAAAGACCAGCATACCCAGACGAAAACGACGACGCGCCTGTGAAGGTTGTTGCGTTAGCGGTGAGGCAGCGCTGACCTTAACCATCTTTACGGGAATGCGAAACAGCGGGAGCAGGGTAAATTTTGCGCCAAAGTAGGACCCAATCGCGGTAGCGACGGCAAAGAACCAGGCATGCAATGAAAACTGCGGGATGCCGGTAAAGAAGGCGGCAAGGTTACAGCCCATCGCCAGGCGCGCGCCAAACCCGGCAATAATACCGCCGGCCAACGCCTGCAAAATGCGAATACGGCTTTTGGGCATTCTCAGCTTCACATTATTTGCCCACAGCGCGGCAGCAAAACAGCCGCCGAACATTCCGATGATCATCATCCCGTCGATGCGCGTTAGCGGCGTACCTTCCAGATGAATGAGCTTAAAGTAACCCCACTCTTCAGCATGCACACCCGCAAACTGCAATAGCTGACCACCCCAGCGGGTAAACTCGCCGGTAACGGCCCAGAAGGTGCCGGTAATGCCGAAATAGTAGGTAGACAGGATCCCCGCAGCGATGACCGCAGGAACAGGTGACCAGAACTTAATCAGGTAAGTCTGTTTAAAATGGTGCCATGACATGTGTAAGCCTCTGAACTCAGAAGGTATAAAACGACAAAGAACCGAATCATACCCTGACGTCAGAGATTGAAAAGTCATTCACGCCAAGAATATCGACGGGATCAATTTTGATGTAACCCTTTTGAGGGCAGAGGAGGGAGAACCGCCTGGCTGAGAAGCCAGACGGCGCTTAAGGTCAGGCTTAACGCGTTGCGGCTTTCATTGAACTGACGAAGTCTTTTAGTTCAGCAAGCATCTGTTCAGGCTTATCGACGTTCTTCTCGATAATTTTAACAATAGCGGAACCGGAAATGGCGCCAGCCGCTTTCGCGTCAATCGCTGCAGCGACCTGATCCGGCGACGAGATCCCGAAGCCCTGAAGTGGCGGTGCGGCGTGATACTCCGCCAGTTTTTCCACCAGATGATGCAGGGGCAGCGCCGCTTTGTTTTCAGCACCGGTCACGCCTGCGCGGGAGAGCAGGTAGGTATATCCGCGACCATAGCTAGCAATCTGGCGCAGCAGTTCATCATCGGCATTCGGCGGGCAGATAAAAATCGGCGCAACGTTGTGACGCATAGCGGCCTGGCGAAAAGGTGCTGATTCCTCAACCGGCACGTCGGCCACTAGCACGGAGTCGACACCTACGCGAGCGCACTCGGCGTAAAACTCATCAATACCGCGGTTAAAGACCAGGTTGGCGTACATCAGCAGGCCGATAGGAATCGTTGGGTACTTCTGACGAATTGCCGCCAGCATCTCGAAACACTGGGTAGGAGTAACCCCCGCAGCAAATGCGCGCAGGGTGGCATTCTGAATCGTTGGGCCATCCGCCAGCGGGTCAGAGAACGGAATACCCAACTCCAGCGCATCGGCACCGGCTTCAATGAGGGTATCGATAATTTTCAGCGACAGCTCAGGACCAGGATCGCCCAGCGTGACGAAGGGGACAAACGCGCCTTCCTGGCGGGCGCTGAGTTGTGCAAATGCGTTATCGTAGCGTTCCATCAGATTTCCCCTCGTGCTTTCAGAATATCGTGAACGGTGAAGATATCTTTGTCACCGCGGCCGGAAAGGTTAACGACCAGCAGCTGTTCTTTTTCCGGGTTTTCTTTGACCATTTTTAACGCGTGCGCCAGGGCATGCGAGGACTCCAGTGCCGGTATGATCCCTTCATGGCGGCACAGCGTTTTGAATGCTTCCAGCGCTTCATCATCGGTGATGGAGACATAATCCGCACGACCGATGCTGTTCAGATGAGCGTGCTGTGGTCCCACGGAAGGGAAATCCAGACCGGCAGAGATAGAATACGACTCTTCAATCTGGCCTTCATCGGTCTGCATCATGGGAGATTTCATACCAAAGTAGATGCCCACGCGGCCGTGTTTCAACGGTGCACCGTGTTCACCCGACTCAATGCCGTGACCGGCTGGCTCGACGCCAATCAGGCCCACGCTGGTATCGTCGATGAAATCAGCGAACATGCCGATAGCGTTAGAACCGCCGCCAACGCAGGCGATCACTGCATCCGGAAGACGACCTTCTTTTTCGAGGATCTGCGCTTTGGTCTCTTCACCAATCATGCGCTGGAATTCACGCACAATGGTGGGGAACGGGTGCGGACCTGCTGCGGTCCCGAGCATGTAGTGCGCGGTCTCGTAACTACCAGACCAGTCGCGCAGCGCTTCGTTACAGGCATCTTTCAGCGTCGCGGAGCCGCTGTGTACCGGGATCACTTCTGCACCCATCAGACGCATACGGAATACGTTCGGGGACTGGCGCTCAACGTCTTTAGCCCCCATATAAATACGGCATTTCAGACCGAGCAGGGCGCTGGCCAGCGCTGACGCTACACCGTGCTGTCCGGCACCGGTCTCGGCGATGATTTCGGTTTTGCCCATCCGTTTTGCGAGCAGTGCCTGACCTAACACCTGGTTGGTCTTATGCGCACCACCGTGCAGCAGGTCTTCACGCTTGAGATACAGCGTGGTTTTGGTGCCTTCGGTCAGGTTACGGCATTTGGTCAGCGCCGTTGGACGACCGGCGTAGTTTTTCAGCAGGTCGGTAAATTCAGCCTGAAATGCTGGATCTTTCTGTGCGCTGACAAAGGCTTCTTCCAGCTGGCGCAGAGCGGGCATCAGGATTTGTGGGACGTACATCCCACCGAACTCACCAAAATAAGGGTTTAGTAATGTGGTCATCTTCTCTTCCTTAATATGCACGCAGAGTTTTAAATACCGAGGCCAGCTTGCTGGCATCTTTGATTCCCGGCTGTGACTCTACGCCTGAATTGAAATCGAGGCCTGCGCAGCCGGTTTTGGCGGCTTCTACGCAGTTATCAGGGCTTAATCCGCCTGCCAGCAGGACGTTGTCCAGCGCTTCACCGTTAAGCAGTGACCAGTCGAAACGCTCACCCGTACCGCCCTGGCCGTTGTCGAGCACGTATTTATCAACATGATTCAGATTACGTGCTGGCAGCGCATGGCCCACGCTTTGTGCTTTCCAGATTTTTACCTGCGGCGTAAGAACAGCGCGCAGGGCATCGATATAGGCCTGATCTTCATCACCGTGCAGTTGCACTGCGCTCAGGGATAACGCGTCAGCTTTTGCCGCCACGTCTGCAATATCGGCATTACGGAACACGCCCACATAGCTGAGTGGGGCTGCCGCTATCACCTTACGCGCCAGCTCGTCGGTTACGGCACGCGGTGAGCTGCCTACAAAGATCAGACCGCCGTAAATCGCCCCGGCTTCATACGCGGCCTGAGCATCCTGTTCACGGGTTAACCCGCACACTTTGTTTTCACCCAGCAGTACGCGACGAACTGCGGCGTTGAGATCGTCATGTTCCATCATCGCTGAGCCAATCAGGAACCCGTTGGCAAAGTGGCTCAGCTCGCGCACCTGAGCGTAGCTGTTGATTCCGGATTCGCTGATCACCGTCACGCCATGACCCAGGCGCGGCGCCAGTTGGCGAGTACGGTTCAAATCAATAGACAGATCGCGCAGGTCGCGGTTGTTAATGCCCACCACTTTCGCCTGCAGCGCGATGGCGCGCTCAAGCTCTTCTTCGTTGCTCACTTCGGTCAGTACACCCATATTCAGGCTATGTGCGACGGCGGAAAGCTGACGGTACTGTTCGTCATCGAGCACGGAGAGCATCAACAGGCAGGCATCGGCCTGATAAAAACGTGCCAGCCAGATCTGATACGGGTCGATAATAAAGTCTTTACACAAAATCGGCTGCGGGGCGATGTCGCTGACGATGGGCAGAAAATCAAAACTGCCCTGAAAATATTTCTCATCCGTCAGCACGGAGATCGCAGACGCATGATGTTTGTAGATACCGGCAATACGCACCGGGTCGAAATCGTCACGGATCACGCCTTTAGATGGGGACGCCTTCTTGCACTCAAGAATAAACGCGGTACGTGCGCCCTGCAGGGCATCATAGAAACGGCGTGTACTCGGCACCACATCATTCTGAAAACTGGCGAGCGGTTGCTGTTGCTTGCGTGCTTCAACCCAAATGGCCTTATCGGCAACGATTTTCGCTAATACGGTCTGCATTCTTTACCCTCTTGCTGCAAGTGCGGTCACGCGATCGTAAGCTGCACCAGAGCGCAGTACGTTCAGAACTTTTTGTGCGTTGGCCTTCAGGTCTTCCTCGCCGTGCAAACGCATCAGCATGGCGACGTTGGCAGCAACGGCGGCCTCGTGGGCGACCTCTCCCTTACCTTGTAATAAGCGCGTAAGAATGTCACGGTTTTCTTCTGGCGTGCCGCCCGCCAGTGCTTCCTGGTGATATGGCGTTAAGCCAAAGTCGGACGCTTCAAGCTGGTAACTCAGTATTTCACCGTCTCGCAGTTCGGCTACGAGCGTAGGTGCATGGAGTGATACCTCATCCATTCCCCCGCTGTGTACCACCGCAGCGCGTTGATAGCCCAGCACCCGCAGGGTTTCCGCGATCGGTAACACCAGCTCAGGGCTGTAGACGCCGATCAGCGCCAGCGGCGGATGTGCCGGGTTAATCAGTGGCCCGAGGACGTTAAACAGCGTGCGCGTTTTAAGCTGCTGGCGAACCGGCATCGCGTGGCGAAAACCGGTGTGATATTTCGGTGCAAACAGGAAGCAGACGCCCAGGTCATCCAGCGCTTCACGGGAGCGGTCAGCGTTCATATCCAGATTGATGCCGAATGCTGCCAGTAAATCAGACGATCCGGACCGGCTGGACACGCTGCGGTTGCCATGCTTAGCGACCTTCATGCCACACGCTGCCGCGACAAACGCGCTGGCAGTCGAAATATTGATGCTGTTGCTGCCATCACCACCGGTGCCCACAATATCCGCAAACTGATAGTCCGGACGCGGGAACGGTGCGGCATTTTCCAGAAGAGCGGTCGCGGCACCGGCTATTTCCTGCGGGCTTTCACCACGCACTTTCATGCTTACCAGCGCGGCGGCCAGCTGTTCAGGCTTCAGCTCGCCGCGAACAACCGCGGAGAAAAGCTGGTGGCTCTCCTGCTGGCTCAGCGTCTGCGCCTGGTACAGTTTTTCAAGAATCGGTTGCAGGGTGTTGGTCTGCTCCAGTTTCTGTAACGCCCAGTCGAGGGTCTGCTCCAGAAGGCGCGCGCCGTTAGACGTCAGAATTGATTCCGGGTGGAACTGCAAACCGCAAACGCGATCGACATCGTGACGCACTGCCATCACCATGCCTTCATAAGAGGCATTAATGGTCAAACCGGCCGGGATGTTGCTGCCGACCAGCGAGTGGTAACGCGCAACCGGCAGAGGGTTTGGCAGGCCAGCAAACATCGCCTGGCCATCATGTTCAATGCTTGACGCTTTACCGTGCAGGATCTCTCCAGCCTGGCCCACGTAGCCGCCGTAGGCTTCAACGATCGCCTGATGGCCAAGGCAAATACCCACGATGGGCAGCTTGCCGCGCATGCGAGTCAGCAGCTCGGGCATACAGCCCGCTTCGCTTGGCGCACCGGGGCCAGGGGATAGCATCAGAACCGGGTTTTGCATGGTTGCCAGACGGTCAATCAGCGTCTGTGCCGGAACATGGTTACGGTAGATAACGACGTTGTGGCCATTTGCACGCAGCTGATCTGCCAGGTTGTATGTAAAAGAGTCGATATTATCGAGCAGCAGAATGTCAGCCATCAGAAAATCTCCTGTGCATGGTGTGCAGTCGCAATGGCGCGCAATACCGCGCGGGCCTTACTGCGCGTTTCGTCAGCCTCAGACTGCGGAACAGAATCTAGAACGATTCCCGCGCCAGCCTGGACGGTAGCAATGCCATCTTCCACATAGGCAGAGCGGATAACGATGCAGGTATCAAGATCGCCGTGGGCTGTGAAATATCCCACCGCACCGCCGTAGCTTCCGCGACGACGGCCTTCGGCCGCCGCAATTAATTGCATCGCACGGACTTTTGGCGCGCCGCTCAGGGTGCCCATATTCATGCAGGCGCGATAGGCGTGAAGAACGTCAAGGTCATTTCGCAGTTCACCCACAACGCGTGACACCAGGTGCATCACAAAGGAGTAGCGGTCAACTTTGGTAAGATCGGCCACATAGCGGCTTCCTGGGGTGCAAATACGCGCCAGATCGTTACGTGCCAGATCGACCAGCATCAGGTGCTCTGACAGCTCTTTATGATCGGTACGCATTTCCAGTTCGATACGGCTGTCGAGATCGCGGTCAAGCGAACCATCTGCCCGGCGACCGCGCGGACGCGTTCCGGCAATCGGGTAGATCTCAATCTGGCGGCTGGTGGCGTCGTATTTCAGGGAGCTTTCTGGCGAGGCGCCAAACAGCGTGAACTCATTGTCCTGCATAAAGAACATGTACGGGCTTGGGTTGCTCTTTTTCAGCACATCATAGGCCGCCAGCGGCGACGGGCAGGGCAGCATGAACCGACGGGACGGCACCACCTGGAAAATTTCACCGGCGCGGATCGCTTTTTGCATCTGACGCACGACGGCCCCGTACTGATCGTCAGTCTGATTAACGTCGCAGGTCATCTGTTCAACGCGCTGCACCGGCAGTGCCGGAGGCTCTTCGGTCATCTGCTGCTGTAGCTGAGCAATGCGGTGCTCAAGGCGTTTTTTCTCTGCTGAAGACGGCGTGAACAGACTTGCCTGGATGCGGGTGTATCTTTTCTGATGATCGATGACCATCAGGGTTTCCGCCAGGTAGAAGCAGTAATCCGGGCAGCGGTTGCCCTGTTCTGTTTCCGGTAATGCTTCGAAACCTGCGACCAGGTCGTAAGCAAACAGCCCGCCGAAGAACATGGCTTCACGTTCATCTTCCGGCACGAAGACCAGGGTTTGCAGCAGGCGGAAAGCATCGAAGACGGACAGCGAACAGAGGCGCGCGTCTTCGTCAAGCAGCTGGCTGACCGGCGGGAAATGCAGAATACGCATGTCCGGATGATGTTCGTTTTCAACACCCGCAGGCAGCACCGCGTCCAGGAGCGGCAGCAGAGAGGCACCGTTATCCGACAGCGCCTTAATTGTGACGGTGTCACCGAATGCGGTAATGCGCAGCGCGCTATCGACCAGAAGGAGGCTCTTCAGATCGTCCTTGCTGTCGATATCCGCAGATTCCAGCAGCAGCGTGGCAGGACGGGCACCGCAAACCTGATGAAACAGCGCGGTTGGGTTGTGGCGATAGGCCGCCTCGCAGGTCAGCAATTCGAGGTGTGGTTTGGCTGTTTGCATTGTGTTGTTCTCATTTATTCTGTTCAAAAAAAACCCGCTTGAGAGCGGGCTGGGTATCTGTTTGCATTTCGCAGACGTGTGACACTGCCCGATAGTCAGGAAGTACGCCACCAACCGTGCTGAGTGAAATGTGCTGTCATTTTCAGATACCTTTCTCGTGTGAACTTGCGTACTAGTTAACTAGTTCAATGGCGTCTTGTCAACCCTTGATTTCAGAATTTCGCGGCAAGCCGTTATCATAGGGTTTTAGGATGTCTCCAACCTGTGACGGGAAGTGCTTTGAGCGATACCACGTACGCCATAATTTACGATTTACATAGCCACACTCAGGCTTCTGATGGTCTGCTAACGCCTGAAGCGTTGGTACATCGTGCCGTTGAAATGCGTGTTGGCACGCTGGCGATAACCGATCACGATACGACAGATGCCATTCCGGCCGCGCGTGCCGAGATTGCCCGTAGTGGGCTGGCGCTTGATTTGATCTCAGGCGTCGAGATTTCGACTCTCTGGGAAAACCATGAAATTCACATTGTCGGCCTGAACATTGAGATAGAACATCCGGCAATGCGCGCATTTTTGCAAGAACAAAAAACGCGGCGCAACGAGCGTGCACAGATGATTGGCGAGCGGCTCGAGAAGGCCCATATTCCCGGCGCTCTGGAAGGCGCGCAGAAGATGGCGAACGGCGGGGCGGTGACGCGGGGCCATTTTGCCCGATTCCTTGTTGAGGCGGGCAAAGCGACCACGATGGCTGATGTCTTTAAAAAGTATCTGGCCCGTGGGAAAACCGGATACGTTCCGCCGCAGTGGTGTACAATAAAACAAGCTATTGATGTCATTCATCATTCTGGCGGTAAGGCAGTGCTGGCCCATCCGGGGCGGTATAATCTTTCTGCTAAATGGCTGAAAAGGCTGCTGGCTCACTTTGCCGAATGCGGTGGTGAGGCGATGGAAGTCGCTCAGTGTCAGCAGGCGCCCAATGAGCGAGCGCAGCTCGCAACTTATGCTCGTCAGTTCGGTCTGCTTGGATCGCAGGGATCTGATTTTCATCAGCCCTGCGCGTGGATAGAGCTGGGGCGTAAGCTCTGGCTACCGGCAGGGGTTGAACCCGTCTGGCAGCTCTGGGAACAGCCGCAGCATATTGAAGAGAGGGAAGTATGAGTCAGTTTTTCTATATTCATCCGGATAACCCGCAGCCGCGTTTGATTAATCAGGCCGTGGAGATCGTCCGCAAAGGTGGCGTTATCGTCTATCCGACCGATTCTGGCTACGCGCTGGGCTGTAAAATTGAAGATAAAGGGGCGATGGAGCGCATCTGCCGTATTCGTCAGCTGCCGGACGGGCACAACTTTACCCTGATGTGCCGCGATCTTTCCGAGTTGTCTACCTATGCTTATGTCGACAACGTAGCGTTTCGCCTGATTAAAAATAATACGCCGGGAAACTACACCTTTATTCTGAAAGGAACGAAAGAAGTTCCGCGCCGACTGTTACAGGAAAAACGCAAAACGATTGGGATGCGCGTCCCGTCAAATCCAATAGCCCAGGCGCTACTGGAAACGCTCGGCGAGCCGATGCTATCGACGTCACTGATGCTGCCGGGCAGTGAGTTTACGGAGTCCGACCCCGAAGAGATCAAAGATCGTCTGGAGAAGGTGGTCGAGCTCATTATTCACGGCGGTTACCTGGGGCAGCAGCCGACAACCGTTGTCGATTTAACCGAAGATGCCCCTGAAGTGATTCGTGAAGGTGTGGGCGATGTTAAACCTTTCTTGTAAGGGTGTAAGCAGATATACTACGCGGCCATCAAAGCAGGGCGAGGCCCTGTTTTGAACTGATTCGACGCCTGTGAAGGCGACACCTGAGGAAGCTCAATGAGCGAGAAGTTACAGAAAGTGCTGGCGCGCGCCGGCCACGGTTCGCGCCGTGAAATCGAAGCCATTATTGAAGCAGGTCGCGTGAGTGTAGACGGTAAAGTCTCCACCCTGGGCGACCGCGTAGAAATCGTACCGGGACTCAAGATCCGTATCGACGGTCATCTTATCTCGGTCAAAGAATCTGCCGAACAGATCTGCCGTGTGCTGGCTTACTATAAGCCAGAAGGTGAGCTGTGTACCCGCAATGACCCAGAAGGTCGCCCGACGGTATTTGACCGTCTGCCTAAGCTGCGCGGCGCTCGCTGGATTGCCGTTGGTCGTCTGGACGTGAACACCTGCGGTCTGCTGCTGTTTACCACCGATGGTGAACTGGCAAATCGTCTGATGCACCCAAGTCGTGAAGTTGAACGTGAATACGCCGTTCGCGTGTTTGGCCAGGTTGATGAGAATAAACTGCGCGATCTGTCGCGTGGCGTTCAGCTGGAAGACGGCCCAGCTGCATTCAAAACCATTAAATTTACCGGCGGTGAAGGTATTAACCAGTGGTACAACGTGACCCTGACCGAAGGCCGTAACCGCGAGGTTCGTCGTCTTTGGGAAGCGGTTGGCGTACAGGTGAGCCGTCTAATTCGCGTTCGCTATGGTGATATTCTGCTGCCAAAAGGACTGCCGCGTGGCGGCTATACCGAACTGGATCTCACTCAGACCAACTACCTGCGCGAGCTGGTTGGTCTGACTCCAGAAACCACGTCAAAAGTGGCGGTGGAAAAAGATCGTCGCCGCATGAAGGCGAACCAAATTCGTCGTGCCGTGAAGCGTCACAGCCAGGTGAGCAGCAATCGCCGCTCTGGCAGCCGTAACAACAACGGTTAAAACGTAAAGCCCGGTTCAACTGACCGGGCTTTTTTCTTAATAATCAATGCCGATTTGCGCTTTGATTCCCGCATCGAATGCATGCTTAACCGGACGCAACTCGCTGACGGTATCCGCTAACTCCAGAATATCCCGATGACAGCCACGCCCGGTGACGATCACCGTTTGGTGCGCCGGACGGTTTTTTATTGCCTCAAGTACGGCCACCAGCGGCAGGTAGTCGTAAGCTACCATGTAGGTGATTTCGTCCAGCAGTACCATATTCAGCGCAGGATCGGCCAGCATACGTTTAGCGTGATCCCAAACGGCGAGGCAGGCGGCAGTGTCGGTTTCCCTGTTCTGCGTATCCCACGTAAAACCTGTTGCCATCACCTGGAATTCAACACCGTGAGGTTCAAGTAGATTACGCTCACCGTTTGGCCATTCCCCTTTGATAAACTGAATGACGCCCACTTTTTGTCCGTGTCCGACGGCTCGCGTGGCCGTACCAAATGCGGCGGTCGTTTTGCCTTTGCCGTTGCCGGTAAACACAATAACGATCCCTCGCTCGTCCTGGGCTGCTGCCACACGGGCATCCACCTGTTCTTTAAGACGCTGCTGGCGTTGCTGATGACGTTCTTCACTCATTGCGAAATCCCCGGTTTACGACCTGGCTGTGCATCAAAGGTCATACCTGTTTTACGACGGCTGTCGTCCCCCATTAGCCAGAGGTATAGCGGCATGATATCGGCGGGTGTTTTCAGCTTATCGGGGTCTTCCGTTGGGAAGGCGCTGGCGCGCATTTTAGTGCGCGTTCCGCCCGGGTTAATGCAATTTACGCGCAGATGACGGCTCTGGTACTCCTCCGCCAGCACCTGCATCATGCCTTCAGTGGCAAATTTTGAGACGGCATACGCCCCCCAGTTTGCGCGCCCCTCGCGGCCCACGCTAGAGGAGGTAAAGACCAGGGATCCGGACTCAGAATTCAGTAATAAAGGAAGCAATGCCTGGGTCAGGAAAAACGTTCCATTAATGTTCACCTGCATGACCTGCTGCCAGATTTCAGGATCTTGCTCATCCATCGGACGAACTTCTCCCAACAGCCCTGCATTGTGCAGCACGCCGTCCAGGCGCGGGTAATGGGCGCTGATGCGCTGGGCCAGCTCCTGACACGTTGTCGGAGTGCAGGTCAGTAAATCGAGTGTGTACCAGGGCGCAGGAAGCCCCCCTGTAGCCTCAATCTCCTGTGCGACTCCTTTAAGTTTTTCTTCGTTACGGCCAATCAGGATAACGCTCGCGCCATATTCAGCGTACGTTAGGGCAGCCTCTCGGCCAATTCCGTCGCTGGCACCGGTGACAAGAATGATACGGTTCTGTAGCAGGTTTTTTTTCGGTTGATAATGCACGGTGACTCCTCTGGCGCAATGCGGGCTCGTTACGCCTTTTTTTATGACTTTTCGGGTTTATGCCCGAAATAGCATGAGAATTCAATCAGTCTACAGGACGCAACGCTGCATAATTAACAATTTGCAAATATTTAAACCAGAATCAGGGGATTCCTGAAGACGACTCGCAGAGGTAATGTCACGAGCGAGACGCATGCCGAGGGCTGTTGTACACTGGCGTGGAAGAATCATGGTTAAATCAAGGTGGAACGCGTGGAATTACTTTCTCAATATGGGTTATTTTTGGCCAAAATCGCGACGGTGGTGATTGCCATCGCGGTGATTGCCGTTCTGATTGTTAACCTGACGCAGCGCAAGCGTCAGCGTGGGGAGTTACGCATCACCCGCCTGAGCGAGCAGTATAAAGAGATGCAGGAAGACATGTCTTTGGCACTGCTTGATAGCCATCAACAGAAGTTATGGGTGAAAGCCCAGAAGAAAAAGCACAAACAGGAAGCGAAAGCGGCAAAAGCTAAAGCGAAACTGAATGTTCCGCAGGACGAGACAAAACCGCGCGTCTATGTACTCGATTTTAAAGGTAGCATGGATGCGCATGAGGTTTCTTCCCTGCGCGAAGAGGTGACCGCGGTACTTGCCGTGGCTAAACCCCATGACCAGGTGGTTGTACGTCTTGAAAGCCCCGGTGGCGTGGTTCACGGCTACGGACTGGCTGCCTCGCAGCTGCAGCGGCTGCGTGAAAAACAGATTCCGCTGACCGTTGCGGTGGATAAAGTCGCCGCGAGCGGTGGCTATATGATGGCCTGTGTGGCCGACAAGATTGTTGCTGCACCGTTCTCAATCATTGGTTCAATTGGCGTGGTCGCGCAAATTCCTAACTTCAACCGTTTCCTGAAAAACAAAGAGATCGATATTGAACTGCATACCGCAGGGCAGTACAAACGTACCCTGACGCTGCTGGGCGAAAATACTGAAGAAGGGCGTCAGAAATTCCGCGAAGACCTGAACGAAACGCACCTCCTCTTTAAGGACTTTGTGCACCGTATGCGCCCAACGCTCGACATCGAGCAGGTCGCAACAGGTGAGCATTGGTACGGTACGCAGGCGCAGGAGAAAGGGCTGGTGGACGAGGTGGGGACCAGTGACGATCTGCTGTTGAACCTGATGGAAGGCCGTGAACTGATTGGTGTGCGTTTTACCCAGCGTAAACGTCTGCTTGACCGTTTTACCCACAGCGCCGCAGAGAGTGCGGATCGATTAATGCTGCGCTGGCTCCAGCGCAGTCAGAAACCGCTGCTGTAAAACAAAAACGCGAGGCATTTGCCTCGCGTTTTGCATTAATCGACCAGGTGATATTTCTCAGAAAGCGTGTGCGCCAGGTATTTAAACATATTAAATACGGCGGTGCTCTTAGGGGTAGGCAAACCCTGTTCGTCGAGATAATACTCGCCGCTGAAAACCAGTACCCCGTTACGTTGTTCCACGCCGGTGGCTTCAATGCCCGCCAGGGTGTCTTCATGGTTGCGAATCAGTTTGTTTGCTTCGATAAGCAGAGAGGTTCGGTCAATCGGTTGGGTCGTAGTCTGCATAATCCACTCCTTAAACAGTGACAATAGTCTACGCCGAGGGCGCTTTGGGGGCAAATTTTCCCTGTAATGTACGGGGATAAGTGGAAGGGGCGTGGCTGGCGGGATTTGCTTTTGCATGCTAATAAAGTTGCGTAACGAATTTTATCAGGTACAGTGTGCGCTTTCGTCATTCTGGCAACAGAATTGCTTGACATTCAACCAGAAATTCGTCACGAATTATATTGAGTGAGAGAAAAATACCCGATAACTCAATGACCTGGATGTTGACTTCCAAACCTCCGGTGAGACCAAGGGGTTGATATCCCCTGACGCAGTCGCAATATCCATGGCTCGTCGTCAGCGGAAGGGAAATCAACGTGCGGCGTATTCCTGGAAGAATTAAATTAGGTAAAGGTGAACATGGGTAAAGCTCTCGTCATTGTTGAGTCCCCGGCAAAAGCCAAAACGATCAATAAGTATCTGGGTAACGACTACGTGGTTAAGTCCAGCGTTGGTCATATCCGCGATTTGCCGACCAGTGGCTCAGCCAGCAAAAAGAGCGCAGACTCTACCTCCACCAAAGGGGCTAAAAAGCCTAAAAAGGATGAACGTAGCGCGCTTGTCAACCGCATGGGTGTTAACCCGTGGCATAACTGGGATGCACAATACGAAGTGCTGCCCGGGAAAGAAAAAGTCGTTAACGAGCTGAAGCAGCTTGCTGAAAAAGCAGACCACATCTATCTCGCAACCGACCTTGACCGCGAAGGGGAAGCCATTGCATGGCACCTGCGGGAAGTGATCGGGGGTGATGACAAACGCTACAGCCGTGTAGTGTTTAACGAAATTACAAAGAATGCGATTCGTCAGGCTTTTGAAAAGCCGGGTGAACTGAATATTGACCGTGTAAATGCCCAGCAGGCACGCCGCTTCATGGACCGTGTTGTGGGTTATATGGTTTCTCCACTGCTTTGGAAGAAGGTTGCTCGCGGCCTGTCTGCCGGTCGTGTGCAATCCGTTGCAGTACGCCTCGTTGTTGAGCGTGAGCGCGAGATTAAAGCCTTCGTTCCGGAAGAATTCTGGGAAGTGGATGCAAATGTCACCACGCCGGGCGGCGATGCTCTGCCGCTGCAGGTGAGTCATCACAACGACAAGCCTTTCCGTCCAGAAAACCGCGAACAGACAATGGCTGCGGTAGCGCTGCTGGAAAAAGCGCGCTATCAGGTTCTTGAGCGTGAAGACAAACCAACCAGCAGCAAGCCTGGCGCGCCGTTTATTACCTCTACGCTTCAACAGGCAGCGAGCACGCGTCTTGGCTATGGCGTGAAGAAAACCATGATGATGGCGCAACGCTTGTATGAAGCGGGCTACATTACCTATATGCGTACCGACTCTACCAATCTGAGCCAGGATGCAGTCAACATGGTGCGCGACTATATCGGCGATAATTTCGGTAAGAAATACCTGCCTGAAAGCGCAAATCAATACGCCAGCAAAGAGAATTCTCAGGAAGCTCACGAAGCCATTCGTCCTTCTGACGTCTCTGTCGTCGCTGAATCGTTGAAAGATATGGAAGCCGACGCGCAGAAGCTGTATCAGCTGATCTGGCGTCAGTTCGTGGCGTGTCAGATGACGCCAGCGAAATACGACTCCACGACGCTGACCGTTGGGGCGGGTGATTTCCGTCTCAAGGCCCGTGGCCGTATTTTGCGCTTCGACGGTTGGACCAAAGTCATGCCTGCGCTACGCAAAGGTGATGAAGACAGAACGCTGCCTGCGGTAAACAAAGGCGATGAGCTGTCCCTGGTTGACCTGGTTCCAGCACAGCACTTCACCAAGCCGCCTGCACGCTTTAGCGAGGCATCGCTGGTTAAAGAGCTGGAAAAACGCGGTATCGGCCGTCCGTCTACCTATGCGTCAATCATATCTACCATTCAGGATCGTGGTTACGTTCGCGTTGAAAACCGTCGTTTCTATGCTGAAAAAATGGGTGAGATTGTTACTGACCGTCTGGAAGCTAACTTCCGCGAGCTGATGAACTACGATTTCACCGCGCAGATGGAAAACAGCCTCGATCAGGTTGCCAGCCATCAGGCTGAATGGAAAAAGGTACTTGATAGCTTCTTTAGCGACTTTACTGACCAGCTTGAAAAAGCGGAGAAAGATCCTGAAGAGGGCGGCATGCTCCCTAACCAAATGGTTCTGACCAGTATCGACTGCCCAACCTGTGGCCGTAAGATGGGGATCCGCACTGCGACCACAGGCGTATTCCTGGGCTGCTCTGGTTATGCATTGACGCCGAAAGAGCGCTGCAAAACCACCATCAACCTGGTTCCTGAGAACGAAGTTCTCAACGTGCTGGAAGGTGATGATGCAGAAACCAACGCCCTGCGTGCGAAACGTCGCTGTCAGAAATGCGGTACCGCGATGGACAGCTACCTGATCGATCCTAAACGTAAGTTGCACGTCTGCGGTAACAACCCGACCTGTGATGGCTACGAGATCGAAGAAGGTGAGTTCCGCATCAAAGGCTATGACGGCCCAATCGTTGAGTGTGAGAAGTGTGGTTCCGAAATGCACCTAAAAATGGGGCGCTTTGGTAAGTACATGGCTTGTACCAACGACGAATGTAAGAACACGCGTAAAATTTTGCGTAACGGCGAAGTCGCGCCACCAAAAGAAGATCCTGTTCCGCTGCCCGAGTTGCCGTGCGAGAAATCAGACGCCTATTTTGTGCTGCGTGACGGTGCTGCCGGAGTCTTCCTCGCGGCCAACACTTTCCCGAAATCACGTGAAACCCGTGCGCCGCTGGTTGAAGAACTGTATCGCTTCCGCGATCGTCTGCCTGAGAAGCTGCGTTATCTGGCCGATGCGCCGCAGCAGGATCCGGAAGGCAACAAAACCGTTGTACGCTTTAGCCGTAAAACGAAGCAGCAATACGTTGCCGCGGAAAAAGAGGGTAAAGCGACGGGATGGTCAGCGTTCTTTGTTGACGGAAAATGGGTTGAAGGCAAGAAATAATCTTCCCTCACCGTAACTTACCTGTGAAAGGGCCGGACTTCCGGCCCTTTTTTTACGTCGTTATTATTTTTTGTTCCGTACTATACAGTCAGGCTATAAATGATATAGTGGTTATAGTTAACCCTTTTCTTATTATTAAATCGTCTTAAGCGACTCACCCCCGTGCGCTAAATCGGATGGTCTGGCATGAAATTACAGCAGCTTCGTTATATCGTTGAGGTGGTAAATCACAACCTTAACGTCTCATCTACCGCTGAGGGGCTTTACACCTCCCAGCCCGGCATCAGCAAGCAGGTTCGCATGCTGGAGGACGAGTTAGGCATTCAGATTTTCGCCCGTAGCGGGAAGCATCTGACGCAGGTCACTCCCGCCGGACAGGAAATCATTCGCATCGCGCGGGAAGTCCTTTCGAAAGTGGATGCCATTAAATCGGTGGCGGGGGAACATACCTGGCCGGATAAAGGCTCCTTGTATATTGCTACCACGCATACACAGGCGCGCTACGCGCTACCTGGGGTTATCAAGGGCTTTATTGAACGCTATCCGCGCGTTTCTTTGCATATGCATCAAGGCTCACCGACGCAAATTGCTGAGGCGGTGTCTAAAGGCAATGCGGACTTTGCCATCGCCACTGAAGCGCTGCATCTTTATGATGATTTGGTGATGCTGCCGTGCTACCACTGGAATCGTTCCATCGTTGTCACGCCTGACCATCCGCTTGCGGGCAAAGGCTCGGTTACCATTGAAGAATTGGCGCAATACCCCCTGGTGACATACACCTTTGGCTTTACCGGTCGCTCTGAGCTTGATACGGCATTTAACCGTGCAGGACTTACGCCGCGTATCGTCTTTACCGCAACGGATGCTGACGTTATAAAAACGTATGTACGGCTCGGGCTGGGGGTAGGCGTTATTGCCAGTATGGCGGTTGATCCGGTGTCTGACCCGGATCTGGTGCGTCTTGACGCGCATGACGTGTTCAGTCATAGCACCACCAAGATTGGTTTCCGTCGAAGCACCTTCCTGCGCAGCTACATGTATGATTTTATTCAGCGCTTCGCGCCGCATTTAACCCGTGATGTCGTCGATACCGCGGTCGCATTACGCTCCAATGAAGATATTGAAGAGATGTTCAAAGACATCAAACTCCCTGCCAAATAATCACTCCCGGTATCTTTCCCTTAGGGAAAGATACCGAAATAACCCCTCAAACCTAAATTAGAATTATCATCATCTGCATATAATGTCATATAATGTCATTAACCATATATACTGTGTGGTTTTAATGTCGTGAATTAGCGACAAAAGTAGAACTAATTTACGTCTTCGCAAATATTTCTTTTCAATTATTTATTTCTGGTCAAAAGAATGAATTTTTCCCAGGTGTAGATGCGTAAATTCACTGGCTTTTCCGCTAAAGTTTCTTTAGGATTTATCTCAACAGATGATTACTTGTACCAATTGTTTGGTCTCAAAATGATAAGCGATATCGATTGTATGAGGTTAGCAATGCCTTCAGGAAGTGAAGAACCGCAAAGGGATCCTGCGCTCAAGCGTAAAGCCTGGCTGTCGGTCTTTCTCGTCTCCGCCCTGTTTTGGGTGGTGGTTGCTCTCCTGGCGTGGAAATATTGGGGTTAACTATGACAGTGACGGTACGTACAGAAACGTTAAAAACCATGTGTCAACACCGTGACACTGGACACAGTGCTCGCAAAGCGCCCGCGACGACTGTTCCTGCGTCCTGGAAACTGACTGCACAACAGCAAGCCTTTATCGATGTGTTCGCGGAAGACGAACCCAAAAAACAATAATTTAGTTTTTTGCGTAATGATGCAAATAGTCTGAATAATGACTCTGTGCTTTTGTACTCTTTAATAAATACACATCAGCAATATAGAACTGAGGGCTGACCTCGGAATCTTTAATAATTAAAGCCTGGTGTCCCTATGATGAATAACATGACAACGCTCAAATACTGGTCCTGGATCGGCGTTTTTTCTGTGTCGATACTCTTCTGGTGTCAGCTAATCTGGCTGGCCTGTGTCTAAATCGCAAAACCTCGCTTCGGCGGGGTTTTTGTTTTAAGGCGACTCGGGATCCTTCCTAAATTTATCAATTTGGGTTGTTATCAAAACGTTACGACATCTATGTGTTATCTTTAATTACGGCCCTGATGATTGTCTGGGTATCCCTGTAATTATGGAGGAGCTTATGTCGTTAACCCTACGCGAAGCCAGTAAGGACACGTTGCAGGCAGAAAATAAAACCTGGCACTACTATAGCTTGCCGCTGGCGGCGAAAACGCTTGGTGACATTTCGCGGTTGCCCAAGTCGTTGAAAGTGCTGCTGGAAAATCTTTTGCGCTGGCAGGATGGTGATTCCGTCACCGCCGATGATATTCATGCTCTGGCTGGATGGCTAAAGGATGCCCATGCTGACAGAGAAATTGCCTACCGCCCGGCAAGGGTCTTGATGCAGGACTTCACCGGCGTACCGGCCGTTGTTGATTTAGCCGCGATGCGCGAAGCCGTTAAACGCCTTGGCGGTGATACGGCAAAAGTTAATCCGCTTTCCCCCGTTGACCTTGTCATTGACCATTCTGTCACCGTTGATCACTTCGGTAATGACGACGCGTTTGAAGAAAACGTTCGGCTTGAAATGGAACGAAACCACGAACGCTACGTGTTTCTGAAATGGGGCCAGCAGGCGTTTAGCCGTTTTAGCGTTGTCCCGCCAGGGACGGGCATTTGCCACCAGGTGAACCTTGAATATTTGGGGAAAGCCGTCTGGAGCGAGTTGCAGGATAAGGAATGGATCGCCTACCCGGACACGCTGGTTGGCACCGACTCGCACACCACGATGATTAACGGCTTGGGCGTACTGGGCTGGGGCGTCGGCGGTATCGAAGCAGAAGCCGCCATGCTCGGCCAGCCCGTTTCAATGCTCATTCCCGATGTCGTGGGCTTTAAGCTCACCGGTAAACTTTCAGAAGGCATTACCGCCACGGACCTGGTGCTGACGGTGACCCAGATGCTGCGTAAACACGGCGTGGTCGGCAAGTTCGTCGAATTCTACGGTGACGGGCTGGACTCATTACCGCTGGCGGATCGAGCCACTATCGCTAACATGGCGCCAGAGTACGGCGCTACCTGCGGCTTCTTCCCGATTGATAGCGTGACGCTGGAGTATATGCGCCTGAGTGGCCGAAGCGAGGAGCAGGTTGCGCTGGTCGAGGCGTATACCAAAGCGCAGGGCATGTGGCGCAACTCCGGCGACGAGCCGGTATTCACCAGCACGCTAGAGCTGAATATGCGGACCGTAGAGGCGAGTCTTGCGGGGCCAAAGCGTCCGCAGGATCGCGTTGCGCTTCACAACGTTCCAAACGCATTTGCAGCCAGCAACGAGCTGGAGGTCAATACCGCCCAGAAAGATCACCGCCCGGTCGACTATGTCATCAATGGGCATCAATATCAGCTCCCTGACGGTGCCGTGGTGATCGCTGCTATTACGTCCTGCACCAACACCTCTAACCCGAGCGTGTTAATGGCCGCTGGGCTGTTGGCGAAGAAAGCCGTTGAGCTGGGTCTTAAACCGAAACCTTGGGTAAAAGCCTCGCTGGCACCGGGCTCAAAAGTGGTGTCAGATTATCTGGCACAGGCCAGGCTCACGCCGTACCTGGATGAGCTGGGCTTCAACCTGGTCGGTTACGGCTGTACAACCTGCATCGGTAATTCCGGGCCGCTGCCCGAGCCTATCGAACTGGCGATTAAGCAGGGCGACCTGACCGTAGGCGCGGTTCTTTCCGGTAACCGTAACTTTGAAGGGCGTATTCATCCATTGGTCAAAACAAACTGGTTGGCGTCGCCGCCGCTGGTGGTTGCTTACGCTCTGGCCGGGAACATGAATATCAACCTGGTGACCGATCCCATTGGTCACGACCGCAAGAACGATCCCGTCTATTTGAAAGATATCTGGCCGTCATCACGAGAGATTGCGCGTGCGGTTGAGAAGGTTTCGACGGAGATGTTCCGTAAGGAGTATGCGGAAGTATTCGAGGGCACGCCGGAGTGGAAATCTATCAACGTCGTCGGCTCCGACACGTATGGCTGGCAGGACGACTCAACCTATATCCGCCTGTCGCCATTCTTTGATGACATGCAGGCACAGCCGGCACCGCTTAAAGATATTCACAGTGCGCGAATTCTGGCGATGCTCGGGGATTCGGTTACAACAGACCATATCTCCCCGGCTGGCAGTATCAAAGCCGACAGTCCTGCAGGCCGCTATCTGCAGGGGCGGGGGGTGGAGCGACGGGATTTTAACTCATACGGGTCACGTCGCGGTAACCACGAGGTGATGATGCGCGGCACCTTTGCCAACATTCGCATCCGCAACGAAATGGTGCCAGGTGTCGAAGGGGGCATGACGCGCCACCTACCGGGCACCGACGTTGTGTCGATCTACGATGCTGCCGTCAAGTATCAGCAGGAAGGCACGCCGCTGGCCGTGATCGCGGGTAAAGAGTACGGTTCTGGGTCCAGCCGGGACTGGGCGGCAAAAGGCCCACGTCTGCTCGGGGTGCGAGTGGTGATTGCCGAGTCGTTTGAGCGTATCCACCGTTCTAACCTGATCGGTATGGGGATCCTTCCGCTTGAATTCCCGCAAGGCGTTACCCGTAAAACGCTGGGGCTGACCGGGGAAGAGAAGATCGATATTAGCGGCCTGCAAAACCTGCAGCCGGGTAAAACGGTGCCGGTCACGCTAACGCGAGCAGATGGGAAAACGGAGGTGCTTGAGTGCCGGTGCCGCATCGATACGGCTACGGAGCTCACCTATTACCAGAACGACGGCATTTTGCATTACGTGATTCGTAAGATGCTGGATTAAAGAAACATGCCCGGCGTATGCGCCGGGCATGTTGCGGTCACTCGCTCAGCAGGTGGCCCATCTTGGCAGCTTTGGTATCAAGGTAGTGGGCGTTCTTCGGGTTACGACCGACAATCAACGGAACGCGTTCCACGATATTAATCCCGGCTTCGGTCAGGATTTCCACTTTTTTAGGGTTGTTGGTTAACAGCCGAACTTCATCAACGCCCAGCAGTTTGAACATATCTGCACAGAGCGTGAAGTCGCGCTCGTCAGCGGCAAAGCCGAGCTGATGATTGGCTTCAACCGTATCGTAACCCTGATCCTGAAGCGCATAGGCGCGGATTTTATTCAGCAGGCCGATATTGCGACCTTCCTGGCGGTGATAGAGCAGTACGCCACGGCCCTCTTCGGCGATATGGGAAAGTGCGGCTTCAAGCTGGAAACCGCAGTCACAGCGGAGGCTGAAAAGCGCGTCGCCGGTCAGACATTCCGAATGCACGCGGGACAGCACCGGCGTCTGTCCTGAAATATCACCAAACACCAGGGCGACGTGATCCTGTCCGGTTGCCAGTTCTTCAAAACCCACCATCAGGAAATCGCCCCATGGGGTTGGCAGTTTGGCTTCTGCCACACGTTTAAGCTGCATGTGATTCTCCAGAGTAGGCTGACACGTTTCGTGCCTTTCGCCTGTTTGGCTTTCTGTATCTGTTCATTTTGCCACAAGCTCGGCAGGTTCGCCTAATGGCCGCCATGCTATACGAACGTTAAACGCACGATCCGACATATCCACCTGTCGACTGAAATTCAGTTATGATTGTGAGGCTTAGCGTAAAAGGAGAAAACATGCTTTCAATCGCCAGACGAACGGCAGCGGGTGCGGCCGTATTACTTGTTATGCCTTTAGCCGTGTGGTTGTCTGGCTGGATGTGGCGGCCTGGCCAAAACGCCACCTGGCTGAAAACCTTATACTGGGTAACGGAGACGGTCACCCAACCGTGGGGGATCATCACTCACGTTGTGCTCTGTACTTGGTTCCTGTGGTGCCTTCGTTTTCGTTTACGCGCAGCGGTGATGCTGTTTGCTATCCTCGGCGGCGCTATTCTGGTTGGTCAGGGTGTGAAGTCATGGGTCAAGGATCATGTTCAAGAGCCGCGTCCCTTCGTCGTGTGGTTGGAAAAAACGCATCATGTTCCGGTGGATGAGTTCTACACTTTAAAGCGAAAAGATCGCGGTGCGCTGGTGAAAGAACAGCTGGCTGAGCAGCAGGAAATACCGAAATTTTTACGTCAACACTGGCAAAAAGAGACCGGCTTTGCGTTTCCGTCGGGACATACTATGTTTGCTGCCAGTTGGGCGCTACTGGGCGTTGGGCTTTTATGGCCGCGGCGTCGTACCGTGACCATTGCCATATTGCTGGTTTGGGCAACTGGCGTGATGGGCAGCAGATTACTGTTGGGCATGCACTGGCCACGAGATTTAGTGGTAGCAACGCTGATTTCCTGGGTGCTGGTGACTTTTGCCACCTGGCTTGCGGAACGACTCTGCGGGCCGTTGACTCCGCCACCGGAAGAGAAAGAAGAAATCGCCGAAAGGGAGCAAAGCGACGCCTGAAGGTTGATATTACGCATTTTGCCCATAAATCCATGACTGGCGCGCTACTTTTTCCGTTTCGCGCCCGTCACTAAAATGGTAGTTTATAAGGCTGATTGCGGTAAGTTGAACACACTTTATTCGCTTGAACCACATAACGGGAAGTAATGTGAAATATTTACTCATTTTCTTACTGGTGTTGGCGATTTTTGTCATTTCGGTCACATTGGGTGCGCAAAACGATCAGCAAGTAACGTTTAACTATCTGCTGGCGCAGGGCGAGTATCGCGTTTCAAGCCTGCTGGCAGTGCTGTTCGCCGCGGGTTTTGCCATTGGTTGGCTGGTGTGCGGCCTGTTCTGGTTAAAAGTACGCGTCTCTCTTGCTCGCGCTGAACGTAAAATCAAACGACTCGAACAAAACATTGCGCCTGCGTCCGACATTCCGGAGAGCTCTGGTGTGCCGGTAGTTAAGGAATAATCGAATATGCTCGAGTTGTTGTTTCTGCTTTTGCCTGTAGCCGCAGCCTATGGCTGGTATATGGGCCGCAGAAGTGCGCAACAAACAAAACAGGATGAAGCAAACCGACTCTCCCGTGACTACGTTGCGGGGGTGAACTTCCTGTTGAGCAATCAACAGGATAAAGCGGTGGACCTGTTCCTCGATATGTTGAAAGAGGACACCGGCACCGTAGAGGCGCATCTCACCCTGGGAAACCTGTTCCGCTCGCGCGGCGAGGTTGACCGTGCCATTCGTATCCACCAGACCCTCATGGAAAGCGCATCGTTAACCTACGATCAGCGCTTACTGGCCGTGCAGCAGCTGGGTCGTGATTACATGGCGGCAGGGCTATACGATCGGGCAGAAGATATGTTCTCACAGCTGGTGGACGAAACCGATTTTCGCATCAGTGCGCTACAGCAACTGCTGCAAATTTATCAGGCCACCAGCGACTGGCAAAAAGCGATCGATACCGCCGAGCGCCTGGTGAAGCTGGGTAAAGACAAGCAGCGTGTTGAAATTGCCCATTTTTACTGCGAGCTGGCGCTACAGCAGATGGGCAACGATGACATGGATAAAGCCATGTCTCTGCTGAAGAAAGGTGCCGCTGCGGACCGCAATAGCGCACGCATCTCAATCATGATGGGGCGCGTCTTTATGGCGAGCGGGGAGTTCGCCAAAGCGGTGGAATCCCTGTTACGGGTTATCGATCAGGATAAAGAGCTGGTCAGTGAAACGCTGGAGATGCTGCAAACCTGTTATCAGCAGCTGGATAAACAAGATGAGTGGGTGGCATTCCTGCGCCGCTGCGTGGAAGAAAACACCGGTGCAACGGCTGAGCTGATGCTCTCCGATGTGGTTGAAGAGCATGAGGGCAGTGATACCGCCCAGGTCTACATTACGCGGCAACTACAGCGTCATCCAACGATGCGCGTATTCCACAAGCTCATGGACTACCATCTGCACGATGCAGAGGAAGGGCGCGCCAAAGAGAGCCTGATGGTGCTGCGTGACATGGTGGGTGAGCAGGTGCGAAGCAAACCGCGCTACCGCTGCCAGAAGTGTGGTTTTACCGCCTATACCTTGTACTGGCACTGTCCTTCCTGCCGAGCGTGGTCGACGATTAAGCCAATACGGGGCCTCGACGGCCAGTGATTTTTAAAAAGGCTTTATTTTAGTTACAACATACTAACGGCTTTCCTGAAACAAACCAGCACCGTGCGGTTTTTAGGCTTGGTAGGAAACCAAAACGATCCTGTCAATTTGCGGCATTGACGGGTAGAATGCTGCCCGTTTATCTGTTCCGCGCCGCTGCGCGCCCATAGACGAAAAGGGCTGGTCATGACGTCTGTTACTTCCTCTACTTCCCGCGTAGTTACTGATTCTCCTGTTGTTGTTGCACTCGATTATAATAAGCGTGATGCCGCACTGGCTTTTGTCGACGGTATCGATCCTCGCGACTGCCGTCTGAAGGTTGGCAAAGAAATGTTCACGCTGTTTGGCCCGCAAATCGTACGCGATCTGCAACAGCGCGGTTTTGACGTTTTTCTCGACCTGAAATTCCATGATATTCCCAACACCACGGCGCATGCGGTGGCCGCCGCGGCCGAACTGGGCGTCTGGATGGTGAACGTACACGCGTCGGGTGGGGCGAGAATGATGACGGCAGCGCGTGAAGCGCTTGTGGCCTTCGGTAACGATGCGCCATTATTGATTGCTGTTACCGTATTGACCAGCATGGATGAAAATGATTTGCGCGATCTGGGTGTGACGTTGTCACCCGCTGAACATGCAGAACGGCTGGCACGCCTGACGCTAAACTGCGGGCTTGATGGTGTCGTCTGTTCCGCCCAGGAAGCGGTGCGATTTAAAGCAGAGCTGGGCCAGGACTTCAAACTGGTCACGCCGGGGATTCGTCCGGCGGGCAGTGAAGTTGGCGATCAGCGCCGCATAATGACGCCTGAGCAGGCACTGGCCGCTGGCGTGGACTTCATGGTGATTGGACGTCCCGTGACGCAATCAGCGAACCCGGCAGAGACGCTTAAAGCGATCAATGCATCACTGAGAAAGGGGATGTAATGTCTGATTCAAACAGTCGTCTGGTGTATTCGACCGACTCTGGACGCATTGATGAGCCAAAAGCAAAAGCGGAGCGCCCTAAAGGCGACGGAATCGTGCGTATCCAGCGTCAAACCAGTGGTCGAAAAGGAAAGGGCGTGTGCCTGATTTCGGGTATCGATTTGGACGATGCTGAGCTGGTCAAGCTGGCAGCTGAGCTGAAGAAAAAATGCGGCTGCGGCGGTGCTGTAAAAGACGGCATTATCGAAATCCAGGGCGATAAGCGCGATCTCATTAAGTCGCTCCTTGAGGCCAAAGGAATGAAAGTAAAACTGGCGGGCGGTTAAAATAAATGAGCCACGGTAATTACCGTGGCTCTTTTTTTATACGTGCGTAAGTCAGACCTGAAATACGTTCAAATATCGTAATGCCCGTGAAGGCTTATATAATGATTATTTGCCAACCTGGTGACCGATAATACCACCGACAGCGGCACCACCTAAAGTACCCAGCGTACTACCATCCGTTAAAACTGCACCACCGAGAGCACCTGCACCGGCACCAATGGCGGTGTTACGGTCACGTTTAGACCAGTTAGAGCATGCGCTCAGGGACATTGCTACAGTGATTGCCAGAACAGCGGCGGCTAATTTTTTGCTGGTTAAGGTCATAATACTTTCTCCTGAATTATCGATTCACGGAAAGATGTACGCTTTAAGTATAGACGAATCGAGTACTTAAGTTCTTTTCTCCGTGAAAGCTTGTCGCGCAGGTGTTACGTAATCACGCAGGTGATAGTCACTTCCTGTTATATCGCTAACATTAATTTTACGACTTTAATGCAGGTTAAACAGGTAAAAACTCTTAAAGGAGGGGTAGGAATTATCTCAGAGAATGTGTAACACGCGCCCGGAAGTCGGGCGCGAAAGTATCAAGAAGACTTTTTAATAATATCGACGATCAGGCCATCTGCTTCGAGCTTATTCCGATGGTCGTCACTGAGGCGTTCATCGGTTATTACTCGGCTAAAACGCGATATCGGCCCCATAGTGTAAGGATGAACTGCACCAAATTTCGAACTGTCTGTCAGTACGATTGCTTCACACTCTTTCTCCAGCACGGCGTTTACTACATCAGAACGCATCATATCTCTGCCGGTGAAGCCCGTCTCCGGCTGCCAGCCGTCAATGCCGATAAACGCTTTGCTAAAGTGTACCTGCTGGACGTATTGGCGGGTTAACGGCCCGACCATGCTCTCGCTTTTCTTCTGGTAGATTCCACCCAGGAGAATTACCTCGCAGCGCGTTTCCTTTAGCAGATGCGCAATATAGCTACTGACGGTGATGATGGTTACGTCTTTTTGATCCGCAAGTGTACGCGCCAGCAGGGCGTTGCTGCTGCCGTTCTCAATAAAGACCGTTTCGCCATTGTTCACCAGGGAGGCGGCAAACTCTGCCAGTTCCCGCTTCAGCGCGTAGTTATTCATCATGCGCGTTTCAACGTCTTCACTGTCCAGTGGGACGGCATAACCATGCGCACGCCGCAGATAGCTCTGCTTTTCAAGAAGATTGAGATCCTGACGAATAGTGACTTCAGAAACGCCGGTGGTTTTGGCGAGATCGACCACGCTGACGCGCCCCTGATCGATGACCATCTGCAATATGATTTGTTGTCGGGAGTTCATAGCATCCATTTAATAAAGCGAAACGAGGTCGGAAAGAGTGGGATTAAACTTCCCACGGGGCTTTTGGCTGTCTGCTTTCAGGGGCCATTTCAGCACCATGCTGTGCCAAAAGCTCAGACTTCAGGATCTCGAGATTGCGGATCGCTGAGTGATAATCGCCCGCAACCAGTATATCCAGCACCGTATCAATACGTTGTGCCACGGCCTGTGCATCAATGTTAGACATATCTCTCCCCTGGAGCGAAAAGTGAATATTTTCAATGATGCAGAAAATGGGATCAAAAGAGAAGGGAAAAAATACAATAACTAAATGACATAAATTTCAGTGATAAATTTATCCCCCCTCATGCAGCGTGTTGAATGAGTGGATGAGTCTAAAACTACGCGCAACCATGCGTTAATTAGGGTACTTTATCGACTGTATTCAGAACGGCCGCCGGGAGGCCTTACGCGCCTATGCCCGAGCTTGCGTTGATGGATATTACTGAAGAAGGGGTTAAGCAAAGCCTGTTAACGCATTTTCCGCGCCTGATAACGCTTTAGCCATCGCTCGAAGGCGGCAGCGGGCATTGGCTTAGCAAAGAGAAAACCTTGCCGTTCGTTGACGCCGTTCTTCGTCAGAAAGGCGTCTTCTTTCGCGCTCTCCACACCCTCGGCAATAACCTGCAAGTTTAATGCCTGCGCGACGGCGACAATAGCGCGAACTAACGATTGCGAGATCGATTGCTTGTGAATGTCCCGAACAAAGGATTGATCGAGTTTAACGGCATCAATTGGAAATCGGGCGAGCTGCGATAACGACGAATATCCGGTACCAAAATCATCCAAATGAATTTGTGCCCCTAGCTTGCTGAACTGCTGAATCACAGAGAGCGCCAGCTCTTCATTTTCGATCAAACAGCTTTCGGTCAATTCCACATCAATAGGGCAGTACTCAAAATCCAGATCCTTCAGGGCCTGCTTTAAATCACTGAAGATGGTTTGATCCGCCAGCTGGCGCGCAGACACGTTCACCGCCACGCGCAGGTTAATCCCCTTATCACGCCATTTTGCCACCTGCTGAACCACGTCGAGCATGACCCAGCGGCCAAGGGGCACAATCAGGCCAGACTCTTCTGCATAGGAGATAAATTCCATCGGAGGGATCAGGCCGCGCTCTGGCGACTGCCAGCGCACCAGTGCCTCGAGGCTTCTGATTTCACCTCGCCAGGTCATTTTAGGCTGGTAGTGGATGAGCAACTGGTCGTTATCCAGCGCCTTACGCAGATTGGTATCCAGCCAGAGATATTCAAATACCCGCTGGTTCATTTCCGGTGAGAAGACGCAGAACTTGCCCCTGCCGCTCTCTTTCGCGGTATACATCGCGGTATCGGCATTGCGGATAAGGCTTTCGCGATCGTTACCGTGCTGCGGTGCGAGGGCGATACCCAGCGAACAGCCCGTATAAATCTCGATCAGGCCGATCCTGAACGGCTGCCGCAGGCGGGTCAAAATCCTCGATGCCATTGCTTCCAGGGAGCCCTGCGAGGTCTCTGTCGCCATGACGATGAACTCATCACCACCCAGTCGGGCAAGGGTCTGGCCTTCATCAAGGCAGCTCAGGATGGCGAGAGCAACGGCCTGCAATAATTGATCGCCAAACATGTGTCCATAAGCATCATTGACCTTTTTAAAGTTATCCAGGTCGAGATACACCACGCCAACCTGATTTTCCCCGCGGGCGTCGATGGCATCAGAAATCAGTTCGTGAATGGCATTACGATTGGGTAAACCGGTAATGGTATCGGTATTGGCCATCACGCGCAGGCGCTCCTGGGCGCGGCGCTCCTCGGTAATATCAGTACCGGAACAAATAAGGTAAATTTCATTTTTGCCGCTGCCGCTGTGAACAAATTTATTTCGAAACAGAAATAATCGTTGCCCTTTACGCGTTTTAATCCACCGTTCAACCTCGTAGGAACTGCCATTTCGAAAGAATCCGGCGATGTTACGCTTAGAGGCTGCCGCTTCGCTGCGGCTCATAAACAGCTTAAAGACGTTCTGACCAATAACTTCCTGCTCTTTCAGACCCGTATACTCTTCACTTAGTCGGTTGAACCGCTGAATGTTGCCGTTTTGGTCCAAAATAACGATGACGGAGTTGGCTTCTGAAACAACCTGCTCAGCGAATGAGAGACCCTGTGCAAGGTCGCGGGCAACAGAAGGAGTGTCATTCCAGGCTGAGGCCGTACCGGCCCACTCTTTTTTATTGATTTTACGGCCGACAAGATGGACGGGAACATCAACGCCATACAGCGATAATGTCGTTGAAATGCTGGAAGTAATGACGGTTAACTGGCGGATTAGATCGGCCTGGTCTTCCTGCAGGGCAATAACCTGAATGACATCGGCGCTTTCACTGGCGGCTAGATGCAGGGCATTGCTGTCAGCTGATATCCGCCACCAGGGGCTGTGCGTGCCCATATAGCGAAACAGCAGATTCTGCTCCAGACCGTCCATCATGTTTTCTCCTGCGGCTAGTCGTTAGCGCAAAATTTATTCATCTACGATCGGTTTTTCGCGGGGTGACAGCGGCCAAGCCGATGTGAACGTATTGTTTTCCCCGTTTTATTTTTTTAAAAGCAAGTGGGGGGAATGGCGTACTGAGCGTGTAAAAATTCACGTGGCCGAATATTACAGCACTCTTTTACTGTAGATAATTCTGGCGAATTTGGGCGGCTCGACGTTGAAAATAGTGAGAAAAAAAGAGGATTTTTCGGGACGGATTGAAAGAAAAGAATGTCGGCCATGACTCAACGGAAATGGCCGACATTTTAACGGGTTATCAGGCGACAGGGCGCGCGATAATGCTGCGGGTTTCCATGCGGACTTCAGCGATATTTACGTCGATCACGTCAGTAACCTTGTAAACCGTTTCACCTTTAATCTGTACTGAACCGTTCTCCTGACTGCAAACCAGTTCGTCACGAACGGCATGCAGGAACGGTGCAGGGATAAAGGCAACAGCACCGTTATCCACCAGACGGACGCGCATACCGCCACGACTGACGTCAATGATTTCAGCGGCGAAGCGGATATCGGTACCGGCTTTGTCTTTAAGGAAGCGGGCGTACAGCCAGTCACCGACGTCACGTTCCGCCATGCGGTTGAGGCGGCGGCGTTCAGCCATTTGCAGAGTGACATCATCCTGCGGACGCGCTATGGATTCTCCCTTAACGATCGCTTTCAGCAGACGATGGTTAACCATGTCGCCATACTTACGAATCGGGGAAGTCCAGGTAGCGTAAGCTTCCAGACCCAGGCCGAAGTGCGGGCCTGGCTCGGTGCTGATTTCCGCAAAGGACTGGAACCGACGGATACGACTGTCGAGGAAACCGGATGGTTGAGCATCCAGTTCCCGGCGCAGTTTGCAGAAGCCTGGTAAGGTCAGCACTTCTTCCGGGTCAACATGCACATCATGCGTTTTCAGCAGGGCTGCCAGCGCGTCGGTGTTTGCCGGATCAAAGCCGGTGTGGACGTTGTAAATACCAAAGCCCAGCTTGTCGCGCAGAACGCGTGCGGCGCAGATGTTGGCTGAAATCATGGCCTCTTCAACAATGCGGTTCGCAATACGACGCGGTTCAGCGACGATATCCAGAACTTCACCTTTCTCGCCCAGGACAAAGCGATAATCCGGACGATCTTTGAAGACCAGCGCATGGGTTTTACGCCATTCGCTTCGGTTCAGGCAGATGCGCTGCAGCAGACGGATTTGTGCAGCAATCGCGTCAGATTCGGGTTTCCAACTGCCGGTCTCTTCCAGCCAGTCGGATACGGCGTCATAAGCCAGCTTGGCTTTTGATTCGATTGTCGCGGCAAAGAATTCAATGTCGTCTTCAATCGCGCCGTCAGCGGCAATCGTCATACGACAGGCGAGTACCGAACGTACTTCATTCGGACGCAGCGAGCAGAGATCGTCAGACAGTTCGCGAGGCAGCATCGGGATATTGAAACCCGGCAGGTAGTTGGTGAACGCGCGAATTTTCGCGGCGTCGTCAAGCTTGCTGCCTTCAACAATCCATGCGGTTGGATCGGCAATCGCCACGGTCAGATGCAATTTACCGTCAGTGCTCTCTTCGGCAAACAGGGCATCATCCATATCTTCGGTGCTGGCGCTGTCAATGGTGACAAATTCCAGCGCGGTAAGATCGCGACGCACCAGACCTTCGTCCTGCATTTCCGTCGCAACGCCATTTGGCGCTTCTTTTTCAAGATTGTGGCGCGCCAGCGTCACCCACCATGGCACGAAATGATCGTCGCCAAAGGTGATGAACTGGGTCAGTTCAGCATAGAAACCGCGATCGCCTTTAAGAGGATGGCGGCGCATTTCTGCAACGGCCCAGTCACCCTCTTTAAAATCATGTTCAACACCGCGCTCGGCACGGCAAGGAATAGCCTCTTTCAACAGGGGATGGTCTGGCACGATAGAAAGACGATCGTCTTTTCTGTGCACTTTACCCACGAAGCGTGTCAGGAAGGCTTCGACCAGCTCTTCAGGCTCGGCGGACTCACGATCCTTTTCAGTATGAATGACGGCCATGACGCGATCGCCGTGCATCACCTTCTTCATTTGCGGAGGTGGAATGAAATAGCTTTTTTGGCCATCAACTTCAAGGAAGCCAAAGCCCTTTTCCGTGGCTTTTACGACCCCTTCAGCACGCGGCGTCTGGGAATGCAGTTGCTGTTTAAGCTGCGCTAGCAGCGGGTTGTCCTGAAACATAATGTTCTATTTTCGTAGCCATTGAGCGGCTGACAGTTTTACGCGATTCTCACTGTCACAGCAAGCGCTCTTTGGGTAATTAGTACGGTTATTCCTCTTTACCAAGCGCAATGTTGAGCCGCTCAAGCCAGCCCAAAAATGCACTTCGGGTCAGCAGGCTGATCGCCTGTCTGGCCGGGAATCCTTGGTCGGTAAGGGGGGTAAACTGCGCAGCGCTGAAGCGGTCCGGGGAACGCGTCAGCAAGTCGATGGCCGCTGAAAGTGCCGGAACGTTCAGGGCGTTATCATCACGGCTGTTTATCAGGATCTCGCCCGTCAGATCCAGCAGCATCGGTTCGTGGCAGAGCACGGGCGTCAACGTTTGGAGCAAGGGCTCTGACTGCCAGCGCGAAAGGGATTCCAACTGATGAGCGCTTGCATAACGCAGCTCAACAACGGGCAGAATTGGAACCCACGCGCCTGGTAAAGCCGGCACGGTGTGCGGCTGGATATGATGGCCGGGCAACCAGCGTACGGGATGTCCCAACATCGCCTGGAAGACTGCCACAACGCGCGCCTGGAAACCGATAAAACCAATAATCTGGTTAATAAGCACGAGGTCGTAGGTTGTCAGACCCACTTCATCAAGCTGGTTCTGCGCTTTATCATCAATGACGTCAGGTGAGCTGGCGAGCTGGCGAGCATACTGCGTAATTTGTGCCAGACGGCGATTGCTTTCGCGTGAGGAGTCGGGGCCGGGGAGCGGGGCGAGCAGGGCGGCATAGTGATTACATAATCGCTGTACACCGCAGGCTTGCGCTACCGTCAATGCGGTGCTCATTCTGTCGTAAGCGCTCAGGGTATGCAGGCGGTTTACGGTGACGTCGAGCGGGAACAGCAGATCGCATAAGGCTCTGGCAGGGTCAAGCCAGCCAGAACAGGCGGCGATAATCTCTTCAGGCAAGGCTAAATCGAGTAAAAAACGATCGTCGACGTTAGCGGCTTCGGGTACCAGAGGCAGAACTTCCGTCTGCGAGTGGTTTGACTGGGTTTCATGATACCAGTGGCCTTTGCCGGAAAAACGGCGTTGTTCCATGGGCGTTCCTTGATCTCAAATGGCGATCAATATCCTGGCGCAAGGCGGATGAACGGAAAAATATTGTTAGGTGATAACAAATAGCAGAACGGAATAACGACGGGTTAGCGGGGAGTAAAGAACTCTCTTCCCGGAGGGGAAGAGAGTGACAGCTTATTTAATTTCCAGCTCGTTCATTGCAGCGATGTTGAAGCCGCCGTCAACGTGAACCACTTCACCGGAGATACCCGCGGAAAGGTCAGAGCACAGGAATGCTGCGGAGTTACCGACATCTTCGATGGTCACGGTACGGCGAATCGGCGTAACCGCTTCGCAATGTGCCAGCATTTTACGGAAGTCTTTGATGCCGGAAGCCGCCAGGGTACGGATTGGGCCTGCAGAGATACCGTTGACGCGCACACCTTCTGGACCCATCGCGTTCGCCATGTAGCGTACGTTCGCTTCCAGAGACGCTTTAGCCAGACCCATAACGTTGTAGTTAGGGATGGCACGTTCTGCGCCCAGGTAGGACAGCGTCAGCAGGGCAGAGCCCGGGTTCAGCATGGTACGGCAAGCTTTAGCCATCGCTACGAAGCTGTAAGAGCTGATGTCGTGCGCGATTTTGAAGCCTTCACGGGTAACCGCATTCACGTAATCGCCGTCCAGCTGGTCGCCAGGTGCGAAGCCGATGGAGTGAACGAAACCGTCGAATTTCTCCCACGTTTTAGCCAGTTCAGCAAACATGCCATCGATGCTTTCGTCTTGTGCAACGTCGCATTCCAGAACAATGCTGGAACCCAGCTGCGCGGCAAACTCTTCAACACGGCCTTTCAGCTTGTCGTTCTGGTAGGTGAACGCCAGCTCAGCGCCTTCGCGATGCATAGCCTGTGCGATGCCGTATGCGATGGACAGTTTGCTGGCAACGCCGGTTACCAGAATGCGCTTACCGGAAAGAAAACCCATAGCTTTAATCCTTATATTCATTACTTGTTTTTTGCCTATAAATCATAGCTTTACAGGCATCATTTCAAAATCATTCGAAATTAGCTCGAAATTATAGCCCACTGACTGCCCCTTGTGTCACGCAATTTCTTGCTCAAATCCCGTGACTCGGGTCTCAGAAGGTATTGATCGTACGCGGTATCACGCTATTTCCTGTGCATCCGTGAGGGCAAACTGCGAAGCCCATCGAAAGACATTGGGGTATCCCTGCAGTATATCACCGAGCGGCAGGTTCGCCTCATCCAACCAGAGAGAAGGAAGAACCGCGTGCTATATCTCCCCCATTGGGAAAATGCAGTAATGGAAGAAAAAAGTATGTTTGATAATTAAAAATAATGTCTACAAAAACTGAGTATGTCTGGCAATGTAAACCTTGGCTGTGGCTATTTTATTTTACGTTTTTCTATCGCCATGTACGCATATTTTTACAATGTAGGGTTTTATCGCATGGATAATGATTTTTTATTTCATGGTTAAATTCTATTTTTGTACTTACGCTTATGACTGGCATTTTGTTTTACTTTTTATCTGAATCAAAATGAAAAGGAGTAGTGAAATGTTATCATATAAAAAGCTGAATTCTCTTGAGCGTAAAGAAGCCATATTTTTATTAGAGCAAAGTATGGGTTTTGTATGGCAAGCAGCATTGCGCTCTGTTGCAGTGCTGGGAATTGCAGATTATCTGGCAGATGGGAATAAATCAATTAAGGATTTGGCATCTGAGGCTAAAGTAAGTGAAGATTTTCTATACAGAATTATGAGGATTTTGGCATCAAGAGGCGTGTTTCATGAGATCTCTGAACGTGTTTTTTGTTTGACTCAATCGGCAACGTTTTTGTGTACTCAACATGATTTTTCATTACGTGCCGCAGTGTTGATGTTAACGGATAAAACTTTTTGGCAACCGGCCGCTCAATTAGATGGGGTTTTGAAGGGAAGTCCGGTATTTAACGAGCTGTTTGGCATGCCGTTTTACGAGTATTGGGAGCAAAGCCCTGCCAGTATGGGGGAAAACATTTTTCATGCTGGCATGGCATCGATGTCGTCTGTAGAAAATGAGGTGCTGGTTGATAGCTATGAGTTTCCTCAAAATGCAGTAGTTGCAGATATTGCTGGAGGGCTTGGTAATTTATTGTTGTGTGTGTTACGTAGAAACCCAACGTTAACAGGTATCTTATTTGATCGTAGCGACGTATTGGCTGGCAATCGCTTACACTTACTCAATGATGATGAACGATGGCAAACTGTCCCCGGTAGTTTTTTTGAAGAATGCCCCCCAGCCGATATTTATATGCTCAAATATATTTTGATGGATTGGCCAGATTCAAAATCAATTCAAATACTAAAAAATTGTAGACGTTCAATGAAGCAAGATTCTCGACTGCTAATTTTTGAGCCGATGATAAAATCTGACGATAATGAACAGGGACGATATGAAATTGATATTCTTTTAATGACTAGCTTCGATGGGGGTAAGGCTCGCTCTGAAAAAGAATTATCTGCTATCTTTGAACGCGCTGATTTGAGGATAAATAAAATAATTAACACAGATTCCTATTTGTCAATAATTGAGGCAGTGCCCGTTTAATCAAAAAAGGTGTGCAAAACCCGCTTCGGCGGGTTTTTATTTAAGGATAAAAATGAGCAATGCTGAATGTTAATTATCCGGGGAGGGTATTCTGGCTATGACCTTAATCTCAAAATCAAAACCGGCAAGCCAGTTAACGCCTATCGCCGTCCAGTTTGGGTAAGGGGGACGTGGGAAGGCGAGTTTCTTGACCTGCATAATTGTCGAAAACTGGTTTTCAGGATCGGTATGGAACGTCGTTACGTCTATCACGTCGTCAAACGTACACCCTGCAGCTGCAAGGATTGCCTTCAGATTATCAAAGGCGAGTTGAACCTGAGCGGCAAATTCAGGCTCGGGTGTGCCATCACTACGGCTACCGACCTGACCTGAAACAAATAACAGATCGCCAGATCGAATGGCAGCGGAATACCCATGCTCTTCATACAGGGCATGCCGATTGGCCGGGAATACGGGGTCACGTGGGTGCATGGCGCTTCCTTTTATCTTAGAGGTATTGTTGTCATTACTCTGTAGAAGTAACATACGCGGTGTATGTGAAAAATGTAATCCACATACGTCTCGTATGTCAAATAAAAAACACTGTTACGTAAGGATGCCCAATGCCTGTAAAACGACGTGCTGAAACGGCCCAGGAAAATCGCGAGAAAATGATTAAGGCGGCGCGGAAAGCGTTTGCTGAAAAAGGATATGCCGCCGCGTCGATGGATGAACTGACGGCTAGCGTAGGATTAACACGCGGAGCGTTATATCATAATTTCAATGATAAGAAGGGGTTGCTGGCAGCGGTGGTTGCCCAGATAGATAGCGAAATGGCAGCAAATGCGAAGGCCGTAGCCGCCACCGCAGAGAATGACTGGGATCGACTGCTGGCGGAGGGCGTCGCCTACATCAAAATGGCCCTCGTCCCGGAAGTGCAGCGCATCGTACTGCTTGATGGCCCGGCTGTTTTGGGCGACCCGGCACAATGGCCTAGCCAAAATAGCTGTCTGGAGTCTACCCGTCAGACCCTCGAAAAAATGGTTGAATGCAACGTACTCAAAAATATCGATGCAAATGTCGCCGCGCATCTGCTGAATGGCGCTGCGCTGAATGCTGCACTGTTGATTGCTGCAAGCAACGAACCGCAAAAAACGCTGCCGCATGCCATTGAGGTATTTACCCTTATGGCAAGCGGCTTACGCAACAGCTGACAGGGATTGCAATCTCTTTATCGATCTTTACGCCAGGCATCGGCCGTTAAGGCTTCACCAAAATGTCCGGCAATCAGCCGTTTAGTCAGATCGTGGAGCGGGGAGGCCATCACATCAGCGGTACTCCCGCGCTCAACAACTTCACCCTGATGCATAACCATGACATGGTCACTGATGTGTTTCATCATGCCCAGATGTTGGGTGACATAAATGTAGGAGATGCCCTGTTTTTCCTGCAATTCCAGCATCAGGTTGATTAACTGCGAACGCATCGACATATCCAGAGAGGCGAGCGCCTCGTCGGCAATAATCACCTGTGGGCGCAAAATCAATGCGCGAGCCAGGCCCAGACGCTGCTTTTGTCCCGGGGCCAGCATGTGCGGATAGTAGCTCACATGATCGGGCAATAAGCCCACTAAGCGCAGCGTTTCAACAATACGTTTACGCCGCGCGTCGGGTTCCAGGTCGGTATTCAAGCGAAGCGGGAAATCCAGAATCTGCGAGATACGCTGGCGAGGGTTCAACGACGTTGACGGATCCTGGAAGATCATGCGGATACGCTGGCTGCGGAAAGAGTAGTCACCGAATGACAGGGGATGATCGTCTATCAGCACCTCGCCGGCGGTAGGCTCGACCATGCCCGCCAGCATTTTTGCCAGCGTGGATTTACCCGAACCGTTTTCACCGATGATCGCCAGCGTCTGCTTTTCGCGCAGGGTAAAGCTCAGGGGCTTCACGGCTTCAACGGTCTGACGATGAAACAGCCCCGTACGGTAGCGAAAGGTCTTACTCAGGTTGCGGACTTCAAGCAAGGTTTCGACCATTTCACTCTCTCTCCATGTTCAGCGGAAAATGACAAGCATAAAGATGATTTTTAGCCCCGGTCAGACGCGGCGTTTCAATGCATTTGCGCTGCGCGTAAGGGCAACGCGGCCCAAGACGGCAGCCAATGGGCAGTGATTCCAGCAGCGGAATCGCGCCCGGTAAGGTGTTGAGGCGACTTTTGTGCGGCATGGCGCTGCCGAAATCCGGGATCGCGCGGATGAGCGCCTGCGTATACGGATGGTGTGGCGTAATAACCAGCTCTTCACTGACCGCCGTTTCAACCGTCTGGCCGCAGTACATTACGTCAATTTTATCCGCCCACTTGCTGAGCATCTGCAGGTCATGGCTGATCAGTAAAATGGTGGTGTTGTTGTTCTGATTCAGGCGCGTCAGCAGGCGGAATATCTGCGCCTGCGTCGTGGGTTCCATCGCGTTGGTGGGTTCATCCGCAATCAGCAGACGCGGCTGGTTGGCCAGTGCGATGGCAATCATCACTTTCTGACACTCACCGTCGGTGAGTTCATAAGGGAAACTGCGCATGGCATCTTTATGGTCTTTAATCCCTACGCGGTGCAGCAGTTCAATCGCGCGGCGCTTGCGCCAGCCAAAACGCTGCCACCAGCGGCCTTTATAGGTCCAACCAGGTATGTTTTGCATCAGCTGCTTGCCCACGCGTTCTGACGGATCCAGACAGGACTGCGGTTCCTGAAAGATCATCGAGACGTTATGGCCTACCAGCTTGCGGCGCTCGCGCGGCGAGAGGCGCAGTAGGTCGATATCATCAAAACGCATACGGTCAGCGGTGACGCGCCAGTTATCTTTCGCCACGCCGCAAATGGCTTTCGCAATCAGGCTCTTACCAGAGCCAGATTCGCCGACCAGACCGCGTATTTCGCCTTCGGCAAGGGTGATGCTGATGCGGTCAACGGCCTTTACCCAGCCCTCGCTGGTTTTGAATTCAATGGTGAGGTTACGGATATCAAGAAGCGGCATTATTGCACCCCCGCATTAATTGCGCGGCGAATACCATCGCCCAGCAGGTTGACAATCAGTACGCTCACCATAATGGCTGCACCGGGCAACATCACCGTCCACGGCGCGACGTAGATTAGCTCAAGGGCGTCACCGAGCATGGCGCCCCACTCAGGTGAAGGCAGTTGTGCGCCTAAATCGAGGAAGCCGAGCGCGGCGATATCCAGTATCGCCATCGACAGGGCGCGGGTGATTTCGGTAACTAACCCTGCAGCGATATTCGGTAGTACCGCAAACCACAAAATATTAAGCGTGGTTGCCCCGTCCAGGCGGGCGGCGACGACATACTCTTTTTCCAGCTCGTCATGCACCAGGCTGTAAACCGAGCGCACCATGCGCGGCAGAATGGCCAGCCAGACGGCGAACATAGCATGCGTCAGATGCGGCCCGGCAAAGGCCACAACGATAATGGCCAAAAGCAGCGAGGGAATGGAGAGTAGGGTATCGAGAATATGGTTTAGCACTGCCGAACGGAGCCCATGCGTCGCACCGGCAAAAATACCGAGCGCCAGACCAAAGATCGTCGCGGCAAAGGTCGCCACAAACGCGCCGCCTACCGTCGGTGCAGCTCCGCTGAGCAGGCGGCTTAATACGTCACGTCCCAGATCGTCGGTGCCAAGAAAGAAGGACACTTCACCGTAACGTGACCACGACGGGGGTAACAGCTGATAGCCGAGGAATTGCTGATCGATACCATAGGGCGCAAACCATGATCCAAAGATGCACAACACCGTCAGGCCCGCAAAGCCGTAAAGGCCAATCATTGCCGTGGTGTCACCATAGAATTTACGCCACACGGTACGTAGCGCACCGGGCGTGCGCTTTTCACTGTATACGCTATCGTAGGGCATACCATTCCTTATGCTTCAACGGGTTAATCATTGCACCCAAAATATCGGAAAGAACGTTCACAATAATCACCAGCGAACCGATTACCATCACACCCGCAGAGATGGCAGCATAATCCTGCTGGCGGATCGCGTTAATCATCCAGCGGCCCAGACCCGGCCAGCTAAAGACCATTTCGGTGATCATCGCCAGGGTTAACATGGTGGAGAACTGCAAGCCAAGACGCGGAATAACCGGCGGCAGGGCATTGTGCAGAACGTGGCGACGCAATATGGTCAGACGTGATAACCCGCGCGTGGCCGCTGCCTTGACGTAGTTCTGATCGAACACATCGATGGTGCTGAGCCGCATCAGGCGGATAACTTCAGTGGTTGGCGCCACCGCGAGCGTCAGCACGGGCAAAACCATATGGCGCAGGGCGCTGATAATCATCTCATGGCGCCAGACGGAATCGGACAACCAGGCGTCGACGATCGCAAATCCGCTGACCGTTTTTACCGTATAGAGCAGGTCGAATCGACCTGATACCGGCAGCCAGCCCAACGTGAGCGAGAAGAACAGCGTCAGCAGCAGCGCCAGCCAAAATACCGGGATGGAGAACCCGAGAAGGGCGAGGGCGCTGATAAACTTATCCTGCCACTTGTTGCGGTAAATCCCCGCCAGCATGCCCACCGGGATCCCCACCATCAGGGCAAAACCAAAGGCCAGAATACACAGCTCCATTGTGGCCGGGAAAACCTCTTTCAGCTGTTCCGAAATAAGCTGTCCATTGATGCTGGAGACGCCGAAATCCCAGTGCATCAGGCCGTTAAACCAGAACAGCCAGGCATCCCACAGGGACGAACCCTGCAGCGGCGCATGCGGAGTGAAATAGCTGAGGCTGAATCCCACAAAGGTCAGTAAAAACAGCGTGACCAGCAGCAGCAAGAGTCGACGCAAGGTAAAAATGATCATGGCTTTTTCACCTCTTGTTCTTTTTCGCGAAACACGCCGGCGAAGGAGGCATTACCAAACGGGCTCAGTACCAGTCCTTTAATATCGTACCGATAGGCCTGAAGACGCAGAGAAGAGGCGAGCGGCAGGACCGGGAGCTCGCGGGCGAGAATATTTTGCGCTTCATCGTAGGCATCAATGCGTGACGCAAGCTGCTGTGATGCGAGCGCTTTTTGCAGCACGGCATCAAACTCCCGGTTGCACCAGTGGGCGTAGTTGGTCTGCGAGTTGATTGCCGCGCAGCTCAGCAACGGCCTGAAGAAGCTGTCCGGATCGTTGCTGTCAGTGGCCCAGCCTGTCAGGGTTAAATCATGATTCATATCCATCAGGCGCGCCTCCTGGAAACGGCCCTCAACCGGTACTATGATCACTTTGACACCCACCTGCGCCATATCCGCCTGCAGCAGCTCGGCCGTTTTCAGCGGGCTTGGGTTCCACGCCTGAGAGCTGGTTGGCACCCAGAGTTGTAACGTCAGGTTTTCAGCGCCCAGCGCCTTAAGCTGCTTACGCGCTTTCGCCGGGTCGTATTCCGTAATTTTAGCCTCTCCGTCATACGCCCAGGAAGCGCGCGGTAAAATAGAGGCGGCAGTTTCTGCCGTGCCGTAATAGATAGACTGCATCAGACGCTGATTATTGATCGCGAGAGCCAGCGCGTGACGGACGGCAGGATTATTCAGCGGCGGCTTGTCGGTATTAAAGGCCAGGTACGCGATATTCATTCCCGGGCGAAGCGTCAGACGCAGGCGCGGATCGTCACGCAGAATGCTCAGCTGGCTGGCAGCTGGCCAGGCGAGGACGTCGCATTCGCCGGTCAGCAGTTTGGACAATCTTCCTGTCCCGCCGGAACCGAGATCGACAACCACCTGCGGCATCAGCGGGGTCCCGCGCCAAAAATGTTCATGGCGCTGCAGACGAATATATTGCCCGGAGCGGTATTCTGCCATCTGGAACGGACCGGTGCCAACGGGTTTACGGTCAAGTAATTCCTGATGATCCTGTTTGGTCAACTGTGCGGCATATTCGGCGGACATCACCGACGCATAATGTGTGGCCAGGTGCCAGAGGAAGGAGGCATCCGGGCGCGTCAGGGTAAATTCCACCGTCCGGCTATCCAGTTTGCGCACGCTTTTGACGGTATCGGCAAACTGCAGGCTGTCGAAATACGGGAAGCTACTCCCGTTAACGTTGTGCCACGGATGGTTACGGTTAAAGATGCGCTGGAAGGTGAACACCACGTCATCCGCATTCAGTTTACGTGTCGGCGTGAACCACGGCGTACGCTGAAAAGCGACATCACCGCGAAGGTGGAAGCGGTAGGTCGCACCGTTATCCAGCACCTCCCAGCTTTCGGCCAGCTCGGGCACCAGGCGGTAGGTATAAGGATCAACGTCCAGCAGACGGTCATAAAGCTGGGCGGCGAGCGTATCAACAATCAAGCCGCTGCCGGCTTTTTGCGGGTTAAAGGTGTCAACCTGACCGCTGACGCAATAGACGAATCCGCTGTCGCGAATATCGGGGAGCGCAGCTTGTTCGGGCGCAGCAAAGGCCATGCTACTGAACAGACCGAGGGCAAAAAAGGACGATAAAACCAGACGCATAATTTTTAAGGTATGATATATAAAGTGGCTATCCTACTAATTTTAAACGACATTATCCAGCATCGTTTAAGCCTGAGGGCATACTGGGGGCAGTAACGTTTGCAGTCAGTCATTTAGCACCACGACCTGATCCACGTTCATACCTGCAATCCACTTTGAATATACCTCATAAACCATCTTAGCATTTTCATGGCCCATCTGACTCGCTCAAAACGAAGGATTCGCCCGCGGTAGACGCTGGGCAACACAACGCGCAGCGGAGATTTGTTTTGCGAGGGGAAGATGCTCAAGAGTGAAATTCAAACCTCGCGCTCTAAAACAACCCCCATTATCCCTACAAAATTGACACAGATCATTTACATATTAGGTGCTAATGTTAAGTATAGAGATTCATCAACAGGAGGAATGATATGAAAAAAGCATTATTAGGGACGGTATTGGCTTTCTCAGTAGCAAGCTTTGGTGCATCTGCAGCAGATATGATTTCCAAGGATGAAGCGCATCACTTCAAACTTGAATACATTGGCAACGTTACCGTTGGCGCTTCCGGCGGACAAATTTCCTCCCCTTCAGATCTTCATCAACAACTTTCGAAGTTGGCCGATGAGAAGGGCGGGAAATACTATGTCATCATCGCGGCCCGTGAGCACGGTCCTAACTTCCAGGCTGTTGCAGAAGTCTTTAAATAATCATTACGGTTAATACAGAAACCCGCTTTCGGCGGGTTTTTTTATTATTGTGTATTAATCTGGGCTGCCGATAATGTCAGCGCATCAGATGCTTTTTAAGCAATGCCCTCAGTTGGTGGTAGGTTAATCCCAGCAGTTCAGCCGCCCGCTTTTGGTTATATTTCGCCTGCTTCAGGCTTTGTTCCAGCAATTGGTGCTCCTGATCGTGCTGAAACTGACGTAGGTCGAGGGGCAGTGAAGGGGCGTCACTGGCGGTCACTGGTGCGGTAATCGTCTGAGGGCTACGCTGGAAAGGGTCGATAACGATCGTGTCCAGCTCCGTCTCACTGCTGCCATGGCGGTAAACCGATCGCTCGACCACGTTCTTAAGTTCACGAATGTTACCCGGCCAGTGGTAAGCGAGCAGCGTTTCCTGAGCATTTTCGCTGAAACCAGGAAAGAGCGGCAGGCCCAGTTCACGGCACATCTGAATGGCGAACTGCTCCGCCAGCAGCATAATGTCGCTGCGGCGTTCACGCAGCGGCGGGAGCTGAACTACGTCAAAGGCCAGGCGATCGAGAAGATCGGCGCGGAATTTATCTTCTGCCACCCTTTCAGGGAGATTCGCGTTTGTCGCGCAGACCAGACGCACGTTGACCTGCAGCGGCTGACTCCCCCCAACGCGTTCCAGCTCGCCGTATTCAATCACCCGAAGCAGCTTTTCCTGGACCAGCATCGGGGCAGTCGCCAGCTCATCCAGAAACAGCGTACCGCCATCCGCCCGTTCGAACCGTCCCGGGTGGCGTTTTTGCGCTCCGGTAAAGGCGCCGGCTTCGTGACCAAAAAGCTCGGTGTCGAGCAAGTTTTCATTCAGCGCCGCACAGTTAAGCGAAATGAAAGGGCCATCCCAGCGGCCGGACAGATAATGAAGACGGTTCGCAATCAGCTCCTTACCCGTCCCGCGCTCGCCGATAATCAGCACGGGCTTATTGAGCGGGGCGAGTCGGGAAACCTGTTCCAGCACCTCGAGAAAGCTGTTTGCTTCGCCAAGTAAGTTATCTTTGTATCCAGCCATGATGAAATTAACCACTCCTTAGTGTTATTCACCAGGTGAGAATAGTTCGTGGCTGGAGAAAAATCAATCAGTCTCTGTAAAATCAACAAGATAAAAAGTTGGCACGGCATTTGTATTATCTGTTCAGCAGGGCATCGCCCGATAACAGAACTAAGAGGATTGAATTATGGGTATTTTTTCTCGTTTTGCCGACATCGTGAACGCCAACATCAACTCTCTGCTTGAGAAAGCAGAAGATCCGCAGAAGCTGGTGCGCCTGATGATTCAGGAAATGGAAGATACGCTGGTAGAAGTGCGTTCTACTTCTGCCCGCGCGCTGGCTGAGAAAAAGCAGCTTTCGCGTCGTATTGAGCAGGCTACTGGCCAACTGAATGAATGGCAGGAAAAAGCTGAACTGGCCTTGCGTAAAGATAAAGACGATCTGGCCCGTGCCGCGCTGATTGAAAAACAGAAGCTTGCGGATATGGTGACCACGCTGGAACATGAAGTTAACCTAGTAGACGACACGCTCTCTCGCATGAAGAAAGAGATTGGCGAGCTTGAAAACAAACTGAGCGAAACCCGTGCGCGCCAGCAGGCGTTAACGCTTCGCCATCAGGCTGCCAGCTCTTCTCGCGACGTCCGCCGTCAGCTGGACAGCGGCAAGCTGGATGAAGCAATGGCGCGATTCGAGTCCTTTGAACGTCGTATCGACCACATGGAAGCGGAAGCAGAAAGCCACAGCTTGGGTAAACAGAAAACGCTGGATCAGCAGTTCGCTGACCTGAAAGCCGACGATGAAATTAGCGAGCAACTTGCTGCGCTGAAAGCCAAAATGAAGCAAGACAACCAATAATAATTTTCGCGGCACCTGAGCGTGCCGCTACGTATCCTAAGACAAGGAGTACACATGAGCGCGCTTTTTCTGGCTATTCCCCTGACCATTTTCGTGCTGTTTGTTCTGCCGATTTGGTTATGGCTGCACTACAGCAACCGCGCTTCACGCGGCGAACTTTCTCAAAGCGAGCAGCAGCGTCTGGTGCAGCTGTCCGATCAGGCGAATAAGATGCGCGAACGTATTCAGGCGCTGGAAGCTATCCTGGATGCGGAACATCCAAACTGGAGAGATCGCTAATGGCTGGACTGAATCTGAATAAAAAATTGTGGCGAATTCCGCAGCTGGGCATGGTCCGCGGCGTCTGCGCCGGGCTGGCGCATTATCTCGACGTTCCGGTGAAGCTGGTGCGAGTGGTCACGGTCTTATCAATCTTCTTTGGCCTGGCCTTTATTACGCTGGTGGCGTACATCATTCTGTCGTTTGTGCTCGACCCAATGCCGGAAGGGCAACTGGCCGCTGACGGTGCGCCGACCAGCAGCGATATCCTTAATGACGTGGATGCGGAACTGGCCGCAGGCGAGAAGCGGCTGCGTGAAATGGAACGCTATGTCACGTCAGACACCTTTACGCTGCGAAGTCGTTTTCGTCAGCTTTAAGAGAGAGATTGCATGAATCGAAACTGGCAACAGGCCGGTCAGAAGGTAAAACCCGGCCTGAAAATCGCAGGAAAACTGGTCCTGCTGACCGCGTTACGCGTTGGCCCGGCTGGCGTAGCCGGTTGGGCAATTAAATCTGTTGCCCGCAAGCCGGTGAGAATGTTGTTGGCCTTGGCGCTGGAGCCACTGCTGCAAAAACTGGCCGGACGTATTTCGAGAAAGCTGAAATAACATTGATATGGCACGCTGATTAGCGTGCCATTTTGCTGCAAGGTTTTATTCCTTTCATGTTGCCCCCATGTCATATTTTTAAGAACTCTTAGGCCATCAGGCAATAAGGACGGCGATGAAGCGACTTAAAAACGAACTCAATTCTTTGGTGAACCGTGGCGTCGATCGCCATTTGCGTCTGGCGGTGACGGGACTAAGCCGCAGCGGTAAGACAGCGTTTATCACGGCGATGGTGAATCAGCTGCTTAACCTTCATGCTGGAGCACGGCTCCCGCTGCTGGGCGCCGTGCGTGAAGAGCGCCTGCTCGGCGTTAAGCGCGTCCCCCAGCGCGACTTTGGTATTCCTCGCTTCACCTATGATGAAGGGCTGGCGCAGCTGTACGGCGACCCGCCCGCCTGGCCCACGCCGACGCGCGGGGTCAGTGAGATACGTCTCGCGCTGCGTTTTCGATCTAACGATTCATTGATGCGCCACTTCAAGGATACCTCCACGCTGTATCTTGAAATTGTGGATTACCCTGGCGAGTGGCTGCTCGATTTACCTATGCTGGCCCAGGATTACCTTAGCTGGTCGCGTCAAATGACGGGATTGTTGCAGGGACAACGCGCGCAGTGGTCGGCAAAATGGCGCCAGCTCTGTGAAGGTCTCGATCCTCTCGCGCCTGCGGATGAAAACCGTCTGGCGGCCATTGCCGAAGCCTGGACAGATTATCTGCATCAATGTAAGCAAGAAGGGCTGCATTTCATCCAGCCGGGGCGTTTTGTTTTGCCGGGCGATTTAGCGGGTGCGCCTGTGCTGCAGTTCTTCCCATGGCCGGACGTGGACGGGATAGGGGAATCGAAGCTGGCGCAGGCGGGCAAGCACACCAACGCGGGTATGCTGCGAGAGCGTTACGCGTACTACTGTGAAAAAGTGGTGAAGGGCTTCTACAAAAATCACTTTTTACGCTTCGATCGTCAGATTGTGCTGGTGGACTGCCTGCAGCCTCTGAACAGCGGGCCGCAGGCGTTCAACGACATGCGCCTGGCCCTGACGCAGCTGATGCAAAGTTTTCACTACGGCCAGCGAACGCTGTTCCGCCGCCTGTTCTCACCGGTGATCGATAAGCTGCTCTTTGCCGCGACGAAAGCTGACCATGTGACGGTCGATCAGCATGCCAATATGGTGTCGCTGTTGCAGCAGCTGGTGCAGGACGCCTGGCAGAACGCGGCGTTTGAAGGGATAAGCATGGATTGTCTTGGCCTGGCTTCCGTACAGGCTACCCAAAGCGGGCTGATTGACGTTAACGGTGAAAAAATCCCGGCGCTGCGCGGCAATCGCCTGAGCGACGGCGAGCCGCTCACCGTCTATCCTGGAGAAGTGCCCTCACGTCTGCCGGGCCAGGCTTTCTGGCAAAACCAGGGCTTCCAGTTCGAAGCTTTTCGCCCGCAGGCCATGACCGTCGATCGACCATTACCGCACATTCGTCTGGATGCGGCGCTGGAATTTTTGATTGGAGATAAATTGCGATGACGGAACCGTTAAAACCGCGCATTGACTTTACCGGGCAGCTTGAGCAGGACTCGCAGGAGGCATTTAAGACGGCTCACACGTTCAGCGGTACGCAGGCAGAGTACTTTGCCCCGGTGCTGTCAGAAGAGGCCTCGGTCGAAGAAGGTCAGGCAGAAGCCGTTGTTGAGGCCGCTTTGCGCCCCAAGCGCAGCCTCTGGCGCAGGATGGTCACCGCCGGGCTGGCGTTGTTTGGCGTAAGCGTGGTCGGGCAGGGAGTCCAGTGGACGATGAACGCCTGGCAAACTCAGGACTGGGTCGCTCTCGGCGGCTGTGCGGCGGGTGCGCTGATTATCGGTGCTGGTGTGGGTTCCGTTGCGACAGAGTGGCGGCGTCTCTGGCGTCTGCGACAGCGAGCGCATGAACGCGATGAGGCGCGGGAGCTGCTGCATAGCCACGGCACCGGAAAAGGTCGCGCTTTCTGCGAAAAGCTGGCCGCTCAGGCCGGGATTGATCAGTCGCACCCGGCTCTTCAGCGCTGGTACGCCGCCATTCATGAAACCCAGAACGATCGGGAAGTGGTGACGCTCTATTCGCATATGGTGCAGCCAGTGCTGGATGCGCAGGCGCGGCGCGAGATTAGCCGTTCGGCGGCCGAATCCACGCTGATGATTGCCGTCAGCCCGCTGGCGCTGGTGGATATGGCGTTTATCGCGTGGCGTAACCTGCGCCTGATTAACCGTATCGCCAATCTTTACGGTATTGAGCTGGGGTATTACAGCCGCCTGAGGCTGTTTAAGCTGGTCTTGCTGAACATCGCTTTTGCCGGTGCCAGTGAACTGGTACGTGAAGTGGGTATGGACTGGATGTCGCAGGATCTGGCCGCGCGTCTGTCAGCACGCGCAGCGCAGGGAATCGGTGCCGGTTTGCTGACCGCACGTCTTGGCATCAAAGCGATGGAAGTGTGTCGTCCGCTGCCGTGGATCGACGGAGACAAGCCGCGCCTGGGCGATTTCCGCCGCGAACTCATCGGCCAGCTTAAAGAGACGCTCAATAAAAAACCTAACCCGTGAGGTTTTGCTCACTAATCGTGCTGGCTGTCAATATTTGTTGACAGCCACCTTCCCGAACACCGCGATCTGACATATCATTTTATTGTTACTGGCTTATAACGGTGAATTTCCCATGCGTCTGGAAGTCTTTTGTGAGGACCGTCTCGGTCTGACCCGCGAGTTACTCGATCTCCTTGTTTTACGTAGCATTGACCTACGTGGCATTGAGATTGACCCTGTCGGGCGAATTTACCTCAACTTTGCCGAAATTGAATTTAATACCTTCAGTAGCCTGATGGCGGAAATCCGCCGTATCGCTGGCGTTACGGATGTGCGTACCATTCCCTGGATGCCGTCAGAGCGTGAGCATCTGGCGCTGAGCGCGCTGCTTGAAGCGATGCCGGAACCTTTCCTGTCGCTGGATCTGAAAAGCAAAGTTGAGCGTGTAAACCTGGCGAGCTGTCAGCTCTTTGCGCAAAGCCAGGCGAAGCTCAGCAACCATCACGCCACGCAGCTGATCCCCGGTTTTAACTTCCAGCGCTGGCTGGACAGCAATCCGCAAAATACCCACAGCGAACACGTCGTCATTAACGGGCAGAATTTCCTGATGGAAATCACGCCGGTTTACCTGAAAGGGGAAAGTGACGCTCGGGTACTGACCGGGGCGGTGATCATGCTGCGCTCGACCGTGCGAATGGGCCGCCAGCTGCAGAATCTCTCCAACCAGGATGTTGGCGCATTCAGCCAGATTATTGCCGTCAGCCCGAAAATGCGCCATGTGGTCGACCAGGCGCGCAAGCTCGCAAATTTAACCGCGCCGCTGCTCATTACGGGCGATACCGGTACCGGGAAAGACCTGCTGGCGCACGCCGTGCATTTGGCCAGCCCGCGTGCGGACAAACCGTATCTGGCGCTCAACTGTGCCTCTATCCCCGAGGATGCGGTTGAAAGTGAATTGTTTGGCCATGCACCGGAAGGGAAAAAAGGCTTCTTCGAACAGGCAACGGGGGGGGCCGTGCTGCTGGACGAGATTGGCGAAATGTCGCCGCGCATGCAGGCCAAACTGCTGCGGTTCCTGAACGACGGAACCTTTCGTCGGGTGGGGGAAGATCATGAAGTCCACGTGGACGTACGCGTGATTTGCGCTACCCAGAAAAACCTGGTTGAGCTGGTACAAAAAGGGATGTTCCGCGAGGACCTCTATTATCGTCTGAACGTGTTGACGCTGAACATTCCTCCGCTCCGTGATTGCCCACAGGATATCATTCCCCTGACGGAGCTGTTTGTCGCCCGCTTTGCCGATGAGCAGGGGGTGCCGCGTCCGAAACTTTCCGCGGACCTGGGCACGGTCCTGACGCGTTACGGCTGGCCGGGAAATATCCGTCAGCTTAAAAACGCGGTGTATCGCGCCTTGACGCAGCTGGAAGGCTACGAGCTTCGCCCGCAGGATATCCTGCTGCCGGATTACGATGCCGGGACGGTGTCCGTGGGCGAAGAGGCTATGGAAGGATCGCTGGATGATATTACCAGCCGTTTTGAGCGATCGGTGCTGACGCAGCTTTATCGTAGCTATCCAAGCACCCGCAAGCTGGCAAAACGCTTAGGGGTATCGCATACCGCCATTGCTAATAAGCTGCGCGAATACGGACTGAACCACAAGAAGAGTGACGAATAACAATGAAAGCCTCTGCGAAGAGGCTTTTTTTTCGCGCTTATTCCTTCGCCATCGGCGTGGTTACCACGTCTACTTTTGTCTCTCCCTGAATCACTGCGATCCTGTTTTCCACCTCTTTCACCTGCTCACGATTGGAAAGCAGGGTATAAGTGAGATCAAACTGGGTGCTGTCGCCGGGTTGCAGTTGCTTAACACGCTTTTGCTCGCGTTCTATCGTGACGGGGTAAGCGTAGCTGGTGCCAGGCTCAATACCCGTGACATAACCCTGTTTTAGCGTGTCGGTATTTTTCCATAAGGTCAGTACGGGCAGTTGACGGGTATCGAACTGAATTGACGCGCCTTTGTCGCCCGCTTTATTGATCACTGCGGCGAGCGTTTTGTGGCTATTATCGGCGAGAGGTTTGATATTGAAGACCATTTCATCAAAGTCTCGGGTCGGGCCGGCATAGGTCTGCCAGGTGTCGAGACCTGCTTTAGCATAATCGTTGAAAGGACTGATACTCGCCGCAGGGGCAAGGAAGCGTGCGCCTTCTTCAAGAAGTGGGGCGCCGAAGTTGCTGTGGTAGATTATCTGATAGTCATGAGGGTAATCAGCGCGGTTCGTGAGAACATCATGCAGGCTGAACTGGTTGCTTCCCGGTACGTAGCGCAGCTCGGTCATCGTTTGCAAATCCGCTTTTTTAAACGTGCTCTCTTTAATTAAGCCGCGAATACGGATTTCATACGGGGCGGTATCTGCGATCTCAACTTCAACCTGCGACGCGGGGGTATTTCCTGCCTTGCCGTGCAGGGTATAAAGCTGCCCGTCAGCGGTGATAGGATGGCCTGTCCATTCGTATCCGCAGCGTACCATCATCTCGTTGAAACCTTCCAGCCAACCCAGCCCATTTCGACTTTCCAGATTAATGTAAGCTGGGTTTACCACCTCTTTAACCGGCGAGCTCCAGCCCATTTTTGTACCAAAACCTTCAACATGCAGGAGATTCATTCCGCGAGTCGGGCTTACCGCAATCGTAAGCCCATCTTTACTGGTAATGACAATGATTTTGCTGCCTTCCTGCTTACCACCGTGCAGGACTTTTTGCTCAATGCTGAAAGGCTGACCTTTCACCTTCAGCTCATCGCTCGAGATCTTCCAGTTTTCTTTCTCCACGCTGCTTTCAGTGCTCGTCAGCACCCAGGCTTTTGCTGCGGTATGGCCCGAAGTCAATATTGTGAGCAGCGTTAACGCCAGTTTGATTTTCATGTTTTTCCCTTTTTGCTGAAACGATTTTTGTCTATCGTTAGCAAATCTAATATTTTGACGAAAAGGGAAATGTGATGTTGTTCACTGGTGAAGAAAATACGATTTATTAACCTAATTTATGCAGTCAATATCGCGTTATAGGTGAACGACTGAAATATTTTTTCAGTTTTAGTGTGATTTTTGTCTTAATTAGCTTTAACGATTCAGTCTTGTAGAAATAAAAAACCCCGCAAAGGCGAGGTTTTAGACGTCTGGCGTATTACAAACCGTGTGGCAGTAATAAACCTTTTATTTCATTACTTTGCTAAGCTTTGTACCATGCAAGCCAATGATTAGGCTTTGAGAACATCCAGCGCTGCGGTGTAATCAGGCTCTGTGGTAATCTCGTTCACCAGCTCGCTGAAGACGACGTTGTCGTTTTCATCGATGACCAGAACGGCACGTGCGGCCAAGCCTTTCAGTGCGCCTTCAGAAATACCCACGCCGTATTTCTCCAGGAAATCAGCATTGCGCAGAGTAGAAAGGGTAATAACGTTGCTCAGACCTTCAGCACCGCAAAAACGAGACTGGGCAAAAGGCAGGTCAGCAGAAATACACAGCACCACGGTGTTGTCCATTTCAGTTGCCAACTGGTTGAATTTACGCACGGATGCGGCGCAAACGCCGGTATCGATGCTTGGGAAAATATTCAGGACTTTGCGTTTGCCAGCAAACTGGCCCAACGTGACGTCAGACAGATCTTTAGCCACCAGAGTGAATGCCTGTGCTTTGCTACCAGCCTGCGGAATAGAACCTGCAACAGCAACCGGGTTGCCCTGGAAATGAACGAGTTGTGACATAGATATCTTCCTGTTTACATATAGTTAACGTCGAGGCTAGTGTATGCCAACAGCGGATAATACGGCAATCCAATTTTCATGCCTTACCAGGCTGCAAGGAGTCAGTGATGAGAAGCGTTAAAGTCTATGAAGAAGCCTGGCCATTGCATTCCCCCTTTGTTATATCCCGCGGCAGTCGCAGTGAAGCCAGCGTAGTCGTGGTTGAAATCGAAGAAGAGGGGGTTAAAGGGGTTGGCGAATGTACTCCTTATCCTCGCTATGGGGAAAGCCTTGCGTCAGTAATGGCGCAGGTGATGACCCTGGTACCCGACCTGCAAACGGGCCTCGCGCGGGAAGCTTTACAGCAGCGCTTGCCGGCAGGTGCTGCGCGTAACGCAATTGACTGTGCCCTCTGGAGCCTGGAGGCGGCTAAGCAGCACACATCCTTATCGGCGATGGCGGGAGTGACGCTTCCTGAATCGGTTATCACCGCGCAAACGGTGGTCATTGGCGAGCCGGAGCAAATGGCTGCCAGTGCAAAGGCGTTATATGACACCGGGGCCAGGCTGTTAAAAGTGAAGCTGGACGATCGACTGATCAGCGAGCGTATGGTTGCTATTCGTTCCGCGGTACCGGAAGCTACGCTGATTGTGGATGCGAACGAGTCGTGGCATCCCGAAGGGCTAGCGGCACGTTGCCAGCTACTGGCCGATCTGGGGGTGGCCATGCTTGAGCAGCCGCTCCCGGTAAAGGATGATGCAGCGCTGAAGAATTTTATCCACCCGTTGCCAATTTGCGCAGATGAAAGCTGCCATACCCGCGAAAGCCTTGCCGGATTAGCGGGACGTTATGAAATGGTAAACATTAAGCTGGATAAAACCGGCGGGCTGACAGAGGCGCTGGCGCTGGCTGCAGAGGCACAGGCGCAGGGATTTTCGCTGATGCTGGGATGTATGCTCTGTACATCCCGGGCGATTAACGCGGCGCTGCCGCTGGTGAATAAGGTCGCTTTCGCCGATCTCGACGGACCGACCTGGCTGGCGGTTGACGTTTCACCCGCACTCAGTTTCACCAGCGGCGTGCTTCATCTCTGAGGCTGCCAGCGCAGAAGCTCAACCATAGCTTTCAGGTATTTTTCGCTGGCTTCATCGGAGGATATGGGCGGGAATTCAGCGGTGATGCAGTGCAGGTCAAGATCGGCGCACCAGCTGCCAAACGACCCCGGTGTCTCGTAGCCAACGCTGGTGACAAGCGGCAGGGCGAATGCATCCGCCAGCCACTGTCCCAGCGCGGTGTGCCGAGGATCTTCAATGCAGGCAAGCGGATCGTGGAAGGAGACAACCCAGGCGGGGTGGATACGATGAATTAATTGGCACAGTGCCTGCGTCTCCGGCTCTGAACCCGGTTTTTCCCCCGTCAGTAATACCACGTCGCGCTCTTCAGCCGAGCTGTTCCAGCGGTACACCGTTTCTCCGGCACGCCAGTTGGCTGCCGGGAAATTACGGTTTAAATCGATCCCCCTCGCATTTGCTCGTAGCCCAAGCTGACAACCGTCTGGATTTACGGTCAAAATGACGTGATGACGGCGTAACGCCGGCGCGAGCGTACGCAATGCACAGGACAGAGTAACGATGGATGAATTTTCGTCGCCGTGCGTACCGGCAATAATCAGGCCGCTATTGCGATCGGCTTCAGGGGCGGGAAACCAAATCAGCGGAGCGCCCAAAAAAGAGTGGCCATAATGTTCGGTGCCTGGCGGAAAAGCGCCCCGTTCCGTTCGCGGTCGAGTGAGAGCCATAGGAAATCCAGATAATAAGTAACTACTGGCAGTGTTGTGCAAAACCCGCGCTTAATCAAATAGTTTCCGTGCAAGGCGATGATTGCCAGATATCAACTATCCAGCGTAGGATATTTGCATTTCGCCGTTCTAAAACAAATAATTACGCATCTGCGTGTTACCCATTTCAAAAGGGGATCTCATGAAGCATCCTGTTTCGCTGCTATGTTCTGCGCTGTGCCTTTGCGGGCTTTCTTCATTTTCATTCGCTGCTGACGTGCCACAAGGCACGACGCTTGCAAAAAAACAGGAGTTGGTCAGACACATTAAAGATGAACCCGCCTCTCTTGATCCCGCTAAAGCCGTCGGGTTGCCAGAGATCCAGGTGATTCGTGACCTCTTTGAGGGGCTCGTTAATCAGAATGAGAAAGGGGAGTTAACGCCGGGGGTGGCAACGCGCTGGCAAAGTAATGATAACCGGATCTGGACCTTTACGCTTCGTGATAACGCCAAATGGTCAGACGGCACGCCAGTCACTGCACAGGATTTTGTCTACAGCTGGCAACGCCTGGTGGATCCGACAACGACGTCTCCGTTCGCCTGGTTTGCTGCGCTTGCGGGCATTCATAATGCCCAGCCTATTATAGATGGTAAAGCCGCGCCTGACACGCTGGGGGTCACGGCTGTCGATGCCAAAACGCTGCGCGTGCAGTTAGATAAACCGCTGCCGTGGTTCAGTAACCTGACGGCAAGCTTTGCGTTCTATCCGGTTCAGAAAGCCAATGTTGAGAGCGGCAAAGAGTGGACGCGGCCAGGCAGTCTGGTCGGAAACGGCGCGTATGTGCTGAAAGATCGCGTGGTGAATGAAAAACTGGTGGTCGAGCCGAATTCGCACTACTGGGACAACGCCAAAACCGTCTTGCAAAAAGTGACCTTCGTGCCGATCAACCAGGAGTCTTCAGCCACCAAGCGCTACCTGGCGGGGGATATTGATATCACTGAGTCCTTCCCCAAAAATATGTACCAGAAGTTGCTGAAGGATATTCCGGGGCAGGTATATACACCGCCTCAGCTAGGCACTTACTACTATGCGTTCAACACCCAGAAAGGCCCAACCGCTGATGCTCGCGTGCGTCTGGCGCTGAGCATGACTATCGATCGCCGAATCATGGCAGACAAGGTACTGGGGACGGGTGAAAAACCGGCGTGGCACTTCACGCCAGACGTGACGGCAGGTTTCACCCCAGAGACGTCTCCGTTTGAGCAGATGTCGCAGCAGGAGTTGAATGCGCAGGCCAAAACGCTGTTACAGGCTGCTGGGTATGGTCCACAACGTCCGCTGAATCTGACCCTGCTCTACAATACGTCTGAAAACCACCAGAAGATTGCGATTGCCGTTGCCTCGATGTGGAAGAAAAACCTGGGCGTTGACGTTAAGCTGCAAAATCAGGAGTGGAAAACCTACATTGATAGCCGTAACACCGGCAATTTTGACGTCATACGCGCATCATGGGTAGGAGACTACAATGAGCCATCGACCTTCCTGTCGCTGTTGACCTCGACCCACACCGGTAATATTTCCCGCTTCAACGACCCTGCGTACGATAAGATTATAAATCAGGCGACGCTGGAAACCACGGCAAAAGCGCGTAATGCCGATTACAACATGGCCGAGAAGATCCTTGCTGAAAAAGCGCCGATTGCGCCGATTTATCAGTACACCAATGGCCGCTTGATCAAACCGTGGGTGAAAGGTTATCCGATCAATAACCCTGAAGACGTTGCCTATAGCCGTACAATGTATATCGAGAAGCATTAACAGGACTTTTATAGCCTGAATGCGCTGAGCTATCTGAAATGAAAAAAAGCCCGTCAGAGAACGGGCGAAATAAGCAAATGATTTATTGATTCGTTAGCTGCCATAGCGGCTAACGATGGGCATTTTACGCATCCGTTAAAATTGCGGGTAGCCGACAAATTAGGTAGGTGAAACAAGGCATTAAACGTGCGTCATGGCGCATCAATCATGGGGTAAAGGCGACTTTCAAAATATTCCACCATGACCCATATCTCGCCGCTAAAGATAAACCACATGCCTAATATAATAAGGCTTAAAATGATTATGGTGAGTATTATTTCTGTTTTTCCCATTGCAGATATTACCCACTTGAAATCTGTTCCTTAGAGGTGGGCATTGTAGCGGAGAGTCTTCTTTTATGCAGCCAGAACTTTATTACGTCCATCATTTTTGGCGCGATAGAGTGCATCATCAACGCGTTTAAACAGTTCATCGATACTTTCACCGGGATTGTGGCGCGCAACGCCGATGCTGACCGTAAATCGCGGCAAACCAGGAATGGTTATGCGCGCAACGGCGGCACGGATCGTTTCCGCAATCTGCATCGCGGCATCAATGGGCGTGCGCGGAAGCAGGATCACAAATTCTTCTCCTCCCCAGCGGAAGACAAAATCGTCTTGGCGGCTACAGGCTTCCAGTGTTCGGGAGAGGGATATGAGTACCTCATCACCCTTCATATGACCAAAGACGTCGTTGATGTTTTTAAAATGATCGGTATCAACCAGCAGCAGGCTGAACTGTTGCTGAGCGGGAAGGTGCGTCGGGTTGGTTTGTTCTGTGATGGTATAGAATTGCCGACGATTGAGCAGGCCCGTCATGGAGTCCCTTAGCGCGGCGTGCTCAAGCTCAAGCTCCAGACGCTTTTGCTCGGTGATGTCATGGATAATACACAGCATCAGCTTGTCGCCGTAGATCTCAATAGGACCGGCATACGTCTGAACATGTCGGGTTGTACCATCTGCAAGCCGGTGAACGAAGTTGAGCGGTTTGTGCCCACCCGGCAGTGCAGCAATTTCAGTCATGATCGGCAATACGTCTCGTCCCAGAGTGTTTATTTCCCAGGTATGTTTGCTGCACATGTCATCGTGGGAATAACCGTAAAAATGAAGTGCGGCAAGGTTAGCATCGACGATCTGGCCATCGCGAGAGGGGTCTATTAGCAGCATCGGCGCGCTGTTTGTCAGGAAAAAGCGCGCGTAGAACCCCTGTTTTTTACGCTGGTAGGTCGCGGAACGACTGGCCTTTAGCCCAGAAGCAGCCTGCTGAGGGATCCCTTCAAAAGTAATAACGTCACCAAAAGGGGAAACGTGGGTCAGCGAAAGGCGACAGCTCAGCGTGGTTTCGCATCGATCGCGCCAGACGGTGAAGACTTCAATGATGTCCTGTCCCGAACTCAGCTCGGGAACATACATTGAAAGTACCTTTTGTGCGCTTGCGGAAAAGGTGCCATTACGCATCTCCTTCAGGGATTTCTCCTGCATCAAGGCAGATGCCGCTGAATTTGCAAATATAATATGTTCGGAAACAGGTGAAATCAGCCACACGGGTGTTTTAATTAAATTTAGTGCATCAAAACAATATTGCGACATAGAGAATTCCTGTACATCGACACGGGATGCCTGACGATCACGGCGGAATTGATTCGCGTGGACTCTTTTGAAACATACTCTACTTAATCACATCAGGCATGATTTTTTTGCGAAATAGGAGGGGATTCCGTATGAATTTTACCGATTGGTACAATTTGCTTATCGGAGTTCTTCTGCAATAGCAGCCAGGGAACCTGCTCAGCGGGTAAAGGACGGGAAAACAAGAATCCCTGTAAATAATCGCAGCCCAAATCGGTCAGGACGGTTTGCTGTTCCAGAGTTTCAATCCCTTCTGCGACGACATTCATCTCCATGTTACGCGCAATACTGATTATTGTTTCAACGAGTTTTCTGCTCTTTTCATTTCCCATCATTGAGCTGACGAAGCTTTTATCGATTTTAAGCTCTTTTGCCGGCAAGACGCTGAGCATCAGCAGGTTGGAATACCCGGTTCCAAAATCATCAATCGACACGGTGACCCCAGCCTGATTAAAGGCGTTAAGCAATTCAATGCTGCGATCGAGGTTTTTAAGGGCCGTGCTTTCAGTCACTTCAAGGATTAATCGGGAGGGGGCCAGGCTGTATTTTTGCAACATGGAAGAAATAACCTGGAATATATCCTGTTGTTCAAACTGTACCGGCGACAGGTTGAATGACAGCGTCCACTGACTAAAGCCTTGTTCCGTCCAAAAATGCAGTTGTCTGCATGCCGCTTCAATCGCCCAGTTGCCAACGGGAATGATTAACCCCGTTTGTTCCAGAGACGGCAGAAACAGATTGGGCAACAGTACGCCTTGCTCCGGATGTCGCCAGCGCAGAAGGGCTTCAAATCCATGAATGGTGCTTTGCCCGGCATAATACGTTGGCTGATACCACAGCTCGAACTGATCGCGCTCCAGCGCCTGAGACAGCTTCTGCAAAAAAGCCGGTTCGGCGGGTACCGCTGTTGACATCTCGGTGCGATAAACTGTCCAGCTGTTACGGCCTTCCTGTTTGACATGGTGCATCGCGGCGTCTGCTTTAAGCTTTAACTCATGCAGCGTTTCGCCATGCAGAGGGTAGAGGCTCACGCCGGCGCTGACCGTGATGCTTAATGCGTGTCCGCAAATGGACAGTGGACGGCGCACGTCTTCCAGAAGCGCGGTGAGAAGACTATCTAGCTTTTCATCGTCACACTCCGGGACCAATAAGATCAACGCATCGCCGCCCAATCTCGCCAGCGTCATGTCCTGGGCCAACCTGCCCGTTATGCGTTGTGCAACGTTGATGAGCAGCTCATCGCCCACCATGTGGCCCCAGGTGTCATTCACCCGCTTGAAGTGATCGATATCGAGGAAGACTACGGCAAACTGCTTTTTAGTGAGCAGCGCGCTGCGCAGGCAATCCTGCATCCTGATATCCATCTGGTGCCGGTTAGCCAGGCCGGTAAGTACGTCAAAACGTGCCTGCAGCTCCAGTTGACGGTTAAGCTGGTGCAAATTGTCCGTCAGTCGGCTTGTGCGCCGGTGGGAATCCACCAGCGAGATAATCAACATCATCCCCAGCAGGCAAAGCGTCGTGACGGAAACCCAAATTGATAATCCCAGCTCGCTGATGCCTCCTGGCAGCGTGCGCGTCATTTCGTGGAAATGCGCAGCGTACATGCCGGTGTAATGCATTGCACAAACGGCCGCACCCATCACGAGGGCTGCTGCAATACGATTGATAAAGACGCCCTTGCGTTTGTCCCTCAGATGGAAGGCTAACCACAGCGCAACGCCGGAGGCGATGACGGCAATCAGCATTGATAGCAGCACGATGCGCCATTCCCACATGATGCTTCCTTCAAGCATTAAGGCGGCCATACCGACGTAGTGCATAGAGACAACGCCTGCGCTAAGGATCAATGTGGCAAGAATCAGTCTGAAGGAGGAGAGCGTTTTCGCCGGGACGGCGATATTAATGGCGAGCGTTGAGGCGAGCACGGCAACGCCCATTGAGGCCAAGGTTAAACCAAGATGGTAACTCATGATCATCGGCATTTTCATCGACAACATACCAATGAAATGCATCGACCAGATCCCGATACCCAGCGTTACTCCGCCAGCGACACGCCAGAACATGGCACCTTTGCGGCTCGAAAGGGGGATTTTACCCGCGCTATCTAATGCCACAAAAGAGGCGATAAATGCCACAAGATAAGAGATGGCTATTAATACAGGGTCCCACGATACATTGAGCATTATGCAATCCCACGCCAAATACGTTACAAAGTTCACCTGCCGAACATGCCTGGTGCCCGGATCATGCGCGTTCAAACTATATTAGTTAGCCATCACGAAAAATGACCCATTCAATGAGAAATAATCGGTTATTTAAGAATATAAAATATATTACCTAAATTAACCTTTGTAGCACCGCTTAACAATAACGTATTCCTACAGCAATGCTTCTTAAATACTCGCCAGTCATATTGCGTCACGAAAGAAGATGGTATCGCTTAAGTATGGCGTAAACCAGCGTGACGGGATGATGTGAAAAACATTTCCACTATTACATTTTTTTATTCTTACTTAAGTTAAATCCACGCAATCAAGCTGCGAAACGTCAAACCAGCGTAGTTCTTGAGGAAAAAGTGGCTCAGCAATGCTATAAAAGTTAATGCCGACAAAAATATAAAGTTGTAGGAAAACTCATGCTAAGAAATATTAGTGTTAGGACCTTTATTATCTATTTTCTTCTGGCTGCTTTTTTGGTAAATGATGGAGTGATTGCGTTATTCTCAGGTAATGTTTCACTTTTTATTGCAATAAATATTATTCAATTCAGCGCATTGTTTTTACTGTGGGCGTACATGACAAAATATCTTGTGACACCGATCAATACTGTGAAAAAAAGTATTGAAGAGGTGACGTCAGGCAATCTTGGCGTGTCGATTCCTGAATTTGGCAATAACTGCGCGGGGCGATTGATCCCGGGCATTAATAGCTTATCCAGCAATATCGCGACGCTGGTTCGTGAGATTCGCGCATCGTCCCAGACCGCCATGACCTTATCGGATCAGCTCTCGTCCCGCAGCGAGCAGCTCTCGGTCAAAACAGAACAGCAGTCGGCGTCACTGATTCAAACGGCTGCCAGTATGGAACAGATGGCAGCGAGCACAAAAAATAACGCCGACAATACTCGCTTAGCCAGTGAACAAGCGAATGTCGCGACCCTTCAGGCGCGTAAGGGCGGCGAGCTGATGGGGCTGGTTGCCAACAACATGCAATCCATTACCGAGTGTGCTCAGCAAATGACGGAAATCATCTCCCTCATTGATGGCATCGCTTTCCAGACCAATATTCTGGCGCTGAACGCGGCCGTAGAGGCAGCAAGAGCCGGCGATCATGGTAAAGGGTTCTCTGTCGTGGCGGGAGAGGTCCGAAGTCTGGCGCATCGTAGCGCCGAGGCGGCGAAAAATATCAAATCCCTGATTGAAGTGACCAGCAATAACGTGACCCAGGGCGCTAACGTCGTCTCGGAAGCCGAAAAAAATATGCACGAGATCGTGGCCGGTTCGAGCAATGTCAGCCGGTTGATGGACGATATCTCCGCGTCGACCTCTGAGCAGGAGAAGGGGATTTCGCAGATCACTCAGGCATTGTCAGAGCTGGAACGCGTGACGCAGAGCAACGTGTCTATGGTTGAAGAGCTTAACGGCTCATCAGATGTGCTCCGAAATCAGGTCATTGAACTGCAAGCCCGGACGCGCAACTTCCGGCTGGATAATGAACATCTCTCTGGTGGACCGTTAGGGCTGAATCAACGTTCGCCTCTGTTTACGCCACGAGCAGGACACTCACTCTAACGATAAAAGCCTGCCTGGCAGGCTTTTTTTTATTGTTCCACCATCCACTGATTTCGCCCCTGCTGTTTTGCTCTGTACAGGGCTTTATCGGCCCTCGCAATCACAGAAGGCGCTGTCTGCCCCGCTTTCCAGGTAGCCAAGCCCTGACTAACGGTAACCCGATCGTTGACAGGGGACCTCGCGTGAGGCAAGGCCTGACGCTTTAACGCGTCGGTGATGCTTTCCGCACTGCGCTTGAGCGCGTCAATATCGGCATCGGGTAACAGTATTACAAACTCCTCACCGCCAAATCGACCCACGACGCCGGCATTTTCGCGGGTGGCCTCCTCAAGCGTTCTGGAGATCGTTATCAAACACCGGTCACCGTTCTGATGCCCATAATAGTCGTTGTAAAGTTTGAAATGATCGACATCGACCATAATCAAACCAAAACCTGTCCCATCGCGCTGGTGGTTGACTATCTCCTGGTCCATCCTTTCTTCAAATGCCCGCCGGTTTGCTATGCCGGTCAGGGGATCTTTGCTTGCCAACTGCGCCAGCTGCTGGATGAGATCGGCGTTTTCCTGTTCGCGACGTAAGGCAAGGAGAAACCAGCCGTTCAATATACGTCTGCCTGATTCAAGTAATCCTGCCAGCAGTACCCACTGAAGCGCATTCAAAACGGTGAGCGTAGTGCGGTGAAATAGAGTAGTGATCAAAATGGTTATCCACACCGGCACGATAAAACTCAGTAGCACCTTAGGATCGAAATAGAGCGATATCAGCGCGGTAAAGAGAAGCAGTGCGGCAAAGGGAAAAATAATCCGCACGTCTTCGCTGGAAATAAGGACATAAAAACAGACTGACCAGCAAAGGCTTAGTACAAAAGCGATGCTCTTAGAGAGCGTTCTTAGCCATGATGCCTGTGAAAGCGGTGCCATGCGAAGGATAAATAGCACACCAGAGGAGAGCAGAAGATTGATAACAACCATCGTCTCCAGCACCCCTGCCGGGTGAAGTGACGGGGCCAATGCCTCAGCTGGTGAAAAATAGCGGCGTCCCAGTATAAATAATGAAAACAGAATATTTACCCACAGAAACCAGGTCATGCTGGTTTTGATCGCAACGGCTCGCATTTCAGCCAGTCGCGACTCGAATGCGGCATAGCGCTTTTTTATGGTCATGCAGTTACCTCTGCGTACATCTAGATCAAATTAATAGCATTTTGTTAACTTTATCGAATTGCCTGCACCTGTCCACCGGAAGATTCGGGAAAACGACCATTTCCCGAACTAATTCAGCGCGATGCAAAACATATAGGTTGCTTAACCTTTGCCGAAAGCTAGACTGACAACGAAAGAGCTTAAATGGTGGAGGCGTTGTGGAAAGCATTAAAGGATCTGAACTTAACGTTCCAGACGCAGTGTTTGCGTGGATGTTCGATGGTCGCGGCGGGGCGAGGCCTCTGGAAGATAGCGATGAGATCGATCGCGAGCATCCGTGCTGGTTGCACCTGAACTACACGCATCCTGACAGCGCAGACTGGCTGGCTTCAACGCCACTTTTACCGAATAACGTGCGTGATGCACTGGCGGGAGAAAGTTTGCGGCCGCGGGTCAGCAGAATGGGGGATGGGACGCTTATCACGCTGCGCTGCATTAATGGCAGCACGGATGAACGCCCCGATCAGCTGGTTGCAATGCGTGTTTACATGGATGACGGGCTTATTGTCTCTACCCGTCAGCGTAAAGTGCTGGCGCTGGATGATGTCGTCAATGATTTGAAAGAGGGCACAGGTCCGACAGACTGCGGTGGCTGGCTGGTGGACGTGTGTGATGCGCTTACCGATCACGCAAGTGAATTTATCGAAGAGCTGCACGATAAAATTATCGATCTCGAAGATAACCTGCTCGATCAGCAAATTCCGCCGCGCGGCTTTCTGGCACTGGTGCGTAAACAGCTGATTGTGATGCGCCGTTACATGACGCCGCAGCGTGACGTGTATGCCCGTCTGGCGAGCGAACGGTTGAGCTGGATGAATGACGATCAGCGCCGCAGAATGCAGGATATCGCCGACCGACTGGGACGGGGTCTGGATGAAATTGACTCTTGTATCGCCAGAACGGCGGTCATGGCAGACGAGATCGCGCAGGTGATGCAAGAATCGCTGGCGAGAAGAACCTATACGATGTCGCTGATGGCGATGGTGTTCTTACCGAGCACGTTTTTGACCGGGCTGTTTGGCGTAAACCTGGGCGGGATCCCCGGTGGCGCATACCATTATGGCTTTACCGCATTTTGCGTCATGTTAGTGGTTTTGATTGGGGGTGTTGCATGGTGGTTGCATCGCAGTAAATGGTTGTAAATTTTCGTTTTTTCGACTTGCTCAGTGCTTCAAAACGTCATTTTAATTGAGCGAAGTCAATAAACACTTACCACGTAAGGTGCAATATTAGTCCCGCAGGTGAATGCAACGTCAAGCGATGGGCGTTGCGCTCCATATTGTCTTACTTCCTTTTTTGAATTACTGCATAGCACAATTGATTCGTACGACGCCGACTTATTAGTCGGCTTTTTTTTTGCCTCTCGTTCCTCAGCGTCTACCCTAAAAGGAGAACGCCCAAACCTGGAGGGAAAAATGACCATCCTGCTAAGTCTGCAACTCTCGCTTTCAATTCCAACGGGCCCGGTTCCCAACGATCCTGCCCCGATGCCCGATCCGATACCGCGTCCGCAGCCGATGCCCGACCCACCGCCAGATGAAGAACCGATTAAAATGTCGCATCAAACCCCGAGATCTGCGAGGATACGCGCCATCTGTCTGCAAAGATGACCACGAGAGACTATTGTGACCGCTTTTTCTACTCTGAATGTTCTTCCCGCCGCCCAACTCGATAATCTCAACGAGTTGGGATACCTCTCTATGACGCCTGTTCAGGCCGCTGCACTGCCAGCCATTCTTGAAGGTCGCGATGTGCGCGTACAGGCGAAAACAGGCAGTGGAAAAACGGCGGCATTTGGTCTTGGAGTGTTACAGCATATTGATGCTGCGCTGTTTAAAACCCAGTCTCTGGTGCTGTGTCCCACTCGTGAGCTGGCGGATCAGGTCGCGGGTGAATTGCGTCGTTTGGCGCGTTTTCTGCCTAACACCAAAATTTTAACCCTCTGCGGCGGACAACCTTTCGGCGCGCAGCGTGATTCCCTGCAGCATGCGCCACATATCATTGTCGCGACGCCGGGACGTCTTCTGGATCACCTGCAAAAAGGCACCGTTTCACTGGATGCGCTGCGAACGCTGGTGATGGACGAAGCCGATCGTATGTTGGACATGGGCTTTAGCGACGCCATTGACGACGTTATCCGCTTCGCGCCGCCAGATCGCCAGACGCTGCTGTTCTCTGCAACCTGGCCTGAAGCCATTGCCGCAATCAGCGGTCGCGTGCAGAAAGATCCGCTCACCATTGAAATCGACAGCGTCGATGCGTTACCTGCCATCGAGCAGCAATTCTTTGAAACCTCACAGCAGGGAAAAATCCCGCTTCTGCAGAAGTTGCTCAGCCAGCATAAGCCAGCGTCGTGCGTGGTGTTTTGTAATACCAAAAAGGATTGCCAGTCGGTGTGCGATGCGCTGAATGCCGCAGGGCAGAGCGCCCTGTCATTACACGGCGACCTGGAACAGCGCGATCGCGACCAGACGCTGGTGCGTTTTGCTAACGGTAGCGCGCGCGTGCTGGTTGCGACGGATGTGGCGGCACGTGGTCTGGATATTAAATCCCTGGAACTGGTGGTTAACTTTGAGCTGGCGTGGGACCCTGAGGTACACGTACACCGCATCGGCCGTACTGCGCGTGCGGGAAACAGTGGCCTCGCCATTAGCTTATGCGCGCCAGAAGAAGCGCAGCGCGCCAATATTCTCTCAGAAATGCTGCAGATGAAGCTGAACTGGATGACTGCATCCGGTAATGTCAGCATTGTTCCGCTGGACGCCGAAATGGCGACGCTGTGTATTGATGGGGGCAAAAAAGCCAAGATGCGTCCAGGTGACGTATTAGGGGCACTGACGGGAGATATTGGTCTGGACGGCGCTGATATTGGCAAGATTGCAGTGCATCCAGCACATGTTTACGTGGCGGTTCGCCAGTCGGTAGCGCAAAAAGCCTGGAAGCAGCTGCAAAACGGAAAAATTAAAGGGAAGACCTGTCGCGTTCGCCTACTTAAGTAGAAAATAAAGCGTCTCAGAAGCCATACCTGAGACGCTTTTTGGTTATTTCACTTCAACGACATTCAGACGCAGTTCTTCGAACGGGGTGTCATCTTCTTCCGGTTGCCAGCCTGCAGGCTGCATTGGGATCTCTTCACGGTCAAACGCCAGATCGCCGCCATTCACCACTTCAGAATCGTGGTTAATGCCCTTAAAGTCGAAAAGTTCGATGTCTGCCATGTGCGAAGGCACCACGTTCTGCATCGCGCTGAACATGGTTTCAATGCGGCCTGGATAACGTTTATCCCAGTCGCGCAGCATGTCTCCAATGACCTGACGCTGCAGATTCGGCTGAGAACCGCACAGGTTGCATGGAATGATTGGGAATTCTTTCGCCTGAGAGAAACGCTCGATGTCTTTCTCACGGCAATAGGCAAGAGGGCGGATCACGATATGTTTACCGTCATCGCTCATCAGCTTAGGCGGCATACCCTTCATTTTACCGCCATAGAACATGTTCAGAAACAGCGTTTGCAGGATATCGTCGCGGTGATGGCCCAGCGCAATTTTGGTCGCGCCCAGCTCCGTTGCTGTGCGATAGAGAATGCCACGGCGCAGACGGGAGCAGAGGGAGCAGGTTGTTTTCCCTTCTGGGATCTTCTCTTTCACAATCCCATAGGTATTTTCTTCGACAATTTTGTACTCAACGCCCAGCTTATCGAGATATTCCGGCAGAATATGCTCAGGGAAGCCCGGCTGTTTCTGGTCAAGGTTGACCGCCACCAGGGAAAAATTCACCGGTGCGCTTTGCTGAAGATTACGCAGGATCTCCAGCATGGTATAGCTGTCTTTACCCCCTGACAGGCAAACCATGATGCGGTCGCCTTCTTCAATCATGTTGAAGTCTGCAATGGCTTCGCCCACGTTGCGGCGCAGTCGCTTTTGCAGTTTATTCAGGTTGTATTGTTCTTTCTTTGTAATATCTTGATTCTGTTGCATTTATGCTTTACTCAAATCTCAAATGGGGCACCAGGGGGACAAAACGATTTCAAAGCACCCGCTTCGTATTGTGCATTGTCACCTGTTCGCGGTTCATTTCGTCTATCCATCTAGCATAGATTTCATACACCCTCTGCGCATTTTCGTGCCCCATCCGATTGGCGATAAAAGACGGGTTAGCGCCTGCCGATAATAACCAACATGCGAAAGTGTGCCGTGTATGGTACGGATTGCAGCGACGAATACCAGCACGTTTTACACCAGAGTCCCACTCGGTGCCCAAACTGTTCAATGCGGTACTCGCGAATTAGAAGAAAAATTTCGACGAGCAGTGACAAATGACAAATACCTTTTAAGATTTCGAAGAAGCAAATCTGATTACATGGAGTTTCTGATGTCTATTGTCGTGGTGACCGTTCTATCCTGCTTTCTCATCGTGTCGGGGCTTTACTCTATCCTGCAGCAGCTAATGCATGCCTGGTGTGAGCCGGAGCAGGAGTAATGCACGCTACCTCTTGACCCTAAGTTAACTTGAGCTTTTAAGATGGCTGCTCTGTCATCAAAAGTGGAATGTGGCTCATGAAAGAGGTAGATGTTGGTTTTACGCACGTTGCGTTTGTTGTGAGCGATTTGGATAACAGCATCGCTTTCTATCATCGCTATGCTGGGATGGACGTTATCCACCGTCGTGAGCCTAATCTTCCTGAGGCGCGAAAAGTCGCATGGTTAAGCGACCGCACTCGTCCATTTGCTCTTGTGCTCGTACAAGTCGATAAGGTCACTGATACGCCTCTCGGTAATTTTGGTCATCTCGGGGTAGCGTGCGCAAGCGCTGAAGAGATAGACAAAAAAGTTGAGATGGCGCGTTTAGAAGGCGTATTGCGAAAAGAGCCGGTACAGGCAGGCGATCCTGTCGGTTATTTTGTGTTTATCGCTGATCCTGACGGTAATACGTTAGAGCTGTCATACGGGCAAAGAGTCGGACTTGAAGCGTTAGCCAAATAATATTGATATTCACACGGGTGAACATGCCAGGCACGATTCACTCGCTATGATTATTCGCAGAATGGTATGGCACCGAGATTTTAAATTTATAAACATTTCATTTCTGTTTAGGTGACGAATGCACGTGACTCGCTGCGTTTTAGCATATTCCTGCTACGCTTTTTTGTTGTACAAGGGAGCGCACGTATGAAGAATAAAGACGAACAAACTGGGTTAGTCGGGTTGGCCATTGGTGCCGCCGTCATTGGGCTGGTTTCTCAACAGACACCGATCGATCGCGAGAGTATTGTCAATGAACTGGTCCGACTGGGAAGGCAGAAGGGCGATGGCGTAGAAGATGAGGTTTTCGTTAAGGCTGCTGAGTTGGTGAGAAAAGGGGTGTAAAAGATGGATGAACTCATCATGTATGGACCATTACTCTACTGCTGCATGTCAGGTCCGTAGCCTTGCAGGGGCTTAATGTGCATCGAGCACGGATAACAGTTCGCCCAAATGACGAACAACGCCGCCGAAGTCGAAGATAAGCGCTATCCAGGCACAACCCAGAAGGGCGAGCAGAGTGAGTGAAATGCGAGTGAACACGCAAAATATCCTTATTTTGTCAAAACGAACGCTTACTCTATCCTGATTTCCTTAAACTTGCCCTTAACAACCCCATCATAAAAACGGCCTTTTGAGACAACGCTCAAAAAATCAGAAAAAACGCGGGCAGGAACAGGCTGGTATTGCAGTCTTGAACGATCACGAAAGCAGATTTCAAGCGTGGCGCTTTGTTCGTCATAAGCGACAGAGGCAATGCGGGATGATTTAACAGGATGATGGACCATAAAGATGCGCCTCTTACCACGTAATACATGCGTCTCATCATCTTACAGGAGGCTTCAGTGATGCAAGTTGAAAGTATTATGACCTGTGTTATTTAAACGGCCCGCAATACTCTGCGGGCCAGAACCATTAGAACTGATAGACCAGGCCTAACGCTACGATATCGTCAGTGCCGATACCGTTGTTTTTGTAGAACGCATCATCTTCGTCCAGCAGGTTGATTTTATAATCAACATAGGTGGACATGTTTTTGTTGAAATAATAGGTAGCGCCAACGTCAGCATATTTAACCAGATCCTGATCGCCCTGGCCGTTGCCCAGATCTTTGCCTTTCGATTGCAGGTAAGAAATCGCCGGACGCAAACCGAAGTCGAACTGGTACTGCGCGGTGACTTCAACGTTTTGAGTTTTATTAGCAACCGCGTGTTCGTTGTCACCGTATGGAGTCATATTGCGCGTTTCAGAATACATTGCCGCCAGGTAGATATTGTTAGCGTCGTATTTCAGGCCCGCAGTCCATGCATCTGCTTTATCGCCGCCGGCAGTGGTATTGATAACCTGGTCATTGGTACGATCGGATGAGGCATAGGCCGCGCCCGCGCTGATACCCATACCGAAGTCATAGGTGGTAGAGATACCGAAGCCGTCACCGTTCTCATGGCGCGTATCACGGCCGTTGTTGGTTCCTTCCTGGTTATTGCTGGCATCTTCGTTTTTACCCTGGTACTGCAGGGCAAAATTCAGGCCCTGTACCAGCCCGTAGAAGTCGGTATTACGGTAGGTCGCCACGCCATTGGCACGCCCGGTCATGAAATTATCCGCTTTGGAGTAGGCGTCGCCACCAAACTCTGGCAGCATATCGGTCCAGCCTTCCACGTCATACAGTACGCCGTAGTTACGACCATAATCAAACGAGCCGTAGTCACCCACCTTCACACCAGCGAAAGCCAGACGAGTCCAGGACTGGTTGTCCGAGTTCTCCGTATTGTTCGCCTGAATATTGTATTCCCACTGCGCATAGCCGGACATCATGTCGTTGATCTGGGTTTCACCTTTGAAACCCAGACGCATGTAGGTCTGATCGCCATCAGCACCTTTATCATCGGAGAAGTAGTGCAGACCATCTACCTTTCCATACAGATCTAATTTATTGCCGTCTTTATTATAAATTTCCGCAGCATGTGCAGCGCCAGCCATTAACAGAGCTGGAATCATCAGAGCCAGTACTTTTCTTTGCATTGTGATATTCCTTTGCAGTTGTTTTTATTTAATTACGTGTTGAACTTTCCGGATTGGAAAGATGTCACATGCTAAATCACGCGGATGAAAGACTTGTAAAATATAATTGTTACGAACTAAGTAAAATCTAAACCGAATTATTCGGCAGAAATGATGATTCGTTCGATGAATGAATTAACGCTAATCATAATAAATTAAAATTATTAATCATGCGTTGAATAAGGTAATGTGTGCGGCGTTATATGCCTTTAAGATTTTTCATCCATAACTCACATGAATGTTCTGTATATAGATAAATAGAGATTCGTTGATTATGTGGATTGCCCGTTGCGGATGCATCGGGCTTTTTTTATGGCAAAAAAATGCCCGGACAAGCCGGGCAGAACTATTATTCGCTGGTCGATTTTTCCGCTTTTCCGGCCATCTGCGCCAGGAAGTCATAACGTTTTTGCAGATCGGCCGCGGCATCTTTCCACAACTGCTCTGCCACTTCAGGCTGCTGCGCATTCAGACGACGGAAGCGTTGCTCCTGCATTAACGTCTCGGCAAGGGCATCTGACGGCGGACGGGAATCCAGCGCTAACGGCAATTTGCCTTCATCTGCACGGCGAGGGTCGAAGCGATACAGCGGCCAGAAGCCGGTTGCCGTCAGCTGACGCATCTGGTCATGACTCAGCGCCAGATCGTAGCCATGTTCCTCGCACGGGCTGTAGGCGATGATAAGGGACGGGCCAGGGTAGGCCTCCGCTTCCTGAATCGCCTTCACCGTCTGGTTAAGCTGTGCGCCCAGAGAGATTTGCGCGACGTAAACGTGGCCGTACATCATCATGCTCACGCCAAGATCTTTACGCGCCTTGCGCTTGCCATGTTCGCCAAATTTGGTAACGGCGCCTAACGGCGTTGCTTTGGAAGCCTGTCCGCCGGTATTGGAATAACACTGGGTATCCAGAACCAGGATGTTGACATTCTCGGTCAGGCTCAGCACGTGATCCAGCCCACCGAATCCAATGTCGTATGCCCAGCCGTCACCGCCAATCAGCCAAATTGATTTATCGACCAGAGCGTCAGCATCGGTCAGCAGTTGTTCTGCACCTTCCACGCCCTGCAACGCCTGACGCAGTTCTGCTACCTGCTCGCGGCGAATCTCGGGCATGGCCTCCGCGTGAAGCGCGTCGTTCAGCTCGGTGGGGATTTTATCGGCAAACTTTTCCAGCAGGCGCATAACGCGCGCGCGGTGCTGGTCAACGGTCAGGCGGAAGCCCAGACCGAATTCGGCGTTATCCTCAAACAAGGAGTTCGCCCATGCCGGACCACGACCGTTGGCATCAGTGGTATACGGCGTAGAAGGCAAGTTACCGCCGTAAATGGATGAGCAGCCGGTGGCGTTGGCAATGAGCATTCTGTCGCCATAAAGCTGCGTCAGCAGTTTGATATACGGTGTTTCACCGCAGCCTGAGCAGGCGCCAGAGTATTCAAACAGCGGCGTGATCAGCTGCGAAGTACGAATATCAATACGTTCCAGCTTGCTGCGATCGATTTCAGGCAGGTTAAGGAAGAAGTCATAATTCACTTTCTCTTCTTCCACGTGATCGAGACGCGACATCATATTGATGGCTTTAATTTCCGGGTTCTGACGATCTTTCGCCGGGCAAACCTCAACGCACAGATTACAGCCGGTGCAATCTTCAGGTGCCACCTGCAAAACGTACTTCTGCCCGCGCATATCACGGGATTTGACGTCCAAAGAATGCAGGCTGGACGGGGCGGATTCCATCTCCTCCGGCGAAACGACCTTGGCACGAATAGCCGAATGCGGGCAGGCCGCCACGCAGTGGTTGCACTGAGTACACAGCTCTTCTTTCCAGATAGGGATCTCTTCGGCAATATTGCGTTTTTCCCAGCGGGTCGTGCCCATCGGCCAAGTTCCGTCCGGCGGCAGCGCGGAGACGGGGAGGGCATCGCCCAGTCCGGCCAGCATCGCCGCCGTAACGGTCTTCACGAAATCTGGAGCTGCATCGGATACCACTGGCGGTCTGTTCGGGCTGCTGGCATTTACAGGCTGCAGCGGCACCTCAAACAGCAATTCGCGAGCCAGCGCCAGCGCCTGCCAGTTACGCTCAACCAGCTCCTGCCCTTTGCTACTATAGCTTTTGGCAATCGCACCCTGCAGTTCAACGAACGCGCTGTCACCCGGTAAGATATTGGTCAGATGGAAGAAGGCCATCTGCATAACGGTGTTGATACGCGCGGCGAGGCCGCATTCGCGGGCAATCTTTGCGGCGTTGATGACGAAGAGGCGCGCTTTTTTCTGGTTCAGCACCGCCTGCACTTCCTGCGGCAGACGCGACCAGACCTCATCTACGCTGTAAGGAGTATTGATCAGAAAGATACCGCCGGGTTTCAGGCGCTCTGCCATCTGATATTTGTCGATAAACTGCAGCTGGTGACAGCCGACAAAATCAGCCTTCGAGATGAGATACGCCGAGCGGATAGGGTGTTCACTCACGCGCAGGTGTGAGACGGTCAGACCTCCCGCTTTCTTGGAGTCATAGACGAAATACCCCTGGGCATACCACGGCGTCGAGTTACCGATAATCTTGATGTTGTTCTTGGTTGCCGAGACGCTGCCGTCACTGCCTAATCCATAGAACAGCGCTTCCAGTTTGGCCTTTGACGGCAGGCTATTTTCCGGCAGGGCCAGGGACAGATTCGTCACATCATCATAGATCCCAACCGTAAAGCGTGACTTAGGTTTTGCGGTATTCAGCTCATTAAATACGGCAAGAACGCAATCCGGGCCGAACTCTTTCGAGGATAAACCGTAGCGACCGCCAATCACGCGCGGCAGGGTTTCTCGCTCGCCGTTATTAAAGGCTTCTGCCAGCGCAGTCATGACGTCAAGGTAGAGCGGCTCTGCAAGGGCACCCGGCTCTTTGGTACGATCGAGTACCGCAACGGTGCGTGCAGTGTCAGGCAGGACAGAGAGCAGATGTTTGGCCGAGAACGGACGATAGAGACGCACTTTAAGCACGCCCACTTTTTCGCCGCGCGTCAGCAACTCGTCAACCACCTCTTCGCAGGTGCCAATGGCTGATCCCATAAGTACAATCACGCGTTCCGCCTGCGGGTGACCGTAGTATTCAAAGGGCTTATATTCACGGCCGGTAGCGGCAGCGAAATCGCTCATCGCCTGTTCGACATGCTCATAAACGGCGTTGTACCACGGGTTCGTCGCCTCGCGGGACTGGAAATAGGTATCCGGGTTGGCGGATGTGCCGCGAATCACCGGATGTTCCGGATTAAGGGCGCGGGCACGATGCGCATCGATCTCCGCCTGCGGCAGAAGATTCAGGATGGTGTTGTCCGCCAGCGGGACGATTTTGTTGATTTCGTGAGAGGTGCGGAAACCATCAAAAAAATGAATGAACGGCACACGACTCTTCAGCGTCGCAATATGCGAAATCAGCGCGAAGTCTTGTGCTTCCTGAACGGTGCTGGCGCACAGCATGGCGCAACCTGTTTGACGCACGGCCATCACATCGGAATGATCGCCGAAAATAGAGAGGGCGTGGGTAGCGACGGTTCGCGCGGCAACGTGCAGGACAAACGGGGTTAACTGGCCGGCCAGTTTATACAGCGTTGGGATCATCAGCAGCAATCCCTGCGATGAGGTAAACGACGTCGACAGCGCGCCGGTTTGCAGCGCCCCGTGCACGGCGGCAATTGCACCGGCTTCGGACTGCATTTCAACCACGCGAGGGACATCCCCCCAGACGTTTTTTAACCCGTTGCCGGCCCAGGCATCAGCCTGTTCAGCCATTGTGGAACTTGGCGTGATCGGGTAGATGGCGATAACTTCGCTGGTACGGAACGCGACTGACGCGACTGCACCATTACCGTCAATAGTTTGCATAAGACAACACCCTTACATTGCGCAAAAAAGTGGAACCCGTGAAACGGCGACGAGCTCAGATAATAATTCCCTTAGTATAGGACGTGAGCCTATTCCATTGAAGTTATAAGGCTTTCGAGTGCACAAATTGATCCAAGGGGCATGCCGGAGACAATCCATGGGTTGCATATGCGATCATTATATTTAATTGATTTTTATGTGTTTTTTAATGTGTCGTAAAATTCTGACGTAAAAAAGCCTGCTATAAGCAGGCAACTATTTTATTTATAATAATGTTAATTTTTTGTTTTTAAATATTGATTACATGTTTTTTGCCGCAACCAATATCTCTTGCGGCGTAAGTTCTTTGTCAGTGGCAACATAAACCACACCATGATCGCCGGTAAGCGAGGGAAAACCCGCGGACATGATGGGAAGATCTATTTCATCGCCATTAGGGTATGCTTGGCGTATAGAGGTAATACTTTTGAGCACGGTAATAACCCGGGACAGTTCACCATTGAAAAAAACAATTACCTTTTTCATATATCACCCAATTTATGTTTGTCATTTTTTTTGAAGCAAGTTTTCGTGTAATTAACGCGAGCAACACGCCATTCAACATGAATAAAATCAGACGTGTTGAGCTTGATTTTTATCTTTTCTGTAGTGACTATTCAGAATAGGTCATTGTTGATTTGCAGAAAATACACTTTGCACCAAATGGATTGTTCTCTGAAACGTCAAAGATTGAAATTCTGTACTGGGAACCATGACAACATGGACATCTAAAATGAATATGTGAAGTGATATAATTTACCTTTTTTTGTTTTCTGGCTATTTTCCGTACGGTGTTTTTACGCTTTTTTGCATGACAGGAAAATTAAAGCAAGCAATGATCTAGTGAAACGTGTATGGTGTCAGTTCTTAAAATTTGGAGATGCCTATGTCTGGACGCAAAAACTCACAATCTCGTCGCAATTATTTAGTTAAATGCCCATGCCCAAACTGCTCAAAAGACTCAGAGCATAGTTTCAGTCGTGTACAAAAAGGGGCTCAACTTGTTTGCCCGTACTGCAGTTCTTTATTCAAATCAACGCAGCAACACTAACTGTCTATTCTCTTTGCCAAATGATTCAGGTTCAAATCGCTTGAATCTTATCATTTGGCATTGATCGTGAACTATTTATCGCAGAGTACTACGCACGTAGCCGCAGGTCCTTTCTCGCCATTTCTAATGGCAAATTCCACTTTTTGACCTTCAAAAAGCGTTTCAAAGTTATCGCCCTGCAGCGCAGAAAAGTGAACAGAAACGTCTTTGCTTCCATCAAGAGGGGAAATAAAGCCGAAACCTTTATCTTCCTTGAACCATTTGACGAGCCCGAGAATTCTTGTAGACATGAAATTTCCTGTTGAGCAATTAAAGCTTTGTGCGTTGATATTAAACGTAGAATATTAAACGTATGGACTCAAAAGGAGGGATATCCGCGATAGCGCCTGGTTATGAGGACTGCCTGCTAAAATTTGTACGTTCGTTTTTGTATCGAACCAATAGGGTCATTAATGCACGTGTAGAATAAATAAGCAATTTTTATTTTGGCCGTCCAGAGGGCTGAGCTAAAATAAATAGCAAAAAATTCAGTTAAGTGTATAGTTCATGGATGTTTTCTAAAAGGATATTATTTGTCTCGTAAAATGACAGGCATCGTCAAATCGTTTGACACCCTCAGTGGTAAAGGCCTCATTACCCCCTCCGATGGTCGAAAAGACGTTCTTCTTCATGTTTCCGCCTTCAACACCTGTGAATCTGAATTGCTCCAACCCGGAATACGCGTAGAGTTCTGCCGTATCAATGGACTTAGCGGCCCAATGGCTGCCAATATTTACCTCTCCTGACATCACCGATTATCCTCCCCATTAATGTGTCGCGTGCCTTTCGGTAGAAAAAATTGCGAGAAATTGTTTCGAAAGCGCATAAATACGCACATCCGCTCTCGACGATGCGCCGCGTGATGCCTATTATGCATAGGTTTCGCTTTCATTGTGGGGGAGAGGTTATGCGTTCAGCGTTTTGGATAGGATGTGCCGCGTTATTGTTGTCGGCATGTAGCAGTGAACCTGTGCAGCAGGCAACGGCAGCACACGTGACGCCAGGCATGAAAGCCGCAATGTCCAGTTCAGGGCAAGCTAACTGTGCAATGATTGGGGGTTCGCTGTCCGTGGCGCGTCAACTTGATGGGTCTGCTATTGGCATGTGCGCGTTGCCAAATGGCAAACGCTGCAATGAGCAGTCGCTTGCCGTGGGATCCTGCGGGAACTACTGATTACTCGACGCGCTTAAACATCAGCGTTTTGTCCGCCGTTGCGAGCGTTAGCTGGTCTTCAGTCAGATCGACCTGTGCCCCTTTGCGCAGCATGTCGCCAATCGCCTGATCCAGTTCGTTAAGCTGTGGTTCGGTGCATAATTTTCGGGTCATGGCCAGCGTGTCGACTTTAAGCTCGCCTTCGGACAATTTACCCTGACCGTTGAAGCGGTTGCACATTACGCCTGTAACGGAAATGTTTTTGACCAGGCCAATACCTGGCTGCGCGCTAAAACCGATCTCTGGCTGAACCGCCGTGGACGTGATGGCCTTACCGTCAACATTCTCTAAAACAAAGCGGTGGTTTTGAAGCTGGTCAAGGTGAACCGACGCTTTACCGGGATTGACGCATCCCGTGAGAACCAGGCTGATAACACTTAACGCAACGAGCTTTTTCATTTTTCTTCTCTAACCATCAAATCCATGAGTCAATTCTAGTGTAACGATACGCCGCAGGGAGTTAATGGGGTTTATCCGAATGTGCGAGAAGAGACCGGGCGCGTTGTGCGCACCCGGCAGTACCGATTAATGGGATTTAAAACCGGCCGCGGTCATCAACATACGGAAGAACATACTCACACAGGCCAGTGCCAGTACGCTGCCTCCCCAGATAATGGCCAACCACAACAGGCGCTTCCAGACAGGTTGTTGCATCAGTGATAACCCTCCCCATGCTGTACTTTTCCGCGAAATACATAGTAACTCCAGAAGGTGTAGACCAGGATGACAGGAATGATCAACAGTGCACCCACCAGCATAAAGGCCTGGCTCTGAATAGGGGCGGCGGCCTGCCACAAGGTGATTGATGGTGGAATAATATGCGGCCAGATGCTGATCCCAAGCCCGCTAAAGCCGAGGAAAATTAGCCCTAACGTCAGGATAAAGGGCAGATTATGGCTTTGAGGTTGCGCCAGGCTGCGCCACTGCCACAGGCTAAAAATGATAACCAGAGCAGGGACCGGCAGCAGGTAAAACAGGTTCGGCAGCGTAAACCAGCGGGCGGCAATTGCCGGTTGCGCCAGCGGCGTCCAAATGCTGATTACCGCAATGAATGCCAGAAGCACAATTAAGAGCGTTTTAGAGAGCTCCCGCATCCGCTGTTGCAGTGCGTTTTCGCTTTTCAAGACCAGCCACGTGGCGCCTAACAACGCATAAGCCACAACCAGACCGACGCCGCAGAACACGTTAAAACCCGTCAACCAGTCAAATGGCCCACCGCTGTAGGTTCGTCCTGTAACGGCAAAACCATTAATCACCGCGCCCACCGTTACGCCCTGGGTGAACGTCGCCAGAATCGAACCGCCAATAAACGCCTTATCCCAGAAGGGACGGTGCGCAGGCGTCGCTTTAAAGCGAAACTCAAACGCCACACCCCGAAAAATAAGACCGATCAGCATTAAGGTCAGAGGGATGGTGAGGGCATCAATAATCACCGCATAGGCTAAGGGAAATGCGCCAAACAATGCTGCACCGCCCAGTACAAGCCAGGTTTCGTTCCCATCCCAGACAGGGGCAACGCTATTAACCATCACGTCGCGGTCATCGGCGTTTTGTACGGCCGGGAAAAGAATACCGATTCCCAGATCAAAGCCATCCATCACGATATACATCAGCGTGGCGAAGACGATAATCACAAACCAGCTAATGGAAAGATCGATACCCATTATGGTTGCTCCTTACTATCAGAAGTGACGGCAGACAGCGGGCGAGCCGGGCGTCCGTCGGATTCGGTGGCGAATGATTCATGTGGCTGAGGGCCTTTTTTGATCAGTCGCACCATATAGCTGTAGCCCACCCCAAAGACCGAGGTATAGACGACAAAGAAGGCGAGCAAGCTTACGCTCATGTGCAGGTCGCCATGTGCGGATACCGCATCCTTCGTTCTTTGAAGCCCATAAACGACCCACGGCTGGCGTCCCACTTCGGTTGTGACCCATCCGGCAAGGATTGCGATTAACCCTGACGGCCCCATCAGCAGCGCAAACCACAGGAAGGACCGTGAGGCGTAGAGCCGGTTTCTGTAGCGTAGCCAGAGGGCGATCCCTCCCAACAGCAGCATCAACATGCCTAAGCCCGCCATAATACGAAATGACCAGAAGACGATAGTGGCGTTAGGGCGATCTTCTTTGGCAAACTCCTTCAGCCCAGGAACCTGTTTTTCAAGGCTGTGCGTCAGGATCAGGCTGCCGAGCGCTGGGATCTCCAGACCATAGCGGGTGCGTTCCTGTTCCATATCCGGCCAGCCAAAAAGCAGGAGCGGGGTAGGTTCACCCGGCGGGTTTTCCCAGTGACCTTCAATGGCGGCAATTTTCGCGGGCTGGTGTTTTAAGGTGTTAAGCCCGTGCATATCACCCACCATAGCCTGAATGGGCGCCACAATTAGCGTCATCCACAATGCCATCGAGAACATGGCACGAATGGCAGGTGAATTGTTGCCGCGCAGCAGATGCCAGGCTGCGGATGCGGCAACGAAAAGCGCGCTGCTGAGAAATGCCGCGATTGACATATGCAGCAGGCGGTAAGGGAAGGAGGGGTTAAATACCACGGCAAACCAATCCACCGGCACAACCTGCCCGTTAACAATTTCATAGCCCTGCGGGGTCTGCATCCAGCTGTTTGAAGAGAGGATCCAGAAAGTAGAGATGATGGTTCCCAGTGCCACCATGCAGGTCGCAAAGAAGTGCAGCCCCGGCCCGACTTTATTCCAGCCAAACAGCATCACGCCGAGGAACCCGGCTTCGAGGAAGAACGCGGTCAGCACTTCATACGTCAGCAAGGGGCCAGTAATGCTGCCCGCGAACTGTGAAAATCCGCTCCAGTTCGTACCAAACTGATAGGCCATCACCAGCCCGGAAACCACGCCCATGCCAAAGTTAACGGCAAAGATCTTCGACCAGAAATGGTACAGCGAGCGCCAGACCGGATTTTTTGTTTTTAGCCACAACCCTTCAAGCACAGCAAGATAACTTGCCAGGCCGATGGTGATCGCCGGAAAAATAATGTGAAAGGATACGGTAAACGCAAACTGTATCCGAGCGAGATGAAAAGCATCTAAACCAAACATGCACAGCCTCAATGTCAAACGGTGTGCTGTTATGGTATAGGGCCGGTAAGACGACTATCAGAGGCAGAAAAGTGTTTTTTATGTATAACAGTTCTCTAAAAAAGCACGTTTACACCATCTGATATGATCAGGTTTTTGTGAATAAAAAATTTATTTTTATGATTTTTCCGCATTAAAGCGCTTGCCACATCGCAAGGAACGTGCGTTAATGCTCTTCTGGTTTTGAGTCCAAAAAAATATCTGACGTAGTTTTATAAAGCAGTTCTCATCACGTTGTGCCTCTCCGCAGCCTCTCTTGGGTCTTTATCTACTTTCCGATTAGTTTTGTTTCAAACCATTATTGCCGATCGGCCCATTAGTAATTTACGTTTTTACGTTTACAGGAGAATCCTATGACTTCTTATATCCATTTCCGCTGCCCTTGCTGTCATGGCTCGCAGTACCGTACTTCAGCCTTTGATGTGTCTGAGAAAAATCCGCTCGGCGCAAAATGCATCTTTTGCAAAGCGTCGATGATTACGCTCGACCACCTTGCGGCCGCGCATGCTGCTCAAAGTCATGTCACTGAGTACCGTAAGTAATTAACATCACGTACTATAACAGTTAGCAAAATCTTCACTTTTTCTCCTGCTGATATACACTGTCGGCAATACGGAGAATCTGATGAAAAAATACCAGCGTCTGGCGCAACAAATTATCTCGCAAATAGAGCTTGGCGTATGGCTGCCGGGCGATAAGCTCCCTTCTTTGCGAGAGCAGGTGACCAGCAGCGGCATGAGTTTTATGACCGTTGGTCACGCGTATCAGATGCTGGAAAGTCAGGGGCGCATTGTCGCCAGACCGCAGTCGGGCTATTACGTTGCCTCGCGTCCGACCGCACAACAGCCTTCTCCTCCTGCTCAGGTCATGCGTGACGAAGTGGTGGATATCAACACCTACATCTTCGACGTATTACAGGCCAGCCGCGACCCCTCCGTTGTGCCTTTCGCGTCAGCATTTCCCGATCCGCGCCTTTTCCCGCTTCAGCAGCTCAATCGTTCACTCGCTAACGTCAGCAAAACCGCCACGGCGATGAGCGTGATTGAAAACCTGCCGCCGGGGAATGTTGATTTACGCCACGCCATTGCCCGCCGCTATGCGCAACAGGGGATGAACATTTCGCCCGAAGAGATTGTCATTACCGCTGGCGCGCTCGAGGCGTTGAACCTGAGCCTGCAGGCGGTAACGGAGCCGGGCGACTGGGTGATCGTCGAGAACCCGTGTTTCTACGGCGCGCTGCAGGCGCTAGAACGCCTCAAGCTGAAAGCCTTGTCGATAGCGACCGACGTCCGGGAGGGCATCGATCTGAATGCCCTTGAGCAGGCGTTGAATGATTATCCGGTAAAAGCCTGCTGGCTGATGACCAACAGTCAAAACCCGCTTGGCTTTACGCTCAGCGCTGAGAAAAAGGCGCATCTGGTCGCGCTGCTGACGAAGCACAACGTCACCCTGATTGAGGACGATGTCTACAGCGAGCTCTACTTTGGCCGTGAAAAACCGCTTCCTGCTAAAGCCTGGGACACCACGGACATGACGCTCCACTGTTCGTCATTTTCCAAATGTCTGGTAGCCGGTTTTCGCATCGGCTGGGTGGCTGCGGGGAAGCATGCGCGACGCATTCAGCAGCTGCAGCTGATGAGTACGCTGTCGACCAGTTCTCCCATGCAGCTTGCGCTGGTGGATTATCTGGCGACCAAACGTTACGACGCGCACCTTCGCCGCCTGCGACGCACCCTGGCCGAGCGCAAACAGCTGGCCTGGCAGTCGCTGTTGCGTCATATGCCGGCTGGCGTCAAAATACATCATAACGAAAGCGGGTACTTTTTATGGTTAGAGCTGCCCTCAGGGTTGGACGCAGGGCTTCTAAGCGAACAGGCCTTAATCCACCACATCAGTATTGCGCCAGGAAAGATGTTTTCTACCTCTGACGCCTGGACGCCGTTCTTCCGTTTTAATACATCCTGGGGATGGGGAGAACGGGAAGAACAGGCCGTTATGCAGTTAGGGAAATTAATTAGCGGCATGCTGAAAGAATAATTCCCCTGCAATTAAATTATCATCTCTTATCTCTTTGATGGCGCGGCGGCTCTTTCGTCGTGTCGCATCATAGGAAATCTGCATACCGTCTCTCACGGCTAACTCCTTGTCTATAATCCAGTTAACGGGGAATGCGCCCTCGGTCACACCTTGATGAAATTTCCCTAAGCCGCGCGGTGCGGCGCATTTGCGCGGTCTACGTTTAATGAGGGAGATATTTTTACGGCACGGCTGCCGCTAAATTTCATTGCGACAGGAGTAAATCTTATGAGCATTAAATTTGCCCGCAGCAGCCTGTGCGCGCTCGGCATGACAATCGTGACCGCGCAAGCCGCAGAGCCACCCAAGGCTATCGGCGATGGGGAAGGACGCCTGGATATTATTGCCTGGCCGGGGTATATCGAACGCGGTCAGACCGATAAAAATTATGACTGGGTCACCCAGTTTGAAAAAGAGACCGGCTGCACGGTCAACGTCAAAACCGCAGCAACGTCGGATGAAATGGTCAGTCTGATGGCGAAAGGGGGCTATGACCTGGTGACGGCTTCGGGTGACGCGTCGCTGCGCCTGATTGCCGGTAAACGCGTTCAGCCGATTAACCCTGATGTGATCCCTAACTGGAAAACTATCGACCCGCGCATTGTGAAAGGCGCCTGGTTTAACGTGGGCGGAAAGGTTTACGGCACACCTTACCAGTGGGGGCCAAACCTGCTGATGTACAACACCAAAACGTTCCCAACGCCGCCAGATAGCTGGAGCGTTGTCTTCGTTAAACAGGATCTACCGGACGGTAAAACCAATCAGGGCCGGGTGCAGGCCTACGATGGCCCGATCTATATTGCCGATGCGGCACTGTTCGTTAAGGCCACTCAGCCGCAGTTAGGCATTACCGACCCGTACCAGTTGAACGAACAACAGTACGCGGCGACCTTGAAGGTCCTGCGCGATCAGCATGCTCTGATCCACCGCTACTGGCATGACACCACCGTCCAGATGAGCGATTTCAAAAATGAAGGTGTCGTTGCCTCCAGCGCTTGGCCCTATCAGGCTAACGCCCTGAAGGCCGAAAATCAGCCTATCGCTACCGTATTCCCGAAAGAAGGGGTAACCGGCTGGGCAGATACCACCATGCTCCATGCAGAAGCTAAACACCCTATGTGCGCCTACAAATGGATGAACTGGTCACTCACGCCGAAATTACAGGGCGATCTGGCGGCATGGTTTGGCTCACTGCCGGTGGTGGCTGACGGGTGTAAAGCCAGTACGTTGCTGGGCGATAAAGGCTGCGAAACCAACGGGTACAACTCTTTCGACAAAATCATGTTCTGGAAAACGCCCGTCGCGGATGGCGGCAAGTATGTGTCTTACAGCCGCTGGACGCAGGATTACATCGCCATCATGGGCGGCCGTTAATCGCCCGGGAGCTGAACATGACGTACGCGGTAGAGTTTAACGACGTTTCCCGTCTGTACGGAGACGTGCGGGCGGTCGATGGCGTCACCATCGCTATTCGTGATGGAGAATTTTTCTCCATGCTGGGGCCTTCGGGCTCCGGCAAAACCACCTGTCTGCGTCTGATTGCCGGGTTCGAGCAGCTATCAGGCGGAGCGATTAAAATTTTTGGCAAAGAGGCGAGCGAATTGCCTCCCTGGGAACGGGATGTGAACACTGTGTTCCAGGATTACGCCCTGTTCCCGCATATGTCGATTCTCGATAACGTGGCTTATGGCCTGATGGTCAAAGGTGTCGACAAGAAAAAACGCCATGCGCAAGCGCGCGAGGCGCTGGATAGAGTCGGACTCAGCTTTGCTATTGCCCGCAAGCCTTCTCAGCTGTCTGGCGGACAGCGTCAGCGTGTCGCCATCGCGCGGGCGCTGGTCAATGAGCCTCGCGTGCTGTTGCTCGATGAGCCCTTAGGCGCGCTCGACCTGAAGCTGCGGGAGCAGATGCAGTTCGAGCTGAAGAAACTTCAGCAAGAATTGGGCATCACCTTCATTTTTGTCACCCACGATCAGGGTGAGGCGCTGTCAATGTCTGACCGGGTGGCGGTATTCAACAACGGACGCATTGAACAGGTGGATAGCCCGCGCGAGCTTTACATGCGCCCGCGTACGCCGTTTGTGGCCAGCTTCGTTGGGACTTCCAACGTCTTTGACGCCTGCCTTGCGAAAAAAATGTGCGGCATGGCGGGCATGTATTCGCTACGTCCGGAACATATTCGCCTCAATGAGAGCGGAGAGATCCAGGTGCAGGGTGTTGTGCAGGCCGTGCAATATCAGGGCGCAGCGACGCGCCTGGAGTTAACGCTGACCGATGGGGAAAAACTGCTTGTCAGCCGGGCCAACCTCAGCGAGGCAACGATGCTGACAGGCGTTGAACCGGGGCAGCAGGTGCTGGCGTCATGGTCGCGAGAGGCGATGGTGCTGCTCCATGAGGAGAGGTGAAATGGATATGCGTGTTTCACCGCCCTCAGGGGCGCGAAGCTCGTTAAGCCGCATGACCGCGCTATTCTGGCGTAAACCGTCGCTTGGGTTGTTCCTGCTCCTGCTGGCACCCCTGATGTGGTTTGGCATCGTCTATTTAGGATCGCTTCTGACCCTGCTGTGGCAGGGGTTCTACACCTTCGATGACTTCACCATGTCCGTCACGCCGGATCTGACCTTTGCAAACATCCAGGCACTTTTTAACCCGGCTAACTATGACATCATCATACGGACGCTGGGGATGGCGATTGCGGTCACGATCGCCAGCGCCATCCTGGCCTTTCCGATGGCCTGGTATATGGCGCGCTACACCACGGGCAAGTGGAAGGCCTTTTTTTATATCGCCGTTATGCTGCCGATGTGGGCGAGCTACATCGTGAAAGCTTACGCGTGGACGCTACTGCTGGCAAAAGACGGCGTGGCGCAGTGGTTTCTTGGCTATCTGGGGCTGGAGCCGCTCCTGACCTCACTTCTGACGTTGCCAGCAGTGGGGGGAAATACGCTCTCGACGTCCGGGCTGGGGCGTTTTCTGGTGTTTGTCTATATCTGGCTACCGTTTATGATCCTGCCCGTGCAGGCTGCGCTGGAACGTTTGCCGGCCTCTTTACTGCAGGCATCTGCCGATCTTGGCGCTCGTCCGCGGCAAACCTTCCGTTATGTCGTCCTGCCGCTGGCGATCCCGGGCATTGCCGCGGGATCCATTTTCACCTTCTCGCTGACGCTGGGGGACTTTATCGTGCCGCAGCTGGTGGGGCCACCGGGCTATTTCATCGGTAACATGGTTTACTCTCAGCAGGGGGCTATCGGCAACATGCCAATGGCTGCCGCGTTCACGCTGGTGCCCATTATTCTTATCTCTCTTTATCTGGCGTTCGTGAAGCGTCTGGGAGCATTCGATGCACTCTGAGCGCGCACCGCTGTTCCTGAAAGTAGCCGCGTGGGGAGGCGTTATCTTTCTGCACTTCCCGCTGCTGATTATTGCGATCTATGCATTTAATACCGAAGACGCCGCCTTCAGCTTCCCGCCGCAGGGGCTGACGCTGAAATGGTTTAGCGTGGCTGCAGGGCGCGGAGACATTCTTGAATCAGTGACGTTGTCACTTCAAATCGCAGCCCTCTCAACCGCCATTGCGCTGGTGCTTGGCACGCTTGCTGCAGCGGCACTGTGGCGAAGCGCGTTTTTCGGCAAAAACGCGATCTCGTTGTTGCTGCTTCTACCGATCGCGCTGCCGGGGATTATCACCGGGCTGGCGCTGCTGAGTGCTTTCAAAGCCATCAACCTTGAGCCGGGATTTTTCACTATTGTCGTCGGCCATGCCACCTTCTGCGTGGTGGTGGTATTCAATAACGTGATAGCCCGCTTCAGGCGCACCTCCTGGAGCCTGGTGGAAGCTTCCATGGATTTAGGGGCCGATGGCTGGCAAACCTTCCGCTATGTTGTGCTACCCAATCTGGGTTCAGCGCTGCTGGCCGGAGGCATGCTGGCGTTTGCCCTGTCGTTTGACGAAATCATCGTCACGACATTTACCGCGGGACATGAACGCACATTACCGCTGTGGTTGTTAAACCAGCTCGGGCGTCCGCGCGACGTGCCGGTGACCAACGTCGTTGCGCTGTTGGTGATGCTGGTGACAACGATCCCCATTCTGGGAGCCTGGTGGCTAACCCGCGACGGTGAAAACATAGCCGGTAGCGGGAAATAACGTCGACTTCAACAGGACAAGACTATGCAAAAACAACTGCTGATAAATGGTGAACTGATTACCGGCGAAGGAGAGAAACAGCCGGTATACAACCCTGCCACCGGAGAAGTGCTGCTGGAGATTGCTGAAGCGTCTGCGGCTCAGGTCGATGCGGCGGTAATGGCTGCCGATCGTGCGTTCGTCGAGTGGGGGCAAACCACGCCAAAAGCGCGTTCTGAATGTTTGCTGAAACTCGCTGATGTTATCGAGGCGCACGGCGAGGAGCTTGCCGGTCTGGAATCACTCAACTGCGGCAAGCCGCTGCACTGCGCGCTGGGCGATGAAATTCCCGCCGTAGTCGACGTTTTTCGCTTCTTTGCCGGCGCTGCCCGCACGCTGAATGGGCTGGCCGCCGGGGAGTACCTGGAGGGGCACACGTCGATGATTCGCCGCGATCCGGTCGGCGTAGTGGCGTCTATTGCGCCGTGGAACTATCCGCTGATGATGGCGGCCTGGAAGCTGGCACCCGCTCTGGCGGCAGGGAACTGCGTGGTGATAAAACCGTCAGAGATTACCCCGCTGACGGCGTTAAAGCTTGCTGAGCTGGCGAAAGATATCTTCCCGGCTGGCGTGCTAAACGTGTTATTTGGGCGCGGTAAAACGGTGGGCGATCCGCTGACCGGCCACGAAAAAGTCCGTATGGTTTCCCTGACCGGTTCGATTGCCACCGGGGAGCACATCATTGGGCATACGGCGTCATCCATAAAACGCACCCATATGGAGCTGGGCGGCAAAGCGCCGGTCATTGTGTTTGATGATGCGGATCTCGATGCCGTTGTGGAAGGCGTGCGAACGTTTGGTTTTTACAATGCCGGACAGGACTGTACCGCAGCCTGTCGTATCTATGCCCAGAAGGGCATTTATGCCGAACTGGTTGAAAAACTGGGCGCAGCAGTAGCGAGCCTGAAGATGGGGGCGCCGGAAGACGGAACGACCGAGCTGGGGCCGCTCAGCTCCGCCGCGCATCTTTCCCGCGTCTGCCAGGCTGTCGATGAGGCTAAAGCGTTAAGCCATATCAGCGTGGTTACGGGCGGTAGCAAGAAAGAGGGGGCGGGCTATTACTTCCAGCCAACCCTGCTGGCAGGGGCAAAGCAGGAAGATGCGATTGTTCAGCGAGAAGTGTTTGGCCCTGTCGTCAGCGTGACCGAGTTCGACGACGACGCGCAGGTGCTGGGATGGGCTAACGATTCGCAATACGGCCTGGCGTCATCGGTCTGGACAAAAGACGTGGGCCGCGCCCATCGTATGAGCGCTCGCCTGCAGTATGGCTGCACCTGGGTGAACACACACTTTATGCTGGTTAGCGAAATGCCCCACGGGGGGATGAAGCTTTCGGGCTACGGGAAAGATATGTCGGTGTATGGTCTTGAGGACTATACGGTTGTGCGACATGTCATGATAAAATACTAAGCATCCCTGTCCGGCAGCGCGCGCTGCCGGACGGTCATGACTACCAGCCACACACGTCGTGTTCATTTTCCGTATCGTATGCGCGTACGGTATTGATCAGGTCTTTCACCACATCAGCAGCGACATCTGGAATTAACAGCTCCATTGGGGCGTCTGTTTCATAATCCACCGAGACACCGTTGCTATTATTGGTGACGGTCACGGTGTAGGTTGCTTTGCTCATCATCTTATTCCTTATAGGTATTAACCACTTTACCTATCCCCGCACCGGTGAGCGTAACGTCCGGATCGGCGAAAAAGTCGATATTGAAATACGTATCGTCGGTCAACAGCTCAATGCGGTGCCATTTCTGTGGTGGGGAAATACCGAAAGAACCCGCTTCTATAACCAGCTCAAGATCCGGCTTGGTGGCCTCTGCGTCGGCAAAGCCAAGGTAACGCACGGCGCCCTGCATTACGGACAGGCGGCCGTAGACGCCGGCTTTGGTATTGTGATGAGTAAAGAGAGCCTGCGGGGCGGTTTCTTTATTCCAGAAGGGAGTGGCGCGGGAATGAACATAATTCTCAGGAATACGTAGCATGGTGGTTTCCTTCATAATCTCAGGCCGTTAAAGAGACTTCAGCACGTCCGGTTCGACAAAGAAATCGATGTTAAACAGGGTGTCATCGGTCATGACTTCAATGTGGTGCCATCTTTCCGGCGGGAAAACACTGAAGTGACCCGCCTTAATAATCAGTTCGCTGTCTGGCTCAGTGGTAAATTCATCCGCGTAGTCCAGGTATCGGACTGCGCCGCGGGCGACCGAAAGACGGGGGTAAACGCCCGGACGGGTCCCTTTATCAAGATGACGCTGAAAAATTCCGGCGGGTGCCGTCTCTTTGTTCCAGAAAGGGGTGGAGCGGGTATGAATACAATTTTGCGGAATACGTAACATGTTTCCTCCCGTGAATATCTGTATACAGTAGACTCCTTTCGGCGGGTAAGAATTTATCAAAAAGTGCATTTTAAATGTATGTTATCACTAAAGGGTAGTGTACGTTCTGCGAGGTTGTTACACGCGGTACTCAATTGTTATTATCCTTAATATTTAAGTGGTTATGGTGTAACGAAAAAACTTGATCTGTATCAACATATGACGCATATTGCGTGCGGTTATTTTTTGGCTCTGGTAAAGAGAATGACGTTGTATCAAAAGATGTTGGTTTTTTACGCAATCATGGCGTCCATCTGCGCACTCATCACCTGGTTTTTGTCGAAAGATCGCAAACGGATTCGTCTGTTAAGTGCATTTCTGGTGGGGTCTACCTGGCCAATGAGTTTTCCTGTCGCACTCCTGATCTCGCTTTTCTGAAGCACGCTTCCATTTCTAAACGATGAAGATAGCATTCCAGATACGGTAACTGTATAAATATACAGTTCGTCGTAAAAGGAGTGCTTATGAACAGTTTTTACTCACAGCAGGCTGGTTGCAACGTGCGCTGGCAAGATCTGCCTGGTTCTGGTGAACCCGTTGTTTTCATTCATGGTCTTGGCTGTGCCTCATCCTACGAATATCCCCGTATTGTCTGTGATGCCCATTTTGGCGCGCGCAGAGCCATTCTTATCGATCTGCCCGGCAGCGGTTACAGCGACAAACCTGCGCACTTTAGCTATCGCACCCACGATCAGGCACGCGTTGTGGCTGAGGTCTTGAATCATCTCAATCTCGATGCGTTCTGGCTCTACGGTCACAGCATGGGGGGCAGCATCGCCATTGAAACGGCGGTATTGATGGGGCAGCGTGTGAAGGGGCTTATGGTGTCGGAACCGAATTTTCACGCCGGCGGCGGGATGTTCAGCCGAACCATCGCGGCACAAACGGAGCAACAGTTTCTGAAGCAAGGGTATGATGACATGCTCAGCACAGAAACCTCGGCATGGACGGGGAGCCTGCAAAGCAGTGCCTCTTATGCCGTATGGCGCGGAGCATCGAGCCTGGTGGCTGGGGTTGAGCCTGACTGGGAAACGCAGTTCCTGTCGCTCGAATGTCCCGTGACGCTGATTTTTGGCGCGATGTCGCTGCCAGATGCGGATGTTGATCGGCTTAAGGCAAAAGGTGTTCCAGTGAAAATCATCCCCGATGCTGGGCATTCCATGTCGTGGGAAAACCCTTCCGCGCTGGCGTCGTCGTTAGCAGAGTGTATGAGTAAGCAATAACAGCCCGCAGAGCTGCGGGCTGGGGCAGGTTAGCGCAGCAACGTCTGCAAGGCGCGGCGTGCGGCGGGCTGAACATCATGAGGATGATTGTAATCAATGTTCTCTATTGCCCGGCTATAAAGCGCAACCAGCCAGTCGTACACATACGCGGTTGCGGCGTGCACGGGTTGCTCTCCCAGGCGCGTCAGGCGCGGTGTTGCACTGCTGACCACTGGCGTGACAAAGATAGCGTGGCCTTTGCGAATGCGGCTTGCAGGACGCTCTGCAACCGGCGTTTTATCATAACCCAGCCAGCCCACGAAATTACCCATGACAGCGTGCAGTTGGGCTGCGCTGCTTTTATCGGCTTCCACAATGCGCTGAAGCTGCTGGGGCAGGTCTAGCCGATAGCTGGTTAACACCAGTACGTCCGCAATCTGCTGCAAAATCGCAGGGTCCAGCCCCAGACGGGCAGCTGTCGCATCGTTGCGGCTCCACTGGCGCAGATGGTTGATCCACACCTTATGCGCCAGGCGAGCTTTGTCTTTAGTCTGGAAGGGGCGGGTACTTTCCTGCGCGCGATCGTCAAAGAGATCGATGGTGTCGGTAAACAGGCCATTAACCTGCTCCTCGCGCGGCTGCTGGACCGCCAAAAGCGCTTCAAAGGCGTTGAGCGGTGGTAAAAGCCCTTCGAGGAGTTCGCCGTGTCGCGCCGCGCTGGTTTGCAGCGTCCGCACCAGGCTTTCCGCCTGAGAACGTCTTGCGCCAGGCTCTTGTGTCAGCGGCTCCAGATAGCTGCGCATCATAGCCGATAGCTCCTGCGCCAGCATCGATTTCAGGGTGTGTAGACGCTTCAGGCGCTGCGCGGGGAGCGTGGCCTGGGATAACCACTCAATAACGCGCTGCATGCTGTGGTTGTCCAGCGCCTGCAGCGTGCCCCAGCGCAATCCCGGTTTGCCCAGCAAATGCTGTACGGATTCATCGAGATTTTGTCGGGTTGTAAAGCGGGCATCCTGAGGCGTGATTGCCCATACCAGGCCCGGCAGGGCTGATTCCTCAGCGGGTTGCGTCTCTTTAACCCAGTTCATCAGGACTTTTGCCGTGCTTGCCGTGTGTTCGTACTGCGCGGTCGCATTACAGATCACCAGCACGTCAGGCTGCAGCTGTTGGCGATAATGTTCAAGTAACCACTGGCATTTTGCCTGACGGAGCGGATCGGCGCTGTTGTCTGGAAAAACAGGGATATCAATAATATCAACGTTATCCAGCGCGCTGTTCTCGACAGGCAACACCAGCTCACGCGTCAGAAACGCAAGGATATCGACCGGGACGCTAATGGCGTTAAGCATCTCGTCGTTACTCAGCGGATGGAGCAGCGTCTCCTGCGCTTCCGGCGAGGTGAGTGCGCCGTGGGTAAGGAATCCTTCACCCGGCAGGCCAAAATTATCCACTAACAGGCTAAGCGGGGCGGCAAGCTCTCTGGCGTGGCTGGTTTGGTGGAGCACGTGCGCCAGATCTAACCACTGCTGGGTCAGCTCCCGTTGCTCGCCCCACAGCAGAGACCACACGCTGGCGCGGGTGCTGAGATCCAGCGACGGCACCAGCAGTGCAAACTGATGCCACAGCGCATCATCAATGTGCTGCTTAGCGCCGGGTATCGTGTTCTGCCAGAAGCGGGCAATGGTACCTACCTCCTGAGCCGTAATACCGGGCACGCCCTGCGGCTGACGCAGGCCGCGCCACTTATCAAGACGCGCCTCGATGACGGCTTTATCCACCGGACGGAACTGCGGATGCAGGGTTGTACGCGCAATAAACAGCTGTACCAGTTCGGCCTCGGTGACCAGGCTCAGGCGCAGCGGGAATGCCTCATCAATGACGGCAACGTTTTCACGGGTGAACCGAAGCGCCATGTAGGTTAAGGCATGCCCCGGGTTGATATGCGAAAAATAGTCAAACGTGCGCTGGCCAGGGGTGATGTTCAGACGGCCGTTTCCACTGCCGCACAAGGATAACAGCAGGTGCGCTTTGGCTCCCTGCGAATGGCCGTACAGCCCAATGCTGCCGGGACGTGTCAGCGCACGTTCAACGGCCTGTTCCCGCGCCTGTACTGTGTTGATGCGCGAAAGCAGCGCGTCGGCGTCGTTATCCAGCAGGGGAGCATGCAGGCGCGTCTCGTTAATCCACCCGGCTAAGGCCTGAGTAGTGGTAATCGTCGCAGTCATGTCAGGTATACGCTCCCGCTGTCGATCCAATAATGGCTACCGCTATGACGGCGATCGGCCAGGGTATTCAGTTTGAAGGTTAAGGCATCGGCTGGAACCGGCGTTCCGTCCTGTAGCCAGGCATCGCTCAGCTCGAAGGCTTCCGGGCCTTCAATCTTGCTGCCTCCACGCAGCCTCAGGCGCACGTTCAGCACGCCGTCGCCCGCAATCGCTTTTGCCAGTTCGGCTGAGTTGATGCTCAGGGTATACAGCGGTGTCGCTGGCCAGCGCGCGTTCGCCAACTGGCGGAAGCCGAGCGTCACGTTGCCGCGCAGCGGGAAATGCAGCCGGGCATCCAGTTTCGCGCCAGGTTTATCGAGGTCGATCTCCTGATACCAGACATTTTCCTCGCGCAGCGTGTTGACGGTGTTATCCAGCACGCCGAGATAGCGCACGGTGGAGTATGCGCCAATATCGGCGGCCTTAAAGTTGAAGCGTGGGAGACGCAGATCGAGTGCCAGGCTGCACAGCATCGCCCCCACGGCAGCGGTGGATTTCGGGTTGCCGATGCGTCCCTGCTGGCTGAACGGATACCACTCATGCACCTGGTATTTATCCAGCCAGACGATGCGGTTGACCGGCACCGGCTGCAGGTGACGGATTAAAGCCTGGACGCCCGGCAGGCAGCCCGGACGGCCGGTAATCAGCAGAATATCGCAGCTATAATGGGAGATAGCCTCACACACCGCATGCAGCGGAGAGGCTAGCGTGAACTGACCGGCCAGCATGGCATCCTGCATTTCGCGGAAATTAACGTGCAGCGGCACGGCAAACACATCGAAGGCATCGGAGCCGGCAGGCAGCGCGTGGTCGATTGCCTGCTGAAGATAGTTCATGACGTTGCGGGTCGGTTTTTGCGACAGCAATTCCCCAAAGGTGGCATGCAAGCCGGCCACCGGGTCGTCAATGTCGCTGGCTTCCCACGCGGCCAGAATGGCATGACCGATCGGCATAAACAGCTGAAGCGCCGTTTGCTGACGAAGTACCGCCTGGGTATCAACACGCCCGGAATCGCCGAACAGTGATGCCATCAGCAAAGAGGCATCCGCTATGCCGGATTTTTGCAGCTGCGTTTGCAGGGCTGGCAGGACGTAGCGCTGGATGACGTCCAGGAGTGTGTCGTCACCGGCCACCTTAAAGCCTTCGCGGAACAGCAGCTGCGGGGTGATTTTGACGTTGTTACCCGAGCCATCATCGAGCTGATAGTGGGTAATCGCCATGTCCGTCGTTCCCCCTCCAATATCGATGGACGCTACGCGCAGTGCACGTCCGGGGCTAGCTCCGGGTTCAGGTTCACGATCCGGACGGGCGAGCGAGGCGAAGAAAGCCTCCGTCTGGCCGCCAAAATGGGAGATGGCTTCGTTGTACAGCCACACCAGTTGACCGCAGCTGGCTTCATCCCACTCCATCTGGATTTCAGGGACCGGGACCACGCTCTTTTCCTGCTGCTTGCGGCTGGCAAAATCGTCATCCTGCGGGTGCCATCCCATCGCTTTCCAGACGATAGCGATCGCTTCAAACATGCGGCGACGGAAGATCTCGCGCTCTTGCTTGGGCATGGCCGATGGCAGGGTGAGGATCAGCGTGCGAAGCTGACGCGGAGAGGCCGGGAAACCCAGGCGCAATCGAGTGGCGACGCTATTAATCTGCCCCAACGCCTGCGCAAGCAGTTCACACAGCATGTGGGTCATCAGGGTGCTACGGCTGTACTGCGGCGAGAACACCGGCAGACGTTCATCCTGCGGCAGCGTGAAGAGCGGTTCGCCGTCGTCGTTCATCAGGTTCATCAGCGGGAACGCGGTGGCCAGCGGCTCGCGCTGGGTTTTGCTGTTCATCTGGCTAAAACGCCAGTCCTGCACGACCGGGGTCTCATCCCACAGGTAGCGACGAGGGCTGGAGATGCCGCTGTTGCCTTCGGTTCCCAGTCGCTGCATCGCCAGTTTACGCGCTTCATCGCCCACGCGGACGATAGAGGGCCAGACAAACGCATCTTCACGTCCGCTTTCAACGGAGAAGTGCTGTTTGCCAAAACGCGCCTCTGAAAACTCCAGACGGCTGGTGAACAAGGGCTCGTTCAGAAACTGGGGTTCACTTAACGATCGCACCTGCAGCTCGGCAGTCTGGCGCAGGCCATCGTTCGCATCACCGTGATCTTCAATAATGACGCCGCAGGTGTGGGTATTTCCCACATCCAGGATCAGGTCGACCGGAATGGCTGGCGTGCTGAGCGTGTGGGTAACAAACTTCACTTCGGGCACGGTGAGCTGTTCACCGAGCATGGTCAGGAGGTTGAGCCAATGCGCCTGGTACTCAAAGCCGCGCATCGCCTGGTAAAGTTCACGTTCAGAACGTTTTTCAACGCCGTCTGCGTATTGGGTAAAGGCTTCGCGCAGCCAGCCGTCAATCCAGGTCTGGTCGAGGAAGCTTTCAACGTCGTTATCGTGCCAGGCCAGCGCGAAGCGGGTACCGTTCAGAATATCGTTTTCGACCGGCGACAGCGCGGAAGTGGCATGCTCTGCAATCTGGCTGTCGAGAGCGAGGGTAACGCGGTGCGTATTGCCTGCAGTGTCCGGCACGTCCAGCTTACGCACCTGAACGCGCGCCCAGTTATCCGGGCCGTCAACAAAGGTACGTGGCGGATTAAAACGTAAGAACGGAAGGGGAAGCCAGACGCCGTCCAGCACCGCCAGCGACTGATGCAGCGGAATGGTTGTTTCAGGCTTCACCACTTCTGGCTGTCCGCCATCGGTCACCGGCAGTGTATAACGGTTATTGACCAGATCGAAATCGAGGCGCAAAAGCGGGCCGTTCGCCGTTTTACGGACGAAGCGCCCGTGGCTAGCGGTGTCCTGCGGAGTCAGGCCAAAATCGAGGAATTGCACGCCGCTGTTGGCAATAAGCGTGACGCTCTGTTTATAGTCGCAAAGATTTACCAGCATAGGGTCAGGCACCTGCTTTCTTAAACGTCAATGGAACGACGGTGTTTGCATCATAACGAGCGCGACACTCTGCCACGTCGCTGGTGCCTGCTTTACAGGCCACTTCCGGCATTGGGTAGCGGGACCCGTCCGTACAGCGAGCGTTACCGCGACTCTTAATCATCAGCTCGCCGTTGCTGTGCAGCCCGGAGAACACCTCAACGCGGCAGACAACGTTGTCGCCATGAACGACGCGGGCAAAACCTTTGTTGCTCTGGATTTGGTAACGCAGTGACGGCGGCTTGCCGGTCACCGGATCTTTCACATCCAGAATTGCGCGCCAGGTGCCATTAAGGAAGCGCGTCGAACCCGCTTTGACCTGGTTTGCCTCCATCACCATCGCATCTTTAGGGATAGCAGCAATCACCACCGGAGCCGGTTCTGGCTCAGGCACCGGGTCTTTCGCTTTGCGCTCCAGGACTTCTGCCTGATGCAGAGGTAACGTTATTGCCAGTGGCTCAACCGCTTTGATCGGCGCTGGCGCAATCACGACGGGCGCTGGCGCAGGGGGCGGTGCAGGCTCAGCGGACGGAGCCTGTTTTGACCACAGCATCGGGCCTGCAATCGCGACGACGAGGGTGGCAGCCACGGGCAGAGCCCACAGAGGGACGCGACGTTTTTTAGGCGCAATCGTCGGTGCAGGTTCTTCAGCCGGAGGCGCCACAAGCGGTGAGGGCTGGGCTTCATAAAGATCTTCCTGCGTGATGCGGACTACCGTTGCTGGCGCGATCAGCGGCTCATCGGCCTGCTCAAAGGTCATGACCGGCGCGGGTTCAGGCTCGGGCTCAGGATCTTCAATCACAACGGGCGCAGGTTCGGGGATCAGCGATTCGCGCAAACAGTCGAGTACGTCATCGCGTGCATTTTCGTTGAGATTAACAAAGCCCCAAAAGCAAATAACCGGTTTGCCGTCGACCAGAAACAGGAAGTTTTCACCAGGAAACTGGAACGCTTTGGACAGCAACGAACCGAAAAGTTGTTGTGCCGTTTTCGGTGACTGGAGGCACTTTTTACTCAGCGAGTCGACGCTGGCAAGGGTGTTCTCCAGGTAGCGCAGGGCGCGGTAACGGTCGTCTTCATCGGCCGCTTTCCAGCTGCTGACGGAACCCTCTACAGGGGAGTACCAGTCAACGCGGTCGCCGCCATCGTTAACCTGCGGAATGGCCAGACAATCGACAATAGCCTGCTGTTTGCGTAACCGAAGCGCTTCACGGATTTGCAATGCTGATTCGAAAACGGCTTGTCCGCCGCCGCCAACGGCCTGAAAATCATCCAGATTACCGCTGCGTAAAAGAGTTTTTGCCACGATTTGATCCCATATACTTCTTCACACCGTTACTTTAACGAAATAGGGCGTCAAGCAAACGGAGGAAGAGACGCTAAAAGGGCTGATTTCTTGCAGCATAGAAAGTGACGGTTGTGCTTGACGAACAACGGCACTTAAGGCAAATCAACGTTTAATGCAGAGTGTAAAACCAGCGAAAAACGCGACTTTAGAATAACCTGATAGTGTTTCGTTATTTGCCAGGTGATAGCGCCTATGCTGTTATTACTGTCCTATATAATAAAACCGAAAGGGTTATAACCATGTCCACAGGGAAAACGCTGATCGCCCTCGCGCTGAGCACGCTTTTACCGGCAAGTGCCGCATGGGCGGCAAACCATGACACCATTATTTACTGCTCTGAAGCCTCGCCAGAGTCGTTTAACCCGCAGATTGCTAGCTCCGGCCCATCCTTTGTGGCCAGCTCTCAGGTGCTCTATAACCGTCTGATCAATTTTGACCCGGTAAAAAATACCCCGGTACCGTCGCTGGCAGAGTCCTGGACCATTTCGCCGGACGGTAAGACGTATACCTTCGCGCTGCGTAAAGGGGTGAAGTTCAACAGCAATAAATTCTTCAAGCCGACCCGTGACTTTAACGCCGATGACGTTATTTTCTCCGTCATGCGTCAGAAAGACCCTGAGCACCCGTATCACACTGTCTCACAGGGTAATTACGAGTACTTTAATGACGTAGGCCTGGATAAGCTGATTCAGGACGTCAAAAAGGTCGATGATTATCACGTTCAGTTCACCCTGAGTGAGCCAAACGCAGCGTTCCTGGCCGACTGGGGGATGGATTTTGCCTCTATCCTGTCAGCCGAATATGCTGATGCAATGCTGAAAAAGGGCACGCCAGAAAACGTCGACACCTGGCCTATCGGCACCGGCCCTTATGTGCTTCAGCAGTACAAAGTGGACTCGCTGATTCGGTATGTTGCTAACCCGAACTACTGGGATGGCGCGGTTCCGACCAAACACCTGATCTTCTCCATTACCCCTAACGTGGAGACTCGCCTGGCGAAGCTGCAAACCAACGAGTGCCAGATTATTCCTGCGCCTTCACCGGTTCAGTTTGAGGTGATTAAAAAGAATAAAGACCTCACGCTGCATTCCGTGGATGCGCTGAACGTGGGCTATCTGGCGTTCAACACCGAGAAAAAACCGTTTGATAACGTGCTGGTGCGTCAGGCGCTCAACTATGCGACCGATAAGAATGCCATCGTGAACGCGGTATTTATGGGCTCCGGCACGGTGGCTAAATCGCCTATCCCGCCAAACATGTTGGGCTTTAACAAAGACCTGAAGGACTACCGCTACGATCCTGAAAAAGCGAAGGCTTTGCTGAAACAGGCCGGGCTGGAAAAGGGCGCAGAAGTGACGCTGTGGTCTATGCCCGTCCAGCGACCGTATAACCCGAACTCACGTCGCATCGCAGAGATGATTCAGGCCGACTGGGCGAAAGTGGGCGTGAAGGCGAAAATTGTCTCTTACGAATGGGGTGAATATCTCTCAGGCATGCGCAAAGGTGAACATGACTCCGCGCTGTTCGGCTGGATGTCTGACAACGGCGACCCGGATAACTTTGCTGATGTGCTGCTGGGATGTAACAGCATCAAGACCGGATCAAACGCCGCGCGCTGGTGCGATAAGGGGTATGATTCCCTGGTTCAGAAAGCCAAACTGACCAGCAACCCGGCTGAACGTGCGAAGCTTTATGGCCAGGCACAGGAAATTTTCTACCAGCAAGCGCCGTGGATCGCGCTGGCAAACGGGAAAACTTTCTATGCCACCCGCAGCAATATTACGGGTTACAGCGTGAGTCTAATGGGCAGCGATTTCTCAAAAGCGAAGCTGAACTAACTGCCTCATCGCCCGGTAAGCAGGCGCTGCCGGGCGTTTTATAAGGAGTGACAATGTCACATCTAGATGACGTGATTAATCGTGTGAATGCCGTTCTTGAAGAGGGAACGATAACCCATATGAATGAACTGCTGATTGAACTCAGCGATGATGCCGAGCTGAGTCGCGACGAACGTTATGCTCAGCAGCAGCGCATTCGTACTGCTATTGCCCATCACGGCAAGCAGTACAAAGAGGAGATGGATGCAAGAAATGAACATCTGACGAAGGGCGGGACAATCCTTTAAAACTGCCGTCTCGCCACGAGCCATGCACCTACCACCAGCATCACTGCGCCGCAAACCGGGCCGACCAGCGCGCGCAGTGGAATGCCATTGCTTTTCAGTACGTCCATTATCAGGCCGCCAATTAGCTGGCTGGCGACCAGCACGGCGATCGTCGTCGCCGCGCCGACGTTCTGATACCCGCTGATGCTGGCAAAAACAAAAAATGACCCTAACAGCCCTGGGATAATCGTCCACCAGCGCACCGTCGATGCCAGTTCGCTAAAGCCAGCAACGCCCTGCTTGAGCAGCAGCATGCTGACAAACAGCACAATACCCACCAGCGAATTCAACAGCATCGCAATAAGAATGGTTGAGGAGGACTGCGTAATGCGCACCATTAAGGTATTTTGCACCACCAGACCCACCCCCGCGGCCACCAGAAAAGCCAGCGTCAGTGATTGATTCATTAAAAGGCATCCGGATCGCTGCGCTCATCGAGCTGCAGCTGCATAAAGGTTAAATCCAGCCAGCGGCCAAACTTGGTGCCTACCTGCGGCATGTGCCCTGTGGTCACAAAACCGAGGGTCTCATGAAGATGAACAGAAGCATGATTTTGTGACTCAATGCCGGCCACCATCACATGTTTACCGATTTCACGGGCTTCAATAATCAATGCCTTCATTAAGGTACGACCGATTCCTTTGCCCTGATGCGCCGGGTGGACATAGACAGAGTGCTCAACCGTATGCCGAAAACCGTCGAACGCACGCCAGTCGCCGAAAGAGGCGTATCCGGTTACCGTGCCATCATGTTCACTTACCAGCACCGGGTAGCCCACAAGTGTCCGGGCTTCAAACCAGGCAATACGGTTTTCGGTATCGACGGTTTTATCATTCCAGATGGCAGCGGTATGCAATACCGCATGGTTATAAATCTCACCAATGGCGGCGCAGTCTTCTTTACAGGCATGACGAACGTTCATGGTTGAACCTCTAAACGGGCTGTTTACTATAGTGTTACAAGGTGTCCATGATATTACACAATTGCCCTGATAAACCGCTACGGCATAAACCATATTTTTTTGTTATGAAAACCATATTGAAAAGCCTTTCATACACTATAGTATGACGGCATGAATACTATGACAGACACGATTAATCAACGGATTAGCGCCCGAATTCGCATTGAACGCGAGTCGCGCGGTTGGTCACTGAGCGAGCTTGCTGAACGGGCTGGCGTCTCTCGTGCCATGATTCATAAGATTGAACGCGGCGACAGCAGCCCAACCGCAACGTTGCTCGCCAGGCTGTCCGGGGCTTTTGGCATCAGCATGTCGACGCTGATTGCGCGAGCCGAGATGCAGGAAGGCAAGCTGCTACGCCTGGCGAACCAGCCCGTCTGGCGCGATCCTCAGTCACACTATCTCCGACGTCACATTTCGCCCCGCACCGACTTGCCGATAGACCTTGTTCAGGTCGAACTGCCCGGCGGCAGCGATGTCCCCATGCCTGCATCTTCCTACGCGCTCGCACGACAGCTGATCTGGCTCCAGACGGGCGAACTGGTGTTTCAGGAGGGGGAGACTCGCCACGAAATGAAGGCTGGAGATTGCCTGGAGCTGGGGCCGCCGAATGACTGTCGGTTTATCAACGAAACAAATGATGCCTGTGTCTATCTGGTCGTGCGGCTTAACCAGTCTGGCTCGTAATGATAAAGCACGGTCATGGATTATGAGCCAGGCTCTACTGACATTTGCATTGTAAGGAGTTTCTTATGAATCAATCTGTTTCACGCAATCGTCGCTGGGTTCTGGCCTCCCGTCCGCACGGCGCGCCGGTGGTAGAAAACTTCCGACTGGAAGAACAGCCCGTTCCCGAACCCGGTGCGGGGCAATTGCTGTTGCGTACGGTGTGGTTATCGCTCGATCCTTATATGCGCGGCCGCATGAGCGACGCCCCCTCCTATTCGCCGCCGGTTGAAATTGGCGCGGTGATGGTGGGGGGAACCGTCAGCCGCGTTGAGCAGTCAAACCATCCTGATTTTAAGCCGGGTGAGTGGGTTCTGGGCTATAGCGGCTGGCAAGAATATGCACTCTCTGACGGCAGCGGCCTGGTGACGCTGGGCGATAATCCTTCCCACCCGTCCTGGGCGCTGGGCGTGCTGGGTATGCCCGGCTTTACCGCGTATATGGGACTTCTGGATATTGGTCAGCCTAAAGCGGGTGAAACGCTGGTGGTAGCCGCCGCAACGGGGCCGGTGGGCGGTACGGTCGGCCAGATTGGTAAGCTCAAAGGCTGCCGGGTGGTTGGCGTCGCCGGTGGCGCAGAAAAATGTCGTCACGCTGTTGAGGTGCTGGGCTTTGATGCGTGTCTGGATCACCGTGCCGATGATTTCGCTGAGCAACTGACAAAAGCCTGCCCGAATGGCATCGACGTCTATTATGAGAACGTTGGCGGTAAGGTGTTTGATGCGGTACTGCCGCTGCTTAACACCGCTGCGCGCGTGCCCGTGTGTGGCCTGGTCAGCGGCTACAATGCGACCGCGCTACCAGAGGGTCCGGATCGTTTACCGCTGTTGATGGCAACCATTCTGAAGAAACGCATTCGCATGCAAGGGTTCATCATCGGACAAGACTACGGGCACCGTATTGGCGAGTTCCAGCAAGACATGGGGCGCTGGGTGCAAGAGGGTAAAATTCACTACCGTGAGCAGGTTACTGACGGCCTGGAAAACGCGCCGCAGTCGCTGATCGGTCTGCTTGAAGGGAAAAACTTTGGCAAAGTGGTGATACGCGTTGCCGCGGACTAAAAAATAAAACGGTTTATGGCGGGGTTTCCCGCCATAATTATTTGTGAAGATACGATATATTGTCTTTAATTAAGCCTAGACAGCATTCCGCGCCATCAGTCATAGATGAGCCAGAGAATGATAAAAAAATAAATTTGCACTTTTTTGCGTTTTATAACGTTTCCCATCACCAGGCATAACGATACAGGATATATCGGTTCGGTGTCTTTTTATACAGACGCTGTAAATAGCATATTGTTTTGGCTACGGGAATTGAACATGCTTGATTTGGATCATTTAGAAAAGGCACAGCGCGTCAGTCTTACCATGCAAGTTGAGATCACTCTGAAAGGGGCATTAATTACCGGATCGCTGAAGCCGGGTGCCAGACTGATTACCAAAGAAATTGCGGATAAATTAGGCACCAGCATTACGCCTGTCCGGGAAGCGCTGCTTCGGCTGGTCTCCTCCGGGGCGCTGCATGCCACTCCCGCACAGGCATTTCTGGTGCCGGAGGTGACGCTGGATCGTTATAACGAGATCAATGCCATCAGAAAGCAGCTTGAGCCGATGGCCGTTGCTGCGGCCTGCGAGAATATGTCGGGGATTAAACTTGTTGCGCTCCGCGATTTATCGGCCGCCTTCCATGAGGCGATGCATCAGGGGAATGTTCAGAAAGCGCTGCACGCCAACCGCGTTTTTCGCTTTACGCTTTATCAATATGCTGAGATGCCAACGCTTAGCGCACTGATTGAGCAACTTTGGGTGCGTATTGGGCCGTGTATCAACTATCTCCATGAGCAGCTTAAAGACGTTCCGGCAGAAACTTACCACTATCAGGATTTACTTACTGCACTTGAACGCGGGGATGTTGAAGGCAGTAAGCAGGCCATTGATCGTGCAATTGATGAAGCCAATGAACTTTTACAGCGGCAATATTTTAGCTAAGGAATTATCAAGCAGAGTGCTTTTATTCTCACTTTAATATTTGTTTCGTGAATAATTCCCGAACGTGTTTCGCATTCGGGAGCGTTATTTCATTTGTCGATGATTTAATCAGACAGACGTCGAAATAATCACGTACGCTGAAACCCGGCAGCAGAACGCTGCCGGGTATTCACTTACTCGAAGCGATACGACACCGACAGCCCTACGCCGTAGTTACGACCCGGGGCGGGCTCGTAATAACGTCCGTTGGATTCATTGACAATAACCGAGCCGACATACTCTTTATCGAACAGGTTATCGACGCGTCCGAAGACGTCCATTCCCCAACTGCCATAGTTGAATTTATAACCCGTATTCAGGCCGACCAGCGTATAGGACGGGGCTTTCGCCGTGTTCTCATCGTCGGCCATGATATCGCTCATGTAACGCACGTCCGTACCGGCATACCAGCCTTCTTCAGGCTGCCAGCCAAATGAGGCGTACCCCATATTACGGGCAATGCCGGGCATCCGGTTGCCGTTACAGTCAGCATCCTTACACACGTTGGTGCGGTAGGTGGCGTCCAGATACGTCCAGGCCATCTTCAGCTTCCAGTTCTCAGCAAACTGCTGATCGAGGGAGACTTCCACACCCTGACGGCGGGTTTTGCCAGCATTTTTATAGCTGGTACGCCCGCCAGAACTCGCGTCCGCCACAATCTCATTGTCGGTGTCTGTACGGAACAGTGCCGCCGTCAGCAGACCGTTACCCACGCGCGTTTTGCTGCCTACCTCATACGTATTGTTGGTGGACGGCTTCAGGCCAAAGTTGAGCCCGCCCTTATCATCCGAACGGTACGAGAGTTCATTGATGGTGGGGGTTTCAAAACCACGCCCCGCGGCGGCATACAGGTTCCACGCGTCGGTTACGGCGTATTTCACGGAACCGGCCGGGAGCCATTTGTGGTAGCTCGCGTCGCCGCTGTCATCGCCGTTGCCCGGCGTTACGTAATGATCGTTCGAATCAAACCAGACGGAGCTGTAACGGACGCCAGCGTCCACGGACAGTTTTTGCGTTAATTGCCAGCTGGTCTGAAGATAAGGATCGACGTTCCACATCAGGTTACGTTCGTCACGACGCTTATCGCCTTTGACGCCGTAGTCTGGCGCGCCGTTGTTCATCACGAAGTTCTCGTAACCGCGGCGATCTTCGCTCATGTTTTCGTAGTTCAGGCCGGTCGTAAAGGTGACCGGTACCAGCAGCTCGCCGCGGTGCGTCCAGCGGGTATCAATCCCCTGATAGTGACGCTGCATGTCGATCACGCCGCCGGAGTGGGTCGGCTTCAGCTGCGGCTGATACGGAATCGACTGGTACTGCGTCATTTCGCGTTCACCGGCGTACATCATGACGCTGAGATCGTCCTGCTCGCTCAGCTGACGGTCGTAGCGCAGTCCGGCCTGGGTCTGCTTAATGGTTTTACGGGTGTTGTACTGATCGGCGCGCGGTGACTGGCGAGGGTTGTCACGCCATTCCTGATAGCTCAGACCGCCCGGGTCGTTGGCCTTCATGTCCACGCTGTTGAAGATCAGCGTCAGCTTGCTGACGTCATCGATACGCACGCCCAGCTTGGCGTTGGCGAGATTTTTACGCGCGCCGCTGTGGTCGCGATAGCCTTTGGTGGTGAAGCGGGTGGTCGAGACGGTGTAATCCACATCGCCCGCATGGGTGCCGTCACCCATCGCGCCGGTGGCTTTCATACCGTAGCGCCAGGTGCCGTAGCTGCCGTAATAGCTGCTGGCTTCAAGGGTGGGCGGCTGTTGTCCGGTCTGGGTCTTGATGTTAATTACGCCGCCTGATGCGTTGCCGTAGAGGGCAGAGAAGGGGCCGCGTAACACGTCGACGCTCTCTATGCTGCTGAGGTCGATGTTAGAGGTCTGCCCCTGACCGTCAGGCATGGTTGCCGGAATTCCGTCTACGTACATACGAATGCCGCGGACGCCAAAAGTAGAGCGTGCGCCAAAGCCACGTATTGAGAGCTGGAGATCCTGAGCATAGTTCTGGCGGTTCTGAATTTGCAGACCCGGGACGCTGCCGAGGGATTCCGACAGGTTAATGCGCGGCGCGGCCTGGCGCATATCGTCACCGCTCACGACGCTGACGGCCGCTGGCGTATCCAGCTCTGATACGGTTTGCGGCGCGGCGGTGACGATCATCGTCTGTTCATCCGCACTCATCGCGGTGAGGGGCGTAAAAATGACAGGAACGAGCAACAGCGTTGCCTTACGGGCAGTAATGATTTTCATGAATAAAACCGGTTATGGAATAAAAACGAACCAAATGGAACATGTGCGTGCATGTTAAATCTTTTGTAAATGTTTTGAAAACTATAAACGCACATTGCGTTAATTCCAGACGCTAATCAAAAGAAAGACTCCACATTTAGCCCATTAATGATTACTATTCTCATTATCAAAAAGGGCAATGCCATGACGTTGCCTGTTGGAAGCGATGTCTGCACTACACCCCCTCTTGTAAAAAGGAATTGTTATGTCTTTACGTCATCTGTGCTCGCCGCGCCTGCGGGGTTCTCTGCTGTTAGGCTCTTTACTGATTGCCGGTACGTTCCAGGTTCATGCTGCTGAAGAAATGCTGCGCAAGGCGGTGGGTAAAGGGGCGTATGAAATGGCCGTGAGCCAGCAGGAGAATGCGCTGTGGGTGGCGACCTCGCAAAGCCGTAAAACCGACAAGGGCGGCGTTGTTTACCGTCTTGACCCGGTCACGCTTGACGTGACGCAGGTTATTCATAACGATCTCAAGCCGTTTGGCGCAACGATTAACCAGGCCACCCAGACGCTGTGGTTTGGTAACACCATCAGCGGCGCGGTAACGGCCATTGATGCCAAAACGGGTGACGTAAAAGGGCGCCTGGTGCTTGATGACCGCAAACGTAGCGAAACGGTCAAACCCCTGCAGCCGCGTCAGCTGGTGGCGGATGAGCGCACCAACACCGTTTACATTACCGGCGTTGGCAAAGAGAGCGCGATCTGGGTTGTGAATGGCGCAACGTTGATGCTGAAAGAGACCATCGCCAACACGGGCACGTATAGCACCGGTCTTGCGTTGGATGCGCAGGCGAAACGCCTGTACACCACCAATGCTGACGGCGAGCTGGTAACGATTGACACGGCAACCAACAAAATCCTGAGCCGTAAAAAAGTGCAGGATGACGGAAAAGAGCACTTCTACCTGAACCTGAGCCTGGATACTGCCGGTCAGCGGGCGTTTCTTACGGATTCAAAACAGCCGGAAGTGTTGGTCGTGAGCCTCAAGGACGGCAGCACGATCGCGAAAATCGCCGCGCCGGAATCACTTGCCGTGCTGTTTAACCCGGCACGTAATGAAGCCTATGTGACGCACCGCGAAGCGGGAAAAGTGAGCGTAATTGATACCAAAACCTACACGGTGATTAAAACCTTCGATACGCCGGTATACCCGAACAGCCTGGCGTTATCCGCTGATGGTAAGACCCTGTATGTGACGGTTAAACAGAAATCGACCCGCCAGCAGGAAGCCACCCAGCCTGACGACGTCATTCGAATCGCGCTTTAATGCAGTAACGATAAAAGAAAAGGGAAGGCATTTGCCTTCCCTTTTTGTTGATTACCGCGACGTCTCTTCGACCAGCGGACCATCCTGTTTTTGATCGTCAGGATGAACCGGCGCGGTGCTGTGAATTTCGTTCACGCGCTTGCGCACGCCAAACCAGCCCGCAATCAGCAGCACGGCCAGCACCGGAATGGTGGCGATGGTATAGGTGCCGTTCGGATAGTCGAATGCCATCAGCACCAGCACGCTGAGCAGGAACAGCAGGGTGAGCCATGACGTCACCGGTGCTCCCGGCATTTTGAAGCTCACATCAGCGGCTTTGCCTTCTTTAATGGCTTTGCGCAGACGCATCTGGCAGACCACGATAAAGGCCCAGGATGCGATAATCCCCAGCGCGGCGACGTTCAGCACGATCTCAAACACCCGGGACGGAACCAGATAGTTCAGGAACACGCCAAAGACATACACCACCAGCGTCGCCAGAATACCCGCGTAAGGAACCTGCTGCTTGCTCATCTTCGACATGAACTTCGGCGCAGAGCCGCCCATCGACATCGAGCGCAGGATACGGCCGGTTGAGTAAAGACCGGAGTTCAGGCTAGAGAGCGCCGCCGTCAGCACCACGATGTTCATGATGCTGCCCACGTATGGCACGCCGAGCTTGGAGAAGAAGGTGACAAACGGGCTCTGGCCCGCCTGATAAGCGGTCCACGGCAGCAGCAGTACCAGCAGTACCACAGAACCCACGTAGAACAGGCCAATACGCCAGATCACGCTGTTGATGGCTTTTGGCACCATGGTCTGCGGATCTTTACATTCGCCTGCAGCGGTACCCACCAGTTCGATAGAGGCAAAGGCGAAGACGACGCCCTGAACCAGCACCAGCGCGGGCAGCAGGCCGTGCGGGAAGAAGCCGCCGTTATCGGTTATCAGATGGAAGCCGGTGGCATTACCGTCCAGCGGCTTACCGCTGCCGAGGAAGACCGTACCGACCACCAGGAACACCACAATGGCCAACACTTTAACCAGCGCAAACCAGAACTCCATCTCCGCGAACCACTTCACGCCGATCATGTTCATGGTGCCGACAATGGCCAGCGCGCCCAGGGCAAAGACCCATTGCGGCACATCACCAAACGCGCCCCAGTAGTGCATATACAGCGCAACCGCCGTGATATCGACAATACCGGTCATCGCCCAGTTAACGAAGTACATCCAGCCCGCAACATAGGCGGCTTTTTCACCGAGGAATTCGCGGGCGTAAGAGACAAAACTGCCGCTGGAAGGGCGGTGCAGGACCAGTTCGCCCAGCGCACGAAGAATAAAGAAGGAGAAGATACCGCACACCAGATAGACCAGCGCAAGAGCCGGACCTGCCATCTGTAGACGCGCACCTGCGCCTAAAAACAGACCTGTACCGATAGCGCCGCCGATGGCGATCATTTGAACCTGACGGTTGCCCATCGCTTTGTGGTAGCCCTCTTCATGAGAGTTTAACCAGCGACGTTTCGCAGCATGATGATCGGCTGCGCTTTTATTGCTTGTTTTCATTGAGTTACCTGTTTGCCTGTCTGAACCATTATCGTGATAGTCCTGTCTGGCAGGTGGCGAACCAAACGATTGCCTCTGCGCAAACACATGTCACCTTTCCAGTCATTCTGCGTATGGATAAGGTGAAACATGGCGAGGCATCCTACCCGCAATTCATAAGCGACGCAAAATATAACCGTGCCGAAAGTGATGCACGTCGAAGGAAATCGTGTGGTCAGAGCAGACGACGATCACAATGCGCTGAAATGTGGTGAGTTTTTAGACAAAGCACCAAATGAAGCGCTGCTTTAATCATCAGATTTGCTTAATGGTTTCGCGGGGGTAGGGTAGGCCGTTTGCCGAAGGGCATCCACCAGTAAAGTAAACGCCGCGGTGTGCTGGCGGCGGCTGGGGTAATAAAGATGATAGCCGTCAAAGGCGGGACACCAGGCTTCCAGAACGCGCACCAGATGCCCTTGTGCAATAGCGTCCTGGACGGCGTCTTCCGGCACGTAGGCCAATCCCAGTCCGTTTTCTGCCGCGTCGATGCGCCGCGGCAGGCTGTTGAGCGTCAACTGACCCTCAACCCTTACGCGCAGTTCGCGTCCGTCGCGTTCGAATTCCCAGGCATATAACCCGCCGAGCGTAGGCAGACGCATATTGATGCAGCGGTGCGCGGCAAGCTCGTCCGGCGTTTCCGGGATGCCAAAACGCTGCAGATAATCGCCCGACCCGACGACGGCCATCCGCATATCCGGCGCAATGCGTACCGCAATCATATCTTTCGCGACCTGTTCTCCCAGACGCACACCGGCGTCAAAACGACCGTCCACGATATCCGTCAGGCCATCATCTACCGTCACTTCGACGTTAATGTCGGGGTAGTGTGCCATAAATGGTTTCAGTACCGGCCACAGCACGGCAGACATCGCATGTTCACCGGCCGTGAGGCGAATATTTCCTGCCGGCCTGTCGCGCGTCTCGCGCAGCGCGGTCAGCTCCTGTTCTATTTCCAGCAGGTGAGGGCGCAAACGCGTAAAGAGTTGTTCACCGGCCTCAGTAGGCGCCACGCTGCGGGTGGTGCGGGTCAACAGACGAACATCCAGGCGGGCTTCAAGATTGCGCATGGCATGGCTTAATGCCGATTGCGAAACGCCAAGCTGCGCCGCGGCGCGCGTAAAGCTGCGTTCACGGGCGACCACCATAAAGGAGAGCAGATCGTTGAAATTGTCTTTTAACATGGCGGTGCCCCTGATTTATGAATTTTACTCATGGTTCCTTTCTGATTATGCACTCTAATGCTCGCGCCACGTTTCCGCTACTGTTAACACATCACCAAACGAGGAGTTCACCATGAAAATTATCCGTAGCGGTTCTTTACCGTCGGCCCAGGGCCCAGCGGCCTGGTTTACCGGCAACGTGCGCATTGATGCGCCGTTTCAGGCGAGCGAGCCTGCGAAAGTGGGTGGCGCAACCGTCACCTTTGAACCGGGCGCCCGCACGGCCTGGCACACGCATCCTCTTGGGCAAACGCTGATCGTGACGCAAGGGCGCGGCTGGTTACAGGAGTGGGGCAAAGAGGCTGAACCGCTGAATCAGGGCGATATTGCGTGGATCCCACCGGGCGTGAAACACTGGCACGGTGCCAGCGGGCAAACGGCGATGACGCACATCGCCATCGCCGAATCGGTAAACGGCAGCCCGGTAGAATGGCTGGAAAAAGTGACCGACGAGCAGTACCAGAACCGTTAACCCCCGAACACCGCGATAGCCTGCTGCAGACGCGTCGTGCGCTGCGTCAGGTGATTTGCGGCCTGGGTAACGTTATCCACCATTCCCGTATTATTATGCGTCATCACGCCAATACGGGAGATGGACGCATTAATAAGCGTCAGGGCCTGAGTTTGTTCCTGCGTGGCGTGGCCGATCTCTTTAATCAACGACGAAACCTGCAGCACGTTATCAATCATTACCGCCAACTGCGTTTCGGTTTGTTCAACCATTTCCACGCCCGCGTTCACGCTGGAGACGTTTTTCTCAATCAACGTTTTAATCTCTTTGGCCGCCGTCGCGGAATGCTGCGCGAGGTGACGGACTTCGGCGGCCACCACCGCAAATCCCCGCCCGGCTTCCCCTGCACGCGCCGCTTCAACCGCCGCGTTCAGCGCCAGAATATTGGTCTGAAATGCGATACGGTCGATCACCGCGATAATATCGACGATCTGGCTGTTATCTTGAGAAACAGACTGCATCATGCCGATAGTTTGCTTCATCATTGCTTCACCGCTGTGCGCGCTGGCACGGGTGCGATCCGCCATGTGGGTTGCCTCTTTCGCTGTCTCTGCCGTCTGTTGTACGGCGCTGGCAATCTCTTCCACCGCAGAGGCGGTCTGCTGCAAATCACCAGCCGTCTCTTCGGAGCGCGCCTGCAGGGCTGCACCTTCTTTTGCAACCTGCTGGCTGATGGTGCCAATACCGCTAATCTGGGTACCGACATCGTCCACCAGCGAATTCAGGTTTAATCCTGACTGGTTGACGAGGCGCATCATCAGTCCTATGTCATCGACGCGGTTAAAATGGGTAGAGTGCGTTTTACGGCCAGAAACGACACGCTGCATTTGCCGCACGATGGATTTTACGGGGCGCGTTATCTGACCGTGTAAATAAAATGCGAGGGCGATAAAAAGCAGCATTAATCCACCGGACTGAATAATTCGGTTGGTTAATAAAATACAGAGCGCAAAAGAGAGAAGTGCAGCGATTGCAATACCGAGATTGATGCGTTTCCCCGTGCTGAGCCGTTTAAAAAGAGACGTGAAGGAGAATAAGCCTCGACGGATAACCAACCCTTTATAAAATCGATGTTGTTTTAATTCGTTATTTCGTACTTTCTCATAGAGTTTTTCACTCGCGTCGATCTCTTCCCGCGTCGGAATATTGCGTACTGAAATATAGCCCGTTAACGTGTCCTTCTGATACACCGGCGTCACGTTGGCGCGCACCCAGTAGTGATCGCCATTCTGACGGCGATTTTTCACCAGCCCCGTCCAGCTTTCGCCCTGCTGTAGCGTAAACCACATATCGCCAAAAGCCTCGGTGGGCATGTCGGGATGGCGGATGACATTATGCGGTTCACCCAGAAGATGCTCTTCTTTATACCCGCTGGCTTCAATAAAGGCAGAGTTCGCATAGGTAATATGGCTGTGCGTATTGGTGGTTGACATCAGCGTCGAACCATCGTTAAGTAAATACTCGTTTTGTGTAACGGGAGTGTTACGCCTCATGAGTAACTCCATGGTGTAAATAAAAAATAAAAATACCTGAGAATAGTCAGGGGGAAATTAACGCTTATTATTTTGTTAGGCTGCTGGCGTATTCTCCCTGAAATGAAAGCCATCCGGAATACCTGAAAATAACTATTTTTTATTTGGCTATGTTGCCGCATGTAATAAAAATGAAAATATTTACAGTTCCGCGCGTTTGCTTCGCGTAAAAAAAATACTTAAGCCAAATAAAAAGATAGACGTAGAGGCTCCAGCCAAACTATTACGCCGAAATAGCGTTTCGTTAACAGGTTTAAAACGCTATGATTTGGACGGTTTTCGTGACGCAGGAGGAGACAGCGCGGTGAAAATGAATGTCATTGGCACCAGCGGCAGCGGCAAAAGCACGCTTTCACGGCGGATCGCCGCAGAGCTCGCGATCCCTTACGTAGAGATGGATCAACTTTACTGGCGTCCGAACTGGCAGGGAACGCCAGACGATGTGTTTTTGGAAAAGCTGGAGAAGGCATTATCCGCCTCAGCGGACTGGATCCTGGACGGCAACTACAATCGCACGCGGCCCGTTAAGTGGCGCGATGTGGAGGTGGTTGTATGGGTAGATTACGGATTTACACGCACCCTGTGGCAGGCGGTGACGCGAGCATGTCAGCGGGCATGGCACCATCAGGAGCTCTGGCCCGGCACGGGAAACTGTGAAAGTTTTCGACGCGCTTTTTTGAGCCGCGAGTCCATTATCATTTGGACCATTAAAACCTGGCGCAGTAACCGCGCCCGCTACGAGGCCGATCTGCGAAATCCGCAGTACGCGCACATTCGCTTTATACGCCTCACCCGTCGGCAGGACACAGACGCGCTGATTTCATCGCTAAAACAACAGGCTTAGCAGGGTTATGCATTTCTGATTTCCGGCAAACCAAATGTAAATTAATTGTTTCTCAGTGGTGAAATTCGCCTTTAATAATGACGACATGTTAACGCAAACGAGAACGCAACATGTCATGGCGAATCAGTATTCTGGATAAAAGCCCCCTCGCTGAAAATGAAACCGCGGCCGATGCGCTGGCACGAACCTTAGCGCTCGCGCAGCAGGCGGACACTCTGGGCTATCACCGCTTCTGGATTGCCGAACACCACAATACCCCACAGTTGGCCAGCCCGTCACCGGAGCTGCTGATTGCCTGGATCATCGGGCAAACCCGGCGCATACGCGTGGGGTCAGGCGGCGTCATGCTCCAGCATTACAGTCCCTACAAGGTGGCTGAAAACTTCAACGTGCTGGCGGCACTTGCCCCGGGACGCGTCGATCTGGGCGTAGGAAAAGCGCCCGGCGGTTTACCACTGTCTACCCGTGCGCTGCAGCAGGGGCTTAACTCTCAGGAAAAGGGCAGTTTTGCCGAGCAGCTGACCCAACTCGATCGCTGGATCCGCCCTGAAAATCAGTCGGTGGAGGAGGCTGTTCGCGCCACGCCGCTGCCGCCGGTGCCCGCGCAGGGCTTTTTGCTGGGGGCGAGCGTGGAAAGCGCGCTGCTGGCCGCCTCACTGGACTGGAATTTTGTCTTTGCCGCCCATCTGAATGGCGACCCGGATCTGCTGCGCGAGGTTGTGACGACCTGGCGGAAAAGCAGCGCCCGCGAGGTGATTGTGGCCGTACAGGCCATTGTCGCGCCCACGCAGGCCGAGGCAGACGCCCTGGCGCAAAAGGTGGAGGTCTGGGGCGTGGAGTTGGCCAACGGCCAGCGCGTCACCGTAGCCAGCGAAGAGCAGGCCTACGCCTTTGCGCGTCAGGCGGGGAGTGAACCGGTACGTATTGCACGCCGCGCGCAGTCCTTGCTGACGGGCACGGCTGAAGCGGTGCTGGCACAATTGACTGCGCTGCATCAAGCGTGGGGCATCGACGAATTTATTATCGATACGCCGGTTGCGGACGGCGCTACGCGCGTGCAGTCCCTGCGCCTGCTGGCAGAGGCGCGTCGCAACAAGGAGGTCACCGTATGAGTTTTGCCGAACAACTGATTGCCTGGCGCCGCGAGCTGCACCAGAACCCTGAGCTGTCGGGTCAGGAAGTCGAAACGACGGCGCGCTTGCGTCAATGGCTCACCCAGGCGGGTATTCCACCGCTGCCCTATGAACTGTCTACCGGGCTAGTGGCGGAAATCGGCACGGGCAGCAAGCTGATCGCCTTAAGAGCCGATATTGACGCGCTGCCGATTGACGAGCGAAGCGGCGTGCCCTTTAGCTCGCAGCGTACCGGCGTGATGCATGCCTGCGGTCACGACATCCATACCAGCGTGATTCTGGGGGCGGCCCTGAAGCTGAAAGAGCGTGAAGCTTCGCTCAACGGACGCGTGCGGATTCTGTTCCAGCCTGCAGAAGAGAATTTTGGCGGCGCAAAGAGCATGGTGCGCGCGGGGGCCTTACGCGACGTCAGCGCGATTTTTGGCATGCATAATGAGCCAGGCCTGCCGGTCGGGGAGTTTGCTACCCGCGGCGGCCCCTTCTACGCCAACGTCGACAGGTTTGTGATCCGCATTACCGGCAAGGGCGCGCACGCTGCCCGCCCGCATGAAGGTAATGATGCCATTGTGCTGGCCAGTCAGCTGGTCACAGCCCTGCAAAGCGTCGCCAGTCGCAACGTGAACACGCTGGATTCCGTGGTGCTGAGCGTCACGCGCATCGCCGGAGGAAACACCTGGAACGTGCTGCCGGAAAGCGTCGAACTGGAAGGAACGTTGCGTACGCATCGCACGGAGGTACAGCAAAATGTCAAATCTCGCGTGGGCGAAATTGCGGCCGGCTTTGCCAGCGCCTTTAGCGCGCAGATCGATATTACCTGGTACGCCGGACCCACTGCGCTGGTGAACGACGAGCGCTGGGCAGAGTTTGCCACCTCCGTTGCCAGAGAGGCGGGGTATGAAACACAGCATGCCGAACTGCACATGGGCGGCGAAGATTTTGCGGTGTATTTGCAGCAGATCCCCGGCGCGTTTGTCAGCATTGGCAGCAACAGTCCATACGGCTTACATCACCCGGCGTTTAATCCGGATGAAGCGTTAATTGAGCCCGCTGCCCGTTATTTTGCACAGCTTGCGGAAAAAGCCCTGCAACACGTTTAATCCATTTGAGGTGAATATGACTGCAAATCGACAATTGCGGCTGGGGACCATTTTGCATGGTGCATCCGGAAATATGTCTGCCTGGCGTCATCCTGCCGCCACCGCAGATGCCAGCATTAATTTTAACTTCGTGAAGGAGACGGCGTTAAAAGCGGAAGAGGGGAAGCTCGACTTTTTATTCGTCGCGGACGGCCTTTATATTAATGAGAGATCTATTCCCCATTTTTTAAACCGTTTTGAACCGTTAACGGTGTTATCCGCATTAGCCAGTCTGACTTCGCGACTGGGGCTGGTCGGCACGTTATCAACGTCCTACAGCGAACCTTTTACCGTGGCGCGCCAGTTTGCCAGCCTCGATCACCTGAGCAACGGTCGGGCAGGCTGGAACGTGGTGACGTCACCGCTGGAAGGCTCGGCGAAAAATTTTTCGCGTGAGAAACACCCCGAACATGCATTGCGCTACCGCATTGCCGACGAATATCTGGACGTGGTGAAAGGGCTGTGGGACTCCTGGGAAGGCGATGCCTTTGTGCGTAATAAAGAGAGCGGGCAGTTTTTTGATCCTGAAAAACTGCATGCTCTGGATCACCACGGTGATTTCTTCCAGGTGGCCGGGCCGCTGAATATTGGCCGTACGCCGCAGGGGCGTCCCATTGTCTTTCAGGCCGGCGCGTCCGATGACGGGAAAAAGCTGGCGGCGAAGCATGCAGACGCCATATTTACCCATCATGAAACTCTGGATGAAGCAAAAGCCTTTTACCGCGATGTGAAGCAGCAGCTGGAAATAAATGGCCGCAGATCGTCGGATTTACATATATTCCAGGGCGTCAGCGTCATCGTCGGACAAGACGCCGATGACGTCGAAAAACAATATCAAACGACGGCGGCGCTGGTGTCCATTGATGATGCCCTGAACTACCTCGGCCGTTATTTCGAGCATCACGACTTTAGCCAGTATCCGCTCGATGAAGCGTTTCCGGATATCGGTGACTTAGGTAAAAACAGCTTTCGCAGCACCACCGATGAAATTAAACATAATGCCCGCGAACGCAGCTTAACCCTGCGTCAGGTGGCGCTGGAAGCCGCATCGCCGCGCCCGCGTTTTTCCGGCACGCCGGAACAGGTAGCGGACGGCCTGCAGGCCTGGTTCGACGGCTATGCGGCTGACGGTTTTATCATTCAGGGGGGCACGCCGGACACCTTCCCACGCTTCGTTGACCAGGTCGTCCCTGTCTTACAGGCCCGGGGCCTGTTCCGCACGGAATACCCTGGCACCACGCTGCGTGACAGTCTCGGCTTAGACGAACCCAAAAATCAGTTCGCACAACAATAAAAGAGAAAACCGCTATGCAGAAAACATCGTTTATTCTAGCGCTTGCGCTGGCTTTTACCCCTGCCGTCTGGGCTGAAAATGTGAATATTAATGGTACTGGCGTCAGCATCGAGGCGAACAAAGCGCCCATTAATACGGCCAAAAACAGCGACGCGGTAGCGCAGCTGCCAAAAGATTATCGTTTTGCCGTGCCGGGTAAATTCACCGTGGCGGTCGCCGCGCTTAACTCACCGCCGCTGACGGTTTTCTCCGATGACAACAAAACCTTGCTTGGGAGTGAAGTCGACGTTGCCCGCCTGGTAGCCGACAGTCTGGGCCTGGAGCTGAATGTGGTGCCGACGTCCTGGGAAGACTGGCCGCTGGGCGTGGCGTCAGGGAAATACGATGCGGCTATCAGCAACATCACCGTGACCAAAGAGCGCAAAGAGAAGTTCGATTTTGCCACCTACCGTAAGGACTCCCTCGGCTTTTACGTGAAATCCACCAGCCCGATTAAGACGATTGAGAGGGCGGAAGACATTGCCGGGCTGCGCATTATCGTTGGTTCCGGCACTAATCAGGAAGCCATCCTGCTGGCATGGAATGCTGAAAACCTCAAAAAAGGCCTGAAGCCCTTTACGCCGGTCTACACCAAAGACGATGCCGCGCAAACCCTGGCCATTCAGTCCGGGCGTGCGGATGCCTTCTTTGGTCCGAATGTGATTGGCGCATGGAAAGCGGCGTTAACCGGTAAAACCAAGCTGGTCGGCAGCGTCGACGGCGGCTGGCCGAAGGCGGCGCACATTGCCGTTACGCTGAAGAAAGGCAGCGGGCTGGTTGAGCCAGTACAAACCGCGCTGAACGGCGCGATCAAAAACGGGAACTACGACAAAGTGCTGAACCGCTGGGGCGAAGGGGTGGAACGTATCCCAAATTCAGAGGTGAACCCGGCAGGCCTGGGTGATTAAGGAGGCAGTATGAGCGAACAATTTCGTGACGTTTCGCCGGAAGATGCCGATCTTCAGCCCATTATCGAAGGGTTGTTCGGTGAGTACGCCGCCCGCTACGGGGACTTCTTTTCGAAAGACGCAGAAGTGGAATTGACGGAATGGTACCTCGCACCGCAGGGGCTGTTTATCGCGCTGGAACGTGACGGCAAGATTATTGCCACCGGCGCATACAAACCTTTCGACGAGCGCACGGCTGAAATCAAGCGTATCTGGACCGATAAATCCCTGCGCCAGCAGGGGCTTGCTGGCCGGATGGTACAGGAGCTTGAACGTCGGGCCGTGCTGGCGGGCTACAGCCAAATTTACCTCACCACCGGCTTTCGTCAGCCGGAGGCGGTCAGGCTCTATCTCAGCCAGGGGTATCAACCGCAGTTCGATCTGAACCGGGATCCGGAAGAGTACAGCCAGCCGCCGTTCGATGGTCGGCTACGGTTCACCAAAACGCTGGTACGCGAAGCGTTCAGTAAAACTGCATGAGGAACGACGATGAGCAACGTTGAAACCATTAAGGTGGTCCCGGCACGTTATCCGCTGCGTGCCGTCGGCGCGGCGGCGGCCCTGTTTGTACTGGCGGTTGTCATTCAGTCCGTAGCCTTTAACCCGCGCTGGGAGTGGGCGGTGTTTGCGCGCTGGTTCTTTGATCCTGTGATCCTTGAAGGGGTCGGGCAAACGCTGTTGCTGACGCTGATTGGCACGGCGTTGAGCGTGGTGATTGGCGGCATGCTGGCGCTGGCGCGGCTGTCTTCGTCGTGGCTGTTGAGTAGCCTGGCCTGGGGCTATATCTGGCTGTTTCGATCGCTGCCGCTGATCGTCGTGCTGATCGTTTTGTACAACTTCTCCTATCTCTACGACACGCTCTCCCTCGGCGTACCTTTTACCGATATCACCTGGGGCAGCTTTCAAACCATCAACGTGTTGGGGCAGTTCTCGACCGCGGTCGTTGGGCTGACGCTGGTGCAGAGCGCCTATACCGCAGAGATCATCCGCGGGGGCTTCCTTGGGGTGGATCACGGGCAGTACGAAGCGGCCGCCGCGCTGGGTTTGCCCGCCTGGCGTCGTACTCTGCGCATCATCCTGCCGCAGGCGCTGCGAACCATTCTGCCGTCCGGGTTTAACGAAATCATTAGCCTCGCGAAAGGCACGGCGATGGTGTACGTGCTGGCGATGCCGGAGCTGTTCTACACCATACAGATGATCTACAACCGCACGCAGGAGGTGATCCCGCTGCTGATGGTGGGTGCCGTGTGGTATCTGGTGATTACGACCGTCTTGTCCGCTATTCAGCATTTAGTTGAGCGCGGCCTGGCGCGCAGCGAGCGTCGCTCGGCGGTGAATCAGCATCGCGTTGCCAGCCGTAAGCGCACCGTATCCACCACGCAAACGCAGGAGCCCGTTCATGCAAGCCTCTCCTGAAGGACATATTTCCATTACCGGCGTCAGCAAGTTCTTTGGTCGCCATAAAGCGCTGGACAACGTCTCGCTGGAGATCCCGCCAGGCTCCGTGACGGTGATCCTCGGCCCGTCCGGATCCGGTAAGTCCACGCTGCTGCGCACCATTAACCACCTGGAGCGCGTTGACGAAGGGTTTATTCAGATTGACGGGGATTACATTGGCTACCGCCGACAGGGCGACAAGCTCTTTGAGCTAAAAGAAAAAGAGATCCTTAAGCAGCGCGTCAACGTGGGCTACGTGTTCCAGAACTTTAATCTCTTTCCGCATTTGACGGTGCTGGAAAACCTGATTGAAGCCCCTATCGCCCATAAAAAACTCAGTCGTAAAGAGGCTATCGACAGGGCCTATAGCCTGTTGGACGTGGTTGGACTGCGGGACAAAGCCGATGCCTGGTCACGCCATCTCTCCGGCGGACAGCAGCAGCGCATTGCGATTGCCCGCGCGCTGGCTTTGCGTCCGCGGGTGATGCTGTTTGATGAGCCAACGTCCGCGCTCGACCCGGAGCTGGTCGGTGAAGTGCTGGACGTGATTAAAAAACTTGCCCGCTCCGGCACCACGCTGGTGGTGGTCACGCACGAGATTGGCTTCGCCCGGGAAGTGGCGGATCAGGTGGTGTTTATGGTTGACGGCAAAATTGTAGAGCAGGGCAGCAGTGACGAGGTACTGAATCGCCCGTCGCACGCCCGAACGCGACAGTTCCTGTCAAAAGTGCTGTAAGGAGCGCAGATGAAATATGGACTTCTGGCGGGCCTGGTGTTTACCGCGGCAAGCCATGCCAGTATTGATTTGAAAGCCAATGAACAGCCGCTGCCGGTAATGGTCGATCCGCAGGCGGTGGCGAAGATCCCCGCGAACTACACCTTTGTTGAGCCGGGAACGCTCACGGTGGCGATTTCGGCCCTTAACTCGCCGCCGCTGGCGCTGCTTGCCAGCGATAACCGCACGCGCATAGGCAGCGATCCGGACATTGCGCGTTTACTGGCGGGCAGCCTGGGGCTAAAGCTGAAGCTGGTGCCCACGGCGTGGGAAGACTGGCCGCTGGGGATCAGCTCCGGGCGCTATGACGTGGCGCTGGTGAACATCGCCGTGACCGAGCAGCGCAAAGAGAAGTTTGATTTTGCGACCTATCGCGTCGATTCTCTGGCGTTTTCGGTGAAGTCCACCAGCGATGTTCAGACGATCAAAAGCGCTGACGATCTGGCGGGTAAAAAGGTGATTGTCGGCTCGGGAACCAATCAGGAACGCATTCTGCTGGGCTGGAATGAAGAGAACAAAAAGGCCGGGCGGGCGCCCGCGCTGCCCGTCTATCTGACGGACGATGCCTCCGGTAATTTGTACATTCAGTCCGGCAGGGCGGACGTCTTCTTTGGACCGCAGTCTGTGTCCGCCTATAAAGCCGCACTGACGGGTAAAACGCGCGTTGTGGGCCTGGGGCCGAAGAAGGCCTACGTTGCCACGACCACCAAAAAGGGCAACGCGCTGGTGTATGCCTTACAGGCCGCGCTGAACGGTGCGATTACGCGCGGGGAGTATCAGAAGGTGCTGGCACGCTGGGGAGAGCAGGGCGAAGCGGTGGCGCAATCGGAGGTTAACCCGCCAGGGATTACCTACTGATGCTCTACACTTAGGGTTTTGATCCCTGAGGGGGCAACATGATCAAACTCTATGGCGTACCCGGCTGGGGCTCGACTATCAGTGAAGTGATGCTGACCCTGGCCCGTATCCCTTATCAATTTATCAACGTGGACGGGTTTGACCAACCCGGCCCGCAGCGGGCGCAGCTGCAAAAGCGCAATCCGCTGTGTCAGGTGCCGACGCTGGAGCGAGAGAATGGCGTCATCATGACCGAAACCGCGGCGATCGCCCTGATGGTGCTCGACCAATGCCCGGATCTCGCCCCGCCCGTGGGACGGGTAGAGCGCCAGCAGTTTCAGCGCCTGCTCATCTGGTTTGTTGCCAACGTCTATCCCACCTTTACTTATGCGGATTATCCCGAACGTTGGGTACCCGACGCGCCGGAACAGCTGAAGAAAAGCTGTATCGAATACCGTAAATCGCTCTACCTGTGGTTCGATAGCCAGCTCAAAGCGACCCCGTACGCATTGGGTGAACAGCTGACATTGCTGGACGTGTACATTGTGGTTGCGCGGACCTGGGGACCCCGGCAGGAATGGTTTCTGGCAAATGCGCCGAAGTTCACGGCAATTGCGGACAAGATGTGCCAGCTGCCAGAACTGCACAAGGTGTTAAAGGCTAACGGCATTATCTGATAACGTGGAACCCTAACTCACAACAGGAAGCCTGCATATGCCACACGTAGACATTAAATGTTTTCCCCGCGATCTGAACGACGAACAAAAAACCGCCCTGGCGGAGGACATCGCGAAGGTGATTATTCGTCATTTTGACAGTAAAGACAGTTCTGTTTCCGTGGCGCTGAATCAGGTTCAGCCCGAGGACTGGAAAGCGCAGGTCTGGGACACCGAGATCGGCCCGAAGCTGGACGCGCTGATTAAGAAGCCCGGGTATTCAATGTAAGATTTGCTGGCCGCCGGGTAAGGGGTGAACGTTACTCGGCGATTCCCTCCGGAAAAGTCCCCTCTTTATAAAAACACCGTCTCTGGATAGAATCGCCACATCCACAGTGACGGGATACAACAGCATGACCGGAAGAGTCGATTATCAGATTGAAAAATATCTCCTGACGGAAGCCGCGGAGCCGGAGCGTCTGACGCGCCAGTGGGCTGAGGTACTGGACGAGTGTCGCGAGCAGCAGTCTGGTGCAGAAGATCGCTTACGGCTCGCGCTGCTGAATGTGGATTACGTAACAAGCTTTGAGCTTCCCTTCAGGTTACTTCTCACCCGCGCGCCGCAGTTAATTGACGGTATCAGGAATGAGCTTCAGCTCAGCCAGAAAAATGTTCTCTTCAATGGAAAGCGGTTCGGCTGCGTCTATAGCCTTAAAATGAATCTCGACGGCATCCCCGACGAATTTACCTACCAGCTGAAGACGCGCATCCAGCGAAGCGATAGCGAAGGGGGGAGCGAAGTGCCTTTCCGGCACATTGCCCAGCAGGTTAAGGCCCCGCGAGAACGCCTCAAGCTGGCGCTGGAAAACGGGCTGGCCGTCACGGCACTGGACGGGCTGTTCTGGTTTGGCATTCAACGCATCGCGGCGGATGTGCAAAGGTTAAGAAAAACGGGTGTGAGGATCGTGACGTCGGAGACCGAGGTGTTTGATACGCTCACGAAGACGACGCGGCGGATCCCCGTATATAGGCTACCCACTGTCAGCATCAAAGAAGGCGAAAAATAGCGGCCAGCTGTTTTACCGCGTCTTCTATTTCCCTCTCCGTGTACGCGGCAAATCCCATTAAAAAACCGGTGGACGCTGGGCTGCCCGCATATAAATCGGTAAGTCCCAGGAGATCAATACCAGCACGGTGGGCGGCAACCGCAATCTCTTGCTCTGATATCCCGAGCCTGAGGTGACAAGGCATCTGCATTCCGCCCGCAGGCTTGACGCAGACAACGTAATCAGAAAGATAGGCGTCCATGAGGGCAGCCAGCCTGTCGCGACGAGCCACATAAACACCGCGCATCTTGCGGATATAGGCACCGAAGTGCCCGCCTTCCAAAAAAAGCGGAATGATTGAATATCGGATGCACGTAAGATAAATACGGTAATTGATATCACGCCCCTTAAAGAGTGACGGGGTGTTTTTCATGCAATGGCATTACTCTTCAGCAAATGCCCGTAATGCTTCCCCATCAAGACGATAGCGTATCCATTCTGACTGCGGCAAAGCGCCGATGCTCAGGTAAAAATCAATGGCTGGCTGGTTCCAGTCAAGAACGCTCCATTCCAGGCGGCCGCAATTGCGGCTCACTGCACACTGCGCGATAGTTTTCAGCAATGCCTTTCCCGCCCCTTTACTGCGATATTCAGGGGACACATACAAATCTTCCATATAAATACCGTTGCGACCCAGCCATGTGGAATAACTGGTGAAGAAAACGGCATACCCCACGACGTTGCCATCTAATTCGGCGATAAGTGCTTCGGTTTTACTTTCAGCACCAAAGAGCGTTTCTCGGATCTCGTCCGGTGTGGTAACCACTTCTTCTGGCGCTTTTTCATACACGGCGAGCTCATAAATCATATCGTAAATTGCCGTGGCATCTTCTGGTCGTGCCTGACGAATTGTGATGCTCATTCGTTTTCCTGTTGTCGCTGCTTGAGGTTGATGGGGCTAAGCATAAAGGGTAATGTCAGAAGAATTAAGTGCAATGAAATCAACCCATGATGAATATTATGCATCCAGCATTAAGGCGCCTTGATTTAAACCTTCTCCCTGTTTTTGACGCTATTTATCGTCACAGCTCCGTTCGCCTGGCTGCGGATGAACTGGCGATGAGCACGTCGGCGCTCAGCCACGCCCTGTCACGGCTGCGTATTTCCCTTAACGATCCGCTATTTTTTCGCGAAGGCCACCGAATGTGTCCCAGCGTGTATGCCACTCAGCTTGCGCCCGCTATTGCATCTGCACTCAAATTCCTCAATCAGGAGCTGTCGCCGCAGCCGGAGTTTGACGCCGCGGTGAGTACGGCGTGTTTGCAGATCGCGATAACCGACTTCACCGCGTTTTGCATTTTCCCTGCGCTCATGCACACGCTGCAGCATACCGCGCCGGGCCTGCGCATTGAGTTACGCTATTTGCCGCACAGCCCGGCGCTGACGGAATTACTGGCCGGTGAAGTGGATCTGGCGTTGGGATTCAGCACGTCAGAGGATATCCGGTATCCGGAGCTGGAAGAGATCGGCTGGTTCGAAGATGAGTATGTCGTCATCAGCAACACGGACCGCACGCAGCTGACGCTGGAAGAGTATCTCGCCGCCCGGCACCTGGTGGTTACGCCGTGGAATGAGAAGCAGGGGGTTCTGGATTTACAGCTTGAACGCATGGGTTATGCCCGACAAATTGCGATCAAAACCCCGTCAATGCTCAGCGCGCCGTTCATTGTTGCAGAAAGCGATCTGCTGATGGCGCTTCCTCGATTCGCCGCCGAAAAGTTGATGCCGGCCGCGAATATCAAGATTTTTGCGCTGCCGTTCGACATTCATCGGTTTGAGGTGAAGATCTACTCGCATAAGCGCAGCGGCCAGCGAAGCGTAACGAACTGGCTCAAAGCGACGCTGCGGTCGCTGGCTGAAGGGGTGAATGCAGGACGGTAGCGCAGGGCAAGCAACGCAGGCTTGTCCTTATGATTTCGCCTGCAAAAGTATCGCCATCAGCCCGGGAAAGCGGGCGTCCAGATCCTCTCTTCGCAACGAAATGAGATTTTCACGCCCCTGCGGGCGCTGCCAGATCACGCCGCTGTCGCGCAGCACGCGCCAGTGGTGGGTCATGGTCGACTTCACCACATCGTCCGGGCGTAGCGTATTGCAGCTCAGTTCACTGCCGTCGGCCAGCCTGCGGATAATCGCCAGCCGCAGCGGGTTGCCGAGGGCAAACAGCACGTTTTCTAACAGTATTTGTTCAGGTTCTGGGTGATTGGGGGTCATGGTTTTCCTGCGTGACGCCTGCGTAAATGGTCAGATTGAGCTATATCAACAATAGGCCAACCGTTAAAAAATAGTTCGATAATACTCGTACAATAGGACTATTATAGCAAACGAACGAATACGCGACCATCCTGGTCGTCACAATGCAGTCTTAATGACTAAGGAAATATCATGCCCCGACCCATCCCCCTCGAACGTTATCGCAACATCGGTATCTCCGCGCATATCGATGCCGGTAAAACAACCACCACGGAGCGCATCCTGTTTTATACCGGGATGAGCCACAAATTAGGTGAAGTACACGATGGCGCGGCAACAACTGACTGGATGGCGCAGGAGCAAGAGCGCGGGATTACCATCACATCCGCCGCGGTGAGCTGCTTCTGGCCGGGTATGGACAGAGGGTTTGAACCGCATCGGATTAACATCATCGACACCCCGGGGCACGTGGATTTCACCATTGAAGTGGAACGGTCTATGCGCGTGCTCGACGGCGCCGTGATGGTGTATGACTCCGTGGGCGGCGTGCAGCCGCAGTCGGAAACCGTCTGGCGTCAGGCCAATAAATACCATGTTCCGCGCCTGGCGTTCGTCAATAAAATGGACCGCCCGGGTGCCGATTTCTTTCGCGTAGTGCGGATGATGCAGGAGCGTCTGAAGGCCAATCCGGTACCGATTGTGATCCCGGTTGGCGCAGAAGAGCACTTCACCGGCGTTGTGGATCTGATCAAGATGCGCACCATCCTGTGGGACGATGCAACGCAGGGCATGGCGTTTAGCTATGCGCCGGTGCCTGACGATCTGATGAGTATCGCGCAGGCGTGGCGGGAAAAAATGGTCTCTGCTGCGGCAGAAGCCAGCGAAGCACTCATGGATAGTTATCTGGAGACGGGCGATCTTGATGAAGCCGATATCATCAAGGGTTTGCGAATCCGCACCATTTCCGGTGAAATTCAGCCGATGCTGTGCGGCAGTGCCTTTAAAAACAAAGGCGTGCAGCGCATGCTCGATGCGGTGATTGAGCTGATGCCGTCGCCGCTGGACGTGCCTGCCATTGACGGTATTGATGAAAAAGGGCAGCACGCGGAGCGTCACCCAAGCGACGACGAGCCGTTCTCCGCGCTGGCATTCAAGCTGATGAGCGATCCCTACGTTGGGCAACTGACCTTTATCCGCGTTTATTCAGGCGTGCTGAGAAAAGGCGACGCGGTGTATAACCCGGTAAAAGGGAAGAAAGAGCGCATCGGGCGCATCGTGTTAATGCATGCCAACGATCGTCATGAAGTGGATGAACTGCGCGCGGGGGATATTGCTGCCTGCGTGGGCCTGAAAGATGTGACCACCGGCGACACGCTGACCGACCCGAACGCGGTCATTACGCTTGAACGCATGGAATTTCCTGACCCGGTCATTTCATTGGCGATTGAGCCGAAAACCAAGGCGGATCAGGAAAAAATGGGTATCGCGTTGCAACGACTGGCGGCGGAAGATCCGTCGTTCCGTCTGCACACTGACGAAGAGTCCGGCCAGACGATTATTTCCGGGATGGGCGAGTTGCATCTGGAAATTATCGTCGACCGCATGAAGCGTGAATTCGGCGTGGAGGCGAACATCGGTCGCCCGCAGGTCACTTACCGCGAAACCATTCGTCGCGCGGTAAAGGATATCGAAGGCAAATTTGTCCGGCAGTCCGGTGGTAAAGGGCAGTACGGACATGTGGTATTGAGTTTTGAGCCGTCAGAGCCTGGCAGTGGCTTTACGTTTGAAGATGCCACCAAGGGCGGCGTGGTGCCGCGCGAGTACATTCCCTCCGTGGAAAAAGGGCTGCGCGAAGCCATGAACACCGGCGTGCTGGCGGGTTATCCGGTTGTCGATGTGAAAGCGACCCTGACCTTTGGTTCGTACCACGACGTTGACTCCTCGGAAATGGCATTCCGCATGGCGGCAATTCTTGGTTTTAAGGACGGCATACGTAAAGCCGATCCGGCGATCCTTGAGCCGATGATGCACGTCGAGGTGGAAACGCCGGAAGAGTACGCCGGAAACATTATGGGCGATCTCTCTTCTCGTCGCGGGATGGTGCAGGGCATGGAGGAGCAGTATGGTAGCCAGATTATTCGCGCCGACGTCCCGCTGGCCGAGATGTTTGGTTATGCCACCACGCTGCGTTCGATGTCGCAGGGGCGCGCGACTTATACCATGGAGTTCCACCATTTCGCTGAAGCACCGCGAAATGTCGCGGAGGAGATTATTGCGCGGCGTGCCAGGTAATCGTTGATAGCGTGGTTTGCCAAAATGGGGGAGTGGACATGCGTGTTCACTCCCCCTTTTTTCTTTCAATCCGGTGCCTTCACTCTCTTTCCGCTCGTCACAAATGTTCCGGCCCCCAAATGATGCAGCGTATTGAGCTTATCCTCGTCAAACTGCCAGCGCCCGGCGACAAACGCGCGCTCATCCGCAGCCGCGGACACGACTTCGCCGAAGAGGGTATCGTATTTCTCTGCCGCCGCGGTCATCGGCAATAGCCGACACTCCATCCACGCCAGGCATTTCTCTTCAATCACGGGTAAACCCAGCTCGGGGCCCCTCACAACTGGGATCCCATAGCAGTTAAATTTATCTTCATCGCGACCGCTCACGCTGCCGACAGCGTAAGTCCAGTTGGCGGCCGCCACGCCCGGGATAACGATGCCAAATTTGCCGCTGCGCTCAATTAACTCCCGCGACCAGGCGCTTTTGTCTACCACGATCGCGATCCGCGGCGGTTCAAACTCGACCGGCATAGACCAGGCCGCAGCCATCACGTTACGACGGTCAATAGACTCATCCCGGCTGGTTATTAACACCGTAGGGCCATGATTCAACAGTCGACTGGCGTGCTTTAACTCAACGGGACGAAACGCGCTCATAAACAAATTCCTCTCAATAAGTCTTCCGGCAGTAAACGCCTGAAGCGGACGAGAAATCAAGACGCAACGTGAGCGTCATGGTTTCGTCACGTTCGCTCCCTACAGTGGCGGACAGTAAATCCCAAAGAGGATAACACGTTGATGACCTCCATAACGCTCAAAAGCGTGACGTACGCTTTTGGCGCGAACACCGTTTTGAATCACATCGATCTGCACATTGATGCTGGCAGCGTGGTTGCACTGCTGGGGCCATCAGGCTGCGGAAAAAGTACGCTATTACGGCTGCTGGCAGGCTTAACTCACCCTGCAGGGGGCGAAATACGCTTCGGCGATCGCCAGGTCGCGAAAGCGGACTGGTCGCTACCGCCGGAGGCACGTGATATCGGCATGGTCTTCCAGGACTATGCTCTCTGGCCGCATATGACGGTGGCACAGAACGTGGCCTTCCCGCTGAAAATGCGCAATATCCCTCGCCAGGAACGCGATGTCCGCGTGGCGCAGGCGCTTTCTCGCGTCGGGCTAACGGCGTTTGCCGACCGCAAGCCCGCAGGGCTGTCGGGCGGGCAGCAACAGCGCGTGGCGCTGGCCCGGGCGATTGTCGCCGAACCCCGCGTTCTGCTTTTTGACGAGCCGCTCTCCAACCTCGATAGCGAACTGCGTGAATCACTGTGTCAGGAGATGGCCAGCCTGTTGCGCCAGCTCCGGACAACCGCTGTGTACGTTACCCACGATCGCCGGGAGGCTGAAATCCTGGCCGATCGCATCGTGCATTTATCTGCCGGCAGCGTTGCTGCCGATCGTTTGATTTCATCCTCAGGGGAGTTTGTATGAAAGCCACGCTGTCTGTGAAAAAAGGCGTTCTGCTCGCAATGGCATTATCGTCCGTTATGATGCCCAGCGCCCATGCGCTGACGGTATACACCGCGGGGCCGGGATCGCTGGCCAAAAATCTGGCAAGCGGCTTCGAAAAACAAACCGGCATAAAGGTGGATATCTTCCAGGCGACCACCGGCAAGGTGATGGCGCGTCTGGAGGCTGAACAGGCTAATCCGCAGGCAGACGTTTTAATTTCTGCGTCATGGGATACGGCGGAAGATTTGCATACTCGCGGCTGGCTGCTGCCCTACCAGAGCGCCAATGCAGAGAACGTCCCTGCCGATCTGAAATCCGCTGATTATGTCGCGCAGGGCGTCTCGGCGCTGGGGATTGTCTGGAACACTAAAAGCGGCACGCCGGAGCCGAAAGAGTGGCAGGATCTGACAACGAATGCGTATAAAGACAAAGTCACAACCCCCGATCCGGCGCTATCCGGCGCCTCGCTGGATTTGCTGATCGGGCTGCAAAATGGCATGGGTGACAAAGCCTGGGCGCTCTTTGATGCGCTGAAAAAGAACGGCATGGTGGTCAGTGGCCCGAATGCTCAGGCGGTGACGCCGGTCATGCAGGGCGCGAAAGCGGCGGTGTTTGGCGCGGTGGACTATGTCTCCTACGGCAACATCAGTCAGGGTGAGTCCCTGAAGGTGATCTTCCCGGCCAGCGGTACGGTGATTGCCCCGCGTCCAATGATGATTCTCAAATCTACCCGGCATGCCGATGAGGCAAAAGCCTTTGTCGATTACGTACTCTCTGAGGAAGGTCAAACGATGGTCGCTGACGCGTGGCTGATGCCCGTACGCGGTGACGTGAAGGCGAAGCGTCCATTGCTTAATGCGCTGAACGTGCTGCCAACCAAAAGCGATGGCGCCAGCACGCGCAGCGATATCCTCAAGCGTTTTAATGCCATTTTCTCTTTGTAATTCATCTGACGGGGGCAGCCCCGCCTTCAGGATTGTTTCGTGAATCAACGACTATTATCCGCAATGACGCTGGCGCTGCTGGTGGTTCTGGTGGCGCTTCCGCTGTCGTTTATCGCGCTGCAGGCGGTATTTCCCCCGTTCAGCGCAGGCGAGCTGACGGGCGCATTTAGCGGATTTCCCGTCCTGTTCGCTGAACCGCAGTTGCCCACTCTGCTTGGGGGGACGCTCCAGGTGGGGATCGGCGTTGCGCTGGTGAGTGCGCTACTCGGTTTTCCTCTTGGCGTGGCGCGCGGCCTGTTACATCTTCCGCTCCCGCGTCTGTGGGATCTGCTGTTTCTGATCCCCTTTTTAACGCCGCCTTATATTGCTGCACTGTCGTGGATGCTGGTACTGCAAACCAACGGTTATCTGCAACAGTTAACCGGTATTAACCTTAACGATCTGCTGTTTAGCAAAACTGGCATTGTGCTGGTCATGGCGATGAACATATTCCCGGTGGTCTATTTTGCCGTCTCGCGCAGCCTGCTGGCGAGCGGGCAACGTCTGGCGCGGGTCGCCCGCGTCCACGGCGCCAGCGCGGGGAGGGCGTTTTGGTACATTACGCTGCCGATGCTCTCTCCGTCGCTGGCGGCGGGAATGCTGCTGGCGTTTACGTTGGCGATTGAAGAGTTCGGCGTTCCGGCAGCTCTGGGCACGCGAGCGGGCGTCTTAATGCTGACGACCGATATCGAAAAGAAACTGGCCGACTGGCCGGTCGATCTCTCCGGAGCCGCACTGCTCTCCGTGGTTTTAGTGGCGATTGCCCTCAGCGCCTGGGGGCTACAGAAAAAGCTGACCGGTCATCACGACGTCACCAGCGTGACGGGTAAACCCACTGAAAACACCGGGGCAGACGCGGGGGGCTGGACGCTGCCGATTGTGACAGCGATGGCAGCGGTGGGGGCCATCGCCGTGGTGTTGCCCGGTTTATCGATGGCGCTGTCCGGCGTATTGGGCACTTTATCCGGTGGCGTTACGTTTCAAAACGTGACGTTGTCACATTACGCTGCGCTGTTCAGTCAACACGGCGACGCGCTTTTAGCGCTCGGGACCAGTTTGTCTCTGGCCGTGGGGGCAGCCTGTATAACCGGGTTCGTGGGGCTGTTGGTCTCATGGCTGGTCGTGGTGCAGAAGATAAAAGGGCGCGGCGTACTGGACGCGCTATCACTGATGCCCGCAGCGTTACCGGGCATCGTGGTTGGTGTCGGGCTGATCCTGCTGTGGAACCGGTCGTTCTGGCCGGTCTCGCCCTACAATAGCTGGGTTATTTTGCTGCTTTCCTATTGCTGCCTTTTACTTCCGTGGCCGGTGCGATACGTCGGCAGCGCGCTGCGCCAGCTTGGCGGCAATCTCGAACCTGCCGCGCGGGTTCACGGCGCATCGGCGTTTCAGGCTTTACGGTTCATCGTCATGCCGTTGGTATCGCCAGCCTTGCTGGCGGCCATGTTGATGGTGTTCGCAATTGCCTCGCGTGAGCTGGTAACGTCTTTGCTGCTGGCGCCTGCGGGCACGCAGACGGTTTCGGTATTTATCTGGCGTCAGTTTGAGCAAGGCTCCGTCGGGCAAGGCATGGCGATGGCAACACTCACGCTTATCGCCGGGCTGGTTTTGATGCTCTGTGCGCTCGGTATCATGCAGCGCAGCACGCGCAATTAAAAAAGCACTTTCGCGCATGTGGCCCCAGTAAAATAGTTTATAAACAAGGGACATTACATAAGGAAGCGAACCATGTCCCCATTTCTGAGTGCTTATTTCACCCGCACGGGCTGGCAACAGCCTGTTCAGGTTGATATCGATACCCTGCGCGCGCTGCATTTACGCCACAACTGCGAGATCCCCTTCGAAAATATTGATGTCGTTCTGCCGCGAGAGATCCACCTTGAAGATCAATGCCTGGTCGAGAAGCTGGTGACGGCCCGCCGTGGGGGATACTGCTTTGAGCAAAATGGCCTGTTTGAGCGCGTACTGCGTGAAGTCGGGTTTACGGTGCGCAGCGTGCTGGGGCGCGTGGTTCTGGCTAATCCGCCGCAAATGCCGCCGCGTACGCACCGGCTGCTGCTGGTTGAGCTGAACGGTGAGCGCTGGATTGCCGACGTGGGGTTTGGCGGGCAGACGCTAACGGCGCCTATCCGGCTGATCGCGAATGAAGAGCAGGAAACGCCGCACGGACTTTATCGCCTGCTGAGTGAAGGTAACGATTGGGTGTTGCAGTTCCGCCACCACGAGCACTGGCAGTCGATGTATCATTTTGACCTGACGACGCAGTATTTCAGCGATTACGTGATGGGTAACTTCTGGTCGGCGCACTGGCCGCAGTCGCATTTCCGTCATCACCTGCTGATGTGTCGCCATCTTCCTGACGGCGGCAAGCTGACGCTGACCAATTTCAATTTTACCCACTGGAAAAATGGCCACGTTGAGGAGCAAATTCACCTTCCCGATGCAGGGGAGCTCTATCAGCTGATGCAGGAAAGATTTGGGTTAGGGGTGGAGGATCCGAAACACGGCTTTTCGCTGGCCGAACTGACGGCGGTAATGGCCGGCTTTGAAACGCATCCACAGGCGGGTAAATAGGGCATAAAGGGGCGTTGGCCCCTTTCTCTTGTCGGGGCTTAGAGCTGGCTAAACTTATTAATCCACGGACTGTTATCTTCGCCAGACCACAGCTGTACTAACATCTCTCTGAATTTCTCCGCCGCCGGGCTCAGCGGCGTTTCGCGACGCTGCACAAGCCCTAAGGTACGTCGAATGACGGGTTCAATCAGCGGGCGGCTGACCAGAACATGATGTTCATCAGTCGGCATTGCCAGGCTGGGAACCACCGATACGCCGAGGCCCGCCTCCACCATTCCCAGTGAAGTAGACAGGTGTCGGACCTCGTAAAACCAGTTAGGTTTCCAGGCCATTTTCTCGAAGGCCTGATCGATAAGCGACCGGTTACCGCTGGAGCGCCTGACGCCAATTAACTTCATTCCGGCAAGATCTTCCCACGTTACCAGCGGTTTTTGTGCCAGTTCATTGTCGCGCCGACAGGCCAGAACAAACGGTTCATTGACCAACGGCGAAAAATCGATATTAGGATGTGTGATGTTTATCATATTTATGCCGAAATCTGCATCGCCATTTAACACCGCTTCGAGACAATCGCTGGCGCTGTGCTCAAGTATGCGAATACGGATGTTTGGATGGTCATTGTTATAATCTCGTATCACCGATGGCAGAAAATAGAACGCGGCGGTCGGGATACAGGAAACGGTAATAACCCCTGCCTGATGCGTCGCCATCTCTTTAATACTCAATATTGAGCTTTCATAAAAATCGATTAAATTCTTTGCCTTAGGCAAAAACTCTCTGCCTACCGTCGTTAATTTGACGCTCCGCGTCGATCGTTCAAACAGCGCCGTTCCCAGGCTCTCTTCAAGCTTTTGGATTCTACGTGTTAATGCAGGTTGTGATATGTGAAGAAATTGAGATGCTTTTGTAAAGCATCCGATTTCTGCAATTTTTACAAAAGCTTGTATACCCTGTAATTCATGTTGCATCTCAGCATCCCTTTCTCGTTTCTATTTCTCCAGGGTAACTCACGCGCTATTAATGTGCAAAACGAATTAATGATGCTTTTTTTGACATTAGAGTTATCAACCCGAGTATGAAAACCTTATTGCGTTCCTGAGAAAAAGCGAAATGAGAAAAACACATGTTAACGATCCCTTGCGTATTAATGCGTGGCGGTACGTCAAAAGGCCCGGTTATTCTGGCCAGCGATCTGCCGTCTGAAAATGAAGAACGCGACGCCGTGTTGCTGGCGTTAATGGGCGCAGGCCATGAGCTCGAAATTGACGGTATCGGTGGTGGAAGTCCGCAGACCAGCAAAGTGGCGATCGTCAGTCCTTCCGACAGTCCGGATGCCGACGTCGATTATCTGTTCGCACAGGTCATGGTTAACGAGCGACGCGTCGATACCACGCCCAACTGCGGCAATATGCTTTGCGCGGTGGGGCCCTTTGCCATCGAAAAGGGGTTGGTTAAGGCGCAAAGTCCGGTGACGACGGTCCGCATCCGTAACCTGAATACCGGCACGCTGGTTGATGCAGAAGTTCAGACGCCTGATTATCGGGTGATTTACGAAGGTGATACCCAAATCGACGGCGTACCGGGTGTTGCGGCACCGGTTGGTTTGACCTTCCTCAATTCTGCAGGCTCTAAAACAGGGAAACTGCTCCCGACCGGCAGCGTGACGGACGTTTTTGAGGGTATCCCCGTTACGTGTATCGACATGGCCATGCCGATGGTGCTGATTGATGCAGCCCAACTGGGAAAAACGGGCGGGGAGTCGCCGACAGAACTGGATGCGGATACAACCTTCAAGGCGAAACTTGAACGCCTGCGCTGTAAGGCGGGTGAGGCAATGGGGCTTGGCGATGTTACATCGAAAGTGATTCCGAAACCCGTTCTGCTCAGCCGAGCGTGCAACGGAGGAACGCTTCAGGTTCGCTACTTTATGCCACACGTCTGCCATAAGTCGCTGGCCATTACTGGCTCGATTGGCATTTCAACCGCAACGCTGATTGAAGGGTCTGTTGCCCATACCCTTATCGCCGACCGGCCCAGAGATTTATTCACCAACATTATTGATATTGAACATCCCAGCGGAAAAATTTCGGTGTCATTGTTACGAGACGGAGACAAGATCGAAAATACTCGCGCAGCGGTTATACGCACGTCGCGAAAATTATTTGAAGGCGTCGTTTGCGTGCCGGAAAACGTTTTATCAGAAGCGATTTAAATAAAAACATCCTGACCTGAAAGGTTAGATAAAAAACCACTCTGTACCCAAATTATAATACTGAGGTTATTATGGCGTTAACGCATGCTAAAAATACCCTGAAAGACTCGGATTCCGTAAAGGCCAGTAGTCATATTCGTGTCATTCTGGCGTTAGCCTTATCCGGGCTTGCTGAACTTGCTTCTCTTTTCTTTATTCAGCCACTTCTTCCAACGCTGGCGGTGGAATACAACGTTCCCGTCAGTCAGGTAAGTATTATTTTATCTGCTGAAACTGCACTGCTGGCTATTGGGCTGCTCTTTACCGGGACCTTATCCGACCACTATGGCAGAAAGCGATTAATTATTGTGTCGCTGCTGTTGGGCGGTGTTTTAACGCTGCTGTGCCCGCTGGTCGAATCCTGGGCGATGCTGGTGGCTCTGCGCGCGGTGATTGGTCTGGCGTTAAGCGGCATAGCCGCAGCGGCGACGGCGTATATCAGCGAAGAAGTTGCACCGGTGGCGGCGGGAATCGTCACGGGATATTTTGTCTTCGGTAACTCGATGGGGGGAATGTCAGGGCGTATTATTGCCAGCCAGCTGATCGATCATATCTCCATAAATACCATCTTCTACGGTTTTGCGGTGAGTCTTATTGTGGTTGCCATTCTGGTTAACTTCTTGCTGCCCGCATCCCGTAATTTCACGCCGACGCAAAATCTCAACGTGATGCGCATGGTGAAAGGTGCTGCATCACATTTTAAAAATAAAAATCTGGCGCTGGCTTTTATTATTAGCTTTATTATCTTTGGCGCATTTACCTCACTTTATAACTACCTTGCTTTCTTCCTTAAAGGTGAACCTTTCCATATATCTCCAGCCAACGCGGGCCTGCTCTCCTTTAGCTTCGCGCTGAGCTTCTTTACTGCTCCACAGGCAGGGCGTTTATCGGCTAAATATGGCGCAATGAAAGTGCTGAGAGTGCTGTTCCTGATTATGGCTTTGGGGATGTTGCTGACGCTGACCGCGAATGTCGTCACCTTTATTGCGGGTGCCGTTATCTTCACCGGCTGCTTCTTCGGCTGCCACTCCATCGGCCTGAGCTGGGTCAGTAAAAATGCTACCCACGCAAGAGGCCAGGCAGTCGCGCTCTATTTATTCTTCTATTACATGGGCGGTTCGGTTGTCGGTTTTGTAAACGGTTTTGTCTTCCATTCAATGGGTTGGCAGGGGATGACGGGATTCATCCTGGCGTTACTCGGGGTCGGCGTTGTTGTGGCTACCTATCTGGCGTCCGGTACGAAACCGGCACTGGTACCCGCGCAGTCCGCTGAATAAAAGCTTGGCAAGGTGTTCACGCTGTAAGGCGTGAACACGGTATGGGCACGAATATTAATCAGGTATCAACATGAAATTAGCGAGTTATATTCATCACGGACGTAGAAGTTACGGAATAGCTATTGAGTCCGGCATTATCGATTTGGGTAATAGAATCGGTCATCAGTATGCAACCCTAAAAGATCTTCTTCAGTGGGATGCGCTTGAGGTTGCAAGGCAATATATCGATTGCCCTGCAGATATCCTTCTGGAAGACATTACCTTTTTACCCGTCATCGAAGAACCCGGAAAGATTTTCTGCGTGGGCATGAATTACGCCGAAAAACGAAAAGAGTTCGCGGAGACGAATAACGCGCCGACGCTGTTTATCCGATTCCCTGATTCGCAAACCGGACATGCCCGACCGGTGATCAAGCCTGTTCACTCCAGCGAGTTCGATTATGAGGGTGAACTGGCCGTCATTATTGGCAAACCAGGTTCCCAAATAACCACGAACAATGCGCTCGACCACGTCGCTGGCTACAGCTGCTATATGGACGGCTCGGTGCGCGACTGGCAGCACGCCTGGTTCACGGCCGGTAAAAACTGGAAACAGACCGGTGCCTTTGGGCCCTATATGACCACTGCAGATGAGATCCCCGATCCCCACGCCTTAACCATACATACCTGGCTTAACGGCAAGCTGGTCCAGGATGACTCCACCGGCAGCATGATCCACAAAGTGGCCGATCTTATCGCGTATATCAGCACTTTCACCTCACTGAGCGCTGGGGACGTCATTATTACGGGCTCACCGGGCGGCGTTGGTAAAAAACGCAATCCACCGCTCTTTATGCATGATGGCGATCGGGTTGAAGTGGAAATAGAAAATATCGGCCGCCTGATGAATACCATTGTGGAAGCTCAACCGCTGCAAGAATTGCGGGCTGTTTAATCGCTGTTCTCAGGAGAAATAAGATGTTCACCGCCAGAACGCCAGAATTTGAGGTCATTCAAACCGGCCAGGGGAATACCAGAGAGGAGATCGCCTGCTTTCTGGAGACAAATGGTTTAGGCATCGACGACGATATCGCGCAGTTTGTCATTGCGCGCTATCAGCGCAAGCTTATCGCCTGCGCCGGAATTGCCGGGAATACCTTAAAATGCATTGCTATCGATACCGAGTGGCGGGGGACTTCACTAAGCCTGACGTTATTGCATGAGGCAGAGCTTCAGGCGGCACAAAACGGCGAACATCATCTCTTTCTTTTTACCTGTCCGGGAAATGTAAAATCGTTTCGCGGGTGCGGATTTTATCCGCTAGTGACGATCGTGAATCGAGCCGCATTAATGGAGAACACGCCGATCGGTATTCACCGTTATTGCAGCCAGCTTCGCAGCCACCATTTGGTGCAGGGCAATAAGATCGGCAGCATTGTCATGAATGCCAATCCCTTTACCCTTGGGCACCAGTATTTAATTGAACACGCCGCGCGCGAGTGTGACTGGCTGCATGTTTTTGTGGTGCAGGAAGATGTTTCCGCGTTCTCTTTCAAAGAGCGGCTTGCGATGGTTCGCGACGGCTCGCGGCATCTGCACAATGTGACGGTTCATCCGGGCTCCGCCTATATTATTTCCCGCGGCACGTTCCCCGGCTATTTCCTGAAAGACAAACAGGTGATTGATAAAGTTTATGCCGCCATCGATTTAACCCTGTTCAGGAATTACATCGCCCCCGCGCTGAATATACGTCATCGCTTTGTAGGTACCGAACCATTCTGTCAGCTGACCGCGGACTATAACCGTGCAATGCATCGCTGGCTGGAAGAGGAAACCGGCATCGCTGCCGGTATTCGGGTGCATGAAATAGCGAGAAAAACGGATGGCAATAACATCCCGGTCTCCGCATCCGCCGTTCGACGTTTAATAAGTGAAAGAAATTTTTCTGCCGCCAGTCATATGGTGCCTGAAACAACACGCGTTTATCTGAATAGCGGAGTGCCGCATTCGTCTTGTTTAGCAGAACGATTGCCGGCAGAAGTTTAACCGCGTTATCACACAGGAAGAGTTATATGAAAATTGTGCAAGCCGCCATGGCGGGGACGCTGGAATCAAGCGACCTGATGGTGAAGGTGAGTCCCGTAGAGAGCGGGCTGGATGTGGTCATCCAAAGCGAAGTCTACAAGCAATTTGGCGACCGTATTACCGAGGTCGTTAATGAAACTCTTGCAGCATTGAATATCCAGCAGGGGCTGATCGTTGTCGATGATAAAGGCGCATTGGACTGTGTGATCCGCGCGCGCATGCAGGCTGCGCTGCTCAGAGGAATGGCCCGGGAAGATATTGTATGGGAAACGTTATAATGAAGAAATTACGCCGCAGTATGTTATTTTTACCCGGTTCAAGCGCCGCAATGCTCTCAACCGCATTCATTTATAAACCAGACTCTATTATGTTCGATCTGGAAGATGCCGTTGCCCTGAAAGAAAAAGACAGCGCTCGCCTGCTGGTATTCCATGCCCTGCAGCATCCTATGTATAACGATATAGAAACCGTTGTCAGAATTAATCCGCTTAATACGCCTTTCGGCTTAAAGGATCTGGAAGCTGCCGTCCGGGCTGGCGTTGATGTTATTCGTTTACCTAAAACCGATACCCCTGAAGATATTCATCAGCTTGAACGTGAAATTGTGCGTATTGAAGAGAGTTGCGGACGTCCCGTAGGCTCAACAAAACTGATGGCGGCGATTGAATCCGCTGTAGGCGTTATTAATGCCGTTGCTATTGCGAAATCTTCCGCTCGATTGATGGGCATTGCGCTGGCGGCATTTGATTACGTGATGGACATGCAGACCGAGCGAGGCGATGGGACGGAGCTGTTCTACGCTCGATGCGCGGTCTTACATGCCGCGCGGGGCGCGGGTATCGATGCCTTTGATGTGGTCTACGCCGACGTGAATGATGAGGCCGGTTTCCTCAAGGAAGTGGACCTGATCCGCAGAATGGGATTCAACGGAAAATCGCTGATTAACCCGCGACAAATTGAGATTCTCCATAACGCGTATGCCCCAACTCAGGAGGAGGTGGATTATGCAGAGCGCGTTATTGCAGCGGCAGAGGAAGGTGAACGTAACGGACTTGGGGTGATTTCGCTGAACGGCAAAATGATCGATGCGCCAATTATCAACCATGCTCGCGTTGTTATCGAACGCAGAAATGCGTCCGGCATTCGTCAGTAATAACCCTTACAGGAAAAATGATGACAAACCTCACTGAAACCCTGCATGACATTCCCGGTACCCGACGTGAATACGTTGCGTTCAGCGGCGCTAATACCGCGACGCCTTATCTTTCTGACGCTCAGCAAAAATATCAGCGCAAACTGTTTGCCAGCGTCGACGATGTCCTGGCGCGCTGCGATCTTCATGACGGTATGACGGTCTCCTTCCACCACGCGTTTCGCGAGGGGGACAAGGTCATCAACTATGTTATCGATAAGCTGGCTGAACGCGGGCTTAACGGACTCACGCTCGCCTCGAGTTCCTTAATGTCCTGTAATACGCCACTGATTGAACATATCCGAAACGGCGTCATCAGCAAAATCTACACATCAGGCATGCGTGGCGATCTCGCCGACGCGATATCACACGGTTTGATGGACGAGCCGGTACAAATCCACTCGCACGGCGGGCGAGTCAACCTGATTCAACAGGGTGAGATTGCCATCGACGTCGCGTTTCTGGCGGTATCCTGCTGCGATGAATACGGCAACGCCAGCGGCAACGGCGGGAAGTCGCAGTGCGGCTCGCTCGGGTATGCGATGGTCGATGCGAAGTACGCCAAAAAAGTGGTCCTTCTCACCGAAACCCTCAAACCGTTCCCGAACCTGCCTGCGAGTATCGTCCAGGATCAGGTTGATTATGTTGTTCAGATAGAGAGCGTAGGGGATCCGGCAAAAATCAGCGTCGGCGCTGCCAGGGTCACCAGCAATCCGCGTGAGCTGATGATTGCGCGTTCGGCCGCTGACGTTATTGAACACTCGGGCTATTTCCGTAACGGCTTTTCCATTCAGACCGGTTCCGGCGCGGCGTCAACGGCCTGTACGCGCTTTATGGAAGCCCGCATGAGGAAGCACAACATTGTCGCCCGGTTTGCGCTGGGGGGCATCACCGGCAGCATTGTCGATCTGCATCAAAAAGGGCTAATTGAAAAAATCCTCGATACGCAAAGCTTTGACGGTGCAGCAGCTGCGTCAATGGCGGTCAATCCCGACCATGTGGAGATATCAACCAACGTCTATGCGAATCCGGCGGCAAAAGCGGCCTGCTGCGACAGGGTGGACGTGGTCATTCTCAGCGCCCTGGAAGTGGACACCCAGTTTAACGTGAATGTCCTGACCGGCTCCGATGGCGTCATGCGTGGCGCTTCCGGCGGGCATTGCGATGTGGCCGCAGCGGCCAATCTCACCATTGTGGTTGCGCCGCTGATCCGTAGCCGCATTCCTACCGTGGTGAGACGCGTTACAACTCTGGTGACGCCAGGCGAAAGTATTGACGTTCTGGTGACCGATCACGGCATCGCCGTCAATCCGGCCCGTCCGGAGATCCGCGAGCGTCTGATGGCTGCGGGCCTGGCCGTTGTCGATATCGACGCGTTGCATCAAAAAGCGTTGCTTATTTCGGGTGAGCCTAAGCCGGTTGAATTTACCTCGCGGATCGTCGGCGTGGTGCGCTATCGCGACGGCAGCGTGATTGATGTGGTCCACCAGGTTAAGGAGTAATCAATATGATGGATAAGGCCTCTAACGCCATCGTCTCTCTGGAGCAAATCCTGGCAGCCAGAGAGCAGCGGGCGAAACGGCAGCAGGCGTGGCTATTTCAGTCTGAGCATACCGTGGTTTCCGTCACGCTGGTCTGGCCCGGGGAACGCAAAGATACCGAGCTCGCCAGGCGAGTAATGGCCGTTGCGGATGAGACGCTCGGTGCCGTGTTCCAGCGGCATCACTGGCGCGTCTGTCGGCACCAGACGTTGCGGCCGGTGACAGGGCCTGAAGCCCTCTGGTCAGTGGCGGCACCGGCATGGATGATCAAGCACGTTACGGCGCATCTTGAAGATACCCATCGCCTGGGACGGCTTTGGGATATCGATGTCATCTGCCCGAAGACGGGGCTGTTGAAAAGAGATGCCATCCAGCAGCCGATGCGCAGATGCTTTATCTGTCATGAACCTGCGCACGCGTGCTCCCGCGCGCGACGTCATTCGCAGGCCGAACTTACGCGCAGCATGGAGGCGTTAATCGATGACTATTTTGCCTGCCAGGCATCCTGAATGCGGTGTTCAGCGTTCCGTTGCTGAACTGGCGGCCGAGGCCATGTATCGGGAAATCACCTTAACGCCGAAACCGGGCCTGGTGGATCGCGACAATAGCGGCGCCCATCAGGACATGAACTTCACCGTGTTTATGGCGAGTATCGCGGCGGTTGCTCCCTGGTTTTCGTTGTTTTTTAACCTTGGCAAGGAGACCGCATCGCTTGGGGGAACGCAAACGCTGCGGGCAATCAGGCCGACGGGACTGGCGTGTGAACAGGCGATGTTTGCGGCTACAGGCGGAGTGAATACCCATAAAGGCGGGATCTTCTCCCTGGGACTGCTGTGCGCCGCCGCAGGGCGTCTGAGCCAAAGGGATGAAGCTCTCACTCAGCGCAGCTTGTGCAATGAAACCCGTCTTATCTGTACCGGCATTGTCGAGCTGGAGCTGAAAAAATCGGGCGTCGCAAAAACGAAGGGCGAGCAGCTGTTCAAGACGTTTGGGTTCACCGGGGCGAGGGGGGAAGCGGCCAGCGGTTTTATGACCGCGCGCACCGCGGGTCTTCCCCTGCTGGAAAAATCGTTACGGCAGGGGGAACCTGAACGTGTGGCCTTGCTGAGAATGTTGCTTGGGCTGATGGCAGAAAATCCCGACACGAATCTTCTTTCGCGCGGTGGGCTCGCCGGGTTGAATTATGTCCGACGCTATGCCAGACGCGTATTAAACATTAAAAACCTGACGTCAGAAAAATTAGATAAAGCATTAACCAGAATGAATTCGGAATGCGTCAAAAGAAATTTAAGCCCCGGCGGTAGCGCAGATCTTCTTGCCGTTGGGTGGTTATTGTCGAAATTCCCACGCGAATAATAGCGAAATAAGGAAAACGTCATGATTGAACAGCGCCTGCAGCAGCTCAGCGATCGTTACACCCTGATTCTTGTACCGGGCCTGAGAGACAGCGATGAATATCACTGGCAGAGCTGCTGGGAGCGACGTTTACCTTTCTGGAAACGCATACAGCAGAAAAACTGGTTAGCGCCCGATATTGAAAATTGGGTGTCGGCCATCAGGCGAGAACTTGCGGTTTCCCGGCTGCCTGCGGTCCTCGTTGGACACAGCTTTGGTGCCCTGGCGTCCTGCAGGCTCTTACAAACGCAGCAGGTCAACGTGGCCGGGCTCGTTATGGTGGCGCCGGCAGAACCGGCTTTCTTTGGGCTGGAGGAGGCTATCCAGCCGACGACGCTATCCGTTCCCTGCATCCTGTTCGCGAGTAAAAACGATCCCCTGATGCCTTTTTTCCGAGCCCAGTACTGGGCCACATGCTGGGGCGGTCATTTAATCGATATCGGCGAAGCCGGGCATATTAATTCGGAGTCTGGTTACGGGGAATGGCAATACGGACTCGAACGACTTACGGAATTCTGCGAACAACTTTAACGACATTTACCTATTTACGATTAACGCTCAGGCAGCTTTGTCCTGAACAGGAGAGCATATGTTAGATGATTACAATCAGCACGTGACGCTGCGTGCAAACGAGGGGATTCCGGCAAAACCGTTAACGGCTGAACAAACGCAGGCGGTCGTTAATGCATTAATCGATAACGCGTCCGAACACCATCAGGCATTCATTGATTTATTAACCCGCTGCGTGCCGCCCGGGGTTGATCCTGCGGCAAAAGTTAAAGCCGATTTTCTGTTTAAGGTCGCGCGTGGGGAGCACAGCATCAGCGGGCTTTCACCCGAAGAGGCCACCACGCTGCTGGGCACAATGCAGGGCGGCTACAACGTCCGGCCGCTGATTGAGCTGCTTGACCACCCCGTTCTGGCCCCGCTTGCCGCAACGCAACTGTCTGCCACGCTTCTTATTTTTGAAAAATTCGGTTTGGTCGAATCCAAAGCGAAGAGCGGTAACGCCTGGGCTCAAAGGGTGCTCGAATCCTGGGCACGTGCCGAATGGTTTACGCGTCGGCCTGCGGTGCCAGAAAAGATCACGCTGAAAGTCTTTAAGGTCAGCGGGGAGACGAACACGGACGATCTCTCTCCGGCCCCCGTCGCCTGGTCGCGCCCGGATATTCCGCTGCATGCGCTTTCTTTGCTCAGCAACGCCCGGGAAGGGGTAACCCCTGACGAGCCGGGCGTACGCGGTCCGTTGCGCCAGTTGGCAGAATTAAAAGAGGCGGGCTGGCCGCTGGTCTACGTTGGTGACGTCGTGGGAACGGGGTCATCGCGCAAATCTGCTACCAACTCCATCTTGTGGCATATCGGGAACGACATCCCTTTTGTCCCCAACAAACGTAATGGTGGCGTTGTGTTTGGCGGCAAAATCGCCCCTATCTTCTTCAATACCCTGGAGGATTCCGGCGCTTTGCCGATAGAACTGGATGTCTCCGCGCTGGCGACCGGAATGCTCATCGACCTGTATCCGTATCAGGGCGAAATTCGTGAGACGGAAAACCAGCATCTGGTAACGACATTCGCGCTTAAAACCGAGGTGTTACTGGATGAAGCGCGTGCAGGCGGGCGTATCCCGCTGATTATTGGACGCAGCCTGACGGCCAAAGCGCGGGAATCGCTGAAGCTGTCGCCATCGGAGGTCTTTCGCCAGCCTGGCGCACCGGCGCCATCGCGCGCTGGCTTTACGCTGGCTCAAAAAATCGTGGGTAAAGCCTGCGGCGTTTCGGGGATCCGTCCGGGGCAGTACTGCGAACCGAAAATCAGCACCGTGGGTTCTCAGGACACCACCGGGGGGATGACGCGCGATGAGCTCACCGATCTTGCCTGCCTGACGTTTTCCGCCGATCTGGTGATGCAGTCTTTTTGCCACACCTCGGCGTATCCTAAGCCTGTTGATGTCCAGCTGCATGAAACCCTGCCGCAGTTCATCACCCGCCGTAAGGGCGTGGCGCTGAAGCCGGGCGACGGCATCATCCATTCGTGGCTCAACCGCATGCTGCTTCCTGACACGGTCGGCACCGGCGCGGATTCGCATACCCGCTTCCCGCTGGGGATTTCATTCCCGGGCGGCTCCGGTCTGGTGGCGTTTGCCGCGGCAACGGGCATTATGCCGCTGGATATGCCCGAGTCCGTACTGGTGCGATTTAACGGTGATATGCAAAAAGGGATCACCTTGCGCGATCTGGTGCATGCCATTCCGCTCTATGCCAGGAAGCAGGGGCTGCTGACGGTGGAGAAGAAGAATAAACGCAATATTTTCTCCGGACGAATCCTTGAAATAGAAGGGCTGGAGACGCTAAGCGCGGAACAAGCGTTTGAGCTGGCCGATGCGTCCGCTGAACGTTCTGCCGCCGCGTGCGTGATGCGCCTGGCGGAAGAGAACGTTACGCAATACCTTCGCTCAAATGCGGCGCTGCTGCGCTGGATGGTCAAGCAGGGTTATGAGAACGCCGCCACGCTCGAAAAGCGCATTGCTGAGATCGAGGCGTGGCTGGCGAACCCGTCACTTCTGTCCGCCGATCCTGACGCTGAATATGCGGCCGTTATTGACATAGATCTTGCTGAAATCACCGAACCGGTCGTGTGTGCGCCGGACGATCCGGATGACGCCCGTCTGCTCTCAGAGGTGGCCTGTACGCCAGTTGACGACGTTTTCATTGGCTCCTGCATGACCAATATTGGCCATTTCCGCGCGGCAGGGAAAATTATGGCGGATGCGAAAGAAACTCAGGCGCGTCTGTGGCTGGCGCCTCCGACCAAAATGGATGCCCAACAGCTCTCCAGAGAGGGCTACTTTAACCAGTTTATTCAATCGGGTGCGAGAATCGAGCCAGCCGGCTGCTCCCTCTGCATGGGGAATCAGGCGAGGGTGCGGGAAGGGAGTCACGTAGTGTCAACCTCCACACGAAATTTCCCACACCGTCTGGGCACGAATGCCAAAGTCTTCCTGGCATCGGCTGAGTTAAGTACCGTTGCGGCTATCCTGGGGAAAATGCCAACCGTTGACGAATATTTCAGCCATACCGTTAAACTTAGCGATGCAAATGAAAATATCTACCGCTATCTCAGTTTCGACACGCTTACTGAATATCAATCCGGCGAGGATGATAATATTCGAGTGGTTAACCTGTAGCGGTTATTTATTTTAGAACAATCATCTTTAGTCAGCGGAGGTTTCTCCGAGGAGAGGCCTTTGCTATTCAGGGAACATTTCTCATGGGTGAGATATGATTAAATCAAATGTATTAAAAACAATATTACTTGCGGTGGTGATATTATTATCGACATTCATTCCTCCGCCTGATGGATTGAGCCGAGAGGCCTGGATTCTCGCAGGAATATACCTTTCCGCTATCGTCGGGCTGGTTATTAAACCGTATCCCGAACCCGTTATTATGCTGGTTGCTGTCGCATTAACCTGTTTTACGATTACCCAGTTTGCCGATTCACCGGTGAAGTCAATGGACGTCCTCAGCGGGTATGCTTCAGGTACAACCTGGCTGGTGTTCAGTGCCTTTACGCTTAGCGCGGCGTTCGTTACCACCGGATTGGGGAAGCGGCTCGCCTACTGGTTTATCCTCAAATTTGGCAACACAACGCTCAGGCTGGGTTATGTCACCGCGCTATTAGATTTGGTGCTGGCGCCCGCCACGCCATCAAATACGGCGCGTGCAGGTGGCGTCGTGTTTCCCATTATCAACAGTATCGCGATGGTATTAGGCTCAACGCCGAAGGAATCACCCTGTAAAGCTGGCCGCTATCTGATGGTCAACGTGTATATGGTCACCAAAACGACCAGCTATATGTTTTTAACGGGCTTTGCCGGCAACGCGTTAGCGCTACAGTTAATTTCTGATATTTTCCATATTCATATTAGCTGGATCGGCTGGATGCTGGCAGGGGCACCGTTGGGATTATTGATGCTGTGTATAATTCCCTATATCTGCTATAAGGTGTCCGCCCCGGAGATTAAACGAATCGATAATATTGGCATTGCGAATGACGGGCTTAAAAATCTTGGGCCAATGAATAACAAAGAGAAGGGGTTAGTGGTGGTATTTATCGCCGCGCTATTAGGCTGGATTTTCTCTCGTCATCTTGGTCTGAATGAATCGTCGGTGGCTATTATCGCGATGGGGAGCGCACTGCTGTTTAATATCATCAGCTGGAGTGATGTTCAGCAAAATAAAGGCGGATGGAATACTCTGATTTGGTATGGCGGCATAATTGGCCTCAGCGCCACCCTCAGCAAGGTGGGGTTCTTCCGTTGGCTGGCGGATTTCCTGTCAGCGCATCTGGATTTCCTCAGCGCAGGCAATATGACCATCGTCATTATCGTGTTCCTGAGCGTGCTGGTGCGCTATTTCTTTGCTTCCGGCGGAGCATATGTAGCGGCGATGGTGCCGGTCTTCGCCACGGTAGGGCTGGTCACCGGAACGGCGCCCGTGCTGCTGGCGCTGGCCATTTTGTTCTCAAACTCCTACGGCGGCTGCATTACCCACTATGGCGGCGCAGCGGGACCGATTATCTTCGCGTCGGGGTATAACGATATCAAGTCGTGGTGGACCATCGGCACTTTCGTGGCGCTATGCACGTTTCTGGTCCATATGGTTCTTGGCATTCCCTGGTGGGAATTCCTGCTGCAGCACGGAATGCTGCAGTCCTGATAGCCCGGCTACGCCATGCCGGGCCTCTCCCTCAACGCCGGGATCGCACTACCTGATACCGGCGCGTGAAATACTCAAACGGGGCACTCCAGACGTGCACCAGACGCGTGAACGGGAAGATAAGAAAGATGGTCATTCCCAGTACCAGATGGACGCGGAAGATGGGCGCCACGCCGCTCAGCATTTCCGATGAGCCGCCCTTAAAGGTCACGATGCCCTGCGCCCAGCCGACCAGCTTCATCATTTCACTCCCGTCTGGATATTGTGCGGAGAAGGGAATGGTTGAGAGCCCCAGAATGCACTGGATCAGCAAAATGCTCATGATGATGATATCCGGCGTGGTGGAGGTTGCGCGCACGCGCTGATTAAACAGGCGGCGGTAGAGCAGCATGGAACCGCCAATCAGCGTCAATACGCCGCACACCCCGCCGGCGATCATGGCCAGCTGCTGTTTGACGGCAACGGGTAAAAACCAGGCGTACATCCAGTGCGGGGTTAACATGCCGAACAGGTGTCCGAAGAAAATCCCCAGAATCCCAATGTGAAACAGGTTAGAACCCCAGTTCATGCCGCGCTTGCTGAGCAGCTGGCTCGATGAGGCGCGCCAGGTGTATTGCCCGTAGTCGTAACGCAACCAGCTACCGAGGAAAAACACGGTGGCGCAGATGTACGGATAAATGTCATAGAAAAACACGTTGAGGTAGTGCGTCATTTTGGGCCTCCGGCACTGACGTCCACATACTGCGGTGCAACGTCCTGGCTAAAGCGTCGTTGATATTGCTGCATCGGCGAGCTGTCGCACGATGTGGCGTTGTCTTCGATAAACTTGACCTGTTCCTCTTCCCAGACGGCGTCCAGCGCCTGGCGGGTGTCGTCCCGTTTCTCACCTGAAACCTGCTTTGCCACGCTGTCGCTGGACAGCCGCGTTCCCGCCAGCGTCAGAAGCGCATCAAACAGGTGATAATGCGCCACCCCGCGCTGCTTAAGGCGCCCGCCAATCAGCGCCAGAATAGGGGCGACGTTTTGCAGTCCATCGCGCGCTTCGTCGTCGCTGACGAGGCTGAGATACTCCAGATAGAGCGGCAGATAGTCCGGCAGCTCGCGGCAGTCCAGCTCAAGCCCGGCTTTCTCATACTGGCTCATGAGATCGACCATCGCCTGGCCGCGATCGCGGGACTCGGCATGAACGTGTTCAAACAAAAGCAGGGAGGTTGCGCGACCCCGCTCAAATACCTCGCACCACTCAGCCTGTTTATCCAGCAGCGGGGCGTCCAGGTGCTGCTGGGCAAAAGGCCGCAGCAGGGGCGCGTCTTGCTCAATAAGGGAAAGTGCTTCCTCGCGGCTTTCCCAGAGGGTTTCATCGGGATACTCAATCAGCAGCGCGATGATTTTGAGGATCTGCATTATTCTCCCTCCCCGTGTTCGCGCACCTCGGTGATGTTAATCGCGTCTATGCGGCTACTGTTGAAGAGATTGAACTTCGTGTCGGAGCCGTGGCAGCCGTCGCCGAAGGTAAAGCCGCAACCGTTTTTCTCCGGGAAAGCGTCGCGCGCCATTTCGCGATGGCTTGTCGGGATCACGAAGCGGTCTTCATAATTCGCAATAGCAAGGTAACGGTACATCTCCTCTACCTGCGCTTCGGTCAGGCCCACTTCTTCGATGGCGCGCGTATCGGTCACGCCTTCAACGGTTTGAGAGCGTTTGTAATGGCGCATCGCCATCATTCGCTTCAGGGCGCGCAGCACCGGGCCGGTATCGCCCGCGCTAAGCATATTGGCCAGGTACTGAACCGGAATACGCAGGCTTTCAACGGCAGGGAGCACGCCATCGCTCATCGGCAGGCCACCCGCGTCCGCGTAGGACTGGATCGGTGACAGGGGGGGAACGTACCAGACCATCGGCAGAGTGCGGTATTCCGGGTGCAGCGGCAGGGCAAGCTTCCAGTCCATCGCCATTTTGTAGACCGGCGAACGCTGGGCTGCATCGATCACGTTCTGCGGAATCCCCTGCTTAACGGCTTCTTCAATTATCGCCGGGTCGTGCGGGTCGAGGAAGATGTCGCACTGACGCTCGTAGAGATCGGTTTCATGCTCGGTGCTTGCTGCCTCTTCGATACGATCCGCGTCGTACAGCAGTACGCCGAGATAGCGGATACGCCCGACGCAGGTTTCCGAGCAGACGGTCGGCTGGCCGGATTCAATGCGCGGATAGCAAAAAATGCATTTTTCTGATTTGCCGCTTTTCCAGTTGAAGTAGATTTTTTTGTACGGACAGCCGCTGATGCACAAACGCCAGCCGCGGCATTTGTCCTGATCGATCAGCACAATGCCGTCTTCTTCGCGCTTGTAAATTGCGCCGCTCGGGCAGGTCGCCGCGCAGCTCGGGTTCAGGCAGTGTTCGCACAGGCGCGGCAGATACATCATGAAGGTATTTTCGAACTGGCCGTACATCTCCTTCTGGATCTTCTGGAAGTTACGGTCGCGGGCGCGCTTTTCAAACTCGCCGCCCAGCAGCTCTTCCCAGTTGGGGCCCCAGACGATCTTATCCATCCGTTTACCGTCAATCAGCGAGCGCGGGCGGGCCGTCGGAAGGTGATCGCCGTCCGGCGCGCGGTGCAGATCCTGGTAATCAAAGGTGAAGGGTTCATAGTAATCATCAATCTGCGGCATAACGGGGTTGGCGAATATCTTTGACAATACGCCGAGCTTGCTGCCAAGACGCGGCGTGAGCTTGCCGTGAATGCCGCGGATCCAGCCGCCTTGCCACTCGTCCTGATCTTCCCAGTTTTTCGGGTAGCCGATGCCCGGCTTGGTTTCAACGTTGTTGAACCACGCGTATTCCATGCCTTCTCGCCCGGTCCAGACGTTCTTACAGGTCACCGAGCAGGTGTGGCATCCAATACATTTATCGAGATTCAATACCATTCCAACCTGTGAGCGTATCTTCATTTTTTCGCCTCCTGAACCTGATCCCGACCTTCGCCATCCAGCCAGTTAATGTTTTTCATTTTGCGGATCATGATGAACTCGTCGCGGTTGGAGCCGACGGTTCCGTAGTAGTTAAAGCTGTACGCCAGCTGCGCGTAGCCGCCGATCATGTGCGTCGGTTTTGGGCAGACGCGCGTCACCGAGTTGTGGATCCCGCCGCGCCGTCCGGTCACCTCTGAACCTGGAATGTTCAGAATGCGCTCCTGCGCGTGGTACATCATGGTCATACCCGGCGGTACGCGCTGGCTGACCACCGCGCGGGCGGTGAGGGCGCCGTTGGCGTTGAAGGCTTCAATCCAGTCGTTATCCTCAATGCCCAGTTCACGCGCGTCGGTTTCGCTGATCCAGACAATCGGCCCGCCGCGCGACAACGTCTGCATCAGCAGGTTTTCGCTGTAGGTGGAGTGAATGCCCCATTTCTGGTGCGGCGTCAGGAAGTTCAGCGCTTTTTCCGGGAAACCGTTCGGGGGGATCTCACGCATGTGGGTCACGCTGCGGGTATCAATCGGTGGACGATACGCCACCAGGCTTTCCCCGAAGGCGCGCATCCACGCGTGGTCCTGATACAGCTGCTGACGCCCCGACAGCGTGCGCCACGGGATCAGCTCGTGAACGTTGGTGTAGCCGGCGTTATACGAGACGTGCTCGCTTTCAAGGCCTGACCACGTTGGGCTAGAGATGATTTTGCGCGGCTGCGCCTGAATATCGCGGAAGCGGATTTTTTCGTCTTCCTTGTTCAGGGCCAGGTGCGTGTGGTCGCGTCCGGTAAGCTGGCCGAGCGCTTGCCAGGCTTTCACCGCCACCTGGCCGTTGGTTTCCGGCGCCAGCGCGAGGATCACCTCAGAGGCGTCAATGGCCGTTTCAATGCGCGGGCGGCCTTTGGCCGGGCCATCGAGCTTGACGTAGTTCAGCTTGCCGAGGAAATCGACTTCGTTCTGCGTATTCCACGAGATGCCTTTCCCGCCGTTGCCAAGCTTATCCATCAGCGGGCCCAGTGAGGTAAAGCGCTCATAGGTTTCCGGGTAGTTGCGCTCGACGACGGCAATGCTCGGGGCGGTTTTGCCGGGGATCAGATCGCATTCGCCTTTGCGCCAGTCCTGAATATCGAACGGCTGCGACAGTTCCGCCGGGGAGTCGTGCTGCAATGGCTGTAGCACCACGTCGGTTTCGGTACCCAAATGGCCCACGCACACGTCAGAGAAGACGTTGGCGATGCCTTTGTAGATCTCCCAGTCGCTACGTGATTCCCACGCCGGGTCGACGGCGGCCGACAGCGGGTGAATAAACGGATGCATGTCCGAGGTATTCATGTCGTCCTTTTCGTACCAGGTGGCGGTCGGCAGCACGATATCGGAGAACAGGCAGGTGCTGGACATGCGGAAATCCAGCGTCACCAGCAGGTCGAGCTTGCCTTCAATGGCGGCGGTTTGCCATTCCACCTCTTCAGGCTTCACGTCATCCGTCGAGCCCAGATCCTCGCCCTGAATGCCGCTCTCGGTGCCGAGCAGGTATTTCAGCATGTACTCATGGCCCTTGCCGGATGACCCGAGCAGGTTAGAGCGCCAGACGAACAGGTTGCGCGGGTGGTTTTTGCCGTTGTCGGGCTGTTCGCAGGCGAAGCGGATATCGCCCGATTTCAGCGCCTGAACGGTATAGTCCTGCAGCGTCATGCCGGCGGCGTCGGCGCGGGCCTTAACGTGCAGCGGGTTAAGGCTGAGCTGCGGGGCCGACGGCAGCCAGCCCATCCGTTCGGCACGAACGTTAAAGTCGATGAGATGGCCGGTGAATTTTGTCGTATCCGCCAGGGGGGAAAGCAGCTCCTGTGCGGTCAACTTCTCATAGCGCCACTGGCTGGCGTGATTGTAGAAAAACGAGGTGCTGTTCATCTGACGCGGCGGACGGTTCCAGTCCAGCGCAAACGCCAGGGGCAGCCAGCCGGTTTGCGGGCGCAGTTTTTCCTGACCCACGTAATGCGACCAGCCGCCGCCGCTCTGGCCAACGCAGCCGCAGAAGACCAGCATGTTGATCATCCCACGGTAGTTCATGTCCATGTGATACCAGTGGTTTACGCCAGCACCGAGGATGATCATCGACCGACCGTGGGTTTTATGCGCCGTGTCGGCAAACTCGCGGGCGATTTTTTCAATCAGATGGGCGGGTACGCCGGTAATTTGCGCGCCCCACGCAGGCGTGTAGGCTTTGATCTCGGCGTAGTTTGCCGCCGCGTTGCCGTCTTCAAGCCCGCGATCGAGGCCGTAGTTCGCCAGCACCAGATCGTAAACGCTGGCCACCCGCGTTTGGCTCCCGTCGGCCAACGTCAGGGTTTTGCTCGGCACGCGACGATAAAGCACGGGCTCCTGCTTTACGCTGCGAAAATGTGGGTTCTCATTACCGCCAAAGTAGGGGAAAGCTACCTCCGCAATATTGTCGTGTGTAATCAGCAGCGAAAGCGTCAGCTCGGTTTCCTGGCCCGCCGCCACGGACTCAAGGTTCCATTTGCCTTTTTCGCCCCAGCGAAAGCCAATCGACCCGTTCGGTACCACCAGATTACCGGCGACGTCAAAGGCGATGGTTTTCCATTCCGGGTTATTGGCCTCACCAAGACCGTCTGTCAAATCTGAGGCGCGCAGCATACGCCCGGGCACCGCGCGGCCATCTTCTTGCTCATCAAGCATGACCAGCATCGGCATGTCGGTGTAGCGTCGGCAGTAGTTAAGGAAGTAATCGCTCGGGTTATCGAGATGGAACTCTTTAAGAATCACGTGGCCCATTGCCATGGCGAGGGCGCTGTCGGTGCCCTGCTTGGGGGCCAGCCACTGGTCGCTGAGCTTGGCCACCTCAGAGAAGTCCGGGGTAATGGCGACGGTCTTGGTGCCTTTGTAGCGCACTTCGGTAAAAAAGTGGGCATCCGGGGTACGCGTCTGCGGCACGTTGGAGCCCCAGGCGATGATATAGCTGGAGTTGTACCAGTCAGCGGACTCCGGCACGTCGGTTTGTTCGCCCCAGGTCATCGGCGAGGCGGGGGGTAAATCGCAGTACCAGTCATAGAAGCTCAGGCAGGTGCCGCCGATAAGAGAGAGGTAGCGCGTTCCGGCAGCGTAAGAGACCATCGACATCGCCGGAATAGGTGAAAAACCGGCCACCCGGTCAGGCCCGTAATGTTTGATGGTCCAGACGTTAGCGGCGGCAATCAGCTGGTTGAGTTCTTTCCAGCTTGAGCGAATAAATCCGCCGTGACCGCGCGCCTTTTTGTAGCTCTGCGTTTTTTGCGGGTCGTTCTGAATGGCATCCCATGCCAGCACCGGATCGGCCTGCTGCGCCAGCGCCTCGCGCCACAGCTCAATTAATTTTCTGCGCACCAGCGGGTATTTCAGGCGGTTGGCGCTGTAAAGATACCAGGAGTAGCTCGCACCGCGCGGGCAGCCGCGGGGTTCATGGTTTGGCAGGTCAGGGCGGGTGCGCGGGTAGTCGGTCTGCTGCGTTTCCCATGTGACCAGACCGTTTTTAACGTAAATCTTCCAGCTACAGGATCCGGTACAGTTTACCCCGTGGGTGGATCGCACAATTTTGTCGAACTGCCAGCGCTGACGGTAGCTATCCTCCCAGTCACGGTTGGTGTTATACACCTGGCCGTGTCCATTGGCGAAACTGTCGCCTTTTTGTTTGAAATAACGGAAGCGATCCAACAGTTTACTCATGACATTTCTCCTGCTTCGAACGTTTAGTTATTTTTCTCGGAGGATTTGCGGCCATATACCAGCCAGGTGACAAAAACGCAGACGATGTAAAACACGAGGAAGACTTTCATGGCGCCAACCGGCGAGCCCGTCAACGCCAGCGAGGTGCCAAAGGCTTTTGGGATAAAGAACCCGCCGACGGCACCGATGGCGGAGATAAAGCCCAGCGCTGCCGCCGTTTCGGTGACCGCTTCATGCTGCGCCTGCTCGTCGGTTCCGCCCCGTTGCTTCACGCGAGCGAGGGTTATCTGGCGAAAAATAATCGCAATCATCTGGAAGGTGGACCCGCTGCCCAATCCGGCGGTCAGGAACAGGCCCATAAAGACCAGGTAGAAGGCGATAAAGCTGCCCGAACCGGAGCCGGGCAGCGTCAGGAAAAGCAGGGCGCTGAAAGCGGCCATAAAGACGAAGTTGATCAGGGTGACGCGTACGCCGCCAAGTTTGTCAGAGATCATCCCGCCCGCGGAACGCGCCAGCGCGCCGATGAGGGGGCCGAAGAAGGCCAGATGGAGGATATTCACGTCCGGAAACTGGGTTTTTGACAGCATGGCAAAGCCTGCCGAGAAGCCGATAAAGGAGCCAAAGGTGGCGAGATAGAGCAGGCTCAGCAGCCAGAGGTGAAAACGTTTTAGAACCGGAAGCTGGCTGGCAATAGAGGCTTTAGAGCTGGCGATATCGTTCATGCCGAAGAAGGCCGCTATCGTCGCCAGCAGCAGTAGCGGCACCCAGATCCAGGCCGCGTTTGCCAGCCACATGGAGGTGCCGTCGTCCTGCGGCACGCCGTTTACCCCCAGAAAGGTAAACATCGGCAGGAAAATCACCAATGGGGCAACCATCTGCATCACGCTGACGCCGAGGTTACCCAGCCCGCCATTAATGCCCAGCGCGCTGCCCTGTTTCGCTTTCGGAAAGAAGAAGCTGATGTTACCCATGCTGGAGGCAAAGTTAGCCCCGGCAAATCCACACAGCAGGGCGATGACGATAAAAATCCAGTATGGCGTGGCGGTATCCTGAATGGCGATCCCTAGCCAGACGCAGGGAATAATCAGGATCACGGTGCTTAATACCGTCCAAAGGCGCCCACCAAATATCGGCACCATAAAAGAGTAGGGGACGCGCAATATCGCGCCCGACAGAGACGGTAATGCAGTGAGCAGGAATAACTGATCGGTAGTGAAATTAAATCCGACTTTATTCAGATTGACTGAAATGGCGCTAAATAACATCCAGACGCAAAAAGCGAGCAGCAGGCAAGCCACAGAAATCCAAAGATTTCTTCTCGCGATGTGTTTCCCTTTATTCTCCCAAAATGGCGGATTTTCTGGTTTCCAGTTACTCAGTAGGTAATGATTATTCTTCTCACTTTGTTGTGACATATCGCCCTCTTGCTTACCCAAATAATGAGAAAAGTGAAGTTAAAACAGACAGATGCCTGACGGTATGTTGTTAGCGTTATTGGATGTTTTTGGATGCAATTGAAAGGATAGATAAAAAAGCAACCCCCTGAGTTGAGAAAGGAAATAATGGGTTGCCTTATGTGTTACTAATTGTAACCTTTGAGATTGTAATACTTATAAAGGAGTATTAAACAATTCGAGAGATATTAACTTATCAAGATGTTTATTAAATGCCGCATCATCCATTTCCGGCATATCTAATACGTAAATACCGTCGAGGCCGCAGACCAGGCCAATCAATCGCCAGGCAATATTTTCAGCCCGGTCGGTAAGCGTGAAGACCCCCGCCTTGTGCCCGGCCTGGATAATTGCCACCGTCTCCTGGTGCCACATCTCCATCGTCAGCACATAGGCGCCTTTAATTTCCGTATCGCGGCTGGCGAGGATCTGCGCTTCTCGCCAAAGACGAATATAGGGTTCAAACCTGCCGTCGTCGCTGCCGAGCATGGCATGCAGCCGTTCCCGCCAGCCTGCATTTTCTCCCACGCCATCGGCGTCAAGCAGATCGCGGATCAGCCTGACAAACGCCAGCGATTTTAGTTCGCCCCCAGAGGTGAAATGGTGATGAACCTGCCCGGTCGCCACGCCGGCCTCCATTGCAATACGACGAACCGTCATCGCTGCGAGCCCTTCGGCCAGCGCCACGCGCATAGCCGCCTGTAAGATCTCTTCCCGTCGCTCGTCCTTGCTCAAATAACGCATTTTTACTCACTCTCAATGGGGATGAAACGAGTGTAACAAAAAGCTGGACAAGTGTTCAACAATACGTAGGATCCTCTGCTGGACATGTGTCCAGGTTTAGAGTGAAAAGGAAATTTATGTTTCGTCAGTGGTTAGCGTTAGTGATTATCGTGCTGGTTTATATTCCGGTGGCGATTGACGCGACGGTGCTGCACGTTGCTGCGCCGACATTGAGCATGACGCTGGGTGCCAGCGGCAACGAATTATTATGGATCATCGATATATATTCGCTGGTAATGGCGGGTATGGTGCTGCCGATGGGGGCTCTGGGTGACCGTATTGGTTTTAAGCGTCTGTTAATGATCGGCAGCACGCTGTTTGGCCTGTCATCTCTGGCTGCGGCATTTGCGCCCTCTGCGGATTGGCTGATTGCTGCCCGCGCGTCGCTGGCGATTGGGGCCGCGATGATCATCCCGGCGACGCTTGCCGGGATCCGCACGCTGTTTGTTGATGCGCGCGATCGCAATATCGCGCTTGGCGTGTGGGCGGCGGTCGGCTCCGGCGGTGCAGCTTTTGGTCCGCTGGTCGGCGGCATGCTGCTGGAACACTTCTACTGGGGATCGGTATTTTTGATCAATGTGCCCATTGTGCTGGTCGTCGTTTCCCTGGCCGCGCGTTTTGTGCCGGCGCAGCAGGGGCGGCCCGAGCAGCCGATCAATATCAGCCATGCCATTATGCTGATTGTGGCGATTTTGCTGCTGGTCTACAGCGCGAAAACGGCGCTGAAAGGCACGCTATCGCCATGGCTGGTGGCCTGCACGCTGTTTACCGGCGCGGTAATGCTGTTTATCTTCGTCCGCATCCAGCTGCGCGCCCGCGTGCCGATGATCGACATGCGTCTGTTCTGCCACCGCATCATTTTGAGCGGCGTGGTTATGGCGATGACCGCCATGATCGCGCTGGTGGGCTTTGAGCTGCTGATGGCGCAGGAACTGCAGTTCGTGCACGGATTCACCCCGTTTGAAGCCGGGATGTTTATGCTGCCGGTAATGGTCGCGAGCGGGTTCAGCGGCCCAATTGCCGGTGTGCTGGTGGGCCGCCTGGGGCTGCGCATCGTGGCGGCGGGTGGAATGGGGCTGAGCGCCGTCAGCTTTATTGGGCTGTCGATGCTCGACTTCAGCACGCAGCAGTGGCAGGCCTGGTGTCTGATGGTACTGCTGGGCTTCAGCGCCGCCAGCGCGCTGCTCGCATCAACCTCTGCCATTATGGCCGCCGCGCCGAAAGAGAAAGCCGCCGCCGCGGGCGCGATTGAGACGATGTCGTATGAGCTGGGCGCGGGGTTGGGGATCGCGATATTTGGTCTGTTGCTTACCCGCAGCTTCTCGGCGTCGATTGAACTCCCGCAGGGGCTGAATGCGTCACTCGCCGATAAAGCCTCGTCGTCGATTGGCGAAGCGATGAAGGTGGCACAGGATCTGACGCCGTCTCTCGCCGACCCGGTCGTCGAGGCCGCGAAAGCGGCGTTTATCACCTCGCACAGCGTGGCGCTTGGCAGTGCAGGGGGGATGCTGTTAATCCTGGCAGTGGGGATTTGGTTCAGCCTGGCGAAGGTTAACCAGCCGCAATAAATCACCTCTGAGTGGCGAGAGTCAGTCCTGTGGGCTATGTTTTTTAAAGGATTGTCTGACTCTCGCTGGAAACTATGAGCCTGCGCAGCAGTGAAACATCGCAACCTTTATCCCGGTTAACCCTGCTTGCAGGCGGTGCGCTGGGAGTGGTATTTGGCGATATCGGTACCAGCCCGCTCTATACCTTTAAAACCGTGCTTTCCCTTTCCGGTCATGATCCAACCCCCGACGTGGTTCTGGGCCTGCTTTCTCTTATCACCTGGACTCTGATTCTGGTGACCTCTATAAAGTATGCCGCCTTTGCGATGCGCATAGATAACCACGGCGAGGGCGGCATTATGGCGTTGATGTCGCTGCTGGTCGAAAAGGGAAAAGGCGGGCGCGGGGTGATTTTTGCCGCGCTGATTGGGGCTGCGTTAATTTACGGTGATGGCGCCATCACCCCCGCGATCTCCGTGCTCTCGGCCCTCGAAGGGTTAGAAATCGTCATTCCCGCATCCCAGCCCTACATCCTTCCCCTGACGGTGCTTGTCCTGCTGGCTCTTTTTCTTATTCAGCCTTTTGGTACGGCCAAAATCGGCAAAATATTTGGCCCGATCATGGCGCTGTGGTTTTTGGCCATCGCGGCGCTGGGCGTGTGGGGCATTGTTCAGCACCCATCGGTGCTGCTGGCGCTCAATCCGTGGTACGGCATCACCTTTTTATTCTCGAATGGCTTCATCAGCTTTTTGGTGCTTGGCGGCGTATTTCTCTGTGTCACCGGGGCTGAAGCCTTATATGCCGACATGGGCCATTTTGGCAAAAAGCCGATCTGGCTGGCCTGGTACGGCATCGTTTTTCCCGCTCTGCTGCTCAACTATGCCGGGCAGTCGGCGCTGATTCTGTCCGGCGCAGACAGCAAGAAAAACATCTTCTTTATGCTTTGCCCGCCTGCACTACAAGTTCCGCTGATTATTCTGGCCGCACTGGCCACCATTATCGCCAGCCAGGCCATCATCACCGGTGCGTTTTCGATGACGCGACAGGCCATTCAGCTCGGCTGGCTGCCACGGCTGCGTATCAAGCAGACTGCAGCCGAAAGCTACGGACAAATCTATATTGGCACCATCAACTGGCTGCTGATGGTCGTGACGATCGGGTTGGTTATTTTCTTTAAATCGTCCGATAAGCTGGCCGCGGCCTATGGTATTGCGGTGTCATTGACCATGCTGATGACCACGGGACTGCTGTTTGTGGCAATGCGTGACGTGTGGCGCTGGAGCCTCTTTAGCAGCGCCGTCATCGCTGCGGGCTTTTTCATTATGGATACCAGCTTTCTGTTTGCCAACATGATTAAGGTGCTCGAGGGTGGCTACATTCCACTGCTGATGGCGGCGGCGATTTGTACGGTGATGCTGGTCTGGAATCGTGGGGTGAAAGCCGTATCGGCGGCGGTGGGTGAGAAAAGGGTTAGCGTCGATGCTTTCTTTTCGCATCTTCATCAACAAGACGTTCCAAGGGTGAACGGTTCGGCAATCTTTTTAACCCGCACGCGGGACAACATCCCGCCGGTGATGCGCTGGCATGTGGCGCGAAACCGCGCCTTACAGCGTGAAGTTTTGTCCCTGACTATCGATATTCTTAATGTTCCCTATGTGGATGATGAGCAAAGAGTGGAGGTGGTTCAGCGCGCGCCGGGCTACTGGCATGGCGTCGCGCAGTATGGCTTTATGCAACATCCAGACCTGCCGCAGCTGCTGCAGGGGATAAGCGAAATCAACGCGCTCTTTGCCAATGAAGACGCGACCTGGTACGTCGGGCATGAGACGATCGTATCCGGTGCGGGGGGAATGGCGGCCTGGCAGCGTCACATCTTTGCCTTTATGAAGCGTAACTGCACGCATGTGATTAACCACTACCGTCTTCCCAGCGATCGGGTCGTGGAAATTAGCCGACGCGTGGCGATATAACGCCGGCGAAAACAGAGCGCCTCTGCTTTCGCCGGCCGTTATTTCTCCTGGGCTGCGCTCAGAACGCTGTGCAGAAGCACATTCGCCCCTTTCTCAGACCACGCGGGCAGGATTTTTTCCGCTTCGTTATGGCTGATGCCCTTCACGCAGGGGATAAAAATCATGCTGGCTGGCGCGATTTTGCTGACGTAGCAGGTATCGTGCCCGGCACCGGAAACCATCGGCTTAGATGAATACCCCAACGCGGCAACGGCTTTTTCCGTGCGTGCAAGACATTCCGCGTTAAACGCAATGGGAGCATAGTCAAAAATACGTTCCACGTAAGCCTCCACGCCGCGCGCGGTAAGCCTCTCCGCCGCCTGATGCAGTGCGGCTTCCATCGCGGCCAGCGCATCCTGTTCCGGATGACGAAACTCGACGCTGCACATCACGCGAGACGGCACCACGTTGCGCGAGTTCGGCGTAACCTGCGCCATACCGACAGTGGCACGGCCGTCGGGCTCATGCTGATAGCCAATCTCTTCGACCTTCAGCGCCAGCTCGGCAAAGGCGGTGAGCGCATCGCGACGGCTGTGCATCGGCGTGGTGCCCGCATGGGCAGCAAAACCGTCCAGCGTAATCGTATACCAGCGCTGGCCCATTGCCGCACGCACGAGGCCGATATCAATGGTCTCGTCTTCCAGAATCGGTCCCTGTTCGATATGCAGCTCGTAGCAGGCGTGAACCGGGAAGGCGCGAGCAGGGCGTTCACCGCAGTATCCAATGGCCTCAAGGGCCTCGCGAACCGTGACTTTTTTGCTGTCCATTCGGGTCCGGGCGAATTCCTCCGTCAGCTGGCCCGCCCACACGCCAGAGGCGAGCATCGCCGGAACGAACCGCGCGCCTTCCTCGTTGGTCCAGTTTACCAGCACGATATCGCGCTCGGTTTCAACGTGGCGATCGTTCAGCGTTCGCAGCAGCTCAAGCCCGGCGAGTACGCCGTAAATACCGTCGTAATTGCCGCCGAGCGGCTGAGAATCCACGTGCGAACCGGTCATGACCGGCGCGAGCGCGGGATTTTTGCCCGCGCGGCGGATAAACATGTTGCCCATGCTGTCCACGTCGCAGGTGAATCCAGCGCCCAGCGCCCAGTCACGCAGCAGGTTACGCGCAATGCGGTCTTCTTCGCTCAAGGCCAGGCGGGTAACGCCACCGGCGGGCGTGCCGCCGATCTGCGCCATCATCTCAAGCGTGGACCACAGCCGTTCGGCGTTGACGCGGATCATGAGGGATCCTTTTTGCTGCGATAGCGGAAGTCGCAGCACGATCCGCCCTGCATAATGGTGGAGGTGCGGGTCAGTTCGACGTCCGGCGCGTAACCCACGATGAATTTCTCATCGCGCGCGCAGGAGAGCAGGTGGCCGATCTCACCCAGCCCCATCTCGTGGTACATCTCGGCGTAGCGACAGCGCGTCACGTTGTAATTGTACTGCTGGTCGTCGGCATCAATGACGTTGACCTCCAGAGCGTTATCTTTCTCCCACAGGTACTGCAGGGCGATAAAGCTCTTCACGTCCGCGCCGTTGGGTTCTTTGCGGGCAAATTCCTTGCCCGCGTCGATCGCGGCCTGCTCAATGGCCTCGCCAATCACTGCCTGTGCGCGGGTTTTGCCGATCTCGCGCACCAGGATTTCATAAATTGGCTTAATAATTTCAGCTTCAATTTTGCGGCGGGCGAGGATGCCCAGCTCATGATTATCACTCATCACATTACCTCACTGCGTTACTTAGCGTTTGCGCCACCCAGCACGGTTTGCGGCTGCCATTTGCCGTCCACCACCTTATAGACGGTGAATGACGGGGCTTTCAGGTTGCCTTCTTTATCAAACGCAATTTGCCCGGTTACGCCGGAATAGCGGATGGCGCGCAGGGCGGGAAGGTATTCGGACGGTTCGACCGAGTCAGCTTTTTCCATCGCGGCAACCAGCACGCGCGTGGCGTCATAGGCGAACGGGGCGTGCAGCTCGATATGCGTGTGATAGCGAGACTGGTACGCCTGCTCGAAGGCTTTGCCCCCCGGCATCTGTTCCACCGGCAGACCGGGCTCCAGCGCGACCACGCCTTCACCTTCTTTCTGCGCCAGCTGGAGGAATGTCTGGCTAACGAATCCACCAGCGCCCATCAGCGTCGCGTTCATACCCAGCTGTTTGATTCGACGCGCCAGCGGTGCAGCCTGGCTGTCCACGCCGCCGAAGAAAATCAGATCCGCATTTTTGCTGCGAATGGCGGTCAACACCGCGCTGAAGTCCACGGTTTTATCGTCGACGTACTGGCGGTCAACAATTTTCACCCCCTGGGCTTCCAGCGATTTTATAAACTCATCCGCCAGACCCTGGCCAAACGCCGTACGGTCGTCGATCACCGCAATGCGTTTGGCTTTCAGGGTGTTGACCGCATACTGACCGGCAAACTGGCCGCCGTCATCGTCATGGCCCATAACGCGGAAGCTGGTGTCAAAACCCTGCCTGGTGTAAGCGTGACCCGTCGCGACGGGCGCAACCTGCGCAATGCCAGCATCGTGATAGATACGTGCGGCAGGAATACTGGTGCCGGTGTTCCAGTGACCGACAACGCCAGCAACGCCGCTGTCCACCAGACGCTGCGCCACGGCAACCGCGGTGCGCGGGTCAGACTGATCGTCTTCGGACTGCAGTTTGAAGGTTACCGCTTTGCCGCCGATGGTCGGGTGCTGCTTGTTGATGTCGTCAATCGCCAGCTGGGCGCCGTTTTCCAAATCTTTACCGATACGGGCAGACGGCCCGGTCAACGGACCCGCCAGGCCGATGAGCACGGTTTCACTGTCGGCCGCCCATGCGCCCGTTGAGGCAAAACCACTGAGCAGAATAGCGGCGCTGAGCGCACTGATTTTTACTGTTTTCATTGTTTTTCCCTGGTGTTGGTGGTGTTAAACGGGCATTTCGCCCAAATAAATCTGTGCAATACGATCGTCATTGAGCATCGCTGTTGACTCGCCGTGATGAACGATGCTGCCGCTGTCCATCACCCACGCGCTGTCGGTCACTTCCAGCGCCAGGCGGGCATTCTGCTCGATAAGCAGCAGGGCGACGCCGCGCGCGCGCAGCTCGGCGATGACGGAAAATATGTTTTCAATCATCTTCGGTGCCAGCCCCATTGAAGGCTCGTCGAGGATCAGCAAACGTGGGCGACTGAGCAGAGCGCGGTTAAGCGCCAGCAGCTGTTGCTCGCCACCGGAAAGCAGCCCGGCAAGCTGATGCTGGCGCTCTCCCAGGCGCGGAAAACGCTCAAAAATTGCGTTCATTTCCTGTTGGATAGTGACAGTGTCACGCCTAAGCCATGCGCCCATTTGCAGATTTTCGAGCACCGTCATGCGGGTGAAGATACCGCGGCCTTCCGGAACCATCACCAGGCCGTCGCGAAGCAGCGCTTCCGGTTTCTGCTTGTTTACCGGCTTGCCGTTAAAGGCGATATCGCCGCTAAATTTTTCCAGCCCGGTAATGGCGCGCACGGTTGAGCTTTTCCCCGCGCCGTTAGCGCCAATTAGCGTGGCTTGTTCACCTTCATGCAGCGTGAAAGAGACGTCCCGTACCGCCTGGATCCCACCGTAATGGACGCTCAGGCGTTCAACGTTCAGTAATTTAGACATGGGCGCTGCCTCCGAGCCAGGCGGCAATCACGGCCGGATCGCGGCGCACGTTATCCGGCGTACCGCTGGCGAGGGTTTTGCCATAATCCAGTACCGTCAGGCGATCGCAGATCCCCATCACCAGCTTGACGTCATGCTCAATCATCAGCAGGGTTTTACCGTCGTCGCGGATACGGATGAGAAGTTCGCCGAGCGCCGCTTTTTCAACGGCATTCATTCCGGCTGCGGGTTCGTCCAGCGCCAGCAGCAGCGGATCCGTTGCCAGCGCCCGCGCGATTTCAAGGCGACGCTGATGCCCGTAGGCCAGATCGCAGGCCCGGTAGTGAGCAAACTTCGCGATGCCGGTGTACTCCAGCCAGTGCCAGGCCTTTTCACGGGTCTGCGCTTCTTCCTCGCGTGCGCGTTTATGGCGACTTAGCGCCGCCCACAGGCCGTTGCGGGTACGGACGTGACGGCCAACCATGACGTTTTCCAGCACTGACATCTCATTAAACAGCCGCACGTTCTGGAAGGTTCTGGCAATGCCGGCGACGGTGACTTTCTCGATCTGCTTCGGATAATAGGGCGTATCGGCAAGCAAAAACTCGCCGCTGTCGGCGGGATACAGCCCGGTTATCAGGTTAAAGCAGGTGGTTTTCCCCGCGCCGTTGGGGCCGATCAGGCCGTAGATCTCGCCTTTGTTAACGGCGATCGACACGTTGTCCACGGCTGTCAGGCCGCCAAAGCGTTTCGTCATATCGCGTACGGTAAGCAGACTCATGCTTTTACCTCCTTGTGACGCACCGGCCAAATACCGGAAGGGCGAACCAACATCACTAATACCAGCGCGAGCCCGTAAAACAGCTGCCGCAGAATTTCAGGGTCAATCAGTACCGACCCGAACAGCGCCTGCTGAACGGGCGCTGCCTGGCTGCGCAACAGTTCAGGCAGTGCGGTCAGCAGCACCGCACCAAGGATCACGCCAGGGATGTGTCCCATCCCGCCCAGTACCACCATCGCCAGCACGGCAATCGACTCCTGCAAGGTAAAAGATTCTGGCGAAACAAAGCCCTGGAACGCGCCGAAGAGCGCGCCCGCAACGCCGCCAAAGGATGCCCCCATGGCAAAGGCAAGTAGCTTATAGTTGCGCACGTTAATGCCCATCGCACGGGCCACGTCTTCATCTTCGCGGATGGCGTGCCAGGCGCGACCAATACGCGAATGTTGCAGACGCAGACAAACAAAGATGATGGCCACGATGAACAGCATCAGCAGGTAGTACCATAGCCACAGGGCAGGTACTTTGACGCCAAACCAGTGATACATGCCGCTGAACTTCAGGCCGAACAGGTTCAGCGTATCCACGCCGGTAATGCCTTTTGCGCCGTTAGTGATGTTCACCGGACGGTCAAGGTTGCGCATCAGGATGCGGATAATCTCGCCAAACCCGAGGGTCACAATGGCCAAATAATCCCCGCGCAGCTTCAGCGTCGGCGCGCCAAGCAAAATACCGCACACGGCGGCGACCAGCGCCGCAGCGGGAATGATCAGCAGATAAGACGTGTGTAGCCCGTCCGGGAACCAGACGGCAAGCAGCGGAAACACCTCGAGCAGATGTGGCGAGGCCAGCAGCGCGGCCAGATAGGCGCCGACCGCGTAAAAGGCGATAAAGCCCATATCCAGCAGGCCGGTGTAGCCCACCACAATGTTCAGCCCCAGCGCCAGCATGATGTAGAGCAGGGCGAAGTCAATCACGCGTACCCAGTAGTTGCCGCCAAGCTGGGTGGCAACCACGGGCGCAATCAGCAGAGCGAGGCAGAGCAGCGTCATGCCGGACCAGAATTTGCGTGTTACCACGGGAGTCTGTAAGTGAACGGTTGTCATCGTATTCCTTATGCCCTGTGCGCGACGCGCTCGCCGAGCAAGCCTGCCGGACGGAAGACCAGCACCAGAATCAGCACCATGAACGCAAAGACGTCCTGATAGTTACTGCCAAACACGCCGTGGGTGAGTTCGCCGAGATAACCGGCCCCCAATGCTTCGATAATGCCCAGCAGGATCCCGCCAATCATCGCCCCACGGATGTTGCCGATACCGCCCAGCACGGCGGCGGTAAAGGCTTTGATGCCGGGCAGAAAGCCCATGGAAAAACTGGCGTTACCGTAATTGCTGGCCATCATTACGCCTGCCAGCGCGGCAAAAATACCGCCAATGGCAAAGGTCAGCGTTATAACGGCGTTGGGGTTTACGCCCATCAGGGTTGCCACTCGCGGGTTTTCTGCCACGGCGCGCATGCCGCGACCAAGACGGGTGTACTCCACCAGCAGCCAGAGTCCGGTCATCACGATCAGGGCCAGGGCGACGGTCACGATACCCGTTACGGTGATGATGGCCGGGGGATGTGCCTCACTGCCCGCGGTGACGGCAATCGGATCCATGGGCAGGATCTGCGGAAACATCAGCGGATTACGCGTCCAGATAACCATTGCCGCGGTCTGGAGCAGCACGGAAATACCAATGCCGGAGATAAGCGGGGCCAGTCGCGGTGCGTTACGCAGGCGGCGATAGGCAAATCGCTCAACCGCCATTGCCAGCAGCGCGCAGACAACCATCGCGACCGCGAGCGCACAGCCGAGCTGAAGCAGCAGCGGCATGTGGGGGAAGGTGGTGTTCAGCGCGTTAACGGCTGACAGCGTGGTTAACGCGCCAACCATCAGAATATCGCCATGAGCAAAGTTTATAATGCGCAAAATGCCATACACCATGGTATAGCCGAGCGCGATCAGCGCGTAGATGCTTCCCAGCATCACCCCGTTGATCAGCTGTTGTATGAGTGTGTCCAACGTCTGTTCCCGCAAAGTGCTCTTTCTGCGGCTACCATCTAATAAATGAATTAAATTGTAAAATACACATATATTATTTCTTATGATAAACCGGTATTGTTTTATCTTTATGATTTATATAAAGATAATGGAAAGGTGTTTTCAGGTAAAAAGCCTAAAGAAATCAATATATGAATAAAACAGAACAATCCAGCGAGCTGCCAGCCCACGCGGAAAGCCGCCTGGCAAACGATCCCCCGTTACGGGCGGTGCGCGCATTTGAGGCCATTTCCCGGCTCGGCAGCGTGACGCTCGCCGCGCAGGAGCTGGACATTTCACCCTCGGCCGTGAGTCATCAGCTCAGGGTGCTGGAAGGGTATCTGCAGATACCGCTGACCGAGCGTCAGGGGCGCAGGCTGGTGCTGAGCCAGCAGGGGCGAGACTATTACCGATCGATCCGCGCGGCGTTTAACGTGCTGCGTCAGGCCACCGAGCATCTGGTTGAACAAGCACAGACGCGTCAGGTCACCATCAGCCTGATCCCGCTGTTTGGTATGGGCTGGTTTATTCCGCGCCTGCCCGCGTTTATGCGTGCGAACCCGCAAACGGAGATCAACGTGGTTTATGCTAATCACCGCAATTACCTGAGCGATGCGTCAGATATGTCGATTCGCTTTGGCAATGGGCAGTGGGCGGGATATCAGAGTGAAAAATTGATCTCCGGGCAGATGGTGCCGGTCTGCAGCCGGGAATTTGTGCGCATCCACGGCCATATCGATACGCCTGAACAGCTGTTACACATGCCGCTCCTGCATGACGAGGAGCGTTCCACCTGGCCGCAATGGTTTATGCAGCAGGGGGTTAAGCGTCCCTTGCGGCGAAGCGGCCCCTTGTTTGAAGACGGACTGTTGACGCTTGCGGGCGTGCAGGCAGGCCTGGGTTGCGCCCTGATGCGCGAGCCGCTGATTGCGCCGTACCTTGAGAGCGGCGAGCTGGTGAAGATTTTTGATTTACCGATTGATGACGGGCGGGACTATTACCTCTGCGTCCGCACAGATCTGGACATGACGGAGGAGGGGAAGCGACTGCAAAACTGGCTGCGTCGGGTGGCGGATACCCACACGGAATAAAAAAAGCCAGCCGCGAGGGCTGGCTGTTTATTGCGACAACGCTTAGAACTGGTAGGTCAGGCCTACAGCAACGATGTTGTCGGTCGTAACGCCAGCAGCTTTGGTGAAGCTGTTGTCGTCAACCAGGTTGATTTTGTAATCAACGTAGGTAGACATGTTTTTGTTGAAGTAGTAGCTCGCGCCAACGTCAACGTATTCAACCAGATCCTGGTCACCGTAAGAACCGATGTCTTTACCTTTGGATTTCAGGTAAGCGATGGATGGACGCAGGCCGAAGTCGAACTGGTACTGAGCAACAACTTCGAAGTTCTGCGCTTTGTCGGCGATGAAACCGCTACCGAAGTTAGTCATGTTGCGGGTTTCAGAGTAGGTGGTTGCCAGGTAGATGTTGTTTGCATCGTACTTCAGACCGGCTGCCCATACTTCTGCATTTTCACCGCCAGCGTTGAGGGTGTTAGCGACGCGACCCGCAGCAACCTGACGGTCGGTACGGTCAGATTTTGCATAGGTAGCACCCACGCCGAAACCGTCGAATTCATAGGTAGAAGACAGACCCCAGCCGTCACCGTTCGCTTCGGTGATGTCGGTACGGTCGTTTTTACCCTGGTACTGTGCAGCTACGTTCAGGCCATCAACCAGACCGAAGAAGTCGGTGTTACGATAGGTTGCAACGCCAGTCGTACGGCCAGTCATAAAGCCGTCAGTCTGAGTCCAGCTATCGCCACCGAATTCTGGCAGAACGTCAGTCCATGCGCCGATGTCGTAAGCTACACCGTAGTTACGGCCGTAATCGAAAGAACCGAACTGGTCGAATTTCAGACCTGCGAATGCCAGACGGGTTTTGTTGCTGTCAGAGCCTTCAGATTCAGAGCGGTTGCCTTTGAACTCATATTCCCACTGGCCGTAACCGGTCAGCTGGTCGTTGATCTGAGTTTCGCCTTTGAAGCCCAGACGAACGTAAGTTTTGTCACCGTCATTGTCAGTGTCGTCAGAGAAATAGTGCAGACCTGTTACTTTACCGTACAGATCCAGCTTGTTACCGTCTTTGTTAAATACTTCAGCTGCGTTCACAACGCCTGCTGCCAGCATGGAAGTTACTGCCACTGCAACTAATTTAAGTTTCATCTTAAATAATCCTTATAATTTTCTTAGGTATTTCCTGAGCCACTTTGAACGAAGGCTAAACGAGGCTGCTCGTCAATGGCATGCTATTCTTAAAAATCTTGTAGCCTGCTTTCAATAATAAGTTTCAAAATATTAGGAATAATTTCAGGTAGTGTGATCCTGATCCAATAAATTGCCATTATCTGAAATGTTTTGATTAATAAGTGCACGTTTATTGGCGGTTTTTACGCCGTGAGAAAAGGTGCGAATATAATTTTTATGCGGTTTGGTTTTTCAGGGAAATAGTCGGTATATTCGAGGGTTTAACCATTTAAAATAAATGTCGTTCTTTTTAAAACAACGGCTTATAGGATTATTCGCAAGGTTTTTGTGCTGCTGGTGTTGAAATATCCAGAAATGCACTATTGCATTTTGTGCTATATAGCACGTGAATATTCGCCGGGCACTAGTTGAGTCGCGGTGTCAGTTTATGTCAATTTGTGGTGATTGGAATTTACGAACGGGTATAACTATAAACAACGATTAAACATATTCTCTAATGCTTCGAATAATATTTCTACGCGGCATCACATTTTAAATTTGTGTTAAATTCTGTCGAGCAAGGAAATTGCCCGACAGTGGGGGAAGGCGTTAATTTCGGGTGGCGTACCAGCAAAGAAGTGAACCGGCGCAAACCATTACAGCCCCCTGCCAGAAGGAGAACGACAGCGGTGAACTGAGCAGTACCGCTGCCAACGCCGCAGATAACACGGGGGTAAAATAGGAAACGGCGGCCAGCACCGTGACGTTGCCATGAAGAATGCCAATATTCCAGGCGGCATAGCCAAACCCGAGTGCGACACCGCACATTAATAGCTTCACGGCCACAGGAGCCGTGAACACCATCGCTGGCTGATCGCTTAACGCAAATTTCACCCACAGGCTAAGCGCGGTGAGCAGGACAAAAAGGGTAATACCGTTTTGCCCTTTCGCAAATTTACGGGTCACGGTGCAGTAGGCCGCCCAGATAAACGCCCCGGCAAACGCCAGCGCATAGCTGAGCGGGCTGGAGACAATATTGCGGGTAATTTCATCGAGATGCAGGCCATTCTCTCCACCTAATACCCAGCAGACGCCGAGCAATGAAATGGCTAAGCCCGGGATCACCCACAGAGTTGATTTTTGACCATTGAACAAAATTGCAAAAACGATCGTCAGGCTCGGCCAGAGATAATTCACCATCCCCACCTCAATGGCCTGAGCGCGGGTGGCGGCATAGCCTAAAGACAACGCCAGGCAAATTTCGTAGCTGACAAACAGCACGCTGCCGGCAATAAGGTAGCGGGGGGAGAAACGGCGAATATTCGGAAAGCCGACCGTCACCAGACACAGTAATCCACTGACGGTGTAAATCATTGCCGCGCCGCCTACTGGCCCCAGCCCCTCGCTCACGCTGCGAATAAGCCCCACCATGGTGCTCCATAATAGTATCGCGGCCAGCCCAATGAGGGTTGCTTTTTTTCTGTCCATTACCTTGCCATCTTTATAAAAATCAACGGGAAAATTTATAACATTAAACCCGCACTCGTCGCGAATTATTCTGCTAAGCGATTAATCATTAAGGGGTATTCAAATATCGTTGGGGTGACTATTAAGGGGGCGAAGATCGACGACCTTGATTTGACGCAAAAAAATCAGGGGTTTTGCTGTTAGTTTGCGGCGCGAAGTCTTATTCGAAAACGAGGACAACAATGGACGTCAGCCGCAGACAATTTTTTAAAATCTGCGCGGGCGGTATGGCCGGAACAACGGCTGCCATGCTGGGATTTGCTCCCAAAATGGCGCTGGCTCAATCACGCAACTACAAGCTGCTGCGTGCCAAAGAGATCCGTAACACCTGCACATACTGTTCCGTAGGTTGTGGGCTTTTGATGTATAGCCTGGGCGATGGCGCAAAGAACGCCAAAGAAGCGATTTATCATATTGAAGGGGACCCGGATCATCCGGTGAGCCGCGGGGCGCTTTGCCCGAAAGGGGCGGGGCTGCTGGACTATGTCCACAGCGAAAACCGCCTGCGCTATCCGGAATACCGCGCGCCGGGATCCGATAAGTGGCAGCGCATCTCCTGGGACGACGCGTTCTCCCGTATTGCAAAAATGATGAAAGCCGACCGCGACGCCAACTTTATTGAAAAGAACGCGCAGGGCGTGACGGTCAACCGCTGGCTTTCCACCGGGATGCTGTGTGCCTCTGCGGCAAGCAATGAAACCGGCATGCTGACGCAAAAATTTGTGCGTTCTCTCGGCATGCTGGCGGTAGACAACCAGGCGCGCGTCTGACACGGACCAACGGTAGCAAGTCTTGCTCCAACATTTGGTCGCGGTGCGATGACCAACCACTGGGTTGATATCAAAAACGCTAACGTTGTGGTGGTCATGGGCGGTAACGCCGCAGAAGCCCACCCGGTGGGGTTCCGCTGGGCGATGGAAGCGAAAAACAACAACGATGCGACGCTTATCGTCGTCGATCCGCGCTTCACGCGTACGGCGTCGGTGGCCGATATCTATGCACCTATTCGTTCCGGCACGGACATTACGTTTCTGTCCGGCGTGCTGCGGTATCTGATTGAAAACGGCAAAATTAACGTAGAGTACGTCCGCCATTACACCAACGCCAATTTGCTGGTGCGGGATGATTTTGCTTTTGATGACGGTCTTTTCAGCGGCTATGACGCCGATAAGCGTCAATACGATAAGTCTTCATGGAACTATCAGTTCGATGAAAACGGCTATGCGATGCGTGACGAAACGCTGACGCATCCGCGCTGTGTATGGAACCTGCTGAAACAGCACGTTTCACGCTATACGCCGGACGTGGTGGAGAACATCTGCGGTACGCCAAAGGCGGACTTCCTGAAGGTGTGCGAAGTGCTAGCGTCAACCAGTGCAGCCGACAGAACCACCACGTTCCTGTATGCGCTGGGCTGGACGCAGCACACCGTGGGCGCGCAGAACATCCGTACCATGGCGATGATCCAGCTGCTGCTTGGCAACATGGGCATGGCGGGCGGTGGGGTGAATGCCCTGCGCGGTCATTCAAATATTCAGGGGTTAACCGACCTCGGCCTGCTGTCGACTAGCCTGCCGGGCTACCTGACGCTGCCCTCTGAAAAACAGCATAACTGGCAGACCTGGCTGAACGCCAACACGCCAAACGCCACGCTGCCGGACCAGGTGAACTACTGGAGTAACTATCCGAAGTTTGCGGTCAGCCTGATGAAATCTTTCTACGGCGATGCGGCGCAGAAAGAGAACGACTGGGGCTTTGAGTGGTTGCCTAAATGGGATCAAGCCTACGACGTCATCAAGTATTTTAACATGATGGACAAAGGTGAGGTTACCGGCTACATCTGCCAGGGTTTTAACCCGGTCGCGTCCTTCCCGGATAAAAACAAGGTTGTTCGCAGCCTGAGCAAGCTGAAGTACATGGTGGTTATCGACCCGCTGGTGACGGAAACCTCGACCTTCTGGCAGAACCACGGTGAAGCAAACGATGTGGATCCCGCATCGATTCAGACCGAGGTATTCCGCCTGCCGTCGACCTGCTTTGCGGAAGAAGATGGCTCTATTGCCAACTCTGGCCGCTGGCTGCAATGGCACTGGAAGGGGCAAGATGCGCCGGGCGAAGCGCGTAACGACGGTGAAATTCTGGCCGGGATTTACCATCGCCTGCGTGAGATGTATCGCACCGAAGGCGGCAAAGGCGCTGAGCCCCTGCTGAAGATGAGCTGGAACTACAGGCAGCCGGATCGACCTGAATCAGAAGAGGTGGCAAAAGAGAACAACGGCGTGGCGCTGGACGATCTCTACGACGCTAACGGCAACCTGGTGGCGAAAAAAGGCCAGCTGCTCGGCAGTTTTGCGCTGCTGCGCGATGACGGCACCACCGCATCCTCATGCTGGATCTACACCGGTAGCTGGACGGAGCAGGGTAACCAGATGGCTAATCGCGACAACGCCGATCCGTCAGGGCTGGGCAATACGCTCGGATGGGCGTGGGCGTGGCCCCTGAACCGTCGAGTGCTGTATAACCGCGCCTCGGCGGACATCAACGGTAAGCCGTGGGATCCCAAACGGATGCTCATCCAGTGGAACGGGTCGACGTGGACGGGCAACGATATTCCGGACTTCAACACCGCGCCGCCGGGCAGCAAAACCGGACCGTTTATTATGCAGCCGGAAGGGCTGGGACGTCTGTTCGCTCTGGATAAGCTGGCGGAAGGGCCGTTCCCGGAACACTACGAGCCAATGGAAACGCCGCTCGGCACGAACCCGCTGCACCCGAACGTGATTTCAAGCCCGGTCGTGCGTATCTACGAAGAGGACGTGCTGCGATTAGGTAAGAAGGATAAGTTCCCGTACGTCGGGACAACCTATCGCCTGACGGAACATTTCCACACCTGGACCAAACACGCGCGACTTAACGCTATCGCGCAGCCGGAGCAGTTCGTCGAGATCAGTGAAACCCTGGCGAAAGCGAAGGGGATTGCCAACGGCGATCGCGTGAAGGTGAGCAGCAAGCGCGGCTTTATTCGCGCTGTCGCGGTGGTAACCCGTCGCCTGCAGGCGCTGAACGTGCATGGTCAGCAGGTGGAAACCGTGGGTATCCCGCTGCACTGGGGCTTTGAAGGCGTGGCGCAGAAAGGCTATATCGCCAATACCCTGACGCCAAACGTCGGCGATTCCAACTCGCAGACGCCGGAGTACAAAGCGTTTTTGGTCAACATCGAGAAAGCGTAAGGAGCGAGTAAATGGCGATGGAAACACAAGACATTATTAAGCGCTCCGCGACTAACCCAATAACCCCCGCGCCTCGTGCGCGGGATTACAAGGCAGAAGTCGCCAAGCTCATCGATGTCTCCTCCTGCGTGGGTTGTAAAGCCTGCCAGGTGGCGTGCTCTGAGTGGAATGATATCCGCGATGACGTGGGACATTGCGTCGGGGTTTACGACAATCCGGCTGATTTGAGCGCCAAGTCCTGGACGGTAATGCGTTTTAGCGAAACGGACCAGAACGGCAGGCTGGAGTGGCTGATCCGCAAGGACGGCTGTATGCACTGCGAGGATCCGGGCTGCCTGAAGGCGTGCCCGTCTGCCGGGGCAATCATTCAGTACGCCAACGGGATCGTTGATTTTCAGCAGGACAACTGCATCGGCTGCGGTTATTGCATAGCCGGGTGCCCGTTTAATATTCCCCGCCTCAGCAAAGAGGACAACCGGGTCTATAAATGCACCCTCTGCGTGGACCGCGTGAGCGTGGGTCAGGAGCCTGCCTGCGTGAAGACCTGTCCCACTGGTGCTATTCATTTCGGCACCAAAAAAGAGATGCTGGACGTTGCCCAGCAGCGTGTGGACAAGCTGAAAGCACGTGGTTATGACAATGCGGGCCTTTATAACCCGCAGGGCGTGGGCGGTACGCACGTCATGTATGTATTGCACCATAACGACCAGCCGGCGCTGTACCATAACCTGCCGAAGGATCCGGCGATCGATACGTCGATCAACCTGTGGAAAGGGGCATTGAAACCGCTCTCGGCGGCGGGCTTTATCGCCACCTTTGCCGGGCTGATTTATCACTATATCGGTATCGGGCCAAACAAAGAGGTGGATGATGACGAGGAGGAGCATCATGAGTAAATCGAAAATGATAGTGCGCACGACGTTTATCGACCGCGCCTGTCACTGGACGGTAGTGATTTGCTTCTTCCTGGTGGCGGTCTCGGGGATATCGTTCTTCTTCCCGACGCTGCAGTGGCTGACCGAAACCTTCGGCACCCCGCAGATGGGGCGCATTCTGCATCCGTTCTTCGGCGTGCTGATTTTTGTGGTGCTGATGTTTATGTTCGTGCGCTTCGTGCATCACAACATCCCGGACAGGCAGGATATTCCGTGGGTGAAAGGGATTGTCGAAGTCCTGAAGGGCAACGAGCATAAAGTGGCCAAGGTGGGAAAATACAACGCCGGGCAGAAAATGATGTTCTGGACCATCATGAGCATGATTTTTGTGCTGCTGGTGACGGGCGTAATCGTCTGGCGTCCTTATTTTGCCCACTATTTCCCGATTCAGGTGATTCGCTACGCGCTGCTGATCCACGCGACCTCCGCCATCATTCTGATCCACGCCATCCTGATCCATATGTATATGGCGTTCTGGGTGAAAGGGTCGATTAAAGGAATGGTTGAGGGCAAGGTGAGCCGCCGATGGGCGCAAAAGCATCACCCGCGCTGGTACCGCGACGTTGAGCGTCTGGAAGCGAAAAAAGAGAGTACGGAAGGGATGAAGTAAGCCCCGCGCCGTCGGCGTTGCCCGGCGGCGCTTCGTTATCAGAATCGCTCTTCCACATAGCGGAACGGATATTGGGTCGGTTTAATCTTGCTAATTTTACGTTTTGGCAAATCCATTGCTTTAATGTGCAAATCTTTATACGGAATGTGGGAGAGAAGATGCGTGATAATATTCAGGCGCACGCGCTTTTTATCTTCCGAACGAGCCACAAACCACGGTGCCCATGCCGTATCGGTGGCTTCAAACATTGCATCTCGTGCCGCGGTATACTCATCCCACATATTGAAAGATTTAATATCCATCGGGGAGAGTTTCCAGGTTTTTCGGCCGTCGTTAATGCGGTCGCGTAAACGACGTTCCTGCTCTTTTGGCGTAACCTCAAGCCAGTACTTCAGCAAAATGATCCCCGCATCGATCATGGCTTTCTCCATCACCGGCGTACCCTCTAAAAATTTCTCAACCTGTTCTTCGGTGCAGAATCCCATGACCCGTTCCACGCCTGCGCGGTTATACCAGCTGCGATCGAAGATAACGATTTCGCCAGCCGAGGGCAGATGCGGCACGTAGCGCTGGAAGTAGAGCTGGCTTTTTTCTTTATCCGTCGGTGCGGGCAGCGCGACGACCCGGAAGACGCGCGGGCTAACGCGCTCGGTAATCGCTTTGATGGTCCCGCCTTTACCGGCACCGTCCCGTCCCTCAAACACAATGCACACTTTCAAACCTTTGGCGACAACCCACTGCTGGAGTTTAACCAGCTCAACGTGCAGGCGGCGGAGCTCCTTTTCATACTCTTTTGTTTTTAGCGGGGCAGTTTTAACGACGTCAACAACGACTTTGGCTTTCTTCTTACTGACCATAATTGTCATCCTCTTAGTGTCCTGTCGCGGTGGGAAAAGGGAAGCCGCACTAAGAAGTGTAATCTACCTGTATTGATGGATTAACGTGTCGGAACGCCGATTTGAACTGGCTCACCATACAAGATTGTTCAATAATGCGTGTTGCAAATCATTAACAACTGGTTGTGGTATGAAAAAGACGATTTTTTCGTTAGCGCTTGGCACCTTTGGCTTAGGAATGGCCGAATTTGGCATTATGGGCGTATTAACGGAACTGGCGCATGATACCGGAATTTCGATTCCCTCCGCCGGGAACATGATTTCCTTTTACGCCTTCGGGGTGGTGATCGGCGCGCCGATTGTGGCGCTTTTTTCCAGCCGGTTCTCGCTGAAAACGACCCTGCTTTTTCTGGTGGGCATGTGTGCCGTCGGCAATGCGATTTTCACCTTCTCCACGTCCTATGTCGGGCTGGCGATAGGGCGACTGATATCCGGCTTTCCGCACGGTGCCATTTTTGGCGTCGGGGCGATCATACTGTCCAAAATTGCCCCTCCGGGTAAGGTGACGGTTGCTGTTGCGGGCATGATTGCCGGGATGACCGTGGCCAATCTGGTGGGGGTTCCGCTGGGCACCTGGCTGGGGCATGCGTTCAACTGGCGTTATACCTTTATGCTGATTGCCATCTTTGACGCGCTGGTAATCCTCTCGGTCCTGGCGTGGGTCCCGACTCTCCACGATAAATCAGAAACCAGGTTAACCGAGCAGTTTCACTTTCTGAAAAAACCGGAACCCTGGCTCATTTTTTCCGCCACCCTGTTTGGTAATGCCGGTGTGTTCGCATGGTTCAGCTTTGTGAAGCCCTTTATGGTTAACGTGTCGGGCTTCTCGGAAGGGCTGATGACCGTCATCATGATGCTCATGGGGCTGGGCATGGTGCTGGGAAATCTGCTTAGCGGTAAATTGTCGGGACGCTTTAGCCCGCTGCGTATTGCTGCGATCACCGATCTGGTCATTGTCGCGTCGCTGCTGCTGCTCTTTGCCTTTGGAGAACAGAAAACGGCTTCGCTGGTGATGGGCTTTATCTGCTGTGCCGGGCTGTTTGCGCTGTCGGCACCCCTGCAAATTCTGCTGCTGCAAAATGCAAAAGGCGGCGAAATGTTGGGTGCTGCAGGGGGACAGATGGCATTTAACTTGGGCAGCGCGATTGGGGCATATTTTGGCGGGATGATGATTACGCTCGGCTTTAGCTGGAGCTACGTCACGCTGCCTGCGGCGATGCTGTCCTTCTCTGCCATGACATCACTGCTGATCTACGCCCATCTGCGCGCCAGGCGTGCTCAGGCTAACGCTCGCGCGCTAGCCTGATACGGGTCAGGAAAGCCAGGGTTCGCCCAGGGTCAACATCAAACGGTTGGCCCAGGCGAAGAAGGCGGCAGACTGCAGGAGATCGAGCTGCTCTAGCGTATCCAGCCCTTGCTGCTGTAGCGCCGCAAGATGGCGCGGCGTGACGGCAGGCGGTGTGACCGACAGCGCCGCCGCGAAGGTGATTTCTGCCTGCCAGCGCGCAGACTGACCCTCGCTCAACGATTGCCCCGGCCGCACGGCCAGCAGGGCCTCCACCGCATTATCCTCCTTCGACAGCTGGCTGGCTTTACGCGCATGGACTGATGCACAGTAAATGCAGCCGTTGATTTTGCTGGCAACCGTCGCGGCCAGCTCGCGCTCGGCGCGCGGTAACCCTCCCGGCGTATAAAAAATCCCTTTATCCGTTAGCGTTCGCTGTTCGAGAACCGGCAGGTTGCGTCCCAGCAGGCGGAAATAGTCAGAATCGGTATGGCCAAATTTCGCCAGTATGGCCACTTCATCATCGCGAAAATCGGCCAGCGGTTTGGCGGCAAGCCAGGGTTCCCAGCCGAGCGCCTGTTGCGTAAAGGCCACGGGAGCCGCCTTGCCTGTCGCCGTTACCGCATTGGTGTGCCAGACGCCCGCGACAACCGTAGCCTCGCTGGCGTCGACGGGTTTATCGTTGAGCAAACGCAGCCCGGCGATAAGCCGGTTCTGGAAGCTAACAAAGGCGATAAGCTGGGCCAACGTAACGATACCTTCTTTGCTCCAGCCCGCCTGTTTCAAGGCATTCAGCGCGCCAGGCGTGGCTTCCACTGGGGAGAAGGTCAGCAGACGTGCAAAGGTGAGCGCCGGGGTCAGGCGGTCTGAGGTCGGGTCGGCAAGGCCAAACCCGGCATAATGCGCTGCCAGCGCCGGGGCGTTATGCCATTTGGCCACTTTCGCCGCGACGGCAAACCGTTCGTCCAGCGCGAATGTGGCGTCCTGCTGGCTGAACAAGGTTTCGTAGCTGCCCTGAGCGTGACGGGTAGCGGCGTCGCGTACGGCGCGAGCCTCTGCCAGCGGGGAGCCGGGGGCGATTTCCGCCAGCTCGGCAAGAATATCCTGACTTAATGCCATAGGAGTGTCCTCAAAGAATGTAGGGGGCGATATGTTCTGCAATAAGCTCAATCGAACGAAGCGTGTCGCGATGAGACGGTTCGACCGAATGGACCTGGAATGAGATGTCCGTTGCGCGGCGTAGCACAGAATCCGCCTTCAGCGAGTTCAGCACCGTTTCCGGCGAACCAATATGTGCATCAAACTGTCTCCGATGATCGGTGACAGTGTCACCTAAAACGGTGTGTCCGGCGTCACGATGCTGCTGGGCTTGTCGGGCTAAGCCGGGGGCAGCCACCTTCAGGGCATACTCATCGCTATCGGCGACGAACGCCGTGCGGGAAGCCAAAATCCGTGGGGCAATACCTGCGGGAAGTGCATCGAGATAAGCATCCACCATCGGGTTTTGGATCGCGTCCAGCGTGAGATCTAACCTGTCCGCCGGACGAGGCTGGGTACGTGAAAGCATGAGGCCATGTCCTGCCTGGGCGGCGCGAACGGCACCGTCAACGGAGAAGGTGGCAATCCAGATGCGCTCCGCAAGCTGTGGGGCCGGCGGGTAAAGATGGTTGTCCGGGTGGGTCAGCGAATCCCCGCGCCAGGCGCTTTGTATCAGGTGCAGATGGTCGGTAAACGCCGTGCCGCGCGCCTCGAACGTGAGGCCGAACGGCAGGAAGGAGGTTGGCGTTCCCCCTGAGCCAAAGCCAACGTCGAGACGCCCATCTGCCAGCAGATCCAGCACCGCGGCATCTTCTGCCACGCGCAGCGGGTTTTCCATCGGCAGCGTGATGATGGCCGTCCCCAGGCGGATCGTTTCGGTATGCGCGGCAACGTGCGCCAGAAACAACAGCGGCGACGGCAGGCCGCCTTCACGTTCATGGAAATGGTGCTGCGCGATCCAGGCGCTGTCAAAGCCGTGGCGTTCGGCGTGGCGGATCTGTTCCGTCGCCAGGCGATAGCGCTCTTTGGGCGTGGCATCATCAAGCAGGCGGGTGAAAAATCCCAGGCGTTTTCGCGTCATGCGAACTCCTCCGTAGCGGGTGAAAAATGGGGAATGGCGTCAATCAGCTCACGGGTGTAAGGGTTCTGCGGTGTGGCAAACAGCGTTTCGACGCTGCCCTGTTCTACAACCAGACCGCTACGCAGCACGGTGACGCTATGCGCAATTCGGCGCACCGTTGCCAGATCGTGCGTAATAAACAGATAGGTCAGACCCAGCTGCTGCTGAAGCTGCTGGAGGAGCGCCAGAATTTGCGCCTGCACGGTAACATCCAGTGCGGACGTGGCTTCATCCAGCACCAGAATGGAGGGTTCCAGAATCAGCGCCCGTGCAATCGCCACGCGCTGACGTTGTCCGCCGGACAGCTCGCGGGCTGTACGCGTCAGCAGCTCAACGGGCAGGGCAACCCGCTGCGCAACCGTCTCAACCCGGGCTTTACGTTCCGCTTTACCGATGTGGGCAAAGTTCTTCAGCGGCTCTTCGACGATGTCAAAAAGCGTCTGGCGCGGGTCGAGGGAGGCGAACGGATTTTGATAAACAAACTGGATCTTCTGGCGGAGCTGTCGGCGCGCCTCGTGGCTGAGAAGGGTGGCGTCTATATCATCAATGATGACCTGCCCGCTATCGGCCCGTTCGAAGCCCAGCAAAATACGCGCGAGCGTGGTTTTCCCCGACCCCGATTCACCGACCAGCGCATGGGTGCTGCCGCGCCTCACGTCAAAACTGACTCCATCCAGCGCCTGGAGCTGATGGCCCTTACCCAGCGAGAACGTTTTGCTCAACGCGATGGCGCGAATGGCGGGTGAGGCCAGGCGGTGCCCTGAGACCGGGGCAATGGTCAGTCGTTGTCCCTGCAAATCGCTCAACAGCTGGCGTGTATAGACGTGCTGCGGTGCACGCACGATGTCAGCGGTGGCGCCGTGTTCCTGAACTTCACCATGGCGAAAGACCAGCAGCCGATCGGCGCGTTGTGCAGCCAGAGCCAGATCGTGCGTTACAAACAGCACCGCCGTGCCGGACTCCCGGCGTAGCACATCCAGCAGATCCAGAATGCGTTTTTGTACCGTCACGTCCAGCGCGCTGGTGGGTTCATCGGCGATAATCACATCCGGGCGCAGGGCGATAGCGATTGCAATCAGCACGCGCTGTTTCATGCCGCCCGAAAGCTGATGGGGATACTGCTTCATGCGCTGTTCCGGATGGCTTAAGCCTACTTTTACCAGCAGGGCGAGAACCTGCTCATCGCGCTGGGCAGAGGTCATTTTCTGATGTAGCTGAATAATTTCACCTACCTGCGCACCAATGGTTTTCACCGGATTTAACGAATTGCCCGGATCCTGCGGCACGAGGCTGATCCTCGCTCCGCGCAGGGCATCGAGTCGTTTGGATGACCACTGCCCGATCTCCTCGCCGTTGAGCACGATGTTGCCTGCATCACGCCGGGCGTTGTCGGCCAGCAGGCCAATAATCGCTTGTGCCGTCGTGGTTTTACCCGAGCCCGATTCGCCGACAAACGCCAACATTTCACCCCGCTTAAGGGTAAAGCTGACGCTGTGCACCACTTCGCGCCACTGGCGGGCGGTGCGGTAGCTAATGGTCAGGTTTTCTACTGAGAGCACGCTCATTGACGACCTCCGCTGAACTGTTGGCTGATACGGTTGGTGGCTAGCACCACGGCAATCACCACCACGCCGGGGAAGGTGGTTAACCACCAGGCGGTCGAGAGATAGTTTCGCCCTTCGGCGATCATCAGCCCCCATTCAGGGACAGGCGGAGGCGTGCCGTAGCCGAGGAAGCTTAACGTTGAGAGCGCAAGAATGGCCTGGCCAAACTGCAGGGTGGCAAACGCCAATACGGCGGTTAACGAGTTGGGCAAGATGTGCCGCCACAGCACGGACAGAAAAGTACCGCCGCTGCCAAACGCCGCTTCAACATAGTCCGTATGGCGAACGCGCACCACTTCACCCCGCGCCAGACGGGCAAAGCTGGCAATCGACGCGACGCCCACGGCTATCGCCGCGTTGACGGTGCCAAAACCGAGCAAAATGATGACCGTCAAAGAAAGTAGCAGGGACGGAATGGCGAGCAAAACGTCTACAAACCGCATCAGCAGAGTTTCAACGCGACCGGCGAACGCCCCGGCAGTAACGCCCAGCGCGGTGCCTACCAGTAATCCCAGCGTTACCGCCGCCAGCGCGGCGCTTAGAGAATGGGAGGCGCCGTAGACGATGCGGGTATAGACATCTCGACCCAGCTGGTCGGTGCCGAGCCAATGCTCTGTCTGCGGTGCAAGCCGCTGAGCTCTGGCGATGCCTTCGATGGGGCTATAGTGGGTCAACAGGCCCGGCGCCAGGGCTGCAAAAGCCGCAAGGATAATCACCGTCCACGCCAGCCACAGGCCGGGTTGCCACTGTAACCCGTGCCAGGTTGGCACGCGTTTTCGCGCGGCGGCAGCGTAATCCACAAGACTCATCGTGCACCTCCGATAACGGTTTGCAAACGCGGATCGAACAGCGGCATCAGCAGATCGACCAACAGATTGATCAGCACAAACCCGAGTGCAGATATCATCACCACCGCCTGAAGGACGGCGATATCCTGGTTATTCACCGCCTGCTGTGTCAGCTGGCCCAGGCCGCTGCGCCCGAATACGGTTTCAGTGATTAATGCCCCGGCAATAAGTTCGCCCAGCAGCAGTCCGGCGATGTTCAGGACAGGCAGCAGGGCGTTGCCGGTCACGTGTCGCCAGAGCACGGCGGTTTCGCTCAACCCCTTAGCGCGGGCGACCGCGACAAAAGGTTGAGAGGCGACCTGATCCAGACTGCGCATCAGAATCTGTGCCAGCGGGGCGGAGATCGGTATGGCCACGGTCACGATCGGCAGGATTAACCCCTGCAGCGGCGAGGGGTTAATCACCGGGATCAGCCGCAGTTGGAAGGAGAAAAGCTGAATCAGGGCGATACCCAGCCAGAACGTCGGCAGCGAAATAAACAGAACCGGTAATGATTGGAGGGTATTGCTCAACCAGCGTAAACCAGGCAGGCGTGAGGCAAAGGCCAGCGCAAACGCCAGCACTACCGCCAGCGCAAACGCGGGTAGGGCGAGACTCAGCGTGTCCGGTAAATTACTGGCAATCAGTTGGCTGACGGGCACGCCTGCCTGTAATGAATAGCCAAAATCCCCCTGCAGCATAGCCAGCAGCGTGTGGGCATATTGTTGCCAGAGGGGGCTATCCGCGCCGTATGCCACGCGCATCTCCTCGATTTGTGCCGGGCTTAATCCCAGATCCGGGTTCTGGAATTTAATCAGCACCGCATCACCCGGCAGAACCTGTAGCAATACGAACGAGAGGGTAAACGCGGCCCATAGCACCAGCAGCCCATGCCCTAAGCGTTGAAGAAGTGCGTGGCTCATCGTCAGATCCTCAGTGTTTCTCAATCCACGCGCCATAGAACGACGGGCGGCCAACTGCTTCAAAGCTCACGCCTTTCAGCCAGGGTGCACCGGCGTAGACCTGCGGCTCTTCAAAGATTGGAATGACGTAGGCGTTATCCAGAAGATAGCGCTGGGCATCACCGGTTAGCTGGAGGCGCTTTTGCGGGTCGACCTCGGCGGAAATATTCACCAGCAGTGCATTCAGCCCGTCATCGCGGAAATTTTTAACCTTGTCGCTGGAGCCACCCTTTTGCAGCAGCGCGTCGCGGTTGGCGGGGTAGAACATGCTTTTCACCACGTCCGGGTCGGCGCGTCCGACTTCGGAAACGGTCAGCGGTGTTTTAAGCGGGTCGAGGCTGTCCAGGGTGCGACTGCCCGCATCGCCCGCCTTCACGCTCAGCGCAACGCCCACCTGACGCCATTGCTGGGCCACCAGTTGCAGCACCTCTTTGTTTTGCGGCTGCGGCAGGGATTCATAGACGGTGAGCGCCAGACGCTGGCCCTCTTTAGCGCGGATCCCGTCGCTGCCTGTTTTCCAGCCAGCCTCGTCCAGCAGCGCGTTGGCTTTGGCGGGATCGAAGGTGAGCCTGTCGCTGAGATCGACAAAGCCCGCGGCAGAATCGGCAATCACCGATTTAGCCTGGGGATAGTTAGGTGAGAAGAGGGTGTCGACCACCTGTTTCGCGTTGGTGGCATGAAGCAGCGCCTGACGCACCCGAATATCGGCAACCAGCGGGTTATCCGGGCGGAAGCTGATGCTGTCGTTAACCCCTCGTGTGGGGGCTGCGTAGATTTTATAGCTCTGGTCGGTGGTCTGTTTTTCGTCATAGGCCTGAACCTGACGGATAAAGTCCGCCTGGCCAGCGAGGAGTGCGCCGACGCGCACGCTGTCCTCCTGCGTCACGATAAACTTGATGCCGTCGAGGTTTGCCGGTCCCTGCTGCGTCAGGTTTTTCGGCCCCCACCGATAGTCTTTACGCGCTTCAAGCGTCACTTCGCGACCGAGTTTTTCATCTTGCACCACAAAGGGGCCAGAGCCGATCACGTGGCGGGCATCGCCCAACTCTTCAAAGTTGCGCGATAACGTACTTAAGGACACCAGACCCGAGCCAATGGTGGCGGTGCCTTGCAGGAAGCCGGGTGATGGTTTTTTGAAGTAGAACTTCACGGTAAGCGGATCAACCACTTCGCTGCGATCGTAGTTGTTAATGACCTCTGAGACCGGCAGGCGCTGCGCCTTATTGCCTAACCCGTAGGTATCAAAGTTTTTTGCCACGGTGCTGGCATCCAGCGGCGTGCCGTCAGAGAAGGTGATGCCGGGGCGAATTTTAAAGGTATATTCCGTTTTATCGGCATTAGTGGTCCAGCTTTCGGCCACCCAAGGTTCCACCTGCAGCGTCTTCGGGTTCTGCCACGTCAGCTTATCGGTTATCTGGTTAAGAATGCCGCCGTTAGGATAAAAACCACCGGCAGGCGGATAGAGGTTAGTGTGCGCCTGTTGTTCCAGATAAATCAGCGTGCCGCCTTTGACCGGCGCATCTGCGGCCCAGCCGGTGCCAGTAGCCAGAATCAGCGCCGTCAGCAGCGGCAGGCGAAAGGGGGTTTGCATGGTGAATTCCTTTGTTATCTTCTTGTTAGCGTCGGATTCATCATCGGGCGCAGGGCAAAACAAGGGAACAAAGGAATTGAGATAAGGTTTGCCGGAAAGTGGAAATAAACATGCCCCTCGGGCGGGGCAGTGGCAGGGAATTACACAAATTTCGCCAGCGGATCGGCGGCAGCGAAGGCGACGCCTTTGTCTGCTGCAGGGGGGTAAATCAGTTCGTTGGTGATAGCAATTTTGATTTTCTTTGCCTCGTCACGTACGGATTTGACCGCCTGTTCCCAGCCTTCGGTATAGACAGCACCCCAGCCGCCCAGGTCTAGACAGGTTACGTAGTTTACCTGGCGATAAGGGTAGGGCTCGATATTCAACAGGCTGGCTGCGGCGTTGTGACCGGCAAATTTACCCAGCTGGATTGCGTGCTGGCAGGTCATCAGCGCTGTATTGCCCAGATCGTCCGTTTGGGCATGCGCCATATCGCCGGTGGCGTACACTTCCGGATGCCCCGGAACCTGTAGTGATTGAGTGACGTTGAGACGCCCCAGATTATCGCGCTCGGCATCAATCTGCTGGCTTAAGGCATTTGCCTCCACGCCCGCAGTCCAGACCACGGTTGATGCCGCAATACGTTCGCCATTTTTCAGCGTCACGCCATGCGCATCGATCGCCTCTACTTCGCTATTAAGACGCCATTCAACACCCAGTGCTTTACTCGCATCTGCAACAGTGGTGCGCAACGCATCACTGTAACGTCCACCAATCGTTTTTCCTCTTTCAACTACGATTACTTTGGTATCCGTAACATCACCGAAACGGGCACGAAGACGGGCCGGTAACTCGGTGGCCAGCTCAATGCCGGTAAAACCACCGCCGCAGACCACGACGGTGTTACGCTCTGGCGTGGAAGGGCGCGAGGCCAATGAGTCCAGGTGCCGTTCGAAGACCTGCGCTGATTCCAGCTGGTCGATATCAAACGCGTATTCCTCCAACCCCAAAATGGGGGGGCGCTTACTCTGGCTCCCCGTCGCCAGCACTAGCCGTTCGTAGATGACTGTTGATTTATCACCGCTGGCAGCACGATAGGTGACAGTTTTATTTTTTGTATCAATGACTTCTGCGCTGCCTGCGATAAACTCAATATCCAGCGCGGTAAACAGGTCGTTAAGGGGAGCAATCAGCGTTGACACGTTTTCTTCATAGAATCGCGGGCGAACGCGCAGTTCCGGGACGGGAGACAGCACGGCGATCTTCAGACTGCTGTTTCCATTCAGTGCTGACAGGCGAGCGGCACTGACTGCCGCCCACATGCCCGAAAACCCACTACCCACAATTAAAATTTGCTTCGTCATGTTCGATCCTTTTTGATCGTCAGGCCGTATGTCTGACATAACTGCAACTATACTTGTCGGAGTTAACTGCGACAACTTCTTTCTGAGTTAAAAATCGTTATAATGGCTGGAACAGTAACTTCGGAGTTAACCATGGCGTTTTACAGTTCCGGTGTGGAATATGGCATTCATAGCCTGATGTGTATGGTGGATGCAAAAGGCAGTGAGCGTGAAATGAGCGTCAGGGAGATGGCAGCCCTGCAGGGTGTGCCGTACGACTACCTTGGCAAAATCTTCACCCGTTTGTCACGCGCTGGGCTGGTGGTCGGTACGGAAGGCAAGGGCGGCGGATTTAAGCTGGCCCGTGCCGCTGAGCTGATTACCGTGCTGGATGTGGTACACGCCATCGACGGCGAGAAAAACATGTTTGAATGCCGCGAAATACGCCAGCGGCTGGCATTATTTGATGAAACCCCTCCGGCCTGGGTGTGTGATGGCCCGTGCGGCGTACGTTCGGTGATGGATAGCGCACAACAGCGGATGGAAGAGGAATTAGCGCGGCATACCATTCTCGATCTGGCGCGCAAAATGTATCGTAAGGCACCGGATACTTTTCAAATTGACGTTCAGGAGTGGATCTCCGACAAGCGTTCCCTGTAGCTGAAGGCCGGGCAAGGCAACGCCATCGCCCGGCAACAGTGGTTTACGCGCGTAAATCGATGACCATACGGCCACGGATCTGGCCCTGCTCCATCTCTTTGAAGATGGCGTTGATGTCTTCCAGCGGACGCATTGTTACCTTCGGCACGACCTTGCCTTCCGCGGCAAACTGGAAGGCTTCCATCAGATCCTGACGGGTACCCACCAACGAACCGACGACCTGAATCCCGTCCAGCACCAGGCGTGGAATATCGAGGCTCATCGCTTCCGGCGGCAGACCTACCGCCACAACGCGGCCACCGGCACGCACTGCATCGACGGCGGAGTTGAAGGCGGCTTTGGCTACAGCCGTTACCACGGCAGCATGCGCACCGCCGGTTTTCTCCTGAATCACTTTTGCGGCATCTTCACTGCGGGAGTTGACTGTCAAGTCCGCGCCCATGCTCGCGGCCAGCTTCAGCTGTTCGTCATTGACGTCGATAGCGATAACCTTGGCATTGAACACATTTTTGGCGTATTGCAGCGCGAGGTTACCCAGCCCGCCGAGGCCATAAATGGCAATCCACTGGCCCGGCTTGATGCCGGATACCTTCACCGCTTTATAGGTTGTCACGCCAGCGCAGGTAATGCTGCTGGCTTCAGCGGAACCCAAGCCTTCCGGCACTTTTACTGCATAATCGGCGGTGACGATGCACTCTTCTGCCATGCCGCCGTCAACGGAATAACCGGCGTTTTTCACGTCACGGCACAGGGTTTCATTGCCGGTATTACAATACTCACAGTGACCACAGCCCTCAAAGAACCAGGCCACGCTTGCGCGGTCACCGACCTTCAGCGAATTTACGCCGGGGCCCACTTCTTTCACGATACCAATCCCTTCATGGCCCAGGATTACGCCGGTCTTATCCCCGAAATCACCGTTTTTCACGTGGAGATCGGTATGGCAAACGCCGCAGCACTCCATCTTAAGCAGGGCTTCTCCGTGCTTCAGCGGGCGCAGCGTTTTTTCCGTGACATTGACGTTGTGATCCTGTGTTACGACAGCAGCCTTCATGTGATTCTCCTTGTTCATGGCGAGTTTTGTATTGCAGGTGTAATACTTCTTAAGGATTAATTCTTTGCCACGGTAATGCAAGGGAACAGCAACATAATGTCATCATTTCAGTGGATTTCAGATTAAGAATAGAGCGATCCTCTCATAACTGGGAGGGTGGAAATAACGTAAAAAAACCGTCATGTTTCTGTCATCCGCCCAACGTACCGTGTTGTCTTCCTAATAACCGAAGAGTTAAAAGACAATGCATCTGGTGAAAAAACTTATCGCAATCAGCGTCCTCCTGTCCGCTTCCGTACAGGCGCAAAACATCCTTGAATTCCCTCAGCCGGAGAACAATCCCGAAGAGTTCTATGCCGTCACTGAGATCCCGGCGGGCGGCATTATCAAATATGAAACTGACGCTAAAACCGGTTTTATCGTGGCTGATCGCTTTCAGTCCATGCCGGTGGCGTATCCGGCAAATTACGGTTCTCTGACCCAGTCTCTGGCCGGTGATGGCGATCCGCTGGACGTGATTTTCTATACCCGGGCCCCCATGGCGCCGGGAACGCTGATCAAGCTGCGGGCGATTGGCGTGCTGAAGATGGTCGACGGCGGGGAGAAAGATGACAAAATCGTCGCCGTGCCGGCGAGTAAAATCGACCCGACCTATGACGATATTAAAGAGTTAAGCGATCTGCCGAAAATGGACGTGCAGCGTCTGGAATCGTTTTTCCGCGTTTATAAACAGCTTCCCGAAGGGCGAAAAAAAGTGGAGCTGAGCGGCTTTAACGATGCTGCGACGGCGAAGCAAGAGATCAAACAGGCATGGGATGCCTGGAAAGAGAAAAAACCGCAGTAAAAAAACTGGCCCGGCGAGGCTACCGCCGGGCGCAGTCTTACAGTTGGGCTTCTATCACCTCAATCTCTTTACGCCATTGGGCCTGCAGCTGCGGCTTTTGATGCTTAGGCTTGCGCGCCAGGTCTTCTTCCAGCAGCGTTTCCAGCGTTACCAGTCGCTCTAGCAGGTCGTCACATTCGGAAGGACTCTCTTCAGGCGTTTCCCGTATGGCTGTTGTTGAGGTCAGGCCCGCGCTTTCTCGCAGCCGCGCAAAGACGGCTTCGGCATCGTGCCATTCGCTCATCTTTCCGTCTTCGATGAGCCAGAAACGGTTACAGCTCTGACTAATCAACTGACGATCGTGACTGACCAGCAGCACGCCGCCCTCAAACTGCTGCAGGGTGTCCGCCAGCGCTTCTTTGCCTTCCATGTCCAGATGGTTGGTAGGTTCATCAAGCATCAGCAGGCTGTAGCGGGCAAGCGTCAGGCCAACAAACAGCAGGCGAGACCGCTCGCCGCCGCTCAGCGTACTGACCTTTTGCCCGTGCCGCACCCACGGGAATCCGGCGCTGATGAGGGCCATTTTGCGGTTCTGTGGGTCAGGCGCAAAAGGTGCCAGCGCATCAAGCAGCGAGGCATCGTCCGGCAGCTGGTTCAGCGTTTGGTCGTAATAGCCTGGCGAGACGCGCGGGTGGATTTTCATCCCTGCATCGGTTATGTCATCGGTAAAATGCTGCCAGATGAGCTTCATCAGGGATGATTTACCGCAGCCGTTGCGCCCGACGATCGCCACGCGATCGCCGCTTTTAAGCCGTGCAATATCGACGGTAAACAGCCCAGGCAACCCTGGTGCAGGCGGCACTGCGAGGTTTTCCATTTCCAGCAAACGGTCTGCCCGCAGCGCGTCGCCGCGCAGGGTTAACGTCCACGGGCTGCCTGCGGTGACCTCGGTCTGGCTCTCCTTTAGCCGCTCCACCTGTTTTTCCATCTGTTTGGCTTTGCGGGCCAGATCTTCGTTATCGTAGACCTTGCCCCAGGTCGCCAGCCGTTTGGCGCTGGCGGCCACACGGTCAATTTCCTTTTGCTCTGCCTTATGGCGTAACGCATCGCTTTCGTCTTTTGCCACCAGCGCTCCGCGTGCGGCGGTGCAGGGAAGGGCAAAATAGTGCAGCGTTTTATCACGCAGGATCCAGCTGCCGTTGGTGACGGCGTCCAGCAGCTGCCGATCGTGAGAAACCAGCACGAAACTCCCCGACCAGTTTTGTAAAAACTGCTCCAGCCAGAGCATGGTCGGCAGGTCGAGGTGGTTGCTCGGCTCATCCAGCAGCAGAAGATCCGGTTCGCTTATCAACGCCCGAGCCAGCAGCAGGCGCGTATGTTGCCCGCCGCTCAGCGTGGCCGACGAGAGAGACATATCTTTAGGCGTAAAGCCCATGCCCGCCAACAGGGTTTCTGCTTTCCAGCGCAGGCCGTCACGCTCGCCAGACGGCAGTTGCGCCAGAACGGCATCCAGCATGGTGAGTGAGTGAATTGCTTCCGGCAGATGTTGTTCAACGCGCGCCATCAGACAGTGTCCGGCCAGCGCTACCGTTCCGGCTGCAGGGGAGTCCGTGCCGTCGAGGATCTTCAACAGCGTGCTTTTGCCACAGCCGTTATCGCCCAGCAGACCAATGCGGTCGCCTTTTTTCAGCGTAAAGGAGAGTGAGTCGAAGAGCGTGCCAAATGCCGTATCAACGCGTAAAGATTGTGCAGTGAGTAAAGTGCTCATTGTTGCTTACCCAAGAGTTACAGGCATGTTTATGCCTCGTCAAACATCGCTGACGATAACTCAGTAAGCCCGAGAGAAGGGGAGTTAGGGGTTGGTGTCTTCGCTCAAGCCGAAGTTATCGCAGCACGATATCGATAACGCTTGAGCTGATGCGATCGCCAAAAGTATGTGAAAAATTGAAAATTTCACAGTACAGCATATTTGTCCTCCTTATATATTCAGTGGGTTAATGGATGAAAGGAGTGTAGCGGGGGAAAAGGGGTTTGGCTAGTGGGGAATTAGTGCTGTAGATTCTTATCCCAAAACGGGAGGGGGTGTCATTGTACCCTCTCCCGTTTTGGGAGAGGGTGAGGGGCGGTATTTAGATGGACGTCCTGCGGTAGCTGCGGTATTCCGGCTTCCAGTAGTTGTCGTCAATGGCCTGCTGCAGGGCATCGGCAGAAGTTTTTACCGCCACGCCTTGCTGCTGCGCCATCTTGCCCACCGCAAATGCGATAGCGCGGGACACTTTCTGGATATCTTTCAGCTCTGGCAATACCAGGCCTTCACCGTCATTCACCAGAGGGGAGTAACCCGCCAGCGTTTCACTCGCAGACATCAGCATTTCGTCGGTAATGCGAGACGCGCCGGAGGCGATAACCCCCAGACCAATTCCCGGGAAGATATAGGAGTTGTTGCACTGGGCAATTGGGTAAACCTTATCTTTCCATACCACCGGATCAAACGGGCTGCCGGTGGCAACCAGCGCATTCCCTTCCGTCCAGGCAATGATGTCCTGCGGGGTCGCTTCCACGCGGGAGGTAGGGTTAGACAGCGGCATCACGATAGGGCGTTCGCAGTGCTTGTGCATCTCGCGAATGATCTCCTCGGTGAAGAGACCGGTTTGCCCGGAAACACCGATCAGGATATCCGGCTTCACGTTGCGCACGACGTCCAGCAGGGAAAGGACTTCGTTGTCGGTATCCCAGTTTTTCAGGTTCTCGCGTTTTTGCACCAGCTTAGTCTGGAACGGCAGCAGGTTCGGCATGCCGTCGGTCAGGAGGCCAAATCGGTCAACCATAAAGACGCGAGAGCGCGCCAGCTCTTCGCTTAATCCTTCGCGTTGGGTTTGGGCGATAATCTGCTCGGCAATCCCACAGCCCGCAGATCCCGCGCCGAGGAAAACAATTTTCTGATAGCTTAGCTGACTACCGGCCGCGCGGCTGGCGGCGATCAGCGTGCCGACGGTGACCGCGGCAGTGCCTTGAATATCGTCGTTAAACGAGCAGATCTCATCACGATAACGGTTCAGCAGCGGCATGGCGTTTTTCTGAGCAAAATCTTCAAACTGCAGCAGCACGTCAGGCCAGCGCTGCTTCACGGCCTGGATGAAATCGTCAACAAACTGATAGTACTCGTCGTCGGTAATACGCGGATGACGCCAGCCCATGTACAGCGGATCGGTGAGGAGCTGTTGGTTGTTCGTCCCCACATCCAATACCACCGGTAAGGTGTAGGCCGGACTGATCCCACCACAGGCGGTGTAAAGGGACAGCTTGCCGATGGGAATGCCCATCCCGCCAATACCTTGGTCGCCGAGGCCCAGGATACGTTCACCGTCAGTCACCACGATCACTTTGATGTTGTGGTTTGGCACATTCTGCAAAATGTCGTCCATGTTGTGACGGTTCTGGTAGGAGATAAATACGCCACGGGAACGACGGTAAATCTCAGAGAAACGCTCACAGGCAGCACCGACCGTCGGGGTGTAGATCACCGGCATCATCTCTTCGAGATGGTTTTGCACCAGGCGATAGAAGAGGGTTTCGTTGGTATCCTGAATGTTGCGAAGGTAAATGTGCTTGTCGATTTCTGTTTTGAAACCCTGATACTGGATCCAGGCACGCTCTGCCTGTTCTTCAATGGTTTCAACAACTTCTGGCAGAAGGCCAAGCAGGTTAAAGCTGCTGCGCTCTTCCATGCTGAAGGCACTGCCTTTATTCAGCAGGGGGAACTCAAGCAAAACCGGGCCGGCATAGGGGATATATAAGGAACGATGTTTTTTCAGTTTGTTGTCCATGTCACTCACTCTTTTTTTTGAAGATCCGTCCCTGACACTGCTGTTTGTCATCTTTCTGGCCTGTGCTGTGGGGTGCGGTCAGGCGCTATTATAAAGGAGCTAAATATTAATTACCGCAACGCAGATACAAAAACACCATCGGGATTGCCGATGGTGTTAAGGATCTTTACCGGGTCTTACTTGCCTGCGTGGCGCTTTCTACCGGTGGCGTGGGTGACTTGCGTTTCGCTGTCGCCCTCAATCACCACTTTACGTTGATTAGAAAGCTTGTAGTTCAGCCCCAGGATGTGGCGTGCCTGACGGTTCGATTTCATATTAACTCCTCAATCCTGTTGATAGTTTTAAGGACAAGTTTGCTGACGCAAACGAAATGTAACCCCTTAGGTTGCAGATCCAGCTTAGCAGGTTTTTACAACGGTGCGTTTTGCCCGCTGACGACGTAGTTAATGGTCTGCTGGTAGATGTCACTGAGGATGTCATTGTCTGTGGATTCCACCCACTTGGTCAGTTCCATCAAAATGTCATCTTCGGTTACAGCACCATGCTCGGCGTGTAGACCTTGTGCAATGGCGTTGACGAGTTCAGGTTGTGCTGCTGCAGTATTTGCCGGGTAATAAGTAAACATGCTGCCTCCGTGTCGTTATCTGTTTAATGTTACGGCTTGCAAAAACGTAATTCACAAACAGAATGGCAAATATTTTTACCCCTGTGTCTAAGATTCATCTCAGAAATAAAAATGTCATAAGTACATGCTTTTATGTACTTTTAAAAAAAAGGGGATATATCGAAGGTTGAGCAGAGAATATTTTGATGGTGCTCCTGCTATCGCCGATAAATAGCAGGAGCCGGTATTAACTTACCACTTCATTTCGCCGGTATTCACTTTTGCACTTAACTCCAGCGAACTCGCTTCGGCGAGGTCAGGATACTGTTTTTTCATGGCAGCAATCACGCCTGCAGAATCCTTATGCTTCGCCAGCGCCTGCTCAAACTCCTGCAAATACTCGCGGGTAAACGCGATAGCGCCCGTTCCTGACGGTGGCGTACCCAGATAATGGCCAGGGATCACGCGCTCTGGCTTATGAGCGGCCATGTTGACCAGCGTTTGCTGCCATTCTTTGCGGATGGCTGGCGTCTGCGTATCTGCTGTCCAGACGTGAATGCCCCAGGAAATACCGGTTCCGCCAAGGATCGTTTTTGCTGACGGGATCCATACATAGGCCGCGTAGCTATTCGGCTGTTCAATGTCGATTTTTTCGCCATCCACCATAAACGTTGTCGAGGCCAGCACCTGCGGGACAATCAGCGCTGTAGGAGCGCCGTCCTTCATCTGCGGGCCCCAAAAAGCGAGTTTAGCGTCTTTGGTGGCGTTAATATGATCGACGACGTGCTGTGTGGCGACCACTTTGGCATTCGGGAAGGCTCTCACCAGCGGCTGTAGGCCAAAATAGAAATCCGGGTCGCCAGAGGTGATCACAATCTTATTCAGCGTTTTGCCGCTTTTACGAATTTTCTCTACCAGGGCTTCACCGTCCTTCACGCTGAACTGGGCATCAAACAATACGGCCTCTTTCGGGCCAGAAACCAGCGTGGAAGAGACGGCAAAAATGCCTTTTTCCTGCGGGTTGTAGGTATCAATGGTTAACGGCGCAGCAAAAACGGCTGGCGTGAAGAGGGCGCATAGCACTGCAAGGCGGGTAATTTTCATTCTATTGTCTCTGTTGTCCGGGAAAGACGCTATTGTACGGATTTCAGCATTTGCCAGAATTCCTGAAACAAGACATGCTTAGTTTCATAAATCGAGCAAATGGAGTGTTGTATGGATCGTGTTATTGCCGCTCAGGTCTATAACCGGATTTGTGAGCTGGGTAGCCTGAGCGCGGCGGCTCGCGCGCTGGGCATTTCTCGCCCGATGGTGAGCCGCTACCTTGAGCAGATGGAAAAGTGGGCCGGTACGAGGCTGGTGAACCGCTCAACGCGCAAGCTGACGCTGACCGCCGCGGGCGAAAAAATACTGCTCAAAACGCGCACGCTTTCGCAAATCTCGCAGGAGATAGAAGATCAGTCGGCGAAGGATATGCCGTCCGGCACGCTGCGCGTTGCCTGTGCGCATTTTACCGCCATCCATATGATCGCGCCCGTGTTGCCCGATTTGCTGTCGCGCTATCCGCAGCTGCGAATAGAGCTGGATGTGAATAACCATCCGGTAAGCCTGGTGGGAGAGCGTATCGATGTGGCAATCCGAATCACCGACAACCCGGAGCCGGGCATGATTGCCCGCAGCTTGGGGGAGTGTCGTTCCGTACTCTGTGCGTCGCCAGACTACCTGGCTCGCCGTGGTACCCCTGAAACCGCTGCTGCGCTGGCGCAGCATAACTGTCTGCACTATAGCTTCTTCGCCGGTCAGTCGTGGTCTTTTTTGACAACGGCGGGGGAGACGGTGTCAATGGCCGTCAGCGGCAATCTGAGTGCCAGCATTTCGTCTCTGCTGATGGACGCCGCCATCAACCATTGTGGTATCGCTATGCTGCCGGAGCGAGAGGCTCGCGAGGCGTTATCACAGGGCAAACTGGTGCGCGTGCTTGGCGAATTAACGCCGAAACCGATCGGTATTTTTGGTATTTATCAGTCGCGAGATCATCAGCCCGCCGCGCAGCGCGTGTTCCTTGATGCGCTGGCGCAATACCTTTGTGAACCTTCGGACTCGTCTGTCTTCCCTGCAGAATCGGTTATTCGTCCTATACTTAACCCTTTGTAAGCCAAAAGGAGAGCAATAATGACGATTCATAAGCACGGTTCAGCGCACTGGTCTGGCGACATTAAGCGCGGGAAAGGGACAGTATCGACCGAGAGCGGCGTTCTTAGCCAACAACCTTACGGCTTCAATACCCGCTTTGAAGGCGCAAAAGGCACCAACCCGGAAGAGCTGATTGGTGCAGCCCACGCGGCCTGTTTCTCCATGGCGCTGTCATTGATGCTTGGCGAGGCGGGCTACACGGCAGACTCCATTGATACGACGGCGGATGTCTCGCTGGACAAAACCGATAGCGGTTTTGCAATCACCAAAATCGCGCTGCAGAGCAAGGTGACGGTGCCAGGCATCGATCCTCAGCAGTTTGACGGCATTATCCAGAAAGCCAAAGCCGGCTGCCCGGTGTCGCAGGTATTAAAAGCGGACATCTCGCTGGACTATAAGCTGAACTAACTCAACGCCGGGTGAAAGCCCGGCTATCCTTTCAGCGCAGCTGGAAATACCTCGGCAAGCCAGGCAATAAACACCCTTAGCCGATGCGTCAGATGCCGGTTTTGCGGATACACCACATGAAAGGGATAACGCTTCGGACGCCAGTCGTGAAGGATTTCAACCAGCGTTCCCGTTTTTAAATAATGTTGGATGGCGTACCCAAAGGTCTGAATAATGCCTAAACCCGCCACTGCCGCCGCCAGGTGTGCATTGCTTTCATTGACCCCCAGATAGTGCGGAATATCCACCTCCAACGCTTCTCCCTTATCCCTGAACCGGAACGGAAATGCCCGGCCGCTGACGGGGGAAAGATAGCTCACCAGCTTGTGACCATTACGTAATTCCTGCGGATACGCCGGAACGCCGTGATTTTTCAAATAGCCCGGCGTGGCACAGGTAATCATTTCTGCATCGCCGATGTGCCGTGCGATAAGCGTCGAATCATCAAGCGGGCCGCCTCGGATCACGCAGTCTACGTTAGCGCTAATCAGGTCAACGGGCCGGTCGGCCACGCCGAGATCGATGCGGATATCCGGGTGCTGCTGCATAAAGTCGGGCAGCAGGGGAATTAAAACGTCACGGGCGGTTGAACCGCCAACGTCAATACGCAAATGCCCTTTTGGCGTACAGCAGGAGGCACGAAACGCGGTGTCGATATCCTCAATCTCAATCAGTACCCGCAGGGCTTTATCGTAATACTCCTCGCCCTCCTGGGTGGTCACGACGCGGCGCGTGGTGCGTTGCAGAAGCCGGGTTTCAAGATGTGCTTCAAGCGATTTCACCAGCTTGCTCAGGGTCGCTATTGGCATGTTCAGCGAGTCGGCCGCCCGGGTAAAACTTCCGCTTTCCACCACCCGCGTGAACGCGCGCATTGCCATTAATTGATCCATGGATACCCCGGATTATTTCCGTACGTGAATAGTCATTTTCATTTTTGCCTATTTTTCACCCCTTACGCCAGCGCTAAAGTCAGTCCAACGCAATCTCACTCACTCATTAAAGGTCAATACGATGAACACCACGCTTTCAGGAAAAATTGCATTAGTCACCGGCGGCAGCACGGGCATTGGTCTGGCTACGGCGCAGGAGCTGGCCGCACAGGGTGCGAAAGTGTATATCACCGGGCGTCGCCAGGCTGAACTGGATGCAGCGGTCGCGGATATTTCGCCAACGGCGGTGGGGATTCGGGCTGATGTGTCTAAGCTCGCTGACCTGGATGACGTTTACGCCCGGATAGCGAAAGAGGAAGGGCGGTTGGATATTCTGTTCGCCAACGCGGGCGGCGGCGATATGCTCCCCCTCGGTGCCATTACCGAAGAACAATTTGACCGGATCTTCGGCACCAACGTGCGCGGCGTGCTGTTCACCGTGCAAAAAGCGCTGCCGCTCCTCACCGCCGGATCGTCCATTATCCTTACCGGATCGACCGTTTCCGTTAAAGGAACGGCAAACTTCAGCGTTTACAGCGCGAGTAAAGCCGCCGTGCGTAACTTTGCACGCTCATGGGCGCTCGATTTGCAGGGACGCGGCATTCGCGTCAACGTCGTCAGTCCGGGCCCTGTCAAAACGCCCGGGCTGGGCGATCTGGTACCGGAAGATCAGCGACAGGGCCTGTACGACGCGCTCGCCGCACAGGTGCCGCTGGGCCGTTTAGGCGCGCCGGGAGAAGTGGGAAAAGCGGTGGCGTTTCTGGCATCCGATGCGGCCAGCTTTATCAACGCCGTTGAGCTATTTGTTGACGGCGGGATGGCACAAATTTAATCCGCACTGCGCCAGCAGCGTACGTTACGGCCCTCGTTTGAGGGCTGTAACGTTTGAGGACTCTCGCAGCCCTGCGTCGCCAGCGGACATCGGTCACGGAAATAACACCCGACGGGCAGATGGCGGTTGCCGGGCAGATCCGTTTTGCGCAGCGCCAGGCTCTCATCCAGCGGTTCGCCGGTTCTGGGAACGGAGTCGAGCAGCAGTCGGGTATAGGGATGCTTCGGCTCGCCCAGCACCTGCGCGGCGTTTCCCAGCTCAACTATCTGCCCCAGATACATCACCGCCACGCGATCGCTCATGTGCCTGACCACCGAGACGTTATGGGAGATCAGCACATAGGTCAGATTGCGCTCCCGCTGCAGCGTGACCAGTAAATTCAGGATCTGCGCCTGCACGGAAATATCCAGCGCGCTGGTCGGTTCGTCCAGCACGATGATGTCCGGATTGGAAGAAAGCGCGCGGGCAATCGCAATGCGCTGACGCTGTCCGCCGGAAAAGGCGTGCGGCAGGCGATCGAGGTATTCCGGACGGATGCCGACCTGCTGCGCCAGGTTCTCCGCCAGATGGCGGCGCTCGCGCTCGCTGCTGCGCTTTTGCACCCACACCGGCTCGGTAATAATGCGCCAGACCGGCAGGCGCGGGTCGAGGGAAGAGAGCGGGTCTTGAAACACCATCTGCATGCCGCTTGCCGAATTCGGTCGACGGCAAGCGCCGGTGCTGGGCTTTAACATGCCCATCAGCAGCTGCGCCAGCGTGCTTTTCCCGCAGCCGGACTCACCGACAATGCCCAGCGTTTCACCGCGATGGATGTGCAAATCCAACCCGTTGAGCGCATGCACCTGCTCCGTGACGCGCCCCAGCCAGTTTTTGCGTGCGGGAAAGTTGACGTGCACGCTATCCAGTTCCAGCAAAATATCAGACATCGTGATTCTCCGATTGCGGGTACCAGCAGGCAGCCCGTTGGCTCTCTGCACCCGTAGGCATGAGTTTTGGCGTTTCACCACATTTCGCGCCCGCCGCAAAACAGCGCTCGCGAAACGCGCAGCCGCGCGGGAGCTGGCTGAGATTCGGCACCGTGCCCGGGATAGCCGGTAACACGCCGCGCGGCTCGCCGTTTTCCGGCGCGCACTGCAGCAGCCCGATGGAATACGGGTGGACAGGGCGCTGAATCAGCGTTTGCGTGGTGCCGCTTTCAATCACGCTGCCCGCGTACATCACATACATCCGATCGCAGAGCTGTGAAACGACGGCCATATCATGGCTGATAAACAGCACCGACGTTCCGCTGGCGCGCGCCTTGTGCTTAAGCAATCGCAACACCTGTAGCTGCACGGTGACGTCCAGCGCGGTGGTAGGTTCATCGGCGATAATAAGCTCAGGCTCGCAGGAGAAGGCCAGGGCGATCATCACCCGCTGGCGCATCCCGCCCGAAAGCTCAAACGGGTAGCGGGCCATTACCTCGGCGGCATCCGGAATTTGCATCTCTTCCAGCAGCGAAATGGCCTTTTGCTGTGCCTCGCCGCGCGAGAGCGGCTGATGCTGGCGGATCACCTCCACCATCTGTTTGCCTATCCGCCGCGTGGGGTTAAGCGCGGTCATCGGCTCCTGAAATATCATCGCCACTTTTGCCCCGCGCCACTGGCGGAGCTGTTTCTCCGACGCGTTCAGCACGTCTTCACCCAGCAGTTTTACCTGCCCGTGATGAATGCGATAGCTTCCCTCGGGCAGGAGGCGCATTGCCAGCATCGCGGTCACCGACTTGCCCGAGCCTGATTCGCCCACCATGCCAACGATTTCTCCGCGTTTGATATCCAGCGAAACGTGGTTGAGGGCGTGGACTTCACCGCGATAAACAGGAAAACTCAGGTGCAAATCGTCAATGGTCAATACCGAGTCGGTCATGACTGTCTCCCTCCCGATTTCGGATCCAGCAGGTCGCGGATCCCGTCACCAAACAGATTAAAACCGACGGCCGTGATCAGGATCGCCGCACCCGGAAAGGCGCAGTACCACCACTGGTCGAGAACATAGTTACGCCCGACGGCGACCATCGCTCCCCATTCCGCCGTCGGCTGCTGTGCGCCGAGGCCGATAAAGCCCAGCGTGGCGGCCATCAGAATCGCGCTGCCGATATCCAGAGACGCCTGAACAATCAGCGGCGGCAGGGCATTGCGCAGGATGTGCCAGCTGATCAAATGCCAGCGCGAGGCACCGAAGGTACGGGCGGCCTGCACGTAGGTAAACTGGCGTACCACCAGCGTCTGCCCGCGTGCCAGGCGGACGTAAAAGGGAATGCGTACGATCGCGATCGCCAGCATGGCGTTGAACAGGCTCGGCCCGAGCGCGGCAGCCAGCGCCATGGTCAGCACCAGGGAGGGGATAGAGAGCATGATGTCCATGATGCGCATAATAATGGCATCACCGCGCCCGCCCAGCACGCCGGACAAACAACCTAGCAGCGAGCCTATTCCCCCTGCGATGGCGACAACCGCCAGCCCTGCGCTGATGGACTGTTGACTCCCCACCAGCACGCGGCTGAACAAATCGCGGCCCACTTCATCGGTGCCAAACCAGTGTTGCGCGGACGGCGCCTGCAGGCGTGCCGTCAAATCCAGCGCGTTCGGGTCGTGCGGCACTATCCACGGCGAGGTAACCATCAGTAATAGCATCAGGATCATAATCACGCCGCCGATCAGCGTGAGCGGGCTTTTACGCAGCATCCAGAACAGCTTTGCCCAGTCGAGGCGCGGTTTAGGGGACGTAGCCTGGACGGACGTTTCCTGAGTCAACATCATTCGGCACCTCCGCGCCCGATTCGCGGGTCAATCCACAGATAGAGCAGATCGACCACAAGATTGACCAACACGTACGCCAGCGAGACCACCACCGCGAAGCCCATCACCGCAGGGAAATCGAGCGCCTGAATGGAGGTCACCACCCATGCGCCCATCCCCGGCCAGGCAAAAACGGTTTCGGTCAGCACCGCGCCGTAAAGCAGATCGCCCAGCGCCAGACCGAGCACGGTAATCGACGGGATCATCGCATTCGGCAGGGCATAACGCAGAACGATATACCAGCCTGGTAACCCGCTGGCGCGGGCGGTACGAATGTAATCCTCGCTCAGCTGTTCGAGCATGGCAGAGCGAACCTGACGCGCCACAATGCCCAGGTGAACAAAGGCCAGCGTCAAGGAAGGCAAAATCAGGTGCTGAAGCGCATTAAGAAAGACCTCGCCGTTACCTTCCAGCAGAGCATCAACCAGATAAAAGCCGGTAACGCGCGCAGGCGGGTCAAGCCAGTCGTCCAGCCTGCCGCCGCCGGGCAGAATTTGCAGCTGCCCGTAGAACAGCACAATCACGCCCAGCCCCAGCCAGAATGCAGGGGTAGAGATCCCGGTCATCGCCATTAGGCGCACCAGGTGATCCAGCCAGCGATTGCGGTAAACGGCAGACAAAATGCCCAACGGTACGCCAATGATTAACGCCAGCAGCAGGGAACAAAACGCCAGCTCCAGCGTGGCGGGGAAAAAGGCCTTCAGATCTTCCGCCACCGGACGGCCGGTGCGGATGGAGGTGCCTAAATCACCGTGCGCCAGGGCATCGACGTAGCGGCCAAACTGGATATACAGCGGCTGATCCAGCCCCAACTGCTGGCGGATGCTTTGCACAATGTCGTCGCTGGCACGGTCTCCGGCCAGCAGACGGGCCGGATCGCCGGGGATCATGTGTGAAATAATAAAGGTGATGATACAGACACCGGCCACCACCAGGATTAACCCCCAGCAGCGCTGGCGCACTATGCTCCAGAACGTCATTCGCTTTCCCCCGGCGACAACCGTTACTTACTCATGGTGGCGATGTTGAACACCTGCTCAAGCATTGGATTAAAGGTGAAACCTTTGACCTCTTTGTTCATCGCCAGCTGGTAGTTCTTCTGGAACAGATAAACGTAGGCCGCTTCGTCAATCACCACCTTTTGCGCCTGCTGGTAGTCTTTGGTGCGCTGCGCCTGGTCGGTGGTTTTCAGCGCCGCCTGCAGCAGAGAATCGACGGCTTTGTTGTCATAGAACGCGCGGTTGCCCGGCAGCCCTTTTTTGTCCGACTCAAACCAGTAGTTCATGAACATGTACGGGTCGGCAAAATCCGGGCTCCAGTTGCCGATGGCAATGTCGTAATCGCCTTTTCCCACGCGGTCACGCATGGTGGCATTGGCCAGTTTTTCCAGCTTGACGTTGATACCCAGCTTGCCAAGGCTGGCCTGGGTGGAGAGGGCAATCGGCTCCCAGTTCGGGTCGTTGTCAGAGTAGAGGAACGTCAGGCTTGCAGGTTTATCCTTTACGTTTTCCAGCGCCGCTTTGGCTTTCTCCTCGTCAAAGCGGTACTGCATGGCGCTTGAGTCAAAGCCCCACATGCCGTCCGGGATGGGGCCCCGCATCTGCTTGCCATTGCCGCTCAAAATACCTTTCACCATGCCCTCATAATCCGTTGCCCAGGACACCGCGCGGCGTAAATCGACCTGATTCATCGGCGCTTTACCGTTGTTAAGATACAGATAGGTAACGCGCAGGGACGGGTACTCGGCAACGGCCACCTTGCCTTCCTGTTTCAGGGCGGTAAGTTGATCCACCGGCAGCGAGTCGGCAATATCCAGGTCGCCACGGGAGAGCTGCAAGCGACGCGACGCGCTTTCGCCGATGATTTTTACCGACACGCGCTTAAAGTGTGGCTTATCGCCCGCCCAGTGTGGGTTAGGCACCAGAATCAGCTGCTGACCTTTCTGCCAGCTTTTCAGCATAAACGGCCCTGAACCCGCGGTGTTTTGTGCCAGATAACCGCGTGCATCATCCGCCGCGTTGGCTTTCAGCACTGCCGGGTTGATGATGGACGCGCCATCGTTCGCCAGGGTGTAAAGGAAAGGGGCAAACGGCTGGCTTAAGGTGAATTTCACCGTGTGTTCATCCACCGCATCAATTTTGAGATCTTTCGGGAAGGCTTCGGACGGACCTTGACCGATTTTCAGCAGTCGCTCAAACGAGAGCTTGACCGCCTCGGCGGTAACCGGAGTGCCATCAGAAAATGTCGCCTTGTCCGTCAGGGTGAAGGTCCACTCCTTCTGGTCATCAGACGCCTTCCAGCCCGTCGACAGATCGCCTTCAACCTCGGTGGTGCCGGGCTTGTACTTGACCAGACGTTGATAGGACGGGTAGGTCACCGTCCAGTCGTTGTTATCAATGGTGACCGCCGGATCGAGCGTTTGCGGGTCGGCCGCTTTGCCGATCGCCAGCATATCTTTAGGGACGGCAGCCAGCGCAAGCGGCGCGCTCAGTGCAAACGTGGCGGCAATCAGGGTGGTCAGAAGCGTTGTTTTCATGGCCGTGCTCCAGAATTAAAGGGATGTGTGCGTCAAAGGGAAACAGTCAAAGCGATCGTCAAGCAAAGGATAGCTGGCAGCATCGGGTAGCTCGAAATGCCACCATTCGCTGCTAATGCCGACAAAGCCGCCGCCAAACATAATGGCGTTAAGCAGCAGGCGGTTGCGCTGGGCATGCGGCGGGACTGAAGGGTGATAGGGATGCGAACGGTCGTGCATTTCGTCGAACCCGGCACCCATGTCCAGCACGTTGTCATGTTCGTCCATCAGCGTAACGTCGATAGCCGTGCCGCGGCTGTGATTGGATCCAATAGCGACGTCAACGACATAGTCGGGATTCGGGCAGGCATCCCACAGCTGGGCCTGCGCCTGCTGCGGGCGGTAGGCGTCGTAAACCACCAGCTTCAGCCCGGCTAGCGTCGCGATGCTGATAGCTTTCGCCAGCGCGGTGGCCGCGTCACGATGCAGCAGACACTGCGTCTCGCGATAAATCGGGCGGCCAGTAAGGTTGTCGGCCGTGGCGTATTTCAGATCGATTGACAGCGTGGGGAAGGTCTTCGCCACATCAATCAGTTCACTCTCTTCGGGCATAGCTACGCTCCTTTAGCGTTCGAATTGACCAAACTCTTGTTGTAATTGTCGGTTTACCGCAAGGCGCTCAGGAAGGGCATCACCCAACGCTTCCACCACGCCCGACAGAAGCAGGTTGAACAGACAGCTCACGGGGGCCAGTGAATCCCAAAAGTGGCCGGTATCGGTTTTCACCTGCAGTAAATCAATGGGGTAATCCCGCGCCCAGGGGCACCAGATGTCGGTAATCAGCGCCATCGGTATGCTTTTCTCGCTTGCGACGCGGCAGTATTGACGGGCAATGGCGGAATAGGCGCGGGTATCGGTCAGTACTACATAAGGATGCGAAAAACCGGAGTTCAGCGATTCAACCCAGCTGCCGGATAACCCCTCGGAATAACTCACGCGCGGGCGCAGGTACTCCAGATGGCTGAAGAAGGCGTTGGCAATCCCGCGCGTTGACTGGATACCCAGGACAAACACCGCGTCGGCGTGCGTCAGCTGATGGACAACCTGCTTAAACGCATCGCTTTGTGCCAGTTGATACACATGGGTAATGGCGTCAATCTCCAGCGACAGGGCGTGCTGCACGCGATCCGACACGGGCTGCTGCTGCCAGGAGTCGAGACGCTCGTTCATGCCCCACGGCTGGTACGGGTCGCGCAGGCTTTTTTTAGCATCGTCGAGATTGCGATAGCCCAGCTTGCGCAGGAATCGTCCAACGGTTATCCCGCTGGTACCCGTCGCCAGCGCCACGCTCTCCGCGGTTTCAAAGGGTATTTGCGCAGCATGGGCCAGCAGCCAGCTCGCCACCCGCTTTTCGCTGGGGGTGAGCTGGCTGAATGTTGCTTCAATACGGCTCAGCACTTCGGGTTGGGTGGTCATACCGCCTCGCTGTTAACGTGCTGTCAATGACAGGCGTTCTGTTATCAGATTAACAATGCATGACGCGTGCCATATTCACAGTGAGCGGAATACCGCCTGTGCTGCAAAGTTAATGCAATATTTGTTTAACTAATGATCAACATTTGTGCAGCGTAGTTCACTTTTGGTGCAACGGGGAGCGATGAAGAGGATGATTTTGGTGAATACGTCAGTGTCCTCACATTATTTGTTAAGATATAAGCACTATGAATAAGAAAGGGATGGCGGCATGGCAAATCTGCCCTGGCGAATCAGCGTGCGGCTGATCGTTGTTGCAAAGAAAATCGCGATGGTGCTGGGGATTATCCTGCTTGTGCTGCTCGCCGTCCGGGTTTACCTCTCCCAACAGGGGCCAGCGCTGCATCGCTGGCACACCTGGCAAGCCGATGAAATGTCCGTGGACGAGATCGATAAGGCGAGCTTTGCACAATACACCGCACGCGAAAACGTCATCTTCGCCGATCTGGACGCGGACGTGACGGCAAAAACGGCGGGCGAGGAGCGCACGCCGCTGAACCGCTATTTCCGGCAGAGCCTGGTATGGCCCGGCAAATTTTCGCCCGATGCAAACCGCTCGTTCGTGTTAATGCCGCAAGGAAAACCGCGCGGCGCGGTGGTACTGTTGCACGGACTCACGGATTCACCCTACAGCGTTAAGCATATTGCGCAGGATTATCAGCAGCGCGGTTTCGTGGCGGTGGTTCCCCGTCTGCCCGGACACGGGACGGCCCCCGGCGCGCTAACTGACGTCGACTGGGAGATGTGGCTGGCGACAACGCGCCTTGCCGTACGCGAAGCAACGCGTCTGGCGGGCGAAGGGGTTCCGCTGCATGTGGTGGGCTACTCTAACGGTGGGGCGCTGGCGATGAAATATGCCCTTGACGCGCTTGATTCTCCCTCGTTGCGTAAACCTCAGCAGCTGGTTCTGCTTTCCCCGATGATCGGCGTGACCGCATTTGCCCGCTTTGCAGGGTTCGCGGGGCTTCCCGCCCTGTTACCGGCGTTTGCCAAAGCGGCATGGCTCAACATTGCCCCAGAATATAACCCTTATAAATACAATTCATTCCCGGTTAACGCGGCGCGCCAGTCGTGGCTGCTGACGCAGGCTCTGCAGCAGCAGTTGAGTCGTGATGCACGGGAGAACACGCTCAGCGGATTACCGCCGGTGCTGGCGTTCCAGTCGGTAATGGATTCAACGGTCAGCACCCGCGCCGTCGTCACCGAGCTGTTCGATCAGCTGCCTGAGAACGGCAGTGAACTGGTGGTGTTTGACATCAATCAGGCCGCGAGTTTCCGTCCGCTGTTCAGGCCATCGTCGTGGACGGCGCTGTCAGAACTGTTGCCCGCCGAGCTCAGGCGTTACAGTGTCACGGTTATCACCAATGCCGATACAGACAGTTTCGATACGGTTGCGAAAATAACGCCCGCGGGCAGCATGCATGAAACTGTCGTGCCGCTGGCGCTTCGCTGGCCACAAGAGGTCTATTCGCTGTCGCACGTTGCCGTGCCGTTTCCACCGGATGACGATCTCTATGGCCGTCTTCCTGCCGCTAAAAATCGGTATGGCATCAGCCTGGGGACGATTGCGCTGTGGGGAGAGACATCGGTGCTAAGTGTTGGAAAAGAGGCGCTAATGCGGGTGACGTCCAATCCGTTTTACGACTATATGCAGGAGAGGATTAACAGGCGTATCAATCCAGAGGATAAATGACGAGCCATTCGCATGGCTAATGTATTAGGTGGCATTCTTAAAATATGCTAAAGAATAATTTAGGGCGCATATTTCACAACGGGACACATTTCTGTGCTGACTACACTTATTTATCGAAGCCAGTTAAATCCATCCTGTCATTCAGCCGACCTGATTTCATTGGTCGAACGCGCGAAGATCAGAAATACAGGGCTGAATATCACCGGCGTGCTTATCTCTAACGGACGCGAGAACCTGCAAATTCTCGAAGGCGCGGAGGAGAGCGTTGTTTCGCTATTCCATACAATCCGTGCCGATAAACGTCACTTCGGCGTCGTAGAACTGCTACGTGACTATGGGCCGCGCAGACGTTTTGAAAACGTGGGCATGCTGCTGTTCGATCTGCAGGTTCAATCGCAGAAAGAGGTCCTGCAGTCGGTTTTGCACTACAGCAAACTTGAAAGCTACCTGACATCAGACGATCGGGTGTTCAAATTCATTCAGACTTTTATTACCGGCAAAAAAGCGTCACCTACCGGCACGCCTTTCGACGTGGAGAAATGGACGCTCTCGAGCGAGGATCTTCCGTTCGGGGAGGGCGTCGGGTTAATCGCAAACCAGTTTTGCCAGTTTGCCTTGCAGCCTATTGTTGAGCCGACGGAGGGGAAGATTAGCTCGCTTGAGGCCCTTATTCGCAGCAATGATGGCGGAAGCCCGGAGCATTTCTTTCATTCCCTCGACCAGGACAAAATTTACGAAGTTGATTTGCAGACCAAGGCCTATGCCTTTGCGCTGGCGAAGAAGCTGGGCATTGGTGGGCATAAAATTGCGGTCAATCTCTTGCCAATGTCGCTGGTGAATGTGCCCGGCGCGGTGGAATTTTTAGTCAAGCAGATCAGGCTTAACGGCCTGCAGCCAGAGCAGGTGATCATAGAAGTCACCGAAAATGAGATGATTTCAGGCTTCAACCGATTTAATAGCGCCATTAAACAGCTGCGTGCCGAAGGGATCGGCCTGGCGATTGATGATTTTGGTTCCGGATATGCGGGACTGTCGCTATTAACGAAATTCCAGCCAGACAAGATTAAAATCGATCGCGAAATCATCAGCGATATTCATCTTAGCGGTCCGAAGCAGGCGATTGTGAAATCGATCGTTAGCTGTTGTACCGATATGGAAATCACGCTGGTGGCGGAAGGAATTGAGAAGATGGAAGAGTGGTGCTGGCTTGAGTACGCCGGTATTCGCCGCTTCCAGGGTTTTTTATTCGCCCGACCGAAGCTTAACGGCGTGGGTAATATTAACTGGCCCCACCTGGCACGATAACGCAATTTCTCTCGTCTATATTTCCCCTTTTCCCAGCCTGTGCTTAAATAGCTAAAACGGTTTAACAATGTTTAGCTAAGGTGAGCGTATGAGTAAAATTTGGGTGCTTGGGGATGCCGTCGTGGATCTCCTGCCGGAAAGCGATGGCAAACTGCTGCAGTGTCCCGGCGGCGCGCCGGCGAATGTGGCGGTGGGTATTGCCCGGCTGGGCGGGAATAGCGCGTTTATTGGCCGAGTTGGGGACGATCCCTTTGGCCGCTTTATGCAAAAGATATTAACGGATGAAAAGGTCGACGTGCAGCGGCTGCGGCTGGACCCTTTGCGCCGCACCTCCACCGTCGTTGTTGACCTTGATGAACAGGGCGAACGCTCGTTTACCTTTATGGTACGACCGAGCGCGGATCTGTTTCTGGAGCCAGCCGATTTACCGACGTTCTCTGCCGGAGAGTGGCTCCACGTCTGCTCTATTGCGCTCAGCGCAGAACCCAGCCGTTCCGCAACGTTTCAGGCGATAGCGTCTATTCGAAAGGCGGGTGGCTTTGTCAGTTTTGATCCCAATATTCGCCCGGATCTCTGGGCGGACGAGGATGATCTCCGCGACTGTCTGGCGCAGGCACTGCGCGGTGCAGACGTGGTTAAACTCTCCGTTGAGGAACTGACTTTCCTGACCGGAGATCGGCGAGTAAAAGAAGGGCTGGATACGCTTATGAACACGTGTCCGGCAAGCCTGGTGCTGGTGACGCAGGGCAAAGAGGGCGTGGTTATCTGGCACAGGGATACGCTGACGCACTATCCGGCTACGCCTGTCGAATGTATTGACACGACCGGTGCCGGTGATGCCTTTGTGGCGGGACTGCTTTACGGGCTCGCATCCACCGGCCACATCCCCGACGATCTCACCCGCATCATTGGCTTGGCGCAGCGCTGCGGCGCGCTCGCCACGACGGCCAAAGGCGCAATGACCGCGCTACCGTACCATCACGCACTCTGATTTCCGCCCGTTGGCCGCCGCTCGGCGGCCTGAATTGTTGCCTCGATCACACTTACTAAATCGGTTTAGCAAAAAACATTGCCGATTCAAAATTCACAGGTTTAGTATCATCAACCTAAACCGGTTTAGCAATTTAGCAACGTTCAAATATTTCTTTTAGGGATGCGACAAAATGTATAAAAAACGCAGACTTGCCGTGATGATAGGCATGCTGGCCGGCAGTACCTCTGTTTTTGCCAAAGCGGATATGACAAGTATCGAATCGCGCCTTGCGGCGCTTGAGCAGCGTCTGCAGGATGCGGAAACGCGCGCGCAGGCGGCCGAGAAACGTGCGGCCTCAGCGGAACAAAAAACGCAGCAGCTGGTTGCGGCACAGCAGCAGGCGCAAACCCGCACGCAGGCGGTAGCGCAGCGAACCTCGGTGCTGGAGAAGAAAGCCGACCAGAGCAGCGGCTTTGAATTTCACGGCTATGCCCGCTCCGGCTTGCTAATGAACGATGCGGCCTCAAGCAGTAAAAGTGGCCCATACCTGACGCCAGCCGGGGAAACCGGTGGGGCGATTGGCCGTCTGGGGAATGAAGCGGATACGTACGTTGAGCTGAACGTGGAACACAAACAGACCCTGGACAACGGGGCGACGACACGTTTCAAAGCGATGCTTGCCGATGGACAAAAAACCTATAACGATTGGTCAGCCGATACCAGCGATCTCAACATTCGTCAGGCATTTGCTGAGCTGGGCAATCTGCCTGATTTTACCGGCGCGTTGAAGGGCAGCACCTTCTGGGCGGGTAAACGTTTTGACCGCGATAACTTTGATATTCACTGGCTGGATTCCGACGTGGTGTTCCTTGCCGGGACCGGCGGCGGCGTATACGACGTGAAGTGGAACGACACGCTGCGTAGCAACGTCTCGATTTACGGGCGCAATTTCGGCAGCGAAGAGCAGATTGACAACAACGTCCAGAACTACATCCTCAGCATGAACCACTTCGCCGGACCGTTCCAGCTGATGGTGAGCGGCCTGAGGGCAAAAGATAACGACGACCGTAAAGACGCGAATGGCGATCTGATTAAAACCGACGCGGCAAATACCGGCGTGCATGCCCTGGTAGGCCTGCACAACGACAGTTTCTACGGCCTGCGTGAAGGTTCTGCCAAAACGGCGCTGTTATACGGTCACGGACTGGGAGCAGAGGTGAAAAGCATTGGGTCTGATGGCGCGTTGCTGTCGGAAGCGGATACCTGGCGCTTTGCAAGTTACGGTGTCACGCCGCTGGGGGGCGGCTGGCACATTGCCCCTGCGGTACTGGCCCAGAGCAGTAAAGATCGCTATGTCAAAGGCGACAGCTATGAGTGGGTTACGCTGAACACCCGCCTGATCAAAGAGGTCACGCAGAATTTTGCGCTGGCGTTTGAGGGCAGCTATCAGTACATGGATTTAAACCCGGAAGGTTACAAAGATCGTAACGCTGTTAACGGAAGCTTCTACAAGTTGACCTTCGCGCCGACGCTAAAAGCGGGCAAGATCGGTGATTTCTTCAGTCGTCCTGAATTACGCCTGTTCGCTACCTGGATGGACTGGAGCAGCAAACTGGATAATTACGCCAGCGATGATGCCTTTGGCAGCAGCGGCTTCAACGCCGGTGGGGAATGGAACTTTGGGGTTCAGATGGAAACCTGGTTCTAACTCTTTCACGCCCCCGTTCTGCGGGGGCGTTTCAAACATCATAAAAACGAAGTCAGGCAGAGGTATCTATGGATTTTGATAATATCGCCCGCGCGCTCATTCCGCTGCTCGGCGGCAAAGAGAACATCGCCAGCGCCGCGCACTGCGCCACGCGCCTGCGGCTGGTGCTGGTCGACGATGCGCTTGCCGATCAGCAAGCTATCGGCAAGGTTGACGGGGTAAAAGGGTGTTTTCGCAACGCCGGGCAGATGCAGGTGATTTTCGGTACGGGCGTAGTGAACAAGGTCTACGCCGCGTTTATTCAGGCGACGGGGATCGGTGAATCCAGCAAGTCGGAAGCGGCGAATATCGCCGCGCGCAAGCTGAACCCGTTCCAGCGTATCGCCCGCTTGCTGTCGAATATTTTTGTGCCGATCATTCCGGCGATTGTGGCGTCCGGTCTGCTGATGGGCCTGCTGGGGATGGTGAAGACCTACGGCTGGGTCAGCGCCGATAACGCGATATACATCATGCTGGACATGTGCAGCTCGGCGGCGTTTATCATTCTGCCCATCCTGATTGGTTTTACCGCCGCGCGCGAGTTTGGCGGCAACCCGTATTTGGGCGCAACGCTGGGCGGCATCCTGACGCACCCGGCGCTGACGAACGCCTGGGGCGTGGCGTCCGGTTTCCATACCATGAACTTCTTCGGCCTTGATATCGCTATGATTGGCTATCAGGGGACGGTGTTCCCGGTGCTGCTGGCCGTCTGGTTTATGAGCATTGTGGAGAAAAACCTGCGCCGGGCAATCCCGGACGCGCTTGATCTGATCCTGACCCCGTTCCTGACCGTGATTATCTCCGGCTTTATCGCGCTGCTGATTATCGGCCCGGCAGGGCGCGCGCTGGGTGACGGAATCTCGTTCATTCTGAGTACCCTGATTGAGCATGCGGGCTGGCTGGCCGGATTGTTGTTTGGCGGGCTCTATTCGGTGATTGTCATCACCGGTATTCACCACAGCTTCCATGCCATCGAGGCCGGGCTGCTGGGCAATCCGTCGATCGGCGTTAACTTCTTGCTGCCTATCTGGGCGATGGCGAACGTGGCTCAGGGCGGCGCGTGCCTGGCGGTGTGGTTCAAAACCAAAGACGTGAAAATTAAAGCCATTACCTTACCGTCGGCGTTTTCGGCGATGCTGGGCATCACCGAGGCTGCGATTTTTGGTATCAACCTGCGCTTCGTGAAGCCGTTTATTGCGGCACTCATCGGCGGGGCGGCGGGCGGCGCCTGGGTGGTGTCGGTACATGTGTATATGACCGCCGTTGGGCTGACCGCGATCCCGGGGATGGCGATTGTACAGGCAAGCTCGCTGCTGAACTATATTATCGGCATGGTGATTGCGTTCGGCGTGGCGTTTACGCTTTCCCTGCTGCTGAAATACAAGACGGATTCTGAATAATGACGCGACCTTCTCGCTGGCCTGCCGTACTGCAGGCCGTAATGAAAGGCCAGCCGCGGGCTTTTGCCGATAGCCACTATCCGCAGTGGCACCCGGCACCGGTTACGGGGCTGATGAACGATCCTAACGGCTTTATCTGGTTTGCCGGGCGTTACCATCTGTTTTATCAGTGGAATCCGCTGGATTGCGATCATCGCTATAAATGCTGGGGACACTGGAGTTCAGCCGATCTTGTGCACTGGCAGCATGAGCCGATGGCGCTCATGCCCGATGAAGAGTACGACCGCAGCGGCTGTTATTCCGGCAGTGCCGTAGACAACAATGGGGTGCTGACGCTGTGCTACACCGGCAACGTCAAGTTTGACGACGGCAGCCGTACCGCCTGGCAGTGCCTGGCGGAGGAACAGGATGACGGCAGCTTTAAGAAACGGGGGCCGGTTCTGCCCTTGCCGGAGGGCTATACCGGACACGTGCGTGATCCGAAGGTCTGGCAGCACGACGGGCAGTGGTACATGGTGCTCGGTGCGCAGGATCTTCAAAAGCGGGGCAAAGTGCTGCTGTTCAACTCGGCAGATCTCTACAGCTGGCAGCCCTGCGGTGAGATTGCCGGGCACGGCGTTAATGGCATGACGGACGCCGGGTATATGTGGGAGTGTCCGGATCTGTTTGCCCTGGACGGGACGCATATTCTGATTTGCTGCCCGCAGGGGCTGGCGCGTGAACCGCATCGCTATCTCAATACCTATCCGGCCACCTGGATGAGCGGGGCGTTTGACTATCAACACGCCGCGTTTGACCACGGTGAGCTTCACGAGCTGGACGCCGGTTTCGAGTTTTACGCTCCGCAAACCACCACAGCGGAAGATGGCCGACGCATCCTGATTGGCTGGATGGGCGTGCCCGATGGAGAAGAGATGCTGCAGCCAACGCGAGCTCACGGCTGGATCCATCAGATGACCTGTCCGCGCGAGCTTGCGTATCGTGACGGCACGCTGTGGCAAACCCCGATCAGGGAACTGGCACAGCTTCGCGAGGCGGAACATCAGTGGCAGGGAAACGCCAGCGATGCGCCCATACTGGACGCCGCGCGTCTTGAGTTTGAGATCGCCGCCTCGCACCTAAATGTGGATTTTGGCGGAGCGATACGACTCACGATGGATGAAAACGGGTTGCGCCTCGAACGCGCCAGCTTGAGCACCGGGGAAACATTAACGCGTTATTGGCAGGGTGAGGTGCGTCATATACGCGTACTGTGCGACCGTTCCAGCGTCGAAATTTTCATTAATGGTGGCGAAGGGGTCATGAGCAGTCGCTATTTTCCTGTCCACCCGGCGCAGGTTCGCTTCGAAGGTGCGTCCAACATCACATTACGCTACTGGTCGCTGCGCAGCTGCATGATAGAATAGCGTTTTTGGCAGCCGGACTAGGTCGTTGTGAGAAAAACCAAACGCGTCACAATAAAAGACATCGCGGAGCTGGCAGGGGTATCAAAAGCCACTGCCAGCCTGGTACTGAACGGGCGCAGCAAAGAGCTTCGCGTCGCGGAGGAGACCCGCGAACGTGTACTGGCGATAGCAAAAGAGCACCATTATCAGCCCAGTATTCACGCGCGCTCGCTGCGTGATAACCGCAGTCACACTATTGGTCTGGTGGTCCCGGAGATCACCAACTACGGTTTCGCCGTTTTTTCTCACGAGCTGGAGACGCTGTGCCGTGAGGCTGGCGTCCAACTGCTGATCTCCTGTAGCGATGAAAATCCGGGGCAGGAGACGGTGGTGGTCAATAACATGGTGGCGCGTCAGGTGGACGGGCTGATTGTCGCCTCAAGCATGCTCAATGATGCGGACTACCAGAAACTGAGCGAACAGCTGCCTGTCGTGCTTTTTGATCGTCATATGAACGACAGCTCTCTGCCGCTGGTCATTACCGATTCCATTACCCCAACGGCTGCCCTGGTGGCCGACATTGCCCGCCAGCATCCCGATGAAATCTATTTTCTTGGCGGCCAGCCGCGCCTTTCCCCGACGCGCGACCGTCTGGAGGGGTTTAAGCAAGGCCTGCATGACGCTAACGTTCAGCTGCGCCCAGAGTGGATCATTCATGGCAATTATCACCCAAGCTCCGGCTACGAAATGTTCGCTGAACTGTGCGCGCGTTTAGGCCGCCCGCCCAAAGCGCTTTTCACCGCCGCCTGCGGGCTGCTGGAAGGGGTATTGCGCTATATGGGGCAGCACAACTTATTGCAATGTGATATGCGTCTCGCCAGTTTTGACGATCACTATTTGTACGACTCACTTACCATTCCTATCGATACCGTACGCCAGGATAACCGCCAGCTGGCATGGCACTGTTTTGATCTGATCGGGAAATTAATTGAAGGGGAAACGCCGGAGCCGCTGCAGCGCAAGCTGGATGCGACCCTGCAACGACGCTACAAAACGACGGGATAAAATGTGAGCGGCTGAGGGATACTTCAATAACTTTAATTAATTAAAGATCTGAATCAGCCGATAACCAAAGGGAAATTATATCCCTGAGGTGTTTTATGTCGTTGAAAAAATCGTCACTCATCATATTGTTCTCATTGTTGTTTTTCTTTGTTGCCAGCACCCTCACCAGCGTTGATCTCATCATCAAAAGTAATAATTCGCTGGATAACGTGAATAAAGAAATTCAGGTTGTTTTGTCAATTATTGACCCCATCAACCACAGCCGTACGTTGCGCGTGCGGGTGATGGAATATGTAAAAATGGTGGAGGCGGGGGACACAGCGGATCAATCGGCCAAGCTGTCTGCCGTTAAAGAGGCACTCGGCAAAGCGGATAATGCATTTGCCGCGTTTATGGACTCTCCGCGTTTAAACGATGAGGCGCCGCTGGTGGCGGCGTATCAGGACGCCTGGCAAAACTATCGTAATCAGGGGCTTGAGCCACTGATTAACGCCGCCGCTGCACATGATGTCGCGAAGTTTAACGCGCTTATCCCCGTGGTGTCTCAACGCGATCGCCAGTACGAAATTGTGCTCGACCAGGTGCTGTCCGTACACCAGAAATACGCCAAAAGCCTGAATGAGGATGCGAACAGCAACTTCATTTCCGGCCTGGTGATTATCGCCGCTGTCGCATTACTGTTTGTGTTGGTGATCGTTGTCGTCAGCCTGCTGATGAAGCGCTTTGTTTTCGCCCCGCTCAACCTGGCTCGCGAGCATTGCAGCCAGATTGCGGCAGGTAAACTGGACGTACCGGTGCCCGTGAAGGGCAATGCCGGCAATGAAATCGATCGTCTGATGGGGTCGATGGAGCAGATGCGCCTTGCATTGCTCTCCACCATTGCCCAGGTCCGCGACGCCAGCCATACCGTGACCCACGCGGCACAAGAGATCGCCTCCGGAAATATCGACCTGGCGTCACGTACCGAGGAACAGGCTTCCGCACTCACCCAGACGGCGGCCAGCATGGAAGAGCTGAGCGCGACCGTGGCGAATAACACAGATAACGTGTTCCAGGCGGGGAAACTGGTTCAGGATGCGGTGAAAAATGCCCATACCGGGGAAGCAGTAACCCGTGAAGTTATAGAAACGATGAATACCATAGCGGCGAACTCGAAGCGTATTGAGGACATTACCAGCGTGATCAACAGTATTGCTTTCCAGACCAACATTCTGGCGCTGAACGCAGCGGTTGAGGCTGCACGCGCCGGCACCCAGGGCCGCGGATTTGCGGTTGTGGCCAGTGAAGTTCGCACCCTGGCGCAGAAAAGCGCGGTTGCGGCGAAGGATATTGAAAGCCTGATTGCGCAATCTGTGTCCAGCGTGAAAAACGGCGCATCGCTGGTGAACCGCTCGGGGGAGGTCATTGATTCGATTATTACCTCAGTGAATAAAGTGAACTCGCTGATGGAACAGATATCCGTTGCCTCTGAAGAGCAGAGCCGCGGGATTGGTCAGGTCGGGCAGGCGGTAACCGAAATGGATGGCGTAACCCAACAAAACGCCGCGCTGGTACAGCAATCCGCCGCCGCGGCAGCGTCGCTCGAAGAGCAGGCGCAGCAGCTGTCGCGGAGTATTTCGAGCTTTAGGCTGCCTGTGCAGGCGTGATTGAAGGGGGAGGCTCCTGCGGGAGCCTTTGAATTGCAATATATTACCCTATTTACAGTAAAAACCAATTCTCAAAATCTGGGGGCTATTCTGTTGTTTATATCTCGTTATTATACCTCTAGGGAATGCATAACACTTTGAATGTGCATTAAGAAAAAATGAACTTACAGGCGCTTTAAATATGCAATATGCTGCAGCATTAATAGAATATATTGTGACAGGTCTGATATCACTGATTTGGATGATTCTATTTGTTCATGGTTGCTATGATCTATCAAGTATTGATTTAAGTAAGTATAAAGAATTTATAATTATTGGTGTATTTCCAATAGCATATGTTTCTGGAATCTTTGTCGATGTTGTTTCATCATATTTGTTAAAATTACTAGGAAGAACTTGGCGTTGGATTTTTTGCAGAACTATTTTCACGAAGGCTATAGGTTGGCTAAGAAATATTTTCATAGGTATGGAACAATCTAAATCATATGACAAAACAGCAAAAATACTCTCCTATTCAACAGTGGACGCTATCAGAACGATGGAGGCATATGTAAGCCGAGATAGAATTGCTCGCGGAATGGCGCTCAATTCATTATTTACAGGTTTGGCTATCCTTTATAGTTTTGATGGGAGGCGTAAAATGCTGATTGTTTATATTTGCATGGCGATAACGATGCTAGCCCTTATTGTAAGGGTGCGTTGTCTGACGTTGGCTGAAACATTTAAAATTAAAGTGTTGAAGAATCTTAGTATTCATAACTCAACTAAGACTAAAGCCAAATAAATTGCAGCGATTATTTATAAGCAAGGCGAGAAATAGCTCTCTTGTTGATTTTTAGGAGCACAACTTTTGCCCAGATATTCATATTGCATGTTTTGATTAACAATGCTTGTGGCTATACAAAGCCTAAATTTTGTGTTTCAACTATTTGGCCTGTGTTGCAAGTTGTATCAACTTTTTTATCATTCTTCAGCAATATTTCCCTTGCTCATCCGTCTACCTCAGCACACGCCATAATCAGTAACGATTAACGAGGTACACACCATGAGAGATTTCAACATGCAGGGCCGAGGACACGGGCGCGGATTTGGTCGCCACCGTATGGGCAAGGGCTTAGTCATTGGCGCAGTAATCTTCGTCGCGCTGGGGCTGCTGGTCATGTCACTGTGGAATGCATTACTTCCGGCTATCCTTGGCGTGAAAGCCATTGGATTCTGGCAGGCGCTGGGCATTCTGGCGTTGAGCCGTATTTTGTTTGGTGGGCTGGGCTTCCGCCCGGGGATGTTCGGTGCGCACCGTCGCATGCATGAGCGCTGGATGAATATGACCCCCGAACAGCGTGAAGCCTTTATGCAGCAGCGCCGGGAAGGATTTGGGCGGCGCGGGCACTGTGGCCAACACTGGCAGCACGACGATAAACGCGACGACAACGCACCAAAAACGCCGGATGCAGAGTGAGCGAGATGAATAACGGAGAGGCGGGTGAATCATTGCTGATGTCGGCACTTAATGCCTGCCGCTCCCGGCTGAAAGCCTTCATTCGCGGGCGAACGTCGGTGCGCGATGACGCCGATGATATCCTGCAGGAAATTACCTGGCAGCTGATGAAGGTGGAACAGCCGGTGGAAAACGTCGCCGCCTGGCTGTTTCGCGCGGCGCGTAATGAGATGACTGACCGAGCGCGGAAAAAACGCGAGGTTCCGCTCTCTGGCTATTTCACCGATGATGACGATTTTGTTGAGGATGAGGTAGCGGAAACCTTGTTCGGCGTGCCGCAAACGCCGGAGGAAGAGTATCTCAAGACGCTGCTGTGGGAAGAACTCGGGCAGGCGCTGTCTGAACTCCCGCCGCCGCAGCGTGAGGCGTTCGAGAAAACTGAATTACAGGGATACAGCATCAACATGCTGGCCGAAGAAACCGGAGCCAGCACGCAGGCGCTGTTATCCCGCAAGCACAAGGCGGTGCTTTTTCTGCGAACGCGACTGCGGGACGTCTTTGAGGCGCTGACGGGCGAGTAGGCAGCGCGCAGACAAAACCTTACACAGCAGGGACTTGTAGATTCATCACTATCGTTTATGATCGGGGCGTCTGAACACTTTGGAACGTTATGCGCAACCGTCAGCTTCTCGGTAAATGGCTTTTGATAATCGCCTGTCTGGCAATGGCAATTTGCCTGGTGCAGCGTGCGGTTTATCTTAACCATTTTTTACAGGGGCTGGGGGAGCAAACGCAAACGACGCTGCTTGTTGACGCCCCCGTTCAAAGCAGCGATCTCGACCCGTCCGGGCCTTCGCCCTGCCAGTTAGGTGCTCACTCGCTTCTTTGCGCACAGCCTCTGTTCTTCGATGGCGCGCTGCCGGCCATTATTCTCTTCCTCATTCTGATACCGCTGCTGGCTGAAGTCCGGACTCGGGCGTTCAGAGAACAGCCTGTCCAGGCTCCGCCCCCCCGAATACACCTTAAAAACTGCGTTTTCCGTGAATGAAAAATATCGTCATCACACGATAATTTTCACTATTCACGGAGTAAAACATGTTTAACGTCTTCAGGGGATGTCTCTTCCTGTTGCTGTCCTGCATTGGCATTGCCCATGCGGCAGACACAGGTTGGCTGGTTTCCCCACAAAACGATCATGCACGTATTCGCTTTCAGGCGGAACGGGATCAAAACCGCATCATCGGCCTGCTCAGCGTAGAGCTGCAGCCCGGCTGGAAAACCTACTGGCGTTCACCCGGCGAGGGTGGCGTCGCGCCAAAAATCAGCTGGCCAGCGGGTGCAAAGGATGTCTGGTACTGGCCGGTGCCGTCGCGTTTTGATATTTCTGGCCTGACGACGCAGGGCTATCACAATAACGTCACGATCCCAATGGTCATTACCGGGACGGATGCTGACGCGCTCGACGGTACGCTCACGCTCTCGACCTGCAGCAATGTTTGCCTGCTGACGGACTACACGCTGCATCTTGATTTCACTCAGCCGGTGGATGAGGGCTTTCGCGGCGCGTTCGAGCGTGCGATGCGCACGATCCCGGATGACTCGGGTATTTCCTCGAACTTGACCGCCTGGTTGTCTGAGGGAAGGCTGATGATTACCGGGACAACAGAGGGCGGATGGGATAATCCTGGCCTCTATTTTGATCCGCTCGAGGGCGATATTCTTCCCGGCGATCCGGTGATTAAACACAGCGGAAATCGGCTTTCAGTGTCGGTTCCCGTAACGGATGAATGGGGCGATAAGCCCGAGAGTCTGGAAGGGAAAGCGCTGTCGTTTGTTCTGACTAACGGCGGTAAAGCGCAGCAAACCGTCATGACGGTTGGTGCGACGCCGACGGAGCACTCCACGCAAGATACCCCTGCGGGAATGGGTAAAATGCTGGCGTTCGCCCTGCTGGGCGGCGTGATCCTCAACCTGATGCCCTGCGTATTGCCGGTAATGGGAATGAAGTTAAGCAGCGTACTGCAGGCCGGTTCGGACCAGCAGAAGATCAGGCTGCGCTTTATGGCAACCAGCGCCGGGATAATCACCTCCTTTATGCTGCTGGCCGCGATGGTCACCGTTCTGAAAGTCACCGGCGCTACGCTTGGCTGGGGCATTCAGTTTCAGAATCCGTGGTTTATCGGCCTGATGGTGGCGGTGACGTTCCTCTTTGCGCTGAATCTGTTTGGGGCTTTTGAGGTCTTACTGCCATCCGCAGCCGCAGGACGGCTGGCGACAGCTGGCGGTTCAGGCCTCCCCGGCAGTTTCTGCGAAGGCATGTTTGCCACGCTGCTTGCGACACCGTGTTCCGCGCCGTTCCTCGGCACGGCCGTGGCGTTTGCGCTGGCCGCACCGCTGCACTCCCTGTGGCTTATCTTCCTGATGCTTGGCGTGGGCATGAGTTTGCCCTGGCTGCTTGTGGCGCTGATCCCGAAAGTCGCCGTGCTGCTGCCAAAACCCGGGCGCTGGATGAACAGTTTGAAGGTGATACTGGGCCTGATGATGCTGGCCTCCAGCCTCTGGCTGGCCTCGCTGTTGAACGTGCATCTGGGGACGATGGTGAGCCACGTCGTTCTGCTGGTACTGACCGTTGTTGCCCTCGCGGTATATGCGATGACGGGGCAAAAAACGTCGCCGCTTTTCTGGATCGTGGTGATTGGGTTGTCCGTTTTCGGTGGATACCAGCTGCGCGGTTTCGTTGTTTCTCCCTCCGCTACCGCCGGTCAACACGACGCGCAGGCGATCCCATGGCAGCCGTTGAGTGAAGAAGCCATTCAGGCAGCCCTGGCGCAGGGGAAAAGGGTGTTCGTGGACATCTCTGCGGACTGGTGCGTGACCTGCAAGGTTAACGAGCACCGGGTGCTGAATCAGCCGGACGTCATTGCCGCGCTGCGTCAGCCGGACGTGGTCGCGCTGCGCGGCGACTGGAGTCAGCGGTCTGAAGCCATCGCCCTATTCCTTGAAGCGCGCAACCGCTATGCCATCCCCTTTAATCAGGTGTATGGCCCCGGCATGCCGGAAGGCGAGATGCTCTCGCCGCTGCTGGACAAACACACGCTGTTAACGACCCTGAACAAGGCTAAAGGCTAATTTCATCATGAAAAACGTCATTATTACGCTACTGCTCCTTTTTGCATCGACTCAGGCGATGGCCGCAGAGCCGCTTACGCCAGATCAGGAGCATCGCGCACAGCAGATTGTTTATGATTTTCTGTTTAACGATCCCAACTCTCCGCGTATCGGTGCCAAAAATCCAAAACTGACGCTGGTTGTGTTTACGGACTATAACTGCCCCTATTGCAAAAAGTTCGACCCGTATCTGGAGAAGATCGTCGAAAAACATCCGGATGTGGCCGTGGTGTTTAAATTTTTGCCGTTCCGGTCAGAAAGCTCGCTGACCTCGGCGCGTGACGCTTTAACGCTCTGGCGTTCACACCCCGAACAATTTCTGAAGTTTAACGAAACCCTGATGGCGAAGAAGGGATATCACGATGAGGCCAGCATTCAGGCGGCGCAAAAGCGGGCGGGTGTGAACGTGGCCACGCCGGACGACGAAAGCCTGGTGACCATCAAGCGCAGCCTGTTGATTGCCGAAAAGCTGGGGATCCAGGGCACGCCAGCGACGCTGATTGGTGAGGGTCTGCTTCCGGGCTGGGTGCCTTATGAGCAGTTCGATGAAATGGTCAGCGACGCGCTGAAAAACCGCTAACATGAAGGGGGCCTTGATGCCCCCTAAATACCGGAGAGGGACATGAAAAAACTCGCCTTACTTTCGCTGCTGGCAGCATCAGGTTTAGTGCAGGCCGCGGACGCTATCCCTGAGGTGGTAAAAAACTTCAGCGAGCAGCAAGACATCAAAATCATCAAGAAGATTGATGCCCCCGGCGGTGCGCCCGCGTGGCTGGGGCAATATCAGGATATGGGCGTGACGCTTTTTTTAACGCCAGACGGTAAGCACGTGGTGTCTGGGTATCTGTACGATGAAAAAGGGAAAAACCTCAGCGAAGCGTATTTTCAGAAAGAGATCTACGCCCCGATGGGACGCGAAATGTGGAAGAAACTCAATGCGGCCCATCCGCTGAAAGAGGGGGCCGATAACGCACCGCGCAAAATCTTCGTTTTCGCCGATCCGTTCTGCCCTTACTGCAAAGCGTTCTGGGCGGAGGCACAGCCCTGGGTGAACGCGGGCAAGGTGCAGCTCAACACGCTGCTGGTCGCCTTTCTTAATCCGAACAGCGGTCGAAACGCCTCTGCGATTCTGAACGCAAAAAATCCGGTCGAGGCATGGAAGGCGTACGAACTTTCCGGTGGTAAAAAGCTGCCAAAACCAGAAGGAACGGCATCACGTGAAACCGTTGAGATCCTGCAGAAGCACCAGACGCTAATGGACAGCCTGGGCGCCAACGCCACCCCGGCCATTTACTATCTGAACGATCACAACGAGCTGCAACAGGTGGTAGGCATGCCGAACGAGCAGCAGCTTGAAGCAATGTTCGGGCCGAAGCCGTAAAACACTCAGGCAGAAACGGGGCGTTTCTGCCTGACGTACAGGCTTAACGTCCCCAACGGTCTCGCAGGTAGCTAACGGCTTCCTGCGTCTGTGGCTGATTGAGGTAGTCTTCGCGGAACAGGATAGTGCCGTTGACGTTGGGCAGCGAATCGTTCAGGTCGAGCTGCTTTTTCAGCTCCGGCACGCCACCGTTGACCGTCCAGTCCGGCTCGTTTTTGGACGGTTCGCCCACTTTATAAAACGCAACGCCGATATACAGGCGGGTATGGGTCGGTTTCACGACGTCGGCCCACCATTTAGTTAGCACGTCGTACCGTGCGGCATCGCGGGCGAAGGGCCAGTAAATCTGCGGTGCGATGTAGTCAAGCAAGCCCTGCTGTACCCACTGGCGCGTATCGGCGTAGGACTCGTCATAGGCCGCTGCGCCACGCGTGTCGGATCCTGCAGGATCGAATGACCGGTTGCGCCAGACCCCGGCCGGGCTGACGCCGAACTCAACGTCAGGCTTTGCCTGCTTAATGGCGCGCGAGACCTGCACGATCAGCTGATGCGTGTTATGCCGACGCCAGTCGGCTTTTGACGCAAATCCCTGGCCATATTGTCTGTACGTTTGCGCGTCGTTGAGCGCGGAACCTCGCGACTCGGCATAAAAGTAATCGTCAAACTGCACGCCGTCGATAGGGTAATTCTTCACTACTTCGGTGACGACCTGAGTTATCCAGTCGTGCACTTCCGGGATGCCGGGGTCAAGGACAAAGCGATCGCCCGACACGCGGATCCACTCCGGGTGCTGCACGTAAACGCTGGAAGGATGCAAAGACGACGTTCTGTTAAGCGCGGCAATGGTTGAAGGCTTAGTGTTTGTTGACACGCGATACGGGTTGAACCAGGCGTGGACTTTTAGCCCGCGCTTATGCGCCTCGTCCAGCATAAATTGCAGGGGATCGTATCCCGGATAGTCGCCAATATTGCCCGTGAGCATATCCGACCACGGCAGAATGTTAGACGACCAAAGCGCGGTGCTATCCGGTTTAACCTGGAAAAATACGGTATTAATCCCGAGGCGTTTAAGATTGTCGAGCTTGTCTATGAGGGCCCGCTTTTGCTGGGCGATGCGCAGATCGGCGCTTTTACCGTTCACCGACGACACGGGCGGCCAGTCGAGGCGAGAGACGGTGGTCAGCCACACGCCGCGCATGGGCTCATTCACCTGCTGAGCGGGTTTGCTCACGGGCGGGAGCGGGGTGACAAGTGATTTAGGTGGTTTTGAGGAGCAACTAACAAGTAAAAGTGCGCAGCCAACCAGCGCACCTATCCGTTTTACATGTCGCGTCATTGGCGTATTAGCTCTTGGTTATTCGACTATTGGCCCAGGGGTTAAAGGCGGGCTCATCTGCTGGTGCAATCCCATCATCGTCGAGGGATTCAAGGTACAGAGCTTCAACCTCCGCGCGCGCCCACGGGGTTCGGCGCAGGAATTTTAGGCTCGACTTAACGCTAGGATCCTTGATGAAACAGTTAATTTTGATGCGGTCGCCCAACTCGCTCCAGCCATAACGCGCCACCAGGGCATTGACCATCATCTCCAGCGTGACGCCATGTAAAGGATCGTTAGAAATATGTGCAGTCATAGGCGTTCGGTTGTCTCGATTTTTATGAGGTTGGGGTAAACGGTGAAAGGGTACAAGAAAGCAGGGGAAGCGGCAATTTTAGCATGCGATTCTTCACCCCGGACGGGGTGAAGAAGGCGGGTTTCATCGATGTTGCGTTATTTTTTGAACAAATCCGGCGCCCATGGGGTTGGGTCGACCTCCATAAACGGCGCGCGTTCGAAACGCGACTTCAGCGCCCACGGCACCGTGCAGTCAAAGATGGTTTTACAAGAAATGCCATTTCCACGAATTGAGGTGCTGTAATCCGGCGACTGAGACGGATCCAGCTGGTGGCCACGGATCCCCGGCAAATTGGTGATGCTGACATCGCCCTGCATGCGGGTCGTCATCGCCCACAGAATGTCGTCGCTGTCGAAGATATCCACGTCTTCGTCAACCAGGATAATGTTTTTCAGCTCGGAGTAGGTGGCGAGCGCGATGAGTGCCGCCTGGCCCTGACGTCCTTCGTCTGACGGCTGGCGTTTTTTCACCTGCAAAATCCCGAGGAACTTGCCGCCACCGGCGGTGTGCGCATAAACGTTTTGCAGGAAACCTGGAATCGCTTCTTCAACGGCGTTGCGAATGCTCGCCTCGGTAGGTAAACCGGCCAGCGTCGTGTGTTCTTCTCCCGGTCCCACCAGCGTTTGCAGGATCGCATGATGCCGCATGGTGACCGCCTTAACTTTGATGACCGGTAAGGACGGATTTGCCTCGCCGCAGTAGCCCGGGAATTCCGGCATTGCATGGCCGCTGTTGGTGTGCTGGTCTTCTCTGACGTGCACGCCCGGCAGCAGCTCGCCTTCAATAATGATTTCCGCCCGCGCGATGGCTTTCTCTTTTACAGCCACACCCTGAACCAGCTCCACCGGCTTCTGGCGTAACGCCCCGGCAACGCCAAGCTCGTTGTAACCAAACGGGGTCGTGGGCGCTTCGAAGCAGGCCCCGATATAAATAGCCGGATCCAGGCCCATATTGATGGTGACCGGCAGCGGTTTTCCGGCTTCTTCCGCTTTTTGGCGAAACACTTCAATGTGACGACCGGCGGCAAGGAACATGGAAAGCTCATCACGCTCCTGTACGCAAAGACGGTGAATGGTGACGTCGGTAAGGGAAGCGTCTTCCGGATCGCTTGCCAACACCAGCCCCAGACAGAAGAACGGGCCTGCATCAATCGGCGTATTTGTCGGTGCCGGCAGAAGCTTGCGCAGATCGAAGTCAGGATCGTCAGCGTAAAACACCTGCTCCTGGCATGGTGCCTGTGAGGCCGGAACAACAACGGGGGCCACCGGATTTTTCACCGCCTGACCGACGTGCTTTGCCAGTTCAGACGGTTCACACCCCAGCAGCAGCGCCGCTCTTTCACGACTGGCGTGCATGCCCACAAGAATGCGGGAATCCGGATAACCCTTTATGCTGTTGAACATCATGGCTGGGCCAATGCGGGTAGGTCGTTTTACCGTTCCGCCCGCGCCGATGTGGCGGTAAACCCCTGCCAGTTCGGCATTCGGATCGACCGGATGGTCGGTTTCGATATACTGGCCTTCGTGGTGTTGCAGCAGTGCGATGGCACTTCTGAGGTCGTTGACGGGATGTTCCATATGTCCTCCTTTGAATGTCTGCCCCCATTCTCAGGCGAATGAGCGATAGCATCAATTGCATCATTAATGCTATTTTGATATTAATTTTTATATCAAATTGAAGAGAGGGGCTATGCAATTTCGGCTGATGCGCAATTTCATCGTGGTTGCTGAAGAGCTTCATATGCACCGTGCCGCAGAACGTCTGAATATGGCCCAGCCCGCGCTGAGTCAGCAGATTAAAACCCTGGAGGAAAGGTTAGGCGTCACGCTTTTTAGCCGCGCGCACCGTCGCTTAACGCTAACGCCGGCAGGCGAAGCGTTTCTTAACAAATCCCGCATCGCCATTGCGATGACCGATCAGGCTGTTCTGGATGCCCGGCAAACCGCCAGAGGGGAACAGGGGGTGTTGAACCTTGGGTGTGTTTCAAGCGCGATGTTCGACGGAAAATTGCCCGGGGTGTTACGTCAGGTGCATTCGCAATGGCCTGCCATCACCATGTCGCTGATGACCGGAAACGTACAGACCCTTTATACCGCTGTGCAGAGCAACCAGCTCGATGTCGCGATTATCCGCGCTCCGCTGCCGTCACTGCCTGACGATCTGCAAAGCCGCCCTTTTACGTCAGAGAAAGCGGTGCTGGCCCTTTATCGCCAGCATCCTCTGGCCAATGCTTCCGCGCTTACGCTTTCGTCCGTGAAGGGGGAAAAGTGGATTTCCCTGCGCGATCCGCAGGGCATGGGGCTGGAGCAATATTTCTATGACGCCTGTAACGGGGCAGGATTTCAGCCCGAGGTGGTGCAAAACGCGACAGACGTGCCGACCGTGATAAGCCTGGTCTCGGCGGGGTTTGGCATGGCGATGCTACCCGCCTCAGCGAAAGCGGTCAGCGTCGATAACGTTGTCTACGTAGATATTCTCGATCGGCTCCGGGAGAGCGAGCTGACGCTGGTGTGCCACCGAATCATTCGCTCCGAAGTCTTAAAAAAGTTTCTGACTACCCTCGATCATACCTGACGTCCAGCGGCCTGAAGGAGCTGCTGGCGCAGCCAGGAATTGGCCGGATCCTGACTGTTTTTGGGGTGCCAGAACATGCCAATTGCGATCGGCTGGAGAGGCAGGGGCGGCGGGAAAATATCCAGCGTCTGGACGAAACGCTGCAGCATGCGTCGCGGCAAGGTGCAGAGTAAATCGGTACCGGCAACGATGGGGGGAGCCATGGCATAGCTTTGCGTAGACATCACCACGCTGCGCTGGTGTCCCAGCCCCGCCAGGTGCTGATCGACAAACCCGGCAAACGGATCGCCTTCATATGACACAACCAGATGGGAAAGGGCGCAATAGGTCTGAAGATCTAATGGCCCTGTCCCGCGCGGATGTCCTTTGCGTTGCGCCGTGGCGTATTCATCGTCAAACAGGGTGCGCCGGACCCAGGCATCATGCGCTCCCGCGTTTACGCCGATATAGATATCCACATCGCCACTTTCCATCTGCGCCGTCAGCTTAGCGACGTCCGGCAGCGCGAAGCGCAGGCGGATGCCCGGCGCCTCGGTTCTGATCTGATTGAGTAACTCGGCTCCCAACATCAGCGCCGGGTTTTCATGGAGGGCAATCACAAAGGTTCGGTGACTGTGTTGCGCATCGAACGTTTCGGGCTCGAGCATGGCGGAAATACTTTGCAGAACCGTGGCGATCCGGGGCCTTAACGCCTCGGATCGCGGCGTGGGCAATACTCCGCGTCCATGTGGAGAAGGGACAAACAGCGGCTCACCAAAAAGCGCGCGCAGGCGCGTCAGCCGGGCAGAAAGAGCCGGCTGGCTAATGCCTAAGCGCGCGGCAGCATGGGTAATATTCTGGTCCTTGAGTAAGGCATCCAACGTCAGTATCAGGTCGATATCCATATCTGAAAATGGCGTCATGAGGTTATCCGATTTATTTAGCGTCACGATTGGTATAGGTTACCGGCACCCAGAGGTAGCCGCCGCGTTCACCACGGGTAACATACCCGATGCCCGGGAACGCAAGGTGCGGGGCAGCAATCAGATCCCTGTTCTTCGCGAAATCGGCAAAGGCCTGATTGCGCACGCTGGCCGCACCGTCCTGATCTTCATCATAGGTGATGGTTACGTTAGGCTGAGGGAACTGTACCGCCGCGACGTGGATGATATCGCCAACAAAGGTGATTTTTTCCCCTTTACTTTCCAGAGTATAGAACGCCGATCCGGGAGTATGGCCTGGGTGAACCGTACCGGTAATGCCGGGCAGCAGTTCTGATGTCCCTGAAAATGGCATGACTTTGCCGGCATCAAGATAGGGTTTTAAGGTCTTGTGCGCGACGTCGAAATAATTCTGGTCATAGCCCGTTTTTTTCTGATTTTCCTCGTTGAAGAAGAAATCAATGTCCGGCTTCCCCACAAAAACGCGTGCGTTAGTGAATACGCGTTGTCCATCCTTTACCAACCCGCCAGCGTGATCGGAGTGGGCATGGGTCAGTAAGATATCCGTAATGTCCTGCGGATGAATGCCTTGCGTCGCCAGACTATCAATCAGCCGACCTCCGTTTCCGGGGCCAAAAAGCTGGCCCGACCCGGTATCCACCAGAATTTTATGGCCAGGCAACGCGATGTAGAAAGCGTTAATGGAGGCTTCAACCGGGTTGGTCTGTAGGTTTTTTGCCAGCAAGGCATCGGTATTTTGCGCCGTCGTCCGACGCAGTAATTTGTGCAAATCCTGCGCCACGCTACCGTCCGTAAACGACGTCACCATGATATCGCCTACCTGGACGGTGTATCCGCCTGCCTGTTGCTTAACCACATGCTGAGGCGTTTCAGCCACAGCGTGGAGTGCAGGGTAGAAAAGTAATGATCCGGTCAACAGGGTTGATACAGCAAGTTTTTTAACAGTGAACATAATGGTCTCCTTAATGATAAGACCATCATAGTTCAACAAAGAAGGGTGAGAATGGGCAGGGCGTGAATGTGACCTATCCATGGGATGAATAGGTCACATTCAACCGTGAGACATAAGCAAACCGACTGAATTCAGATAATTCTCTCTACGCTCCGCGCGGGCGATCCTGGTCTAAGCTTGAACTTCGTTCCGCGTAAAACGTGGGTCATTCGAGGACAATGAATGGAATTCAGGACATTTCAAAAACGGTGGGGTGCTGAGTTTATTTACAACGACGTGGTGCGTTTTCGCGTCTGGGCTGAGGGACAAAACGCGCTAACGCTGCGTCTCGCCGATTGTGACATTCCCATGGCGGCGACCGAAGACGGTTGGTTTGAGGTTGACGTGCCGGGCGTGGCGCACGGCGCGGAATATCACTATGTTCTTCAGGACGGTATGACCGTCCCCGATCCCGCGTCGCGCGCTCAACTGAACGACGTTAACGGACCTTCGCTCGTCATCGATCCCACCCGGTATCCCCACGCAAGCCGCGACTGGAAAGGACGCGTCTGGGAAGAAACCGTGATTTACGAACTGCATATCGGCACCTTTACGCCGGAGGGAACGTTCCGGGCGGCCATCGACAAGCTGCCTTACCTGGCCGAACTCGGGATCACGCAGGTGGAGGTGATGCCCGTTTCACAGTTCGGCGGCACCCGTGGCTGGGGTTACGATGGCGTGTTGCTGTACGCGCCGCACTCTGCCTATGGCACGCCGGAAGATTTCCATGCCTTTATCGACGCCGCCCATGGGCTTGGCCTGTCGGTGGTGTTGGATATTGTCCTCAACCACTTCGGTCCGGAGGGCAACTATTTACCCTTACTGTCGCCCGCGTTTTTCGATTCTAATCGGATGACGCCATGGGGTAACGGCATCGCCTATGACATCGACGCCGTGAGAGCCTATATCACGGATGCACCGTTGTACTGGCTGACCGAATACCGGCTGGATGGCTTACGGTTTGATGCAATCGACCAGATCCAGGATCCGTCGGAGAAACACATTCTGCAGGAGATTGCCGAACGCATCCGAGCGGCCCTCCCTGAACGCCATATTCATCTCACCACGGAAGACAGCCGCAACGTGATATTCCTCCATCCGCGCGATGAACGCGGCGAGACGCCGCTGTTTACCGCCGAGTGGAATGATGATTTTCACAATGCCGCCCATGCGTTCGCAACGGGTGAAACGCACGCCTATTACCAGGACTTTGCGTATGAGCCCGAGAAAAAGTTTGCCCGCGCGCTGACGGAAGGTTTTGTTTATCAGGGTGAGATATCGCTCCAGACCGGCACGTCTCGCGGCGTGGAATGCGCAGGCCAGCCGCCACAATTCTTTGTCGATTTTATTCAGAATCACGACCAGACCGGGAATCGCGCTCAGGGAGAGCGGTTGATTACCCTTGCGGGCGCCGATAAGACTCGCGTGCTGCTGGCGACGCTGCTCCTCTCGCCTCATATCCCGCTGCTGTTTATGGGGGAAGAATACGGGGAAACCAACCCCTTCCTGTTCTTCACTGATTTTCACGGCGATCTCGCCAGGGCCGTGCGGGAAGGGCGCGCCAAAGAGTTTACGGGCCACGCTGGTCACGATGAGACCGTTCCGGACCCGAATGACGTAAACACCTTTACCCGCTCCAGGCTCAACTGGGATCGCCTTACAGCCGAAGAGGGCAGCGTCTGGCTAACGCTGACGCGAAATCTACTCGCGCTGCGCCGCCGCGTTATTGTGCCGTTACTTCGCCCAGGTGGCTCGGTGAAGGGCACGGTATTGCATACCGCGCTCGGCGTCGTTGCCGTGAGCTGGCAATTTCCCTCAGGAACGCTGTCGCTGGCGCTCAATATCGGTAAAAAAACCGTAGCGTTACCCACGCTCGCGGGTGAAACCCTTTTTGCCTGGCCGGAGGTTGACGAGGTTTTACCTCCGAACAGCATTGTTGTTCGTTTTGCTGATGGAGACGTAACGTTATGATCCCTTCCGCCACGTACCGTATACAGTTTCGAAATGGCATGACTTTCGACCGCGTAGTTGAGCTGGTGCCGTATTTTAAAGATTTAGGTATTAGCCACCTCTATGCCTCACCCATTTTTACGGCGACCTCCGGGTCCGCGCACGGCTATGACGTCACCCGTCCCAATGAGATCGACCCCGCTATTGGCGGACGGGATGGGTTTGAACGCCTGTCGGCGGCACTGAAGCAGGCGGGCATGGGGCTGATTCTGGATATCGTTCCTAACCACATGTCGACGTCGCTTGAAAACCCCTGGTGGCGGGACGTTATCGAACACGGCAAACAGAGTCGCTACGCACGCTATTTTGATATTGACTGGTCGCGGCCGCTGACGCTGCCGTTTCTGGGCGATACCTTCGAGGCTGAGTTGGAGAAAGGGGCCATTACGCTAAAACGTGACAGTGTCACCGGGGAGGCCTCGCTCGTTTACTACGAAAGCGCCTATCCGTTAAATCCGGGAACCTGGGCTGAGGGTAAAAGCCTTGCCGAACTCCATGACGCGCAGAGCTGGCGGCTTATGTCGTGGAGAGAAGCGCCGAAACAGCTTTCGTGGCGACGCTTCTTCGAAATTACTGGCCTGGTGGGCGTTAGGGTTGAAGACCCGGCGGTGTTTGACGAGACGCACAGCCTGATCCTCGACCTCGTTCACGCTGGCGTGGTCGATGGCTTGCGCATTGACCATATCGATGGCCTCGCGGATCCGCTGGCGTATTTGCAGCGCCTGCGCCAGGCGACGGGCCCTGACTGCTATATCACAGTAGAGAAAATTCTCGCGAAGGGGGAGAAGCTTCCCCCTGAATGGCCGGTCTCCGGGACGACAGGGTATGAGTTTATTGCCTCACTGGCAGAAGTGCTGGTTGACGATACTCACCTTGAGCGGCTGGAAAGCGTTCACGACGAGATGCTGGGTATCACGGTGGACCGTCACGCAGAACTGCGGGATGCCAAAGGGCTGATGACCGATCGTAACTTCGAGGGGGAGTTTACGACGCTGTTGAATATCGCTACCCGGCTGGCCGCGCGCAATGAGGTGGAGATACGCGAAGACGATATCCGCCATGCGCTGCGCGAGCTGCTCATCGCGTTTCCGGTGTATCGCACCTATGGCACTCGCGAGGGGTTAACGCCGTCCGACGTGGCGTTGCTCAGCCGGGTGGTTGCTAGCGTAAACGCCTCGGAACCCGCACTGAGCCTGATTGTCCGTATTCTGACCGGCGATCTGCCGGAGGACGAACGCGAAACAGCAACGGTCTTTCGCACCCGCTTTCAGCAGCTGACCGGGCCGCTGATGGCGAAGTCCGTAGAAGATACGCTGTTCTTTCGCCATAACCTCGAACTCGCCCTGAATGAAGTGGGTGCCGACCCAACGCCCCGCCTCTTTTCACTCGCGCGGTTTCATCAGGAGATGCGCATTCGCCTTGCCCGCCAGCCCGACGCGCTTCTGGGCACCTCCACCCATGACACCAAGCGCGGAGAGGATACGCGGGCGCGGCTTTATACGCTCACGGAAGCGCCTGACGTCTGGGGGGTAAATCTGGCGCGATGGCGACAGATGAACCAGACCCACGTGCGTTTTCTCAATGACGGTACTGCACCGAACGCAGCCGATACCTGGATGATCTACCAGGCGCTGGCCGGCGCGTGGCCCGCCACCTTGTCCCCAGACGACTGGGAAGGGCTTAAATCGCTCGAGGAACGCTTCCTCGGCTTTATTGAAAAAGCCCTGCGCGAAGCGAAGCAACGTACCGACTGGATCGACAGCAACGAGACCTACGAGAGCGTGGTGCTGGACTACGTCCGGCATCTGCTTTCCCCGGATAACACGCTTTTTCTGCATAATTTCAGCGAGGCTCTGCAGCCGTTTATTCGCGCGGGCCTCGTAAACAGCCTGAGCCAGAAGGTGATCAAACTTACCGCGCCTGGCGTACCCGATATCTATCAGGGCAGCGAGGCGCTTAATTTTAGCCTGGTAGACCCCGATAACCGTCGCGAGCCCGACTTCACCGCGCTGGTGCACACGCTCAGTACGGCGGATGCGAGCCTCTTTGACGACGAGCAGCGCTGGCGGGACGGGAGCGTAAAACAGTTCGTTACCGCCACGCTGCTGCGGCTTAGGCAGCATTACGCCGCGCTTTTCCACTACGGCGACTGGCTTCCGCTTAAGGTCACCGGCGAGAGAGAGAATCACCTCATCGTTTATGCCCGGGTAAAAGACGATTCAGCAGCGATTGTTGCCGTGCCGCGCCGGGTTTTTAACGTGACGGCCAATGAGAAACTGTGGGCCAATACCACGGTTGCTTTACCCGATGAGCTGGTTGGAAAGCGCTATCGAGACCTGTTCTCCGGTGAGAGCCGAGTGCTCCAGGCAACACTGGATTTGACGTCAGAGGCGGGAAGCCTGCTGGTACTGATAACCTGCGATTAACGGTGGAGAATAACAATGGCAATGGAAAAGACATTTGAAATTCGGCCCGGTCACGGGCAGCAGCTGGGCGCAAACTATGACGGCAAAGGGGTTAACTTCGCGCTGTTTTCTGCCCACGCCGAGCGCGTAGAGCTTTGTCTCTACGATCCGACAGGTAAAACGGAAATCACCCGTCTTCAGCTTCCGGAATACACCCATGAGGTCTGGCATGGCTACGTGCCGGACCTGAAGCCCGGCGCGCTTTACGGCTATCGCGTTTACGGGCCTTACGACCCGGAAAACGGCCATCGATTTAACCCGCATAAGCTGCTTATTGACCCTTATGCACGCGAGCTGGTAGGGGATATCGAGTGGAATGAGGCGCACTTCGGCTATGCGCTGGGGCATGACGATATAGACCTGAGCTTCGATACTCGGGACAGCGCGCCTTTCACGCCAAAGTGTAAGGTCATCGATCCGAACGTCTTCGACAGGCAGGATAACAACCGGCCGGCTATCCCCTGGCCGAATACCCTCGTCTACGAGACTCACGTGAAGGGGTTTACCCAGCTTAATCCGGCTATTCCGCCCGCGCTGCGCGGTACTTTTGAAGGGATGGGGCATAAAGCCTCGGTTGAGTACATCAAAAGCCTGGGCATTACCTCCGTTGAGCTGCTTCCGGTTCACTGGTTCCCGGACGACCAACACCTGCTCGACCGGGGCTTAAAGAACTTCTGGGGTTATAACACGCTCGGCTTTTTTGCCCCGGCGTCGCGCTATTACGGCCCAGCAGGGATCCAGGGCTTTCGCGATATGGTGCGCGCGTACCATGATGCCGGTATCGAGGTGATTCTTGACGTGGTGTACAACCACACCGCAGAAGGAAACGAGCTGGGACCGACGCTGTCGTTTAAGGGTATCGATAACTACAGCTATTACCGCACTCTGCCGGATCGGCATCGCTACTACATCAACGACACCGGTACCGGCAACACCGTAAATACCTCACACCCGCGCGTGCTGCAGATGGTAATGGATTCGCTGCGCTACTGGGCGCAATCCATGCATATTGACGGCTTTCGCTTTGACCTCGGAACCATTCTGGGGCGCGAGCCGGAGGGCTTTGATCCGCGCGGGGGCTTTTTCGATGCGGTGACGCAGGATCCGGTTTTATCTAAGCTCAAGCTTATCGGCGAACCCTGGGATATTGGCCCGGGCGGCTATCAGGTCGGCGGCTTTCCGCCCGGCTGGGGCGAGTGGAACGATAAATATCGTGACACCGTACGCGAATACTGGAAGGGCGATAATGTCTCGAGTGATTTTGCCGCAAGGCTGCTTGGCTCCGGGGATCTGTACGATCTGCGCGGGCGACGGCCGTGGGCCAGCGTCAATTTCATCACCGCCCATGACGGCTTCACGCTGAACGACCTGGTCTCCTACAACGAGAAACACAACGCGGATAACGGCGAAGAGAATAACGACGGGCACAACGATAACCGCTCCTGCAACTACGGCGAGGAAGGGCCGACGGAGAACCCGGATATTATTGCCACCCGCGAGCGACAAAAACGTAATTTCCTGACCACGCTGCTATTTTCCCACGGTACGCCCATGCTGCTGGCCGGGGATGAGTTTGGCAGAACGCAGAAGGGCAACAATAACGGCTACTGTCAGGACAGTGAGATCGCGTGGATCAACTGGAAAGGGCTGTCTGAAAACGACATAGCGCTGAGAGAGTTTACCCGCCGGTTAATTGCCCTTCGCGCGGAGCAGCCCTTGCTGCGTCGGGAAAGCTGGCGTGACGGGCTTGAGATCCGCTGGTTTAACGCAGGGGGCGGCGCGCAGCAGTCCGAACAGTGGGACGAAGGCTCGACGCTAGGCGTGGCCATCAGCCGACCCGATCTCCAGCAGGAGGAGGGGATCTGGCATGACGTCTTGATGCTGTTCAATCCGTTTGACGGTGCTGTTCCCTTCCAGATCCCACAGTTTGGCGAGGGAGGCTGGGTGCTGGAACTCTCCACGGCGGATGATGCGGCCACGGGAACCCTCATCACCCAGGCCGTGGATTACGCGCTGGCCGGAAGAAGCATTACGCTATTCAGACGGCCTTAACTCACAGTGATGCCGCCGCTCGTGCGGCGGTGTCATACAGTGACGATATCGTGCGCAGAAGCTGCGCCGTCTCACCGATAGACGCCCCCGAAATGCCGCTCTCGGCATGAATGTTGATCAGGCAGGCTTCACGCACGTCGCGGTATTTCATGCACAGCGCTTTCCCTTCCTCCGTGGTCGAGAAGAAAAGTTCTTTTCCCGCTTTTTCACTGGTTACGTAACCCGCTTTGACCAGCTTCTTCAAGGCATAGGTCACCACATGGGTGTCTTCCACGTTCAGCACGAAGCAGATATCGGCCAGCTTTTTCTTGCGGTTGCGGTGATTAACGTGATGCAGCAGCGAAACATCAAACGCGCCCATGTCGGGCTCGCCGGCTGCGGTCATGCAGCGCACCATCCATTTGTTGAAGGCGTTGCTGGTCATGATCAGGGCGTATTCCAGCTCTGACAGTTCCGCACAGCGCTCGGACACCAGATGGCGGGAAGAGACGATCCTGCCATCGTGGATATCGTCGTGATGTGTAGTCGCACTCTTTTCCGAGGTCATAACGTTCCTTAGTCAGAAATGTAAACTCATCGATAAAATAAGAACATTTTATTGATAAATTGTTTACATGTTTTTGAGGTTCAGATATAGCTTTTTAGCGCAGGTTTTCCGAAACCTGCCGAAAAACACAACATCGCTCGCCGCAAATTAAAAAAATAGCCGCCGGCGCGCAACGCTCACTTTGGATAGGGTAAACGTTATGGACGGTTCTACGCTGTTACCGCTTATCGGGATACCGGTGGTGGTTATTGGTTTTGCACTGCGCTTCAACCCGCTGCTGGTTGTAGTGGTAGCAGGGCTGGCGACAGGTCTGCTGGTGGGGATGGATTTGGGTACGCTGCTGGAAACCTTTGGCGAAAAGTTCGTTAATAGCCGATCGCTGGCCACCTTTATTCTGATCCTGCCGGTTATTGGCCTGCTGGAATATTACGGATTAAAAGAGCGCGCCCAGGCCTGGGTAGCGAAGATCGCCAGCGCCACCTCCGCGCGTATTCTGATGCTCTATTTCGTGGCGCGTGAAGGTACCGCCGCGCTGGGGCTGATGTCGCTTGGCGGGCATGCCCAGACGGTACGTCCGCTGCTGGCACCGATGGCCGAAGGGGCGGCGCTGAATGAATATGGCGAACTGCCGCAGCACATCCGCGACAAAATCAAGGCCCATGCCGCCGCGTGCGACAATATCGCGGTTTTCTTTGGGGAGGATATCTTTATCGCCTTTGGCGCGGTGCTGCTGATTGACGCCTTCCTGAAAGAGAACGGGATCGAGGGAATTGAACCTTTACACATTGGCCTGTGGGCGATCCCGACTGCTATCGCGGCATTGATTATTCATATGACGCGCCTGCTGCGCCTGGATGCGAGCATTCGCCGCGATGTGTTGGCATGGCGAGCGGTGCAGGGTACGCAGGAGATCGCGCCATGATGACATTGATCACCATTAACCGCGTTTACTACCTGATTGGCTTCGTTGTGATGCTGCTGGTTGTGATGACGCTGCGCGATCGCGCGAACCCTAAACGCTATACGACGGCGCTGTTCTGGTTCCTTTTCGGCGGTATTTTCCTGTTTGGCGATCTCATGGTACAGGAGCTGGGCAAGTCGCTGGCTTATCGCATCATCGGCGGCGGCGTTATCGTTATTGCCCTGCTGGCCGGCTTTGGCCTGGTTGGGAAAGGGCACTACAAAATGTCGACCGAGGAACAGCGCGAGGCTTCGTCGAACCGGCTGAAAAACTGGCTCTTTCTGCCCGCGCTGATGATCCCCGTGGTGACGGTGATCGGCACGCTGTTCCTGAAAGGCGTGGCGGTTGGCGGTGTTTACCTTCTCGACCAAAAGCAGCTGACGCTGGCCGCCCTGTGCGTTGCCTGCGTAGCGGCCATCCTGACCGGCTGGTGGTTGACCAAAGGCACGCCGCTGCACGCGGTGCGTCAGTCTCGCCGCCTGGTGGACACCATCGGTTGGGCGGTGATCCTGCCGCAAATGCTGGCCATGCTCGGCGGCGTGTTTGTGGTGGCGAACACGGGGGAGTCAGTGCAAAAGGTGGTGAGCCTGTTTGTCAACCCGTATAGCCGCTTCATGCTGGTGGTGATCTACTGCGTGGGTATGGCGCTGTTCACCATGATCATGGGTAACGCGTTTGCCGCATTCCCGGTGCTGAGCGCCGGGATCGCCTTGCCGTTCCTGATTAACGTTCACCATGGCAACCCGGCACCGCTGCTGGCGATCGGTATGTATGCGGGCTACTGCGGCACGCTGATGACGCCGATGGCCGCAAATTTCAACATCGTTCCCGCCGCGCTGCTGGAGCTGAAAGACAAATATCAGGTGATCAAGATCCAGATCCCGACCGCGTTAACCCTGCTGGTGGTGAACGTGTTCTTAATGTATTTCCTCGTGTTTCGCTAAGGAGCTGTCATGGAATTAACGCAACAACGGGCCGACGCCTTCGCCAGAATGCCTTTGACCTATTTGCGCCAGGAATACCCGAACCACATCATGCATCTGCTTAACGATGATGGCGATGTCTTGCCGCCCCGCGAGCTGCACCCGATTTTTTACGGCTGTTTTGACTGGCACTCTGCGGTTCACGGCTACTGGCTGTTGCTGCGCTGCGTTCGCCTCTATCCGGAGCTGCCGTGCCGGGAGGCGATTATCGCGCTGTTCGACGAGCACCTGACGCAAGAGAAGGTGGCGAAGGAATTGGCCTATTTCAACGCGCCGTTCCGCGCCTCGTTCGAGCGGCCTTACGGTTACGGCTGGCTGCTGGCGCTGGCTCAGGAACTGCAGCAGTCATCGCTGCCCGAGGCCGCGCGCTGGGCCCAGACCCTGCAGCCGTTAACCCTGGATATTCGTAACCGCCTGGTGGACTATCTCAGCAAACTTACCTATCCCATCCGCGTTGGTACACACTACAACACCGCCTTTGCGCTGGCGCTGGGGCTGGATTATGCCCGCGCGGTGCAGGATCACGCGCTGGAGCAATCCATCGTGTCTGCGGCTAATCGCTTTTACCAGGCGGATACGCGCTACCCGGCACACTACGAGCCGGGCGGCGATGAGTATATTTCCGGCGCACTTACTGAAGCCCTGCTGATGAGCAAAGTTGCGGGGAATTTCCCGGCCTGGTTTGAAGCGTTCTTGCCGGATATTGGGGCCGTGTCGGCGCTGATGAACCCGGCACAGGTAAGCGACCGCACCGATCCGAAAATTGCTCACCTCGACGGGCTAAACCTCAGCCGCGCCTGGTGCATGAAGCACATCGCCAGGGCTTTGCCGGAAAACCATGCTGGGCAGCAGGCGATGCGTGCTGCCGTGGCGCGGCACCTGGATGCAAGCCTTGAGCATGTGGTGGGGAGCCACTACAGCGGCGGACACTGGCTGGCAAGCTTTGCGATGCTTGCGCTGGAATAAAGGTGATAGGGATACAGCGCCCGAAAAGGCGCTGTAATGGATTTATACCGAAGCCCGGCGCGGGGAGCGCAGCCGACTCACGCTAAACAACATCGCACCCGCCGATGCGGCCACGGCAATCCATAATGCATAATGGACGGCGTGTACGGATGCCACGGCCATCAACACACCCACGGCCGCCGCTCCCAGACATTGACCAAAGGTTCGAACGATGGACAGCACGCCGGAGGCGTAGCTGGCATATTCCCGTGCAACGTTCGAGAGCATTTCCCGGTTATTGGGGCTCTGGAAGCAGCCAAACCCGATGCCGCAAACCAGACTCCGCAGGCAAATGTTCAGCGCGGATGGGCTGGCGGGCAACGTTGCCAGCAGCGTTAAGCCCGCGGCAAAAATCAGCAGTCCGAGCGTCGAGATCAAAGGGGCTGAAAGGGTATCTGCCCAGCGTCCCGCGTGCGGTGCAATCAGCACAATGCCGATTGGCCAGGGGGTAAAGAGCAGCGCGGAGATCGCGGGGCTGTAGCCATATACGCTCTGAAACAGAAATGGTAGCGCCACAAAGGTAATGCCCTGGCTGACAAACGAGGCCAGTGAGGTTAAGGCGGCGAGCGTAAAACGTCCGTTGCTGAAAATGACTGGGGGCAGCAACGGCGCTGGGATACGGCGAATGTGCCAGACAAAAGCAATCGCGCATGCCGTGGCGAGAAGCCCCCAGTAAGCGGCCGCCTGATTGACCTGCTGGAAACTGTTTGCGGTCATGACCATCGCCCCTAACAGCAGCGCGGAGAGTACAGCGCCCACGGCGTCGAAAGGGCGTTTGTCGAACCCGGATGCGCGCGGTAACGCCTTCCAGGCTAACCACAGCGCAGCGGCTGCTGGAATCAGGTTAATCGCGAACAGCCACTGCCAGCTCAGCGTATCCAGTATTGTTCCCCCGAGGATCGGCGCAACGGCGGTACTGGCGGCAATAAGCAGGGCGTGCAGGCCGAGAACACGGCCAAGCAAGCGTCCGGGAAAAACGGCGCGCAGGATTGCCGGGGCGATACTCAGGGTGGCAGCGCCGCCAACGCCCTGCAAAACGCGCATCCCGATCAGCATTTCTGACGTCGTCGCCAGCGCGCAGCCGAGTGAGGCCAGGGTAAAGGCGGTAAGCCCCGCCAGAAACACCGGGCGGTAGCCCACGCGGGCCGCCAGCGCGGCGAAAATCGCCAGCGTCATCGCCGCAGAGAGCAAATAGCCGTTGGCAAACCAAATCGCAACGCTACCAGGCACCTGCATCGCGCCAGCCATAGAGGGCAGAGCTATGTTGATCATGGTGCCATCAAATACGCCCATCAGCGTGGTCATCATCACTGCGGCCATGACTCGCGCGCGTGCATAACCGGGTAAACCGTCATCACCGGGCCGATCGGAAAACAGCGTCATCGTATTCACTCCAAAATAATGTGGATGACGAAACTATAATCCTGGGGTATATAGGGCGGAAGACGCAGCATTTGCACTTATACGTTGCACGCAACGCCTTATCTGAGGAGCTACCGTGTCCGATCCTGATTTTAATCTGCTTGTCGCGCTCGACGTTCTTCTTGCCGAAGCGAGCGTCGCGGGCGCGGCACGACGGCTGAATCTGAGTACCTCAGCCATGAGCCGCACGTTAACCCGGCTGCGAGACGTAACGGGCGATCCGATACTGGTGCGGGCCGGGCGCAACATGGTACTCACGCCCTGGGCGGAAGCCACACGGGATCGCGCCAGGCGCGCGGTGCATGAGGCAAGGGCGGTGCTTCAGCCATCACAGGAGACGTTGAAGGTCGACGATCTTGAGCGGCTTTTCACGATCAGAGCCAACGACGGTTTCGTGGTCGCCTTCGGTCCGTCGCTCATCGCCGCCGTGGCTGAAGCCGCGCCCGACGTGTGCATCCGCTTCGCGCCTAAACCCGAAAAAACATCCCGCTATCTGCGCGAGGGGCTAGTTGACCTGGAAATTGGCGTTCAGAGCAACATGGGGCCCGAAATACGTTTGCAACGGCTCTTTGAAGACCGATTTATCGGCGCCGTTCGGAAGGGGCATCCGTTGGCCGCCCTGTCGGAAGTCAGCGTGAAAGACTATATCGGCTGGGGGCACGTGGTGGCCTCTCCCGACGGCACCTTGCACGGATTTGCGGACGAGGCGCTGGCAGCGTCAGGCGTGCGCCGTAAAGTGGTCAGCGTGGTGCCGGGGTTTCCCACGGCGTTATCCGTGGCGCTGGCGTCCGATTTGATCACCATGGTGCCCGCGCTCTACTTGCTTAACCAGCAAATGACGGACCAACTACACGTGTTTGAGCTGCCGTTTCCCACCCGCAGCATTCGGGTGTCGCAGATGTGGCATCCGAGAATGGAAAAGGATCCCGGCCATCGCTGGCTGAGGGAGAGGATTGTTGCGGTGTGTGGGGAAGCGCTGAGAAAAAACAGCAGCCATTCGAAGGCTGCCGGTGGATGCTAGCGAAGCGACGTTCATCGTTCCTTACGAAGCCCGCAAATTCAGCGGGCTCTTAGTATCAGCCGGCGCTGGTCACGCGGGGGGTCGGTAGCAAGGTTTTGCTCCCCTTCAGGGTGAAGAGAGAAATAACCGTAAAGCTTAGCGTGATTGAGCCCAGGACGAGATAGGCCTGATGGAATCCGACGGTGTCATACATCCGTCCAACCCATGCTGACAGTACAACGCCCGAAAGCTGTTTCGACAAGTTAAAGCCAATCAGGAATAGGGTGGCGGACAGTTTCGGGTTAAAGGCCGAGGCGATGTATTTAAAGGTACCGACCAGCAGGAACGGCAGCTCAAACATGTGCAGCATTTTCAAGATAATGACTTCAACCGCCGATGAGGCAAAAGACGAGCCTAAGATGCGCACCGACATAATAATGCCCGCCGTTAACAGCGCATTCTTTGCGCCGATACGGTTCACAATGGCGGGGGCAAAAAACATGATGGTGGCGTTGAGTAATTCTCCTCCGGTTGTCACGAAGCCAAAGATTTCGGTCCCACGCTGTGGGCTGGAGAAGAATCCCTTAAAGAAGTTCGCAAACTGTTGGTCGAAAACGTCATAAACGCTGGCCACCCCAACAACATACACAATAAATCCCCAGAAGCGCGGCATCCGCAGCAGTTCGGCAGCGGTGCGCATCGAAAAGGCTTTGCTGTTGGCACCTAACGCATCGATAACGCGTTCACTGTTACTGCCTTCAGGCTTCGACAGCCACAGCAGAACGCCGAGCACCAGCGCAAAGCCGGACGCGATCCAGAAGGTAATGTTCGGGTCGATACCGAACAAAATGCCGGTGATGGATGCGCACAATGCCCAGCCAATACAGCCAGACACGCGCACTTTGCCGTATTCAAAACGGTTAGCGCGGCTCACGCGTTCGATATAGGCCTCTACCGCACCGGATCCGCTGGAGAACACCACGCCAAGATAGATCCCTCCCGCCAGCGCACCGGCGAAAATGTTCATCTGCAGCAGCGGTGACAGCACAAAAATAAAGAAGGGGGCAAACAAGATAAGCAGGACCGTGATGGTCCACAGCAGATGTTTCCGCAGTCCCAGCTTATCGGAGATCAGGCCAAACACCGGCTGAAAAATAATGGCAAACAGCGAGATGGATGAAAAGACGATCCCCGTTTCTGTTTTGGTTAAGTGGTTAACGTCCGCCAGCCAGACCGGAAAGAAGGGAAAATAGGCCGACATGATGAAATAGTAGAAGAAAAAGAACAACATAAAGTAGATGAAGTTATGCCGTTCTTTTGGGGTAAGTTCAGAGAGTCGCATAGGAATACCTGCTTTATCAATGCAAATGTCATTCGCCGGACAAGAGGGTGGAGTTATCAGGTATTTTCTCTACATCAACAATATTAGCGCTTTTGAAATACATTAACGATCACGAAACACGACGATAACAACAGATTTTTGTCGTCTTTTCGACATAGGATGTTAGCGAATGACATTGTTACCGTGGAGTGAAGAAGATGCAGCGTCGTACCGCAACGTTAGAAGATGTGGCACGTGAAGCAGGTGTATCCGAGCAGACCGTGTCGCGGGTGCTGAATAAGCCCGAGGTGGTGTCTGAGCGGACGCGTGAGAAAGTGATCCAGGCGATGCAGGCATTGCACTATGTGCCTAACCGTTCAGCACAACTGCTGGCCGGGAAATCTGCGCCATCGATTGGCCTGATCACCGCATCGTTAACGCTGCATGCCCCTTCGCAAATCGCCGCCGCGATAAAAAGTCATGCCAGCGCGCATCAGCTGGAGGTGGCTATTGCGATGCCGGTAATGGTCGACTACGCCTCGCTTCAGGCCCGGCTCAATGAGTTTCGCGCCCAGAATATCCGCGGCGCGATTGTTAATCTTCCGCTGGAAGGCAGCATTGCCGAGAGGCTGGTGAATGAAAATCCGGATATTTGCTGCCTATTTCTGGATATTTCCCCTGAGACGCACGTCTGCTGCGTGCGCTTTGATCATCATGAGGGCTGTGGCGCCTGCGTGACGCATCTTTGGGGGCTGGGGCACCGGGAGTTTGGTCTGTTGGCCGGGCCTGAAAGTTCGGTTTCGGCGCGAATGCGGCTCAGCAGCTGGCGAGAAGCGCTGCATCGGCATGGCGTGAGTAATGCCGTTACGGTTTTTGGCGACTGGAGCGCGGCCAGCGGATGGCATAAGGCCTTTGAGCTGTTACACCAGTCTCCGCGGATAACGGCGATCGTCGTGGCAAACGATCAAATGGCGCTGGGGGTGCTGAGCGCGCTGGCACAGCTTAATCGCACCGGCAGCAGAGCGGTCTCCGTTACCGGCTATGACGATACGGCCGACAGCCTCTACTTCCAGCCGCCGCTGACAACGGTGGCGCAAGATTTCAACAGGCTGGGCAAACGGGCCGTTGAGCTGTTAATTCAGAAGATGGCCGCGCCACAGATGCGCATCCGCGAACTACTGCCGACGCGCCTGGTGGTTCGCCAGTCCACCTGGCCCGTCGTCGGTGAACCGCGGGATGATAACGCGCAGGTGATCGCGCAGCTAAAAGCGCTGATGGAGAAGCTGTAATTGCCCCCGCCGGTAAGCGGGGGGAGCAACATTACTGCTTTTCAGCCTGTTCTTTTCCTACGAGAAGGGTGGTTAAGGTAAAAGATAACACCAGCGCTATCGCCACGCCCGCAAGCGCAAAGATGAAATACGGGCCGATATAGGCAGGCAGGCTGAAAATGCTCGATAAAATGTAGCCATAAAGGCGCACGCCAAAGAAGGCGATAAATGCCGAGGCCAGCGAGCTGGCAACCGTCGCCGCGATAAATGCCTTTTTATAGCGGGCCAGTACGCCAAACAGGGCCGGTTCGGTAATACCAAGCAGTGCGGATATTGCGGCTGATAGCGTTACGGTTTTCTCCTGACGGTCTTTGCTCAAGCGCCAGATAGCAAACGTCGCGCCTGCAATCGCCATGTTCGCCATAAACATCATTGGCATCAACATGTCATAGCCGCGATCGCTAAAGTTTTGCAGCGCGATGGGTGTCATCGCGTGGTGCATACCGGTCAGAATGGCCACCGGGCGGATTGCGCCCACCACTAATCCTGCAAAACTTGCAGATATGCTGAATAACCCTTCAATAAACAGCGCCAGCCCTTTGCCCAGCCAAATGCCGATGGGACCAATAACGACCAGCGCGGCGAGCGCGCCGATAAACAGCGTTAGCGTTGGGGTAAATACGGTCTTCAGCACGTCGGGCATAATGCTATCAACCCAACGATGGATATAGCTCAGGGCCAGGATCGAGAAAATGACCGGGATTACGCTGGCGGAATAGTTAAAGACCGATACCGGGATAGCATTGAGCAGCCAGAGCGCGCTGGCCGCGCCTTCCTGGTGGGTCGCCAGGGCTTTGGCCGCCTCAATCAGCGAAGGGTACATAAGACACGCCGCGATGGCGGCGGCGAGATACTCGTTGGTTTTAAAGATTTTTGCGGCCGAAACGGCCAGGAAAAACGGCAGGAAATAAAATACGCCGCTGGCGATAAGATCGATGATCATCACCGTGTCGCTTTTGGCTGAGACCACTTTCAGCGCGATTAACCCCGCCAGTAACCCTTTGATCATCCCGGCACCCGCAATCGCCGGAACAATGGGGCCAAATACGCCGGACACCGTATCCATAAACAACGAAATCAGGCTCTTACGTCCTTTCGTTGGCGCATTATCTGAGGGGGCGTTATCGTCGAGTACGCTAAGCATTTGCTCGTACCAGGTGTTCACCTTTGGCCCGATAATGACCTGAAACTGGTCGCTCTGAAGCTGTGCGCCCAGTACGCCCGGCAGCTTTTTGATCTCCGTTTGATCCACTTTATCATCATCAATTAAATCGAAGCGTAACCGCGTCATGCAATGCCAGACTTTATTGATATTCCCCTGACCGCCTACCAAACGAATAATATTATTGATGGCTTCTTGCGTCCCCATAACGTCTCCTGCCGGATGTTGTTGTCGTTTTAATGTTGCCCTGAAGGATAATTAAAGCCAGGAAACAAAACAAACCAATAAAATTTGATGTCGCTCACAAACAAGCTCTGTTTGGCAATGTAATACAATGACATCGTTAAATTGGTCTGGTTTTTGTTTGTCTTTAACGGAATTAGCAGACCAAAATAAATACGAAAAAAAAGAGTTTACCCAACATCATTTTTAGGGTGATGATAATTGCCATCGCCTATTCCCGCAGCGCAGCCGAGGAGTTATTTGTGACGCCTGTGATCATCAAAAATATCGAATGTTTTATTACTCGCCCGGACAGACATAATCTGGTGACGGTGCGCGTTACGACGGAGCAGGGCGTGACCGGTCACGGCTGTGCCACCTTCCAGCAGCGGCCGCTGGCGGTCAAAACGCTGGTCGAGGACTATTTAACGCCGCTGCTGACGGGCCGCGATGCCAACAACATCGAAGACCTGTGGCAAATGATGAACGTTAACGCCTACTGGCGTAACGGCCCGATAATGAATAACGCGATTTCGGGCGTCGATATGGCGCTGTGGGATATCAAAAGCCAGCTTGCCGGGATGCCGCTGTATCAGCTGTTTGGTGGGAAGTCGCGTGATGCGATCCCGGCCTACAGCCACGCCAGCGGCGAGACGCTGGTTCAGCTGTTTGCCTCCGTGGATGCGCTCATTGCGCAGGGCTATCGTCATATTCGCTGTCAGCTCGGCTTCTACGGCGGCACGCCGTCCGATCTTCACGCGCCGGAAAACCCAACGCCAGGGGCATGGTTCGATCAGCAAGAATATATGCGCAATACCGTCGAGATGTTCCGCGCGCTGCGCGAGAAATATGGCTGGAAGCTGCATATTTTACATGACGTTCATGAACGCTTATTCCCGCAGCAGGCGGCGCAGCTGGCGAAACAGCTTGAGCCTTACCAGCCTTATTTTATTGAAGATATCTTGCCGCCGCAGCAAAGCGCCTGGCTGGAGCAGGTTCGCCAGCAAAGCTGCGTGCCCCTGGCTATGGGTGAGCTGTTTAATAATCCTGCCGAATGGCACGACCTCATCGTCAACCGCCGTATCGACTTTATCCGCTGCCATGTATCGCAAATTGGGGGGATAACCCCGGCGCTCAAGCTGGCGCATCTGTGCCAGGCATTCGGTGTGCGTCTGGCCTGGCATGGACCTGGTGATATGACGCCAATTGGCGTGGCGGTGAATACGCATCTAAATATTCACCTGCATAACGCGGCTATTCAGGAATTCATTCCGCGTTCAGCGCTGACGGACCGGATTTTTCCGGGCGCGCCAGAGGTCAAAGAGGGCTTTGTTTATCCACCGGTGCAGGCCGGGATCGGCGTGGGCTTCAATGAAGAGATAGCGCGGGCGCATCCGGTGGTGTATCGCCCACATGAATGGACGCAAAGCCGCCTGCCGGACGGCACCCTTCATACTCCCTGAGCCTGACGTCGGGTAAGGGTGTCGCGGTTGTAGGGAATCACGTAGGTGCAGCTGTAATTGATATCAATAATATCGCTCACTTCAAATACCTGGCCACCCTCAAGAATACCGCGATTCGTAATATGCATTGCCGGGCTGCCTTTCTTGCAGCCCAGCAATGCAGCCTGCTCTCGGCTCACGCTCACGGCGCGGTAGGTGGTCAGCATATGGGAAATCGTCAGACCTTTGCCCAGAACATACTGCTGAATGGACCGTTCAATAGCCTGCTGATTAAGGTCAGGAAAATCCTCCGCCGGCATGCTGGAAATTTCCAGCTGTACGGGAACGTCATCGACGTAGCGTAGCCGACAGAAATGCCAGATAAAACGCTCTTCATCGATGCCAAAAATTTGCTGCGCCGCCCGGTCAGGGCGTTTTTTATGCAGGCTAATCATCCGGTAGCGGATCTGATCGAACCGTTTTTCGGTGATGGAGTTATACACCAGTGGATTATTGCGCGCCTGCTCGTTGATCCAGGTTCCTGACCCTTGCACTATTCGCACGACACCAATGCTGACCAGCTTTTCCAGCGCTTCGCGAATGGTTGTTCGCGATACGCCATACTCCTGCGCGAGCTGTCTTTCCGGCGGTAACTTACGCGGGCCAGGTGTGGTTTGCTGATAAATTTTGCTGAGCAGATCCTGCGTCACGAACTCTTTTTTCTTCATCATTTTTCCTGAATAACACCCATCACGGTCGACGTGTTTCCGGTTTTAGGCATGGATAATATAAACCGTGTCGACACGGCATCCGACTCCACACGCACTTTTCCGTGATGCGCGGCCACAATAGACTTCACGATAGCCAGGCCGATTCCGCTGCCTTCTCCTTTGCGCTGCCGGGAAGGGTCTACCCGATAAAATCGGTCAAACAGCCTTGGCAGATGTTCTTCAGGGATCGGCTTTCCGGGATTTTCAATCATTAGCTCAACATCGCGTTCTTTTTCAATCATCGACGCTGTAACTGTTTTTCCTTCAGGCGTATAGCGCAGCGCATTGGACAGCAGATTATTGATGGCTCTTCGGAGCATCTGCGGGTCGCCCTCAATCAGGCAGGGTATCCCGCTAAAGCGCAATGTGATGTTGCATTCTTCCGCCCATGCCTCAAAGAACTCGAAGACCTTCATGACCTCAACGCGTAAATCAAACATCACCCGGTCTGGGACCAGCTGATTATTATCCGCCTGAGCCAGGAAAAGCATGTCGCTGACCATTCGGGTCATCCGGCTGTACTCTTCAAGGCTGGAATAAAGCACATCCTCCAGCTCTTTTTGCGTCCGTTGCTGGCTCAGCGCAATCTCCGTTTGCGTCACCAGATTGGTAATCGGGGTTCTGATCTCGTGCGCAATATCGGCCGAGAAGTTTGCCTGACGGGTAAAGACGTCCTCCATTTTTCCCAACATATGGTTAAACGAGCTAACCAGCTGTTCCAGCTCAACGGGCACCCGCGACGGATCCAGACGCACGTCCAGGTTCTCAGAGGTGATGTTTTTAATGGCGTCGCTGACGTTGCGCAGGGGCAGGTGTCCCTCACGAACCGCGATTCTTATGAGGATAACGATCAGCAGGCTGATTGCCGCGGCAATCGCAAACAGATTCTTTTTGAGGCCGTCAAGGTAATGAAGATGGAAGTTAATCGAGAGCCCTATAAGCATGACGTAGTCCTGCTGTTTTCCCTGATAGGTCGCGGTGCCTGACGAGGCGATGATTCGGTAGGTTTCTCTGTCCATATCAGACCCGGAATGCATGGGGCTGGCAGGATCGTTTACCGTCCACAGAAAAACATCCTGCGCGCGCCGGTGTGTGCCAAACCCTGCGGCATTCACGGCAGGGCGCAGCGCCGCGCCTTGTACGGAGCTGAACAGAACCTCTCCGCGCGGATCCAACAGCAACACGGCCACGTTGCGGTAGCTGGCAATCGACCCCTTCATTTTGCTGATTTTCTTTTCATCCGCATCGGCCGGGGACTGTAATATCCGGTGCATTGCGGAGCTCATTTGCTGCAGATCGCTGACGTCCTGCTCGGCAAAATGGTTTTCAACGGAATAAACCATAAACCAGGTAAAGGCGAAAAAGGCCAGAATGGTGGAAAGGCTGATAAAAAAGGTCAGCCTCAGGGCAAGGGAGAAAGGGCGCCTGGCGGACTTAGTGCGCATCCGGTATCTCCAGCATATAGCCCACGCCGCGAACCGTCTGAATCAGCTTTGGTTCATAATCATTGTCTATTTTTGCCCGCAGCCGCTTCACCGCGACGTCAATGGCGTTGGTGTCACTGTCGAAGTTCATATCCCACACCTGGGAGGCAATCAGCGAGCGGGGCAGCACCTCGCCCTGGTGACGGATAAAAAATTCCAGCAGACTGAATTCCTTACCGGTTAACAGGATGCGATTGCCGGCGCGGTTGACCTTTCTCGATATCAGATCGATGCTGAGATCGGCAACCTTAAACTGGCTCTCTGCTATTACCGTATTCCCTCGCCGCAGCAGGGTTCTTACCCGCGCCAGAAGTTCAGCAAACGCAAAAGGCTTGATCAGGTAATCATCGGCCCCTAGCTCAAGCCCCTTCACCCGGTGTTCAATGGTGCCGAGCGCCGAGAGCAATAATACCGGCATGCCTTTTCCTGCAGAGCGAAGCATGCGGATGATGTCCCAACCGTTTACATCGGGCAGCATGATATCGAGGATCACCAAATCATAGTCTGCAGTCATAGCCAGATGGTAGCCGGTCAGGCCGTTATCCGCGTGGTCTACCACAAAGCCCGCTTCAGTCAGCCCCTTGCTAAGGTATTCACCCGTTTTAACTTCATCTTCGACGATCAGTATTTTCATTTTGCTCCTCTGACTGGCTGCTCACGACATTCTATTGCGCTCGGGGGCGTTATCAACGCGTTACCGCGAAAATGACAACATTGTCATTATCCTGTCACCGGCCAAACAGAACGCTTTCGCTAGAGTAACCCCGGTAAAACACGGGTTTTTATTTGAAGCAGTTACCCGGCCTGTCTGGACGAGAAGCGTGATGGTGAAATTAAAACGACTAAGCATTGGCACTCTATTTTTACTGGCAGGCTGCGTCTCGCTTGCGCCTGAATACCAGCGACCGACGGCCCCTGTGCCCCAGCAATTTTCGCTCTCCCGCAATGGCCTGGCGCCCGCGTTAAAGGGGGATCAGGACACCGGCTGGCGAAACTTTTTTGTCGACCCGCAGGTTGCACGCTTGATTAACGAAGCCCTGAATAACAACCGCGACGTGCAAATGGCCGCCCTGAAGGTAGAAGAGGCACGTGCCCAGTACAACGTCACGGACGCCGATCGGTATCCGCAGCTGAATGCATCGTCAGGCATCACCTACAGCGGCGGGCTGAAAGGCAACGCGTCGACCGCGCAACAGTACGATGCGGGAGTGAACCTGGGCTATGTGCTCGATTTTTTCGGCAAGCTCAAAAACATGAGCGAGTCTGACAGACAAAACTATTTTGCCAGCGAGGAAGCCCGTCGCGCGGTACATATCTTGCTTGTCTCTGACGTTTCTCGGGGCTATTTCAGCCAGCAGTTGGCCTATGAGCAGCTCCGCGTTGCGCGCGACACGCTGAAAAGTTATCAACAGTCTTACGCTTTTGTAGAACAGCAGCTGATAAGAGGCAGTACGACGGTGCTGGCGCTTGAGCAGGCACGGGGGCAGATTGAAAGTACCCGCGCTGAGATTGCCAAAAGAGAGGGTGAACTGGCACAGGCCAATAACGCATTGCAGCTACTCCTCGGCACCTATCATGCACTGCCGTCAGATAAGGGCATACGCGCCAGCGAGATTCGCCCCGTCACGCTGCCGCCAAATTTGTCGTCAGACATTTTGCTTCAGCGCCCGGATATCATGCAGGCCGAGTATCAGCTGAAAGCCGCAGATGCCAATATCGGTGCGGCGCGGGCGGCCTTTTTCCCGTCAATTACCCTGACCAGCGGCATTTCTACACGCAGTACAGAACTGTCGAACCTGTTCACGCCCGCGAGCGGTATGTGGAACGTTATTCCTAAAATTGAAATCCCTGTTTTTAACGCCGGCAGGAATAAAGCCAATTTGAGGCTGGCTGAAATACGCCAGCAGCAGTCGGTTGTTAATTACGAGCAAAAAATTCAGGCCGCATTTAAGGAGGTGGCTGACGCGCTGGCGTTCCGGGACAGCATCGGCCGTCAGATTAATGCTCAGCAGCGTTATAGAGATTCGCTACGTATTACGCTGCAGCGTGCCAGAGGCTTATATTCCAGCGGCGCGGTCAGCTATAGAGAAGTGCTTGACGCAGAACGGTCTTTGTACACCACGCAGCAAACCCTTCTTGACCTCACTAATGCCCAACAGATTAATGAAATTAACCTGTTCACCGCCCTCGGCGGCGGTTGGGTAGAGTAATTTTATTCGTCCATCATTCAGGAAATTAATATGCGTAATTCACTTAACGTCATCGTATTGGGTGCTCTCTCCGTGCTGTTTTCGGCTGGCCTCCAGGCTGAGGTTCATCAGCATAGGGAGATGACCTCCGCCGCTGATACCGCACCTCAGCAGGTTATTGAAGGAAAAGGGGTGGTGAAAGACATTGATCTTAGTAGTAAAAAAATCACCATTTCTCATGAGGCTATTCCTGCAATCGGCTGGCCGGCCATGACCATGCGCTTCACCTTTATTCATGCTGACGAGAGTATTAAGGCCCTAAAGGTCGGTAGCCAGGTTGATTTTTCGTTCGTTCAGCAGGGCACTATTTCATTACTCAAAAGCATTAAATAGCGAGAAAGGGCATGGCGTCTTTTAAGAGAAAATATGCTGCCATGATAATCAGCAGCCTTATTGTAGGTGGGCTGGTTTCCGTTACTGCATGGCATTATGTTCATTCAGAAAATAAAGCAGAAAACAGCGTTGCGGAACGGAAAGTACTGTTTTGGTATGACCCGATGAAGCCAGATACCCAATTCGACAAGCCCGGAAAATCCCCTTTTATGGATATGGACCTGGTGCCGAAATACGCTGATGAAAACGACGGAAAAAACGGTGCCGGTATACGCATTGATCCGACTCAGGTTCAGAATCTGGGATTAAAGACGCAAAAGGTCACGCGCGGGAGATTACATTATGCCCAGACCTTCCCGGCCAACGTCAGCTATAACGAATACCAGTTTGTGATTGTCCAGGCGCGTTCTGCAGGCTTTGTCGAAAAAGTGTATCCGCTAACGATTGGCGATCGCGTGAGGAAAGGAACGCCGCTGGCTGAAATTACCCTTCCGGATTGGGTGGAAGCGCAAAGCGAATTCCTCCTGTTATCCGACACCGGCGGAACACCCACGCAGATTAAAGGCGTTCTTGAACGACTCCGACTGGCGGGCATGCCGGAGGAGGACATTCAGAGGCTGCGCGCGACCCGCAGCATCCAGACGCGATTTATCCTCAAGGCCCCGATAGAAGGCGTAATTACGGCGTTCAGCCTGCGCACCGGCATGAATATTTCAAAAGATAACGTCGTGGCGCAGATTCAGGGGGTGGATCCGGTCTGGATTAGCGCGTCACTCCCTGAATCCATCGCGTACCTCCTGAAAGACACGTCCCAGTTCAACATTTCGGTACCGGCTTACCTGGATACACCGATTCATGTGGAGAAATGGCATCTTCTTCCGAGCGTCGATCAAACCACCCGGACGCTGCAGGTCCGCCTGCAGGTGTCAAACGCGAACGAACTGTTAAAGCCAGGCATGAACGCGTATTTGACGCTGAATACCCAGAGCCAGGACATGCTGCTGATCCCGTCCCAGGCCGTGATAGACACGGGTAAGGAACAGCGGGTGATTACCGTCGATGCTGAGGGGCATTTTGTCCCGAAAAGGATCCACGTTCTGCACGAGTCTCAGCAGCAGTCGGGCATCGGTAGCGGGCTAAAAGAAGGGGAGAAGGTCGTCGTTAGCGGTCTGTTCCTGATTGATTCCGAAGCCAATATTTCCGGTGCGCTGGAGCGTATGCGTCGAGGGAAGGACCATGATTGAATGGATTATCCGGCGGTCAGTCGCCAACCGTTTCCTGGTCATGATGGGCGCGCTGTTTCTCAGCGTCTGGGGGACATGGACAATCATCAATACGCCCGTTGATGCGCTGCCCGATCTGTCTGACGTCCAGGTGATTATTAAAACCCGCTATCCCGGCCAGGCGCCACAGATTGTGGAAAACCAGGTCACGTATCCCCTTACGACGACCATGCTGTCGGTTCCTGGCGCAAAAACGGTGCGCGGTTTTTCTCAGTTTGGTGATTCTTATGTTTACGTCATTTTTGAAGACGGTACAGACCTGTACTGGGCCCGCTCGCGGGTGCTGGAATACCTTAACCAGGTTCAGGGCAAACTGCCTGCCGGTGTGAGCGCTGACATCGGGCCTGACGCCACGGGCGTGGGCTGGATTTTTGAGTACGCGCTGGTGGATCGTAGCGGGCAACACGACCTGTCCGAGCTGCGCTCATTGCAGGACTGGTTCCTGAAATATGAACTCAAGACCCTCCCGGACGTCGCCGAGGTGGCATCGGTAGGCGGTGTGGTGAAGCAGTATCAGATCCAGGTTGATCCGTTGAAGTTGGTTCAATACGGAGTCAGCCTTTCCGACGTTAAACAGGCTCTCGGATCCTCAAACCAGGAAGCAGGGGGCTCATCCGTTGAAATTGCGGAAGCGGAGTATATGGTCCGGGCCAGCGGTTATCTCCAGACCCTTGATGACTTCAATAATATCGTCTTAAAAACCGGTGCGAACGGGGTGCCTGTCACTCTACGCGACGTTGCCCGCATTCAAATCGGACCTGAAATGCGCCGCGGTATTGCCGAGCTTAACGGCCAGGGAGAAGTTGCCGGCGGCGTGGTGATTCTGCGCTCGGGCAAAAATGCACGCGAGGTGATCACCGCCGTAAAAGACAAGCTGCAGACGCTAAAGGCCAGCCTGCCAGAAGGCGTCGAGGTGGTGACCACGTACGATCGCAGCCAGTTAATCGACCGGGCCATTGATAACCTCAGGGGTAAACTCCTGGAAGAGTTTATCGTGGTTGCCCTCGTTTGTGCGCTGTTTCTTTGGCACGTACGCTCTGCGCTGGTGGCCATTATTTCGCTACCGCTGGGGCTGTGTATCGCCTTCATCGTGATGCATTTTCAGGGGCTTAACGCCAATATTATGTCGCTGGGCGGCATCGCTATTGCGGTCGGCGCAATGGTGGACGCTGCGATAGTGATGATTGAGAATGCGCATAAGCGGCTGGAAGAATGGGATCACCAGCATCCAGACAAGGACATTGACAACGCCACCCGCTGGAACGTGATCGCCAATGCCTCCGTCGAGGTTGGTCCGGCGCTGTTTATCAGCCTGCTGATTATCACCTTATCGTTCATCCCCCTGTTTACCCTCGAAGGGCAAGAAGGGCGCTTATTTGGTCCTCTGGCCTTCACGAAAACCTATTCCATGGCGGGCGCGGCGGCGCTGGCCATTATCGTCATCCCGGTGTTAATGGGGTTTTGGATCCGTGGGAAAATACCCGCCGAGACGCGTAACCCGCTGAACCGGCTGCTGATTAACGCCTATCACCCGTTACTGCTCCGGGTGCTCCACTGGCCAAGAACAACGCTGCTGATTGCGACTTTATCTATCTTCACGGTTATCTGGCCGCTGAGCCAGGTTGGCGGCGAGTTTCTGCCGAAGATCAACGAGGGGGATCTGCTGTATATGCCGTCGACCTTACCGGGCGTCTCTCCGGGACAAGCGGCAGCGCTGCTGCAGACCACGGACAAGTTGATCAAAACCGTTCCGGAAGTCGCCTCAGTTTTCGGCAAAACGGGCAAAGCCGAGACCGCGACGGATTCCGCGCCGCTCGAAATGGTTGAAACCACGATCCTACTGAAACCGCAGGCGCAGTGGCGGCCCGGCATGACGATTGACAAGATAATCGACGCGCTCGATAAAACCGTTCGTTTACCGGGACTGGCTAACCTCTGGGTACCGCCGATCCGCAACCGTATTGATATGCTCTCAACTGGGATCAAAAGCCCGATTGGCATCAAGGTGTCAGGCACCGTCCTGGCGGACATTGATACGACCGCGCAACGCATTGAGGCTATCGCTAAAACGGTGCCCGGCGTGGTCTCCGCCCTGGCTGAACGCCTTGAAGGCGGACGCTATATTGATGTGGATATTCATCGTGTGAAAGCAGCCCGGTACGGCATGACGGTTGGCGACGTCCAGCTGTTTGTCTCCTCGGCCATTGGCGGTGCCACGGTAGGCGAAACGGTAGAAGGCGTAGCCCGGTATCCGATTAATCTTCGCTATCCGCAGGATTACAGGGACAGCCCGCAGGCGCTAAAAGCGATACCGATTCTGACGCCCACGAAGCAGCAGATAACTCTGGGCGACGTGGCAGATGTTCATGTTGTTTCCGGACCGGCGATGCTGAAAACGGAAAATGCCCGCCCCGCCAGCTGGATTTATATCGATGCGCGGGGCAGGGATATGGTGTCGGTCGTAAACGATCTCCGAACGGCGATCGGCCAACGCGTTACGCTGCAGCCGGGCACCAGCGTTTCCTTCTCCGGACAGTTTGAATTACTGGAGCATGCCAACAAGAAACTGAAGCTGATGGTGCCGATGACGGTTATGATCATTTTCATACTGTTGTATCTGGCCTTCCGCCGTGTGGATGAAGCGCTGCTGATCCTGATGAGTCTGCCGTTCGCGCTGGTTGGTGGAATATGGTTCCTGTACTGGCAGGGCTTCCATATGTCCGTGGCGACGGGCACCGGATTTATTGCGCTGGCCGGGGTCGCGGCCGAGTTTGGGGTGGTTATGCTGATGTACTTACGGCATGCAATTGAAGCGGACCCGGCGTTGTCCAGGCCGGAAACGTTCACGTCGGAAAAACTCGATGAAGCGCTCTATCATGGCGCGGTGCTGCGCGTGCGTCCCAAAGCCATGACCGTGGCGGTTATCATTGCGGGTCTGTTGCCGATTCTGTGGGGAAGTGGTTCGGGTTCGGAGGTGATGAGCCGGATCGCGGCGCCAATGATTGGGGGAATGATTACGGCGCCGCTGCTGTCCCTGTTTATCATTCCTGCCGCGTATAAATTGATTTGGCTGCGCAGGCATAAAGTGAATACCCGTTCGTAATGGCGGGAATGTAGTTAGCGCTGCGTATTATTGCGTGTCGGGCGGATTAGCTGGCGCCAGGCGCGGTTATGCAGGGTAAAGAGCAGCATCTTGTAACACAGGAGTTGTCACGGTTAAAGGCGCACCTCAGTCGGACAGCTTTGCGAAGCACCCCGCGGCTTTTTTTAATATGTCCCGTTCGTCACTAACCCGCTTCAGCTCCTTCTGAAGTCGGCGGATCTCGGCCAGAGCATCTGACTGCTCTTTGTTGGTTGAAGAATTTTAAATGACTCTGAGGTGTCTGTTAAACCCGTGGCGATTCAGAAGACCAGCGTAAATGAGTCTCAACTGGGTATCACTTTTTACTCCGGAAGCCCAAGCCCCTTTACTCCCATTTGCTTAATGACTCGCAAATTTTGCTCGTGCAAACGGGTATCACTCTGGTCTTTTTCCTGCCGTCTGTCGGCTTTCTCAACCAGGTAGCAGGTATCTCTACTAATACCTTTCGCCTCACAGTTTTTTAATCGTTCTTCTTCTGTTGTCATCATTGAACATCCTGAAAGTAAAAAAATAAATCCAGCCGAAAAAAGTGATGAACTTTTCATTTTTATCCTTATAATAAACGAGGTTGTCTATAAAAAAATACAAAGTGTGGAATCTTACAGCGTATACCTGAGAGCATTATTCACTTTGTTAATGTACAGTCAATGTCGTAATGCTGATTCGTTTACCAATTATTAATATTTATAATGATTTTTTTGAGCGGAATGTGGAGAATAAAATATATAACCATTTATTTTGGATGGTTTTTGTCTTGGGTGAGAACTTTTTTGTTCGCTGAATGCAGTTAGATATCTGTGCTATAAATCATTTTGAGAAGACATGGAACAGCAGGGTGGGGTGCACATTTATGCGTTTAATTCAACCGTTATCATTAATTGTAAAATAACGTAACTATAACTACGTGTTATTGTTTTCAGTCTATATGCTTGCTACTTTTTCATTTCAGGATTTATATTTTTAATAAGGGAAAGATATGAAAAAGATGATCGGTATTATTGGTTCGTTACTGTTGATTTCTGGGACTGCAGGGGCGGCTACCCCTACAGCGACTTGTGTAAAGACAGACAATGCCGCAATAGAGGCGCTATTTGATCGCTGGAATGCTTCGCTAAAGACCGGTGATCCGCAGAAAGTGGCTGAAACCTACCTTTCCGATGCCGTATTATTACCAACGGTCTCAAACCAGGTACGCCTGACAGACGCAGAACGGGTGGATTACTTCAAACATTTCCTGGAAAAGAAACCCGTAGGACACATTGATAGTCGTACTATTCGCATTGGTTGTAATAAAGCTATCGATACGGGAACTTACACATTTACTTTTGCAGATAATTCAAAAGTTTCAGCCCGCTATACTTTCACTTACGCCTGGACTGGTGACGAGTGGAAAATTTCCTCTCATCACTCTTCCGCTATGCCTGAGTCCTGATATTGAACCGGTGGTGGCTGGGGCCACCACCATGAGAATACATCCACCTCACGCTAAACCCTGCATAGTCCCGTCACTATCCAACCAAAGTTTAGATATTGTTGAACTTTTAGGTGGTAGTAGACTCCTAATACGATAAAACTATTCATGTCTTCATTGATGTAGCGAATTGGGTCAGAGCCGGACTTGCTATCACTGTTCTGAAGATAGGTCAATATCATCATTTCCTGTTTTTAATTTTTTCCAAGAGGATAAGGCTTTGAGTGGCGTTGTAATTGAAAAGAATGATTCAGGTAGTTCAATCCTGTTGGTTATCTCAATACTGAATTTCGCAATTTGGTTAGTCACGGGCTGGATCTTTTTGCATAAAGATTTTGCTGAATATGAAATAATAATCCCTATGATTATTTTGTTATTACATACTATAGTAGCACTAACCACGTTTGTTTTTGGTGCCTGTTGTTTAAGAAGGCATAACAAGCTGAAGGTATTGATTGCTATGTTCATTTCTGCATATCTGATTTCAATCGTTTTCACCATAATCTATCAAAACTGGAGTTCAATTATAAACGTGTGAAGCTTGTTTAGTCCCCGTATACGTTGTTACATGTAATCTGGTTGCGCAATTAACATTCAGTTTCTTATATAAGGATGTAATAAATGAAAAAGCTAACTAAGGTTCTTCTTTCCTCGCTTGTTCTGTTCTCGTTTTCTTCAATAGCGGCCGAAGATTTACAAACAAAATTGATTATCCAGGCTATCCCATCTTCAGAGGGTACTGTTGTTGTTGAAGGGAAACCTCAGTACGAAAAAACGTTCAACGTTGTTGTATACAGCAAAGCTAAAAAACCGATTGAATTAACTGGTTTTGTAGGCTGCTACAAAGCCTTTGATGAAAAAGGTAAAGAGTTTGAAGGGAGAATGGTACAGGCAGATCTGCTTGGAACCCTGAAGGAAGAAGCTAAAGAAGGCGAAATATCTTTCGTCAGCGACGATGCATCTGTCTACAATGCCAAATTTGTAAAATGGTCTTCCCAGTGCCCAAACCTGGCAAAACACCCACAATAAATATGGATTTACCTCAAAACAGTAGATAAATGCTGTCCTCACGACGAGGCCTCTTTGAAGGCCTCCGGACTGACGCCATCGAGATGACGGTGTCTTTAAGGAGGCTAGAGTACGTTGTGAAGGGTAAGGGATTACTTATTGTCACGACTGCTTTCGGTGACGACTCAACATACGGAAAAAATGGCAGAACAAGCACCGGGCTTGCCGATGTTTTCACAACCATGAAAGCCAGTGCATAACATGCGGGCATGATGAAGATAGAGGGATAGGTAAGTGTATGATTAATTGTAGTCTGCGGCCGGTTATGAACTAAATGAACGGCGGACATGATTTAACATAATATACATTATGCGCATCAGTGGTGTGGAGGCTCAATGCTAATGTCTATTTGTGGCTCATTGGAATGTCCAGGCTATAGTTCTCAGACCTGTATGCCTAGTCAACAACTCGCTTTTCCTGATGAGGAGTTTTCTATGGCTATACATGACGCCGGGATGTTCACCGTGAAAGAAATCAACCGCCTCAAAATCCTTCAGGATGTCATAGAACGTAACCTGCGTCCTGGCCAGGCTGCCGAGATGCTCGGCATCACGCCACGTCATTGCAGTCGTCTGCTGAAGCGTTATCGCAAGTCCGGACCGCTTGGTATGAACAACCAGAGCCGCGGTCGCACTGGCAACCGACTGTTGCCCACATCACTGACTGACCTGGCACTGAGTATCATACGAGAACGCTACCGCGATTTTGGTCCCACGCTGGCCCGGGAAAAACTGGAGGAAGTTCACGGTCTGGTCCTGGGCAAGGAAACCATCAGACGCCTTATGATAAAAGCCGGACTCTGGATCCCCCGAAGACAACGCGCACCGAAAATTCATCAGCCCCGGTACCGGCGGCCCTGTACTGGCGAGCTGATACAGGTTGACGGCTGTGACCATCACTGGTTTGAAAACCGGGTTCGGCCCTGTACGGCACTGGTCTATGTCGACGATGCCACCAGTTGTCTGATGCACCTGCTGTTTGTGAAATCTGAGTCCACCTTTAGTGCTCATCTGACACTTCAGGACCGGCTGGTTAAGGAGCTCAGGCTTAAAGGGATCAGTACGATAGACGCTGCGAATGCATTTGCTGAAGAATACATGGCAGATTATAACCGGCGCTTTGCCAAAGCCCCCTTGCATGAATTTAACGCGCATCGGCCGCTTGCATTAGAGGATGATCTGGATGCGGAATTTACCTGGCGAGAGCCACGGAGGGTGTCAAAAAACCTGACCGTACAGTATGACAAAATGCTCTATCTGATTGAGGACAGCGAATACAGTAGAAGGGCCATCGGCAAGTATATTGATATCTGGCACTATCCTGACGGACATAAGGAACTGAGACTGAATGGCGTGCTACTGCCCTACTCCACCTACGACCGATTGTCTGAAGTCGATCCTGTCGCGATTGTTGATAACAAAAGGCTGGGCCATGTATTGGACGTTGCCCGCTAGGTACAGAAAAAGCGGGACAATAACCGGTCCCAGTCGATACCTTCAGGAGATGAGCCTTCCCGCGGGCGGCACGCCCCTGACAGCTGGAAGCTGACGGGATCGTGTTGCGGACGGTATATCCCCAGGTGCCGCCGAAAGTAAAATATCGACTCACTGAATGGGGGCAAGCGCTGTGCCCTGCTCTCGATGCAATGCTGAAATGGGCGGAAAAACGCGAGGTTTAACCAGCAAAAAGCTTAGTCGATTGAGACTTTATCGACGTCCGCTCTTGGCACAGAGCGGACATTTCAACTTTGCCCTGCCCCGGACATATGAACTTAGCTTTGACAAATTTCTAGACATTTGCATATATCTGAGCCCTTCGACAAACAGACTTCCGATATCCGTCGTTGGACATTGACGTTGCCTGAACACTGGGATTGAAGGTTTACACATCATTCGACAGGTCTGAGTATGCTGTGCACCTGTCTGCGCGAAACAGGCAGGTATTAATTTCGCCGTTCCCGTCTCATCTAAAACTCCACTGCGCGGTAATCACAAAAACCGATGGGATAATAATGCCGACATCCATACCAAAATAAGAGGTAAAATTATACTGAAAGCCATGGTAAATATAAGGTGAGAAACCTATCCCGGTGGCTTTTTTGAAATCATGATATGACCCGTGGTCACCGCAGTCCTTGAAGGCATCAAAGAAAAACTCACCTACATATCCGTATATCCCTTTGAATACCCATCCATTATCCCAGCCAGTCCAGTCTCGCCTGACGCCTGCGGCCAGGCATCGGTCGTCAAAGCTATTCTTCATTGTCCCGAGTACGAAGCTATTTTTCGAATCTTCTGAAAACTTCCGCTCAACGGAAAAGAAATTATTTTCAAAGTTCTCAGTATACTGCCCATGGTTATTTGTTAAGTGATAGACATACGAACCTGTATTTAATGAATACAGGTTTATTTCATCTGCATGGCTATTTGCTGCTACAACATAACAAAACCCACACCAAAAGTATGTTCTATACCTTCTTCTGCCCACCGTCCTATTTCTCGTCGTATTCATTTTACCTCACATTACCTAAGTTATTGATATTGTGGTCGGCTGTCTGAAAGGCAGGCTATATAAATGTTAGCATACTTTTGATTAATTCTTGCTCACACGATAAAACCTTGGCTGGCGCGAAGGGATAACGCCGCTAGCGCTCATAGCTGTCGTTGTTATCTCGCGTGATCTCTGCTGCAGTAACATCAACTTGTTGAAAACGAAGACCTTCTACACCGGATATTTTACCGAACTCAGTAGCGTCGATAAAAATGGATGACAGCGTTAATCCACAAACTGGACGTTCGGGATAACCTTCAATGAAGAACGCACGGGAGAATGGCTTAACGTCTGAACGGCGTGCGGTGATGTCTCGGCTGGTGAAATCCTTCAGCGTAATGTTCTCGCTTTGATAAACCAGAATATTGCGCGGCCTCTGGCAGTCATAATCGACCACCCAGCGCAACCCTCTCGCCGCATAGTCCCCGACCATTCCGCTTTGCTCATCCTCACCCCAGAATCGCTGCCACCAGATGTGGCCCTGTCCATCAAGGGTGCCTGTACCGGTAATGCTAACATTCTGGCAGCGGATCAGATTGATTACCCCGGCAGGCCAGCGCATATCGATACCGGCGACGCGTGTTGCTATCGTCGGGTAATCTTCAAGAAGCTGGCTGCCAACGAGCGCCGCGCCCGGTGCCAGGTGCAGCGTCATGCCGCTTTTCAGAAAAAGAGCGCCGGTAAGGAAACGTCCCGCAGGGATAACCACTCTGTCGTTGGGCTGCGCTGCGTTAATGGCTTCCTGAATGGCAGCAGTTGATGCCCGAAGCGCGCCGGGAACGGCGCCAAATTCACTGATAATAATATCCGTCATGATATGTCCTGATGCCGATAGAAATCAGGAGTATAAGAATCTGGACGCTACAAAACCTTCCGCTGAACGTCATCCCGCTGTAAAAAATGGCAATAATACGAAAACGCTCATCACATCAACGATCTGACGTTTTCACCACGGAAACCCCCTTCTCCGTTATCGCGCCGATCCAGTCATTATCGGTGTCATCCTCCACGACTATCGTATTAACTAAAGACAGATCGCCAATCACAAACGATGAAGCCGTGTTAATTTTTTCCGGTGACGCCAGGACGATGGTTTCTGCCGCTCTGCCGGAAAATGCACGTTTGATGCAGGCTTCTTCAAAATCACCGGTGGTAAGGCCTGCTTCTGGGTGAATACCGGTAACCCCCATGAAGAATAAATCCGCATGAATATTCTCGATTCCCTCAATGGCCGCCGCGCCCACCGTGACTATGGAGTGCTTGTACAAGCGCCCGCCGATCAGAATCACGTCAATAGCAGGATGTTCAACCAGCCCCAGGGCAATGCTCGGGCTGTGTGTCACCACGGTAATCTGCAAATTGGCAGGGAGAAAGCTAATCAGCTCAGACGTGGTGGTTCCACCGTCAACGATCACCACCTGTCCTGCTGATATCAGCTGGGCCCCTTTTCGGGCGACGTTTTTCTTGGCATCCATTTTCACGGACTTACGCTCCGCAAACGGTACAATGGCGGAAGACGCTGGCAACGCGCCGCCATGGACACGTTGTAAATGCCCTTCTGCCGCCAGTTCACGCAAATCGCGGCGGATTGTATCTTCAGAAACAGAGAAAAGCATGCTGAGCGCTTTTGACTGCACCTGGCCTTCGGCGTCGAGTTTTTCGAGGATCAATTGCTTTCGCTGACGGGTGAGCATTTTGTATTCCTGATATTGCACGTTTTATCTTGTCATTGCACGATAGTGCTGTTTATGATGATTACTCTACGTAAGGAGGAACAAACGTGCAATCTAAACGCGCAGATATACGCATAATCGAGAGTGAAACCCTGTCAGATAACTGGTACATCCTCAAAAAATACACTTTCGACCAGCAGCGCCGCGATGGCGAATGGCAGCGACAAAACCGCGAAGTGTACGATCGGGGTAACGGTGCCACTATCTTGCTCTATAACCGCGAGAATAAAACCGTGATTCTGACGCGTCAGTTCCGCTTCCCGGTATTCATCAATGGCCATGAAGAGGATCTTATTGAAGCCGCCGCTGGCCTGCTGGATAACATGGATCCGGAAAACCGTATTAAAGCGGAGGCAGAAGAGGAAACCGGCTATAAGGTGAGCCACGTACAGAAGGTTTTTGAGGCGTATATGAGCCCAGGCTCCGTTACGGAAAAGCTCTATTTTTACATTGCTGAGTATCACTCCCAGGATCAAACCAGCGCAGGTGGCGGAATTAAGTCCGAGGGCGAGGATATTGATGTTCTTGAAATCTCCCTTGATGAGGCATTGCGCGGTATTGAAATGGGCAGAATTGTCGACGGTAAAACCATCATGCTGCTTTACCACGTGGCGCTGAAGGGCATTATGTAATCATCTAAAGCGGATGCCTGCCGCTGTGCAGGTATCTGCCTGTGCTATTCTTGCTGAATTATCATCATGGGAGACAAACATGGCCGACTGGAATCCCTCTCTTTATTTGCAGTACGGTGCAGAACGTACGCGCCCTGCCGCTGAGCTGCTCGCCAGAATTCCACTCAACGAGGTATCGTCCATTGTGGATTTAGGCTGTGGGCCCGGAAATAGTACCGCACTGCTAAAACAGCGTTGGCCAGACGCGAAAATTATCGGCGTGGATAACTCCCCTGCAATGCTGGAAGAAGCACGCAGCGCATTACCGGAGTGCCAATTTGTCGAGGCCGACATTCGTCAGTTTAAGCCGGGCAAACCGCTGAATCTGATTTACGCCAATGCGTCGCTGCAGTGGGTCCCTGACCATTATGACCTCCTGCCTCATCTCGTTTCTCTTCTGACGTGGAACGGCGTGCTGGCGATTCAGATGCCCGATAACTGGCTTGAGCCCACGCACGTTTCAATGCGGGAAGTGGCGTATGAGCAAGGCTATCCCGATCGCGGTCGTGAACCTTTGCCAGGCGTGCACGCATACTACGACATTTTGACGGACGCGGGTTGTGATGTGGATATCTGGCGGACAACCTATTATCACAAAATGCATTCGCACCAGGCCATTATCGACTGGGTAAGCGCCACGGGTTTACGACAATGGCTCAAGGAGCTGAATGAAAGCGAGCAAAAAGCTTTTCTGAAGCGTTACCATGAACTTCTGGAAGAGCAGTACCCGCTCCAGGAAAACGGACAGATACTGCTGGCATTTCCACGGCTGTTTATGGTCGCGCAACGTCAGCCCTGAGCGGCATTACGATCGGGCCTCTTTTAACAATTGTTGAATGACCTTTTCCTGTTGGTCATAGTTTCCTTCGCCAAACGCGGTGTAGCGTAGCTGGCCTTTTGCATCGAAATAGTAGTGTGCGGGCCAGTACTGATTACCAAATGCATTCCAGATTTGATAGTTATTATCGGTGACGACGCGATACGGCAACTGCCATTTATTCACCGCGTTTTTTACCGATGAGAGCGGCTTTTCCCAAGGGTATTCCGGCGTGTGAACCCCTATCACCACCAACCCCTGAGACTGGTATTTATTCGCCCACTCGCGAACGTGTGGAAGCGTGTGCTGGCAGTTGATGCAATCCCATGTCCAAAAATCAATCAGCACAGCTTTACCCTGCAGGGACTCAGGCGTGACAGGGTCACCGTTTAGCCATCCGGTGCCGCCGCTCAATGAGGGCAGCTGGCTGCTGGGCACTGGCATCGCAATTGGCTGCAGCGTCACGGGATAGGCCGCCGGTTTTGCCAGATTCAGCAAGGCTGTTTCCAGCCGATCCGCAACGCCGTTCGCCCCTTTTAGCACCGAATTCAGCCCCGTCGCGTTGAAGACCACGGCAAGCAACATGATCACACCAGCCCCCTGACGGACACTCGCCATCAGCGCCGATTTCGCCCGCAAAGGCGTTATCAGCGCCCGTCCGCCGACGATCAGCGCGCCAAGCATCAGCGCACATCCGCTGCCATAGGCTGCCAGTAACGCACCTGTGGTCACTGCCGAGTGTCCGGCAATGTTAATGCTGAAGATGGCACCCAGAATGGGGCCAGCACACGGAGACCAAAGCAGCCCAACGGCCAGCCCGGCCAGAAAAGCGGAAGCCATACCGCGCGTTTGTCCGCTGCGGCTATTGAGCATATTCCCTGCGCTGACCGCTGGCCCTGCGATACGCTGAGCAAAGGGAGGAAAAACAAGGGCCAGCGCGGCGATCGCCAGGATGAAGAGCGCAACCCAGCGCCCTATTATCGTGGCCTCGACAATCCACTCGCTCGCGGCCGTAACCACCATCGCGACCAGGGTGAACATGACGATCATTCCCGCAAGGAGTGCCAGAATGTGGCGACGCTGCCCCTGAACTCCGGAAAACAGCAGAGGGATAACGGGAAGCGTACATGGACTGAGCAGGCTTATCATCCCGCCCAGGAAAGCGATAATCAGAAACATAATGACCTCTCACATTACAGATCTCTGCGAAGCTGCAGTGAGAACATTTCAACGCGCGGGTGTGTTCGGGGTATGTGTAAAAAACGACGTTTTGTCTGATTGCGTATCGCTAACGCAGCCAGATACAAGGCGATACAATTAACGGCGAGGCAGCGTAATGGAAACGTCCAGACCGCCCTCCGTGCGGTTTGACAGATGCAGTTTTCCGTCCAGCTGCGCGGTCAACTGTGCGGCGATAGCAAGGCCTAATCCGGTGCCGCCGGTATCACGGTTACGCGATGTTTCAACCCGATAAAATGGCTGCAGTACAGCCTCAAGCTCGGCATCGGGGATCCCCGGCCCGCCGTCTAAAATATGGATCACTACCCGTTCAGCATTGGCATCATCAATTTCAATCACCGCGTAATCACCAAACTTGAGCGCGTTATCCAGCATATTAGTCAACACCCTGCGTAACGCCTGCGGACGTGTGACGATCGGCAGCCGGTTATCCTTTGCCTGAAACTGCACTTTTTTACCGATGTCTTGATAATCACTGGCAATGCTGTTGACCCACGCATTCAGCTCCAGCTTGAGCGATGTCTCTTCGAGCGATTCTGATGAACGGGCATAGGCAATACCTTCGCGCACCAGGCGAGACATGTTATCCAGATCGTTCAGCAGCTTGTCGCGAAGCTCAGGCTGCTCTGCCATTTCGATGCGCAGCTTCATCCGCGTGATGGGGGTTTGAAGATCGTGTGAAATCGAGGCCAGAATCTGCGCGCGCTCTCGTAAATAGGACTGAATTCGCGACTGCATCGCATTAAAGGCATGGGCAGCACGTTGAACTTCAACCGGCCCCGCTTCTGTCATCGGCGTGTGGGCTGCCGGATCGAGAGAATCCACCGCGCGAGTAAACTGCGAAAGTGGCCGCACCACCTGGCGTACGGCGAACCATGAGCAAACGGCCAGGAGCAGCAGTTGCAGGACAAGGACAACCGGCAGCCAGCTTGCGACCGGCGGCATCCGGGGGATCAGGTCAATGGTGAGCGGTGCGCCATCGCTTAGCGTCAGATGGGCCTGGATATGAGAAACCGGCCCGGGAACGGCGGTAAAAGCGAGAGGATAGCGGGCAGCCAGCGTCGCTTTTAAGGTCCGAATGGCATCTTGCGAGCGTTTATCCTGCGGCGGCGAACCGGGCTCGCCGGGCCCAAGTATGTAGCGATAATTGCCCCGCTCAAGCCTGCTCAACCAGGCCGTACGTTCACTTGCCGGCAGCCGGTCGAGAATCGCCACACTGGTGGCGACATCGTATTCCAGATTACCGAGCATCACCGTGCGGGCGCTGCGCATCCGCTCAGCCATCACCAGTGTAAGACTGAGCGCATTCGCCAGCAGTAGCCCAAGCAGCACGACGATAAGCAGCCGGGCCAATAATGAGCGAGGCCAGAGTGTCATTCATTGGCCTCAAGTATTGTCACCGGCATGGTGAAGACATAGCCTTCGCTGCGCACGGTCTTGATATAGGCTGGCGTTCGGGCATCTTCATTGAGACGCTGGCGTACGCGGCTGACCAGCAGATCGATGGAGCGCTCAAACAGTTCGGCATCGCGGCCCTGCGTCAGGTTGAGGAGTTGATCCCGGGTCAGGACTCGCTGGGGATGATCGAGGAATACGCGCAATAAACGGTATTCCGCCCCGCTCAGCGCCACGATCATCCCCTCGTTGTCGATGAGATGACGCGCGACGGTATCCAGCTGCCAGTCGCCGAACATCACCAGGCGGCCTGCCTCCGTCACCTGTAGATTGGGCGGCATGGTGCGGAAACGACGCAAAATAGCTTTGATACGCGCCAGTAATTCACGGGCGACAAACGGCTTAACAACATAATCGTCTGCGCCCATCTCCAGCCCCAGGATCCGGTCAGTATCTTCGTTACGCGCCGTCAGCATCAGGATCGGCAGGTCTTTATGTTTGCCGCTGCGCAGCTGACGACAGAGCGTTAGCCCATCATCACCCGGCATCATCACGTCCAGCACGACCAGATCGATATGCTGTTTATCGAGCAAGGCACGCATCTCTTTACCGTTCGCCGCGCCGGAGGCGTGATAGCCAGATTTGGTGAGATAGTCGACAACCAGTTCGCGAATATCCCTGTCGTCATCGACGACAAGGATATGATCAATATGCTCCACCGAAATCTCCTGAATGAGGGGTAACCTAGTGAAAATAGCACATGTCAGAGTTTATCCGCGTCGACAACCGCTTTCACGAAATCCTGCGCATCCTCCTGTGGAGGATTGTGCCCTACGGTTGCACCAAAGGTGCGATGCTCATATTTGCCCGTAAATTTAGCAGCGTAGGCCTTCGGTGCAGGATGCGGCGCCCCGTTGTTTCCGCCTTCAATGGTAATGGTCGGTACGGTGATATTCGGCAGCGCGGCCAGTTTCTTCTCGTAGCCGTCGTATTTACGTTCGCCTTTTTCCAGGCCTAAGCGCCAGCGATAGTTGCTGAGGGTGACCGCAACGTGGTCCGGGTTATTGAGCGATTTGGCGCTGGCATTAAAGGTTGCATCGCTAAACCTCCAGTCAGGAGACGCTTGCGACCAGATCAGCCGGGCGAAATCATGCGTGTTTTTTGCGTATCCTTCAGCACCGCGCGGGGTAGCGAAATAGAACTGATACCACCACTGCTCTTCCGCTTTCGGCGGCAGCGGTTGCTTGCCAATCTCCTGGCTGCTTATCAGATATCCGCTCACTGATACCAGTGATTTTACGCGCTCTGGCCACAGTGCCGCGACAATATCCGCCGTGCGGGCGCCCCAGTCATAGCCAGCAAAAACGGCCTGTTTGATGTTCAGGGCATCCATCAGGTTCACAACGTCTTTTGCCATGGCCGAAGGTTGACCGTTACGCGGCGTTTTGTCGGAAATAAACCGCGTTGTCCCGTAGCCGCGCAGCGAAGGTACAATCACCCGATACCCTTTTGCCGCCAGCGCCGGTGCGACTTCCACGTAGCTGTGAATATCGTACGGCCAGCCGTGTAATAAGATGACCGCCTGACCATTTTTGGGGCCAATATCGACATAGCCGACGTTCAGATCGCCAGCATTAATTTGCTGTGGCTGGTTGAATGCCGCAGCGTAGTCAGTTCCGGCTGCTTCAGCCTGACAGGACATTACGGTGCCAAGAGAAACGGTTAATGCCAGTGTTGAGTATGCGAGTTTGCTAAACATGGTGTTATCTCCGATTGGGTTCAAATCACCGGGATATAACACCATCTCATTGTATAGCGGATATGTGTGAAAGGGACGTTTTTGCATGCCTGTGTATGTATCCTGGGCGCGGATACAGTGTGATACAAATACCGGCGGGAGAACGTGGATTTACAGCGCAGCTCTGCCTCTGCCTCTGCCAATGCGGAAAACCAACGATTTTCACCTTTGTATGAATAAAGTGAAAGAATATCAGCAAGCGGAAACAGAGTGTGGTAAAGAGAAAAATACCAGAACGCAAACAAAAGCATAACGCTTAAATAGGGAGATCCGCCGATGACGATACCCACACTCACCACAGCGCGTTTGTTGCTAAAACCGCTGGTTGCCGATGATGCCGCTCAAATTCAGCACCTGTATCCGCGCTGGGAAATCGTGCGTTATATGGTCTCTTCCGTGCCGTGGCCCTACCCTGAAAACGGCGCGGAGCATTACGTCAACAACGTTGCCTTACCGGATATGGCAAAAGGCATTGCCTGGTTCTGGAGTATCCGACGTCTGGAATCGCCGGACGCGTTAATGGGGATTATCTGCCTGTACGACGTAGAAGATAACAACCGGGGATTCTGGCTGGCGCCGGAATATCAGGGTAAGGGTTACATGCGTGAGGCCAGTATGGCGGCAACCGACTATTGGTTTAATTCGCTGAATAAACCCGTGCTGCGCGCGCCGAAAGCGGCCGCCAACAGCCGCTCTCAGCGTATTTCAGTCAGTAGCGGCATGCGATTAATCAGAACGGAAAAGAAAGCGTACGTTAGCGGCCTGCTGGACTCGGAGCTGTGGGAAATCACCCGTGACGAGTGGAATGCCCGTCACGTCAGCTGATAGTGCTTATCCGGGAACTTCCTTTCAGGAATATCCTCTTCATCGTTCATCTGCAGCAGATCGCGTTCCATCATGTTGCAGATGGCATCCAGCGGCAGGTCGTTATCTTCCGTACCAAACGGATCTTCCAGCTCTTCTGCCAGCGTATCCAGCGAAATAAAGGTATAGGAAATCAGCGCGGATACGAACGGCGTCATGTAGTGCAGGTCTACGACCAGAGCGAACGGAAGCATGATGCAGAACAGATAAACTGTGCGGTGCAGAATCAACGTATAGGCGAACGGAACGGGCGTGGTGGCGATGCGCTCGCAGCCGGAAAGCACGACAGACATATCATTCAGACGGTTGTTCAGGCTGTGAAACAGGATGTCAGACAGCTGTCCGTCACGACGACGCACGGCCAGCCATTCCCCCATCATCAGCAATATGCGATTTGCCGGTGAGTTCGAATCCATCACTTTGCGTAAGTCATCCGAAGCCATAAATCGTGACAACTGTTCGGCATTTGTTTCCCGGCGCAGCGTCATGCGAAGGCAATTTGCAAAAGCGATTTGCAGACGAACAAACTCTCCCAGGTGCTTATCATCCGGCAAGGTGTTTTTTACCTCGCGAAATAAGGAGCGTGCCGCTATCATCAGTTGCCCCCAAAGCTGGCGAGCCTCAACGTACCGCGAATAGCAGGCGTTGTTTCTGAACCCCAGGAATATCGCGATAGCGACGCCGAGGATACTAAACGGTGCGACGGTAAATTTGATGCCCAGCGAGGTGTACCACGGCAGCATCAGAATAACGGCGATAGAAAGCAGGAAGTTAAGCAGCAAGCGGGTATAAATTTTGGGTAGTACCGAACCGTGCCAGACAAAAATCAGTTGTAGCCAGTGCTGATGAGGACGAACAATCATAGTCATTTTCAGGAAAGGAAAGCGCGCGGCTATTAAACGTGATCCCCTTCACAGTTGCAAGCTTGTTAACGGGATATTGAATTATCTGTCCTGATTGGCCAAGACCGCACGGTGTTACATGCTATTTTTAAAAACGGGCTAGATAGTATGTTGTAACTAATGAGATCGGTTTTAAAACCCGGCCGAAGCCGGGCTGTGCTTTTTAGCATTTAGCAGAGCGGTTTAACTGCCTCACGCATTCCCTGATTCAGGATGGCGTCAAGATCGCGCGTAACCTGTTCTACCAATCCACCAATCTGAGTGAGGTCCTGTTCCCAGTGCTCGCTCACGCTCAACACGGACGTCACCAGCTCGCGTGTCGCGAGCTGTTTATCATGATGTTGTGCCCACAGCTGCTGATAGCGTTCTTGCCAGTGCGCATCATCCTGGACCGGGTAATCCTCGCCATTACGCTCGCCGCGATAGAACGCGATTAACGCGGCCAGAGCAAACGTCAGTCGAGACGGCAGTTTCCCGGTGGCCTTCTGCCCCGCCAGCAGCTGCGGCAGAATACGCGTGCGATACTTGGTCATTCCGTTCAGCGCAATCGACAGCAGCTGATGCTTGATATAAGGATTACGGAAACGCCCCGTAACCGCGCGGGCAAAGGATTCCAGCTCGTCGCGCGGTAAATCCAGTACGGGAATAATTTCCTGGTAGATAGCCTTTTCAACGAACGCGCACACGTCAGCATCGTTCATCGCTTCCCCTACCGTATCCAGCCCCGCCTGGAATGCTACCGGTACTAGCGCCGTGTGCGCACCGTTCAAGATTGCCACCTTGCGCTCTTTGTACGGTTTGATGTCATCGACAATCAGCACGTTCAGCGGGAATTTATCCAGACGCAGTTCGCTGGCAAGGGATTTTGGCCCCTGAATGACGAACAGATAGAAATGCTCGGCGGTATCAAGGAACCCATCGTGATAGCCCAGCCTGGCTTCCAGGGAAGCCACTTCGTCGCGCGGGTAGCCCGTTACGATGCGGTCGACCAGGGTTGAGCAGAAGCTGTTGGCCTCGTTCAGCCATTGGGTAAAGGCCGCAGGCAACGCCCACGCCTGCGCATAGCGCAGCACCAGTTCACGCAGGGCTTCCCCGTTGTAATCAATCAGCTCGCACGGAATGATGATCCAGCCTTTGTCCGCTGCACCGTCGAAATGGCTGAAACGCTCGAACAGCAGTCGCGTCAGTTTTGCCGGATAGCTCACCGCCGGGGCATCCTCAAACTTATCATCCGCGTGATAGCTGATGCCGGCTTCGGTGGTGTTGGAGAAGACAAAACGCATATCCGGATTGTGGGCCAGCTTCAGGAACTCATCATACTGGCTGTAAACGCTAATCTCACGGTTAACGGAACGGATAAGCCGCGCATCGCTGACCGCCTCACCCTTCTCGTTCAGGCCGCGAATGATGGTGGTATACAGGCCATCCTGAGTGCTCAGCGACGGTGGAAAATCGCTCTGGATGGGACGCACAATCACCACACCGGCGTTCAAATCGGTGTGTTCGTTTAACAGATCGATTTGCCAGTCGACAAATGCACGCAGGAAATTGCCTTCACCAAACTGAATGATGCGTTCAGGGTAGAGCGCACCGGGGAAATCACGACGGTTGAGTGTGTTCACAATGGGGGTCCTTTATGAGTAGTCATACAGCCTGATAAGATTGGTGTAATAACTTACCAAAACTTTACGACCAGGACCCCTGTTTGGATCAATACATGACGCACTTGTGAAGAATATTCACAGGAATTTATAGAACACCGAGGTTGACGTCATTTCCCCGTCCGGCATAAGCGCATAGCGCGGGATCTCGCCCACCTTCTGCCAGCCAGCGCGCTGATAAAAGGTCTCCGCCCCGCTGCCGGTAGAGGTATCCAGTACCAGGACGGAGATATCCCTGTCTCTGGCCTGCACTTCAAGGGCTTCCATCAGCGCCATTGCGGCTCCTTTACGGCGCGCTTTTTCGTGGACCAGCAGTTTGGCCACATCCGCGCGGTGCGGCTGGTTTTCAGGCTGGTCGGTTATCAACTGCACCGTGCCGATGATGCCGTCATGCGCATCAATGCATGCAAGCACCACGCGCTCGTCGCGGCTAACGCTTTGCGCAATACCGAGCCAGAAAGCGTGGGCTTTTTCTAGGCTGAAGGGCAACATAAAGCTGACGGATGCGCCGCCGTTGACGCAGTTTGTCAGGATATCGGCGAGCGCATCGATGTGAGTGAGGATCGCTTCCCCGGTGAGGCTTTTGATTTGCAGTGAGGTATTCATTGTGTGTCCTTGTGTTATCTCCCCTCACTTTGCATTTAACATTTCATTAACGCAATGACCTCTGCTATAGGCTTTTGTTATGTCAACGTGCGGGACGCCGCTGCTGTTTCATGGCATACATCTTTTCATCCGCATCTTTGAGCCACTGCTGGAGGTCATTGCCGTTATGGTCGAATTCACTCACGCCCCAGGAGAACAATAGCGACCACGGATGCAGTTTCCGCGCGTTATATGCCTCAACCTGTTCGGCCAGATACTGCATGGCAATCCAGGCGCCCTGTTCATCCGTATCGGCAAAAAGCACCGCGAACTCATCTCCACCGAAGCGTACCAGCAGATCGGCCTCCCGGAAGGAGGAACACATCAGCGCGGCCATCGCCTTCAGGGCTTTATCACCCTCTTCATGACCAAAGCGATCGTTGATCTCTTTGAAGCGGTCGAGATCCAGCCAGCCCAACGTTAACGGCTCGGCGCGTCGTCTGGCCACAGAAAGCGTAAAGCGAACAAACTGGTTAAAGCCGCGACGGTTAAATAGGCCGGTGAGTTCGTCCGTGGTAGCAGCACTGACCGCGGCGAACTCATCTTCCGCCAGGGCGCTAAGATCGCCAAGAACCGCAAGATCGGTGGCCGAAAATTCACGTGGTGAATAGTCGATAAGGCACAGTGAGCCTACGCTTGCCCCGTTGCGCAAACGCAGCGGAAAGCCCGCATAGAATCGGACGCCGGGTTCACCGGCCACCAGCGGATTATCGGCAAAGCGATCGTCCTGGCGCATATCACCCACCACCAGCGGCGATTCGCTGAGGATCGTATGCCCACAAAATGAGATGTTACGCGGTACGCTGTCCGGCGCCTGGCCGCAGGCAGACTTTACAATAAGCGCATGTTCATCAATAAGATTGACCATCGCCAGCGGAACGCCGAAGAAGCGTTTTGCCAGGCGAGTCAGACGGTCGAACGCCGGTGAACTCTCAATATCCAACAGCCCAGACTCACGCAGAGAGTTCAGACGATCCGTTTCATTTTCAGGGGTTGCAGGTGCTTTCATAACGTCTCCTGACGCATAAGCTTTACTCAAAGCGTAGCTTAAACAGAGACATTGTCAGTGTGCGAATATCCTGTTCTTGCCATCCCGTTTGGCGCGGTATAAAGCATCATCTGCCGCCTGCAGCCAGTCGGTTACACTTCCCATTTCTCGCGTGGCGCAGGCAATACCAATACTGAGCGTGCAGTGTACGGCTTCCTGTGCCACATCTTTCATCACCGCCGCGGCCTCCATAATGCGGGTTGCGACGATGTGCGCTTCTTCAACAGTGGTATTAGGGAGCAATATCACAAACTCATCGCCCCCCAACCGTGCGGGGGTATCCGTCGGGCGCGTCGCCAAATGCAAAATCTCCGACACGGTAGCCAGCATCGTATCCCCGACCTTGTGACCAAAACGGTCGTTGACGTCTTTAAAATTGTCGATATCAATAAACATCAGGGCAGATTCACGACAGGTCTGACGCAGTTTATTCAGCTCGTGATCGATACGCTTTTCCAGCAGACGTCGGTTAGCGATATCCAACAGCGGATCCATCATGGCAATTCTTTCAAGCTCGCGACTTTTAATGCGCAGGCGTAGCGCAATTCTGTGCGTCAATACGCTCATGGCGATGAGGTAGATCGCAATAAGAGGCAAGGTAGCAAACATCGTTCGCTGAGACACGGCGCTATCCACCGCCATTCCCTGCGTAAGCCAACCGATAAGAAACACGCCCAGCATCAGGGCGGCCGCCTTTTTCATCAGCGTAAAACCGCCCGCTGCAAGCCTGTCGGCAAGCAGGATAGTCGCAATCACCACTGACGGCAGCGGATTGACCGCCATCATGGCGATCCAGAAGCCCCCGGCTCCGGCATCCAGCACCAGATTCTGATGTTCCGTCGCCAGCGGGACCGCTGATTTACGCGAACGCATCCAGGCAAACGTTGGCCAGACAAACGCGTTGATAGCCAGCAGAATCATTAGCCAGACTGAACGTTGATGCTCAATCAATACGGATAGAATGGGGATAAAACAGAGGAACGTACCGAGCATACGCATCAGATACATACGTTTGACAAACCGGTTTCCAGGTACGCGAGGCTTTCCACTGAGTTTGTCAGTAACATTCATTCTGCGATTATTCCGATATCTTTCTTCCGGTATCTTATTGAGCTTAAAAATACGTAGCAAGCGATTTATAGGCTAAATGTATCCCTCACGCCGCGTCATGACTGACTTAGGGGTTCATTTGTTGCACCAGCCAGTGGTGTATCACCTCAACAACGTACTGTTGTTGCTGCCCGGTAAGCTGAACGCCCTGCGGTATGTTGTGCCATTTGGCCAGACAGCCGCGACAGCAGGTGGCGGTAGCATGCTGAGCGATAAACACCGGGTGAGCCCGCATTGGCGTTTGCTTCCCGTCGTTAGCGGGCTGCGCCGGGGCAAGGCGTCGGGACACAAAGTCGGCGGCATGCTGGTCGATGGTGTCTGCGCCCTTATCCCAGCAGTATTGCCGCTCTTTATCGCCTAAGCGAAAGCGCGAACGAAACGTCGATCGCGCCAGACGGGCAAAAAGTGGATCCAGCGTTGTCATTAGTAAACAGAACGTCCCAGGCGTTGGGTCAGTTGCTCCAGCACCGCTACCCCGGCAAGTGAATTTCCGGTCTCATCCAGTTCCGGGCTCCAGACGGCAATCGCCATCTCGTGCGGCACAATTGCCACCACCCCACCGCCGACGCCTGATTTAGCCGGCAGGCCAACGCGCCAGGCAAATTCTCCGGCATTCTGATACATACCGCTGGTGGCCATCAGGGCATTCACCTGACGTGCCTGCATTGGGGAAACGACTTCCTGTGACAGATGAGGGGCATGACCCTGATGCGCGAGGAATACGAAAGTTTGCGCCAGTTCCACACAGCTCATCTTCAGCGCGCAGTAGTGGAAATAGTTTTGCAGCACGGTCGCCACGTCGTTATGGAAATTACCAAAAGATTTCATCAGCCAGGCGATGGCTGCATTGCGGGCGGAGTGTTCGAACTCAGAGCGTGCCACTACCGGATCGTAGGCAATATCCGCCACTCCAGAGAGCTGGCGCACGATTTCGAGCATCCGCTGACGCGGCGCGCTCAGGCGGCTTTGCAGCATATCGCACACCACCAGCGCCCCGGCATTGATAAAGGGATTACGGGGTTTACCCTGTTCAATCTCAAGCTGAAGTAGCGAGTTAAACGGCTGCCCGGACGGATCTTTGCCCACCCGCTGCCAGATCTCGTGTTCATCATACTGGCGCATTGCCGCAACCAGACTCAGTACTTTTGAAATAGACTGAATGGAGAAACGCTCGCTGGCGTCTCCCGCCTGGTAACGCTGTCCGTCTACCGTGCAAATGGCAATGCCCAACTTATTGCCGCTGACCGAGGCCAGCGCAGGAATATAGTCGGCAACCTTTCCTTTTCCGAGTAATGGACGAACCTGTGCCAGAATCTCATCCAGCATCTCATTATGGATGACCGCAGCCACACTTTGCTCCTTGCCCTCAGGCTAAATCGGGCTGCGAGTATAACAGAGGCTAATGTATTCCGTCAGGCGGTAAGACGAAAACGCGAAACGGCACGCAGCAAAGTGGCGGATTCTTTATGCAGCCGTTCTGACGCATCCGACGCCTCTGACACCAGCACGTCCGTGTGACGCGAAACCTGATTCAACGCATGCAGCTGACGCGTCATCAGATGAATGCTTTCCCCCTGACTGAAGGTGGCCGTCGAAATTTCGTTGAGCAAACTGCTTAAGTTCGCCACCAGGCCCGTCACCTGCTGCAGATTATCCTCCAGACGGTTAACGGCCTGAGATCCCTCTTCAATCCCCTGCAGGGAATGATTAATCAGTTCCTGAATGGTTTGCGTGGAATGACTGCTCTTCCTGGCAAGCAGGCCGACCTCCCTGGCCACGATGGCAAACCCGCGCCCCTGGTTTCCCGCATGGGCTGCCTCAATTGCCGCGTTTAGCGCCAGAATGTTGGTTTGAAACGCTACGCCGTCGATCAGGGACACGATCCCGCGCATTTCGGACGATCGCATAACGATCGCTTGCATGGATTCATTCACGGTAGACATCATTCGATCGCCTCCCGCAGCAACCAGGCGTGCTTCATCCGCCCGGGAACTGGCAAGTCTGGCATAACCCGTATTGCCTTCCACGTGAGTTTCCAGCGTTGCAATATGCGACGTGACGTCTTCCAGCGCTTTCGCCTGCCGCGCAGACTGTTGATAGAGCTTCTGGTTCCCCTCTGCCAGAGCGCCAATGTTCTCGACCATCGAGGCGGTGGCTTCGCTGACCTGGGCGACCAGCTGCTGTAGCCCGCCCTGCATAGTGATAATGCTGTCGCTCAGCTGCCCGATCTCACGGTTAAAGCACGTGACGCCGGGCGGCGTTGGGGAAAGGTCGCCTGCCGCAAGCAGGTTAATGTGTACCACCAGGCGACGCAGCGGCGTGATGACCCATTTCGCCATGCCGAACCAGACGGCGATGGCAATTGCCAGCAGCACTCCCGGCGCAAACAGGAACAACTGCTGCAGGCCCGATAGCCCATCGACTAAGGATTGTCGCCCCTCTATCGCCTGCTTTTCGCTTAGCTGCTGGTAGCGCGCATAGTTATCGTTAAAGTCAGCCTGAAAGGCCTGAGCGGGTACGGCAAAAAACGCGTCAATGGTATTGGTTTTAATCAGCCCTTCCGCCTGCTCTTTAATGGCCCCGTAGAAAAGCGGGTAACTGTTCAGCAGCGCCTCATCTTTCGGTGGATTAAGCGCCAGCCACGCGTTCCAGGCCTGCTGCGAGGCGTCCAGCGCGCGTTGCGCTTCGTCCATCAGGCTATGCCAGCTGCCGTCAGAGCCGGTCTCTTTGTCCTGCATAAAATAAACGCCTGCGCGGTTAAGAAGATCGCTTGCCGTAAGAAGAGAGACGCGGGCCAGATCGAGTTTACCCTGCTGTTCATACGCCAGCTGATTGCGCTGTTCATTGCGCTGGGCGTCCTTCAGTGACGCGGTAAGCAAAAAGGAAGAGGAAAGCTGCAGAGCGGAGAAAAGGCCAATGATACAAAAGATACCGGCAAGCAGGCCAAACTGACGGGGAATAAAGCGCTGCGCAATACGACGAAAAATTTGCGTTAGGTTCATGATTTTCTTCAGTAACAAGACGTTAGGCGCGAGCGAGTCTACGAAATGAAAGTGACAGAACCATTGCACTAAAATGACAGGGGGCAGGCATTGCCCCCCTGAAAATCACACCCGATCTTTCCACACCGTCTGCACATTGCAAAACTCGTGCAGGCCAAAGTGAGACAGCTCACGTCCGAAGCCGCTCTTCTTCACGCCCCCGAACGCAACGCGCGCATCGCTGGCGCTGTAGCCGTTAATAAATACACCTCCGCACTCCAGTTCGCGAGAAAATTTATCGGCAAGCGCGGTATCTGCGGTAAAGAGCGTAGCGGACAAACCAAAATCACTGTCGTTAGCCAGCTGCAGCGCGTGCCCGGCATCCTTCGCCACCGTAATGGCCGCCACCGGGCCAAACAGCTCCTGGCGAAACGCCGTCATCTCTTCGGTGACATTCCCGAGAACGGTTGGGGCGTAATAGTTACCCTTCCCCGCAATTTTCTCTCCGCCAAGCAGCAGCGTCGCCCCTTCCGCCAGCGTAGCTTGTACCTGCTGGTGCAGTTCATCGCGCAGATCGTAACGGGCCATCGGGCCGATATAGCACTCCTCCCGATCCGGTGCGCCCATCTTCAGCGCCGCGGCTGCCTCAACAAAGCGCTGGGTAAAGGCATCGGCGATACCCGCTTCCACGATAAACCGTTTTGCTGCCGCGCATACCTGCCCCGTGTTCTGGTAGCGGCCGGCTACCGCTGCTTTTACAGCAAGCTCCAGATCGGCATCGTTTAACACGATAAAGGGATCGGAACCGCCCAGCTCCAGCACGCATTTTTTCAGCGCCGCTCCCGCCTGTGCGCCAATCGCCGCCCCTGCACGAACGCTGCCGGTGACGGTCACAGCGGCGATACGGCGATCGTTAATTGCCTGGCTCACGCCGTCGTTAGTAGCATTCACCCAGCCAAAGACGCCCTGCGGGAAACCGGCATCCGCAAAAATCTGCGCGATAAGATCCGCTGAGCCGAGAACGTTTGGGGCGTGCTTGAGCAGGTAGCTGTTGCCCGCCAGCAGAATGGGCACCGCGCCACGCAGTACCTGCCAGAGCGGAAAGTTCCACGGCATCACCGCCAGAATCGGCCCCAGCGGACGGAACTCAATCACCGCGCTGTTGTTTTCCACGAGCGTCGGTTCGGCGCGCAGCATGTCCGGCCCGCGTTCAGCGTACCAGTCGCACAGGCCTGCCGATTTACTCACTTCTGCACGCGCCTGCAAAATGGGTTTGCCCATTTCACGGGACATTATTTGCGCCATCTCTTCCGCACGGTTACGCAGCGCCGCGCCAAGATCGCGCAGTTTTTGTGCCCGATGGGCAACGCTCTCTTTACGCCACTGACGAAATCCCGCGTCGGCCAGGGAAATGGCACGTTCAACGTCCTCGGTGGTCGCCCACGGATACGCGGCCAGCGTCTCCCCATTCGCAGGATTAACAGAGAGCGCGTGTGTAGCAGGTGAATGAGTCATGATGTTCTCCACGTAATAACGGTTGATTCATTGTGGCCCAGTCTGCTATTTCTTAAAAATGAATAATAATAACCATCTTATTCACAAAACGAGAACGGCATGGACTTAACTCAGCTTGAAATGTTTAACGCCGTCGCGCTGACCGGCAGCATCACCCAGGCCGCGCAGAAGGTACACCGCGTGCCATCAAACCTGACGACCCGCATCCGCCAGCTTGAAGCCGACCTCGGCGTCGATCTGTTTATTCGTGAAAACCAGCGCCTGCGGCTATCGCCTGCCGGGCATAACTTCCTGCGCTACAGCAAACAGATTCTGGCCCTGGTGGACGAAGCGCGTAGGGTTGTCGCCGGTGATGAGCCACAGGGGTTATTTGCCCTCGGCGCGCTGGAGAGTACCGCGGCCGTGCGCATTCCGGAAAGCCTGGCGCAGTTCAATCAACGCTACCCGCGCATTCAGTTTGCCCTCTCTACCGGGCCATCCGGGACAATGATCGATGGCGTGCTGGAGGGGACCTTAAGCGCGGCGTTTGTCGACGGTCCGCTGTCGCACCCGGAACTGGAAGGCATGCCGGTGTACCGGGAAGAGATGATGCTGGTCACGCCTGCCGGGCACGCTAGCGTCTCTAAGGCGACGCAGGTGAACGGCAGCGACGTCTACGCCTTTCGCGCCAACTGCTCGTATCGCCGACATCTGGAAAGCTGGTTTCACGCTGACCGGGCTACGCCGGGGCGCATTCATGAGATGGAGTCCTATCACGGGATGCTCGCCTGCGTTATCGCCGGAGCAGGCATTGCGCTGATGCCCCGATCGATGCTGGAGAGCATGCCGGGGCATCATCAGGTAGAAGCGTGGCCGCTGGCGGAAAACTGGCGCTGGCTGACCACCTGGCTGGTCTGGCGACGCGGCGCGATGACCCGCCAGCTCGAGGCTTTTATAGCGCTGCTAAACGAACGTCTTCAACCAGCGCCTTCTCCATAAACAGGCTCAGCGGATCCTCCTCATAAGGAGGAAACGCGGGTCGCAGCTCATAACCGCACTGCTCATACAAACGTACCGCGGCGTGCTGTTTGATCCCCGTCTCCAGCCGCACGGTATGGCAATCCCGGCTCAGGGCTTCATCTTCCAGGGCCGCCAGCAGCTTTTCTCCGAGGTGCTGCCCGCGATGGGTAGGATCGATATAGACGCGCTTCATCTCACCCGTCCCGTCACCATTGAGTACAACGGCGCCGCAGCCTACCGCGTTGAGCTGCTGGTCACGAATGACCATCAGAATCAGGGAGACATCTGGCAGTGCTGCCAGGTCGAGGAGATGGTTGCTTTCAGCGGGATAAAGCTCGCTCTGATAACGGTCGAGTGCCGCAATCAAATTGATAATATCCGGGTGACGTGCAGATTCAGAGGTAATGGAATACATCGCAGGCTCCTTGTCGTTTTTATTCCAACATAGCGCCTGCCGTCCCCGTGGACTTCATAGTATTAACTTATATCATCAGGCCAGCGTCAGGTGGGTATCAAGCTGGCCGAGCTGCGCCTGTATATCGTTATCCAGCCGACTGTCCGTCACGATATCGGTGAGCGTATTCAGATGCGTCACGTTAAACAGCGACCATGCACCGTATTTTGAGCTATCTGCCAGCAGCACGCGGCGCGTGGCGTTGGCAAGTAAATCCCTTTTTAGGGCCGCCTTCTCTTCCGTGGGCGACGTCACACCGCGGTTAATGTCCCAGCCGTTGCAGCTGACAAACGCCACGTCAGGCCAGACGTTCTGCAGCAGTCGGCGTCCATGCTCGCCGATGCAGGACTGGCTCGAATCATCGATACGTCCGCCGATGATCGTCACTTCAATCTGCTTAAACTCCGAAAGAAACAGCGCAATGTGTAAGTCGCTGGTGATCACGCGCAACGGCAGATGCGTCAGCTGACGAGCGAGTTCAATCATCGTGGTGCCCGCATCCAGGACGATGGCATCGCCCGCCTTAACGAAACTGGCTGCCGCGCTGGCGATAGCGTGTTTCTCGGCCAGGCTGCGCTGCATTTTTTCGTGCGTGGTGGGCTGGGATGGAATAAACCGGTTAAGGGTAACGCCGCCGTGGGTGCGGCTGATAACACCTTCCTGATCAAGCTTAATCAGATCGCGACGAATCGTTGCCGGCGAGGCGTCGGTTATCGCCACCAGCTGATCCACCGTCACCAGGTTGTGCCCTTTCAGGTAATCCATTATCTGCTCTAACCGGTTATATCCCTTCATTTCATTCCCGTGTGATTTGCATAGCCAACTGGATAGACACCGTCATGCTCTCAGACTTCGCTTTGCCGGTCCACGCGATGTCAAACGCGGTACCGTGGTCTGCAGAGGTGCGGATAAACGGCAATCCGGCGGTGATATTCACCCCGTCGTAAAAGCCGAGTAATTTTAACGGAATATGCCCCTGATCGTGATACATGGCAACGACCATGTCATACATTCCTTCGTGACACTGCATAAATACCGTATCTGGCGGGCACGGCCCGGTGACGTTAAGCCCCTGCGCTTTCATCGCCTCAACCGCAGGCCCAACAATCTTGATCTCTTCATCACCAAACAGGCCATTCTCGCCAGCATGCGGATTCACACCCGCGACGGCGATACGAGGATGGCTGAATCCCACGCGCTTCAGGAAAGTATCCGCAATGCCGATCACGGTTTTTACCCGATCCTGATTGAGCGTATCAAGGAATTTGCGTAACGCAATGTGGGTGGTGATGTGAATGACCTTCAGTTTATCGGTATACAGCACCATGGCGTAATCTTTGCTGTTGGTTAGATGCGCCAGCAGCTCGGTGTGGCCAGGATAATGATGCCCGGCCAGATGCAGGGCTTCCTTATTTAACGGTGCCGTCGCTATGGCTTTCACTTGACCCGACATCGCCAGTTCGGTTGCCCGCTTCACGCAACGGTAGGCCAGATCCCCTGCCTGAGCCTGAACGAGCCCCGGCTTAAGGCCATCAGGATCCGCCAGCGGCTCGTCGAGGACGTTTATCACGTTTGGCGCGAACTGCGCGTCGCCGACCTGGTCAACAATCCGAATATCCGCCTGCCCGGCGATTCCGTTATCCAGTACCCGCTTCAGCGTGCGGGCGCAGCCCACGACGACAACGGGGGAACCCGACAGCTCGCCCTCCGTAAGGGATTTAATAATGATCTCCGGCCCGATGCCTGCCGGATCGCCCATCGTTACAGCAATAATATTAGTCACTCACTCTCTCCTCGATAAAATGCAAAACCTCACGCAGCGTTTCTTCCGTTCCGAAGCCCCCTGCTTTAGTCATTACCGGCCGGAGCCAGGCACAACCCAGAAATTTGCCGTAAGGGACGCACCGTGCGACGCGCCCTGTAATTTCAAACCCTTGTGCATGTAGCGCGTTGGCAACCGCCATCGCCACATCGCCACCCGAGACGTACAGCGCATCGGGTGCACATGCGTCGAGCGCCTGGCGGGTCAGTTCCCCCAGAAACGTACAAAGCGTTTCCCCCAGCTCGGCGCGGGTCATCTGATGCCGCAGGCAAAGCTGCTCAACATGATGGCGTGCATCACGATCTGCGCAGGTGTGAACAATGCAGTGGTTACCCGCCGACAGTGCCTGCGTAATCTGCGCGAGACAGTCCGCCATTGACCCTTTCAGCACATCGTTAACATCAACGAAAACCGACGACGCGGAAGGCTCTCTCACGGCCAGAGCAACCTGACGCTGAGCGATCTCGCTCATCGAGCCCACGACCGCCAGCACCTGCTTGCGTCGAACGGGCGCAAGATGGCGCGCTAAGGCATCGCATAACCCGGCAGACCCCACCAGAAGCGGCATCTGCGCACAGGTCAGCGCGGCGGCGATAATGGCATCCAGCGCCTCATCGGTTTGCGCGTCGACAATGAGCCATTCCGTTCCTTGCGCAAGCGCCGCTTCAAGGGCGTTTACCGTCACGACGCGGCCCTTGAAGCCAGTAAAAAGATCGGCAATATCGGCGGACGGCACCGGCGTTTTCGGATCGCTGGCAAATTCGGTTTCATTAACCGGAATCCCGTTCACCAGACACTTGCCGTGCAGCGTAATCCGCCCGGCAGCCGGATAGGCAGGTGCAACAATGACCTGTTGCTTACCGCTTAAGGTCTTCAGGGCCTGAGTCTCTACCCCTACGTTCCCACGCAGGGTGGAATCAATTTTTTTGATCAGCCAGCGTGCCTCCCCGATCTCCGCACCCAGTGCAGCGATTTTGTCAGCCGCTTCTGATGCCGGTAACGCCCGTGAATCGGTGTTCAACACCAGCGCATCGGTTAATTCGGTAAAAGGGGTCTGGAACGCAACGCTCACTTTCTTACCGCACAACGCCAGGCTGACGCCCGCATCGTTTGCACCGGTAAAGTCATCTGCGACCACTACCACGTCTCTGGACAGGTTGTTCAATTTCATCCCTACTCCGGGTTCGTATTTTCTGCCAATGATTATATTCAATCATGATTGATTATATGTGAGCAAGATCAAGTTATTCAGTTTGCGAATAAATTATAAATTTAGCCACACGATGACCATGGCTGGCTTCTTTTGAGCGAAATCAATCATGGACACAGAAACAGGAGAAAAAAGTGGTCACCATCAACAGCACAATTATCAGTGGCGCAGACGCCATAGGCGGCATTAGACCGTTACTCGACCGAAAAACAGATCTTTTGCTGGTCACCGACGGCAACATTGCGCGTCTGGACGCGGCAAAACGGATCGTGGCGCTTCTTAAGGAAGACAATCGCAGCGTTACCCTGATTGATAACGTGCCGCCGGAGCCCTCTCACCACGATGTCAGCCAGCTGTTGGCCGGGATAAGCAGCAAATCATTTGATGTGGTAGTCGGAATGGGAGGAGGCAGCGTACTGGACGTGGCAAAGCTGCTCTCGGTGCTTTGCCATCCGCAGTCCCCGGGGCTTGATAGTCTCCTGGCGGGCGTAAAGCCGGTGGCAAGAATGCCTTCTCTACTGATACCAGCCACGGCGGGCACCGGCTCAGAAGCCACGCCGAACGCCATTCTGGCGATACCGGAACAGAACACCAAGGTGGGCATTATCTCCCCCGTCCTGCTGCCTGATTACGTCGCCCTTCTGCCAGAGCTCACCACCAGCATGCCCCCGCATATTGCCTCATCGACCGGCATAGATGCCCTGTGCCATCTGATTGAGTGTTTCACCTCAACGGTTGCCAACCCGGTCAGCGATAACGCCGCCCTCATCGGGCTGACTAAGCTGCTTAATAATATCGAAACCGCCTGCGCCGAGCCTGACAACCTGGCAGCGAAGCTGGAGATGCTGTGGGCGTCTTACTATGGCGGCGTTGCAATCGCCCATGCCGGAACGCACCTTGTTCACGCGCTTTCCTATCCTCTCGGCGGTAGGTATCACCTGCCGCACGGCGTAGCCAACGCCATTCTGCTGGCTCCCTGCATGCGTGTGGTACGCCCCTATGCGGTAGAGAAATTTGCCCAGGTGTGGGATCGGGTGCCTGGGGCGGATACCACGCTTTCAGCAGAAGAAAAATCCCACGCGCTGGTGGACTATTTCGCGGCGCTGGTTCGCAGGCTCGACCTGCCCGATAACCTTGAAGCGCTGGGGGTCCCGCGCGAAGACATCGCATCGCTGAGCGACGCGGCCCTTAACGTTAAGCGCTTAATGAATAACGCCCCTTGTCAGGTTAATCACGACGAGGTGCAGGCAATTTACCGGACACTGTTTCCTAAAAATTGATATCGAAGGAGTGAGTAATGCGTAACACCATCAGGGGCGTACTGACGGCAATCGTCACCCCGTTTGACGCTGAAGGAGCCCTGAATCTGACGGGCCTTAAACGACAGATTGATCGTCAACTTACCGCTGGCAACGGCATCTTTTGCGGCGGCACCAACGGCGAGTTTTTTGTATTGAACGAAGAGGAAAAAATCGCCGTCACCCGCACCTGCGTGGAGACCGTCGCCGGACGCGCGCCCGTCGTGGCACACATTGGGGAAATATCGCCTCGCGACACCCTTCGTCTGGGCAAACAGGTTGCGTCGTTGGGCGTCGATGCCGTCTCGGTCATCACCCCTTACTTTGTCCCGCTGAAGCAGGCTGAACTGATCGCGCACTACACGGCAATCGCCGACGCGCTAAGCGTGCCGATGTTCCTCTACAACATACCGGCCCGAACCGGTAACACCATTGAACCGGCTACCGCGCGCGTATTGGCCGAACACCCGAACATTATCGGTATTAAGGACAGCGCCGGAAGCTATGAGAGCCTGAGCGGCTTCCTCAACGCCGTCGCACACATTGATGGGTTCGACGTGCTGAACGGCCCTGACTCGCTTATCCATCAGGGTTTTGTCGACGGATGCTCTGCCTGTATTTCCGGGCTGGCAAACGTTGCTCCCGAAGCCATTAACGCGATCTGGTCACGCTTTCATGCGGGCGATATCGAGGGTTCCCGTCAGGCGCAGGCGCGCGTAACCCGCCTTCGCACTGATTTATACAACGTGGCGTTCTCGCCTGCCGCCGTCAAAAAAGCGCTGCAAATTATGGGAGAGGACGTGGGAGAAAGCCGTTACGCCGTGGCCTTCACCGAACAGCAGTGCCAACAGATACGCCAAATAGTGACAGCGTCACTTAACTAAACGGCGTTTGTTTCGTCAATAAGAATACCGGGTGCCGCTGGCGCCCAGTATTCACTCGCCCTGAAGAGAGGCAAAGATGAATAATTTTACCGCTGAAGATACCCTTATCATTGTGGGCATTGTCATTGCCTACATCCTGTTCACCACCTGGCTGACCTTCCGGATACGCAGTAAAAACTCCGGCGACTTTATGGAAGGCTCGCGCGCAATGCCGGCGTTTATCGTTGGGATCCTGCTGATGTCCGAGTATATCGGTGCAAAATCGACCATCGGAACGGCGCAGGCCGCCTTCGAGAGCGGTTTTGCCGCGTCCTGGTCCGTCATCGGCGCGGCGATTGGCTTCCCGCTGTTTGGCCTGCTGTTGGTAAAACGTATCTACAACACCGGAAAAATCACCATTTCAGGGGCCATTGCCGAGAAATACGGTAACAGCACCAAAAACATTATCTCCATTATCATGATCTACGCCCTGCTGCTGGTAAACGTCGGCAACTACGTCAGCGGTGCGGCGGCCATCTCCACGGTGCTGAAGGTCAACCTGCCGGTCGCCGCCTTCATTACCGCGATTGTCAGTACCTTCTACTTTGCCTTTGGCGGCATGAAGGGCGTGGCCTGGGTCACCGTACTGCACAGCGCGCTGAAATACTTCGGCATTCTGGCCATCATGGGCTTTGCGCTGTCCAAAACCGGCGGCTTCACGCCAATGATTGAAAATATGCCAGCGTTTTACTGGACCTGGGATGGCAACATCGGCGCAACGACCATTTTCGCGTGGCTCATTGGCACCGTTGGCTCCATCTTCTGTACCCAGTTTGTCATTCAGGCGATTTCCTCCACCAAAGACGTGAAATCCGCTAAGCGCTCCACCTGGGTCGCCTTCTTCTTCTGCCTGCCGATTGCGCTGGCGATAGCGGTGATCGGCGTGGCGGCGAAATATCTTCACCCTGAAATCGACAGCCTGTATGCGATGCCCATTTTCCTGCAGGATATGAACCCGTGGCTGGCAGGTCTGGTTACCACGTCGCTGGTGGCGTCTATTTTCGTCAGCGTCAGCACCGTCGCGCTGGCCATCGCCTCCCTGGTGGTAAAAGATTTTTACGTGCCGATGCGTAACCCAACGCCTGAGCAGGAATTCAAAGCCACTCGCTGGATCTCCCTGCTGATTGGTTTCCTGCCGCTGATATTTGTCCTGCTGGTACCGGAAGTTCTGAAACTGTCGTTCTTCACCCGCGCCATTCGTCTGTCTATTTCTGTGGTTGCCGTTATCGCGTTCTACGCCCCGTTCTTCCGCAGCACGCGTGGTGCCAACGCAGGCCTGATCGGCGCTTGTGTCGTAACCTCGGTCTGGTATCTGCTGGGCGATCCGTTTGGCATCAACAATATGTACATCGCCCTGGTAACGCCTGCCGTCATTATGGCGATCGACCGCCTCATTCCGGGAAAAGCACAGGGCAAAGCGCCTACCCCCGCTGAAAACAATGGAGTCTGATATGTCTGTAACCGTAACCCGCGACGGGATTGTTCGCCCACAACCACAGGATGCTCAGGTGCAGGCCGCCATGCTGCCTTCTTTCTGCCCGCAAAACCACGCGGCCAATCTGCTGCCGCTGCCCGATGGCGCGCTGATGTGCGTTTGGTTTGGCGGTACGCAGGAAGGGATTGCCGATATCTCTGTTTGGGGATCGCGCCTGGCCCCGGGCAGCCAGCAGTGGAGTAAAGCAGTCAAGCTGTCTGATGACGTTACACGATCCGAGCAAAACCCGGTGCTGTTCTTGGCCCCGGATAACGTGCTGTGGTTGCTGTGGACCGCGCAGATATCCGGTAATCAGGATACGGCCATCGTGCGTTATCGCCAGTCGCAGGATTTGGGAAAAACCTGGGGCGACATCGCTACCCTGCTCGATAAACCCGGCACCTTCATCCGCCAGCCGATCGTGGTGCTGGAAAACGGTAACTGGCTACTTCCGGTGTTTTACTGCCGCACGCGGCCGGGAGAAAAATGGGTGGGCAACGACGATATTAGCGCGGTGAAGATATCGGAAGATCGTGGCAAAACCTGGCGCGATGTTGAGGTGCCGAAAAGCCTGGGCTGCGTGCATATGAACATCACACCGCTCAAAAATGGCACGCTGGTCGCGCTGTTCCGCAGCCGCTGGGCGGACAATATCTATTACAGCCAGTCAACCGATAACGGTGAAAGCTGGTCAGTGCCGGAACCGACCGAATTGCCTAATAACAACTCATCCATTCAGGTAACGACGCTAGACAGCGGGGAACTGGCGCTGGTGTTTAACCTCATGAGCGCCGCCGGGGCACAGGAGCGACGCGCCTCGCTGTATGATGAAATTGACGACGGCGATGGCCGCAAGGAGCCTGTAGTGACCAGCGGTCGCTCTGCCTTCTGGGGCGCTCCGCGTGCGCCAATGACCGTTGCTATTTCGCCGGATGGCGGGAAAAGCTGGCCGTGGCAGCGCCATCTGGATGAAGGTGATGGCTATTGCATGACCAATAACTCTCTGGAAAAGCGCAATCGCGAATTCTCCTATCCCAGCATTAAACAGGGTTGTGACGGTAGCTTGCATATTGCCTATACCTATTTTCGTCAGGCCATCAAGTACGTGCGCGTCACGCCGGAGTGGGTCAAGGAGCAAGCATGATTATTGGACATCTCAACGCCCTGCCACTGGCAGGGCTGCCTCCTGTGCTGTCTGCCCTGCTTTCCCGACCAGACTGTACGCTGCAGGCGCTGAGCGCGCGTGATGACGGACGCTGGCAACCGGATAATGCGGCATGGTTTTGTCATATTGGTCCGGCACAGACCCAACCGCGCGCAGAGCGACACACGGAGTACCATCGTCAGTGGGCCGATATTCAGGTGGTGTTAGCGGGTGAAGAGCGCCTCTACGCCGGAGCCCTTCCTGTTGGTCAACCCGGTGACGAAGAGCGTAAACCGGATCTTTTTATAGCCTCGTCATCAGCGCACGGCGTCAGCATCCGGCTGGGTGCGGGTGATTTTGCGGTGTTTTATCCCGGAGAACCCCACCAGGCGCTGTGTGCAGTCGACGTGCCGACGACCGTCCGCAAAGCGGTGTTTAAAATTCCCAGAGCCCTGCTGGAGGTTTGAAATGCGTCATGCTGTAGTTACCGGAGCCAGCTCCGGAATAGGCGAAGCGATAGTCAACCGTTTACTGGCGGAAGGCTGGCAGGTTACCGGGCTGAGTCGGCGCAGCGTCTCGTTGGATACGCCTGCGTTTACGAGCGTCAGCGTGGATATCAGCGATCCCGAGGCACTGAACCGCGCATTGCGTGCTATTGCCACGCCTCAGGCCGCGATCCACGCCGCGGGAATGATGGCCGCCGCGCCGCTGGGCCAGCTGGAAGGCGATGTCGGATTATCACTGTGGCGGCTGCACGTCCAGGCGTGCGAGAACCTGTTCAACTACTTTGCTCCGCGTATGGCATCAGGCGGGCGATTCGTTGCCATTGGCAGCAGAACCTCCCGCGGCGCGGCAGGCAGGTCGCAGTATGTTGCCACCAAAGCGGCAATGGTCGGGATGATCAGAAGCTGGGCTGCCGAGCTGGCACCGAGGGGGATAACGGCAAATATCGTCGCCCCTGGCGCAACGCAAACGCCGATGCTTATTGCTCCGGGCCGCGAAACGTCCCCGCCCAAATGCCCGCCAATCGGTCGGATGATAGAACCGAAAGAAGTGGCGGGACTGGTGAATTTCTTGCTCAGCGACGAGGCTGCCGCCATCACCGGGCAGGAAATAGCGATCTGCGGCGGCGCATCGCTCAGCTAGCGCAGAAAGACACGGCCTTTGAGGTACAGCGTGGCCTGACCACCGATCAGTACGCGCTCTCCCTTCAATTCACAGCGCAGATCCCCTCCGCGGGCAGAGACCTGGCGGGCGTTCATCTGCGTTTTACCCAGCTTTTCGCTCCAGTACGGGATCAGCATGCTGTGTGCAGAGCCCGTGACCGGATCTTCAGGCACCCCTTCGCCCGGACAAAAGAAGCGGCTGACAAAATCGTAGTCTTCGCCCGGTGCCGTCACGCAGACCATTTTATCCAGTGGGAGCATCGCCGCGATATCCGGCGTTAAGGCCTCCACCTGCTGCTGGCTTTCAAGCACCACCATGTAATCTCGTCCGACACGCACCTCCTTCACAGCATCAACACCCAGCGCGCTAAGCAGCAGCGCCGGTGGCGCGTCGACCGCCTCCGTTGACCAGGCCGGGAAATTCAGGGTCAGCCAGTCACCGTTGCGGCTCACCGTCAGGTCACCCACAAAGCGCGTTGAGAACGTTATTTCCGTGTGCGGATAATCGAGATATTCGAAAATAACGTGGGACGCCGCCAGCGTCGCATGGCCGCAGAGGTTAATTTCATCGAGCGTAGTAAACCAGCGCAGCTCAAATCCGCCGTCGGTACGCACGAAGAACGCCGTTTCGGACTGGTTATGCTGCTGAGCCATTTTGAGCAGCGTTTCGTCCGGGAGCCACTCCTCCAGCGGACACACCGCCGCCGCATTGCCGCCAAACGCTTTGTCGCTGAAAGCGTCGACAAGATAAAAGTCAATTTCCTGCATAGTCTTTTCCCCTTTTGTTATTCGTGTTTAGCGCAGAAAAACTGAGCCTTTCAGATACAGTGATGCTTGCCCGCTCATCAGCACGCGATCGCCCTTCAGTACACAACGTACATCGCCACCTCGCCTTGAAACCTGACGGGCGAAAAGCGTCGTCTTGCCGAGCGTCTCGCTCCAGTAAGGTATTAGCATCGTGTGGGCGGAACCGGTAACCGGATCTTCCGGGACGGCAACGCCCGGTGAGAAAAAGCGGCTAACAAAATCATAATCGCCCTCACCCTGCGCCGTAACGGCGACCTTATGCTCCCCGGGCGTCATGGCGGAAAAGTGAGGGGCCACGGCCTCAACCTGCTCGCGGTTTTCCAGTACCACCATCCAGGCTCGGCCTTTTCGGGCATCGACGTACTGACTGATGCCCAGTGCGGCGAGCATGTCGGGCGGGGGTGTTTGTTCCTGTGTTGGGCAGGCCGGAAAATCAAGGGTCATCCAGCGCCCTTCCCGGCTAACCGTTATGCGGCCTGAGGCCGTATCAAAGTGAATGCGTGAATCCGGGTAATCCAGCTCGTTAAACAGGACGTAGGCGGCAGCAAGCGTAGCGTGACCACAGAGGTTGACTTCAGTAATCGTCGTAAACCAGCGTAATTCGATACCGCCTTTACCGCAGACAAAAAAGGCAGTTTCCGACTGATTATGCTGCTGCGCCATCCTGAGTAACGTCTCATCCGGTAGCCATGCGCTTAGCGGACAAACCGCGGCTGGATTTCCACTGAATGAGCCATGACTAAATGCATCGACCAGATAAAAATCAATCTCCTGCACCGTATTACCGCCTGTTTTTATTATGCTGTTCCTTATCTTCACGGAAAACCTCGCCCGCCGCTACCGCTGTCATAGGGTATATTTTGTGATTAAGATCACATTGCGGTTGAGTTTTGGCCGTTTAAGGCTTTAAGATCGACGCCTCATCGTTAACCCACCCAAGACATTCCTATGACAACGAACACAGTTTCCCGCAGGGTCGCGTGGCTACGCGTGGTCACACTGGCAATTGCCGCATTTATTTTTAATACCACGGAATTTGTTCCGGTTGGCCTGTTGTCGGACATCGCCGGGAGTTTCCAGATGGAAACGGCGCAGGTCGGCATTATGTTGACCATCTATGCGTGGGTGGTGGCGCTGATGTCGCTCCCCTTTATGCTGCTGACCAGCCAGATGGAGCGCCGCAAGCTGCTGATCGGGCTGTTCGTGGTATTCATTGCCAGCCACGTGCTGTCGTTTATGGCGTGGAACTTCACGGTCCTGGTGATCAGCCGCGTCGGTATCGCCTTTGCGCACGCCGTGTTCTGGTCGATCACGGCATCGCTGGCTATCCGTCTTGCACCCGCGGGTAAGCGCGCGCAGGCGCTGAGCCTGATCGCGACCGGTACCGCACTGGCGATGGTCTTAGGTCTGCCGATTGGTCGTATCGTGGGGCAATACTTCGGGTGGCGGACGACATTTTTTGCCATCGGCATGGGGGCATTGGCAACGCTGATCTGTTTGATCAAATTACTGCCAGCGCTGCCGAGCGAGCATTCCGGCTCGCTGAAAAGCCTGCCCCTGTTGATGCGTCGCCCTGCGCTGCTGAGCATCTATCTGCTCACCGCGATCGTGGTTACCGCACATTACACGGCCTATAGCTACATTGAACCCTTTGTTCAAGTTGTTGCAGGCTTCAGCGCTAACTTTGCCACCATACTGCTGCTGATCCTGGGCGGCGCGGGCATCATCGGCAGCGTTCTTTTCGGCAAGTTGGGCAACCGACATGCCTCTGCCCTGGTCAGCAGCGCCATAGGTCTGCTGCTGGCATGCCTGCTTTTACTGATGCCTGCCGCGGGCAGTGAACATCATCTGGCGATCCTCAGCCTGTTCTGGGGGGTGGCGATCATGATTATCGGGTTAGGGATGCAGGTGAAGGTGCTTGCTCTGGCACCGGATGCTACCGACGTGGCGATATCGCTGTTCTCAGGGATTTTCAATCTGGGTATTGGCGCGGGTGCGCTGGTGGGAAATCAGATAAGCCTGCACGTTTCGATGTCGGCGATTGGCTATCTGGGCGCCATTCCAGCGCTGGTCGCGCTCGTCTGGTCGGTGCTTATCTTCCGTAAATGGCCAGTAGCGCTGGAAGAACAGGCGCAGCACGGCTGACGATATTTTGCCGGGTAAGCGCAGCCGCGCCACCCGGCAGAACCTCAATGATAGGTCTTAATAATTTCCAGTACGCCGTTAATAATAAACTGCACGCCCATACAAACCAGTAAAAAGCCCATCAAACGCGAAATCGCTTCGATACCCCCCTTGCCCACCCAGCGCATAATTGCCCCGGAGCTGCGCAGCGATGCCCAAACGATGAGGCCAATGAGCGCAAAAATCAGCGGAGGCGCTACGGCAAGCACCCAGTCGGGGAACGTTGAGCTGTCGCGCACGGTCGAAGCAGAACTGATGATCATCGCGATCGTTCCGGGCCCTGCCGTGCTCGGCATCGCAATCGGTACAAAGGCGATATTCGCGCTCGGTTCGGTTTCCAGCTCTTCAGATTTGCTCTTCGCTTCCGGTGACTCGTGCGCTTTTTGCGCCGGAAACAGCATGCGGAATCCGATAAAGGCCACGATCAGCCCCCCGGCGATACGCAGGCCTGGGATCGAAATCCCGAAAGTGTTCATCACCAGTTGGCCCGCATAATAGGCCACCATCATGATGGCGAAAACATACACCGAGGCCATCATCGACTGATGATTACGCTCCGCGTTGTTCATATTCCCTGCCAGGCCTAAAAACAGCGCAACCGTCGTTAACGGGTTAGCCAGGGGCAACAGTACCACCAGCCCAAGACCAATTGCTTTTATCAAATCCAACATAGTGCGTCGTTGTCCTTATCCATATTCAACACCGCAATTATAGGGGGAAAACGTGTCCGTCAGCCAACAACACAACGTAAGGATTATTTTCGTTTCTAAATGATAACTGTCCGTTATGTTTATGATTTGAAAGCCCACAAAAAAAGTTCATGAAACGTTTTAGCAATTCGTGGCATCGGCCAATTCATTCAGTTGACTTATACTTGCCTGAGCAATAATATCTGCCGTGACTAAACTACTTGCCAGGGCAACCATTGTGAAAAGCACCAGTGATCTCTTCAACGACATAATTCCACTGGGTCGTCTTATTCATATGGTTAATCAGAAAAAAGATCGCCTGCTCAATGACTACCTGTCACCGCTTGATATCACCGCAACACAGTTCAAAGTGCTGTGTTCGATTCGCTGCGAAGTGTGTATTACGCCGGTTGAGTTGAAAAAGGTGCTCTCTGTCGATCTGGGTGCATTAACCCGCATGCTGGATCGTCTCGTCTGCAAAGGATGGATAGAACGAAGCCCTAATCCGAATGACAAACGTGGCGTACTGGTAAAGCTCACCCCCGAGGGTGCTGCCATGTGCGAACAATGTCATCAACTTGTAGGACAAACACTGCATCAGGAACTAACAAAAAACTTAACGGCAGATGAAGTGGCAACGCTTGAGCTCTTGCTTAAGAAAATACTGCCGTAAACAGAAAAGAGGTATGACGATGTCCAGACGCAATACTGACGCTATTACCATTCATAGCATTTTGGACTGGATCGAGGATAACCTGGAATCGCCGCTCTCCCTTGAAAAAGTGTCTGAGCGTTCAGGTTACTCAAAATGGCACCTGCAACGGATGTTCAAAAAAGAGACCGGTCATTCATTAGGTCAATATATTCGTAGCCGCAAGCTGACGGAAATTGCCCAAAAACTGAAAGAAAGCAATGAACCGATCCTTTATCTGGCAGAGCGTTACGGCTTTGAATCGCAACAAACCCTGACGCGTACGTTTAAGAATTACTTTGACGTGCCGCCGCATAAGTATCGAATCACCAGCATGCCGGGAGAATCCCGCTATCTGTATCCGTTAAAACACTGCAGTTAAACAACGCCTGTAAAGACGTACCGAGGAAATCATGAAAGTTACCGTCTCCGCCGCCCTCGCCTTGCTGGTGCTCTTTTCCAGCCAGACCTTCGCGGAGCAAACACCTCGTGCAACGCAGCAAAATAATCGTGACACGATGATTTTGCCGTCAGCACATGACCAGACGCCCTACGATTTCAACCATATGGGTGCCGGGAGTGACAAATCCGACGAATTAGGCGTGCCTTACTATAATCAGCACGGCCTCTGATTCGTTTTTGCCCCGCAATTGCGGGGCTTTTTTCTGCCTTAGCCTCGTACCCGCGTCATCCAACGCACCCGCAAGCCAAACACGTTGATATAGAGCCCTGCCATAATCAGCACCGCACCCAGCAGCTGTAACGCGCTCAGCTTTTCATCCAACAACACGGCGGCACTGGCAAGCCCAACCACCGGCACCAGCAAGGATAACGGGGCCACGCGCCAGGTTTCGTAACGTCCCAACAGCGATCCCCAGATCCCATAGCCGACAAGGGTGGCGACAAACGCCAGATAGATCAGTGATAAAATCGTGGTCAGGTCGATCTCTACGAGGCTGGTGAGCATTGCTTGCGGACCATCCAGAATCCATGACGCCACCATAAACGGCACGATGGGGATCAGCGCGCTCCACACCACCAGCGACATGACCTTCGGGCGCGCCTCATGCTGCATAATCAGTTTGTTGAATATGTTCCCGCATGCCCAGCTTAGCCCCGCAGCCAGCGTCAGCATAAAACCGAGCAGCGCCACATGTTGCCCATTCAGGCTGGCTTCAATCAGTACCAGCACGCCAAACACCGCCAGCGTAATGCCCGCCAGCTGTTTGCCCTGCAAACGCTCGCCAAAGACAAACGCGCCCAGAATGATGGTAAAGAACGCCTGCGCCTGCAGCACCAGCGAGGCGAGTCCGGCAGGCATACCGAATTTAATGGCGCAGAACAGAAACGCAAATTGGCCGAAGCTGATGGTCAGACCGTAGCCCAACAGTAACGTTAGCGGGATCTTTGGGCGGGCAACGAAAAAGAGCGCCGGAAACGCCACCAGCATAAAGCGTAACCCTGCCAGCATAAGCGGAGGCATATTGTGCAGCCCCATCTTGATGACCACAAAATTGAGCCCCCACACTACGACCACCAGCAACGCCAGCAGCCCGTCTTTACGCGTCATACCCTGCCCCTGAATTATTAATAATTTGTTAACACTTCAAGGTAACAGAAAAAATAGCCCTTCGAGAAGATCATTAATTCTGGCAGTCAGGCGAAGCACTTACGGATAAATTAGGTGCTATACAAGCCCCTTATGTCATGGTAATCCTGATAAGACACAACAATAAAAGCATAAGCATTTGTCGGGCAGGAATATGAAACCAACTCTCAGGCGCTCAACCGCAGCGCTGCTGGCATCGTCATTGTTATTAACCATCGGTCGAGGGGCCACGCTGCCCTTTATGACCATCTATCTCACGCGCGTCTATAGCATGAGCGTAGAGAATATTGGTTATGCATTGACTATCGCACTCACCATTGGCGTGGTGTTCAGCATGGGATTTGGCATTCTGGCCGATAAGTTCGATAAGAAACGCTACATGCTGATTTCCATTCTCGCCTTTATCGCGGGATTTGTTGCCATCCCGCTGGTGGATAACGTCACGCTGGTAGTGCTGTTCTTTGCCCTGATCAACTGCGCCTACTCCGTTTTCTCAACGGTGCTGAAAGCCTGGTTTGCCGACGTGCTGACCTCCAGCGAAAAAGCGCGCGTGTTCTCGCTAAACTACAGCTTTTTGAACATTGGATGGACGGTCGGCCCGCCCATCGGCACGCTGCTGGTGATGTACAGCCTGCAGCTGCCGTTCTGGCTGGCCGCCTTCTGCGCCGCGCTGCCGCTCGGGTTTATCCATTTCTTTGTCCAGAAAAACATTGCCCTGGATACTGCAGAGGTAAACGCGCCGTGGCAGCCGTCCGTCTTGCTGAAAGACCGGGCGTTGCTCTGGTACACGCTGTCCGGCCTGCTCGCGTCCTACGTCGGCGGATCCTTTGCCAGCTGCATCTCGCAGTATGTGCTGGCCGCCAACACCGACAGCGAATTCGCGCAGAATGTGGTTGCCGTAGTCCTGCCGGTGAACGCAGCCGTAGTAGTAACCCTGCAGTATGCCATCGGGCGTAAAATCTCAGTCACCAATATTCGCCCGCTCATGACCGTCGCGACGCTCTTTTTCATAGTAGGGTTGGGGGGCTTTATGCTTTCGGGCGAGAACCTGGTTTACTGGGGGATTGCGGCGGCCGTCTTTACGCTGGGAGAGATTATCTATGCCCCTGGTGAATATATGCTGATCGACAACATCGCCCCGCCGGGCATGAAGGCCAGCTATTTCTCTGCACAGGCGCTGGGCTGGCTTGGGGCTGCGGCAAACCCGATGATTACCGGGATTATCCTGACCCACTTACCGCACTGGTCACTGTTTGTCATCATGATGGCCGCCATCCTAATGGCCTGGCTAATGATTTTGCGCGGAATGAGCGTGAAAAGCGAAGCCAGCGTGTTGGACGACGCAGCGCTTAGCCGACCTACAAATTCACGCTCGTAGGCCGGCCACGCACAGCGAAGGCCTAGTGGTGCAGCATCTCCTCCACCACCTGCTTTTTAAACATCTCATTCGGATAGTAGGTCGGCCAGTTATCCATCTCTTTCAGCAGGGCCTCGTGGGAGGTGTTGCCCATAAAGAGATGGAAATGCGCAGAGGCCTTGGGGGCAATGGTATGGTCGCTAAACTGGACAAACTTCGGTGCCGTGCTGCTTGCATCCTTACACTCAAACAGATAGCGAACACCTTTTTTGCCTGATGCATAGGTCAGAATCTTATAGCCGCTATAGTCATACTGGCAGCGGCTAACCGCATCCCCTTTGTGGAATTCCATCACGTTGTTTTCAATACCGATGGAATCCACATCCGTTGCGTACCCCTGGCGGTAATACGCTTTTACCTCGTCAAAGGATTTGCTTTTGTCCTTCTCCGCTTTTTTCTTAAAGACCGGATCCAACGATCCATCGAGCAAAAACGGATAGACGGACTGCCAGGTTCCATCCCAGTCGGACAATGTTCTGTCCTTAACGTCTTTATCCTCGAACACGCCGTTTGCCGCCTTCTGTTCCGCTTCGGTCATCACGTGCCCGTGTGAATGGGCAAACAGCTGGCCGCTGACCAGCAGCGCCCCCAGAGTCATTGCAAATTTCCCAATATGTGCAGCCAAAACAAAACCCTCACTCCGTGTTATAAGAGTGAGAATGTTATATTATAACATTTCAGATCGCAACCCGTCCGCGAACCCCATCCTGCTCCATACTTTCACCGCGCCCCCGCTGAATGATGGTCCCGCGCGACATCAGCAGATAGCTGTCCGCCAGCTCCGCCGCGAAATCGTAAAACTGCTCGACGAGCAGAATCGCCATATCGCCCCTGTCTGCAAGCGTGCGGATCACCTGGCCAATCTCTTTAATGACCGAAGGCTGGATGCCTTCCGTGGGTTCATCGAGGATAAGCAGTTGTGGGCGGCTCGCGAGCGCCCGACCGATGGCCAACTGCTGTTGCTGTCCACCTGACAGATCGCCGCCGCGACGATGCTTCATCTCTTTTAACACCGGAAATAGCTGCCATATCTCCTCGGGAACGGTCTTCGCGTCGCGAGCAGAGAATCGCGACAGCCCCAGCAGCAGATTCTCTTCCACGGTTAAACGCGGGAAGATTTCACGCCCCTGCGGAACATACGCCACGCCAGACTGCACCCGCTGGTGCGGCTTGCTGTGGGTGATGTTTTTCCCTTGCCAGATAACCTCCCCCGTTTTCGCCGGGATCAGCCCCATCAGACACTTCAGCAGCGTGGTTTTCCCCACGCCGTTGCGCCCCAGCAGACAGGTGACTTCGCCGGTAAGCGCCTCAAAGCTCACGCCGCGCAGAATATGGCTTCCGCCGTAATACTGATTCAGATCGTTAACCTGTAACATCCCGGCTCCTTAGCGCCCCAGATAGACTTCTATCACCTGCTCGTTGGCCTGCACGTCGCGCAGCGATCCTTCCGCCAGCACGCGCCCCTGGTGCAGCACCGTCACATGGTCGGCAATGGTTTCAACAAAGCCCATGTCGTGTTCCACCACCATCAGCGAATGCTTTCCCGCCAGCGTTCTGAACAGTTCGGCGGTATACTCGGTCTCGGCATCGGTCATTCCGGCTGCGGGCTCGTCCAGCAATAACAGGTGTGGATCCTGTACCAGCAGCATGCCAATCTCCAGGAACTGTTTTTGCCCGTGCGAAAGCAGCCCGGCACGGCGGTCGCGTTCGCCGGTGAGCCGCAGCAAAATCAGCATTTCATCAATACGATCGCGCTGTTCGCCGTTAAGCTTTGCCCGTAGGCTCGCCCAGACGGACTTATCGGTTTTCATCGCAATTTCAAGGTTTTCCCATACCGTTAACGCTTCAAAGACGGTAGGTTTTTGGAATTTTCTGCCGATCCCCCGTCGGGCGATAGCGGCGGGATCGAGCAGGGTGAGGTCGATGGACTGATCGTAAATGGCTTTCCCGCTTTTCGGCCGCGTTTTGCCGGTGATGACATCCATCAAGGTGGTTTTACCGGCCCCGTTTGGCCCAATCACGCAGCGCAGCTCCCCCACGCCGATGTTTAGCGAGAGATCCGTCAGCGCCTGAAACCCGTCGAAATTGACGTTAATCGCCTCAAGCTGTAGCACCGGGTCGGTCCGATCCCGGTAGCGATCGCCCGGCAGCTGGCGCGTGAATAATCCGTCTCCTGGCTGCATTATTTCTCTCCCTTACGTAACAAACCGTAGACGCCGCGCGGTAAAAACAGCGTGACGGCGATAAAAATCAGCCCCAGAAACAGCTGCCAGTATTCCGGCATCGCCACGGTGAAGACGCTCTTGGCGCCGTTGACCAGCGCGGCACCTAAGACCGGGCCCACCAGCGTGCCGCGCCCACCCAGCGCCACCCAGATAGCGGCTTCAATCGAGTTGGTGGGCGACATTTCACCCGGGTTGATAATGCCCACCTGCGGCACATACAGCGCCCCCGCCAGGCCGCAGAGGACGGCGGAAAGCGTCCACACCAGCAGCTTGAATCCACGTGGGTCGTATCCGCAAAACGTCAGGCGATTTTCAGCGTCGCGGACGGCTGTCAAAATGCGGCCAAACTTGCTTTTCGCTAGCGCAAAGCCGGTCCCCAACGCCACGAGCAGTAACAGCACGGTCGCTAAAAACAGGGCGATCCGCGTCGTGGTGGCGGTCACGGAAAATCCCAACAGCGTCGTGAAGCCGGTAAAGCCGTTATTCCCGCCAAAACCCGTTTCGTTACGAAAGAACAGCAGCATTCCCGCGTAGGTCAACGCCTGGGTCATAATGGAAAAATAGACCCCTTTGATTTTTGAACGAAAGGCGAACCAGCCAAACACCAGCGCCAGCAGTCCGGGGATCGCAACGATCAATACCAGCGTCCACGCAAAGTGCTGCGTGCCCCACCAGAACCACGGCAGTTCGCTCCAGGAGAGAAAGGACATAAACGCGGGCAGGCCATCGCCGGACGCCTGGCGCATCAGGTACATCCCCATCGCATAGCCGCCCAGCGCGAAGAAAATGCCGTGGCCCAGCGAGAGCATTCCGGCGTAGCCCCAGACCAGATCGAGCGCGACGGCGACAATGGCGTAGCAGAGGATTTTGCCAATAAGCGTCAGCATCCAGGTCGACAGCGCCAGCGGATGCGTAGCCGGTAAAAGCGCTAAGAACGGTAATATAAGCAGGCCCGCGACCAGCAGGCCGCCAACAAACTGCGTAGCGCGCGGCGCTCTGCGCGCCAGCGTTAAGGTCAATGGCTGGCTCATCAGTCGATAACCCTCCCTTTCAGTGCAAATAGCCCCTGCGGACGTTTCTGGATAAACAGTATTATCGCCACCAGGATCAGGATCTTGCCCAGCACCGCGCCCATCTGCGGCTCAAGGATTTTATTAAAGATCCCCAGTCCAAACGCCGCCGCTACGCTTCCTGCCAGCTGGCCGACGCCACCGAGCACCACCACGAGGAAAGAGTCGATGATATAACCCTGACCCAGCTCCGGCCCCACGTTCCCCAACTGGGACAACGCCACGCCGCCCAAGCCGGCAATGCCTGACCCCAGCCCAAACGCCAGCATATCCACGCGCCCGGTCGGCACGCCGCAGCAGGCGGCCATGCTGCGATTTTGCGTCACCGCGCGCACGTTGAGGCCAAGACGGGTTTTATTGAGGATGAGCCAGGTGAAAAACAGCACCAGCAGCACGAAGCCCAGCACCACGATGCGGTTCCACGGCAGCGTCAGATTGGCAAATACCTGCACGCCGCCAGAAAGCCAGGACGGGTTTGCTACCTCCAGGTTCTGCGCGCCAAAGGTCATGCGCACCAGCTGGATCAGCATCAGGCTGATCCCCCACGTCGCCAGCAGCGTTTCCAGGGGTCGACCATACAGATGACGAATGATCGTACGTTCCAGGAGCATCCCGATGCTTGCTGTCAGCATAAAGGCGACCGGCAGCGCGATAAGCGGATAGAGTGCCAGCCACTGAGGCGTCAGCTGCGCCATTGCCTGCTGCACCATCCAGGTGGCATAGGCTCCCAGCATCAGCATCTCGCCGTGGGCCATGTTGATAACGCCCAGTAGACCGTAGGTTATCGCCAGCCCCAGCGCGGCCAGCAGCAGGACCGATCCCAAAGAAAGTCCCATAAAGGCCTGCCCGAGCACATCGCCCCACATCAGACGGTGCTGAATATGGTTGAGGCTCTCCTGCGCGGCGGCGCGGACGCGGGCATCAGGCTCTGTTTGCGCCTGAGTAAACGGCATCAGCCTCGACTGAACGTCGGGATCGTCAGACTGCCCCAGCAGCTCCACAGCCTGGCGGCGAACGTCTGCCACCGGGCTAACGAGCTGGAGGTTGGCCAGCGCCAGTAAAAGTGACTGGCGCGCCACATCGTCTGTTTCACCCTTCACCCGCTGTTGCAGGAAGCCCAGCAAATCAGGCTGGGCATCTCGCTGAAGCTGGCGAGCCGCAGCGCGTCTTTGCGTGACGTTGTCACTTACAAGTTGATGCGTTGCCAGCGCGGTAGCCGCCAGCACGCGCAGTCGGTTGGTCAGACGTACCGCTTTAGTGGGTTCGACGGCCGTCGATGATGCCCCCAGCGCCACCATTCCACCGTCAGTGCGCACGAAGGCGTGCTTTTGACCGTCAATAAACAGGTTTTCCTGCTGTAGCGTCTGAAGGAGCGGCATCCTTGCCGCATCTGGCGACGCCGCCCATTGCGTCAGCATTTCGGCTTGCTGGCTGCGGTTGGCGGCAACGAACGTATCGGCATCCGATGCCTGCGCCATCCCTGGCAGCAGTCCGGTAAGCCACACAATAGTGATAATCATGCGCATGGCGTTCATGACTTTTCTCCCTGTGGAAATGGCTTAGTTACTGGCGGTTTTCATCGGCTGGTCAGGTTTTTTATCATTCCCGGCGATAAACGGACTCCACGGCTGGGCGCGTAACGGCTGCTCCGTCTGCCAGACAACGTTAAACTGACCGTTGCCTTCGATTTCACCAATCATGACCGGCTTGTGCAGGTGGTGATTGGTGGCATCCATGGTAAGCGTAAAGCCCGACGGTGCCTTGAAGGATTGCCCAGCCATGGCAGCACGCACTTTATCTACGTCGGTGGTTCCGGCTTTTTCGACCGCCTGCGCCCACATGTGGATCCCCACATAGGTCGCTTCCATCGGATCGTTAGTCACGACGCTATCCGCGTTCGGCAGTTTGTGTGCTTTCGCGTAGGCTTTGTAAGCCGCAACGAAGGCCTGATTGGTCGGGTTATCGACAGATTCAAAGTAGTTCCACGCCGCCAGGTTTCCGACCAGCGGTTTGGTGTCGATTCCGCGCAGCTCTTCTTCCCCAACGGAGAACGCCACGACCGGGACATCCGTCGCCTTCAGCCCCTGGTTGGCTAACTCTTTATAGAACGGAACGTTGGAATCACCGTTGATGGTGGAGACCACTGCCGTTTTGCCGCCCCCGGAGAATTTCTTGATATTGGCAACGATGGTCTGGTAGTCGCTATGCCCAAATGGGGTATAAACCTCTTCAATATCCTTATCCTCAACCCCTTTGGAGTGCAGGAAGGCGCGCAGGATCTTGTTGGTGGTACGCGGATAGACGTAATCGGTGCCCAGCAGGAAGAAGCGTTTCGCGCTGCCGCCGTCTTCACTCATTAAATACTCAACCGCCGGAATAGCCTGCTGGTTTGGCGCTGCGCCGGTATAGAAGACGTTAGGTGACATCTCTTCACCTTCGTATTGCACCGGGTAGAACAGCAAGCCGTTCAGCTCTTCAAATACCGGCAGTACCGATTTGCGCGAGACCGACGTCCAGCACCCGAACACCACCGCCACCTTGTCCTGGCTCAGCAGCTGGCGGGCTTTCTCGGCGAACAGCGGCCAGTTGGAGGCAGGATCAACGACCACCGGCTCCAGTTTTTTTCCCAGCACGCCGCCTTTGGCGTTGATCTCATCAATCGTCATCAGGGCAACATCTTTCAGGGGGGTTTCGGAGATCGCCATCGTGCCGGATAAGGAGTGCATAATCCCCACTTTGATGGTATCGGCAGCCTGCACGCCAAAACTCATTCCCATCGCGACCACGGAGGCCGACAGTGCAAAAGCTTTTAACAAGGTACGACGGTGCATATTTTCACTCCTGAAAAGAAAGCTGTGCGAAAGCGTCCGATACCGCTGAGACGCAGAAAAAATGTGTCAGATTCAGGAGAGCAAAAAGGATGCCAGAATGGAGAAAGCGGTATTGCAGGAGATGTAACGGGAAATGTAAAGGGAACGACTCAGAATGGCACAGCGCTGCACTTTTATAATGCAGCGCTGTACCGATGGGGTTACCAGACTTCGCTTGCGATCTGCGTGACGAGACGCACTTTGTCCCACTGCTGAGTTTCGTTCAGGCTGTTGCCCTCTTCCGTCGAGGCAAAGCCGCACTGTGGGCTAAGGCATATCTGCTCCTTCGCGACGTATTTGGCCGCCTCCTCCAGGCGCGCCTTCACGCCCTGCGGATTTTCAAGCTCGCCATTTTTGGTGGTGATAAGGCCAAGCACCACCTGCTGCTTGCCTGGGCGAACAAAACGCAATGGGGCGAAATCACCGCTACGGTCGTTGTCATATTCCAGGAAGAAGGCGTCGACGTTAACCGTCCCGAACAGCACTTCCGCGACCGGCTCATAGCCGCCCTCGGATATCCAGGTCGAACGGAAGTTGCCGCGACAGACGTGCAGACCAATGGTCAGATCGTCCGGCTTGCCTTCAAGCGCCTTATTCAACACCCGAGCATAAATACGCGCCAGCTCATCGGCATCATCTCCGCGCTCGCGAATCTGACGACGCTGTTCGTCAGAACACAGATACGCCCAGACGGTGTCATCCAGCTGAAGATAACGGCAACCCGCGTGATAAAACGCCTGAATAGCGTCGCGCCAGGTGGTCGCCAGATCGTCAAAGTATTCGTTCAGATCCGGATAAACCGTCGCGTCGATATCTTTACGTCCACCGCGGAAGTGCAGCACGCTCGGGCTAGGAATGGTCATCTTAGGCTGCGCGATCCCGCTGATGCTTTTCAGATAGCGGAAGTCTTCCAGCATCGGGTGATCGCCAAACCCCAGCTTGCCCGTAACGCGCACGCCGTGGGCTTTCGTTTGTACCCCGTTGAACTGAATGCCCTGCTGCGAATCGTAACGCTCCACGCCCTGCAGGCCGTCGAAGAAATCGAAATGCCACCATGCGCGACGAAACTCGCCGTCGGTCACAACGTGCAATCCGCACGCACACTGCTGTTCAACTACGTGGCGGATTGCCTCATCTTCCACCGCGCGAAGCTGTTCGGCATCAATCTCGCCGCTGGCGAATTTCAGGCGAGCCTGCTTAATGGCGTCCGGGCGTAAAAAACTGCCGACTACATCGGCGCGGTACGGGGCGTGCTGTCGCTGCATGGAAATCTCCTCTGTCTGTCGGCGATAATTGCCCACAGTGATAATTCATCACTTGAATCTTTAGACTTCTGGATGTCTAAATGTCCAAAAAAGATGTCATATCTGCTGCGGTCCGACAAACGAGAAAATTTCATCTGTGTTGAAAATTTTTCATGTTCACAGCGTGACAGAGTCGTGATGAGCAAATTCAAACTGCTCGTCTTCCCAGCCGGTTATCCCACCGAGCATGATCTTAACCGGCAATCCCAGGCGTGCCAGCTTAAGCGCAGCCCGGTCCGCGCCGTTGCAGTGCGGTCCCGCGCAGTACACCACAAACAGCGTATCGGCTGGCCATTGCGCCATGCGTTCAGCGGTTATCTGGCTCCAGGGCAAGTGTAGCGCGCCGGGTACGTGGCGACGGACAAACTGTTCGGCCTTGCCCACAACGTGGAGCAGGACGAAATCCTGCTCGTGGTTCACCACCGCGTGATGCACATCAGCGCAATCGGTCTCGACGCTCAGGCGACGCAGAAAATGCCCGACGGCTTCCTGCGGCTCCGCAGCCGGAAATTCAGTAACATAGCTCATGATCCTTCCTCATTTTTGGCGTTTGTGTTAACACTACTCTATCCACAAATTCAGCCATTGAATGCGCCTGCGTATGCCAGAAAACAACAAAAAGATGACAAACTTAAGACACATTCCCCGCCCTCAGGTTGTCGTGCTGGCCTATGACGGTTTGTGCACCTTTGAGTTTGGCGTAGCGGTCGAAATTTTTGGCCTGCCGCGCCCCGAGCTAGGCGACGCGTGGTATCGCTTCGCCGTTGCGGGCGTCGATAGCGGTGAGCTACGGGCCACGGGAGGGATTCGCATCATCACTGATGGCGATCTGAGCCTGCTTGATACGGCCGATCTGATCGTTGTTCCCGGCTGGCGAGGGCTTGACGCGCCGGTTCCTGACGCGCTCTGTGAGGCATTGCGGACCGCCAGCGCACGAGGCTGCCAACTGCTGTCCATTTGTTCCGGCGTCTTTGTCCTGGCAGCATCGGGACTGCTAAACGGACGAAAAGCCACAACCCACTGGCGTTATATTGGCGCGCTCCAGGCGCGTTACCCTGCCGTCCGCGTGATTGAAGATGTGCTCTATCAGGACGAAGGCGATATCCTCACCTCTGCTGGCAGCGCAGCGGGTATCGACTTATGTCTGCACGTCGTGCGACGCGATTACGGAATGGAGACCGCCAACACCGTTGCGCGCCGTCTGGTCATTCCGCCTCATCGCGATGGCTCACAGCCGCAGCAGTTGAGCCGCCCGGTGGCGCAGCTGCGCGAGAGCCAGCGCATGGGACAACTGTTTGATTTTCTGCACCAGCATCTGGATAAACCGCACAGCGTAACGTCACTGGCGCATCGGGTAGGTATGAGCGAACGCACGTTCCTGCGGCGATTTCAGGACGCAACGGGCACCACGCCCACGCGTTGGCTCCTGAATGAGCGTCTGCTGCGCGTGAAAGACTATCTCGAAAACAGTAAATTAAGCATCGACAGCATCGCGGAACAGACCGGTTTTGGCCAGGCAGCCACGCTGCGACACCACTTCCGGCAGACTTATTCCGTTTCCCCCGCCCGCTATCGTAAGCAATTCAACGCGTAATCACGTAATTTGGGCAAAAAAAACCGCCATAATTTGGCGGTAAATGCTTGCATGGATAGATTTGTATTTTGGTATCTACGTTCCCGACATTCCATGCCGGGTTGCGGATCTCATATATCCTACCATCCAGAGACTCAACGAAAGGTAAACAGCTCGGTTAACCTGCTTTGGTGTTAATTTGCAGGTAACGCATCAGGCCCTGCTCCGCACTCTGTTTTGCGTCATCATTGATGGCTTCAAGATAAAATGGACGCGAAACGCCGTAAGGTGCCTGATCTGCGGAAAAGACGGCGAACTGGAATGTTTTACTTTTCGCCTGATTAGTACAGCCTAATTCCCAGCGCTGGTCGTCAATTTTTTTACTGTTACACGCGACACGGCCGTAATCGCTGGTTAAATAGGAACCGACCCGCGCTTCTGCTGACTGGATATAATCAGGCTCACCGCTCCAGTTGACGTTCATACCTACCGCAGCCCCAACAGCAACGACCAGAAGCGCTACTGACATGATTTTTTTCATTGAATCAGACCCATTCCTTTGCCAGAAAAGTCTTATTATATAAGATTAGTCTTTAAATCTCTGCCATATTTTGATACTAAAATTTAGAGTATGACAAAAATAAGTCTATTTTTAGGATAAATCTGTATCAGCATCAGGAAATAAACTTCCTGACGAGACGATGACATATTCTTTGCGGTAATTTGAAAAGCCTAATAATAACCCTACGCAACTATTGTCATGCTAGTCGTGAATTCTCTTTGTCGGGTGAACACATGGTTAGAAAAGGGTTAACGTTTATCCTGCTGATTTGCGCCTTGTTTTCAGGGCAGCTGATGGCGGGTCACAACGGGCATGAATATATATGGGTAAAGAACGTTGAACATCAGCTTCGCCATGAAGCTGACAGCGATGAATTACGCAGTACAGCGGAGGATTCGGCAGAAGGTTTGCGCGAACACCACCTGTGGCAGAAATCGCGCAAACCCGACACTCACTTTCGTTAATTAATTACCCTTACGCTTTGGAAGGGTTTTCATTAGCTCTTCCGGGCTAACGGACGCCACAATGCTGCCTGGCTGCGGCATTTTAAAAATATGATTCTTCATTTTGCCAATAACGTGCATTTCGCACGGACGACAGTCAAATTTCAACGTCAGCACTTCGTCGCCATTCACCAGCTGCATGGGTGTGGCTTTCCAGCTTTTAATATTTCCTTTCGCCTGTTTCGGACACAGGTTAAACGCAAAGCGCAGGCAATGTTTGGTGATCATCACCGGTACATCGCCCTTCTCTTCATGTGCTTCATAGGCTGCGTCAATGAGCTGCACGCCGTGACGATGATAAAATTCACGCGCCTTATGGTTATAGACGTTAGCGAGGAAGGATAAGTGGGTGTCCGGGTAAACCGGTGCAGGTACGGCTTCGGCCTTGCGGCTACCGCGCGGATAGTTCGCCAGGCGCGTTTCATCCAGCATCTCTGCCGTTTCGCGACGGAACTGGTTTAACTGGCTGTTCGGCACAAACAGCGCGTCCGGGAGGTTAACGTCGATATTACGCGCGTAATAGATCGTCTGCCCCAGCTTCGCCACGCCATCTTTCAGGCTGTTGAGCGCCTTTTCCGCGTTATTCGCTACGTCGAACATGCCGTCCAGGGTGTTCGTCACGCTGATACCATCCTCGCACGTGAGGGTCAGGATCAGCTGTTCTTCCCAGCCGCCCAGCTCGATATCAACCGCAATGCGACGTTCGCTGGAGGTTTTCAGCAGCGCCTGCTGCCAGTTATGGTCAAGGTTACGGTTCAGCGCAGCGTTCGGCCGCGCCTTGTAGAGATCGGCAGGCATCTCATTCGGCCACACGCGATAGCGATTTTCACCGGTTTTTTCTACCGTATTGGCGCGGAACCCCACGACTTCACGTTTTATCATCACGTTCAGGCCATCGCCGTTTGCCAGCGGCTCCGTCACCGCAACGTCGAGGTGATCTTTCGCCACTTTCAGCACTTCCCCCACCGGCAGTCCGATAAATTTCGGCGAATCAAACGCGCCAATGTCGCCTTTACGCGCGTTCACAAAATAGTCCGTGCTGCCGCGGTGGAATGTTTTATCCGTGGACGGGATAAAGAAATGTTCGGTACGACCGGCCGACGCGCGCGCCAGGTCACCGCGATCGTCAATGATGGCATCCAGCATCTGACGATAATGGGCGGTGATGTTCTTCACGTAGCTCATGTCTTTGTAACGCCCTTCAATCTTGAAGGAACGCACACCCGCATCGATCAGCGCGCCCAGATTGGCAGTCTGATCGTTATCCTTCATGGAAAGCAGGTGTTTTTCAAACGCCACGACGCGCCCCTGATCGTCTTTCAGGGTATACGGCAGACGACAAGCCTGCGAGCAGTCCCCGCGGTTGGCGCTGCGGCCGGTCTGCGCGTGCGAGATATTGCACTGCCCGGAATAGGCCACGCACAGCGCGCCGTGGATAAAGAACTCAATGGTCGCGTCCGTCGCCTGGTGAATATCACGGATTTGATTCAGGTTCAGTTCGCGCGCCAGCACGATCTGTGAAAAGCCCACGTCGGAAAGAAACTTTGCCTTCTCTACCGTGCGGATGTCGCACTGGGTACTGGCGTGCAGCTCAATCGGCGGAATATCCAGCGCCAGCACGCCCATGTCCTGAACAATCAGGGCATCAACGCCGGTCTGGTAAAGATCGGTGATAAGACGTTGCGCAGGCTCCAGTTCATCATCATGAAGAATGGTGTTCAGGGTCACGAACACTTTCGCCCCAAAGCGATGGGCAAACGGTACCAGTTCAGCAATATCGCTCAGACTGTTGCTGGCGTTATGGCGAGCACCGAAGCCAGGGCCGCCAATGTAGACCGCATCGGCACCGTGAAGAATCGCTTCACGGGCAATGGCGGCGTCACGGGCCGGGCTTAAAAGTTCAAGATGATGGGATTGCAGGCGCATACTTCGTCGTTATCCGTTATGGTCAAAATGGCGGCTATTGTAGTCAGAAGTCTGCAACAGCGAAACAGTTTTGCATCGCGTCAGCGGGGATAATGGATGAGGGAGTGAAAATGCACCGACCGCGCGCTGCTGTTGCGGTACGCGTGCGGTTTATCACCGGCAAAACGTACGCCGGAATCCGCCCGAACTGTACGCCACTCGCCGTCGATATTCATCTCCAGCTCGCCGCTAATAACCACCACATGTTCAATGACGCCCGCTTCATGCGGCGTGGATTCGCTCAGCGCGCCGGGGGCCAGAGTAATCGAGAAATGATCAAATTTGAGCGTTTCATCCCACGGGAAGATGGGTTTAACCACCATTGCCTGCTGCTGCGGATCAAATACGGCCTGCTCGTCGGCGTCAGGGGTGATAAAAGCTGAAAACGGCACGTTCAGCCCCGTGGCAATTTTCCACAGCGTGGACACCGTCGGGCTGGATTCATTACGCTCGATTTGCCCGAGCATCGCCTTTGAAACGCCGGTCTCTTCCGCTAGCTTTGACAGGCTCCAGCCACGTACCTGACGCTGCATTTTCAACGTGGTCGCAAGATGTTGTGTAATGTCCATGATTCCTCCCGTAGCGGTTAAGCATACCACTTGTACGCTATAGCGCACAGTGTTACCTTATTGCGGACGTTATAACGCACAACGGAGTTTCCATGCGCCCATCATCTCATTTCTTTCCTGCCGTGCTTGCCGGTTTCGTTGCCGTTCTGGTGGGCTATGCCAGTTCTGCGGCCATCATCTGGCAGGCCGCCTCCGCTGCCGGTGCGAATGCAGAGCAGATCGCCGGCTGGATGACGGCGCTTGGGATTGGCATGGGGGTCAGTACGCTGGCGCTTTCATGGTGGTATAACGCTCCCGTGCTCACCGCCTGGTCGACGCCCGGCGCGGCGCTGCTCGCCACCAGCCTGCAGGGCGTGACGCTGGCCGAAACCATCGGGGTGTTTATTTTTGCGAATGCGCTGATTCTGCTGTGCGGCGTCACCGGGCTATTCGCGCGCCTGATGAAGCTGATCCCGCATTCCCTTGCCGCTGCCATGCTGGCGGGCGTGCTGCTGCGATTTGGCCTACAGGCATTCACGAATCTCGAAGGGCACGCTTTACTCTGCGGCAGTATGCTGGCGGCGTGGCTGTTCGCTAAAGCATTCGCGCCCCGATACGCCATTGTCACCACGCTCGTCGTCGGGGGCATGGTGGCGTGGATTCTCGGTGACGTTGTCACAGAAAATATCACCCTGTCCGTGGTGGCACCACAATTTATCGCCCCGACCTTTACCCTTACCAGCCTGATAAGCATTGGTCTGCCCTTTTTCCTGGTGACCATGGCCTCGCAAAATGCGCCTGGCTTCGCCACCATGAAAGCTTCTGGCTATCCGCTTCCGGTTTCCCCGCTCATCATCTTTACCGGCGGCCTGGCATTGCTCCTGTCTCCTTTCGGCGTTTATTCCATCTGCATCGCCGCGATTACGGCTGCGATTTGTCAAAGCCCGGATGCCCATCCGGATGCCGGAAAGCGCTGGCTGGCCGCCGTCGCTGCGGGTCTGTTCTATCTTTTAGCGGGCATTTTTGGCGGGTCAATCACGGGATTGATGGCTGCCTTACCGCTCAGTTGGATTCAAATGCTCGCCGGGCTGGCGCTGCTCGGCACCATCAGCGGGAGCTTGTACCAGGCGTTGAATAACGAAGCGGAGCGTGACGCGGCGATTGTCACCTTTCTGATGACCGCCAGCGGCGTGACGCTCATGGGAATAGGCTCTGCATTTTGGGGGCTGATACTGGGGGGCGTGTGCTATGCCGTGTTTTCACGCCTTCGCCGCGCGTAGCTGCGACGGCGTCATGCCCATCACGCTGCGAAAACGGTTGCTGAAATGGCTGGCGGAATTAAAGCCGCAGGCGAGCGCAATATCGGTGAGCGGCGTGGTGGTATGCTGCACCAGCGTTTTGGCCTTCTCCATCCGGCGCAGCATGACGTACTGATGCGGCGCGTACCCCATCGACTGACGGAACATTCTGGCAAAGTGATATTCACTTAACGCGGCCCGATCGGCCAGTTCCGCCAGCGTCAGCGGCTGGGAGAGGTTTTCTTCAATAAATTCCACTACGTTTCGCAGCACATGGGGTGACAAACCGCCGGTCACCACCGGCAGCTTCCACTGGACGCTGGCATAATTTTGCAGCAGATGCGTCAGCAACAAGGTTGATGCCGTGCTTAGGGCCAACTGGTTAGCCCTCTGCTGCCAGTCACAGCCAAGTAGAAACTGACGATAAAGAGCGGTGATCTTCGGGTCGCTGCCAAAGATTTTCTCATCCAGCGTCAGCGATAGCGGGCGCTTGTCCCAAATTCTTTCGCCGACGTCCCGCAAGTGTTCATCCGTACAGTAGAGATGAACAAACGACAGGTCATCTCGAATATCCCAGGTGGATTCACTCTCTTTGGGCATCAGGCAGAAGCGATCCGGGCCCCCGCCGTTTTTCCAGCCGCCTGGCGTTTTTTGATAGCTTTCGTAGCCGTCGGCGACGTACAGGCTGAGGGTGTGATGGTTGCTCTTCACCGTTATCGTATCGCGCTTGTTGTACCACGCGGCCAGCTGAATGCCCGAGTTCAGCGCAACGGTTTCCCGGAGCACCGCATTCTGTTGGCGTAGCGTTTCAAAGGTGTCGTAAGCGTGAGGCATGGCCGTTAACAGGTGATTAATCAGAATGCCAGTCTAAGAAGAGTTGCCTCCCGTTGCCAGATCCCTGGCGATAAAAAAGCGCAAGAATCTGCAAGTCCGGCGCAAACCGGTGAAAGCCGTACAGGGTGAATATCGGCACACTGCCGTTTACAGCGGTATGAGGAGAGAAAGAATGAACGCACTACTTTATGGCCTTGTGGTAATTATCTGGGGAACAACCTGGATTGCCATTTTCCTGCAACAAGGGTCCGTTGCCGCGCCCGTGTCGATATTCTGGCGCTTTGCGGTGGCCAGCGCCGCGATGATGATCGTTCTCACAGCCCTGCGCCGGTTACGCACGATGAGCCTGCGGGATCATCTCTTTTGCGTGCTGCAGGGCTGCTGCGTGTTCTGCTTCAACTTCTGGTGTTTTTACACCGCTGCAGCGCACATCAATACCGGGCTGGAGTCGGTGATTTTCTCAATGGCGGTACTTTATAACGCCATCAACAGCTTTATCTTTTTTGGACAGCGCCCTCCTGCCCGCTTCTGGACGGCCGCCGCTCTGGGTTTGGTGGGGATCATCACCCTTTTCTGGGATGATTTACTCAACAGCGGCTGGAGCGTCTCCTTGCTGACAGGCATTGGCCTTTCCGCACTCGGCACCTACGGGTTCTCGCTGGGCAATATGATCAGCCTCCGCCACCAGCGCAATGGCCTTGAGACCATGACCACCAATGCATGGGCAATGCTTTACGGTACGCTGATCATGGGCAGCATCGCACTCTTCAGGGGCGATAGTTTTGTGCCCGAATGGACGGTGAGCTATATCGGCGCGCTGCTGTATCTGGCTCTGTTTGGCTCGGTGATTGCCTTCGGCGCATACTTCACGCTGGTTGGCCGTATCGGCGCCGGTAAAGCGGCCTACAGCACCCTGCTGTTCCCGCTGGTGGCGCTCTCCATTTCTACCCTGTATGAAGGCTATGTGTGGCACATCAATGGGATTCTTGGGCTGTTGCTGATTCTGGGCGGGAATATGGTGATGTTTACTAAACCGGAAACCTGGTACCGACGATTGCGGACAGCCTAATAAAAGGGCCTGCTAACGCAGGCCCTTTTCAGTTACTTCGCCGTTTTATGTACGTCAAACATGGTGGCATCGGTCGCCATGTCGTCCACAACCTGCTTCAGGGTTGCAAACGTCATTGGTGAGTTCTCGTTATTCAGCTCTTTACCTTCGCCTTTACGAACCACCTTCACCACCGGCTTGTTTGTTGCCGCATCGATCAGCTCGCCTTCAAAGAAGAGATGCGTGTCCATGGTGCGGTGACCGGTTGCCATCTGCGTACCTGCAACCACCAGTGCGACAGGCACCACTTCATAGAACTGTAAACCTTCTTTTTGCGAACTCACCCCGGTGATTGCACCGCGGAAGATCAGGCTATGTTTACCCGGCGTCGCCACAATCGGCTTACGCTGGCCAACCGCTGTTTTTAATTTGGTATTAGTGTAATTCAACAGCTCATCAAGGGTTTTTTGACCAATCTGAGTGGTTGGTTTTGGCGTCGGATAATAGGTAATCGGCGTCCAGATAATGCTGTCATAATTCGCTTCATTGTAGGAAGGATCTACCCAACGCAGCGTCGGTTTACCCGTCGCAGAAGTGGTTTGCTGCAAGCCTGAATAATCTTTTAAAAAGCCTGAAAACTGTTCGGGAGCCGCGACTTTTGATGAACAACCCGCCAACGCCAACAAACCTGAAAGCACTGCAACTTTAAAAAAAGTGTGAGTACGCATGATGGTATTCCATGTTATCTGCAAGTATGCATTTGAAGTTATAGCAAAAGATGGGGGGACGTGTTGTGGCAAATAATGATAAGAAGAGCACAAATCGCAAAAAGACTGCCCGGATGCATGCCGGGCAGTGAAAATTACTGTTTAACATCCACTTGCCAGAACAGATGTTTACCAAACGGGTCGATTTCGTAGCCTGTCACTTCCTTACGCACCGGCTCAAAAATGGTTGAGTGGGCAATCATGACGGCCGGCATTTGATCGTGCATCATCTGCTGGGCTTCTTTGTACAGCGCGACGCGTTTATCGCGATCGGTTATCGATTTTGCCTCGGCAATGAGGTTATCAAACGGCTTGTAACACCATTTTGCCGAGTTCGAGCCGCCGTTTGCGGACGTGCAGGTAAACAGCGGACCAAAGAAGTTATCCGGGTCACCGGTGGCTGTCGTCCAGCCCATCAGCGCCGCCTGGTGTTCGCCCCCTTTCACGCGCTTCAGGTATTCGCCCCACTCGTAGGTCACAATTTTGGTCTGCACCCCTATTTTCGCCCAGTCCGCCTGAATCATTTCCGCCATGCGTTTTGCGTTCGGGTTATACGGCCTCTGCACCGGCATCGCCCATAAATCCATGCTGATACCGTTGGCAAAACCGGCCTCTTTCAGCAGCGCTTTGGCTTTTTCAGGATCGTACTCGTAATCCTTAAGCGCGCTGTCGGCGCTCCAGACCCCCGGTGGCAGCAGATTTTTCGCAGCCGTCCCTGTACCGTGGAACACCGCATCAATAATGGCCGGCTTGTTGATCGCCATCGCCAGCGCCTGGCGAACCTTCACGTTATCCAGCGGCGGCTTTTGGGTATTAAACGCCAGGAAACCGGTGTTCAATCCTGCCTTGCTCATCAGGTTGATGTCTTTGTTGGCCTTCATGCGCGGCAGATCGGCCGGGTTCGGGAAAGGCATCACCTGACATTCGTTCTTCTCCACTTTCGCAAACCGCACTGAGGCATCCGGCGTGATGGAAAACACCAGGCGATCCAGCTTCACTTTCCCCTGCCAGTACTCCGGGAAGGCGGTAAACAGAATGCGGGAATCCTTCTGATACTGGGCCAGCTTAAACGGCCCGGTACCAATCGGGTCCATATCGACCTTCTCTGGAGTACCGGCTTTGAGCATCGCGTCAGCGTATTCCGCCGAGAGGATCGAGGCAAAATACCATGCCAGATCGGCAACAAACGGGGCTTCCGGGTGCGCCAGCGTGAAGCGTACGGTATGGTCATCAACCTTATCAATGGCCGTGATCAGGCTGCCAAACTCCAGGCTTTCAAAGTTGGAATAGCTGCCGTTAGAGACGTTATGGTACGGGTGATTGACGTCCTTCTGGCGCATAAACGAAAAAATCACATCGTCGGCGTTAAAGTCCCGCGTCGGCTTGAACGCGTTGTTACTCTGAAACTTCACGCCCTTGCGCAGATGGAAGGTGTATACCTTACCGTCTTCGCTGACCTCCCAGCTTTCCGCCAGGCTCGGCACCAGCTCCGTTGTGCCGGGCTTAAAATCTACCAACCGGTTATATACCGGTACCGCACTGGCATCCACGCTGGTACCCGAGGTGTATAGTTGGGGATTGAAGTTCTCCGGCGATCCTTCGGAGCAATACACCAGCGTTTTTGCTGCAACGGTGGAACTGACCGTCAGTGCAGCAAGCGCGAGCGCTAAGGTTGTAAGTTTGCTATTCATCTTTTATTCCTGTCTTTTTTATTCGACGGCTAATTAATTCTTTTGCCATTTCATAAATAACATTAAAGTGAAGTTGCAAACACCTGAAAAATAAATAAAGAAGGAATCACTATGTCTACGTTACTCACCAGACAATTAACCCACCGCTTTTTCCGCTACCTTTCCATCACCAGTCAAAGCGATCCCAAAGTGAAAACGCTGCCCTCCACGCCAGGCCAGCACGACATGGCGCGGGAGTTGGCACAGGAGCTGGCTCAGTTGGGTTTAGATGACATAGTAATAGATGAATTCGCGACCGTAACCGCGGTAAAAAAAGGCAATGTGGCCGGTGCGCCCCGGATTGGTTTTATTACCCATATCGATACCGTCGACGTTGGGCTATCACCGGATATTCGTCCGCAAATATTAACTTTTCATGGTGAAGACCTCTGCCTGAATAAAGAGAAAGACATCTGGCTACGCGTAGAAGATCATCCAGAAATCCTGGCATATCCGGGTGAAGAGATTATTTTCAGCGACGGAACCAGCGTATTAGGCGCAGATAATAAATCTGCGGTGACGGTCGTGATGACGCTGCTGGAAAACCTGACCGCGGAACATCAGCATGGCGATATCGTGGTTGCTTTTGTGCCGGATGAAGAGATTGGCCTGAACGGCGCCAAAGCGCTGGATCTGAAGCGCTTCGACGTCGATTTTGCCTGGACCATCGACTGCTGCGAGCTGGGCGAACTGGTTTACGAAAACTTTAATGCGGCGGCGGCAGAAATCCGCTTTACCGGCGTGACGGCGCACCCAATGTCCGCGAAAGGCGTGCTGGTAAACCCGCTGCTGATGGCAACCGACTTTATCAGCCACTTCGACCGCCAGCAGACGCCGGAGTGTACGGAAGGACGCGAAGGCTATATCTGGTTTAACGGCATCCAGGCCGGGCAAAACGAGGCGATACTGAAGGCCAACATTCGTGATTTCGATATGACGAAGTTTGCCGCCCGCAAGCAGCAGATTGCCGATGTGGCGGCGCTGATCGCACAACAGCACCCAACGGCGAACGTGGAGTACCGCATTGAGGAGACCTACAGCAACATCAGCAATGCGATAGGTGAAGACCGCCGGGCTATCGACCTGATGTTTGAGGCGATGGAATCACTCGGCATTACCCCAAAACCATCTCCCATGCGCGGCGGTACGGATGGCGCCGCGCTGTCTGCGAAAGGGCTTCTAACCCCGAACTTCTTTACCGGTGCCCATAACTTCCACTCGAAGTATGAGTTTTTACCGCTGTCGTCGTTCGAGGCGTCGTACAACACCGCCCTGCAGCTCTGCCTGCTGGCCGCCCGCTAAGCGGGCTTGCGCGCCAACAGCGTGGCAAAACGCAGCTTGATGCGGTTACCGTTGGCGTCGGTGCGGTGCAGTTCACCCACCTCTTCGTTGTACTTGAGCAACGCCCAGCCTTCATAGGCGTTGCTCAGTTCACCGGTTTTAAAGGCGAACGGGAAGCCGACGGTGCACGGGTAATCTGCCGTGTCCATGGCCGCAACAATCAGGTTATAGCCGCCAGGCTTCGTGCAGCGCTGCATATTGGCGATCAGACCCGGGATGGTTTTTGCTTCCAGGAACATTAGCACCACGGTGGAGAGAATAAAATCATACTCGCCGTCAATACTGAGGGTGTTGAGATCTTTTACCGCCGTCTGCAGGTTGCCGATCCCTTCTTCAGCCTTGATGCGCTCGATATTATCGATGCTCATCGGGTTTTTATCCCACGCCGTGACATCGAAACCGTTCGCGGCAAGATAAAGGCTGTTGCGCCCATTCCCGCATCCAAGATCGAGCGTTTTACCTGGCTTAACGATTCCTGCGCTGTACAGCACCTCGGAGTGCGTGCGGGTCAGACCATATTTCTCGGTAAAGTAGTTCTCATCAACAGCCATGATTTTTCCTGAATGTGCAAATATTAAGATGTATTTTGAGTGCCATTTTAAGCAGTTTGCCGAGCGGTTGCCAGCACGTCGACGCGTGAAAAATTTGCTACGTTTAATAAGACGCTCAACAGAGATAACACCATGAAAAAATACCGCCTTAGCGACGAAACCCGCCTCTGGCAATGGCAAAACGGCGAGACGCAATGCTCGACGACCTTACGACAGATTATCGCCACCGTCGATTTTAACGACATTGTCAGTGGCACAAAAGGCGGCTGGATTGAGGACGAGAGCGGCCTCGCGCAAGACGGGCACTGCTGGATATACGATGAAAACAGCGTGGTGTTTGCAGGTGCTGCCGTGTCGGGTAACGCCCGGCTCACCCAGCCTTGCGTTATTAGCCATAACGCGCGTATTGGTGGTAACAGCTGGCTGGATGCTGCTGAAGTCAGTCACGGCGCGCAAATACGTGACAACGTCACCATTCAGCAATCCAGCGTGCGCGGCGAATGCTCTATTTACGGTGACGCCCGCATCCTTCACAACAGCATGGTGATTGCGGCAAAGGGGTTAACACCTGACCATGAACAGGTCCTTCGCATCTGCGACAACGCCACGGTGAGCGAATCGCGCATTGTGCATCAGGCGCAAATTTACGGCGAGGCTATGCTGAGCTATGCCTTCGTCGAGCACCGCGCAGAGGTGTTCGACAATGCCATTCTGGAAGGCAACGAAATCAATAACGTCTGGGTCTGCGACTGCGCCAAAGTATATGGCAACGCGCGTCTGATTGCCGGTTTTGATGATGACGCCATCCCTACCGTGCGCTACAGCTCACAGGTGGCGGAGAACGCGGTGGTCGAAGGCAACTGCGTGATAAAGCATCATGTCCTGATCGGTGGACAGGCATGGCTGCGCGGCGGGCCAATCTTACTTGATGACCGGGTGGTGATTAAGGGACGGGTGCGAATCAGCGGCGATGTTATCATTGAGCATCGCGTCGAGCTCAACGACGATGCGGTGATTGAGGCCTTTGAAGGGGAAAACATCCATCTGCGTGGCGAAAAGGTGATTAACGGCGCGCAGCGCATCACCCGCACCCCGCTTCTGGGTGCGTTATAGCGCAACGATTTTCGCGTAGGTATTCACATCATCATATCGACCGTTAAGGTATTCCGCCTCACGCAGGCACCCTTCCAGCGTAAAACCGTTGCGAACGGCAACGCTGTTGCTGCTGTGGTTATCCACGCGGCACTTGATCACAAACCGACGGATCTCACCGCGCTCGGCGTAATAACCTATAAACGCCCGTAGCGCCTGAGAGAGAATACCCTTCCCCTGGTGCCCCTGGTCCAGCCAGTAACCGATATAACCGGTTTTGTTGGTGGGCTCTATCGCGTTAAATGACAGCACGCCAGCCAGTTCATCATCCGCAAAAATCAGGAACATTTTGGCGTAGCCGCGCTGGTGCAGCATTTGATTACTTTGCACGTTGCGCCGGGTGTCATCTTCGCTTCCCACATGCTTCGCCCAGTCGAACGCGGTTTGCAGCCAGGCTTTGTTTTTGACGACGAGGTTATGCAGAACGGCGGTATAACGCTCGGCGACGGCACGCAGTTCAATATCGTCAGACACCGGGATAATTTCGGATTGTGCAGCGGTCATTGCCTTCACCCTAACTCTCTCCCCGCAGGGAGAGAGTATCGATCGTTAACGCATTACCCGGTCGTCAACGTAGTTACGCTTGTCTGGCGCCGGCGGGAAATACTGATACAGCCAGGTCTCACTGATTGCGTCACCCTGGCAGCGCAGGAACATACGCATATCCACCGGCTCGGTGGAATCCGACGTTGGGTACCAGTCGAACAGAATACGGTATCCATCAAACGGCTCAACGTACAGGATCTCGATCTGCTTCGCTTCTCCACTGGAGAGCGTGATGACCGGCTCAATCCCTTTCGGCGCAGCGGCCTTCAGATCGCCGCCCACAAAGTCGATGGCAAAACGACGGGCCCACACCTTCGGATAATTTTCGCCTGGCGCCCAGCCTTCAGGGAACCCGCCCATACCGGTACGGGTGGCGTACACGTTTGCAAGCGGGGAACGCACGGGCGGCTGCGCGCTCCAGTACAGACGGTATTTGAAGTCCAGCTCATCGCCTGCCTTCACCGTCTCTTCTGGCTGCCAGAAGCAAACTACGTTATCCAGGGTTTCACCCGTTGTCGGGATCTCCATCAGCCCTACCGCGCCTTTGCCCCAGTTATTGCGCGGCTCAACCCACAGGCTTGGGCGTTTGTTGTACCAGCCCATGATGTCCTGATAATGCGAGAAATCGCGGTCCAGCTGCAGCAGACCAAAGCCTTTCGGGTTTTTGTCCACGTAGGCGTTGAACTGCAGCTTCTGCGGGTTGTTCAGCGGGCGGCAGATCCATTCGCCGTTACCGCGCCACATGGCCAGACGGTCAGAGTCGTGGATCTGCGGATGAATGGTGTCACACATGCGGCGTTCGTTGTTGCCGCAGCTGAACATACTGGTCATCGGCGCGATGCCGAGCTGTTTGATGTCTTTACGCGCATAGAGGTGGTTTTCTACCTCCATGATCACCTGACTCTTCTCGCAGTGGATCACAAACTTATAGGCACCCGTGATGCTTGGGCTATCCAGAAGCGTATAGACGGTGAAGGTCGTGTCGCCCGGTTTGACGGTTTCAAACCAGAACGAGGTGAAATCAGGAAACTCTTCCGGGGTATCGGTAAAGGTATCGACCGCCAGGCCACGTGCGGACAGGCCGTACTGGTAAGTGTCGTCAACCGCGCGGAAATAGCTCGCCCCGAGGAAGGAGACAATATCGCGGCGCGCCAGCTCAGGGGCTTTAAACGCGCGGAAGCCTGCAAAACCAAGATCGCTTTGCCCTTCCAGCTGTTGGGTATCCACGCCGGTATCACCGTAACTGAACAGCTCGGGACGGAAGTGGATCTCACGTGCCTGAGAAGTAGACTGATCCAGCGAGAACATCCGAACGCGGCGGCGGAACCCCATCCCCATATGGAAGAACTGCACGTCAAGCTGACGGCCTTCAATGTTGTTCCACAGCGACTGTTTTTCATCATAGCGGATGGCGTTGTACGCCTGCGGCGTCATGGTTGCCAGCGTTTCCGGCAGCGGACGCGGCGCGCCGCCCCACGGGGTTTTTGCCAGGTCATGCGCCATGGATTGCAGTACGGAGAAATCAAAACGACGGCTCTGGCCATCGGCAATGTCAGAATCAGCAGCATATGCTGCTTTAGAAAACAGTGAGGCAAGGCCGGATGTGCCGCTCAGGGCAGCCATTGCCAGCGAGCCTTTTAGAAAACGTCTGCGATTCATGCCTGGAAAAACGTCCTTATGGTCGTGTGAATGGTTTTCGCGCGTGACGAAACGACGGCAAGAAAGAACGCACAGCCTAAACAAAAACGGTTAAGAATCCAATTGTTGACGGGTGATTATCTGAGCAAAGTGAGAAATATTTTCTGTCGACCAGAACGGACCGAAAGTGGTGTAAAGAAAGCCTGGAAAATGTGTATAAAAATGCCCCGTCAGTACATCAGCTGACGGGGCTAACGAGGCGGTTATTTTACGCTGACATCGATACCCGGGAAGTACTTATCAGCGAGTTTAGCGATCGTGCCGTCGGCACGTACTTTATCAATCGCGGCGTTAAGCTGCTTTTGGGTGGCCTCATCCCCTTTACGCAACCCAAAACCGATACCACTGCCGAGGATGGTGTCGTCTGACACCGGTTTGCCAATAAAGCCAAACCCTTTGCCCTGCGGCTTGCTCAGGAAACCTGCCTGCCCGGCCGCGGACATGACCAGCGAGGCATCGATGCGGCCATTCAGCAAATCGCCCCACGCCATATTCTGATCTTTATAAGACACCACGGTGACACCGTGCTTCTCCCAATGCTCTTTAGCATAGGTTTCCTGAATAGAACCCTGCAAAACGCCAATAGTCTTCCCTTTAAGCCCTTCAGGCGTAGTGTCTACAGCCGTACCTGCTTTGCCCACGAGCTGTGAAGGGATACGGTAGATCGGCTGGGTGAAATCAATACTTTTGCGGCGCTGCTCGGTAATGTTCATCGCCGAGTTAATGGCATCAAATTTCTTCGCCACCAGCCCGGGGATCAACGCATCGAACGAGGTTTCAACCCAGGTGCATTTCAGAGCTGCGGCCTTACAAATAGCGTTACCCAGTTCAATATCAAACCCTTCCAGCTCGCCTGAGGCATTACGGCTCTCAAACGGAGGATATTCTGCCTCCAATCCGTAACGCAGCTCGGTAGCGGCGAACGACGAAAACGAACACAGCAATCCCATGCCGACAGCTAACGCGCGTAATTTCATCTGTAACTCCTTAGAGCCTAAGAGTTAAGCTCTTAGCGTGGTTTAACCCGACACAGGGCTTGGGCACCTGCCCGTAACGTCGCCTCATCCTTCGCAAAAGAGAGACGAATCAATTTATTATCCGTACCGTCCGCATAAAACGCCGACAGCGGAATGGTGGCAACGCCGCACTCGGTGATCAATCGCTTTACCATGTCGTTGTCGCTTTCATCGCTGAACTGGCTGTAGTCGGCCAGCATGAAGAACGAGCCTGCACTCGGCAACAGCGTAAACGGTGAATCGGCCAGCAGACTGTGCAGCAGGTCGCGCTTGCGCTGGTAAAACGCCGACAGCGACAGCCAGGTTTGCGGATCGGCCATATGTTCCGCAAACGCATGCTGCATTGGCGTATCGGCAGAGAACATCAAAAATTGATGGACCTTGCAAATTTCCTCCATCAGCACCGCAGGCGCAACACAATACCCTACGCGCCAGCCGGTAACGTGATAGGTTTTTCCGAAGGATGAAATAATCACGCTTCGCTCCGCCAGCTGCGGGTGCGTGGCCATACCGTGATGCGGTTCACCGTCGAAAACGACGTGCTCATACACTTCATCAGACAAAATAATGATGTCGGTATTGCGGGTCACCGCCACCAGCTGCTGCAGGTCATTGGCCGAGAAAACCTGGCCGCTCGGGTTGTGCGGCGTATTAATGATGATCATCCGCGTTTTCGGCGTGATTGCCGCCCGAACTTCATCCCAGTTCACGGCGAAATCGGGCACCGTCAGCTTGATGGCTACGGGCGTTGCCCCCTGCAGGCGCACAATGGGCGCGTAGCTATCAAAAGAGGGTTCGAAGTAGATAACTTCATCCCCCGGATGAACAAGCCCGCTGATTGCCGAATAAAGCCCCTCGCTGGCGCTGGCGGTCACCAGCACTTCGCTGCCCGGGTCGTAGTGGGTGCCGTAGAGGGCGGCAATTTTATCAGCGATGCGTTCTTTCAGCGGCTGCAGACCGGTCATTGAGGCGTACTGGTTATGCCCCGCTTCCATCGCGCGGGTTACCCCGGCGACCAGCTTCGGATCGCAGGAAAAATTGGGAGCCCCTTGAGAAAGGTTGATAGCGTTATGCTGGGCAGAAAGCTGGCCGATAACGGTAAAAATGGTGGTGCCTACGTCGGGTAATTTAGAGCGGGTTTGCACCGGTGTCTTCAAAGTCATTGTCTGTCCCTTCTCATGGCTATTGCATAACTATTCAAACAATAACTGCGCTGTCGGAACAATCGAATTGTTGTCATAATAGCCATGATAAAAATGCATAGCTGAGGTATTTTCATGTCGCGCCGTTCATTCCCGCTTAACGCTATCGATGCTTTTTTAGTTACCGCGCGTCATCTCAATCTGACCCATGCCGCCCGAGAGCTGTGCCTGACGCAGGGGGCCGTCAGCCGCAAAATCGCCTCCCTTGAGGCGTGGTTTGGTTTCCCTCTCTTTGAGCGCCACGCGCGGGGGCTGCGCCTCTCTTCACAGGGCAGCGCCCTGCTTCCGGAGCTACAGGCCACCTTTGAGCATTTGCTGACCGTGGCCGAACAGGCGCGTTCGCAGCAAACCGTGATCCGTCTAAAAGCCCCAACCTGCGCGATGCGCTGGCTGGTGCCGCGTTTGCTGGAGGTTGAGCGCGAACAGCCCGATCTCCAGATCGCCTTAACCACCACCACCGAGCACAACGTCAATTTCAAGACCGAATCTTACGATGCAGCCATTGTTTTTGGCACCCACATGAACGCGGGTGATTTACTGTTTGAAGAAGCCCTGACGCCGGTTCTCAGCCCCATGCGTGCGGGTTCCCCCCTGGAATCGCTGACCTTTCTCCACCCAACGCGAGACAAGACCGACTGGTCGTTGTGGCTCGCAAAGCAGGCGTATCCGGCAATGGTTATGCACAAAAATCAACACTTCGATACGATGGATCTCGCCATTACTGCCGCCATTCAGGGGCTGGGCGTGGCCATCGCTGACGAAACGCTGGTAGAAGAAGATGTCCGTGCGCGAAGGCTGACGCGGCCTTTTGACACGAGCATTAAGACGGGTGCGAGCTATCGGCTGGTATTACGTGAATCGCCAGGCACAGAAAATGGCCTGGCGGCGTTTCGTACCTGCCTGCTTAATCGAGGCTAACGTGGTGTTTCATCACCCGTTTGAACAGGCTCATGCGGGCACGCATAAAGCGGTTCGCAAGCCTAAAACCTGCATGTTTATTCACGCCTATGCGTAACAGAACGTCACGCCCTTTACGACAGGCAGGCCAGTGCGTCGGTCCCGATAAGATGTCGCCCTTCCCGGCCTCGCGCGCGAAGTTCACCCAGTAGTCCGCCACCTGAGCCGAAAACTGCAGATCGCGGGCATTCACGTAGTGACGCGAGGGTTCTATCCGCCCGAGGTTATCGAAAACGTAGGGGATTTCATTGCCGTGCCAGGCACCGTTGATGTAAGTGGCATGTTCTGCTTCTGCCACATAATCAAACCAGTAGCGCCAGCACAACCCGCCTGCGCGCTGCTGCGCCTGCATCACCACATAGCCCATGGTCGTAAACGCCATATCACGGCACACCTGCCTTCCCAGCTCTTCATCCCCTTTCACACCGGGATAGAGCAGTTTAATCAGACCCAGGCCGAAACGCCGCTCGCGGCGCAGCTTTTGAATTTGCCCGGCGAGATCAATACCAAATATCCCCATCACGCTGGCTTCGTCACTGTTTGAGCCAATCATGATCGGAACAGGATGCTGGCGTGCGGCAAAGAAAACATCGAGCATCGCTTCCGGCAGGACGCAATCGCCGACGACAGGCGCAGGGGCAACGTTTAGCGGAGCCGCCAGCGGCCAGAATGCCTCCGGCGGAATAGCGCGTAATTGATCGGCAGTCGCGTTTTCCAGCCCAAAATGGTTGGCCAGCGCTTCCCCTTTTTGCAGGGCTTGCCCGCGAGGCGTATCCGGTAAGGTGTAGCCGCTTTGAACAATGGCTTTATGGAACAATCCTTCTGCCAGCGGGGAGGCCAGCAGTGACAGCACGCTACGCGCGCCGGCAGATTCGCCAAACAGGGTCACGCAATTCGGGTCGCCACCAAAGGCGGCAATATTGTCCCGCACCCATTCAAGGGCAGCGATCTGGTCGAGCAGCGCAAAATTATGCACCACGCGATCTTCTTCCCCCTCCAGTGCCGGATGGGCAAAAAAGCCAAGATGGCCCAGACGGTAGTTAAGGGTGACCACAACCACGCCACGACCAGCAAGCGTTTTGCCGTTGTAGGGCGGGAGCCCACCCGCGCCGAGGGTAAACCCACCGCCGTGCAGCCAGACCATCACCGGAACGGGCGTCGTGCGCTCAGCGGGGGACCAAACGTTTAGATAGAGACAATCTTCAGAAAACTGGCCGGGATCGCCACCGCCTAGCTCCTGGCAATACTCGCTGCTTTGCCAGCTTGAGGACGAGAATGCCGTCGCATCGCGCACGCCCTCCCACGAGGCTGGCGGTCGCGGAGAGCGCCAGCGCCAGTTGCCAACAGGCGGCGCTGCATAAGGGATCCCGTACCATGCATGAACATCATCATCAGTAAAACCAGCCATTGCGCCGCAGCGCGTTTCAACCACAGGGGTGGAGGGATATTGCATAACAACCTTCTTATTCCAGCACACCCCTGAAGATTAACGGTTTTAGAGCAAACCGCAACGCTGTTTGCTGCGCGTTTCCGCCTCCTGATAGAGGGTGAACTCATCGTAAACGTTGCTTCCCAGTGCTGCCTCGAACGCATCGCGGCTGGCATTGCCGTGGCTGCGCGCCTGGGTTTCATTGCCTAGATTAGACTGGAAAATCCCCGCTGCGCTGACGGGCAGAAAGTCTTCGTAGGTGATCGGCTGGGCGACGACCCATCCGCGTTCGATCAAGGGCTGCGGATCGTCTCCCGGTCGAAACGCGTGACGATGCGCTTCCCCCGCAGGCGTCAACCGGTAGCGGAAATAGGCCAGCGCCTGACGACGCATCAGCAGTTCGCTGTCAGGAAACGCGCTAAACACCTCCTGCAAATGCAGCTGGTGAATCAGGTTGTCTTTGCCGGTCCCGGCCTGCCCGAGCAGGCTGTCATACAGCGCGCGCCCCTTTGGCGTAAGCGCAACGCCGCGCTGTTCAATTTCGCCGAAGCGGGCGGTGTGAGTGCCTTTATGTTCCCCGGCGAACAGTACCGGCTCCTCCAGCGCTTTAAAGCTGGTTTGACGCAGTAACACCGGCACGTCACGACGCGGCGGTCCTTCAATCAGTATTTTCGGCTCGATACCGTACTTCGGCATGAGCTCCTGCACCCGGTCAATGTCCAGCGTGCGCGGCGTAAGGTGATTAATGTGACAGCCAGGGAAGCAGACCACATCTGCGATCAGCCGGTGCTCGTGGCTCAGCGCCAGATAGGTTTCCTGGTCAACCGTGGCATGCCGATGCCAGCGGAAGGTCTCTATGGCTTCTTTAACAAACTCGCGCGCCTGCGGGTCGGTAAAGTGCCCTGCCGCTTCATGCTGGTCAATAAGTTCCAGGCAGCGCGGCGTAAAGATGTTGCGCTGCGAGAGGATCGTCGCCGCCCGCTCCCGTAGGGCCGCGTTTTCAATCAGCTCAAGGCGCAGCAATGAGGTAAAAATGCGAAATGGATTACGGCACAGCGCCGCATCCTCAACCGGACGAAACGCCGTTGAGTGGACGGGAACCCCCGCCTGCGAGAGATCGTAATAGCTGACCGGGTACATCCCCATAATGGCAAACATACGGCGCAGGGTGGAAAGCTCTTGCGCCGTGCCAACGCGTATAGCGCCGTGGCGTTCGACGTTCAGGCGCGCAAGCTCATCGGCGTTCGCCAGTTGTTCATGTAAAAGCGGGTTATTTTCCAGAACCGCCAGGTTTACGTCCGCCACCAGCTCAAGCAAGGTGCCGTACTGCGGAACTTCCTGCTGGTACATCGCCGACATAGCCTGCGAAAAGAGTTCCCGAATATCATCAGCCGTGATGGTGTTCGCCATGATGTCATGCCTCCAGTGAATATTACCTGGAGTGTAGAGAAGCCCGTTCCTTGCGGCGGGAAGAATTTACGATTTGTGATCTTAAGACACCGATGCTCAAAGCGTGTCCGCCAGCTTGATGAAGGCCAGCACAAATCCACCTTTTTTCTTTCAAATTCGGATTCTTTTACATTTTTTATTTCCAGAATATACGCCTCTGGAATTACCCGCGCTAACACAGCAGGTTACACATTGCCAATCAAATATAAAATTGGCAAGCGAAGCGTTAATCCAAGCTGATATTCCTCACATCAATCATGTTGCGTTTGACGCATCACTTTCAGCGACTAGAGTTATTAATCGAACGACGAGTGATACGGAATACTTCTGTATCGTACTGACATAACCAATATTTAATATGAGGTTTAATATGGCAGAGCATCGTGGTGGTTCCGGTAATTTCGCTGAAGACCGCAATAAAGCATCAGAAGCTGGACGTAAAGGCGGCCAGCAAAGCGGTGGGAATTTTAAAAACGATCCGCAACGCGCGTCTGAAGCAGGTAAGAAAGGTGGACAGAATAGTCACGGCGGAGGCCGTAAATCTGATAATTCCTGATCTTACTTAATACCCAGAGAGCAAGCTGCGGGCCGTCAGGCTCGCAGTTCCCTAACGATTATACCGGAGCATAAATATGAATATGAAAAGTATCGAAGATGTCTTTATTCATCTCCTCTCAGATACTTACAGCGCCGAGAAACAACTTACCCGAGCACTTAGCAAACTCTCACGTGAAGCGTACAGCGAGAAGCTCAGCGCCGCGTTTAAAGCCCATTTGGAAGAGACTCACGGTCAGATTGAGCGTATCGATCAGATCGTGGAACAGGAACAGGGCCTTAAAATCAAGAGAATGAAATGCGTGGCGATGGAAGGGCTTATCGAAGAAGCCAATGAGGTCATTGAAAGCACTGAGAAAAATGAAGTACGTGATGCAGCATTAATTGCAGCGGCACAAAAAGTAGAGCACTACGAAATTGCCAGCTACGGCACGCTTGCCACATTAGCTGAACAACTGGGGTACAAAAAAGCCGTTAAACTTCTTGCCGAAACGCTTGAAGAAGAGAAAGAGACCGATCTTAAACTCACCGAGTTGGCCGTAGGAAATATTAACCAAAAAGCGCAGAAATGACGCTATAACGCAGGTTAAATAAAATGAGCATCAGTCCCAGGACTATTAAACGGTGCCATTTAGCGGCAGCCATAATATGGTTATTCCTCGCCATACCGTCTTTAATATGGTGGAAGAACAGCGTGTTATGGGTCATTATTATCAGTATTTATGCCAATATAGTCGGCCATTTATCCGGCTATACTGCCGCACGTGCTGACCAAGCTGCTGAAAGTGAGACCAAATAACCTAGCCACTGCTGAGGATATTATTATGAATCACGTAGAACACTATCATGACTGGCTACGCGATGCCCATGCGATGGAAAAGCAAGCGGAATCTATGCTGGAGTCCATGACCAGCCGTATCGATAATTATCCCGACGTCCGTTCCCGTATTGAACAGCATCTCAGTGAAACAAAACGGCAAATTACGGTGCTGGATGAGATCCTCGATCGTAACGATATTTCCCGTTCGGTCTTAAAAGATTCCATGAGCAAAATGGCCGCCCTCGGCCAGTCCATTGGCGGCATGTTCCCTTCTGATGAAATCGTCAAAGGCGCTATCAGCGGCTACGTTTTCGAGCAGTTTGAGATTGCCTGCTACACCTCGCTGCTGGCGGCTGCTAAAAAAGCGGGCGACACGGCTTCAGTCCCAGCCATTGAGGCAATCCTGGCGGAAGAGCGTGAGATGGCCGACTGGCTGATTAACCACATCCCTCAAACCACGGAGCAGTTCCTGCTGCGGTCAGACGCGGACGGCGTGGAAGCGAAAAAATAACCAGGGAGAGCGACTGTGTTCCGACACGTTAAGCAGTTGCAATACACGGTACGCGTTGCCGAACCCAACCCCGGCCTTGCCAATCTTCTTTTAGAGCAGTTTGGCGGGCCGCAGGGCGAGCTTGCCGCCGCCTGTCGCTATTTTACCCAAGGGTTAAGCGACGACGATCCCGGTCGTAAAGATATGCTGATGGATATTGCTACCGAAGAGTTAAGCCACCTCGAAATTATCGGCACCCTGGTCGGGATGCTGAACAAGGGAGCTAAGGGTGAGCTGGCAGAAGGGGTAGAAAGTGAGGCAGAGCTGTATCGGTCCATGACTGAAAATGGCAACGACAGCCATATCACGTCCCTGCTCTATGGCGGCGGCACGCCGCTCACTAACTCTGCTGGCGTGCCCTGGACCGCGGCATATGTCGATACCATCGGTGAACCGACGGCCGATCTGCGCTCCAACGTGGCGGCCGAGGCGAGAGCGAAGATCATTTATGAACGCCTTATCAACGTTACCGACGATCCCGGTGTGAAAGATGCCCTGGCGTTTTTGATGACCCGAGAAGCGGCGCATCAGCTCTCGTTTGAGAAAGCGTTACAGTCGATTCGCAATAATTTCCCACCAGGCAAATTACCACCCATCGAGGAGTACACAAACAAGTACTACAATATGTCTGAAGGCGGTGAAGTTCGCGGCAGCTGGAACAGTGACAAACACTTCGACTATGTGGAGTCCCCCCAGCCTGCGGTAGACGGTGGAGATGGCAGTGCCAGCGTGACGCTCACGACTGAACAGGCAACGCTTATTAAGGCGATGTCTGCCCGCACGAAGTCCGATCCCAAATCTGACCCGCTGACCGGTGCCGAACTGGGTGCCGGAAAGAAAAAACCGTAATCGGTTTTGCCGGGCAGTGAATGCTGCCCGGCAATGCTTTTGCGCCATCCGTTCCTGAGGTACGGCCCATGTTCGAACTCGATGCGTTTCATCTGGCCAGGATTCAGTTCGCGTTCACCGTCTCCTTTCACATCCTTTTTCCGGCAATTACCATAGGCCTCGCAAGCTATCTTGTGGTGCTCGAAGGCATGTGGCTACGAACCAAAAATGACGTCTGGCGCTCGCTGTACCATTTCTGGCTCAAAATCTTCGCCGTTAACTTTGGGATGGGGGTGGTTTCCGGCCTGGTGATGGCCTATCAGTTCGGTACCAACTGGAGCGGATTTTCCCAGTTTGCGGGCAGCATTACCGGCCCACTGCTGACCTATGAAGTGCTAACCGCATTCTTCCTCGAGGCCGGTTTTTTGGGCGTGATGCTGTTTGGGTGGAACAAGGTCGGCCCTGGCCTGCATTTTTTTGCCACCTGTATGGTCGCGCTGGGCACGCTGATGTCCACGTTCTGGATCCTCGCCTCTAACAGCTGGATGCACACGCCGCAAGGCTTCAGCATTCAAAACGGTCAGGTGATACCCGAAGACTGGCTGGCGATTATTTTTAATCCCTCCTTCCCCTACCGCCTGATCCACATGTCTATCGCGGCGTTTTTAAGTAGCGCACTGTTTGTTGGCGCATCGGGTGCCTGGCATCTTCTGCGCGGTAACGACACGCCTGCCGTGCGTAAAATGTTCTCCATGGCGATGTGGATGGCGCTGCTGGTTGCCCCCATTCAGGCCGTGGTGGGCGATATGCACGGACTGAATACGCTTGAGCATCAACCTGCAAAAATTGCCGCCATTGAAGGACACTGGGAGAACCGCCCCGGAGAAGCCACGCCGCTGCTGCTGTTTGGCGTGCCGGATATGGAGGAAGAGCGCACAAAATACGGGCTTGAGATCCCCGCCCTCGGCAGCCTGATCCTCACCCACAGCCTTGATAAGCAGGTGCCCGCGCTGAAAGATTTCCCGAAAGAAGATCGTCCGAATTCGCTGATTGTTTTCTGGTCGTTTCGCATCATGGTGGGGATGGGGTTGCTGATGATTGCGCTCGGCGCGCTTAGCGTCTGGCTACGCTATCGCCATCGGCTCTACCACTCACGTCCGTTCCACTGGTTTGCCCTGTGTATGGGGCCCGCCGGGCTGCTGGCGCTGCTGGCGGGCTGGGTGACCACGGAGGTGGGTCGTCAGCCCTGGGTTGTGTACGGTTACCTGCGCACCATTGACGCCGTATCCCTGCACAGCACACTGCAGATGAGCATTAGCCTGGCGGCTTTCCTGGTGGTTTATTGCTCGGTGTTTGGCGTGGGCTATGTCTACCTCGCCCGGCTCATTAAGAAAGGGCCACAGCCAGTCGCCAGGCTCACCTCCGACACGTCGGGCACCCCTGCCCGTCCGCTGTCTGCCGCTGAGTCCGTTCCGGAACAGGAGAGAACCTGATGGGCATCGATATCCCGGTAATCTGGTTTGCCATCATCGTCTTTGCCACGCTGATGTACATCATTATGGATGGATTCGATCTTGGCATTGGGATGCTGTTCAGCTTTGTGAAGGACGCCAAAGAGCGCGACGTGATGGTCAACAGCGTCGCGCCCGTATGGGACGGAAATGAGACCTGGCTGGTGCTCGGGGGCGCAGGTCTTTTCGGCGCCTTTCCGCTGGCCTATGCGGTGATTATCGATGCCCTGACGATCCCCCTCACCGCCATGCTGATGGGGCTCATCTTTCGCGGCGTGGCATTTGAATTTCGGTTTAAGGCCACGCCATCGCACCGCACGTTCTGGGATTACGCCTTCGCCGGTGGCTCGTTTCTCGCGACCTTCAGCCAGGGGATTGTGGTCGGGGCGATGATTAACGGGTTCGACGTGGAGGGTCGCCGCTTTGTGGGTTCCTCTCTCGACTGGCTTACGCCGTTTAATCTGTTTTGTGGATTCGGTCTGATGGTGGCCTACACCCTGCTGGCCACCACCTGGCTTATCATGAAAAGCGAAGGGTCGCTGCAAAACCACATGCGCGAGCTTACCCGCAGCGTGCTTCTGGCGCTGATGGGCGTCATTGCGGTGGTGAGCATCTGGACACCCCTCGGGTGGCAGTACGTCGCCGAACGCTGGTTTACGCTGCCGAACTTCTTCTGGTTCCTGCCGGTGCCGCTGCTGGTAGGCCTCTTTAGCCTGTGGATCTGGCGATTAACGCGGAATCCAGCCAGCCACACGCGTCCGTTCCTGCTGACGCTCGGGCTTATCTTCCTCGGCTTTAGCGGGCTGGGCATTAGCCTTTGGCCCCACATCATTCCCCCGCGCATTACCTTGTGGGAGGCCGCAGCGCCTCCGGCGAGCCAGCTGTTTATGCTGGTCGGCACGCTGCTGATTATTCCTGTGATTCTGGTGTACACCGCCTGGAGCTACTATGTGTTCCGGGGAAAAGTGTCTGATACGGAAGGCTATCACTGAGGAGCTCTATGGCAGACTGGCATACGCGAGCCATTATTTATCAGATTGATACGGCTTTGTTTTACGATCTCAACGGTGATGGATGCGGGGATATCGCTGGTATACGCGCGAAGCTGCGCTATATCCGCCGGTTGGGGGCGACGGTTATCTGGATCACCCCATTTTATCTGACGCCTTTCCGCGATGAAGGTTACGACGTCAGCGACCATATGCAGGTCGATCCTCGCTTTGGAAACCTGGCGGACATCATCGCGTTTATTCAACAGGCGCGTGAATTGGGCATGCAGGTGATCGTCGAGCTGCTGATCCAGCATACGTCGGACGCACACCCGTGGTTTCAACGGGCGCGCCGCAATCCGTCGTCGCCTTTTCGTGACTATTACCTGTGGTCCGATAACGACGATGACGATACGCCCCCTATGTTTCCCGGCGTGGAAAAAAGCATCTGGTCGTGGGACGACGAGGCCCAGCAATACTACCGCCATATGTTTTATCGCCATGAACCCGACCTGAATCTCGCCTCGCCTGCGGTGATTAAAGAGATTGAGAACATCATTATTTTCTGGCTTAAGCTTGGCGTGTCGGGCTTTCGTCTGGATGCGGCCACGCACCTGACCAAACAGGCCGGGCGCGGCAATGAGAAACAGGGGCTGTGGATCCTTGAGCATTTGCGTCATCTCGTTGAACGGCATAATCCGAATGCAATCCTGCTCGGTGAAGTCGACGTAGACGTGGAGATCTACCAGGACTACTTCGGGAAGAACGATCGCCTGAACCTGGTGCTGAACTTCTGGCTCAACAAATACTTCTACGTCAGCCTGGCCGAAAAAAGCGCCCGCCCGCTGCGCAACGCGGTGAAGAAAATGATAGTGCCGCCCGATTCCTGCTGCTTCGCTAACTGGCTGCGTAACCATGACGAGCTGGATCTGGAGGGGATTGGCAAAGAAGCCAAACGGTCCGTGCTCGACGCCTTTGCCCCAGATGAAGAGATGTACGTTTACCAGCGCGGTATCCGGCGTCGTCTGGCACCAATGCTGGAGGGCGATCAAAAGCGGCTGGCCTTCTGTCACGCCGTACTCTTCTCCCTACCCGGCGTGCCGGTGATGCGCTATGGCGATGAGATTGGTATGGGGGACGATCTCGCGCTGGAGGAGCGCTATGCCGTGCGCACGCCGATGCAGTGGGCAGGCTCGAAGGGGGGCGGATTTTCTGCGGCTGACCCTGAAAGCTTCATCGCGCCCATCATTGACCGCGGCCCGTACCGCTATCAAAAAATCAACGTGGCAGATTCGCTCCTGCACCGCAACTCGCTTCTGCACCGGATTATCGACATTGCCAACACCCGCTCAGAGTTTCCTGAAATTGCAGCGGCACCGTTTCGCCTCATCACTGTGGATAATGATGCGGTTCTGGGGATCTATTATGAAACCGACGAGCGCAGCATCCTGACCTTCGTCAACTTCAGCGACGCGGCGCTTCAGTTCACCGCGAAAGGCATCCGCCACACGGTCTGGACAGCCTGTCTGGCGGACAAACGCTACGATGAGCCGCGACTTAGCGGAAAAACGCTTCAGCTCAGCCTTGGCGGTTACGGCTATCGCTGGTTCTGGACTCACCGTACCGCGCTGCGCTGATTACTTTTTGCGGGTTATTAACCGGCGCGCTATCACCAGCGCGCCGACGGCGAGCGATCCGAGCAATACGTTACCCGGCAGGCCTGAGGTCACCCGCGCGGCGCGATTTTTTGCTTCTGCGGAAAACGTGCCATGGATTTTATGTACATCGTTAACCGGCCGATCGAGATAATCCTGACGGTCTTCGGCGTTGAGGCTGTCGGTCATTTGCCCTTCCCAGGCCTTCTTCACCACCAGCCGGTCAAGAAAGCCCGGGAAGAAGAATTGCCCGACGATGGACTGGATGGTGCTGCTGCCCACCCACAATTCACGCACCGGCTTTTGCGCCACCTTAAAAATCGCGCTGGCGGCAACCTCAGGCTCAAAGACGGGTGGAACCGGGCGCATGGCCCAGGCAAATTTATTCCTCGCCCACTCAAACTGCGGCGTATTGAGGCCCGGCATCTGCACCATCGAAATCTCAACCCGGCTGTTTTCATGCATCAGCTCGGTACGCACCGCGTCGGAAAATCCGCGGATCGCGGCTTTTGCGCCACAGTAAGCTGACTGAAGGGGAATGGAGCGATAGGCGAGCGCAGAACCGACCTGAATAATGACGCCGCGATCGCGGGGGACCATTAGCTCCAGTGCGGCTCGGGTGCCGTTCACGTAGCCCAGATAGGTTACCTCCGTAACGCGACGAAACTCCTCTGGCGTCATCGTGCGAAACGGTGCCAGCACGGCGGCCATCGCGTTATTCACCCAGACGTCGATAGCCCCGAGGCGGGTTGCGATCTCGTTAGCGGCATCGACAATCGCCTTGCTGTCCGCCACGTCAGCATGGACGGCACAGGCATTCACCCCAAAACGGCGTAACTCGTCCTCGGTGGAGTGCAGACTTTCTTCATCACGGGCAATTATGCCTACATCAAACCCCGCTTTGGCAAAATGCAGCGCCGTGGCTTTCCCCACGCCTGCGGTGCCGCCGGTAATGACAATCACAGCCATACAACCTCCGTCTTCGTTTCAGCCTTACAGTTTCGCGATCAATTCAGCCAGCGCATACCGTACCGCTTTTTCCACCACATCCTGACACTCACCCGAGAACAGGACGGTGCTCGTTTCTGTGCGCCCCTGGATATTCCAGCCAAAGCACACCGTGCCCGCCGCCGTGCCGTCGTCGCCCCCTTCCGGTCCGGCGTAGCCACTGATGGCAATACTGATATCGGCCTGAGCAATATCGCGGATACGGGCGGCCATTTCGGTGACCGTGTGTTCGCTGACGGCGGTATAACGCGCAAGGGTCTCGGGGCGTACGCCCAGGATCCTCTCTTTTGCCTCATCGCTGAATACCACCATTCCCACGTCGTAAAACTCTGCGGTATTCTCTTCAGCGCAGAGCGCAACCGACAGATTTCCCCCCGTGCAGGATTCCGCCGTGGTTAAGCGAAGCCCTAAATCGGTGAGCTTTGCGGCCAGCTTTTTGGTCAACTCGCCAACGGTCTCATGATTATCGTGATTAAGATTATTCATACCGGCGCCTCTTAATTCTCAAACGGAATGATTGAAATATGCCCATTGCGTTCCAGAATAGCGTATTTAATTTCCTTCAACTCCGTAATGCCATTATTTTGACGGGCTGACACCAGAATATCATCGCAGGACACATCCACTTTTCTAAGCTTATCCGTAAGGGGAATTCCATTTTCCACCAAAATGACCGGCGTACCGTCCAGAATATTCTCGACGGGTGAGAAATATTTTTTCATCAGGCCAAATAATATATCCACCACCACCAGCGTGGTAATAGTAATCATTGCGCCGGTGACGGAAAAATCTTGTCCCAGTAATGCCTGCTGCGTAGCTTCGCTGATGATTAGCAGCAGGATCAGGTCGAAGCTGGTCATCTGTAGCAAGGCGCGTCGGCCGGCCACTTTGAATACCACCATCAGAAACAGATAAATTGCCAGGGCGCGAAAGACCATGTCCATATTCGTCTCCTAGGGATAGATAAACTGCCAGAATCGAATCTCTGGCTCACTGTTTACGCCGATCGTATTTGTCCATTTCCCTGCTCTGGAAGGGGTTAAGAAGAGCCTAACGGTGAATTTATCGTTAGATTTTAGGTTGTTATAAATGAAGTAGAGCGTATTTCCCTGGCTGTACATACGGTCAGGCTGTGGCCAGACGCTCCCGGGGTCGTAGACATCGGTCCGCGCCGTTGTCATGCTGACGAGATATTCCCCGGGGGTGTTCACCGGGAACGTAATCTGCACCGGGAACTCAGTTTCACGGCGACCAAAGCGCTCGTAGCTGACCGACAGCGTTTTGGCCGAATTTGTTTTTACGGCGTCACTGATCGCCCCGCTCGAAAACAGCCCGATAATGGCCGCGACAATAACGCCCAACAACACAATAAAACCGACCTGACGAAACGCGTATTCAAACCTCAGCAAGCGATTACTTTCATTTATCCCGAGCACTTTTTCACTTTTACGATTCATGTTAACCGTCACCGTTTCGCTTATTTACCGAAATTTATGATATCTCTAACGAATGTTTTTAAGACTTATCACATTTGCCACATAAAGGAATAGCAACAATACTTAATAAGTCAAGACACGCAAAACTGAGGATATCAGATGAAATTATCAGTCATTTCCGCCTTTTTGATATTTCTGGTTCCCGCTGCTTGGGCAGAAAATAACGGTGGGTTACAAAAAGGGGAAGCCCCACCGCCACCGCATGCGTTGGACAGCGGTTATCGCGGTACGGATGACGCGCGTATTATGACCATTACCCAGGCGAAAGAGATGCATGATGGTGCATCAATCTCCTTACGCGGTAACCTTATTGATGGCAGCGGCGATAAATACGTGTTCCAGGATAAAACCGGAAAAATTGACGTTATTATCCCCAAAGCCGTCTTTGATGACAGAACCGTCAAACCAGACCACATGATCAGTATCAACGGCTCGCTGGATAAAAAATCCTCGAAACCCGTCGTGCGGGTCGACCATCTGCAGAAATAAACGCAGTGAAGCGTTAACGCTGTCACTATCCACCAAATCTCACCCCTTGGCCTCTAAGGAGTCAGCTATGAGTGATAATCAACAACGTACGAACGCTTACCCAGAACCCCCGTTTCCGGATCAGCCGCAAACGCCGCCTGGCCTCGCCTCAGAAATGCAGCCCGTTCCAGACCACGGTGAAAAGAGCTACCGGGGCCATGGCCGGCTGGCGGGCAAGAAAGCCCTGATCACCGGCGGTGATTCAGGTATTGGCCGCGCGGTGGCGATCGCCTACGCCCGTGAAGGCGCTGACGTCGCCATCAACTATCTTCCTGAAGAAGAGAAAGATGCGGCAGACGTCATTGCATTGATTAAAGCCGAAGGCCGCGCCGCCGTTGCCCTGCCCGGCGATATCCGCGACGAGGCTTTTTGCCAAAATCTGGTAGAAGAGGCCGTTTCTCAACTTGGCGGGCTGGACATCCTGGTCAATAACGCGGGTCGTCAGCAATACCGAGAAACGCTGGAAGAACTCACTACCGAAGATTTCGACGCGACGTTTAAAACAAACGTCTATGCCCCTTTCTGGATAACGAAAGCGGCGCTTCGTCACCTGAAAGCGCCCGCGTCCATCATCAATACCTCTTCTGTTCAGGCGGCAAAACCGAGCCCGGTGCTGCTTGACTACGCACAGACCAAAGCCTGCCTCGTCGTCTTTACGAAGGCCCTGGCGAAACAGCTGGGTCCAAAAGGCATTCGCGTTAACGCGGTTGCGCCAGGCCCATACTGGACGGTCCTGCAATCCAGCGGCGGACAGCCGATGGAAAAAGTTAAGCAGTTTGGCGGCGATACCCCGCTGGGCCGTCCCGGCCAGCCTGCCGAGATTGCTCCTTTATACGTGACGCTGGCCTCGGACGAATGTTCGTTTACCTCAGGCCAGGTCTGGTGTTCTGATGGCGGTGATGGGGTTCTGTAACGCGCTGAAAATAACGCGATAATCATATCATTGAGCACTAAACGAACAAGGACGTTCTTTTATTCTCCCTGACAGCACCATCATGTAACTTAAATAGAGCAAATGTTAATAATATTTTGCTATCAAGTTATCAAAATTAAATAACTTCACTTGTCACCCGCCTCGCTCTGTTTTTAACATCGGCTATGGAAAAAAATGGTCTGTTCAGTCAGCGCATACGCTTGCGCCATTTGCATACTTTTGTGGCCGTCGCTCAACAGGGAACGCTGGGGCGAGCGGCTGAAACACTTAACCTCAGCCAGCCGGCCCTCTCGAAAACCCTGAACGAACTGGAACAACTTACCGGAACCCGGCTTTTCGATCGCGGTCGCATGGGCGCACAGCTTACCCTGGTAGGCGAGCAGTTCCTGACGCACGCCGTTAAGGTCCTGGACGCGCTGAATACCGCAGGTCAGGCCCTGAACCGTAAAGAAGAGCACACCCACGAGATCGTCCGCGTAGGCGCTCTGCCTACGGCGGCGCTAGGCATTTTGCCTGCAGTGGTGGGTCAATTTCACAAACATCAGCGGCATACCACCCTTCAGGTCGCGACCATGAATAACACCATGCTGCTCGCGGGGCTGAAATCGGGCGAACTGGATCTCGGTATCGGGCGGATGTCTGACCCTGAGCTGATGACCGGGCTTAATTACGAACTGCTGTTCCTGGAATCACTAAAGCTGGTCGTGCGGCCAAACCACCCCCTGTTACAGGATACGGTCACCTTAAGCCGCGTCATGGAATGGCCGGTAGTGGTATCACCCAAAGGGACAGTGCCGCGTCAAAATGCCGAAACGTTACTGCAAATGCAGGGCTGCTCGCTGTCGTCGGCCTGTATCGAAACCCTGTCGGCCTCTCTTTCACGCCAGCTTACCGTTGACTTTGATTATGTCTGGTTCGTGCCGTCCGGTGCGGTTAAAGATGATTTACGCCGGGGAACGCTCACCGCACTGCCGATCACCTCACCCGGCGCCGGTGAGCCCATCGGTATCTTAACCCGCGTTGATACGCCACTCTCCACGGGAGCGCAAACGTTACTCAGCGCTATTCGTAAATCTATGCCTGCCTGATCCGCCTCCACTGCCTTGCCTGGACCCGTCTATATGACGGGTTTTAGTCTTTCTCTAATCAAATAATGCGAAATCTTTCATTAACAATTGCGTAAAACAATTTAACAGTTCTATCATAGCCGCGAATTCACCAAATGGTTCGCACGCTATTTGTTAACCGTGGATTCTCGCGCTTATGAAGCCTCATGAGCGTAAATATCAGCATAACCCTCGTCTTTAGTTATCCATTTGGTACAGATGCCGCACAGCACAGTTCTGAAAGGACGGGAGTATTTAAGGAGACAGAAATGACATTTGGCAGCGCGCCGCGCGGGATACCTCGTATCCTGCAGTGGCTCCTTGCCGGGCTGATGGCGCTTATCGGTCTGGCAGTTGGCGGCTTGGGTTTCAAGCTCGTTACAGTAGGCGGAAGCGGGTACTTCCTGATAATGGGCGTAGTGATGTTGATCGCCGCCGTCCTGATTTTCACCAACCGCACCAGCGGCATCGTGCTCTACAGCCTCGCGTTTATTGCCTCGCTGTTCTGGGCCGTGAGCGATGCCGGCTGGGATTTCTGGCCGCTGTTCTCGCGCCTGTTCACGTTCGCCGTACTGGCGTTCCTGTGTGCCATCGTCTGGCCTTTCCTGCGCGCGGCAAACGGCAATGCGCAGATCCACAAAACGCCTGCATTTGGGATAGCAGCGGTACTCGCCGTGGCTATGCTGGTCAGCCTGGGCTGGATGTTTAAGCCGCAAACGCTGGTTGCCTCTAACGAAGCGGTACCGGTCAAGCCGGTCGCACCAGGCGAGCAGCAAAAGAACTGGGAGCACTGGGGTAACACCACCCACGGCGATCGTTTTGCCGCTCTCGACCAAATTAACAAACAGAACGTTAACGATCTGAAAGTGGCCTGGGTTGCCCATACCGGTGACATCCCTCAGAGCAACGGTTCCGGCGCGGAAGATCAGAATACCCCGCTGCAGGTGGGCGATACGCTGTATGTCTGTACGCCATACAGCAAAGTGCTGGCGCTGGACGTCGACTCCGGTAAAGAGAAATGGCGTTACGACTCGAAAGCAACTGCGCCAAACTGGCAGCGTTGCCGCGGTCTGGGCTATTTTGAAGATCATGCAAACGTGACAACGTCACAGGCTGAAGCACAGCCTGCGGCCTGCTCGCGCCGTCTCTTCCTGCCAACCACCGATGCGCGTCTGATTGCTATCAATGCGGATAACGGTAAGGTCTGTGAAGACTTTGGCGAGCACGGCACCGTTGACCTGAGCGTTGGCATGGGCGAAATCAAACCTGGCTACTATCAGCAGACCTCTACGCCGCTGGTGGCCGGGAATGTCGTGGTCGTTGGCGGACGCGTGGCGGATAACTACTCCACCGACGAACCGCCAGGCGTTGTGCGCGCATATGACGTGCATACCGGTAAACTGGCATGGGCATGGGATCCGGGTAATCCGAACCTGACCGGCCTGCCGCCGGAAGGCCAGACCTACACGCGCGGTACGCCAAACGTCTGGTCTGCAATGTCCTACGACGCTAAGCTGAACCTGATTTATCTGCCAACCGGTAACGCCACCCCAGACTTCTGGGCGGGTGAACGTACCGCACTGGACGACAAATACAGCTCATCAATCGTCGCCGTTGACGCCACGACCGGCCAGGTTCGCTGGCACTTCCAGACAACCCACCATGACTTGTGGGACTTCGACCTGCCTTCACAGCCGCTGCTGTACGATCTGCCAGACGGTAAAGGCGGCACCACGCCGGTGCTGGTGCAAACCAGCAAGCAGGGCATGATCTTTATGCTCAACCGCGAAACCGGTAAGCCTGTTGCTAAAGTTGAAGAGCGTCCTGTGCCTGCGGGTAACGTTGAGGGTGAACGCTACTCACCAACGCAGCCGTATTCCGTCGGCATGCCGATGATTGGCAACCAGACGCTGACCGAATCCGACATGTGGGGGGCAACGCCTGTTGACCTGCTGCTGTGCCGTATTCAGTTTAAAGAGATGCGTCATCAGGGCGTATTCACGCCTCCGGGTCTGGATCGTTCCCTGCAGTTCCCTGGCTCACTCGGCGGGATGAACTGGGGCAGCGTGTCGGTTGATCCGAACAATGGCCTGATGTTTGTTAACGATATGCGTCTGGGCCTGGCAAACTACATGGTGCCGCGCGCAAACGTGGCGAAAGATGCCAGCGGTATTGAGATGGGTATTGTACCGATGGACGGTACGCCGTTTGGCGCGATGCGCGAGCGCTTCCTGTCACCGCTGGGTATTCCATGTCAGAAGCCGCCGTTTGGTACCATGTCTGCGGTTGACCTGAAATCCGGCAAGCTGGTTTGGCAGGTTCCGGTAGGTACGGTAGAAGATACCGGACCGCTGGGTATTCGCATGCACATGCCAATCCCTATTGGGATGCCAACCCTCGGCGCGTCGCTCTCTACGCAGTCTGGCCTGCTGTTCTTTGCCGGCACCCAGGACTTCTACCTGCGCGCGTTTGATACCGCCACCGGGAAAGAGATCTGGAAAGACCGTCTGCCGGTGGGCAGTCAGTCCGGACCGATGACCTACGTTTCACCGAAAACCGGTAAACAGTACATCATCATCAACGCAGGTGGCGCACGTCAGTCACCGGATCGTGGCGACTACGTCATCGCGTACGCGTTACCCGATAAGAAGTAACCCATAAGAAAAGGGACCTGAGGGTCCCTTTTCTTTTTCATGAATCAGCCCGCAGATTAGAACGTCTCCCAGTTATCCCCGGAAACCGCAGCCGCAGGTCGTAAAGGCGCGCTCTTCACCGCGGCAGCAGACGCAACCGAACGGCTCGCATTCGCCCCGTTCAGACGAAAGGCCCCAACGGCCTCGGTCAGACGCGCGCCCTGTTCTTCCAACGATGCCGCCGCCGCGGATGCCTCTTCCACCAGCGAGGCGTTCTGCTGGGTCACTTTGTCCATCTCAGAAATAGCCTGACTCACCTGCACAATACCGCGGCTCTGTTCGTCGGACGCAGCAGCGATTTCCAGCATGATATCGGTGACGCGCTTCACCGCCTCGACGATCTCATTCATGGTATTGCCTGCCGCGACCACCTCGCCCGAACCCTGATCGATCAGGGATACCGATTCGTTGATCAGGCTTTCAATCTCTTTCGCCGCATTCGCGCTGCGGCTCGCCAGGGTGCGCACTTCACTTGCCACCACCGCAAATCCACGGCCCTGCTCGCCCGCACGCGCCGCCTCTACCGCCGCGTTAAGCGCCAGAATGTTGGTCTGGAAGGCAATGCTGTTAATCACCGCCGTGATCTCAGAGATCTTTTTCGAGCTGGTCGAGATATTGCCCATAGTTTTCACCACGCCGGACACCATTTGCCCACCACGGCTAGCCTTCCCGGAGGCATCTTCCGCCAGCTTGCTGGCATGATGCGCGTTATCGGCGTTCTGCTTCACCGTTGCGGTCAGCTGTTCCATGCTCGCTGCCGTCTGCTCGATTGCAGCGGCCTGCTGCTCGGTACGTGAAGAGAGATCGGTATTCCCCGCTGAAATCTCGCTGGTGCCGCGATAGATCTCCTCGGCACCCTGACGTACGGTACCCACGGTGTTCACCAGCGAATGCTGCATGGTTTGCAGATCGCGCGTCAGACGCCCAATTTCACTGCGCCCGGCCGCGTCGTCCGGCAGGGTTAAATCGCCTTTAGCGATATTTTCGATGCGGGTTGCCGCGCGCTGAAGCGGATGGATAACCGTGCGGCGCAGCACTACAAAGGTCATCGCCGTCAGCACCAGCGCCAGCGCAAAGGCCCCCACCATAAACATCAGACCCAGCTGCGTGCGGGTATGCGCCTGCGCCGTGAGGGCGTTTGCACGCTCGGTGCGGATTTTAATCGCCTTCAACAATACCGCGTTATAGGCATCATCCAGCGGCCGCGCGGTTTCGTTTTCATGGTTAATAATGGCTTCAAACATGCCGTTTTTGGCATATTTAAGCATTGGCTGGAGGCCTGCCACGTAGGCATCAAAACGCGCTTTCAGGTCGGTATCCAGCGCTTCGTCCGCAGACGTGCGAACCGAACGATTCATATACGAGGTGAAGCTGTCTTGCGACTGCTTAATGCGTGTTTCCGCCTCGCTGATGTTCTTCTTCATCGCATCCATTTCCGCAATGCGGCTCGCCGCACCGGCGTGGATCATATTGATTCGTGCCGTTCGCAGATGGTTGGAGCTGTTCGACAGCCCCATACGCACCTGAAGTTCTGAGGTGACATCCTGCTGATCGTGATCCGCCTGCAGCAAGAAATAGCCCGCGAGGCCTGCGCTTAAGGCAAACAGAAGAATAATGCCACCGAGAATGGAGGAAAACAGCGGAACCAGCCTGATGTGATGCAAGAAGCTCAGCTTGCGCTGCGCCTGCATCGAAGTTGTGTTGTCCATGACCGTCGACTCTCTTATAGGAAGATGCGTAAAAACACGCCTGTAAAATAGTCATCGGCACGGCAAGAAATTAGATTATGGCTAAAAGCGCCAGACAGGTCACACTTTAGAGAAGATTATTAAAGAAACGCCAGCGGCAAAAAACCGCTGGCAAAATAATCAGTTGTCGCCGAAATGAATGACGGTACGGATGGACTTCCCTTCATGCATCAGATCGAAGGCTTCGTTGATCTGCTCCAGCGGCAAACGGTGGGTAATGAACGGGTCGAGCTGAATTTTGCCAACCATTGCATCTTCAACCATGCCGGGCAGCTGGGTACGCCCCTTCACGCCACCAAAAGCGGAACCGCGCCATACGCGGCCGGTCACCAGCTGGAATGGACGGGTTTTGATCTCTTGACCCGCGCCAGCCACGCCGATGATGATGCTCTCGCCCCAGCCTTTGTGGCAGCATTCGAGCGCAGCGCGCATCACGTTAACGTTACCGATACATTCAAAGCTGAAGTCAACGCCGCCGTCGGTCAGCTCAACAATCACATCCTGAACCGGTTTTTCGTAATCTTTCGGGTTCACGAAGTCGGTCGCGCCCATTTCGCCTGCCAGCTTGAACTTCTCAGGGTTAGTATCGACCGCAATAATACGACTGGCTTTTGCCTGTACCGCTCCCTGAATCACCGCCAGACCAATCCCGCCCAGTCCGAAGACCGCCACGGTATCACCCTCTTTCACTTTCGCCGTATTGTGGACTGCACCGATACCGGTGGTCACGCCGCAGCCCAGCAGGCAGACTTTATCCAGCGGCGCCTGCGGGTTGACTTTTGCCAGAGAGATCTCCGCGCAAACGGTGTATTCGCTGAAGGTGCTGGTGCCCATATAGTGATAGATCGGCTCACCGTTGTAGGAGAAACGGGTGGTGCCGTCAGGCATCAGTCCCTTGCCCTGCGTCGCACGGACTGCCTGGCAGAGGTTGGTCTTACCGGATTTACAGAACTTACACTCGCCGCATTCGGCGGTGTACAGCGGAATGACGTGATCGCCCGGCTTCAGGCTGGTAACGCCCTCGCCAACGTCAACAACGATACCGCCGCCCTCGTGGCCGAGCACCGCCGGGAATACCCCTTCAGGATCGTCACCCGACAGGGTAAACGCGTCGGTATGGCATACGCCGGTATGGGTGATTTTGATCAGCACTTCGCCTTTCTTAGGCGGCGCGACGTCGATTTCAACGATTTTTAACGGCTGGCCTGGACCAAATGCGACAGCTGCGCGAGATTTCATGTGTCTCTTCCCTTGTTGTGAGGACTGTGGGTTTATTTTAGATAAGAGCGCAGTAAATGGCCGACTTCTGCCATCCGAACTGCCCGCTGATCCGGGGTTGTCTCCCCCGTCACCAGCTCATCTTTGAGGTGAATTTCGACCATTTCGCCCATCAGGCCGTTGGCAGCACCGCGCACGGCGGCAATTTGCTGCAGGATGGCAAGACAGGGTTCGCTGGACTCCAGCGCGCGTTCGAGGGCATCAACCTGTCCACGAATGCGTCTAACGCGCGTCAGAATTCGTTTTTTATCTGCGGGTGAATGCGGCATATGCGCTCCTTTGATACTATAGGGGGGTATGGTACCTACTTTATCCTCTTCATGTAAACATTAAGTTTTGCAGGGTTACTTGGCATATATCCGCACTGTACAAAATACAAAATCAGACCTACAGAGCCTTTTTAACGTCCGGAAACTTGCCTTCCAACTATTTTGTTTTTTATGTCATAGCAATTAGATAATATACGCATCATTGGCGCTGAACTCAGTTAAACCAAAATATTTCGTAGAGGGATGTTCATGATCGCGTGGCTCAGGAAAGTAAACAGATCTAAAAATTATGTGCTTAAGAGGACAAAATTACGGTTAAAACTTAATCTCTTGAGTACAGTAACGGCTCTTGCCCGCAGCCTGAAGGCTGGACGTGAGATGGACACAAACCACTTAGTCATACCGTTCATCGGAAAAGGGATCGGCGATGCTATCGTCATAGGTGGTGTGATTGAGACTCTTGTGAAACACAATTTCCGCGTATCTGTAATTGCAGATAAAAGAACGCATTTCTTATTTAAAGAATGGAGCAATTTAGAAAAATTATATTTCTATGACCCTAAGAATAAAAAAGAACTAGTGAAGACCCTTAGAAAACTGAATCCTTTCGTTTTTGTTGACTCACATGAAATAACGCATTCAAACGTCGATGTTTTTAATTTAATTCGAATTGTAAAACCGAGCAAAACAATTGGTTTTACAAATAAATACCGTATTTACGATGACGTCGTGAACGTTAAAAAACCTCTCGGGCACATTAGCACCCGATATAAAGATCTGTTAGAGCACGTTGGTATTGCAGCTACAGACTATGATTACACGGTTTTAATACCTGGTGAGGACGCGGAAGCGGCGGAAAAATTCATTCAGAAAACAACAATGAAAAAAATCATTGCATTTATTCCTTATGGTAGTGTTAGCGAACGTTTTTTTTCACTGGAACAAATCCAAGCCATCTCCTGCCACATAGCGCAATACCATCAATTATTTCACATAATTATTCTTGGGGAGCAGCATAAGATAAAGTCGATCCCGGACTCAGAATGCGTGACCAAAAATACCACACCTTCATTCTTTTCCGCCGCACAGATTATAAAAGACAGTGCATTAGTGATTTCCCCAGATACATCATTTGTCCATGTTTCAAGGGCGTTCAATAAGAGACTCATTTGTATCTATCCCTATAAGATACTCGTCGCACCAGCAGATAACGCCGACATTTGGGGACCAAACTATATATTAGCAACTCAAGTGAGACTAAAAGAACGGCGGGTTATGGATGCCGATATTCTCCCCATTTTAGAACTCATTGACCAGCAAATAAAGATTATCGTGGACAACGACAGCATATAGGAGACTCACAGTCTCAAATGGCTTCTCAGGCCTCTTAATTTCTTACGCCTGAGAAGCCCCAACCTCGCTCAACGCCCCCTTCCACGTAGCCTCAGCTTCACTTAATCTTAAAGTGGCACAAAATTATCTCAGGTGACTATGCTTAAGTGACCATCAAAAGGAGGTAACAATGTCTGATATCGACGCTGATAAACACGCAGAGTACGCTGGCGACAAGGCCAAAAATAAGCTCGACGCGCTGGCCGGTTCTGCCCAGCAGCAGTTTGGCGAATTCGTTGACTCACCGAAGCATCAGGTTAAAGGTGCAGCCAAAAAATACGCCGCACAGGCCAGTGACGCGGTATCTGATGTCACTGAAGCCGTTCGTAACAACCCTCTGTCAGGTTTGATTGCTGCAGGTGCAGTGGGTGTTGTTCTTGGGCTTCTCCTGGGACGTAAATAATGGCAGGCCCTTCGGGGCCTGATTTTCTCTACGCGCTTAATACCCCTTTCCAGCCGTTCTCGCCATCACTCTCCCCGGCTCCCTAATCATGTCCTCTGACGCAGGCCTCACTCGCTATCTCGTTATCGGAATAGGGAGAAACTGCAAAAACTTGTACATTTAAGCTGTACAGATTTATCTTCATGGTATAGATTCAATCACATCAATGTTACTGAAATGTTCTACAACGGTGGATAAATATGAGACGCAACCGCGCCCCCTCTTCAGCAGAAAGCGCCATCACGTTGTATTTTAACAAAAACAATATACCTTCCCAGCAGGAAACGCTGGGCCTGATCGTCAGCGAGATTATCAAAGAGAATGTACAACTCAGTAGAATGACAATTTGTACAAAGCTGCTGCGTCGTATAGAAGAATCCTCTTGTGAAGCTGAAAAAGCGCATTACAACGGCCTTATCGCTCTGTTCTTTGAGCGCTAATGTAAAAATGATTTTTACTTACTAAGTTGGTGTCGCGTGGATAGAAAAAAACTCTATCATTAGGCGATAACTAACCCAATGTTGCAGCCTTTACGGTGTAGCAGAGTGAGATTGAAGCTATGCATAGAACTAAATTCGAACGACTGAAAGATGACCTGATAGGTGAAGCCGTATTATCGATTCTGAAAGAGAACGGTCCTATCACCTTTGCGTCTCTGGCTAATCGATTATTTAGAATGGCTAACGTTGAATCAAATGATGAGCGTAGAAATGCGTTGATTGCAGCCGAGGACGAGGTACGTCAAAGAGTCACCGGCGTTTCTACCGATCAGGGAAGAATCATTGGTGATTACGACGCAGGCCGCATGCGCTCACTCTTTAAAAATGACACCCTATTTGCCCCAAATAAGAAACACTAATTGACAACACACACGGTGACCATCATGAGTAAGGCAATGAGACAGCAGACGTATAATTTTGAAGCGCTGCATGATAAAGGACTGGCAGAACATTTTTTAAATGCAGGGCAGCACCTTGATGATGAAGCTGAAGTGTTAGGTTCTGCAATTCGCTGTATTATGCTTTGTGGTGATAATCTTTCAAATAAAGAAGTCATATTGCAGTTGATTCATGCGCTCGAAATTACGAAAGAACCAGAGGTCTGTGACGTTATTCGTAATACGCTGGAAATTGTTGTCGGATTTACCCGCGACGATCTTTGAATTTAACTGCAGTCGAATCTTGCCTTACTTCATCTTCGCTGGTGGGTTAGTGGTGTAATACCACCCATTACCCCTGCCCCCAGCGTAATCTTTAACTAAACAACCGCACCATCCGATCTAACTCATCTTCCTTTACAGCCTTTGAAAGATAATATCCCTGAAAACTTTTCACCCCAAGGGCAACGAGTTTTTCAAATTTTTCTTCGCTATCGACACCTTCTGCTATGCATTCACTTCCGGTAATATCGCTGTAAAACTGGATCGTTTTAATAAGATTATAGTCGTTATCGTTAGCCCCAAATTGGGCCACAAGATCGCGATCGAGTTTAAGCCCATCAAAGTGAACCTGTCTCACAGGAAATAGCGTATGGTGATTTGAGAAACAATCATCCAAAAACAGTCGACAGCCCGTGTTACGCAAGCGCTGCATCGTTTCTGGGATCGTTTTATCTTTCATTACGTCAATACTTTCGGCAAATTCAAACACCAGTTTGTCGGACCACTGCGGCTTGAGCAGCATCTCGGTTGCTTTTTTAGCCATACCTGGCAACGCATTTCCTGAGGCAAGCTGAGGTGGAATGTTCACAGAAAAATAATATTTCCCGTTATATTTATTGATACCCGACACCGCTGCATGAATAACCATCGCAGTGACCTTAAGCCATATTTCAACATTAGAAATGTCAGATAAAAAGCTGGCAGGCTTGATAATTTTACCGTTGTCATTCCAGCGTAAAAGAATTTCAAATCCTACGACTTTTTTATAGCGATCGGTGATAATCTGATACGCAGGGAATATTTCTCTTTTAAGCAACGCGTTGAAGATCTCCATCTCCCTGCTAGAATAGACTTGCCTTTCATATTTTCTACCAACGACACCTTCTACTTTGAACGTGGTAGAATCCGTTAGCCATAGACGTATCAGATTTAATTTTCTTATACCCTCCTTTCGATGGGTATAAATCGTTTTATCAGACAAACCCATTTTTTCGCACTGTTCTTTTACCGACATGCCACGATAAAAATTTAACAGGACATCAAGCTCACGCTTCGTCAAGCCTTTAAAATTATCTTTATATGCGCAATCTAATGACTGTTGATGTAATAATCGAGAGCAGTCTCTAAACGCACTTGGGTTATTTTTAAAACAGTCAACCACGTCTGTAAGAGTGGCAACACGGATCATCGATAATTTGAGCTTATTATCAACAAGACTTCTCAGGGTGCGCTGCAGCCAGCTTACGGGAATACGGCCATAAATCGTCACCTCTCTTATAACCGGAAGCGAATTAAGCACAGAGGCGAGCCTCTTCAGGCAGGCCAGAAGATTAACGATATCTTTACCCGGAAATACGACGAGTTTAGTATGTTGGTTTTGAAGGATTTTCCCAATATCTCGCGGAGACACTTCATCATCGTTAAACTGAAGATGCGACGCATTTATCCCCTGTTCCTCAAGAAACAAACGATATCCCTGGAACGTGAAGGTGCAGGCAGAGATGACAAACTCTTGCTCATGACAAGCAACATTTTTTCGAGAAATATTTTGGGCCATAAGCTGCTCCTGGGTACAAAAAAACTACTTTCGCCTGATGGGAATATCCCCCTCGGCAAACGAAAGCATTTATATTCGAATGTTACAATTCACAACATTGCGTGTTATTTATATTAATCTTACAGCACCCCTCTACGTTAAGAAACAGTTATCACTCTCCTCTGGCCGAACATCTTTGCGTTAATCAATCCGTGGACTCATAAGCAGCATAAATATAACAATCTTTTCAAATAACAACGGCAAATATATTATTTGCGAGGTATAATACCCCTGCCGGACAGAAGACTGGATATTTCATCTCATCGGTTCGTTACAATAAGAGAAAATAGCTATGGATAATCATATCTCATCCAGGGCTCTGCTACATCGAAGGGATGTCATTAAAGGCAATCCGCGATTTAGCGAGGCAATAAAAGAGCACTACGCCATTAACAACGCAATCTATAAAAAACAACCTTTGTTCTATAAAACAATGCTGCAGGAATCTCGCTTCAACATTATCCTTTCAATGTGTTGTTTTATTTTTGGCAATCAAGCCGAGTCAGTTTCAGAGATAAAAGAATTATGCTCAAAATACAAAATAGCCAGTCCAAACAGTGTTATTGCAATCATTACCATACTTAGAACCACAGGGCGCATCAAGACCTGGCGCTGTACGGAAGACCGCCGAAAAACACGAATCGAACCCACGCAAAAAGGACTGGATGAACTTAAACGCTACATGTCAGGTGCATTTTTACCTGTGAGTATTTTATACCCCGCATTCAATATTAACGTAAACTTGCTAGACGTTGATATATTGAGAAATAATTTTTTCCGCCGCGCTTCTGAGTATCTTTTTAGAGGTTTAACGTTCCGGAAAGTCTTGCCGGAGGTCGGATTATTTATCGATAAAGATGGAGGTCGTATGATTATGTTATATCTCTACATGCAGGCGATAAAAAACAAAACTGCACATGGTGCTACTATCGACTACTCGGCGAGCACGCTCGCAAAAGAATTTTTTGTTTCACGGATCCACGTCAACCGGATTATAAAAACGGCGCAGGAAGAAGGTTACCTTAAGGATCGGGGCGACGGAAGAATGACAATTTATCCGGCGTTTATGGAATTGGTCGAAAACTATGCGGGATTATACTTTGCGTACGTGACTCACTATATCAACGTCGTGCCTAAAGAACGACGCCCCGCCATACATATCACAGCGACGGCATAACAAAACTGGCGTTCGGATCACCGAACGCCAGCGCGTTATCTTTCCCGCAACGCCTCTTTCGCTTTATTCAGCGGCTTCAGCAGGTAATCAATGATGGTTTTACTGCCGGTTTTAATATCAACGGTCGCAATCATGCCGGGAAACACCGGGAAATCTTTGCCCTGCTTGTTGGTCAGGTGGTTGCTGTCGGTACGAATATAGACGCGGTAATAGTAAACATCCCTTTTCACTTCATCCTGAAGCGTATCCGGCGAAATCATCGTCACCTCCCCCTCAAGACCGCCATAGATGGAGTAATCATAGGCCGTGATTTTTACGAGCGCTTTTTGCCCCGGATGAATAAACGCGACATCACGCGGGGAAATTTTGGCCTCGATCAGCATCTGGTCATCCAGCGGGACCAGGCTCATCAGTTTGCCGTTGGGAGGAATGACTCCGCCTACGGTCGTAACGTCGATGTCCTTAACGATCCCTCGGACCGGCGCGGTGAACGTCAGACGCGTCAGGGAATCTTCGCGGCCTTTCATCACCGAACGTTGCGCTTCAATTTCCGCATTCGCTTTTGCCAGCTCTTCGCGGGCGCGGACGTAATACTGGTTCTGCATTTCAGTGATCTTACTTTCCAGCTCGTTTTTTTGACGCTCAAGACGTAAGACTTCTACTTTGCTGGCCGCCCCTTGGGTGACCAGCGGACGGGTTAACGACAGTTCGCGCTGCACAAGATCGGCCCCCTGGCGTAAACCGGCTAATCCTTTTTCCAGGCTCTCGCGGCGGGACTGATACAGCGCCGTTTCCTGTTTTACCAGTTCGACGTCATCATCCAGCTCTGCGGGGAAGACCAGTTCCGTATTGTTCACCTCCGCATTCAAGCGTGCGGCCGTCGCCAGGGCCGCGTTCAGGCGGGACTCACTTTCCAGCACGCTCGACTCGGTTTTGGTGCGATCGAGCTGCGCAAGCTGCTGGCCCCGTTCGACAATATCACCCTCGCGCACCATCAGGCTGTGGATGATGCCCCCTTCCAGGGACTGAATCACCTGTTCATGGGAGGACGGTATGACCTTGCCGCTCCCGGTGGTCACTTCATCCAGATGGAACAGGCTCGCCCAGGTAATAAATACCACCAGAAGAGCAAAGAGCGCCCACGCTACCAGGGTTGAACGCGGCAGACGCGGTTCCTTCAGGCGGCTATTAAAGCGGGAAAAATCATTCATGCTACGCCCTCCTGTGCTACCGCCGCGGGCTTCATGGTCACGGTGCGCTGCGGTGATTTTTGCGCGGCCATGCCGTGCTGGTTCAAAATCGTATCGCGGGGACCATCCATCACTACCTTACCGTTTTCCAGCACGATGATGCGGTCGACCAGGTCGAGGATAGGCAGGCGGTGCGTGGCCACTACCAGCGTCCGGCGCTTGCCGAGCCACTGATGAAGATGCTGAATAAACTGTTTCTCGCTCATCTCATCCAGCCAGGCGGTTGGTTCATCGAGCAACAGAATGTTCGGGGACGTTATCAGCGCCCGCGCCAGCAGCAGCGCCTGTCGCTGCCCGCCGGACAGCCCAGCCCCGCCTTCGTTAATGATGTAGTTCAGCCCCATTTTCTGTTTGCGTACAAACTCCAGCGCGCCGCTGTTGACCAACGCCTGGTGGATTTCCTCATCCGTTGCCAGCGGATTGCCCATCAGAATGTTGTCGCGCACGGAACCGAAGAACAGGCGCGCCTGCTGGCCGAGCAGCTGCATATCCCGACGCACGTCAGCCGTATCCAGATGGTTTAACGCAATATCATCCAGCAGAATGCTGCCCTGTTGGGGTTCCTGCATCCCCGCAAGGATTTGCAGCAAGGTGCTTTTCCCTGAACCGTTACGGCCAAGCACCGCAATGCGCTCCCCGGCACGGATCTGCAGTTTCTTGATGTTCAGGACGGTCAGTTTTTCTTCTTCGTCGTACCAGAATCCAACGTCCTCAAGCACGTAGTCACCGCGCAGGTGCGCTTTATGCACTTTCTTACCCTGCTGCGGATCGTCAATTGGGCGCTGCATCAGGTCGTCCAGCCCCTTGCGCGCCACCTTGGCCGACTGCCAGCGCGACAGCACGCCGGAAATCTGCGACAACGGGGCAATCGTCCGCGACGCAAGGATTGAGGTCCCCACCAGCGCGCCGGTGGTCATATCCCCGCTAATCACCAGGTAGCAGCCCACCAGCAGCACGACGGCGTAAACGATGGACTGCACTTCCTGGGTCCAGGTCAGCAACAGTCCCGTCAGCCAGCGCTGCTTCATCCCTACGCTGGCGGCAACGTCATTGGTGTTATTCCACTGATTCTGGAAGCGCTGCTCGGCGCGCATCAGCTTGATGTCTTCAATGCCCTGCACCGCTTCCACCAGGGTGGCGTTACGAATCGCGGATTCGCGCATCCCTTCGCTGGAGAGTTTCCCCAGCGGGCGCTGCACCAGCAGGCCGGGAATGAGCAGCAGCGGCACGGCGAGCAGAACCACCAGCACCAGCGGGCCGCCAATCATCCACAGAATGAAAACAAACAGCAGGAAGAATGGCAGATCGGAGATGGCCGCAATGGTCGTTGAGGTAATCAGCTCACGCACCGACTCCAGCTCACGGATCTGGGCGATAAACGAGCCGGTGGATTTCGACCGGGCACCGTTCTTGATGCGCAGCGCGTGGGCAAAAACGCGCTCTGAGATGCGCAGGTCAGCGCGTTTCCCGACTACGTCCGAAATGTGCACGCGCAGCATGCGCATGATGAATTCGAAGACAATGGCGATCATGACGCCGCCAAACAGCACCCACAGCGTGGCTTCGGACTGCGACGGCACGACGCGGTCGTACACCTGCATGGAAAACACCATGCCCGACAGCGCCAGCACGTTGGCGACCAGCGCCACCAGCATGATATCGCTGTAACGCCGCCAGTCTTTCAGCGCCAGCTTCCAGAACCAGTTTTTCTCATAGGGTTTGATGTAGTCATCCACGCGCGCGTCCGGCGTGGACTCCAGCGGGCGCAGTACCAGCAGCCCTTTAAGCCGTGTCCCCAGTTCCTCACGCGTTAATGTCGTCTCCAGCCCGCCGTCACCGCTGAACTGCAGGCTGATATTCCCTTCGCCGTCCATACGGTTAATTACCGCGATTTGCCCGCCGGTAAATTCAGCCAGCAGCGGCATGCGCCACGGATCGAGAGACGCAGCCTCAGGCGAAACGACACGCACCCCAAGCCCCAGCTGGCGTGCCATCTCTTCAAGCACCAGCTGTCGCGGAGACTGGCTTTCATGGTTAATCGTGACCCTAACATGCTCCGCCGAGAAATCCAGCCGGTAGTGCTTTGCGATGATCAGCATGCCCTGCAGCCAGGGTTCGTACTGTGGATGTGTCTTCATAATGCTACGTCCTGTCCAGTGCGATAATTTCGCACTGAAATTTTACCTTTACGGGAAGATTTAAATTCGAATGTTCTCTAAACGAGCCCGCAAAATAATCTTGTGAAATATAGGGTTATGACTATTCGTGTAAAGAAACGCAAAAGGCCGCGGGGAGTGATCCCCGCGGCGTGGTTTTACGCAATTAACAGCTGATGATTGGCCAGCAGCGTCGCCAGATCCGTCTGGACGCCATTCAGCGTGACCAGCGTGGTTGGAGAGAACTGACCGCCCGTTCCGTCCAGGTCAACCTGGATCTCGGTATTACTGCCGTTCTGCACGACGCGGATGTAATCGGCAATATTACCCGCGCTGCTGTCCAGCGTTGCCACTCCGTTCACGTAGCTCGCCGAGCCCGTGCCGGTATAACCACTGTCAGAAAGCAGATCGCGCAGGTCGATACGATCCGTATCCGCCGTGCCTTCCCAGGTGCCGACGGTGAAGCCGTTCACCACATCACTCCCATTGCCGCCCGTCGCATCTGCGGCGTTGATCAGCTTGTAGAGCAACGTATCGTGCCCGCCGCTGCCAATGTTGAAGGTGTCGTTACCGCCGCGTCCTTCAAACTGGTTATCACCGCTGTTGCCGGTAATGACGTCGTCGAAGTTCGAGCCGTTGATGCCTTCAATGTTGACCAGACGCGTGGTGCCAAAGCCTGTGTCCTGGGCCGTTGACAGCCGCAGGTCAACCGTGACGCCAGAGGTCGCATTGCGGTAATCCACCACGTCCATCCCACCGGTATTGCTCCAGGTGTCGTAGTCGGAATGGGTATTCCAGCCGCCAGAGCCGTTGTAGGTATAGGTGCCATCCTCTGCGATAAAGGTATCGTTATACCCGGTTCCGGTGAGGGTTCCGCTGTGGCCGCCGGTCGCCGCTTCGGCCGTCAGGACATAGCCTTCCTTGCCGTTGCCCGCTTCAAGACCGTCCCACGTGACGTTATCCGACACGCCGTTGGTGATCTTCACAATCTCTGCCGAATAGGTTTCGTTCGGATCCAGCCCGTAGAAACTCACCAGCGCGGAGGTATCGTTCGAACCAATACCGGACTGGGCGTTGATAATCTGCGACGCCACCAGTACGCCGGAGGCGTTATACAGATTGACCGTATTGCCGTAGTAGGCGTTGATGCCTTCGCTGTCGACAATGTGCAGATGCATCGCGGTACCGTCAGCAATGGTCTTGCTATTTTGTACCAGCACCACCTTACCGTTCTGCTGAGAAACCAGCAGATCCTGCGCGCCGTCCCAGTTGTAATCCACCGCGGCAACGCCGGTGACGTTCGCAAGCCCCGACGCCAGCTGGCTTGAGGTCCAGGTTGAACCGTAGCCGTTGTTGGTGAACAAAGTTGCCGTCTGCGAACCGCCGTAGGTGCTGAGCTTGACGATGTCCATCTGCCCGTCACCGTTCCAGTCTACCGCCACCGACAGATAGCCCGCCGATGCGTTTGAGGCTTCAACCGCGCTCTTCGTGGTGGACAACTGCCCTGCACCGTTGTTGTAGTAAATCACTCCACCGGTATTGTTGTAGCTGCTGCCCAGGTACAGGTCCATGTAGCCATCGCCGTTGAAGTCCGCCCACGTCATGGACGCCGCCGTGGTGGTATTCGCGGCGTTAACCACAAACACGTTGGTCATGTTCTGCCCGATGGACAGCGTACCGTTACCGTTGTTGTTCATCACGGTCAGCGAGTACGCGCCGCTACGGTTGGTGTGCTGCACAATGTCTACGGTCCCGTCGTTGTTCAGGTCGACGCCGGAGATTTCACGCATGGTGGTGAATTGCCCCCAGAAGCCGGCCCCGCCGTTGGTACCATCCGGCGACAGTACGCCGTTGTTGTTGATCAGGTAAGTGATGGAGTCAGCACCCGCATCGCCGTACGCCAGGTCAAGATACCCATCGCCCGTTTTGTCGTACGCCACCACACCGCCGTACCAGATGGTGGTGCCCATCGCCAGCTGGCTGGCGTTATAGGTGCTGCCATCGTAGGTCCACATGACCTGCGTAGAGCCTGCGTAGCCGGTTTCAGTGCCGAAGACATCCTGCGTGCCGTTTCGGTCAAAGTCGGCTGCCGTCTGGCTGACCACGTTGTAGGAACGAGTATTGGTCAGCGCATTACCTGCATAAGAGGAGCTATCGCTGCTGGAGTAAGACTGACCGTTCGCAATAATATTCCACAAGCCGCTGCTGTTCGTGCCGAGGGTCATGGTCGAGTTGTTGCTGTTCCCCGCCGTAGTCGCCCAGTCGGTATTTACCGAGGTGGTATCAATTACCAGGCTGCCGGTGGACGCTCCGGTATTATTACCGTTCCCCGCGCTGCTCTTCACCTGTGCCGTCACGCTGTAGCTCGCCACGCCAAGTGCATCGCTGTCCGGGATCTGCAGATACCAGGTGTTGTGATCCGGGTCGACTACCACCGCACCGCCGGTCTGCGAGGTGTAGGTTTTACCGTTGACGATAACCGTCAAGTATTCCCCGTTCACCAGATCCGCAGAGACCGTACCGCTAATAATCGGCGTGGTATCCGAGGTTGTTTGTGCAGTAATCGCCGCCGTGGTCGTCGGGATGCTGGTGTCCACATTCAGCACGAAACCGTCAGACTCGGTGTAGTTACCGGCTTTGTCGGTGACGCGCACAATGTAGGTATGATTGCCGTCGAGCAAGCCATTGTCCTGGAAGGACCAGCTTGCGCTGCCGTTCATCGTGACCTGGCCTAACAGCAGCCCATCGCGATAGAGCTGCACAATCTCACCCTCGTCCGGCGAGCGGTTCAGCGTACCGTTGATTACAGGAGAGTCATCGTCGGTTGCAACCGTGGAACCAAAGGTCCCCTGACGCTCGCCTTCACCGTCGGTATAGCTGACAACGGTCCCCACCGTAGACGGTGGCGTGGTATCTACCGTAACCACCTGCGATGAGGTGGAACCGACGTTGCCCGCCTGGTCGATGATGCGCACCTGATAGGTGTAATCGCCGTCGGCCAGGTCGCGGGTATCGGTGTAGCTCCAGCGCTGGTTGGTGACGGTCGTATCGACCCAGGTATTGCCGCCGTCCAGGCTGATTTGCACACGCTCATCGCTTGCCAACGCGCTGCCCAGCGAGCCGTTAAGAGTCAGCGTAGTGTCCATGGTGATGAAATCACTGCTGGACTGCCCGGTATCTTCACTGATGCTGTCAATGGTGATGCCGTACTGCGGCGCCTGTGTATCCACCGTGACGGCCTGCGACGTGGTTGCCCCGACGTTACCCGCCTGATCGACCACACGTACCTGATAGTTGTAGCTTCCGTCGGTCAGCGTGCGCGTGTCGTTATAGCTCCACTGCGTGCCGCTTACGGTGGCGTAAACCCAGGTCGTACCCCCGTCCATGCTGACCTGAACATATTCACCCGCGCCGAGTTCTGCGCCGAGCGTCCCGTTCAGCGTGTACGACGTTGAACTGGTCAGGAAGTCGTTATTGTCGAAGCCGGTATCCACGGCGATGTTATCTACGGTCACCGTAATGGCGGCATCCGGCGCTACCGTATCAACGGTGACCTGCTGATGGGCGCTGGAGCCGATATTGCCCGCCGCATCCACCACGCGCACGTAGTAGTCATAGGTCTGATTACCCAGCGTACGCCCGTCCACGTAGTACCAGCTGTTGCTGGTGACAATCACGTTCTGCCAGGTCACGCCGCCGTCAATGCTGATCTGGGCGTATTCGCCGTCGGCCAGCGTCGCGCCCAGCGTACCGTGCAAGGTCAGCGAGGTATCGTTGGTGATAAAGTCGCTGGCGCTCAGGCCGGTATCGTCACTGATGCTGTCGATCGAGATGGTCTTGCTCGCATCTGGCGCAACGGTATCAATGGTCACCACCTGGCTGGCGGTGGCGCTGATATTGCCCGCAACGTCAATCACGCGGAGCTGATAGTTGTAGTCCCCATCGGCCAGCGTACGGCCATCTACGTAGGTCCAGCTCAGACCGCTCACGCTGACGTCGGTCCAGGTGACGCCGCCGTCCAGGCTGATCTGCGCATGGTCGCCGCTTCCCAGCGCGGCCCCGAGCGTCCCTTTCAGGCTGATCTGGTTGTCGCTGGTGATAAAGTCGCTGCCAGACAGACCGGTGTCCTGGGTCACAGAGTCCACCGTGATGGTGGTTGCGACAGGCGCGGTAAGGTCAATCACCACGTCCTGACTGTCCGTTGCCCCCACGTTCCCGGCGTTGTCGATAACGCGAACCTGGTACAGGTAGGTCCCATCCGTCAGCGTGCGGCCATCGGCGTAGCGCCATGAGGTACCGGTGACGGTCAGGTCAATCCAGGTTGCCCCACCGTCCACGCTGATCTGCGCTTTCTCGTTATTGCCGAGCTGGGCGGTCAGAGAACCGTTCACGACCACCTGGCCGTCGTTGGTGATGAAATCACTCGTGCTTAAGCCGGTATCGTTCTGCAGAGAATCAATGCTGATCCCCATCGACGGCGCGGTCAGATCCACGGTAACCGTATGGTTATCGCTGGCGCTGTTGCCGATGGTATTGCTGACCTGCGCGTTGATAACATACGAACCGCCGTCCGCCAGGGCGCTCACGTCTGCGCTGCCGAGCGTATAGCTCCAGCTACCGTCATTCTGCACGGTAGCCGTATACGTTTTACCGTTCAGCGTAATGGTCACCGTCTGGCCCGCAGGCGCGTCGGTGGTACCGCTGACGACCAGCGGCGTGCCGTGCTCTGCGGCGCTGACAATATCATCTTCCGCAAAGGTGTTGATGGCGATCGTCGGGACGTCTCCGCTCAGCGTCACGTCGTGCGTTGTGCTGCCCGGGTTACCGGCTTTATCGCTCACCGTGGCGGTGAGGGTGTAGTCACCGTCTGTCAGGCCGAGGAAATCACGACCCGGTACAAATACCGACCACGAACCGTCTGCCGCGACGGTCGCCTGATAGCTGTGCCCGTTGAAGGCAACCGTCACCGTCTGGCCCTGTTCCGCCGTGGTGGTACCGCTGATGGTTTGGCCCGCCAGCTGCTCCGCGTTATTGACGATATCGTCATCCGCCACGGTGCTGATGGTGACGGTCGGCGCCACGGTATCTACCGTTAAGGTGTGCGTAGTTTGACCATTGTTACCCGCTTTGTCGTTCACCGACGCGCTGACGGTCAGCGCGCCTTCGCTCAGGTTGGCAAGGTCGGCTGCCGGAACGTCCAGCGTCCATGTGCCGTCGTTTGCGACCGTTGCGGTGTAGGTTTTGCCGCCCAGCGTCACGGTTACCGTCTGGCCTGCTTCCGCACTGGAAGCGCCGTGTACGGTGAGCGGCTGCTGCGCTTCTGCCGCGTTCAGGACGTCATCGCCGGAGAGCGTGGCAATGCTCACCACCGGCGCAGTGGTATCCACGCTGATGCTGTGCGTTGCCGAGGCGCTGTTGCCCGCGCTGTCCTGCGCAGAGACCGCCACCTGATAGCTCGCGCCATCAGCCAGTACCCCCACATCTGCCGCAGGAACGGTGGTTGTCCAGGAGCCATCGCTCTGAATGGTGGCCGTGTAGCTCTTACCGTTCAGGGTGACGGTGACCTGGGTACCGCTGGCAAACTGCGCGCTTGAGCCGTTAATCACCAGCGCGTTGCCCGCTTCTGCCGCGTTAATCACATCATCACCGCTCAGGGTGTTGACGGTCAGCGCGACGGAAGCGGTGTTCACGAGCACGTCATGCGTTTGGGTGCTGCTGTTACCCGCGCTGTCGGTGATGGTCGCACTGATGGTCACGGTGCCATCGGTCAGTGCGGAAATCACGCTGGCCGGTACGCCTACGCTCCAGTTGCCGCTGGCGTCCACGGTGGTGGTGTACTGGTTTGAGCCAATAGTAATGACCAGCTTATCGCCGACGCTCGCACCGGTTGCCGATCCGCTGACGATCTGCGCCTGCGCATGTTCCTGGCCGTTGATGACGTTATCGCCCGCCACGACGTTAAAGCTGACGGTCGGCGGCGTGGTATCAAGCGTAATCGCCTTATCGGCGCTGCCCGGGTTACCCGCGGCATCGCTCACGCTCGCCTGGACGGTGTACCCGCTGTCGGCCAGCGCCGTCAGGTCTGCCGATGGCACGCTGACGCTCCAGATACCGCCCTGCTGAACCTGTGCGGTGTAGCTATTGCCGCCGAGCGTCACGGTCACCGTCTGCCCAACCTCTGCCGTTGTCGTCCCGGAAACCGTCACACCCGCACCGGCTTCACTGCCGTTGATCACGTTATCGCCCGCAACCGTATCGATGCTCACGGTTGGCGCGGTGGCATCCACGCTGTACTCGCGGCCCGCCGACGCGCTGTTGCCGTTGATGTTAGTAACGCTCACCTGCACGCTGGCGTCGCCGTCCTTCAGGCCCGCCAGATCCGCAGATGGGACGGTGGCGGTCCAGTTGCCGTCGGCATCCACGGTCGCGGTGTAACGCTTACCACCAAAGGTGATGGTGACGATCTGGTTTTCTTCCACGTTGGTGGTGCTGCCCGAGAGCACCAGATCCGCGCCCTTCTCCGCCGCATTGACCACGTCGTCGGTGGCGATGGCGTCAATGCTGATGGCCACCGCTGCCAGGTCGACGATCACGTCGTGGCTGATGCTCACCGGGTTACCTGCCGTGCTCTGGCCCGTAACGGTGACGGTCACCGTCCCCGCCGCCAGGGCGCCGACGTCTGCTGCCGGAACTGCTGCGCTCCAGGAGCCGTCCGCCAGAACGGAAGCCGCATAGGTTTTGCCATTAATGGTCACGGTGAGCGTGGTGCCCGCCGCCAGCCCGTCGCTGGAGCCGGTCACGATCAGGTTCTGCCCGTGCTCGATGGTGTTGATCACGTCATCACCCGCCACGGTGTCCACGCGCAGCCCCGGCAGGTTGGCGTCGATGGTGATATCGCGCTCGCCCGCGC
>NZ_JBAKHK010000199.1:0-264 GCF_036903355.1 Enterobacter sp. UNJFSC 003
GTGATCGGCTGCGCCGCATGGACGGAGGTCAATGACGCCGCACACAGCACGGCAGAAAAAAGCAGACTACGTTTCAACGGTGGTGTCCATAAATTGAATGAAGGTAACTGAGCGTATTTATACTACTCATTGATGGATTGCAAAGGGCGAATTAGTGCAATAATAGTGTTAAAAACGTAACGGCGCGTAAACACGATCTTTTTCCTGCTCACCAATGCCTGCATTTGTGATCCTGCGCGTGTTAATCCGCTTATGTAAACAATC
>NZ_JBAKHK010000200.1:0-264 GCF_036903355.1 Enterobacter sp. UNJFSC 003
GGATAAGGCTTTTGCTCGCATCAGGTGGCTGTGCTGAGTTCCCTGATGTGACGCCGACAATTCTCATCATCGCTACAACATGACCTCGCTATTTACATCGCGATACTCTTTTGGCGTTGTGTCATATGCTTTTTTAAAAACAGAGTAGAAATATTGCAGCGATGGATAACCGCACATTTGCGATATCTCATTGATCGACAAGGTGGTTGAAATCAGCAGACTGCGCGCTTTCTCCAGCTTCTCGGCATGAATCATGGCATGGAT
>NZ_JBAKHK010000201.1:0-263 GCF_036903355.1 Enterobacter sp. UNJFSC 003
CCTGCAAGGTTTTCCCTGAGCAAATTTGCCAGACAGAGTAATCCAGCAAATCGTCCGGGGAAACCTTACCTGTCGCAAACTGCGACTGATTGGTTAATTGTCGAACATTTAATCGACTGAAACGCTTCAGCTAGGATAAGCGAAACGTGGAATAAAAGGAATGTTTGTCCAGCCGAAGAAGACATTTATCTGACTCACATCACACTTTTATCCCCTTTTGTGGGAAGCTTTATTCCAGGCTGGCGTAATAATAACCCTACAAT
>NZ_JBAKHK010000202.1:0-263 GCF_036903355.1 Enterobacter sp. UNJFSC 003
CGGTGGTGTGGCGCAGATGCTGGCACCGAAAGCCAGAACTCCCCGTATACAGACAACGGATAACGGTAAGCAGAACACCTATTTCTCCTCACTGGATAACATGGTTGCCCAGGGCAATGTTCTGCCTGTTCTGTACGGGGAAATGCGCGTGGGGTCACGCGTGGTTTCTCAGGAGATCAGCACGGCAGACGAAGGGGACGGTGGTCAGGTTGTGGTGATTGGTCGCTGATGCAAAATGTTTTATGTGAAACCGCCTGCGGGCG
>NZ_JBAKHK010000203.1:0-263 GCF_036903355.1 Enterobacter sp. UNJFSC 003
GTATAACGCTGACCTTTATTGTCGACTAACTGCACGTTACCCGGTTGAGCATTCAGCTCAAGTTCCGTACTGCCCAATGGGTTAGTCAGCAGCAGACGGTAGCGATCCTGACCAGTTTGCTGCCAGAAGAAACGGGCGTACACTTTTTGTTGGTCAGAAATATAAGCGAACGCGCCGCGAGTTTGATACTGATTAAGAGTGCGCACGTCTTGCTGATGCTGACGCCATTGTGGCGAATCCGGGCTTTTACCAGGACCTTTGGG
>NZ_JBAKHK010000204.1:0-263 GCF_036903355.1 Enterobacter sp. UNJFSC 003
TTAGGCGGGCATATTGAAGCGGTTTCCGTAAGCCCAGGTGAAGTTATCAATCATGTGAAAGGCGGCAAGCTGAAGACACTGGTAGTGATGGCGGATGAGCGAATGGAAACCATGCCTGACGTCCCGACGTTAAAAGAGAAAGGCGTTGATCTCTCCATCGGCACCTGGCGCGGCCTGATTGTGTCGCAAAAAACGCCGCAGGATGTGGTGGATGTTCTGGCAAAGGCAGCAAAAGAGACGGCTGAAGAGCCTGCATTCCAGGA
>NZ_JBAKHK010000205.1:0-263 GCF_036903355.1 Enterobacter sp. UNJFSC 003
TCTCGAATACCAGGCGTTTCATACGCTGGCGATCTTAGGTCTGGCGGTGGCAATGCAGCGTCGCATCAGTATCTGGTTTTACTGGAGTAGCGTTTTCCTCGCGTTAGGCACGGTGCTGTTCAGCGGCAGCCTTTATTGCCTGGCACTGTCCCATCTGCGTTTGTGGGCGTTTGTCACTCCGGTTGGCGGCGTGAGCTTCCTTGCGGGCTGGGCGTTAATGTTAGTTGGTGCTATCCGTTTAAAGCGCAAGGGCGTAAGTCATG
>NZ_JBAKHK010000206.1:0-263 GCF_036903355.1 Enterobacter sp. UNJFSC 003
GTGCAGCGTTGCCGCGACGCTGCACCAGACCATGCTGCAACTGGGGCGTGAACGTTACCAACTGATCGGCCATGACATCGGCATGTGGGTTGGCTATGCAATGGCGAGTGACTTCCCTCAGGCGGTGACGGGGCTGGTGCTGACGGAAGCGGTTATTCCCGGCCTGGCACCGGCGCCACCGATTTTTGTCCCGGCAGATCAAAATATTTTCCTGTGGCACTTCATGTTCAACCAACTGGCGGATCTGCCGGAGACGTTGACGC
>NZ_JBAKHK010000207.1:0-262 GCF_036903355.1 Enterobacter sp. UNJFSC 003
GGAAAGACGTTTGCCGTCCAGTTCGTAATAGTTACGGTAGCTGCCAGAGGTGCTAATCCCATGACCGTTGATATCCACCACAGCCTGAACCGCGTTTTCTTTATCGGTTGGTTTTTGAATCGCTACCCGCCACGGCAGGCCTTCACCGTTCATACCACGGCTGTTCAGCGCGCCGCCCACCGACACCAGATAGCGGGAAATCCCTTCCTGCTCCATCAAGCGTGCCAAATGATCGGCCGCATAGCCTTCGCCGACGGTGGAG
>NZ_JBAKHK010000208.1:0-262 GCF_036903355.1 Enterobacter sp. UNJFSC 003
TCGAGTGGCTCGCTAAAGGCTATTCTATCGCCCCCTCTCCGGGGGCGATTTCAGATCAGGCTTCTGTACCTGGTTGATTCATGGCATTTTCTCGTGCCGCCAGCACACGTTCTACCGTATCTACCACTGCCTGAGTTTGTGGATCGATTTCAATGTTGACGCGTGCGCCAAGTTTTTTCTTCCCAAGAGTCGTGCGTTCCAGTGTTTCCGGAATTAAATGGACGCAAAAACGCGTTGGCGTGACTTCGCCGACGGTCAGGCT
>NZ_JBAKHK010000020.1:0-28965 GCF_036903355.1 Enterobacter sp. UNJFSC 003
CTCAGCAGGCCGCAACCGCTAAATGACAGAAAAATGACTGACTGCTGCATTCCACAGCAAAACCCCGCCTTATACCCATTTACGCACAGACTTATCCACAATGATGCGAAAAAGTAAAAATGTGCGAGCGTTGCGCAAACGTTTTCGTTAAAATGCTCGCGCTTCGCAAGGATGCCCCGTCAGGTGTGTTAGATGAGTTTTTCGATGGAAAATTCATCTAACGCTCTCTGTAATCGTGAAATCCAGGGGATTTACCATGCAACAACGTCGTCCAGTCCGCCGCGCTCTGCTCAGTGTTTCTGATAAAGCCGGTATCATCGAGTTCGCTCAGGCACTTTCTGCACGTGGTGTAGAACTGCTTTCTACAGGCGGCACCGCTCGCCTGTTAGCAGATAAAGGTCTGCCGGTAACCGAAGTGTCCGACTACACCGGTTTTCCGGAAATGATGGATGGACGCGTCAAGACTCTGCACCCAAAAGTGCACGGCGGCATTCTTGGCCGTCGCGGCCAGGACGATGACATTATGGCGCAGCATGCGATTGCACCTATCGATATGGTTGTCGTTAACCTCTACCCGTTCGCACAGACCGTGGCTCGCGAAGGTTGCTCTCTGGAAGATGCAGTAGAGAATATTGATATCGGAGGCCCGACTATGGTGCGCTCTGCGGCCAAGAACCATAAAGATGTCGCCATCGTAGTAAAGAGCAGCGATTACGAAACCATTATTACTGAGATGGATGCCAACGAAGGGTCACTCACTCTGGCAACCCGTTTCGACCTCGCCATTAAAGCCTTCGAACACACCGCCGCATACGACAGCATGATCGCTAACTACTTCGGTAGCCTGGTGCCGGCTTACCACGGTGAAAGCAAAGATCCTTCAGGCCGCTTCCCCCGCACGCTGAATCTGAACTTCATTAAGAAGCAGGATATGCGTTACGGTGAGAACAGCCACCAGCAGGCTGCCTTCTATATAGAAGAAGAGGTAAAGGAAGCATCCGTTGCTACCGCACAGCAGGTACAGGGTAAAGCGCTCTCCTATAACAACATTGCTGACACCGACGCCGCCCTGGAATGTGTGAAAGAGTTCAGCGAGCCTGCCTGCGTTATCGTGAAGCACGCCAACCCCTGCGGCGTAGCAGTAAGCACCTCCGTTCTGGATGCCTACGACCGCGCGTATAAAACCGACCCAACCTCTGCCTTCGGCGGCATTATTGCCTTCAACCGCGAACTGGATGCTGAAACGGCTCGGGCCATTATTTCCCGTCAGTTTGTTGAAGTGATCATCGCGCCGTCCGCGTCAGAAGAAGCCCTGAAAATCACTGCCGCGAAGCAGAACGTACGCGTGCTTGTCTGCGGCCAGTGGGCACAACGCGTTCCGGGTCTGGACTTCAAGCGTGTTAACGGCGGTCTGCTGGTTCAGGAACGCGATCTGGGTATGGTGACTGAATCCGATCTGCGCGTGGTAACCAAGCGTCAGCCAACCGAACAGGAACTGCGTGATGCGCTGTTCTGCTGGAAAGTGGCGAAGTTCGTTAAATCCAACGCTATTGTCTACGCGAAAGAGAACATGACAATCGGTATAGGCGCAGGCCAGATGAGCCGCGTCTACTCCGCCAAAATCGCCGGTATCAAAGCAGGTGATGAAGGTCTGGAAGTGAAAGGATCCGCCATGGCCTCTGATGCCTTCTTCCCTTTCCGTGACGGTATCGATGCAGCAGCAGCGGTGGGCATCACCTGTGTTATTCAGCCTGGTGGTTCTATCCGTGATGACGAAGTCATTGCCGCCGCCGACGAACACGGCATTGCGATGATCTTCACCGACATGCGTCACTTCCGCCATTAATCCACGGAGCAGAAAATGAAAGTATTAGTGATTGGCAATGGCGGACGCGAGCACGCTCTGGCGTGGAAAGCGGCACAATCCCCTTTGGTAAAAACCGTCTTTGTCGCACCGGGTAATGCAGGCACTGCACTGGAACCTGCACTGCAGAACGTTGCTATCGGCGTGACCGATATTCCGGCACTGTTGAGCTTTGCCCAAAATGAGAAAATCGATCTCACCATCGTCGGCCCGGAAGCGCCGCTGGTGATTGGCGTGGTTGACGCATTCCGCGCTGTGGGCCTGAAAATCTTCGGCCCAACGGAAGGTGCCGCTCAGCTGGAGGGCTCTAAAGCCTTCACCAAAGATTTTCTCGCGCGTCATAATATCCCGACGGCGGAATATCAAAACTTCACCGAGGTGGAGCCAGCCCTGGCCTACTTACGTGAAAAAGGTGCGCCGATTGTCATCAAGGCCGATGGTCTGGCCGCCGGGAAAGGCGTTATCGTGGCGATGACGCTCGAAGAAGCGGAAGCCGCGGTTCAGGATATGCTGGCAGGCAACGCCTTTGGCGATGCGGGTCACCGTATTGTGATTGAAGAGTTTCTCGACGGTGAAGAGGCAAGCTTTATCGTGATGGTCGACGGCGAGCATGTTCTGCCGATGGCCACCAGCCAGGACCATAAGCGCGTGGGTAATGGTGATACCGGCCCGAATACCGGCGGTATGGGCGCTTATTCCCCCGCGCCAGTCGTGACCGATGAAGTACACCAGCGCACGATGGACCGTATCATCTGGCCAACCGTGAAAGGAATGGCGGCAGAAGGCAACACTTACACCGGTTTCCTCTATGCGGGCCTGATGATCGACAAGCAGGGTAATCCTAAGGTTATCGAATTCAACTGCCGTTTTGGCGATCCAGAAACCCAGCCAATCATGCTGCGCATGAAATCCGATCTGGTCGGACTCTGCCTGGCCGCTTGTGAAGGCAAGCTGGACGAGCAAACTTCCGAGTGGGACGAGCGTGCTTCCCTGGGCGTAGTTATTGCTGCGGGCGGTTATCCGGGCAACTACAACACCGGTGATGAGATCCACGGCCTGCCGCTGGAAGAAATCGACGGCGGTAAAGTATTCCATGCCGGAACGAAGCTGTCTGATGACGATCGCGTCCTGACCAACGGCGGACGCGTGCTGTGTGCGACCGCGCTGGGCCATACCGTTGCTGAAGCGCAGAAGCGGGCCTATGCGTTGATGACGGATATTCGTTGGGAGGGGAGCTTCAGCCGCCAGGACATTGGCTACCGTGCGATTGCACGTGAGCAAGGCGAGTAAGAGCGTCGTCTGTTCTCCCTCGCGTTAACCCTCTCCCTCCAGGGAGAGGGGACCGATCGCTTCCCATCAGAAACTTTTTTCTGTCGGCTGCCAGGTGCAGAAGTCTTCATTCGCCACCAGCAGCAGCTGAGACCCTTCAGGGGCTTCAAGCCACGCCACACTCACGTCCATTGATGAATGACGCTGACGACGCTGGATATGTTGAAGTGCCCAAGATTCAAGGTCAGGCTTCATCGTCTGACCTTCACAGGTTGTCACCGTACCATCGGCATGCCAGCGCCCCTGGCGCAGCACCACGCGTCCCTGACGCAGCGCATCGCTGGTCTGACGAATCTGTTCGGCACGGTAGCGGTACAAGGCAACTTGATCGCTGGAAAGCTGTTGTTTTTGACCGCTGACTTCACGCTGCATAAAACTCAGCTCGCCGCGATCGTCAAAACGCACGCGGACATGTTCAGGGGTTTTGCTGTAGATGTTCAGCTCGATAAACGACAGCTGGTCGCCCTGCCAGCGGTATTCTGCGGTCGACGTATTGCCGTTATGCCACGGGCTGAAAGCGGAAAAGAGATGGACATCATCGCTGGAATCTTTGCGCCAGAACCTGACCGCACCCTGATTGTCAGCGTAACCGCTGGCGGTAAACGGGGGCAGAGAAGAGTCGTGGCTACAGGCTGACAGCAACAGTATGCCTGCCAGCGCGAGCGTTCCACGCCAGAAAGACAAAAGGGGCGTTGCCGCCCCTTCGTTAAAACTGTTCACTGCCACGCGTCTTACTTAACAGCGTCTTTCAGTGCTTTACCAGAAACAAATGCCGGCACGTTAGCTGCGGCGATTTTGATTTCTTTACCGGTCTGCGGGTTGCGGCCAGTGCGCTCAGCGCGGTGGTTCACTTTGAAGGTACCGAAACCAACCAGCTGTACAGCATCACCTTCTTTCAGAGACTCAGTAATAGCAGCCAGGGTAGATTCCAGAGCAGCTTTAGCCTGCACTTTAGACAGATCAGCCTTGTCCGCAATTACATCAATCAGTTGAGTCTTGTTCATAAGTTATCCTTTCAATGTGTTTATCGCTTGCTAAGCATCGAGTGCGACGAAAATGCCAAAAAAGCACTCTCCTGCATACACGCACCGATAGCCACTTTTTTTCGCCCCCCAAATGTAGACCAGACAAGGGTCGAAAGGGAAGAGTCGAGGAGCGACAAAACGGGCGTTATCTCAAGTTTTATTGTCTCATTGGTTAAAAATTATACCAATATTACTCTCGCCGGCCTCACGCAAGTCCGCACGCAGCCCTTTTATCAGCTCAATATCGCGTTCTTCACACTCAGCCAGCAGGCGGAAAATTTCCCACTGAATATCCCATTCTTGCTCAACCGCCGGGTTCACCCGCAGCTCTTCGTCGGTCATTTCACGACCTTCCTGGGTCATTTCCAGCATCGCCACGGTGGTAATGGATGCCTTACTGACTTCAATGGCATGCTCCAGCGTTTCACCGCTCAGACGGGAGTGGATCAACTCGCTTAACGCCACGCAGGCATCGATGGCCGGATAGACACCGTACAGGTCAAAATCATCCGCTGCCGGGATCGCCTCTTCCAGCTTTTCCAGCTGAGAGTCGAAATTCACCTTCGCGTCTTTCACCGTCAGCGTTTCCCAGATTAAATCCAGAATACGACGATAGATCTGGCCTTCGCCAAACGCCGTCTGCTTGCAGAACGCAGCATAGTTAGGGTACATGCGCTCGCACAGGCAAGCCATAAACGTCACGTGCTGCCAGCTTTCCAGCTTCTCAAGGCGCAAATGAATCGGGTTTTGTAACATGATGATGTCTCGAAACGGAAATTAGCCGCAGTTTACCTGAATCAGGGCTGAATTTCCTGCCAACGAATAAATGCCGGACGCGATGACGCAACGGCATCTGCCCAGCGCGTCGGTTCCGGTAATCGGTAACCTTTCATACAGCGCTGAACCCACGCCAGGGCACTGTCCATGCTCACCCGATGCCCGGTCGCGATAAACAGCGGATTGCATCGCGCCTTGCTGCGCCATACCCATGCCAGCTGTTCACCCTTGTGGATGAGCGGTGCCAGCGCGCCCGGCTCCGCGGAAAGGGGTTCAAACGCGCCACACAGGCGTTTCTTGGCGACGCCAATGGTCGGCACATCCACCAGTAACCCAAAGTGGCTGGCAACGCCTAAACGGCGCGGGTGTGAAATACCGTGTCCATCGACGAACAACAGGTCAGGTTTTTGCGAGAGTTGCTCCCACGCTGCCAGCAGCGCGGGATATTCGCGGAAGGAGAGAAAGCCCGGAATGTACGGCATGGTGGTGGCGATACGCGCCACCTTGTATTCCACCAGCTCAAGCGAAGGGTATTTCAAGACCACCATCGCCGCTCGCGTTACTTCCCCCCCCTGCTCGAATCCGACGTCTGCTCCGCCAATGTACTGCGGAGGATCTTTATCCAGACGATCCTCGCGGATCACCGATGAAGCCAGTTCGATTTGTTGAGCGCGTAGCGACGCGAGATCCATAACGACTCCTTACTTGTGATATTGGGCAGAAAGCCGATGCACCGCCTCCACAAATACGCCAGCGTGTTCTGGCGGCACATCCTGATGAATGCCATGGCCGAGGTTAAAGACATGGCCTTCACCCTGGCCGAAACCAGACAGTATAGTCGACACTTCTTCTTCAATACGGGCAGGTTGAGCATAAAGCATGGACGGATCCATGTTGCCCTGTAGCGCCACTTTGTCACCTACGCGACGGCGCGCGTCGGCAATATCGGTAGTCCAGTCCAGCCCCAATGCATCGCAGCCGGTTGCAGCCATCTCTTCCAGCCACTGACCGCCACCTTTGGTGAACAGCGTAACAGGCACGCGGCGACCTTCATTTTCCCGCAGCAGGCCATCAACGATTTTGTGCATGTAGTACAGTGAGAAGTGCTGGTAATCGCGCCCGGTGAGCACGCCGCCCCAAGTGTCGAAAATCATTACCGACTGTGCGCCCGCTTTGATTTGGGCGTTGAGATAAAGCGTGACGCTCTTTGCCAGCTTGTCGAGCAGCGCATGAAGGGCAAGCGGCTCGGCATACATCATCTTTTTGATCAGTGTGAAGGCTTTGCTGCTGCCGCCTTCAATCATATAGGTCGCGAGCGTCCACGGGCTACCGGAAAAACCAATCAGCGGTACTTCACCTTTTAGCTCACGGCGGATGGTGCGCACCGCGTTCATCACGTAGCCCAGCTCACCTTCAGGATCGGGGATGGGCAGCTTATCGACGTCGGCTTTGCTCTTAATGGGCGAGGTAAATCGCGGGCCTTCGCCGGTTTCGAAGTACAGGCCAAGGCCCATGGCATCAGGAATGGTCAGAATGTCCGAGAAGAGAATGGCGGCATCCAGCGGGAAACGACGCAGCGGCTGGAGCGTCACTTCACAGGCCAGCTCGGCATTTTTGCATAGCGACATAAAATCGCCGGCCTGTGCACGGGTGGCTTTGTACTCTGGTAAATAGCGTCCCGCCTGGCGCATCATCCACACCGGGGTGACATCAACGGGCTGGCGCAGCAGCGCACGCAGATAACGATCGTTCTTCAGTTCGGTCATTTTTGCAGTTCCTTAAGCGTCATGGCCTCAGTGTAACACTACTCATACTCGGCCCGACACATTGCAACCGTATCTTCAATCAGGCGTCGCGCCACGGTGCCCGGCGGCGGTAACAGCGGCAAATTGTCGTAACGATACCAATTCGCTTCCAGCAGCTCTTTCTGATCGATAACGATCTCACCGCTATCATAATCGGCCATAAACGCCGTCATCAGCGACATCGGGAACGGCCATGGTTGAGAGGTGACATAACGCAAATTTTTAACCTTGATACTGCTCTCTTCCATCACTTCACGCGCCACCGCCTGCTCCAGCGTTTCGCCCACTTCGACGAACCCGGCCAGGACGGTATGCACACCGTTACGATGACGCGTGTGTTGTGCCAGCAGGATGGAATCATCGCGACGGATCGCCACGATAATGCATGGCGCAATCTGCGGGTAGTAGCGCTCGCGGCAATGGTTGCAGAGCAACGCCCACTCGGTTTTGCTCGGGTGCATGGTATGCCCGCAGTAACCGCAGTATTTATGTGAGCGATAAAACTCCGCCAGCTGCACGCCTCGGCCCGCCAGCTGGAACAGTCCAGCGTCCAGATCCAGCACCTGACGAACAGATCCCATTTCCTGACGGCGTGCCTGTTGGATCAACCACACGGATTCGCCCTGCCATTCGCCGATCCTCAGTGCAGGTTGGCCCGCAAGATCGAACTTTTCCGCCGCACCATAGGGGATTTCCCCGTTGGGCAACCATAACTTTTGCTCGTGACTGACGATCCACCAACCAAGATCTGATTTTTCAATAATACGATCCATATCTATTGCACTACCTTCGCTTCACTGACATGTTGTTAGCATTGTGGCTACATTTTTGGGTAAGCAGATTCAATTCTAAACCTTGCGGAGTCGACCATGTTAAACCAGCTAGAAAGCCTGTCTGAGCGCGTTAGAGGAAGTAACAAACTGGTGGATCGCTGGCTACACGTGCGCAAGCATCTACTCGTGGCTTATTACAATCTGGTCGGTATTAAGCCTGGCAAAGAATCCTTCATGCGCTTGAATGAAAAAGCGCTCGATGATTTTTGTCAGAGTCTGGTCGACTACCTTTCCGACGGACATTTCAATATTTATGAACGTATTGTCCGCGAAATGGAAGGCACAAATCCGTATTTAACGGCAAGCAAACTCTGCCCGCTGCTGGAAGCCAATACCCAGCAGATTATGGATTACTACGATTCCACGCTTGAGAACGCGATCGATCACGATAATTATCTGGAGTTTCAGAAAGCGTTGTCCGATCTCGGCGAAGCGCTGGAGGAGAGGTTCACGCTGGAAGATAAGCTGATTGCCCTCGTCCTTGATAACAACCTGAATGTCGACAGCGAAGATAACATCGCGCGCCCTGCTTGAGTTCTTCGTCGTTAACGCGTAATTTAAAGCGATTCGCCCCTCTCACGAGGGGGATTTTTCTTGTCGGAGTGCCCAGCGCGTAAACGCGCGGGCTGAGACCGTTAATTCGGGATCCGCGGAACCTGATCAGGCTAATACCTGCGAAGGGAACAAGAGTCAAACTGCTGTTGTATCGCCCCCGTGGCGATCTCCTCTTGCTTCATCCGTCGTCTGACAAGCCATGTCCTTCACTTTTGGAATGAGCTATGTCTATCACTAAACTGACCCGCCGCGAACAGCGCGCACACGCACAACGCTTCATCGACACCCTGGAAGGCACCGCTTTCCCAAACTCGAATCGTATCTACATCGCCGGCTCTCAGGCGGATATCCGTGTACCGATGCGTGAAATCCAGCTCAGCCCCACGCTCATCGGCGGCAGTAAAGAGAATCCGCAGTTTGAGGATAACGAAGCTGTACCGGTATACGACACTTCCGGCCCGTACGGCGACCCTGACGTTGCTATCAACGTTCAACAAGGCCTGGCAAAGCTTCGCCAGCCATGGATTCACGCGCGTAACGATAGCGAAGACCTAAACGAGCAAAGCTCGGCTTACACGAAAGAGCGTTTGGCCGACGACGGTCTGGACGCGATGCGCTTCACCGGCCTGCTGACGCCGAAACGCGCTAAGCCAGGCAAATGCGTTACCCAACTTCACTATGCGCGTCAGGGGATCGTCACGCCAGAGATGGAGTTTATTGCCATCCGTGAAAACATGGGGCGCGAGCGTATCCGCAGCGAGGTGCTGCGCCACCAGCACCCGGGCGAAGGTTTTGGCGCTCGTCTGCCAGAAAATATTACGCCTGAGTTTGTGCGTGATGAAGTCGCTGCCGGTCGCGCCATTATTCCTGCCAACATCAACCACCCTGAATCCGAGCCGATGATCATTGGCCGCAATTTCCTGGTGAAGGTCAACGCCAATATTGGTAACTCAGCCGTTACCTCCTCTATCGAAGAAGAGGTTGAAAAGCTGGTCTGGTCGACGCGCTGGGGTGCGGACACGGTGATGGATCTCTCAACCGGGCGCTATATCCACGAAACCCGCGAGTGGATCCTGCGCAACAGCCCGGTGCCGATTGGCACCGTCCCGATTTATCAGGCGCTGGAAAAAGTGAACGGCATTGCTGAAAACCTTACCTGGGAAGCGTTCCGCGACACCCTGCTGGAGCAGGCTGAACAGGGCGTGGACTATTTCACCATTCATGCCGGCGTGCTGCTACGCTATGTGCCGATGACCGCCAGGCGTTTGACCGGGATTGTCTCGCGCGGCGGTTCGATCATGGCGAAATGGTGTTTGTCTCATCATCAGGAAAACTTCCTCTACGAACACTTCCGCGAGATCTGCGAAATCTGTGCCGCCTATGATGTTTCACTCTCGCTGGGTGATGGCCTGCGTCCAGGATCGATCCGCGACGCTAACGACGAAGCGCAGTTTGCCGAGCTTCATACGCTGGGTGAACTGACCAAAATCGCCTGGGAATATGACGTGCAGGTGATGATTGAAGGCCCGGGGCATGTGCCAATGCAGATGATCCGCCGCAACATGACCGAAGAGCTAGAGCACTGCCACGAAGCGCCCTTTTACACTCTCGGGCCATTGACCACGGATATTGCCCCGGGCTACGACCACTTCACCTCCGGGATTGGCGCGGCAATGATCGGCTGGTTCGGCTGCGCCATGCTCTGCTATGTCACGCCGAAAGAGCACCTCGGTCTGCCAAACAAAGAGGACGTGAAGCAAGGCCTTATCACCTACAAAATCGCCGCACACGCCGCTGATCTGGCGAAAGGTCATCCGGGCGCGCAAATTCGCGATAACGCCATGTCCAAGGCCCGTTTTGAATTCCGCTGGGAAGATCAGTTCAACCTGGCCCTCGACCCGTTCACCGCCCGGGCGTATCACGACGAAACCCTGCCGCAGGAATCTGGCAAAGTGGCGCACTTCTGCTCCATGTGTGGGCCGAAATTCTGCTCGATGAAAATCAGCCAGGAGGTGCGTGATTACGCCGCCGCGCAGGCGATCGAAGTGGGAATGGCAGACATGTCAGAAAACTTCCGCGCCAAAGGCGGCGAAATCTACCTCAAAAAAGAGGAGGTGTGAGTAATGTATCAGCCTGATTTTCCTCGTGTGCCCTTTCGTTTAGGGCTGTATCCGGTGGTAGACAGCGTGGAATGGATCGCGCGTCTGCTGGAGGCAGGAGTTCGTACCCTCCAACTACGCATCAAAGACAAACGCGATGAAGAGGTGGAATCCGACGTTATCGCCGCCATTGCTCTGGGTCGACGCTACGCCGCCCGCCTGTTTATCAACGACTACTGGCGACTGGCGGTTAAGCATCAGGCTTACGGCGTGCACCTGGGTCAGGAAGACCTGGAGACAACGGACCTGAACGTCATTCGCGAAGCGGGCTTACGCCTCGGCGTGTCAACGCACGACGATATGGAGATCGACGTAGCGCTGGGGGCTCGCCCTTCCTACATCGCGCTTGGTCACGTCTTCCCGACGCAAACCAAACAGATGCCTTCTGCGCCGCAGGGGCTGGCGCAGCTGGCCGGCCATATCCGGCGCCTGGAGGATTATCCCACCGTTGCCATTGGCGGCATTAGCCTTGCGCGTGCATCCGCCGTTCTCGACACCGGCGTCGGCAGTATCGCCGTCGTCAGCGCCATCACCCAGGCCGCAGACTGGCAAGCCGCCACCGCTCAGCTTTTACGGCTGGCAGGAGCAGGCGATGATGAATGACCGTGATTTTATGCGCTACAGCCGACAGATCCTGCTGGAGGATATCGCCATTGACGGGCAGCAAAAGCTGCTCGCCAGCCGGGTGCTGATCGTCGGCCTGGGCGGCCTGGGCGCGCCCGCTGCGCTCTATCTGGCAGGCGCAGGTATCGGCACGCTGGTATTGGCCGACGACGACGAGGTGCATCTCAGTAATCTGCAGCGGCAAATCCTCTTTACTACCGAGGACATCAACCTGCCCAAAGTGCATATCACTCGCCAACGGCTGAACCAGCTGAACCCGGATATTGAGCTGATTGCGCGGCAGGAGCGGCTCAGCGGCGAAAGCCTGCAACGTGAAGTCGCCCTTGCGGATGTTGTGCTCGATTGCACCGACAATATGGCGACTCGCCAGGCGATCAACGCCGCCTGTGTGGCGCAGAATACGCCACTGATCGCCGCCAGCGCGGTCGGCTTTGGCGGACAACTCATGGTGCTGACGCCGCCCTGGGCGCAGGGCTGCTATCGCTGCCTGTGGCCAGACGATTTCGAGCCTGAGCGCAACTGCCGTACCGCGGGCATTCTGGGCCCCGTGGTGGGTGTGATGGGCACCCTGCAGGCGCTGGAGGCCATTAAGCTTCTGAGCGGCATGGAGACGGAGCGCAATACGCTGCGCCTGTTTGACGGCCGCTCCATCGGCTGGCGCCATCTGGCATTACACCGGGCCAGCCAATGCCCGGTATGCGGAGGCCGCAATGCGCATTCTGTTTAACGATGAACCCCTAAAGTGCGATGAAGGTCTCACCGTGGCCGCACTGCTCGAGAAGCTGCGTCAGCTTAAGCCGGGAACGGCGCTGGCGCTCAATCAACAGATCCTGCCGCGCGAGCAGTGGGAACATCAGCAGGTATCAGAAGGTGACCAAATCCTGCTATTTCAGGTTATTGCAGGAGGATGAGATGTTACGTATTGCCGATAAAGTCTTTGATTCACATCTGTTTACCGGAACAGGAAAATTTGCCTCCCCACAGCTGATGGTTGATGCCATCCGTGAAAGCGGCAGTCAACTGGTCACGCTCGCGCTGAAGCGCGTGGATCTACGCCATCACAGCGATGCTATTCTGGCGCCCTTGCTGGAGGCTGGCGTCACCTTGCTGCCGAATACCTCCGGCGCAAAAACGGCCGAAGAGGCAATTTTTGCCGCTCAGCTGGCACGTGAAGCTCTCGGTACCCGCTGGCTGAAGCTGGAAATTCACCCTGACGCTCGCTGGCTATTGCCCGACCCCATCGAAACGCTGAAAGCAGCTGAAAAGCTGGTCCAGCAAGGTTTCATCGTTCTGCCCTACTGCGGAGCCGATCCCGTTTTGTGCAAACGTCTCGAAGAAGTCGGCTGCGCCGCCGTGATGCCCTTGGGCGCCCCCATCGGCTCTAATCAGGGGCTGGAAACCCGTGCGATGCTGCAAATCGTCATTGAGCAGGCCACCGTGCCGGTGGTGGTTGATGCGGGTATCGGCGTACCCAGCCATGCCGCGCAGGCGCTGGAAATCGGCGCCGATGCGGTACTGGTGAACACGGCTATTGCGGTCGCCGATAACCCGGTGATGATGGCGCGCGCGTTCCGCCTGGCGGTGGAAGCCGGCAGGCTTGCAAGAGAATCAGGCCCAGGCGCAAGCAGCTATCAGGCTCAGGCCACCAGCCCGCTGACCGGTTTTCTGGAGGCGCTCTAATGACGACCTTTATCGATCGCTGGCGAGCGCTTAACTGGGACGATATTGCCCTGCGCATTAACAGTAAAACACCTGCTGACGTGGAGCGCGCGCTCAATGCCCGGCATCTGACTCGGGAGGACATGATGGCACTGCTCTCCCCGGCGGCAAGTGCGTATCTTGAACCGATGGCCCAGCGTGCCCAGCGGCTTACCCGCCAGCGTTTTGGCAATACGGTAAGCTTTTACGTGCCGCTCTATCTTTCGAACCTGTGCGCCAATGACTGCACCTACTGCGGTTTTTCCATGAGCAACCGCATAAAACGCAAAACCCTTGATAAACGTGAAATCGCACGAGAGTGTGCGGCCATACGGGAAATGGGTTTCGAACATGTGCTCCTGGTCACGGGCGAGCATCAACGTCACGTTGGGATGGACTATTTTCGTCAGCACCTTCCCGCCATTCGCCGCGAGTTTGCATCGCTACAGATGGAAGTGCAGCCTCTGTTGCAAGAGGAATACGCTGAGCTAAAAACCCTCGGACTCGACGGGGTGATGGTCTATCAGGAAACCTACCACGAGGCGACGTATGCGCGGCATCATCTGAAGGGAAAGAAACAAGATTTCTTCTTCCGGCTAGAAACGCCGGACAGGCTGGGACGCGCAGGGATCGATAAAATCGGTCTCGGCGCACTGGTCGGGCTGTCCGACAGCTGGAGAGTGGATTGCTACATGGTTGCCGAGCATCTGCTCTGGCTGCAGCAGCATTACTGGCAGAGCCGTTACTCCATCTCCTTTCCCCGGCTGCGCCCGTGCGCAGGAGGAATCGAGCCAGCGTCGCTGATGGACGAACGCCAGCTGGTGCAAACCATCTGTGCATTTCGCCTGCTTGCACCGGAGGTCGAGCTCTCTCTTTCCACGCGGGAATCGCCGGCGTTTCGCGATCGAGCAATCCCGCTGGCGATTAACAACGTCAGCGCATTTTCCAAAACACAGCCCGGCGGCTATGCCGATGACCATCCAGAGCTGGAGCAGTTCGCCCCACATGACGGACGACGTCCGGAAGAGGTGGCTGCAGCCCTGATCGCGCAAGGTCTACAACCCGTCTGGAAAGACTGGGACAGCTGGCTGGGAAGAGCTTCGCAACTGCGTTGAAACGCGCTGCAACCTCGCTGAAAGATATCGAGGTGGCTCGTAACAATATCATTAGGTAATTGTTAGATTTTACGCGTTTTTTTATTCTTATGTTGTCAGCAACGGACGCTGACCAGGGCGAAAAGCTTCTTCCTCGTTTCGCCCTGCCTTCTCTCTAAACCACAAAATTTTTTAATTCTTAAAATAAATGCGTTATTTCCGATTATTCCTTAAGATAAATCATCCTGTTGCCCGGCAATATTCCTATAATGGTCAGCCATCATCCAGACAGCGACTAAGCTGAGAGGATAGCGATTCACGCAACGTGTAAACCATCAGGATTGATGTTCAACTCATGGCAATTCATAGCAAAAAGCTCTCTTTCACCAGACCCATAATGGTCAGTTTCGCGGGGATCCTGTTTAGTTTTATTCTGATCGCCGTATTTATTACGCTGTTGCAGCGTAAGGGTTTCCTTGAGGATTATCATAAGATTAATGGTAATTTCACCCATAATCTGGCGGTGAACTACACCGAGTCTATCCTGCGTGAAAACGACTATATCCTCGGACGAGCCGCCACCTTCTTTTCCCGCAATAACAGGCTAGATACGACCGTAAATACCGATCCTGCAGCAGGGCTGCAGATGTTAATGCATTTACAAAACCTCATGCCGACGGTGTCTTCAATCTCCCTGGCAGATACCCAAGGACAGGTTCTGCGGGCGCCGGAAGTCCTCCCGACAGATAAAAGCAAAACGTATGACGCCCGAACACGTCCGTGGTTCGTTGCGCAGGCGGAAGCCAGTATCTTCAGCCACTATACACGCCCCTATATGGACTATTTTACCGATCACCCGACAGTCACGCTCTACAAGCCCGTGATTTCACCGGAAGGCAGATTAAAGGGCACAATCGCTTTTCATCTCGATTTAACATCAATGGGGTACACCCTGCGTCAGATGGTGGCTCCCGTACAAGGTGAGTTCTTCGTCGTTGAGCGTGATGGTGCCGTGGTGCTTCATCCCGATACGGGTGCGCTCTTTAAACCGTACGTAAGCGAATCGCTAATGGACAAAATGACCAGCGGCGAAGGCCATCTTTACGATCGGAAAACCAATGCCTGGTATTATTACTACTCCTTCACTAACCCGGACTGGTTTGTTATCTATAGAGTATCTGGCGCCACGCTCACTGAAATCACCCGCCATGAAACCACCATCGTCGGTTGGGGGTTTGCGCTGGCGGCAATCATTATCATTTTGTTCGGCTTGTACCTGCGCCACGCCTCACGAACCGTGCTGATGACGATTATCAACGCCATCAAAACCGGGGACGTCAGCCAGGCGCCTCGCCTTGAGGCGATGCTGACACATACGATTCAGACCAACAAAGAACGCGAGCTGGCATATGTCCGCCAGGCCACTCACGATGCGCTGACGGGCTGTAAAAACCGCCGCGCTTTCGACAACGATATCGATGAGCTATTCACTGCACAGCAACCTTTTGCACTGGCGCTGATTGATATTGATAACTTCAAATCGATAAACGACACCTGGGGTCACCTGAGCGGCGATATCGTTTTGCGTAACGTGGCGCGGGAAGGGATTCAAATTATGCAACCGCATCACGTCTCGGTGTACCGCTACGGTGGAGAAGAGTTCGCGGTGATCTTCAAGTCTGAACTGATTACGTCCGCTCACTCGCTGCTGGAATCATGGCGCACTGCCGTAGAAGTACGGGAATGGCGAGAAGAAAACCTCCGCGTCACCTTCAGTGCGGGTCTGGGAGAATGGCACTTCGAACCGCTGGAGCAGTTTGTAGGTGGCGTTGATGCCGCACTCTATAGCGCGAAACAGAAGGGCAAAAACCGCATTATCCGCACCTCCGACAGCTAGTTCCTCACCGCTCAATATGCCCTTATCAACGGGCATATTGTACTTCAATGTAAAATTGTAACCGGTTTCAGAAAAATGCCGATTTCTTTGTGATGCCTGACACACAATCGCGGTAAAGCGGTTGTTGAAGCGGTCTGCACGGGATAATTATCAATAAACACATGTAGATCGAGGCTGACTATGAAGAACATCGTTTTATGCTGTGCAGCGGGGATGTCAACCAGCATGCTGGTTCAACGAATGAAAGACGCCGCGCAGAAAAAAGGGGTTGAAGTAACCATTAAAGCCGTTCCGGTCGCGGAGTTTAAAGACAACATCGCGGCGGCTGACATCGTATTGCTGGGGCCACAGGTTAAATACGAGCTGGCAAAACTTCAGGCGCAGGCCGAACCGCTTGGCAAAAAGGTCGCGGTGATCGACATGATGGATTACGGCATGATGAAAGGCGATGTCGTACTGGAAAAAGCGCTTAAGCTGCTGGAGTCATAATGGAAGACTTAGAAACAACAATCATGGAATTGCTGGTCAACGCGGGTGCGGCGCGCAGTGCTGCGCTTACAGCATTGCAGATGGCGCGCAAAGGCGACTTTGACGAAGCCGAAAAAGCGATGGAAGAGTCACGCGAATACGTTAAGCATGCGCACACTATTCAGACGCAGCTTATTGGTCTTGATGAAGGCACCGGAAAGCTTCCGGTAAACCTGATCACCGTTCACTCTCAGGATCACCTGATGAACGCGATGGTCATTCAGGATCTGGCTAGCGACATGATAGAACTCTACCGACGAATCCCGTTGGTTAACTGAAAAAAGACATAAAAAAACCCGCCGAGGCGGGTTTTTTATTAGCGATATCAACGATTAGTCGTTGTCGGAACCGCCCAGACCTGCGTTCAGCAGCTCTGCCAGGCTCGCGGATGCATCTTCTGCAGTTACCTGCGGTGCTGCTGGCAATTCACCCGCTGCACGACGACGCATACGATCCTGGTGGTACGCATAACCGGTACCCGCCGGGATCAGTCGACCCACGATAACGTTCTCTTTCAGACCGCGCAGTTCATCACGTTTACCTGCAACAGCGGCTTCAGTCAGGACACGCGTGGTTTCCTGGAACGATGCTGCAGAGATGAAGGACTCGGTTGCCAGAGACGCTTTGGTGATACCCAGCAGATCGCGCGCGAAGGTCGCACCGATTTTGCCGTTCGCTTCCAGATCGCGGTTTGCGATCTTAACGCGGGAGTATTCAACCTGCTCGCCTTCCAGGAAGTCGGAGCTGCCTGCGTTTTCGATGGTTGCTTTACGCAGCATCTGACGAACGATAACTTCGATGTGCTTATCGTTAATCTTAACGCCTTGCAGACGGTAAACGTCCTGTACTTCGTTGGTGATGTAACGCGTTACCGCGTGTACGCCACGAAGACGCAGAATGTCGTGCGGCGCTTCTGGACCATCGGAAACCACGTCACCACGTTCTACACGTTCACCTTCGAACACGTTGAGCTGACGCCACTTAGGAATCATCTCTTCGTACGGCTCGCTGCCATCTACTGGGGTGATAACCAGACGGCGTTTACCTTTGGTCTCTTTACCGAAGGAAATGATACCGCTGATTTCAGCCAGGATTGCAGGCTCTTTCGGACGACGTGCTTCGAACAGGTCAGCAACGCGTGGCAGACCACCGGTGATGTCCTTGGTACCGCTGGATTCCTGTGGAATACGCGCCAGAGCATCACCCGCACCGATCTGAATACCATCTTCCAACTGAACGATCGCTTTACCCGGCAGGAAGTACTGCGCAGGCATGTCGGTACCTGGGATCAGAACGTCGTTACCGTTAGCATCAACGATTTTCAGTGCAGGACGCAGATCTTTACCACCGGCAGTACGTTCCGCAGAATCCAGAACCACCAGAGAAGACAGACCGGTCAGCTCGTCAGTCTGACGAGTAATGGTCTGGCCGTCGATCATGTCAGTGAAGCGGATGAAACCACTTACTTCGGTGATAACCGGCATGGTGTGTGGATCCCAGTTTGCAACGGTTTCACCGCCAGCAACCTGCTCGCCATCACCTTTCGCCATAACAGCACCGTAAGGCACTTTATAGCTCTCTTTGGTACGACCGAATTCGTCGATCAGCTTCAGCTCGGTGTTACGAGAGGTCACAACCAGCTTGCCTGCGGAGTTAACAACAGACTTCGCGTTGCTGAGCTTGATGCTACCTTTGTTTTTCACCTGGATGCTGGATTCAGCAGCCGCACGAGATGCCGCACCACCGATGTGGAACGTACGCATCGTCAGCTGTGTACCCGGCTCACCGATGGACTGTGCCGCGATAACGCCGATTGCTTCACCTTTGTTGATGATGTGGCCACGCGCCAGGTCACGACCGTAGCAGTGCGCACATACACCGAAGTCGGTGTCACAGGATACAACGGAACGCACCTTCACGGAGTCAACAGAGTTGGCTTCCAGCAGATCACACCAGTGCTCGTGCAGCAGCGTGTTGCGTGGAACCAGAATGTCTGCAGTACCCGGCTTCAGAATGTCTTCCGCGGTTACACGACCCAGAACGCGATCGCGCAGTGGCTCTTTAACATCACCACCCTCGATGACTGGGGTCATGGTGATACCTTCGAGGGTGCCACAATCGTCTTCGGTTACAACCAGATCCTGCGCAACGTCAACCAGACGACGCGTCAGATAACCGGAGTTCGCGGTTTTCAGTGCGGTATCCGCCAGACCTTTACGCGCACCGTGAGTAGAGATGAAGTACTGGAGTACGTTCAGACCTTCACGGAAGTTCGCGGTGATTGGCGTTTCGATGATGGAACCATCTGGCTTCGCCATCAGACCACGCATACCTGCCAGCTGACGAATCTGTGCTGCAGAACCACGCGCACCGGAGTCGGCCATCATGTAAATGCTGTTGAAGGAAACCTGCTGCTCTTCTACGCCGTCACGGTTAATCACGGTTTCGGTTTGCAGGTTATCCATCATCGCTTTGGATACACGATCGTTCGCCGCCGCCCAGATATCGATAACTTTGTTATAGCGTTCGCCCGCGGTTACCAGACCAGACTGGAACTGCTCCTGGATCTCAGCAACTTCAGCTTCCGCTTCAGAGATGATTTCGTGTTTCTTCTCTGGGATGACCATGTCATCAATACCCACAGATGCACCTGAACGCGCTGCATAAGCAAAGCCGGTATACATTGTTTGGTCAGCGAAGATAACGGTCGGCTTCAGGCCCAAAATGCGGTAACAGGTGTTCAGCATTTTGGAGATTGCTTTCTTGCCCAGCGCCTGGTTGACGATGGAGAAAGGCAGACCTTTCGGTACGATCATCCACAGAATGGCACGGCCAACGGTCGTGTCTTTAATGCTGGTTTTCGCAACGAATTCGCCGTTTTCATCTTTTTCGTATTCGGTGATACGCACTTTAACGCGCGCATGCAGAGAGGCCAGCCCAGCGCGATAAATACGCTCAGCTTCTTTAGGGCCAGTCAGCACCATGCCTTCGCCTTTGGCGTTAACACAGTCACGGGTCATGTAGTACAGACCCAATACAACGTCCTGAGAAGGAACGATGATAGGTTCACCGTTCGCTGGAGACAGGATGTTGTTAGTAGACATCATCAGCGCACGCGCTTCGAGCTGGGCTTCCAACGTCAGCGGTACGTGAACAGCCATCTGGTCACCATCGAAGTCGGCGTTATATGCCGCACAAACCAGCGGGTGTAGCTGGATAGCTTTACCTTCAATCAGGACTGGCTCAAATGCCTGGATACCCAGACGGTGCAGAGTTGGTGCACGGTTCAGCAGTACCGGGTGTTCGCGGATAACTTCGTCCAGGATATCCCAAACGACAGCTTCTTCGCGCTCAACCATTTTCTTCGCGGCTTTGATGGTGGTGGCCAGGCCACGCAGTTCCAGCTTGCCGTAGATGAATGGTTTGAACAGCTCCAGTGCCATTTTCTTCGGCAGACCGCACTGATGCAGACGCAGGTATGGACCTACGGTGATAACAGAACGACCGGAGTAGTCAACACGCTTACCGAGCAGGTTCTGACGGAAACGACCCTGTTTACCTTTGATCATGTCGGCCAAAGATTTCAGAGGACGTTTGTTAGAACCAGTTATCGCACGACCGCGACGACCGTTATCCAGCAGGGCATCAACCGCTTCCTGCAGCATACGTTTTTCGTTACGTACGATGATGTCCGGCGCAGCCAAATCCAGCAGGCGTTTCAGACGGTTGTTACGGTTAATGACGCGACGATACAGATCGTTCAGGTCAGATGTTGCGAAACGACCACCATCCAGTGGAACCAGCGGACGCAGATCTGGCGGCAGAACCGGCAGAACGGTCAGGATCATCCACTCTGGTTTGTTACCAGACTGAACGAACGCTTCCAGCAGTTTGATACGCTTGGTCAGCTTTTTACGCTTGGTTTCGGAGTTAGTTTCGTTCAGCTCTTCACGCAGCTGCTCGCACTCTTGCTCCAGATCCATGCTCTTCAGCAGGGCCTGGATAGCTTCCGCACCCATCTTCGCGTCGAATTCGTCACCGAACTCTTCCAGCGCATCCAGATACTGTTCTTCGGTCAGAATCTGGTGGCGTTCCAGGTTCGTCATACCGCCTTCGATAACCACATAAGATTCGAAGTACAGAACACGTTCGATATCGCGCAGTGGCATATCCAGCAGCAGACCGATACGGGACGGCAGAGATTTCAGGAACCAGATGTGAGCAGTTGGGGACGCCAGCTCGATGTGGCCCATGCGCTCACGGCGCACTTTAGTCTGGGTCACTTCAACGCCGCACTTCTCACAGATCACACCACGGTGTTTCAGGCGCTTGTACTTACCGCACAGGCACTCGTAATCTTTTACTGGCCCGAAAATACGCGCACAGAAAAGGCCGTCACGCTCAGGTTTGAACGTACGGTAGTTGATGGTTTCCGGCTTTTTGACTTCACCGAAAGACCATGAACGGATCATGTCTGGCGAAGCCAGAGCAATTTTGATCGCATCAAACTCTTCGGTTTTAGTCTGCGCTTTCAGAAACTTTAATAAATCTTTCACGGATTTGCTCCCGTCGGAGTTAGCACAATCTGGTGTCGGGCGTTAACCCGACACCAGTGACCTGTTTGAGCGAGAATTACTCGTCTTCCAGTTCGATGTTGATACCCAGCGAACGAATCTCTTTCAACAGAACGTTGAAGGACTCTGGCATGCCCGGTTCCATCTGATGGTTGCCGTCCACGATGTTTTTATACATCTTGGTACGACCGTTCACGTCATCAGACTTAACGGTGAGCATTTCCTGCAGGGTGTATGCTGCGCCGTATGCTTCCAGCGCCCACACTTCCATCTCCCCGAAGCGCTGACCACCGAACTGTGCCTTACCACCCAGCGGCTGCTGAGTAACCAGGCTATAAGAACCGGTAGAACGCGCGTGCATCTTGTCATCAACCAAGTGGTTCAGTTTCAGCATGTACATGTAACCCACGGTTACCTGACGCTCAAACTGCTCACCGGTACGACCGTCGAACAGTGTGATCTGGCCAGAACTTGGCAGGCCACCCAGCTGTAACAGTTCCTTGATTTCAGACTCTTTCGCACCATCGAAGACTGGCGTTGCGATTGGCATACCTTTTTTCAGGTTCTCAGCCAAGCGCAGCACTTCTTCATCGCTAAAGGTGTTCAGGTCGACTTTCTGGCGAACATCAGTACCCAGATCGTACGCACGCTGGATGAATTCGCGCAGTTTCGCGACTTCTTCCTGCTGCTTCAGCATGGCGTTGATCTTATCGCCGATACCTTTCGCAGCCATACCCAGGTGAGTTTCGAGGATCTGACCAATGTTCATACGAGACGGTACGCCCAGCGGGTTCAGTACGATATCTACCGGCGTACCGTTAGCATCGTGCGGCATATCTTCGATCGGGTTGATCTTAGAGATAACACCCTTGTTACCGTGACGGCCTGCCATCTTATCACCCGGCTGGATCTGACGTTTAACGGCCAGATATACCTTAACAATCTTCAGCACACCTGGTGCCAGATCGTCGCCCTGAGTGATTTTACGGCGTTTCGCTTCGAGTTTTTTCTCGAACTCGTGTTTCAGTTCGTCATACTGCTCAGCCAGCTGTTCCAGCTGATTCTGTTTCTCTTCGTCGGTCAGGCCCAGTTCCAGCCAGCGATCGCGTGGCAGTTTATCGAGCTTCTCAGCTTCAATACCGCCGGCAACCAGTACCGCGTAGATACGGCTGAACAGACCCGCTTCGAGGATTTGCAGTTCTTCAGACAGGTCTTTCTTAGCCTGTTTGAGCTGCATTTCTTCGATTTCCAGCGCACGTTTATCTTTCTCAACGCCATCACGGGTGAAGACCTGAACGTCGATAACCGTACCGGAAACACCGTTTGGAACGCGCAGAGAAGAGTCTTTAACGTCGGACGCTTTCTCACCGAAGATTGCACGCAGCAGTTTCTCTTCTGGCGTCAGCTGGGTTTCACCTTTAGGCGTTACCTTACCCACCAGAATGTCACCACCGGTCACTTCCGCACCAATGTAAACGATACCGGACTCATCCAGTTTGGAGAGCGCTGCTTCACCCACGTTAGGGATGTCGGCAGTGATCTCTTCTGGCCCCAGCTTGGTGTCACGAGACACACATGCCAGTTCCTGAATGTGGATCGTGGTGAAACGATCTTCCTGAACCACACGCTCGGAGACAAGGATGGAGTCTTCGAAGTTGTAACCGTTCCACGGCATGAACGCTACGCGCATGTTCTGACCGAGCGCCAGCTCACCGAGGTCGGTGGACGGGCCGTCAGCCAGCACGTCGCCGCGCTCAATTGGCTCACCCAGAGAAACGCAAGGCATCTGGTTGATACAGGTGTTCTGGTTAGAACGGGTGTACTTGGTCAGGTTGTAGATGTCGATGCCCGCTTCGCCCGGATACATCTCGTCTTCGTTAACTTTGATAACGATACGGGATGCATCAACGTACTGTACGGTACCGCCACGCTTAGCAACTGCGGTAACACCGGAGTCGACGGCAACAGCACGTTCCATACCGGTACCAACCAGCGGCTTATCAGCACGCAGAGTTGGAACGGCCTGACGTTGCATGTTCGCACCCATCAATGCACGGTTGGCGTCATCGTGTTCCAGGAACGGGATCAGGGATGCACCGACAGAAACCACCTGTTGGGTGGAAACGTCCATGTAGTCAACCTGATCGCGGCTGAACAAGCTTGATTCGCCTTTGCTACGGCACGTTACCAGGTCTTCTTCAAAGTGGCCTTCGTCATCCAGGTTGGAGTTCGCCTGAGCGATAACGTAGTTACCTTCTTCGATAGCAGACAGATAATGAATTTCGTCGGTTACAACTCCGTCAGTCACTTTACGGTACGGAGTCTCGAGGAAACCGTATTCGTTAGTCTGTGCGTACACGGACAGGGAGTTGATCAGACCGATGTTTGGACCTTCAGGCGTTTCGATTGGACATACGCGACCGTAGTGCGTCGGGTGTACGTCTCGAACTTCAAAGCCTGCGCGCTCACGGGTCAAACCACCTGGGCCGAGAGCAGAGATACGACGTTTGTGCGTAATCTCAGACAGCGGGTTGTTCTGGTCCATAAACTGTGACAGCTGGCTGGAACCGAAGAACTCTTTCACTGCTGCAGAAATCGGCTTGGCGTTGATCATATCCTGAGGCATCAGGGTATCCAGATCGCCCAGAGACAGACGTTCTTTCACCGCACGCTCTACACGTACCAGGCCAACGCGGAACTGGTTTTCCGCCATTTCGCCTACGGAACGGATACGACGGTTGCCGAGGTGGTCGATATCGTCCACTTCGCCTTTACCGTTACGGATATCGATGAGCTTCTTCATCACTTCGATGATGTCGTCTTTGCTCAGGATACCGGAACCTTCGATTTCATCACGCAGCAGAGAACGGTTGAACTTCATACGACCAACCGCGGACAGATCGTAGCGGTCTTCGGAGAAGAACAGATTCTCGAACAGGCTTTCAGCCGCTTCGCGAGTTGGTGGCTCACCAGGACGCATCATGCGGTAGATTTCTACCAGCGCGCTCAGACGATCGGTAGTTGGGTCGACGCGAATAGTCTCAGACATATACGCGCCGTGGTCCAGATCGTTGGTGAACAGCGTTTCGATACGTTTGTGACCAGACTGGCTCAGCTTAGCCAACAGATCCAGGCTCAGCTCCATGTTCGCTGGGCAGATCAGTTCGCCAGTTGACTCGTCAACGTAATCTTTCGCGACCACTTTTCCTGCAATGTATTCAACCGGGACTTCGATGTGTTTGATATCATCTTTTTCCAGCTGACGGATATGGCGCGCAGTGATACGGCGACCTTTTTCCACATACACTTTGCCATCGGCTTCGATGTCGAACGACGCGGTCTCACCACGCAGACGTTCCGGCACCAGCTCCATTTGCAGCTTGTTGTCGCGGATTTCAAAGATTACTTTCTCGAAGAACAGGTCCAGGATCTGTTCAGTCGTGTATTGCAGCGCACGCAAAATGATGGTCGCAGGCAGTTTACGACGACGGTCGATACGGACAAACAGGTTGTCTTTAGGATCGAACTCGAAGTCCAGCCAGGAACCACGGTAAGGAATGATGCGCGCGTTATACAGTACTTTACCGGAAGAGTGTGTTTTACCTTTATCGCTGTCGAAGAAGACACCCGGGCTACGATGCAGCTGGGAAACGATCACACGCTCAGTACCGTTGATAACGAAAGTACCGTTGTCCGTCATGAGCGGAATTTCACCCATGTAGACTTCTTGTTCTTTAATGTCTTTAACGGTGCCTTCAGGCGCTTCGCGCTCGTAGATCACCAGACGCAGTTTTACGCGCAGCGGTGCGGAATAGGTCACGCCACGGATCTGACATTCCTGAACGTCAAACACCGGTTCGCCAAGGCGGTAGCTGACGTATTGCAGCTCAGAATTACCGCTATAGCTTTTAATCGGGAATACGGAGCGGAAAGCTGCTTCCAGACCATACTGCCCTTCAGGATCTTGCTCGATAAACTTCTGGAACGAGTCAAGCTGGATAGAAAGGAGATAAGGTATATCCAAAACTTGTGGACGTTTACCAAAATCCTTACGAATACGTTTTTTCTCGGTATAGGAGTAAACCATTAGGGTTCCTCAGCTCGCTGACAAGTCGACCCATCTGTCCGACGAAGGGACAGTTTGTGCAACACTATTTTGTTGACCGGAAAATTGAATACTTTCCGCAATACCTGTTGCTATCACGCTTAAACCATTTCGTTGCGATTTACACAGAGCGAGCACCCTGTCGCAATATATTAAGGCGTCGATAGAAACAAGCATTGTCAGGACAACCAGCAGTCAAACAGTGTGAAATGCTACTGGCGCCTTACAGCGCAAAAAGGCTGGTGACTAAAAAGTCACCAGCCATCAGCCTAATTTCTTAGGCTGCAACCAGAAAAGTTGGCTTATTTAACTTCAACTTCAGCGCCAGCTTCTTCCAGAGATTTTTTCAGTGCTTCTGCGTCGTCTTTGCTCACGCCTTCTTTCAGCGCAGCTGGAGCAGATTCTACCAGGTCTTTAGCTTCTTTCAGACCCAGGCCAGTTGCGCCACGTACTGCTTTGATAACAGCAACTTTGTTAGCGCCAGCAGCTTTCAGAATTACGTCGAATTCAGTTTTTTCTTCAGCAGCTTCAGCCGGGCCCGCAGCTACAGCTACAGCAGCAGCAGCAGAAACACCGAATTTTTCTTCCATTGCAGAAATCAGTTCTACAACGTCCATTACGGACATAGCTGCAACTGCTTCAATGATTTGATCTTTAGTGATAGACATTTAAATTGTTCCTGAAAATCAGAATAAGTTTATACGTAAGCGAGTGCGTTATAAAGGCAACTGCAATTAAGCAGCTTCTTTCGCATCGCGAACAGCAGCCAGAGTGCGAACCAGTTTGCCAGCCGAAGCTTCTTTCATGGTTGCCATCAGGCGTGCAATTGCTTCTTCGTAGGTCGGCAGGGTTGCCAGGCGATCGATTTGCGATGCCGGGATCAACTCACCTTCAAAGGCTGCAGCTTTGACCTCAAATTTTGCATTCGCTTTCGCGAACTCTTTGAACAGACGAGCAGCAGCGCCCGGGTGTTCCATAGAGTATGCAATAAGGGTCGGACCAACAAACGTGTCTTTCAGGCACTCAAACTGAGTACCTTCAACTACGCGACGCAGCAGGGTGTTACGAACAACACGCATGTATACGCCAGCTTCACGACCTGCTTTACGCAGTTCAGTCATTTTGTCTACAGTAACGCCACGGGAATCCGCAACTACTGCAGACAGCGCGCCTTTGGCTACTTCGCTGACTTCAGCAACAATCGCTTGTTTGTCTTGAAGATTTAAAGCCATTAGCTTTGCTCCTGGATGTTTGCCGGAACTCATGTTCCGGAACTCACTTCACTCTCCCCAACGGAAAGAGCGTCTTAATACGGTGAGCAGAAACAAGCCAGAGTATTCAAAAAATATTCTTAGCGTTCTGTCACCGTCTACGCAGGGGATTAAGTCTCTTACGAAACACCTGCGGTCTTCGACGGAGGCCTGGATAGGCCAGGCTCCAACGAACAAATCTTTTAGCCGCTAACTTTTGTTAGCAAACGTGGGGGTAAGATTGTAGACAAAATCACCGCCCACGTAAAGGCATTAGTTTGCAGCAGCGCTCAGGCCAGCCTGGTCAACTGCAACACCTGCACCCATAGTGGTGGAGATGCTAACTTTCTTGATGTACACGCCTTTAGCCTGAGTTGGTTTTGCTTTTTTCAGCGCAACCAGCAGAGATTCCAGGTTTTCTTTCAGTTTGTCAGCGTCAAAGTCCACTTTACCGATGGTGGTGTGGATGATGCCGTTTTTGTCGTTACGATAACGAACCTGACCTGCTTTAGCGTTCTTAACCGCTTCAGCAACGTTAGGGGTTACAGTACCCACTTTCGGGTTTGGCATCAGGCCGCGTGGACCCAGAACCTGGCCCAGCTGGCCAACAACGCGCATTGCATCTGGAGAAGCAATAACAACGTCAAAGTTCATTTCGCCTTTCTTGATCTGATCAGCCAGATCTTCCATACCTACCAGTTCAGCGCCGGCAGCTTTAGCCGCTTCAGCGTTTGCACCCTGAGCAAATACAGCTACGCGAACGGAACGGCCAGTACCGTGTGGCAGTACAGTCGCGCCACGAACGTTCTGATCGGATTTACGAGCGTCGATGCCCAGGTTAACGGCAACGTCAACGCTTTCAACGAACTTAGCAGTTGCCAGTTCTTTCAGCAGAGCGATAGCTTCGTTGATGTCGTACTGTTTGGTCGCATCAACTTTGTCACGAATCACGGACATGCGCTTGGTCAGTTTAGCCATTTCTTAGTCCTCCACTACCAGGCCCATGGAACGTGCAGTACCTTCGATTGAGCGAGTCATCGCTTCAATGTCGGAACCAGTCATGTCGGCAGCTTTGGTCTGCGCGATTTCCTGCAGCTGAGCGCGGGAAATTTTACCCACTTTGTCTTTGTTCGGTTTACCGGAACCAGACTTGATACCAGCCGCTTTCTTCAGCAGAACGGCTGCTGGAGGGGTTTTGGTAACGAAAGTGAAAGAACGGTCAGCGTAAACAGTGATTACAACTGGGATTGGCAGACCTTTTTCCAGGGATTCAGTTTTTGCGTTGAACGCTTTACAGAATTCCATGATGTTCACACCCTGCTGACCCAGTGCTGGGCCAACTGGTGGACTTGGGTTCGCCATACCAGCTGCAACCTGCAGCTTGACGTAGGCTTGTACTTTCTTAGCCATTCTAAAATCCTCTGATTGGGTAATAGCGCCTCAAGGAGGCTCCCCGTGAATAAAATTCGTTTTACAGGCCGTGGCCCATAAAAACAAAAGGCGCGAAATTGTATTCCAATCTCGCGCCTTGTGCAACGGTTAAATCGTTGCTTTTTTGATCGCTGCTTAAGCTTTTTCTACCTGAGCAAAGTCCAGTTCTACCGGGGTCGCACGACCGAAGATAGAAACAGAAACTTTCAGGCGGGACTTCTCATAGTCCACTTCTTCAACCACGCCGTTAAAGTCAGCAAACGGACCGTCGCTAACACGAACCATCTCACCCGGTTCAAAGAGCGTTTTAGGACGCGGCTTATCACCCACCTGCTGCAGGCGGTTCATGATCGCATCAACTTCTTTGTCGCTAATTGGTGCCGGACGGTCAGACGTGCCGCCGATAAAGCCCATTACGCGCGGTACGCTGCGCACCAGGTGCCAGCTTGCGTCGTTCATTACCATCTGAACCAGCACGTAACCCGGGAAGAATTTGCGTTCGCTTTTACGACGCTGGCCGCCACGGATCTCGACCACTTCTTCGGTCGGAACCATAACTTCACCAAACAACTCTTCCATATTGTGTAATTTGATATGCTCGCGCAGCGACGTTGCTACGCGGCCTTCAAAACCGGAAAACGCCTGAACGACGTACCAACGCTTTTTAGGGGCTTCAGACATCTTAGAACCTCAGGCCAGTGATAAAGGAAACCAGGCGAACCAGAATACCATCCAGTCCCCACAGGATCAGTGACATTACCGCAGTCACTGCAGCCACAATCAGAGTGGTGTGCAATGTTTCCTGGCGAGTTGGCCAAATCACCTTGCGGACTTCGGTACGCGCTTCACGCGCAAAAGCAACGGTTGCTTTACCTTTAGTCGTTAACAGCGCGACACCGCCCGCTGCAGCAATCAGAATCACCACTGCCAGCGCGCGGAGCGGCAGCATCATGTCACGATAAAGATAGTTGCCAACGATTGCCACAATCAGCAGCACGGCAACAGCGACCCACTTCATCGCTTCCAGGCCGCGCCCGCTCCCTTGAGCTTCGGTATTCGCACTCATAAACCAACCTGTCAGAAGAATTCTACAAATAATTTCACCCCGCGATTGCGAGGCGACCAAATCGATACGCTTAATCCCTTTACGGATTATACGCTCTCTGCAGAGCCTGTCTCAGCAATGATTATGACAAAAATAATCACTGATGAGCCAGGTTCTGATGTGAAAGCGTGCAAAAAGGGCATCAAATGATGCCCTTTTCATGCGCATTGCGTCAAATGTTATCAGCAATTAGCTGAGAACTTTAGCAACCACGCCAGCACCAACGGTACGACCACCTTCACGGATTGCGAAACGCAGACCGTCGTCCATCGCGATTGGGTGGATCAGAGTCACAACCATCTTGATGTTGTC
>NZ_JBAKHK010000209.1:0-262 GCF_036903355.1 Enterobacter sp. UNJFSC 003
GTCGAATACCGCATGCCGGAACTCGCGCCCAAGTAAAGTTTGTAGTGCCGAGGGAGAACAGTGGTTTTCAGCATCTGGCCGCGGCGAAATCCACAGCCAGTCGCCAGGTAAGGCATCACGCAACTTAAGAGTATGCTCAAAACACCAACCCTCTTCCCCGCTCAACACCAGCAAGCGGCGGATCCCTTCACGTTTCATTTGCGCTGTTAATGTGTGAAGCGCAGTCAGTTCAGCCATCCCTGCCCCGGAAGTTAAATGCTTT
>NZ_JBAKHK010000210.1:0-261 GCF_036903355.1 Enterobacter sp. UNJFSC 003
GGGCATCTGCTTCTACCTTCCGTGGTGGCGACAAACGCGGTGGTGCCAACGGTGCGCGTCTGGCATTAATGCCGCAGCGCGACTGGGATGTGAACGCCGCAGCCGTTCGTGCTCTGCCTGTTCTGGAGAAAATCCAGAAAGAGTCTGGTAAAGCCTCGCTGGCGGATATCATAGTGCTGGCTGGTGTGGTTGGTGTTGAGAAAGCCGCAAGCGCCGCAGGTTTGAGCATTCATGTACCGTTTGCGCCGGGTCGCGTTGATG
>NZ_JBAKHK010000211.1:0-261 GCF_036903355.1 Enterobacter sp. UNJFSC 003
GTGGTGCTGTGTGTGAATCCTGACGGCTGCCAGTTGGGGTTACGGGCCAATGCTAATGGTGTGGATTTAAACAGAAACTTTCCGGCGGCGAACTGGAAGGAAGGTGAAACCGTTTATCGCTGGAACAGCGCCGCTGAAGAACGCGATGTCGTATTACTGACAGGTGACAAACCTGGCTCCGAACCTGAAACCCAGGCGCTGTGCCAGCTTATACACCGCATTCAACCTGCCTGGGTGGTCTCATTCCACGATCCACTGGCC
>NZ_JBAKHK010000212.1:0-261 GCF_036903355.1 Enterobacter sp. UNJFSC 003
CGCTGGCCTGCGCTATCAGGGCCACCAAAGTTATGTATCTTTTCATCTTCACGTTTTAGTACCGCCCTACAAGAGAATGCCGCGACATCTTTGCCTTATCTGCCTGTCATCATTCACACTCAACAAGAGGCGATGATTTCAGGCTGCAATGGTTTTTATTTTGGCAACGAGTCACCGACATTCCAGATGGAATTAACCGAACAATATCCGTCAAAGGCGTTATTATTAATTGCCGAACAAAATACCGAGTGCATTATTGGT
>NZ_JBAKHK010000213.1:0-261 GCF_036903355.1 Enterobacter sp. UNJFSC 003
ATGTTAAGTGCCTGTAGCGCACTGCAAGGTACGCCACAGCCAGCACCGCCAGTAACGGACCATCCGCAAGAGATTCGCCGCGACCAGACGCAAGGGTTACAGCGAATAGGTAGCGTAAGCACGATGGTTCGGGGTTCTCCGGATGACGCATTAGCAGAAATCAAAGCGAAAGCTGTCGCTGCAAAAGCTGATTATTACGTTGTCGTCATGGTGGACGAAACCATCGTGACAGGACAGTGGTATTCACAAGCCATTTTGTAC
>NZ_JBAKHK010000214.1:0-260 GCF_036903355.1 Enterobacter sp. UNJFSC 003
CTATCGACCTGTGCCGAACAAACCCTTAGCGAAGCCTCATTGGCGGTTGCCGTCCCAACGATGTCCTTCACCGTCGACCATTTGCGACGATCAGCCTTCGGGCATGGTACGGTGAAAGCCTCTGGTACCCGCAATTGCACGACCTTTGGCGAAACCACCGTCTCAGTGGTCGTACAATTTGCCAAGGTCACTGGGCACAGGACGATTGAGAAAATCGCGTACCACTTCATTCGACTTTTCCAATTCGGAGAGTTTTTGGG
>NZ_JBAKHK010000215.1:0-260 GCF_036903355.1 Enterobacter sp. UNJFSC 003
GGTGATGGCTATTCAGGTAGGTTTTCACCCCAAGTCGCGTTTGCACATTTCCGTCGCCTTCCGTTTCAATGCGCGTTCCGTCTTTCCGGGTATGGTCGGAATCTTTCACACCCATCCAGGTGATTTGCGCCTGTGGCTGGACGTACCAGGTATTCAGCGTCCCTTCGCTGCCGCTAAATGTTCCCGCTTCAAAGGTATACCCACCCTCAACAGAGGCCGTCACACCGCGAGAATCATAGTCGTCAGCAGAACGGTTATCG
>NZ_JBAKHK010000216.1:0-260 GCF_036903355.1 Enterobacter sp. UNJFSC 003
GCTCAGAAAAAAGCGGTTGATAACGCACTGCGCGACTTCGAACTCTCTGGCATCGGTCTGCCAATAGAGAAACAACAACGCTACGGTGAGATTGCCACTCGTCTTTCCGAGCTGGGCAACCAGTACAGCAACAACGTCCTCGATGCGACGATGGGCTGGACCAAACTCGTTACCGACGAAGCGGAGCTGGCGGGGATGCCTGAAAGCGCGCTGGCTGCGGCAAAAGCCCAGGCCGAAGCGAAAGAGCTGGAAGGCTACCT
>NZ_JBAKHK010000217.1:0-260 GCF_036903355.1 Enterobacter sp. UNJFSC 003
CGATTTCACCGTACCAGAGCCGGACGGTGCGCTGATGCGCATCAAAACGCACATCCGCCGCGCTTTGGGTATTCAGCGTGAGCAGGGAGCCATCTTCCAGTTGCTGACGGCTGACTGTGCCTTTGGCGGTGCGGTAATCTGCCCGCAGACCTTCGCCGGTTTCCGACTGCCAGAGCTGCCAGCCTCCGCCAGCGCCGAGCAACAGCAGTAATCCTTTCATCACGTGACGGCGGGTGAGGCGGGTATCGTGCAACGCCCGG
>NZ_JBAKHK010000218.1:0-260 GCF_036903355.1 Enterobacter sp. UNJFSC 003
TTATCATAGCGACTACCACGTAACGACTGACTTTCGGCAACCTCGCCCGCAGAAAGTTGTTTTTTGAGCGGTACACCAAAGCGGTAATTAAGATTCAGCCCGAGGTTATTTTGATTCTCGCCACTTTCACCCTGTTTATGCTGGGCCGTCACAGTGACTAATGGCACAGGGGTGTAATTTAATCCCAGACTCAACGCGACGGGATTGTGATAACCCGTACCAGAGTTAAACAAATCAACACGATCACCAAAATACTGTTC
>NZ_JBAKHK010000021.1:0-26181 GCF_036903355.1 Enterobacter sp. UNJFSC 003
ATTTTTTCTCTTCAACCGACCGGGTTGTTTGTGAAGTGATTCACATCTGCCGTGTCGATGGAGGCGCATTATAGGGATCCCATTTTTTAGCACAAGTATTTTTTAGATCTTTTTTACTGACTGCCGATTTTCCGCGCTTTTCGCTGAAATCTCGCCCGTTCTGCTTAAATAGTGACGTATTTTGCCTTGCCTCGATCCCATAATATGATCAAAGTCTTTGGTATAACGCTCATCTGTCGAGGTAGATATGTCTGCAGTATTACGTCCTTATAAAGATCTGTTCCCACATAAAGGCGATCGCGTAATGATCGACGCCAGCAGCGTGGTCATTGGCGATGTCCGGATAGCCTCTGACGTCAGCATCTGGCCACTCGTTGCGATCAGGGGAGACGTTAACTATGTGGCAATCGGCGCACGCACCAACATCCAGGATGGCAGCATTCTGCATGTAACCCACAAATCCGCATATAACCCGGAAGGCAATCCACTCATCATTGGCGAAGACGTCACCGTCGGCCATAAAGTGATGCTCCACGGCTGCACTATCGGTAACCGAGTGCTTGTTGGCATGGGCTCGATTTTACTGGATGGCGTGATTGTAGAAGATGATGTAATGATTGGCGCCGGCAGTCTGGTCCCGCAAAATAAACGGCTCGAAAGCGGTTATCTTTATTTAGGCAGTCCGGTAAAACAGATCCGCCCTTTAAAACAGGCGGAAATAGAGGGATTGAAATATTCAGCGAACAATTACGTGAAATGGAAAGATGAGTATCTGGATCAGGACAACCAGACCCACCCCTGATCGTCTTCCTGCTGATCTCGGATTAAGTCGCTGGCTTCCTCTTCAAGATCCCAGCGATTATCGCAAAACACCTCTAGTGGGTTTGGTCCACCATAGCGACGCTTCAACGTTTCACCCGTAATTGCACACGTCAGTTGCATCCCGTGCACCAGTACCGGGAAACAGACTGCTTTCAGACTCTCATCCCAGCTTTCTCTGTCGGGAAAATGAATAGCCTGGTTCACGCCGTCAATTCCCGTTTCAGTTTTTCAATCACCGGTTCTATAGCGGGTAATACACCATGCCAGAGCAACACGGCATGTGCCGCCTGCCCTACCAGCATACCCAGTCCATCTGCCAAATGTTTCGCGCCGTGTTTTTCACACCAGTTCAGAAAAGGTGTCTTCCCTTTCTGGTAAAACATGTCATAGCAATAGAGGTGATTGCTTATTAGAGAGGCAGGGATCGCAGGAACCTCACCATCAATGCCGCTGGAGGTGGCATTAATGACAAGATCAAATTCATGAGTGGCAAGATCGTCAAGGGCTATCGCGCTCACGCTGCCAGTATGTGAAAACAATGTCGCCAGCTCTTCCGCTCGGGAAAAGGTTCGATTGGTAATGGTCACCGCACACTCCAGCGAGAGGAGAGGCAACAAAACACCTCGCGATGCCCCTCCTGCGCCAATCAGCAGAACCCGAAAACCGGGCTTGATAAATGACAGTCTTTCCAAATCGCTAAGTAAACCAATCCCGTCGGTGTTGTCACCCAGAAGGCGACCATCCTCAAGCCGTTTTAAGGTATTCACCGCACCGGCAAGAGACGCACGCTCGGTCAACTCATCTGCGCGTTCGAAAGCCTCTTCCTTAAAAGGTACCGTCACATTCGCACCTTTCCCCCCCGCTTCGAAAAAGGCATTCAGCGTAGTCACAAATGCGTCAACAGGGGCCAGCACACGGCCATAAGGATGTTCAATCAGCAGTTGTTCAGCAAACTGCTGATGGATCAACGGCGACTTGCTGTGTGCGATCGGGTTACCAAAAACAGCATAAGCTTCCATCATACTACCCCTGGCGAAAACGTTCGCCGGTCAAGGCGTCGCGAATCTCCGACGGATTCAGGCGACCACCCGTTTCACCGACAACGACCGGGAAATCATTCCCGAACTGCGCCAGCACCTCTTCAGTTGTTCGACAAGGAGGCAACCCGGAAAGGTTGGCGCTGGTTGAGACCAGCGGTTTGCCAAACGCCAGACATAACTCCACCACCAGCGGATGGTCGGTTACACGAACGGCAAGGGAATCGAAGCGCCCGGTCAACCAACGCGGCGTTGTTGGTTGCGCAGGGAAAACAAAGGTGACAGGCCCTGGCCACGCGGAGAAGATAGTCTCTCGCTGTGCCTCGGTGAGCATGGAATCATCAATATAAGGCTTTAGCTGTTCATAACTGGCAGCGATCAGAATGAGTCCTTTATCGACAGGCCTCTGTTTGAGCGTCAATAAACGACTAACAGCCGTCTCACTGTCGGGATCGCAACCGACCCCAAAGACAGCTTCTGTAGGGTAGGCGATGACTTCTTCATTTTTCAGGACATCCACAGCATGGGCAATGGAACCTGATGTCAGGTTATTCTTCACTGTTTTGATCCGCCGATACCGGCTTTCCACATTGTTTACTTGCGCAAAAGCGTTTTACGCCTTGCGCTGTTTTCTTCTCTATAAGTAGCGGGTAATTACAATGAGGGCAGAAGCCCGCTACCGGTTTGAAATTAATCACGAACTGGCATTCAGGATAGCGATCGCAAGAATGGAAGGTCTTACCAAAACGAGAACGACGCTGTACCAGTTGCCCACGTTGGCATTGAGGACAAGCAATTGCCGTTTCATCGGGTTTATCAATTTGCTCTGTATGCGCGCATTTTGGATAGTGGCTACAGCCTATAAACATGCCGAAACGTCCCTGACGCAGCGCTAACTCGCCACCGCAGAGCGGGCAAAGCTGACCCTCCAGAATCTTGACGATGTGTCCGTCCGCCTGGTTTTTCAGGGGACGGACATAATCACATTCCGGATAGTGTGAACACCCGAGAAACGGGCCGTGTTTCCCGGACCGAATGACAAGTTCAGCCCCACACTGTGGGCAGGGCTCGTTTTTATGCACCGTAAAAAGTGCTGATTTAGCCATAACAACTCTTGGTGCTGCACATTGAATTAGTGCAGCATACCTTCATTCACTTCAAAGAGTAATTCTTCCATTTGCTGATAGGCATTTTCACAGCCCGGAATATTGAACAGAACCATCAGGATCACCCATTTCAGGTCTTCCAATTCGAATTCTGCAGTATCCAGCGCCATGACGCGCTCTATCACCATTTCTCTCGTTTCGAGGTTTAGCACCTGAATCTGCTCAAGGAATAAAATGAACCCCCGGCAGCTGGCGTCCAGCCTTTCACACTCTTCAGCTGTATAGATGCGTACAGATAGTGGGTCAGAAGCAAGCTGCATCGGTTCGGCAAGGCCTTCCTGATAATCAGCCAGTTTCTCCAGCCACATCAACGCATTATAAATATCTTCCCGCTCAAATCCTGCATCGGTAAGATCCCGTGTCAATTTGTCCTGATCCACGCGCATTTCTGCTTCGTTGTGGATGTAAGTCTCAAACAAATACATCAGTACGTCGAACATGGCATGCCCTCCTTAATCGGACATAGCCGCCGGGTACAGCTGCGATCCACCCTGCTAACTCCAGTTCCAGTAGCTGTGCTACCGTTACTGGCACAGGTTGGCCGGCACGTTCAGCGACAACGTCAACAGGTGTTACCTCATCTCCTACGTTAGCCAGGAGCTTGGGAAATGGCAATGCCGCCTCCCCCTGTTCTGATGAATAAAGTCGCTTTTCGGGTACATCTGTTAACGAGCGCAAGCCATATTGAAAATTTTCAAGAATGTCCTCTACGCAAGTCACTGGCGTTGCGCCTTGTTTGATTAGCCAGTGAGGCCCCTCACAGCCGGGGTTGCCTATTGGCCCCGGCAAGGCAAACACTTCCCTTCCTTGTTCAAGTGCACATCTTGCGGTCACAAGCGATCCGCTTTTGATTGCCGCTTCAACCACCAGCACGCCGTGGCTTAGCCCGCTGATAATTCGGTTACGACGCGGAAAGTTACCGGGCCAGGGCTGCGCTGAAAGCGGAAACTCAGACACTATAGCTCCCTGTGACTCAACGAGCCGTTCAGCCAGGGCATGATGTCTACGGGGGTAAATGCTAAAAAGTCCATTCCCCAAGACCGCTACGCTGCGGCCTTTTACGGACAGCGCGGCGTTGTGCGCGACACCGTCAATCCCGCAGGCCAGCCCACTGGTAATGGTGAAACCAGACTGTACTAGCTGTTCACAAAGCATTTTTCCCCACCGCTCGCCGTACCAGGAGGGCGCACGGCTCCCAACGACCGCCAGTTGGATACTGTTGAGGGTTTCAAGATTACCTTTAACGAATAACGCTCCGGGGTAATCTGTTAATGTTCGAAGTAAAGGGGGATAAAGTGGATCATTTGCCGTTAACAGATGATTCCCCGGCAATTCAAGCCACATCAGACACCGTTCCAGCTCACTTTCACCGAGCGCAAAAAACTGCCCGCTCTGCTTCGCCGACAGCCCGGCATTTTTAGTCGCAGCATGGTCAATCAGTGTATTTTTGAGCAAATGTAACGCCACTTCCAGCATCGCATCGCCGCATAAAGAACCGATGCTGATTAACCGTAACCATATCTCAGCAGACGTCATCCTTTTCCCTGTCATAAGCAGCCTCTGCAATCATTGCGATTGGTGACTGATGCTGTCAATCGATGGGGGATTTGTCTAGAATAGAGGGAGTATTCTTATCAACTCCTGAACACGACTCTGGAAATTTATGGCAGTTTTGCAAGTGTTACATATTCCGGACGAGCGCCTTCGCATCGTCGCAGAACCGGTTAAAGAAGTGAATGCAGAAATTCAGCGTATCGTTGATGATATGTTCGATACCATGTACGCCGAAGAAGGTATTGGCTTGGCGGCAACGCAGGTGGACATTCATAAGCGCATAATCGTCATCGACGTTTCTGAAAATCGCGATGGACGCTTGGTGCTGATCAACCCTGAATTGCTCGAAAAGAGCGGCGAAACAGGTATTGAAGAAGGTTGTCTGTCCATTCCAGAACAGCGTGCTTTAGTGCCGCGTGCGGAAAAAGTCAAAATTCGCGCACTGGATCGGGACGGAAACCCGTTCGAGCTAGAAGCTGACGACCTGCTGGCTATTTGTATTCAGCATGAGATGGATCACCTTGTCGGTAAACTGTTTATCGATTATCTCTCTCCGCTGAAGCAGCAGCGTATTCGTCAGAAAGTAGAGAAACTGGATCGTATGCGTTCTCGCGCATAACGCCTCCCAGATACAAGGATCAACGTGTCAAAAACACTACGTATTATCTTCGCGGGTACTCCTGATTTTGCAGCGCGCCATCTTGACGCGCTGTTATCTTCTGGTCATCAGGTTGTTGGGGTGTTTACCCAGCCAGATCGCCCTGCGGGTCGTGGCAAAAAGCTGATGCCAAGCCCGGTTAAGGTATTGGCCGAAGAACATGGATTGCCTGTTTTTCAGCCTGCATCCTTACGTCCTCAGGAAAATCAGCAATGGGTTGCTGATCTGAATGCAGATGTGATGGTCGTTGTCGCTTACGGATTAATTTTGCCTAAAGCCGTGTTGGATATGCCACGTCTGGGTTGTGTGAATGTACATGGTTCCCTGCTCCCACGCTGGCGCGGGGCGGCGCCTATTCAGCGCGCTTTATGGGCAGGTGATACTGAAACTGGCGTCACTATCATGAAGATGGACGTAGGTTTAGATACGGGTGACATGCTGTATAAACTGGCATGCCCAATAACTGCAGATGATACCAGCGCGACGTTGTACGACAAGCTGGCCGATCTTGGGCCGCAGGGGCTGATTGAAACGCTACAGCAGCTCGCGGAGAAAACGGCTAAACCTCAGATTCAAGATGACACGCTGGTTACCTATGCCGAAAAACTGAGCAAAGAAGAAGCCCAGCTTGACTGGTCGTTATCAGCCGTTCAGCTCGAGCGTTGTATTCGCGCCTTTAATCCATGGCCAATGAGCTGGATGATAATTGATGAGCAGCCAGTAAAAATCTGGAAAGCTTCTGTCCTCAATGAAAACGCTATAGCCGAACCCGGTACGATTATCGACGCGAACAAGCAAGGTATCCAGGTTGCCACTGCGGAAGGCATTTTGAATCTTGAGGTCTTACAGCCTGCAGGTAAGAAAGCGATGAGCGCCCAGGATCTGTTAAATTCCCGTCGTGAATGGTTTATCCCTGGTCATCGTCTTGCCTGAGCGCATTACTTCTAAAAGCCCGGTGTTCCCGGGCATTTTTATTTCTACGGTTATGAAAAAACAAAATCTACGCAGTCTCGCGGCACAGGCCGTTGAGCAAGTTGTCGAGCAGGGTAAGTCACTGAGCAATATCCTGCCTCCGCTACAACAAAAAGTATCCGATAAAGACAAAGCACTGCTTCAGGAGCTGTGCTTTGGCGTTCTGCGCACGCTTTCTCAGCTTGAGTGGCTGATTAACAAGCTGATGTCGCGCCCCATGACCGGCAAGCAGCGCACCGTCCATTATTTGATCATGGTTGGTTTCTATCAGCTTCTACATACTCGCATTCCTCCTCATGCTGCGCTGGCTGAAACGGTGGAAGGTGCCGTGGCGATTAAGCGTCCTCAGTTGAAAGGGTTGATCAACGGGGTGCTGCGCCAGTTTCAGCGGCAACAGGAAGAGCTTCTGGCTGAATTTAACCAGAGTGAAATACGTTTCCTGCATCCTGGCTGGCTGCTGACTCGTCTTAAAAAAGCCTATCCGCAGCAGTGGCAAGAGATTGCTGACGCCAATAACCAACGCCCACCGATGTGGTTACGCGTGAACCGTAATCACCACACACGTGAAGCATGGCTGGCGTTGCTGGAAGAAGCTGGTATGAGTGGATACGCCCATGAAGCCTACCCTGATGCCGTACGTTTAGCCTCACCTGCACCAGTACATGCGCTGCCGGGCTTTGAAGAGGGTTGGGTCACCGTACAGGATGCTTCAGCTCAGGGTTGCATGACCTGGCTTGAACCTAAAAACGGTGAGCAGATCCTCGATCTTTGCGCTGCACCTGGCGGCAAAACAACGCATATTCTGGAAGTTGCTCCACAGGCAAACGTAATGGCGGTAGATGTTGATGAGCAACGTCTTTCACGCGTCTATGACAACCTGAAGCGTTTAGGCATGAAAGCTCAGGTGAAGCAAGGTGACGGACGTAAACCTGCCGAATGGTGTGGTGAGACCCAATTTGATCGTATTCTGCTTGATGCACCATGCTCTGCAACCGGCGTCATTCGCCGTCATCCGGACATTAAGTGGCTGCGCCGCGATCGTGATATAAAGGAGCTTGCTCAACTGCAATCCGAAATTCTCGATGCTATTTGGCCACATCTGAAATCGGGTGGAACACTAGTCTATGCGACCTGCTCCATACTACCGGAAGAAAACAGTCAGCAGATTGCAGCGTTCCTGGAACGTACCCCGGATGCTGCACTACGCGATACGGGAACACCAGAACGCCCAGGTCAGCAGAACCTGCCAGGGGCAGAAGAAGGTGATGGCTTCTTTTACGCTAAGCTAATCAAAGAGTGATGTTGAAAACAGGTCACAAGATATGAAGATTATCATTCTGGGCGCAGGACAGGTTGGCGGGACGCTGGCGGAAAACCTTGTTGGCGAAAACAACGACATCACGATCGTCGATACCAATGGCGATCGGCTGCACGTTCTACAGGATAAATTTGACCTTCGCGTCGTGCAAGGGCACGGTTCGCACCCGCGCGTCCTTCGCGAGGCAGGCGCAGACGATGCCGACATGCTTGTCGCCGTCACCAGTTCTGATGAAACCAACATGGTTGCTTGTCAGGTGGCCTACTCACTTTTCAATACCCCTAACCGGATCGCACGTATTCGTTCCCCGGACTATGTCCGCGACGCGGAAAAATTGTTTAATTCGGAAGCGGTGCCAATAGACCATCTGATCGCGCCGGAACAGCTGGTTATCGATAATATTTACCGCCTGATCGAATATCCGGGCGCGCTTCAGGTTGTGAATTTCGCCGAAGGGAAAGTGAGCCTGGCTGTTGTTAAGGCGTATTATGGTGGTCCACTGATCGGTAACGCTCTTTCCACCATACGCGAGCACATGCCGCACATCGACACCCGCGTTGTTGCCATTTTTCGGCATGACAGACCCATTCGTCCTCAAGGCTCCACAATTGTCGAAGCCGGAGATGAAGTCTTCTTTATTGCGGCATCCCAGCATATCCGTGCTGTTATGAGTGAACTTCAGCGTCTCGAAAAACCCTACAAACGGATTATGCTGGTTGGCGGCGGCAATATCGGAGCGGGCCTGGCACATCGTCTCGAGAAAGATTATAGCGTCAAGCTGATCGAGCGCGATCAACAGCGCGCGTCTGAATTAGCTGAAAAGTTACAAAATACGATTGTGTTTTATGGCGATGCATCGGATCAAGAGTTGCTGGCCGAAGAGCATATTGATCAAGTTGATCTCTTCATTGCCGTAACCAACGATGACGAAGCCAATATTATGTCCGCCATGCTGGCCAAACGCATGGGGGCAAAAAAGGTTATGGTGCTAATTCAACGCCGCGCGTATGTCGACCTTGTTCAGGGCAGCGTCATTGATATTGCCATTTCGCCGCAGCAAGCGACCATTTCGGCGCTGCTGAGCCACGTACGTAAGGCTGATATTGTTGGCGTTTCATCGCTTCGTCGTGGTGTTGCCGAAGCCATAGAAGCCGTGGCGCACGGCGATGAAACCACATCGCGCGTTGTGGGTCGTTCTATCGATGAAATTAAACTGCCACCGGGGACGATTATCGGTGCAGTAGTACGGGGTAATGATGTCATGATCGCCAATGATAATTTACGCATTGAACAAGGCGACCACGTTATCATGTTCCTTACTGATAAAAAGTTTATTACCGACGTCGAACGTTTATTCCAGCCAAGTCCATTCTTTCTTTAATGATTCAGGTGCTCGCAAAAGGGCACCTGAGCATTATCCACTTGATTCTTGCGTCTTTTATTTTTCATAACGATTATTTATCTCCAATGGCAATTAGCTAATCATTTGTTAAACTTATAGACGTCAGCTGGCACAAGGAGAACATAATGAGTTTTATTAAAGAATTTCGCGAATTTGCGATGCGCGGGAATGTAGTAGATTTGGCAGTGGGTGTCATTATTGGGGCAGCGTTCGGCAAGATCGTTTCATCGTTAGTTGCAGATATTATTATGCCACCTTTAGGATTGCTAATCGGGGGCGTTGATTTTAAACAATTCGCCGTGACACTGCGTGATGCTCAGGGAGATATCCCTGCCGTTGTTATGCACTATGGCATTTTTATTCAGAATATCTTTGATTTCGTAATCGTGGCGTTTGCCATTTTTATGGCTATCAAGCTCATCAATAAGCTTAACCGTAAAAAAGAAGAACCGGCTGCAACACCGCCTGCGCCAACGAAAGAAGAAGTTTTGCTGACTGAAATTCGTGATCTGTTAAAAGAACAGAACAACCGCCCTTACCAGCCGTAAAAAGCAGGAAGGCCAGTGGTAAATAAGCGATTCGCTTGCTTGCCACTGGCCTCCCAGTTACCTCGTTTTGCATGTTTGTCTTTACGCAGATAACTTCCTCTCCCTTTTTTATTTGCCTCGATCCGTTGCCTAAACAGTGGGTCGTGAAGCAGTGCCTCAATGGCGTTATCTTTAATTTTTCCCTTCGTATGTTGATAGCGGCTCATAATTTCTCCTGAGCGATGTTCATGTTGAGCGGAGTCTAGACCTGACTAGATAAAAAATCAACAGCCTCGGGTTTCTCCACTGGCGCCCTGTTCAAGGGCTTCGAGAATTGAGCAATAAACACTGCTGTGAGCAGTTCCGCAGCATGCATCGTTCAATCTTTGTAGCGAACGCTGCATGGTTTGCAGTTCCTGAATACGCGCTTCAACTTCATCCAACCGGGCCTGGACGATACCTTTAGATTCCTGGCAAGTGTGGTGTGCGGGATCAATTCGGATCGATAAAAGTTCCCGGATCGATTCCAGCGTAAAGCCAAGTTGTCGTGCATAGCGAATAAACCGTAGACGCTGAAGGTCATTGTCGGTGTAAAGACGGAAACCACCTTCAGTACGCACTTCATGATCAATCATCTGCTGCTTTTCATAATACCGGATGGTGTCCGGGGTTACGTTCGCGAGCTTTGCAAGTTCACCGATACGGTACATGGCTACTCCTCATTCATTCTGTGCATCAACCGTTCGCTATACTCACTGCGCAAAAAATCAGTATTCAGCCCGGCCTGTCGGAGTTTAAATTCAATCAATGCCAGTCGACGACTGAGTTCAGTATACCGGGGATCGTCTTTGCAAATCCCTTGTAAAAGAGAAGCTAGTTCAACAGCCTCTTTACGCTGCTCGAGTTCAGGGGGTAAACATCCTGCGTTCTTAAGTAAGCGGTATCCCGCCCGTAATTCTGGTGCGACATGGGAATCATCATCCAACACGAGCGGCTCGCCACTGCCGGGGAGATTATCGAATTCGCCTTTTCTTTGGGCGTCGGTTATATGGCGTTCAGCCCACTGGTCGAGTAACCACATGATCAACTCCGGGAGATGAACAGGAAAGATTTATTCATTGTAGGTAAGTGGGGATCCTGCGGATATAAAAAAACCCGCCGAAGCGGGTTTTTTTACGTTACTGCAGATTACTCTGCAGCAGCTTCTGCTTTAGATTCTGAACGATCAACCAGCTCGATGTAAGCCATCGGCGCGTTGTCGCCTGCACGGAAGCCACACTTCAGAATACGAGTGTAACCACCGGCACGGCTCGCGAAACGCGGGCCCAGTTCATTAAACAGTTTTGCCACGATCTCGTTATCACGAGTACGGGCGAATGCCAGACGACGATTAGCAACGCTGTCAGTCTTGGCAAGAGTAATCAGCGGCTCAACTACGCGACGCAGCTCTTTCGCTTTAGGCAGGGTCGTCTTGATGATCTCATGACGAACCAGTGAACCTGCCATGTTGCGGAACATAGCCTGGCGATGGCTGCTGTTGCGGTTCAGTTGACGACCACTCTTACGATGGCGCATGACCTTATCCTTCTCAGTAAAACCTTAACCTGTGATCCGGTTACTCGTCAGCAATGCTTGCTGGTGGCCAGTTTTCCAGGCGCATGCCCAGTGACAGACCACGTGAAGCCAGCACGTCTTTAATCTCGGTAAGAGATTTTTTACCCAGGTTCGGCGTTTTCAGCAACTCAACCTCGGTACGCTGTACCAGATCACCGATATAGTGGATAGCTTCTGCCTTAAGGCAGTTAGCAGAGCGGACAGTCAATTCGAGATCGTCAACAGGGCGCAGCAGGATCGGATCGAATTCTGGTTTCTCTTCTTTCACTTCCGGCTGACGAACATCACGTAAGTCAACGAAAGCTTCCAGTTGTTCTGCCAGGATGGTAGCCGCACGACGAATCGCCTCTTCAGGATCGATTGTGCCATTGGTTTCCATTTCGATGACCAGCTTGTCCAGGTCGGTACGCTGTTCTACACGCGCTGCTTCAACATTGTAGGCAATACGCTCTACAGGGCTATAGCATGCGTCGACCAGCAGACGGCCGATTGGGCGCTCATCTTCTTCCGAATGAATTCGGGCAGAAGCCGGCACATAACCACGACCGCGCTGAACTTTGATACGCATGCTAATAGCTGCGTTCTCATCGGTCAGGTGGCAGATCACGTGCTGCGGCTTGACGATTTCAACATCACCGTCGTGGGTGATGTCGGCTGCAGTCACAGGGCCAATGCCAGATTTATTCAGAGTAAGAATAACTTCATCTTTACCCTGAACTCTCACCGCCAGCCCTTTCAGGTTGAGCAGGATTTCAAGGATATCTTCCTGAACGCCTTCTTTGGTGCTGTACTCATGAAGTACACCATCAATCTCAACCTCGGTCACCGCGCAACCCGGCATCGATGAGAGCAGAATACGGCGCAGTGCGTTACCCAGAGTATGGCCAAAGCCACGCTCTAAAGGCTCAAGGGTCACCTTGGCGTGCGTCGAACTCACTTGCTCGATATCTACCAGGCGCGGTTTTAGAAACTCTGTCACAGAACCCTGCATTGTGTCCTCTCTTTGGTACTAAGCTTTACTTGGAGTAAAGCTCGACGATCAGGTGTTCGTTAATGTCCGCAGACAGATCAGAACGTTCTGGCTGACGCTTGAACGTACCTTCCATCTTGCCAGCATCAACTTCCAGCCAGGTTGGCTTTTCACGCTGCTCAGCCAGCTCCAGAGCGGCCTTCACGCGAGATTGCTTTTTCGCTTTCTCACGAATGCTAACAACGTCATTCGCTTTAACCTGATAAGAAGCGATGTTAACAACACGACCGTTTACCATGATTGCTTTGTGGCTAACCAGCTGACGTGATTCAGCACGAGTAGCGCCGAAGCCCATACGGTATACAACGTTGTCCAGACGACCTTCCAGCAGAGCCAGCAGGTTTTCACCTGTGTTGCCTTTCAGACGTGCTGCTTCTTTATAGTAGTTACGGAACTGACGCTCCAGCACACCGTACATACGGCGAACTTTTTGCTTTTCACGCAACTGCACACCATAGTCAGACAGACGCGGTTTACGCGCACCGTGCTGGCCAGGAGCTTGTTCAATTTTACACTTGGTATCGATCGCGCGAACGCCAGACTTAAGGAATAAGTCGGTGCCCTCACGACGGCTCAGCTTGAGCTTAGGACCCAAATATCTTGCCATTTTCTATCTCCAACTAACCTAAAAAACGAGCGTTATACGCGACGTTTTTTCGGCGGACGACAACCGTTATGAGGGATCGGAGTCACATCAGTAATATTAGTGATGCGGAAACCAGCGGCGTTCAGAGCGCGAACGGTAGATTCACGACCCGGACCCGGACCTTTGACCATAACTTCCAGATTCTTGATGCCGTATTCTTTAACGGCTTCAGCGCAACGCTCTGCTGCAACCTGAGCTGCGAACGGAGTGGATTTGCGTGAACCACGGAAACCGGAACCACCGGCTGTTGCCCAACCCAATGCGTTACCCTGACGATCAGTAATAGTAACGATGGTGTTGTTGAAAGAAGCATGGATATGAGCCACGCCGTCAGAGACTTGTTTTCTTACACGCTTACGTGCACGAACTGGTGCCTTTGCCATTATTCAATCACCCCGATTATTTCTTGATCGGTTTGCGCGGACCCTTACGGGTACGTGCGTTGGTCTTCGTACGCTGACCGCGCACTGGCAGACCACGACGATGACGCAAACCGCGATAGCAACCAAGATCCATCAGGCGCTTGATGCTCATGCTGATTTCACGGCGCAGATCACCTTCAACGACAAATTTGGCAACTTCGTCACGCAGCGTGTCGATTTGTTCTTCAGACAGCTCACTGATCTTAACATCTTCAGCGATACCCGCTGCAGCCAGAATGGCCTTGGAACGGGTCTTGCCGACGCCGTAGATCGAAGTTAATGCGATCACGGCATGTTTCTGATCAGGAATGTTAATGCCTGCTATACGGGCCACTATGCACTCCTACTATTTAATATGTACGCACCATGCTGAAAAGCCCGTTTTCAGGATACTCAAATGGAAACGTACAGACATACAAAAGATTGGCTGGCTAATCTAGCCAGCTCAACCCAACTTTGCAAGAAAAATATGCGAAATAATCAGCCTTGGCGCTGTTTATGCTTCGGCTCGGCACTGCAAATCACACGGATGACACCATCACGCTTAACGATTTTGCAGTTACGGCATAATTTCTTGACGGAAGCACGAACTTTCATTTTTACTCTCCGTAACTTCTCAGACGACCATTTAGCGGCCGTAGCCTTTCAGGTTCGCCTTCTTCAATGCAGACTCATACTGACTGGACATCATCAGAGTTTGCACTTGAGCCATAAAGTCCATAATCACGACGACAACAATTAGCAGCGAGGTCCCACCAAAGTAGAACGGCACTTTCATTGCATCACGCATGAACTCCGGGATCAGGCAGATAAAGGTAATATAAAGCGCACCAACCAAAGTCAGGCGAGTCATTACTTTATCGATATACTTCGCCGTTTGCTCTCCCGGACGAATTCCTGGTACAAATGCACCGGACTTCTTCAGGTTATCTGCTGTTTCACGCGGGTTGAAAACCAACGCCGTGTAGAAGAAACAGAAGAAGATGATCGCAGACGCATAGAGTAACACATAAAGTGGTTGCCCAGGCTGCAAATACAGCGAAATTGTTGTCAGCCAGTTCCAACCAGTCCCGCCCCCGAACCATGACGCGATGGTCGCTGGGAACAGAATAATACTGGAAGCGAAAATAGCCGGGATAACCCCCGCCATGTTCACTTTCAGCGGTAAATGTGTGCTCTGTGCAGCATAGACACGACGACCTTGCTGACGTTTAGCGTAGTTCACCACAATGCGGCGCTGACCACGTTCAACGAAGACAACAAAGAACGTCACTGCAAATACTAATACTGCAACCAACAGCAACAGGAGGAAGTGCAGGTCGCCTTGACGCGCTTGCTCGATAGTATGGGCGATGGCTGGCGGGAGGCCCGCAACAATACCGGCGAAGATAATGATTGAGATACCGTTGCCGATACCTCGTTCAGTAATCTGTTCGCCGAGCCACATCAGGAACATTGTCCCTGTGACCAGACTTACAACAGCGGTGAAATAGAATGCAAAGCCCGGGTTTAACACCAGGCCCTGCATACCAGGCATATTCGGAAGACCGGTAGCAATACCGATCGACTGGAATATTGCCAGCACCAGAGTGCCGTAACGGGTGTACTGGCTAATCTTACGACGTCCAGACTCCCCTTCTTTCTTCAATTCTGCCAAGGCCGGATGAACGACCGTCAACAGCTGGATAATAATGGATGCCGAAATATACGGCATAATACCCAGTGCGAAGATAGAAGCACGGCTGAGAGCACCACCAGAGAACATGTTAAACATTTCAATGATGGTGCCTCGCTGTTGCTCAAGCAGTTTGGCAAGTACAGCGGCATCGATACCAGGGATCGGAATAAAAGAGCCAACACGGAACACAATCAGCGCGCCGATAACAAACAGCAGTCTGCGTTTCAGCTCGCCAAATCCACCTTTGGCACTTTGAAAATCTAATCCCGGTTGCTTAGCCATCTGCTACTTATTCCTCAATTTTACCGCCAGCAGCTTCGATAGCAGCACGAGCACCTTTAGTAACACGCAGGCCACGAACAGTTACCGGAGTAGAAACTTCACCAGCCAGGATCACTTTCGCGAACTCGATCTGGATACCGATAATGTTAGCTGCTTTCAGCGTGTTCAGGTCTACAACGCCGCCTTCAACTTTCGCCAGGTCAGACAGACGGATTTCCGCTGTGATCGCTGCTTTGCGAGAGGTGAAGCCGAACTTCGGCAGACGACGGTACAGTGGCATCTGACCACCCTCGAAACCGCGACGTACGCCACCGCCAGAACGAGAGTTCTGACCTTTGTGACCACGACCACCGGTTTTACCGAGGCCAGAACCGATACCACGACCCAGGCGTTTACCCGCCTTTTTAGAGCCTTCGGCCGGAGACAGAGTATTTAAACGCATCTCTTACTCCTCAACTTTAACCATGAAGTAAACCGCGTTGACCATACCGCGAACAGCAGGAGTATCCTCGCGCTCAACAGTATGTCCAATACGACGCAGACCCAGGCCAAGCAGCGTTGCCTTGTGTTTCGGCAGACGACCGATTGCACTGCGGGTTTGAGTGATTTTAATAGTCTTTGCCATGGTCAATTACCCCAGAATTTCTTCAACGGATTTACCACGCTTGGCAGCGACCATTTCTGGAGAATTCATATTTTCCAGGCCATCAATAGTTGCACGAACCACGTTAATTGGGTTGGTGGAACCATATGCTTTAGCCAGTACGTTATGAACCCCAGCAACTTCCAGAACGGCGCGCATTGCACCACCGGCGATGATACCGGTACCTTCTGAAGCTGGCTGCATGAATACACGAGAACCCGTGTGAACACCTTTAACTGGGTGTTGCAGGGTGCCGTTGTTCAGCGCGACGTTAATCATATTGCGACGGGCTTTTTCCATCGCTTTCTGGATCGCTGCTGGAACTTCACGCGCTTTACCGTAACCAAAACCAACGCGACCGTTACCATCACCAACTACAGTCAGAGCTGTGAAGGAGAAAATACGACCACCTTTTACGGTTTTAGATACGCGGTTAACCGCGATCAGCTTTTCCTGCAGTTCGCCAGCCTGTTTTTCGATGTGAGCCATCTTACACCTCTACCTTAGAACTGAAGGCCAGCTTCACGGGCAGCATCTGCCAGTGCCTGGACACGACCATGATATTGGAACCCGGAACGGTCAAAGGAAACATTGCTGATGCCTTTTTCCAGAGCGCGTTCTGCAACAGCTTTACCTACAGCTGCAGCGGCGTCTTTGTTACCGGTGTACTTCAATTGTTCTGAGATAGCTTTTTCTACAGTAGAAGCAGCTACCAGAACTTCAGAACCGTTCGGTGCAATTACCTGTGCGTAAATATGACGCGGGGTACGATGTACCACCAGGCGAGTTGCACCCAGCTCTTTGAGCTTGCGGCGTGCGCGGGTCGCACGACGGATACGAGCAGATTTCTTATCCATAGTGTTACCTTACTTCTTCTTAGCCTCTTTGGTACGCACGACTTCGTCGGCGTAACGAACACCCTTGCCTTTATAAGGCTCAGGACGACGGTAGGCGCGCAGATCTGCTGCAACCTGACCGATCAGCTGTTTATCAGCGCCTTTCAGCACGATTTCAGTTTGAGTCGGACATTCTGCAGTGATACCGGCCGGCAGCGGATGCTCAACAGGGTGTGAGAAGCCCAGAGACAGGCCTACTGCATTCCCTTTGATAGCTGCACGATAACCTACACCAACCAGTTGAAGCTTTTTAGTGAAGCCTTCGGTAACACCAACAACCATTGAGTTCAGCAGGGCACGCGCGGTACCAGCCTGAGCCCATCCATCCACGAAACCATCACGTGGACCGAAGGTCAGAGCGTTATCTGCATGTTTAACTTCAACAGCTTTGTTGAGGGTACGAGTCAGCTCGCCGTTTTTACCTTTGATCGTAATAACCTGACCGTCGATTTTTACATCAACGCCGGCAGGAATGACGACCGGTGCTTTAGCAACACGAGACATTCTTTCCTCCGATTAGGCTACGTAGCAGATAATTTCGCCACCAAGACCAGCTTGGCGCGCTGCACGATCAGTCATAACACCTTTAGAGGTAGAAACAACTGCGATACCAAGACCAGCCATAACTTTAGGCAGCTCATCTTTTTTCTTATAGATGCGCAGACCTGGGCGGCTGACACGCTGAATGCTTTCTACAACAGCTTTACCCTGGAAATACTTGAGAGTAAGTTCCAGTTCCGGCTTGGTGTCGCCTTCAACTTTAAAATCTTCGATAAAACCTTCTTCCTTCAGCACGTTGGCAATTGCCACTTTCAGCTTGGCGGAAGGCATGGTGACCGCAACTTTGTTCGCGGCCTGACCGTTACGGATACGGGTCAGCATATCCGCGATCGGATCTTGCATGCTCATCTGTCTTTACTCCCGTGATTCAATTGGTAATTACCAGCTAGCCTTTTTCAAGCCTGGTACTTCACCGCGCATGGCGGCTTCACGCAGTTTGATACGGCTCAACCCAAACTTGCCCACATAACCATGTGGACGACCTGTTTGACGACAGCGGTTACGCTGACGAGACGGGCTGGAATCACGCGGCAGAGACTGCAGCTTGAGAACCGCATTCCAACGATCTTCGTCGGAAGCGTTCACATCAGAAATGATCGCTTTCAGTTCAGCGCGTTTAGCGAAGAATTTATCAGCTAAAGCTACGCGCTTTACTTCGCGTGCTTTCATTGATTGCTTAGCCATTCAGTAACCCTACCTTACTTGCGGAACGGGAAGTCAAAGGCAGCCAGCAGAGCACGGCCTTCTTCGTCAGATTTCGCAGTAGTGGTAATGGTAATATCCAAACCACGCACGCGGTCGACTTTATCGTAGTCGATTTCTGGGAAGATGATCTGCTCACGGACACCCATGCTGTAGTTACCACGACCGTCGAAAGACTTAGCGGACAAGCCACGGAAGTCACGGATACGTGGAACAGCAATAGTGATCAGGCGCTCAAAGAACTCCCACATGCGTTCGCCACGCAGAGTTACTTTACAGCCGATCGGATAGCCCTGACGGATTTTGAAGCCTGCAACTGATTTGCGTGCTTTGGTGATCAACGGCTTTTGACCGGAGATTGCTGTCAGGTCAGCTGCTGCGTTATCCAGCAGTTTCTTGTCAGCGATCGCTTCACCAACACCCATGTTCAGGGTGATCTTCTCGACCCGAGGGACTTGCATGACAGAATTGTAGTTAAACTCAGTCATGAGTTTGCTAACTACTTCGTCTTTGTAGTAATCATGCAGTTTCGCCATCGTACTACTCCAAATTACTTGATAGTTTCGCTGTTAGACTTGAAGAAACGGACTTTTTTGCCGTCTTCGAATCTAAAGCCTACACGGTCAGCCTTGCCGGTAGCCGCATTGAAGATTGCAACGTTAGAAACCTGAATAGCAGCTTCTTTTTCAACGATGCCACCTGGTTGGTTCAGGGCCGGAACCGGCTTCTGATGTTTCTTAACCAGGTTGATACCTTCAACGACGAGTTTGCCGGAAGACAGAACATTTTTTACTTTACCGCGTTTACCTTTATCTTTACCGGTTAACACGATAACTTCGTCATCACGACGGATTTTCGCTGCCATGATTCGCTCCTTAGAGTACTTCTGGTGCCAGAGAGATAATTTTCATGAACTTCTCAGTACGAAGCTCACGAGTTACCGGCCCAAAGATACGCGTGCCGATAGGCTGCTCGCTATTATTGTTTAAAATAACGCATGCATTACCATCGAAGCGAATGACAGAACCGTCAGGGCGACGAACACCCTTCTTGGTGCGCACCACTACCGCCTTCAGCACATCACCTTTTTTGACCTTACCACGTGGAATTGCTTCCTTGATGGTGATCTTGATGATGTCGCCTACGCCTGCGTAGCGACGGTGCGAGCCACCCAGAACCTTGATACACATTACGCGACGTGCACCGGAGTTGTCGGCGACGTTCAGCATAGTCTGTTCTTGGATCATTTTAGTGCTCCGCTAATGTCAACTACTACCTGAGACTCTAAAATCAGAGCCGTTAAAAAGCCCCATATCGAGGGCGCGGCATTATAACACCGCTTCTACAATATGGGTAGAAAAAATAAACGGCTCATCGCTGAGCCGTTTATTCGTATTGAGAATGCGTACTCTATTACAGAACCGCTTTCTCTACAACGCGAACCAGCGTCCAGGATTTAGTCTTGGACAGTGGACGGCATTCACGGATTTCAACCTTGTCGCCGATACCACATTCGTTGTTCTCGTCATGTACGTGCAGTTTGGTCGTACGTTTGATGAATTTACCGTAGATCGGGTGTTTCACAATACGTTCGATAGCTACAACAATGGATTTCTCCATTTTGTCGCTAACAACACGACCTTGCAGAGTACGGATTTTATCGGTCATTACGCACCCGCCTTCTGAGTCAGTAAAGTCTTAACGCGTGCAACATTGCGACGCACTTGCTTCAGCAGGTGAGTCTGTTGCAGCTGGCCACTTGCAGCCTGCATACGCAGGTTGAACTGCTCACGCAGCAGGTTCAGCAGCTCAGCGTTCAGCTCTTCAACGCTTTTTTCACGCAGCTCTTTTGCTTTCATTACATCACCGTCTTAGTTACAAAGGTGGTTTTGATAGGCAGTTTCGCTGCTGCCAGGCCGAAGGCTTCACGGGCCAGCTCTTCCGGAACACCGTCCATTTCATAAAGGACTTTGCCCGGTTGGATCAAGGCAACCCAGTATTCCACGTTACCTTTACCTTTACCCATACGAACTTCCAGTGGCTTCTCGGTGATCGGTTTGTCCGGGAATACACGGATCCAGATCTTACCTTGACGCTTAACTGCACGGGTCATTGCACGACGTGCTGCTTCGATCTGACGTGCAGTCAGACGACCACGGCCAACAGCTTTCAGACCGAAAGTGCCGAAGCTAACATCCGTACCCTGCGCCAGACCACGGTTGCGGCCTTTGTGCACTTTACGGAATTTTGTACGCTTTGGTTGTAACATCAGCGACGCTCCTTATTTACGGCCTTTACGCTGCTGCTTTTTAGGTTGAGCAGCCGGTTTTTCCGGTTGTTCAACAGCAGCCATACCACCCAGGATCTCACCTTTGAAGATCCATACCTTAACGCCGATTACACCGTAAGTGGTGTGCGCTTCAGAGGTGTTGTAGTCAATGTCAGCACGCAGAGTGTGCAGCGGTACGCGACCTTCGCGGTACCATTCGGTACGTGCGATTTCCGCGCCGCCCAGACGCCCGCTAACTTCAACTTTGATACCCTTAGCGCCCAGACGCATTGCGTTCTGTACAGCACGCTTCATAGCACGACGGAACATAACGCGACGTTCCAGCTGTGAAGTGATGCTGTCAGCAACCAATTTAGCGTCCAGTTCAGGCTTACGAACTTCAGCGATATTGATCTGTGCAGGAACGCCAGCGATATCCGCTACGACCTTGCGCAGTTTTTCTACGTCTTCGCCTTTCTTACCGATAACGATGCCAGGACGAGCAGTGTGAATGGTTACACGGATGCTCTTAGCTGGACGCTCGATAACGATACGAGATACAGACGCTTTAGCCAGTTCCTTAGTCAGGTACTGACGTACTTTAAAATCGCTGTCCAGGTTGTCAGCGAATTCTTTGGTGTTCGCAAACCAGGTTGAGTTCCATGGTTTTACAATACCCAGGCGAATACCATTAGGATGTACTTTCTGACCCATTGCTAGTCTCCAGAGTCTCAGCGATCGGACACAACCACAGTAATGTGGCTGGTGCGCTTCAGGATGCGATCTGCACGACCTTTCGCACGCGGCATAATGCGCTTCATGCTTGGGCCTTCATCTACGAAAATTTTCGCGACTTTCAGATCGTCGATGTCAGCGCCATCGTTGTGTTCAGCGTTAGCAATGGCAGATTCCAGTACTTTCTTGACCAATACCGCAGCTTTCTTGTTGGTATAGGTCAGGATGTCCAGGGCCTGCGACACTTTCTTACCGCGAATCAGGTCAGCAACAAGGCGAACCTTCTGTGCAGAAGAACGAGCATGGCGATGTTGAGCTAAAGTTTCCATCTCTTCCTCCTACCTTATTTCTTCTTCGCTTTTTTATCAGCAGCGTGGCCGCGATAAGTACGAGTCGGTGCGAATTCACCCAGTTTGTGACCAACCATTTCGTCGGTAACAAAGACTGGAACGTGCTGACGACCATTATGGACAGCGATGGTCAAACCGATCATGTTAGGAAAGATCGTTGAACGACGGGACCAAGTGCGCAGGGGCTTCTTGTCTCCGCTTTCCACCGCTTTCTCTACCTTCTTCAGCAAGTGCAGGTCAATAAAAGGACCTTTCTTGAGAGAACGTGGCATGGCTTATCCTCTAAAATTATTTGCTACGGCGACGTACGATAAATTTATCAGTACGCTTGTTGCTGCGGGTCTTCTTACCTTTGGTCTGAACGCCCCACGGGGATACCGGGTGCTTACCAAAGTTACGACCTTCACCACCACCATGTGGGTGATCGACTGGGTTCATCGCAGTACCGCGAACGGTAGGACGAACACCACGCCAGCGTGCAGCACCTGCTTTACCCAGAACGCGCAGCATATGCTCAGCATTGCCAACTTCGCCCAGAGTAGCGCGGCAGTCTGCTTCGACTTTACGCATTTCACCAGAACGCAGACGCAGGGTGACATAAGCACCGTCACGAGCAACGATCTGAACGTAAGTACCAGCGGAACGTGCCAGCTGACCGCCTTTACCTGGTTTCATTTCTACGTTATGAACAGTAGAACCAACCGGGATATTGCGCATCGGCAGGGTGTTACCTGCTTTGATTGCAGCATCAACGCCAGACTGAATCTGGTCGCCAGCTTTCAGGCCTTTAGGGGCCAGAATGTAACGGCGTTCGCCATCTTTGTACAGAACCAGCGCGATGTTCGCGGAACGGTTCGGATCGTACTCAAGACGCTCAACAACTGCTGGGATACCGTCTTTGTTGCGTTTGAAGTCAACAATACGATAAGCCTGCTTGTGGCCACCACCGATGTGACGAGTGGTGATACGGCCATTGTTGTTACGACCACCGGATTTGCTGTTTTTTTCCAGCAACGGAGCAAAAGGTTTGCCCTTGTGCAGCTCAGGGTTAACCACTTTAACTACGTGGCGACGACCCGGAGATGTCGGTTTACATTTAACAACTGCCATTGTATTACTCCTCCGACTTACTCAGCGCCGCCAACGAAGTCCAGATTCTGGCCTTCTTTAAGGGTGACGTAAGCTTTTTTCCAGTCGCTACGACGACCGATACGCTGTCCTTGACGTTTAACTTTCCCTTTAACTACCAGGGTGTTAACGACTTCGACTTCGACTTCAAACAGTTTCTGCACAGCAGCTTTGATTTCTGCTTTGGTCGCGTCTTTAGCAACTTTGAGAACGATGGTGTTTGTTTTTTCCATCGCAGTAGACGCTTTTTCAGAAACGTGCGGTGCACGAAGCACCTTCAGCAGACGTTCTTCACGAATCATGCCAGCATCTCCTCAACTTGCTTAACAGCATCAGCAGTCATTACGACTTTGTCGAAGGCGATCAGGCTAACCGGGTCGATACCAGTCGCATCACGTACGTCAACCTTGTGCAGGTTACGTGCAGCGAGGAACAGGTTCTCGTCCAGCTCACCGGTGATGATCAGCACATCTTCCAGAGCCATGTCTTTCAGTTTCTGTGCCAGCAGCTTAGTTTTAGGCGCTTCAACAGAGAATGATTCGACAACGATCAGACGATCCTGACGTACCAGTTCGGACAGGATGCTTTTCAGCGCGCCGCGGTACATCTTTTTGTTTACTTTTTGACTGTGGTCCTGCGGACGTGCAGCAAAGGTCACGCCACCTGAACGCCAGATCGGGCTCTTGATAGAACCTGAACGCGCACGGCCGGTACCTTTCTGGCGCCATGGCTTTTTGCCGGAACCAGTTACTTCAGCACGAGTCTTCTGAGCACGAGTGCCCTGACGAGCACCAGCTGCATAAGCAACAACAACCTGGTGAACCAGCGCTTCGTTGAAATCACGACCGAAGGTAGTTTCGGAAACAGTCAGCGCGCTCTGCGCGTCTTTCAATACTAATTCCATTGCTATCCCCTTACGCCTTCACAGCTGGTTTAACGATCAGGTCGCTACCGGTTGCACCCGGAACTGCACCCTTAACCAGCAGCAGGTTGCGCTCAGCGTCAACACGTACTACGTCCAGGCTCTGAACGGTTACACGTTCGTTACCCAGCTGACCTGCCATTTTCTTGCCTTTGAACACTTTGCCCGGAGTCTGGTTCTGACCGATAGAACCCGGAACGCGGTGAGACAAGGAGTTACCGTGGGTAGCGTCCTGGGTACGGAAGTTCCAGCGCTTAACGGTACCAGCAAAACCTTTACCTTTAGAGGTACCGGTTACGTCAACTTTTTTAACGTCAGCAAACAGCTCAACGCTAATGTCCTGACCTACGGTGAACTCTTCGCCTTCAGCAAGACGGAATTCCCACAGACCACGGCCAGCTTCAACGCCAGCTTTAGCGAAGTGACCCGCTTCTGGTTTGGTTACACGGTTAGCTTTTTTAGCACCAGTGGTAACCTGAACAGCGCGGTAGCCATCGTTAGCCAGATCTTTAACCTGAGTAACGCGGTTTGCTTCGACTTCGATTACGGTTACTGGGATAGATACGCCATCTTCAGTGAAGATGCGGGTCATTCCCACTTTTTTACCGACTAAACCAATCATTGTATCAACCTCTCAATCGCTCGATGACCTGATCAACCCAGGCTGATCTGCACGTCTACACCGGCAGCCAGATCCAGACGCATCAGAGCATCAACGGTTTTCTCAGTTGGCTCAACGATGTCAACCAGACGCTTGTGAGTGCGAATTTCGTACTGATCACGCGCGTCTTTGTTAACGTGCGGAGAGATCAGAACGGTAAAGCGCTCTTTGCGGGTCGGCAGCGGGATCGGACCACGGACTTGCGCACCAGTGCGCTTAGCAGTCTCGACGATTTCCGCGGTTGATTGATCGATCAGACGATGATCAAACGCTTTCAGGCGGATACGGATTCTTTGGTTCTGCATGAGACCAGAGCTCCAATTATTTTATAAACGAAAATGATTACTACTCAAACCCATTACGATTGATGGGAGAGTGTAACCGTTCTTACGTAGCCCCCCTATTGGGAGCATTGTTAAGCAACAAAATGCGTCGCTCAGGTTCAGATTGAACCAGCCGTCAATTACGACAAGCCCGCGCATTATACGTAAATCTGGGGCAGACGCAAGTGCCGTTTAGAAATTAGGCGCTAATGGCTATTTCTTCGCGGGGCATCGCAATCTTTTACGCAAGCAGTCTGCTATCCCCTCTTCTTCGGAATCCATCACGCAATGACTGTTTTTGCATATTGCCGACAATGCCTTATGTGAGGAGTATTCGCTGAAAACGACTATGAGGCTCATCGTATGCTTACTCTCCTCCCCTTTATACTGGCCTATCTCTCTCTTACCGGTTTGCTGGTACGTGAGGATATTCGAGCCGGTATTCTACCTGATAAGTTACTTTGCCCACTTCTGTGGTCGGGTCTACTCTATCAACTTTGTCTACATCCTGTTTTTCTGCCCAGCGCAGTGGTCGGGGCAATAGCCGGCTACCTTAGCTTTGCTTCTCTCTACTGGGGATATCGGTTGGTTTGTCGACGTGAAGGCATGGGTTATGGGGATGTGAAGTATTTTGCAGCGCTGGGCGCCTGGCATGGGTGGTGCATCTTACCCCTTCTTGCGCTTGTGGCTGCAATGATGGCGCTTCTCTATCTTCTTATTCTCTCTTTATTCAGGCACGATAAAGACATAATAAAAAACCCACTGCCTTTTGGGCCATTTTTGGCGACAGCGGGTTTATGCGTTGGCTGGCAGAATCTGATTAATCTGCCACTTTGATTTGTGACTGAAGATAGTTCTGCAGACCAATTTTACCGATAAGATCTAACTCGGTTTCCAGCCAGTCAATATGGCCTTCTTCATCGGCCAGAATCTGAATCATCATATCCCGGCTAACATAGTCATGTACGCTATCTGCATAGGCAATGGCTTCACGAAGGTCTTTTGCGCCTTCGAGTTCCAGCCTAAGGTCGGACTGCAGCATCTCCTCAACATCTTCGCCAATGCCAAGTTTGCCAAGATCCTGGAGGTTTGGAATGCCCTCGAGAAAGAGAATGCGCTCGATATACTTATCGGCATGCTTCATCTCATCGATGGATTCATGGTATTCAACATCGTTGAGGCGCATCAGCCCCCAATTTTTGAACATTCTTGCATGGAGAAAATACTGATTGATTGCGACAAGCTCATTTCCCAATAATTTATTGAGATAACTTATGATTTTAACATCACCTTTCATTATATAGTCCCTCCGCTTCCACTCATTGAAGCGTAGATCGGGCTACCGGGATGTCAAAAAAAAGATGAGGCTTATGCGATCTCTTTGAACTCAGGTATCTGCATCAATTCGTCCTGCATGATCTCGCGTGCTGCTCGCACACACTTACCGCATTGATTTCCCACTGGAACAAACTTGCGCAGCTGCTGGAAAGATTGAGGCTGAAACTGGCGAACGGCCTGACGTATTTTTTTGTCACTCACACCATTACACAAACAAACGTACATAAATGCTCCCGTTCAAAATATGCGCAAAGTGTAAGTGAGAATAGTTATGATTACAATAGCACATGCTGCAGGATACGCGGCGGGAGCAGACAAAAAATGCGAAAATTTGTGACTGGTCCAGAACAGCAGAAAACAAAAAAGGACGCCGAAGCGTCCTTTTTTATTCAGGGCTAATACTTAGCTCAGAACTTTAGCAACAACGCCCGCGCCAACGGTACGGCCGCCTTCACGGATTGCGAAACGCAGACCGTCGTCCATCGCGATTGGGTGGATCAGAGTCACAACCATCTTGATGTTGTC
>NZ_JBAKHK010000219.1:0-260 GCF_036903355.1 Enterobacter sp. UNJFSC 003
GCCCCAGCTGGAACATATAGAAATCTTCCGGGCCGCCCAGCGACTGTGAAAGTGTTGGGTTGAAAGAGTAGCTAAAGCGATCTTCACGAATACGGTAGCCCCGACCAAAGGCAGAAAGATCTTCAGCTTCAACACGTTGTTGTTGTAGTGGCTCTGATTGACCAGGCGCTGTACCTGCCAGCTGTTTGCGCAGGCTGGCTACGTCGGTTTCGGTAGTCACCATCGCCATATGCTCGCGCTTTTGCGTCACGCTAATCTTC
>NZ_JBAKHK010000220.1:0-259 GCF_036903355.1 Enterobacter sp. UNJFSC 003
GGTGGGTCGTGCAGGATTCGAACCTGCGACCAATTGATTAAAAGTCAACTGCTCTACCAACTGAGCTAACGACCCGAGTGGTGGGTGATGACGGGCTCGAACCGCCGACCCCCTCCGTGTAAAGGAGATGCTCTACCAACTGAGCTAATCACCCACTCTGTACTGCTAGTAATTGCGTTAAGTGGTGGGTCGTGCAGGATTCGAACCTGCGACCAATTGATTAAAAGTCAACTGCTCTACCAACTGAGCTAACGACCCA
>NZ_JBAKHK010000221.1:0-259 GCF_036903355.1 Enterobacter sp. UNJFSC 003
GTCTGGCACTTCTTACTGACCACGCAAGCGCGTTTCGTACAGCATGATGAGAGCGATGAAAGCAAACTACACTTATGCTTCATTCGATACACATTTGTAAAAGGTTGAATCCATGAAACCAACGACACTACTGCTTATTTTCACTTTTTTCGCTATGCCAGGCATCGTATACGCCGAGTCGCCTTTTAGCTCACTGCAGTCCGCAAAAGAGAAAACCACGGTATTACAAGATTTACGTAAAATTTGCACGCCACAGGCG
>NZ_JBAKHK010000222.1:0-259 GCF_036903355.1 Enterobacter sp. UNJFSC 003
GGAAAACACCGTCACCCAAATCATTGAACAGAATATGACCGGCCTCGACAACATGATGTACATGTCGTCGCAGAGCACCAATACCGGCCAGGCGACCGTGACCTTGACGTTCGAAGCCGGCACCGATCCCAACGAGGCGATGCAGCAGGTGCAAAACCAGCTGCAGGCCGCGATCAAACGCCTGCCGCAGGCGGTGCAAAATCAGGGGGTGACGGTCTCGAAATCCGGCGACACCACGCTGATGATGGTGGCGTTCGTC
>NZ_JBAKHK010000223.1:0-259 GCF_036903355.1 Enterobacter sp. UNJFSC 003
GTCAACAATGGTTTCGTATCCGTAAAGCGGCACTGGGGTACGACGTACCGTAAGCACTTTTAGGAATAGCCGCCGTTCAAAAATGTGTCACTGGTTTACACTTATTCAGGAATGCACAATGAACGGAGGTCCTATGAAACGTTTTAGTCTGGCTATTCTGGCGCTGGTTGTTGCAACCGGCGCACAAGCTGCCAGTGAAAAAGTCGAGATGAACCTCGTCACGTCGCAAGGGGTAGGGCAGTCAATTGGTAGCGTCACC
>NZ_JBAKHK010000224.1:0-259 GCF_036903355.1 Enterobacter sp. UNJFSC 003
GTTCTGGAACGTCATGGGGCTGACGGTTCACAAGACGCGCCTGCTGACCTTCGTCGGCCGGCCGGTGCCTGATCTGCTGAGGCCGGCCTATTCGTTCGGCGGCGTCTCGCTGTCACAGATGGCGTACCCCTATGTCGAAAATTGGCTGAAAACCCGGCAGGGCTCAATGCTTCCTCGGAAGGTGAGTTGCGGTCGTTCTATGACTGGATACACAGCTTCCAGGAGAAGCTTTACCGGCAGAACCTGCATGCCCTTATGG
>NZ_JBAKHK010000225.1:0-259 GCF_036903355.1 Enterobacter sp. UNJFSC 003
GTCTTTGTCTCGGTGGTCGCGCTGAAGCCGACATGGTGCGTACCGGCGCTGCTCGCGCTGACCTGTGCGCCCGTTTTTCTCTGAAAGATACGCCAGCGGCTCTGCGCTGGCTGGAAGAAAACCAGCTTGAAGACGGGCATGAATGTTTGCTTCGTCGCGTGATCAGCAGCGATGGTCGCTCCCGTGGTTTCATCAACGGTACAGCTGTTCCTCTGTCACAACTGCGCGAACTGGGTCAGTTGCTGATTCAGATCCATGG
>NZ_JBAKHK010000226.1:0-259 GCF_036903355.1 Enterobacter sp. UNJFSC 003
CCCCCCCCCCCGCGCTCCCTGCGCCAGTGACTTTATAGGGCATAGCACATTAAAGGAGCGCAACCGTACTCATATTCCAAATAGTTTTGCCCATATGTTATCTAATCAGCCTTAGTAGCCAGTCCTTCCCTCTGTTTATGTCAAACAAATGTAACAATTAAGTTGCAAAACATGACCTCTCTTTAAAATCCAGCATTTTTCGCTTCCCGAAGCTGTAACTTTCCTTATACTCGACCTTGCAAACACTTTGTTACATCCT
>NZ_JBAKHK010000227.1:0-258 GCF_036903355.1 Enterobacter sp. UNJFSC 003
CGCCTTATCCGGCTTACCGATCACAATACAATCAGTTCTTTTTCACAAACTCAGATTTCAGTTTCATCGGACCAAAACCGTCGATTTTGCAATCGATGTTATGGTCGCCTTCAACCAGGCGGATGTTTTTCACTTTGGTGCCAATTTTCAGCATCGAAGAGCTACCTTTCACCTTCAGATCTTTAATGATGGTAACGCTGTCGCCGTCAGCCAGCAGATTGCCGTTAGCATCTTTAACGATCAGCTCGTCGCTTTCCT
>NZ_JBAKHK010000228.1:0-258 GCF_036903355.1 Enterobacter sp. UNJFSC 003
GTGCTAACACCTCGTTTGTTAACCGTATTGCCGACACCTCTTTGCCACTGGATGAACTGGTCGCCGATCCGGTCACTGCTGTAGAAAAACTGGCGCAACAGGAAGGGCAAACTGGATTACCGCATCCGAAAATTCCCCTGCCGCGCGATCTTTACGGTCACGGGCGCGACAACTCGGCAGGGCTGGATCTCGCTAACGAACACCGTCTGGCCTCGCTCTCCTCTGCCCTGCTCAATAGTGCACTGCAAAAATGGCAGG
>NZ_JBAKHK010000022.1:0-7390 GCF_036903355.1 Enterobacter sp. UNJFSC 003
GCGCTGCCGGCACCTGTCCTACGAGTTGCATGATAAAGAAGACAGTCATAAGTGCGGCGACGATAGTCATGCCCCGCGCCCACCGGAAGGAGCTGACTGGGTTGAAGGCTCTCAAGGGCATCGGTCGAGATCCCGGTGCCTAATGAGTGAGCTAACTTACATTAATTGCGTTGCGCTCACTGCCCGCTTTCCAGTCGGGAAACCTGTCGTGCCAGCTGCATTAATGAATCGGCCAACGCGCGGGGAGAGGCGGTTTGCGTATTGGGCGCCAGGGTGGTTTTTCTTTTCACCAGTGAGACGGGCAACAGCTGATTGCCCTTCACCGCCTGGCCCTGAGAGAGTTGCAGCAAGCGGTCCACGCTGGTTTGCCCCAGCAGGCGAAAATCCTGTTTGATGGTGGTTAACGGCGGGATATAACATGAGCTGTCTTCGGTATCGTCGTATCCCACTACCGAGATATCCGCACCAACGCGCAGCCCGGACTCGGTAATGGCGCGCATTGCGCCCAGCGCCATCTGATCGTTGGCAACCAGCATCGCAGTGGGAACGATGCCCTCATTCAGCATTTGCATGGTTTGTTGAAAACCGGACATGGCACTCCAGTCGCCTTCCCGTTCCGCTATCGGCTGAATTTGATTGCGAGTGAGATATTTATGCCAGCCAGCCAGACGCAGACGCGCCGAGACAGAACTTAATGGGCCCGCTAACAGCGCGATTTGCTGGTGACCCAATGCGACCAGATGCTCCACGCCCAGTCGCGTACCGTCTTCATGGGAGAAAATAATACTGTTGATGGGTGTCTGGTCAGAGACATCAAGAAATAACGCCGGAACATTAGTGCAGGCAGCTTCCACAGCAATGGCATCCTGGTCATCCAGCGGATAGTTAATGATCAGCCCACTGACGCGTTGCGCGAGAAGATTGTGCACCGCCGCTTTACAGGCTTCGACGCCGCTTCGTTCTACCATCGACACCACCACGCTGGCACCCAGTTGATCGGCGCGAGATTTAATCGCCGCGACAATTTGCGACGGCGCGTGCAGGGCCAGACTGGAGGTGGCAACGCCAATCAGCAACGACTGTTTGCCCGCCAGTTGTTGTGCCACGCGGTTGGGAATGTAATTCAGCTCCGCCATCGCCGCTTCCACTTTTTCCCGCGTTTTCGCAGAAACGTGGCTGGCCTGGTTCACCACGCGGGAAACGGTCTGATAAGAGACACCGGCATACTCTGCGACATCGTATAACGTTACTGGTTTCACATTCACCACCCTGAATTGACTCTCTTCCGGGCGCTATCATGCCATACCGCGAAAGGTTTTGCGCCATTCGATGGTGTCCGGGATCTCGACGCTCTCCCTTATGCGACTCCTGCATTAGGAAGCAGCCCAGTAGTAGGTTGAGGCCGTTGAGCACCGCCGCCGCAAGGAATGGTGCATGCCGGCATGCCGCCCTTTCGTCTTCAAGAATTAATTCCCAATTCCCCAGGCATCAAATAAAACGAAAGGCTCAGTCGAAAGACTGGGCCTTTCGTTTTATCTGTTGTTTGTCGGTGAACGCTCTCCTGAGTAGGACAAATCCGCCGGGAGCGGATTTGAACGTTGCGAAGCAACGGCCCGGAGGGTGGCGGGCAGGACGCCCGCCATAAACTGCCAGGAATTGGGGATCGGAATTAATTCCCGGTTTAAACCGGGGATCTCGATCCCGCGAAATTAATACGACTCACTATAGGGGAATTGTGAGCGGATAACAATTCCCCTCTAGAAATAATTTTGTTAAGTTTAAGAAGGAGATATACATATGATTACCAGTGCACTGCATCGTGCGGCGGATTGGGCGAAAAGCGTGTTTTCTAGTGCTGCGCTGGGTGATCCGCGTCGTACCGCGCGTCTGGTGAATGTTGCGGCGCAACTGGCCAAATATAGCGGCAAAAGCATTACCATTAGCAGCGAAGGCAGCAAAGCCATGCAGGAAGGCGCGTATCGTTTTATTCGTAATCCGAACGTGAGCGCGGAAGCGATTCGTAAAGCGGGTGCCATGCAGACCGTGAAACTGGCCCAGGAATTTCCGGAACTGCTGGCAATTGAAGATACCACCTCTCTGAGCTATCGTCATCAGGTGGCGGAAGAACTGGGCAAACTGGGTAGCATTCAGGATAAAAGCCGTGGTTGGTGGGTGCATAGCGTGCTGCTGCTGGAAGCGACCACCTTTCGTACCGTGGGCCTGCTGCATCAAGAATGGTGGATGCGTCCGGATGATCCGGCGGATGCGGATGAAAAAGAAAGCGGCAAATGGCTGGCCGCTGCTGCAACTTCGCGTCTGAGAATGGGCAGCATGATGAGCAACGTGATTGCGGTGTGCGATCGTGAAGCGGATATTCATGCGTATCTGCAAGATAAACTGGCCCATAACGAACGTTTTGTGGTGCGTAGCAAACATCCGCGTAAAGATGTGGAAAGCGGCCTGTATCTGTATGATCACCTGAAAAACCAGCCGGAACTGGGCGGCTATCAGATTAGCATTCCGCAGAAAGGCGTGGTGGATAAACGTGGCAAACGTAAAAACCGTCCGGCGCGTAAAGCGAGCCTGAGCCTGCGTAGCGGCCGTATTACCCTGAAACAGGGCAACATTACCCTGAACGCGGTGCTGGCCGAAGAAATTAATCCGCCGAAAGGCGAAACCCCGCTGAAATGGCTGCTGCTGACCAGCGAGCCGGTGGAAAGTCTGGCCCAAGCGCTGCGTGTGATTGATATTTATACCCATCGTTGGCGCATTGAAGAATTTCACAAAGCGTGGAAAACGGGTGCGGGTGCGGAACGTCAGCGTATGGAAGAACCGGATAACCTGGAACGTATGGTGAGCATTCTGAGCTTTGTGGCGGTGCGTCTGCTGCAACTGCGTGAATCTTTTACTCCGCCGCAAGCACTGCGTGCGCAGGGCCTGCTGAAAGAAGCGGAACACGTTGAAAGCCAGAGCGCGGAAACCGTGCTGACCCCGGATGAATGCCAACTGCTGGGCTATCTGGATAAAGGCAAACGCAAACGCAAAGAAAAAGCGGGCAGCCTGCAATGGGCGTATATGGCGATTGCGCGTCTGGGCGGCTTTATGGATAGCAAACGTACCGGCATTGCGAGCTGGGGTGCGCTGTGGGAAGGTTGGGAAGCGCTGCAAAGCAAACTGGATGGCTTTCTGGCCGCGAAAGACCTGATGGCGCAGGGCATTAAAATCTGCATCACGGGAGATGCACTAGTTGCCCTACCCGAGGGCGAGTCGGTACGCATCGCCGACATCGTGCCGGGTGCGCGGCCCAACAGTGACAACGCCATCGACCTGAAAGTCCTTGACCGGCATGGCAATCCCGTGCTCGCCGACCGGCTGTTCCACTCCGGCGAGCATCCGGTGTACACGGTGCGTACGGTCGAAGGTCTGCGTGTGACGGGCACCGCGAACCACCCGTTGTTGTGTTTGGTCGACGTCGCCGGGGTGCCGACCCTGCTGTGGAAGCTGATCGACGAAATCAAGCCGGGCGATTACGCGGTGATTCAACGCAGCGCATTCAGCGTCGACTGTGCAGGTTTTGCCCGCGGGAAACCCGAATTTGCGCCCACAACCTACACAGTCGGCGTCCCTGGACTGGTGCGTTTCTTGGAAGCACACCACCGAGACCCGGACGCCCAAGCTATCGCCGACGAGCTGACCGACGGGCGGTTCTACTACGCGAAAGTCGCCAGTGTCACCGACGCCGGCGTGCAGCCGGTGTATAGCCTTCGTGTCGACACGGCAGACCACGCGTTTATCACGAACGGGTTCGTCAGCCACGCTACTGGCCTCACCGGTCTGAACTCAGGCCTCACGACAAATCCTGGTGTATCCGCTTGGCAGGTCAACACAGCTTATACTGCGGGACAATTGGTCACATATAACGGCAAGACGTATAAATGTTTGCAGCCCCACACCTCCTTGGCAGGATGGGAACCATCCAACGTTCCTGCCTTGTGGCAGCTTCAATGACTGCAGGAAGGGGATCCGGCTGCTAACAAAGCCCGAAAGGAAGCTGAGTTGGCTGCTGCCACCGCTGAGCAATAACTAGCATAACCCCTTGGGGCCTCTAAACGGGTCTTGAGGGGTTTTTTGCTGAAAGGAGGAACTATATCCGGATAACTACGTCAGGTGGCACTTTTCGGGGAAATGTGCGCGGAACCCCTATTTGTTTATTTTTCTAAATACATTCAAATATGTATCCGCTCATGAGACAATAACCCTGATAAATGCTTCAATAATATTGAAAAAGGAAGAGTATGAGTATTCAACATTTCCGTGTCGCCCTTATTCCCTTTTTTGCGGCATTTTGCCTTCCTGTTTTTGCTCACCCAGAAACGCTGGTGAAAGTAAAAGATGCTGAAGATCAGTTGGGTGCACGAGTGGGTTACATCGAACTGGATCTCAACAGCGGTAAGATCCTTGAGAGTTTTCGCCCCGAAGAACGTTTCCCAATGATGAGCACTTTTAAAGTTCTGCTATGTGGCGCGGTATTATCCCGTGTTGACGCCGGGCAAGAGCAACTCGGTCGCCGCATACACTATTCTCAGAATGACTTGGTTGAGTACTCACCAGTCACAGAAAAGCATCTTACGGATGGCATGACAGTAAGAGAATTATGCAGTGCTGCCATAACCATGAGTGATAACACTGCGGCCAACTTACTTCTGACAACGATCGGAGGACCGAAGGAGCTAACCGCTTTTTTGCACAACATGGGGGATCATGTAACTCGCCTTGATCGTTGGGAACCGGAGCTGAATGAAGCCATACCAAACGACGAGCGTGACACCACGATGCCTGTAGCAATGGCAACAACGTTGCGCAAACTATTAACTGGCGAACTACTTACTCTAGCTTCCCGGCAACAATTAATAGACTGGATGGAGGCGGATAAAGTTGCAGGACCACTTCTGCGCTCGGCCCTTCCGGCTGGCTGGTTTATTGCTGATAAATCTGGAGCCGGTGAGCGTGGGTCTCGCGGTATCATTGCAGCACTGGGGCCAGATGGTAAGCCCTCCCGTATCGTAGTTATCTACACGACGGGGAGTCAGGCAACTATGGATGAACGAAATAGACAGATCGCTGAGATAGGTGCCTCACTGATTAAGCATTGGTAACTGTCAGACCAAGTTTACTCATATATACTTTAGATTGATTTACCCCGGTTGATAATCAGAAAAGCCCCAAAAACAGGAAGATTGTATAAGCAAATATTTAAATTGTAAACGTTAATATTTTGTTAAAATTCGCGTTAAATTTTTGTTAAATCAGCTCATTTTTTAACCAATAGGCCGAAATCGGCAAAATCCCTTATAAATCAAAAGAATAGCCCGAGATAGGGTTGAGTGTTGTTCCAGTTTGGAACAAGAGTCCACTATTAAAGAACGTGGACTCCAACGTCAAAGGGCGAAAAACCGTCTATCAGGGCGATGGCCCACTACGTGAACCATCACCCAAATCAAGTTTTTTGGGGTCGAGGTGCCGTAAAGCACTAAATCGGAACCCTAAAGGGAGCCCCCGATTTAGAGCTTGACGGGGAAAGCCGGCGAACGTGGCGAGAAAGGAAGGGAAGAAAGCGAAAGGAGCGGGCGCTAGGGCGCTGGCAAGTGTAGCGGTCACGCTGCGCGTAACCACCACACCCGCCGCGCTTAATGCGCCGCTACAGGGCGCGTAAAAGGATCTAGGTGAAGATCCTTTTTGATAATCTCATGACCAAAATCCCTTAACGTGAGTTTTCGTTCCACTGAGCGTCAGACCCCGTAGAAAAGATCAAAGGATCTTCTTGAGATCCTTTTTTTCTGCGCGTAATCTGCTGCTTGCAAACAAAAAAACCACCGCTACCAGCGGTGGTTTGTTTGCCGGATCAAGAGCTACCAACTCTTTTTCCGAAGGTAACTGGCTTCAGCAGAGCGCAGATACCAAATACTGTCCTTCTAGTGTAGCCGTAGTTAGGCCACCACTTCAAGAACTCTGTAGCACCGCCTACATACCTCGCTCTGCTAATCCTGTTACCAGTGGCTGCTGCCAGTGGCGATAAGTCGTGTCTTACCGGGTTGGACTCAAGACGATAGTTACCGGATAAGGCGCAGCGGTCGGGCTGAACGGGGGGTTCGTGCACACAGCCCAGCTTGGAGCGAACGACCTACACCGAACTGAGATACCTACAGCGTGAGCTATGAGAAAGCGCCACGCTTCCCGAAGGGAGAAAGGCGGACAGGTATCCGGTAAGCGGCAGGGTCGGAACAGGAGAGCGCACGAGGGAGCTTCCAGGGGGAAACGCCTGGTATCTTTATAGTCCTGTCGGGTTTCGCCACCACTGATTTGAGCGTCAGATTTCGTGATGCTTGTCAGGGGGGCGGAGCCTATGGAAAAACGGCTTTGCCGCGGCCCTCTCACTTCCCTGTTAAGTATCTTCCTGGCATCTTCCAGGAAATCTCCGCCCCGTTCGTAAGCCATTTCCGCTCGCCGCAGTCGAACGACCGAGCGTAGCGAGTCAGTGAGCGAGGAAGCTATGGTGCACTCTCAGTACAATCTGCTCTGATGCCGCATAGTTAAGCCAGTATACACTCCGCTATCGCTACGTGACTGGGTCATGGCTGCGCCCCGACACCCGCCAACACCCGCTGACGCGCCCTGACGGGCTTGTCTGCTCCCGGCATCCGCTTACAGACAAGCTGTGACCGTCTCCGGGAGCTGCATGTGTCAGAGGTTTTCACCGTCATCACCGAAACGCGCGAGGCAGCTGCGGTAAAGCTCATCAGCGTGGTCGTGCAGCGATTCACAGATGTCTGCCTGTTCATCCGCGTCCAGCTCGTTGAGTTTCTCCAGAAGCGTTAATGTCTGGCTTCTGATAAAGCGGGCCATGTTAAGGGCGGTTTTTTCCTGTTTGGTCACTGATGCCTCCGTGTAAGGGGGATTTCTGTTCATGGGGGTAATGATACCGATGAAACGAGAGAGGATGCTCACGATACGGGTTACTGATGATGAACATGCCCGGTTACTGGAACGTTGTGAGGGTAAACAACTGGCGGTATGGATGCGGCGGGACCAGAGAAAAATCACTCAGGGTCAATGCCAGCCGAACGCCAGCAAGACGTAGCCCAGCGCGTCGGCCGCCATGCCGGCGATAATGGCCTGCTTCTCGCCGAAACGTTTGGTGGCGGGACCAGTGACGAAGGCTTGAGCGAGGGCGTGCAAGATTCCGAATACCGCAAGCGACAGGCCGATCATCGTCGCGCTCCAGCGAAAGCGGTCCTCGCCGAAAATGACCCAGAGCGCTGCCGGCACCTGTCCTACGAGTTGCATGATAAAGAAGACAGTCATAAGTGCGGCGACGATAGTCATGCCCCGC
>NZ_JBAKHK010000229.1:0-258 GCF_036903355.1 Enterobacter sp. UNJFSC 003
CCGCCATATTTAAAGAAGAGCTCGTACGAAAGTGCGAGCTTTTTTTCGCATAATGCACTCCAGGGGGGTGAGAAGCCCCGACCGGGGTTCGACAACTGGCGCAGCCAGTTGGACAGACCACGAACGCAGTGAGTGGGCTGCCCGCAGGGCGAGCGAAGCGAGTCAATCCCCCCCTCACCGCCATATTTAAAGAAGAGCTCGTACGAAAGTGCGAGCTTTTTTTTCGCATTTTATCTGTCTGTACGGCAGTGAACATGG
>NZ_JBAKHK010000230.1:0-258 GCF_036903355.1 Enterobacter sp. UNJFSC 003
GTGCGTATTCAGCGTCAGACCAGTGGACGTAAAGGTAAGGGCGTTTGCCTGATTACCGGTGTCGATCTCGATGATGCCGAACTGACAAAACTTGCAGCGGAACTGAAGAAAAAATGCGGCTGCGGCGGAGCAGTTAAAGATGGAGTTATTGAAATCCAGGGCGATAAGCGTGATTTATTAAAATCACTACTTGAAGCGAAAGGGATGAAGGTAAAACTCGCAGGCGGTTAACATAAAAAGCCACGGATATATCCGTGG
>NZ_JBAKHK010000231.1:0-258 GCF_036903355.1 Enterobacter sp. UNJFSC 003
TCTTGATACCGTGGTTTTGCAAAATCAGATGTAAGTCGGTTTGATAAAACGCGCCTTTGCCAGGCTTATCCATCACCGGTTCGCCTGCCACCGGGTACAGTTCAGGAATGATGTCATGACCTGCTTCACCTCTGACCAGAATGCGTCCCATCGGTCCTGGTTCACCAATAAAGGTTTTTCCGCCGCGCGTCAGTTTGGCTGGCGGGCAGTCGCTTAAGTCTGCACGATGGCCTTCACGAGTATGAATAACCATAATTC
>NZ_JBAKHK010000232.1:0-258 GCF_036903355.1 Enterobacter sp. UNJFSC 003
GTCTTGGGGAGGGCGCATAATGAGCAGACGTGTTGCTACTATCACCCTTAATCCGGCTTATGACCTTGTTGGTTTCTGCCCGGAAATTGAACGCGGCGAAGTGAACCTGGTGAAAACCACCGGTCTGCATGCGGCGGGTAAAGGCATCAACGTGGCCAAAGTATTAAAAGACCTGGGAATTGATGTCACCGTTGGCGGCTTCCTCGGTAAAGACAATCAGGATGGTTTTCAGCAACTGTTCAGCGAGCTGGGCATTGC
>NZ_JBAKHK010000233.1:0-257 GCF_036903355.1 Enterobacter sp. UNJFSC 003
GCGCGGGTAAATATCTCATCCAGTCCGGCCTGCACTTTTAACGGATGATTAGCTTTTTGCCGCCAGTCATTGAAATCACCCGCCACCAATACCGGTTCGCCGTCCGGTAGCTCATTCACCCATTCGGCGAGCATCGCAAGCTGCGCCTGACGGTGCGCCTCACGCAGGCCCAGATGTACGCACATCACATGAATCGCTTTTCCGGTCATCGGCGGCACAATGCGGCAGTAGAGCACGCCGCGCTTTTCCGCACCATC
>NZ_JBAKHK010000234.1:0-257 GCF_036903355.1 Enterobacter sp. UNJFSC 003
GGTATTAACGCCGCCAGTCCGAACAAAGAGCTGGCGAAAGAGTTCCTCGAAAACTATCTGCTGACTGACGAAGGTCTGGAAGCGGTTAATAAAGACAAACCGCTGGGTGCCGTAGCGCTGAAGTCTTACGAGGAAGAGTTGGCGAAAGATCCACGTATTGCCGCCACCATGGAAAACGCCCAGAAAGGTGAAATCATGCCGAACATCCCGCAGATGTCCGCTTTCTGGTATGCCGTGCGTACTGCGGTGATCAACGC
>NZ_JBAKHK010000235.1:0-257 GCF_036903355.1 Enterobacter sp. UNJFSC 003
GGACTATACTGTTTTAGATCCCAGATGAAGCCTTAGGTTGATGTTGGAGCTAGAGGAACAGAAATGATAGTGAAGGAATATCTTTGGGTCTTGGAGGTTGCTTTTCAGTGTTGGCCGGAGCACTCATCTGTCTTTGCAGCACTCTCATGGCCTTTGCTCTTGGTACATGGAAGGCTTCTAGTCACTGACACATCCACCATGGCTCCCTTTGGGCCTGAGCCAAATCCTTGAGTTGACTTTTCTCCATAATTTAGGGT
>NZ_JBAKHK010000236.1:0-257 GCF_036903355.1 Enterobacter sp. UNJFSC 003
CTGCAGGATATTGCATCGGATTTACCGCGATTTACCCACGCATTAGATGAACTTTCCCGCCGTCTGGGGTTGAATATCACTCCGCTGACTGCCGATCACATTTCTTTGCGTTGCCATCAAAACGCCACTGCTGAACGCTGGCGTCGCGGGTTTGAACAGTGTGGCGAGCTTTTGTCAGAAAATATGATCAATGGCAGACCGATTTGTCTGTTTAAATTGCATGAACCGGTACAGGTTGCGCACTGGCAGTTTTCTAT
>NZ_JBAKHK010000237.1:0-257 GCF_036903355.1 Enterobacter sp. UNJFSC 003
GCGGATAGTTATGCAGCTTTTTCCAGTCCGGCTTGCCCTGGAACAAGTCGCCCTCCCACCAGGTGGTGCCCGCATTAATCGCTTCTTTCTCAGTGCGCGACATCGGCGGCATCACCTTACGGAAACCGCGAAATACCGGCGCGGAAATCATCGACTTACGCATAGGCGCAAAGTTAAATGGCACGAGGATAATGGCCAGAGGCACCAGTACCCACGCCGACCACAGACCAGCAACGCCGAGGGCGGCTGTCCAGGCG
>NZ_JBAKHK010000238.1:0-257 GCF_036903355.1 Enterobacter sp. UNJFSC 003
GTCTGGCGGATGGCGCGGGTTACCTGCTGACGCTCTCTAACTGCGTGAAATGGTTCCCGGAGCGTAAAGGTCTGATCTCCGCGTTCGCTATCGGTTCTTATGGTCTGGGTAGCCTGGGTTTCAAATTTATCGACACGCAGCTGCTGGAAACGGTCGGTCTGGAAAAAACCTTTGTGATTTGGGGAGCGATTGCGCTGGTGATGATTGTTTTCGGCGCAACGTTAATGAAAGACGCACCAAAACAGGAAGTGAAAACC
>NZ_JBAKHK010000023.1:0-4758 GCF_036903355.1 Enterobacter sp. UNJFSC 003
GCTGGTGCCGGTCGCCACCGTCACTTCACCGGTGGTCGGCTGGTTATCGGCATCATAAGTACGCTGAACAACGCTCTGCGCCTGATCAACCCAGGTGATGATATAGCCGCCATCATCCAATGCCACAGCGCTCGCCATACGCTGGCTGCCCGCGGTGGTGACGTTCACCAGGAATTCATCGGTCACCGCTTGGCCATCAGAGCCATAGCGACGAGCAACAACCCCATCCTGATCGTTATCCAGGCCGCCGCCATAGGATTCATAGACCACCAGGAAACCGCCATCAGCCAGAGCCACGACTTGGGCGCTGTCCTGATTGCTGCTGATACGCTGGTTGATCTGCTGCTCGGTGCCGATCTTATGCACGCCGTCTGCCTCATACAGCTGCATATAGATGTCGATCCCAGTGCCGGCCCCCTGCCAGATCACCACAATACGGCCATCCGCCAGGCGAGTGGTGGTCGGGTTAGCCTGATCCCCCGCCGTGGTGGTATTGACCTGCGTACTCTCATTCAGAAGATCGTAACTTGCCAGCGCCGATCCCTGGAAGCTGACCGGATCCCCCACGTTTCCTGCCGGATCGGTGGCATAGATCTTGCCAGATTCACCTGCGGCAATAGGGTTTGGCGTAATGATCCAGCGGCCATCTTCGTTAGCCACGGCGGTAAACTTATCGCCGTTCGTGGTTTCAACGGTGACAAGCGCACCTGGCTCTGACTGACCTGCCAACGAGTCGGCGGAGTTATCGGAGATACCCACGTTTGGCGCGGTGATATCCAGGATAAAGTTCCAGCTATCGGAAGATTCGCTGACGTTCCCCGCCGCATCGGTCGCCGTGGCGGTGATGGAATGCGTCCCTTCAACCAGGTTGGTGGTCGGGGTATAGCTCCATTCGCCCTCGGCGTTCGCCGTCACGGTGCCCAGCACGCTGGTGCCGTCATAAATAGTTACGGTACTGCCCGCTTCCGCCGTTCCGGTTAAGGTCGGGGCCGGATCGTCGGTCATGTTCCCCTGAACTTTCGAGGTGAACTGCACCGTTCCGACGTCATCTCCCAGGGAGGTAATCACCGGAGCCGCCGGTGGCATGCTGTCAATCGTCAGGGTAATGGTGGCCTGAGCGGTGTTATTCGCCGCGTTGGTGGTTTCTGCCGTCCACGTGTGGGTGCCATCGGTGACGCCGTCCAGCTGGAAGGTCCACTGTCCGCTGGCGTTCACCACAGCCGTTCCCAGCACCGTGTTGGCCTCATCCTTAATGGTCACCGTTGCACCCGGTGTCGCGGTACCCTGCAATTGCGGAGAAGTATCATCGGTCAGGCCGTTGGTCAGTACCGCACCGGTGATGGTGCCCGCATCGTCATTCGCCTGGTCGATAGTGAGCTCCACGGCGCTGCTGTCTACCGTGAAGTTCACCACCTCGCCCTGCGTTTCATTGCCCGCGGCATCGGTGATTTTAGTTTTATAGCTGTGTTCGCCATCCGTCAGCGTACCCAGCGACAGCGTCCAGTTGCCTTCGGCGTCCACTACCACGTTACCAACCGGCGTAGTACTGCCGTCCAGGTAAACGCTGACCGTTGCACCTGCTTCACCGGTACCGGTTAAGGTTGGAGAGCGGTCGTCGGTGGTCTCGCCCGGGGCGATTTCGCCCTGCTTGTCCCCTTCGTTATCCATCAGAGTGGCAACGGCCACATCCGGCGCGACCGTATCGAGGATAATTGGGAAGCCGCCCGTTTCCGCCGAAGGAACGCCTGCCGCATTGACGGCGGTCGCCGTCAGGGTATAGGTACCGTCATCGCCCAGCTCGCTGGTTGTGATGCTCCAGCGACCATCCTTGTTAACCTGCCCTTCCCCTACCTGGACGCGGTGATTGCTGCTGTCCGTCGCCCAGATCTGCACCGTCATTCCAGCGCCTGCGGTACCGTTTACCGTCAGCGTGCTGTCGTTAGTCGATTGCCCCTTCTGCAGATAGCCGATATCCGCATCTTCGCCTTGGGTATAGTCATCGTTAATACTTTCAATGGATGGCTGCGCCGGGGCGCTGGTCAACAGGGAGAAGTCCCAGCTCTCATCTGCCGTACCGCTCGTCTGTGGCCCTTCGTTACCCGCTGCATCAACCGCTGATACGGTCAGTGCGTGATCGCCGCTGTCCATGGCGCTACCCGGCGTGAAGCTCCATACCCCAGTAGTCTGATCCACCGGCGCACTGCCGATTAACGTGCCATTGTCATAGATGTTGACGCTTACTACGCCATCAGCCAAGCCAGCAGCGGTGATCTTACCGGCGTAAGTTGGCTGAGCGTCGTCCGTGGTGCTGCCATCTTCAATGCTGCCCTGAACCGGCCCGACGTTATCCGTCAGGGTAATGCTGCCCTCTTCAAAGGCGTCTGCGCCAGGCGGGGTGGTGTCGAGAGTGAAGTTCCAGCCCTCGTCACTGGTACCGCTCACCTGCGGCCCTTCATTGTTCGCGCTATCGACTGCGGACACAGTAAATACGTGCTCCCCCGCCGCCAGATCGGTTTCCGGGGTGAAGCTCCAGGTGCCATCCTCGCCTACCGGCGCGCTGCCAATCAGGATGCCATTATCATAGATATTAACATGGTCGATATCGGCAGTAGCCTGGCCGGCGTAAGTCGGACGCGCATCGTTGGTGCTGCTACCGTCGGCAATCGTACCGGTTACCGGCGCAACGTCATCCGTCAGGCTGATGCTGCCATTCACAATACCGGAGGTAATGTTGTCCGGCGGCGTGGTATCTGACGGGCCGTCCACTATGGTGCTGTTGGTATTGCCTGCCGCATCGGTCACTACCACGGTCGCGCCGGTATCCCCGGTTTCAAGCGGGTTCGGCTGGATGCTCCATTTACCGTCCTCATCAGCCACAACCGAGGTTTCACTGTTGTCAGACGGATCGGTGATCGTTACGGTCGCTCCCGGCTCCGCCGTACCGCTGATTTCATCGGTGGTGTTAGTGATGATGACTGGCGCATCGGTGCTGGTATCCAGCGTGAAGTCCCATGCTGGACTGTGGGCGCTTTCGTTGCCCACCGTATCGGTGCTGGTGACCGTGATCGTATGTTCCCCGTCCACAAGGTTAGTGGTCGGCGTGTAGCTCCATTCACCGTCTTTATTTGCCACAACAGTACCCAGGACATTGTCACCGTCATAAATGGTGATGGTCGTCCCGGCATCCGCCGTGCCGCTGAAGGTAGGGGCCGGATCGTCGGTCACACTGCCTGAGACCGTGCTAGTACCTTGAACCGTTCCCACATCATCAACCATCGCAGTAATAACCGGTGCTGCCGGCGCGGTGCTGTCTACCGTCAGGGTGATGGTCGCCTGGGCAGTATTGCCCGTGCTGCCGGTCACTTCCGCCGTCCAGGTATGCTCGCCATCGGCAACGTTGCTCAGCGGGAATGTCCACTTGCCATCTGCATCCGCCACGGCAGTACCCAGCACCTTATTATCTGCATCCTTAATAGTGACCGTCGCGCCCGCCGTCGTGGTGCCCTGCAGTTCCGGGGAGGTGTCGTCGGTCATGCCGCCGTTCAGTACCGCACCGGTGATGGGGCCCGCGTCGTCATTCGCCTGGTCGATAGTGAGTACCACGGCGCTGCTGTCCACGGTGAAGTTAACCACCTCGCCACGGGTTTCATTGCCCGCTTTGTCGGTGATCTTCGTCTGGTAGCTATGTGCGCCATCGCTCAGCGTGGCAAGCGCCAGGCTCCAGGTCCCATCATCGCCCACCACCACGCTGCCTGCCGCCGTGTTGCTGCCATCGAGATAGACGCTTACCGTCGCCCCCGCCTCGCCAGTGCCGCTCAGCGTAGGAGAACGATCGTCCGTCACGCCATCGGCGGCAACGACCCCTTGTACATCACCCTGATCGTCATTGAGTACGGCGACCGCTGCTGCCGGTAACGTGGTATCCAGCTCAATCGGGAAGACACCGGTTTCAGCAGAAGATACGCCCGCTGCGTTAACCGCGGTCGCGGTCAGGTTATAGATGCCGTCGGCACCCAGCGCGCTGGTCGTAATGCTCCAGCGGCTGTCTTCTCCTACCGTCCCCTCACCGACCATGACGCGTTTATTGTCGCTGTCCGTTGCCCAGATCTGTACGGTCAGACCCGGCGCACCGCTGCCGTTAAGGGTCAGCGTGGCGTCGTTTGTCGCCTGGCCCTTCTGTAACGTGCCAGTATCCGCATCCTCGCCCTGGGTATAGTCATCGACGATATTTTCAATCGACGGCTGTGCCGGGGCGCTGGTCAGCAGAGTGAAGTCCCAGCTGTCGTCTGCGGTGCCGGAGACCTGCGGACCTTCGTTACCCGCGGCATCGACAGCGGAAACGGTCAGACCGTGGCCACCGCTTGCCAGGGCATTGTCTGGCGTGAAGCTCCAGGTGCCATTCTCGTCCACCGGCGCACTGCCAATCAGGCTGCCGTTGTCGTAGATATTGACGTGGTCAATGTCCGCCGTCACTTTCCCGGCATAGGTGGGACGCGCATCGTCGGTGACGCTGCCGTCGGCAATGGAGCCGGTTACCGGACCAACGTCATCCGTCAGGGTGATGCTGCCTTCCACGATGCCGGAGGTGATGTTGTCCGGCGCGGTGGTATCCACGGTGAAGTCCCAGCTTCCGTCGTCGGTGCCGCTAACCTGCGGCCCTTCCTGGCCCGCCTTGTCCACAGCGGCCACCGTCAGGGAGTGATCCCCTTCCGCCAGATCGGTTTCCGGCGTGTAGCTCCAGTTGCCGTTTTCATCCAC
>NZ_JBAKHK010000239.1:0-256 GCF_036903355.1 Enterobacter sp. UNJFSC 003
AAGCGATAGTGGTAGAGATCTCTTTGCTCTGCTCTTCCAACAGCGCGCCGAAGTCTTGCAGGCTCGGCAGCTCAAGCTTCTCGGTGAAGTTCGGCTGACGGCTTGGCAGATAACCGTGCAGTTTCTGACGCTGAGCGTGCAGATAGGTATGCTCTTCAGAACCTTCCGGGAAGGTGATGTACGGCAGTTTTTCGATATCTGCATCAGACACCGGCACATTGAAACGGTCGCGGATGTGACGCACGCCGTCCATGTT
>NZ_JBAKHK010000240.1:0-256 GCF_036903355.1 Enterobacter sp. UNJFSC 003
GTTTTCTGGCCGCGTCTGGGCATTCGTTTACCCGGTCACCTTCCGGCCTTGCTGGCTGGTTGCGCGGTGATGGGGATTGTTAACCTGCTCGGCGGACATGTTGCTACCATCGGTTCGCAATTCCACTACGTCCTGGCCGATGGTTCTCAGGGTAACGGTATTCCGCAACTGCTGCCGCAACTGGTGCTGCCGTGGGATCTGCCTAATTCAGAATTCACGCTAACCTGGGATTCTATTCGCACACTGCTGCCTGCGG
>NZ_JBAKHK010000241.1:0-256 GCF_036903355.1 Enterobacter sp. UNJFSC 003
GATCGTCGCTGGTTATGGGACGACATCGCCCCGATGCCAGAACTGCGCCAGCCGCTAAAACCAGGCGTCACGGGGATACGTCAGGGGCTGCGTTCGTGCTCCTGTTGTACGGCAATCCTTCCTGCTGATGAACCCGTGTGCCCGCGTTGTAGTACCAAAGGGTACGTTCGGCGTAGAAACAGCCTGCAGTGGACACTCGCGCTGCTTGTAACGTCCATCATGCTGTATCTTCCGGCTAATATTTTGCCCATCATGG
>NZ_JBAKHK010000242.1:0-256 GCF_036903355.1 Enterobacter sp. UNJFSC 003
GTGCAGGGCTATGCCGGTGTGGGTAAGACCACACAGTTCCGGGCGGTGATGTCAGCCGTGAACATGCTGCCGGAGAGTGAACGTCCCCGTGTCGTGGGGCTGGGGCCCACGCACCGTGCGGTCGGTGAGATGCGCAGCGCCGGCGTGGATGCACAGACGCTGGCGTCCTTTCTGCATGACACGCAGCTGCTGCAGCGCAGCGGAGAAACGCCGAATTTCAGCAACACGCTGTTCCTGCTCGATGAGAGCTCTATGG
>NZ_JBAKHK010000243.1:0-256 GCF_036903355.1 Enterobacter sp. UNJFSC 003
GGACGGCACCCCGACCATCGCCGTGCGCGGGCAAGGCGTGCTGCAACCCGTCCATGGGGGATGGCGGCTGCTCCGCAGCACGGGTGTGCCGACACTCGACCGCAAGCTCTAAATTCCCTTCACCGGAGCGGTCGGTCGGTGGTTCTACGCCGATGATCGTTTGATCGGGTGCGCGCGCGGCGTGTGCACACCGATTTCGCGCGGGGTCGATGTCGGCAGGATCAACATCGTCGTGCCAGGCGAAACGGAGCAGGGC
>NZ_JBAKHK010000244.1:0-256 GCF_036903355.1 Enterobacter sp. UNJFSC 003
GTGTTCAGGCCGAATGAAGCGATAACGCCAGCAGACAGACAAGCGGTAATGGCGAAAATGACCGCCAAACGACATCGGCTGGAATCGACGTTGACTGTCGGCGCGACAGAGTTGCAGCGATTCCGCCTTCATGCTCCAGCACGGACCATGCCGTTGATGGAACCTTTACGTCAGGCGGCAGAAAAACTGGCTCAGGCGCAGGCAGATTTAAGCCGCTGCTGAGCCATTTTCTTTTAACGAAACACCACTTCCGCCC
>NZ_JBAKHK010000245.1:0-256 GCF_036903355.1 Enterobacter sp. UNJFSC 003
GTTCAGCGTGCGCTGGCAGAACTGGAAGGTGGTGCCGGTGCAGTGCTCACCAATACCGGCATGTCAGCCATCCATCTGGTAACCACCGTCTTTTTGAAACCTGGCGATCTGCTGGTTGCGCCGCACGACTGCTACGGCGGTAGCTATCGCCTGTTCGACAGTCTGGCGAAACGCGGTTGCTATCGCGTGTTGTTTGTTGATCAAGGCGATGAACAGGCAATACGGGCAGCGCTGGCAGAAAAACCCAAACTGGTAC
>NZ_JBAKHK010000246.1:0-256 GCF_036903355.1 Enterobacter sp. UNJFSC 003
GTTTGCCATCCGGACCTAACAGTGTCTGGCTGGAAATTCGCCGAATAGGCTGCGGGGAAGCGGTCTTGTGATTGGCATCCGTTTCAGGCGTGAGTTTTCTGCTATCCGTATAACGCATAAAAATTAATAATAATTGATATAACAATGATTCTTATTATCAATTTTATGGCTGACCAGAGCAAGCAGTAATTTGTTGAGAAGACAACAAGTTGCGCAGAAATGCCCATTCCGTCAGGAATGGGCACGCATTCAGAAG
>NZ_JBAKHK010000247.1:0-256 GCF_036903355.1 Enterobacter sp. UNJFSC 003
TGCTAAGGGTAATACTTGGCAAGGGCAACTTGTCCTGCGCCCACTGCGTGAAGCTGTGTCAGCCTTACCTGGTTTTGAAGTCGGCGAGATAGCTGCCGAAAATCTTTCCCGCACGCTGGATGAAGTTCAGTTGACGCTGGATGATAAAGGGCGCGGCGAAGTTTCTACAGAAAGCCAGTGGAAGGAAACGCATTCCCCATTCCAGGTTATTTTCCAGGGTAGTTTGCTGGAATCGGGCGGTCGCCCGGTGACGCGC
>NZ_JBAKHK010000248.1:0-255 GCF_036903355.1 Enterobacter sp. UNJFSC 003
GTTACAAGGGCAGCCGCACAACATGGTGCGTCACCCGGATATGCCAAAAGCGGCGTTTGCGGATATGTGGTTCACCCTGAAAAAAGGGGAGCCCTGGAGCGGCATCGTGAAAAATCGCCGCAAAAATGGTGACCATTATTGGGTGCGGGCCAATGCGGTACCGATGGTGCGCGAGGGAAAAATCAGTGGCTATATGTCGATTCGTACCCGGGCGACGGATGAAGAGATCGCGGCGGTGGAGCCGCTGTACAAAGC
>NZ_JBAKHK010000024.1:0-3164 GCF_036903355.1 Enterobacter sp. UNJFSC 003
GCCGTAACGGTCACGCTGCCGTCGGTCAGACCCGCAAGGTCAGCCGGCGGAACGCTCAGCGTCCAGGTGCCGTCTGACCCTACCGTCGCGGTGTAGTCCTTGCCGTTCAGCGACACGGTCACCGTCTGGCCCGCCTCGGCGGTGCTGGTGCCGGAGATCGCCAGGTCAGACTGCGCTTCGGTCGCGTTCAGGATGTCGTCCGAGGCAATGGTATTGATGGTCACGGACGGCGCGGTGGTATCCACGCTGTACTCGCGGCCCGCCGACGCGCTGTTGCCGTTCACGTTGGTGACGCTCACCTGCACGCTGGCATCGCCGTCCTTCAGGCCCGCCAGATCGGCGGACGGCACGGTGGCGGTCCAGTTGCCGTCTGCATCCACGGTCGCGGTGTAGCTCTTACCGCCGAAGGTGATGCTGACGGTCTGGTTCTCCTCCACGTTGCTGGTTGTGCCGGACAGCACCAGATCCGCGCCCTTCTCCGCCGCGTTGATCACGTCGTCGGTGGCAATCGCGTCGATGCTGATGGCAACCGTTGCCAGATCTACGGTCACGTCGTGGTTGATCGACACCGGGTTACCGGCGCTGCTTTGCCCTTCAACGGTCACGGTCACCGTACCTGCGGCAAGCGCGCCGACGTCCGCTGCCGGGATCGCTGCGCTCCAGGTGCCGTCTGCCAGCACGGAAGCCGCATAGGTTTTGCCGTTCACGGTCACGGTCAGCACGGTACCTGCGCTCAGGCCGTCGCTGGATCCGGTCACGATCAGGTTCTGCCCGTGCTCAATACTGTTAATGACGTCGTCGCCCGCCACGGTGTCCACGCGCAGGCCCGGTAGGTTGGCGTCGATGGTGATGTCACGCTCGCCGCTGCCGCTGTTGCCCACGCCGTTCGTGACGCTGGCGGTTACGGTCAAATCGCCGTTACCCAGCGCGGTCAGTACCGATTCCGGCACATTGACGGACCAGGTCAGATCGTTCTGCACGGTTGCGGTGTAGGTGTTACCGCCAATGTTTACCGTCACGGTGTTGCCTGCTTCGGCATTCACCACGGTACCGCCGATCGTCTGACCGGCAGCCACTTCCGCCGCGTTGATCACATCGTCGCCCGCGACGATGTTGATGATGACGCCAGGCAAAGCGGATTCCACGTTTACGGTGTGCGACGCGCTGGTGCTGTTGCCCACGCTGTCGGTCGCGGAGGCGGTCACGGTGTACAAGGCTTCACCCAGCGCGCCGACCTGATCCGCCGGAACGGTGGTTGTCCACAGTCCGGCGTCATCTACGGTGGCGCTGTAGGCTTTGCCGTTCAGCATCACGGTCACGATCGCGCCCGCCGTCAGGCCGGTGGCCGTACCGGAAAGGGTCAGATCCTGCGTTTTCTCGATGCTGTTGATCACATCATCCCCGGACACGGTATCGATGGTCAGCACCGGAGCGGTCAGGTTCACTTCCACGTCGTGGGTCGCGCTGTTGCTGTTACCCGCTTTGTCGGTCAACGCGGCGGTGATGGTGTAATCGCCCGCAGTCAGGGCACTGACGTCAGCCGCGGGTACCCCCACGCTCCAGTTACCGGAGGCATCCAGGGTGGCGGTGTAAGATTTGTTGTTAATGGTTACGGTGACCACATCGCCCGCTTCCGCGCCGGTTACGGAGCCGGTGACGATCAGGGCCTGTGCATGCTCGGTGCTGTTGATCACATCGTCGTCAGAGACGGCGTTAATGGTCAGCTGCGGAACGGTGGTATCAACCAGCACATCGCGATCCGCAGAGGCCGGGTTGCCCGCTTTGTCGGAGACGGCCGCCGTAACGGTGTAGCTTCCATCGGTAATGGCGCCCAGATCCGCCGACGGCACGGTGACGCTCCAGCTTCCGTTTGCCTGTACGGTGGTGGTGTAATTCACGCCGTTCAGCGACACGGTGACGGTCTGGCCCGCTTCGGCGTTGGTCACGCCGTTGATGTCCAGATCCTGCTGCGCTTCTCGCGCGTTGATGATGTTGTTATCGCTGACGATTTCAATGGAAACCGTCGGGGCGGTGGCATCCACGCTGTATTCACGTCCTGCGGAGGCATTGTTGCCGTTCACGTTGGTGACGCTGGCCTGCACGCTGGCATCGCCGTCCTTCAGGCTGCCTAAATCAGCCGATGGGACGGTGGCGGTCCAGTGACCGCTGGCATCCACGGTGGCGGTGTAGGACTTGCCGCCGAAGGTGATGTAAACCGTCTGGTTTTCTTCCACGTTGGTGGTGGAACCCGACAGCACCAGATCTGCGCCTTTTTCTGCCGCATTGATCACGTCATCGGTGGCGATGGCGTCAATGCTGATGGCAACCGTCGCCAGATCCACGGTCACGTCATGGCTAATAGAGACCGGGTTACCGGCGCTGCTCTGGCCTTCAACGGTCACGGTGACCGTGCCCGCATTCAGCGCGCTGACGTCTGCGGCAGGAATCGCTGCCGTCCAGGTGCCGTCCGCCAGCACCGTTGCCGCGTAGGTTTTACCGTTTACCGTTACCGTCAACGCGGAGCCGGCGGTCAGGCCGTCGCTGGAGCCGGTCACGATCAGGTTCTGCCCGTGCTCAATACTGTTGATCACATCATCGCCCGCAACGGTATCGACGCGCAGGCCCGGCAGATTGGCATCAATGGTGATGTCACGCTCGCCCGCGCCGGTGTTGCCGTGGCCGTTGGTGACGCTGGCCGATACGGTCAGGTCGCCGTTGCCGATGGCGGTTAACACGTCAGACGGAACGTTTACCGACCAGCTTAAATCCTCCTGAACGGACGCTGTATAGGAATTGCCGCCAATGGAAATCGTGACAGTGTCACCACTCGCGGCGCCGCTCACTTTCCCGGTCAGGGTTTGCCCTGAGGCCACTTCGGCGGCGTTGATGATATCGTCGGTGGCGATAGCGTTAATGGTGATGACCGGCAGCGCGCTGTCAACCAGCACGTTATGGCTGGTGCTGGCGCTGTTGCCCGCGCTGTCGGTGACGCTTGCCGTGACGCTATAGCTCGCTTCGCCCAGCGCAGCAACGTTGGCTGCCGGAACGGTTACGCTCCAGCTGCCGCTGGCGTCGGTGGTTGCGGTGTAATTAATGCCGTTAAGGCTGACGGTGATCGTCGTGCCTTCCGGCTGGTTGCTGGTCCCGGAAAGCAGCAGATCTTC
>NZ_JBAKHK010000249.1:0-255 GCF_036903355.1 Enterobacter sp. UNJFSC 003
GCTAAAGCCTGTCGTGTCGTAAAGCCATAGGCTTCGACTAATCGCTCAATCGCAGCCTTACCACCTTTATTGGGATTTATTTTGATCTCACTTGGGTACTTTGATGTTGACATATCTCTTTTGCGATCCTAGTATCAGTTTTGTACCCAATTGGGTACTTGTCACGATTACTACAGGCTCACCACAAGCCAATAGGAGATGTTGCATCATGACCCCTAACATTTCAATAACTCTGAATACGCCACACGTCACAAT
>NZ_JBAKHK010000250.1:0-255 GCF_036903355.1 Enterobacter sp. UNJFSC 003
GCCTTATTGCCAAAAGCCGCGTAGAGGCTCGGGGGGTTAATACCAAGATAATCAGTAACTTCAGCAACACTGACAGCATCGAAACCTTTTTGGTGAAAAAGCACTTTTGCCGCAGAGACTGCCTGCTCAGGAGCGAAACGTCTGGGACGACCTGGAACGCGAGATTGTTTTTTAGTGACCATTACAAAACTTGTTGACAGAAAGTTAAAACAGTTTTGTAATGCATGTTACATAATAAATCAAGGAGTCCTTATG
>NZ_JBAKHK010000251.1:0-255 GCF_036903355.1 Enterobacter sp. UNJFSC 003
GATAGCGCCCATCGTTTTTACTACACCGGAAACCGTCTGCCCGCCATCGCTGGCTTTAATAGAAGCCTCTTGCGCCAGTTTGCTGGCATGATGCGCGTTATCCGCATTCTGTTTCACCGTCGCAGTGAGTTGCTCCATGCTGGCGGCAGTTTGTTCGATAGCCGCCGCTTGTTCTTCGGTGCGAGATGACAGGTCCGCATTGCCAGCTGAAATTTCGTTGGTGCCACGATAAATCTCTTCCGCGCCCTGTCGAAC
>NZ_JBAKHK010000252.1:0-255 GCF_036903355.1 Enterobacter sp. UNJFSC 003
CTTTACACCGCAGCACGTCTCTAAGCTGATTGCACAACTGGCTATGCACGGGCAGACCCACGTTAACAAAATCTACGACCCGGCAGCAGGCTCCGGTTCGCTGTTGTTGCAGGCGAACAAACAGTTTGATGACCATATCATCGAAGAAGGTTTTTTTGGTCAGGAAATCAACCATACGACCTATAACCTGGCGCGTATGAACATGTTTTTGCACAACATCAACTACGACAAGTTTGATATCAAGCTGGGTAATAC
>NZ_JBAKHK010000253.1:0-254 GCF_036903355.1 Enterobacter sp. UNJFSC 003
GTATTTATATTTATCCCGTGGCGCAGAACTGGATATGAATGGGTATCCTCAGACAATAAGCAAACTACTGACGGCTGCAGGCTCTGTGCTGAACATTCATGGCGGAAGCCTGATACTGAATAATGGAGGAGAATCTGCAGGTACTATTGCAGGGGATGGTTCTCTGAACATAAATGGGGGAATGCTTGATATAACGGGTAATAATCGTAATTTTTCCGGTGTTTTTACCGTGAATAAGGGGGCTCATTTGGCTG
>NZ_JBAKHK010000254.1:0-254 GCF_036903355.1 Enterobacter sp. UNJFSC 003
GTACTGGAGAACTCGGTGATCATTGAGGTGGCGATGGGATAATCTGCACCGATGACAATGCCGATAAGTACCCGCATCACCAACAGTTCGACGGGGGATGAAACAAACATCGTCGCCACCGATATCACGCCGATGGCGATGATATCAATGAGGAACATTTTGCGCCGTCCGACTTTATCGGAAATATAGCCAAACAGCGATGTGCCAACGAACAGCCCGGCGAGCGTTCCCGCGCCCAACAAGCCAATCCAGTC
>NZ_JBAKHK010000255.1:0-254 GCF_036903355.1 Enterobacter sp. UNJFSC 003
GAGCGTTTGTTTTTAGGCGCAGCGCTGAAAGAAGCGATTAGCAATAACCAACTGAAACTGGTTTACCAGCCGCAAATCTTCGCAGAAACGGGTGAACTGTACGGCATCGAAGCCCTTGCTCGCTGGCACGATCCCCTGCATGGTCATGTGCCCCCTTCACGGTTTATTCCTCTCGCAGAAGAGATTGGTGAAATCGAAAATATTGGGCGCTGGGTCATCGCGGAAGCTTGCCGTCAGTTAGCAGAATGGCGTAG
>NZ_JBAKHK010000256.1:0-254 GCF_036903355.1 Enterobacter sp. UNJFSC 003
CTTATATGCAGAAGTATCTGGTAAATACTGCGGGAATGCATGCCAACGTGGCGAGTGGCATTATGACTGCCGCATTGTTTGTATTCATGCTTATTCAACCACTCATTGGCGCGCTGTCGGATAAGATTGGTCGCCGTACCTCAATGTTATGTTTCGGTTCGCTGGCAGCCATTTTTACCGTTCCTATTCTCTCAGCAGTGCAAAACGTTTCCTCGCCTTATGCCGCTTTTGGTCTGGTGATGTGTGCCCTGCTG
>NZ_JBAKHK010000257.1:0-254 GCF_036903355.1 Enterobacter sp. UNJFSC 003
GGGGTATTTTGCATTACGGTAATAATTATTACTTACAGATAACCAGCGATCCGTTATTGGCAATATTGTTTCAGTAGTGAGTAGTGTTCTGCCTGAATACGGTAACGGTAAACTGGACGCCCCGTGACGCCATAATGGATACTGGTGAACAAGATGTGGCAGTTGACCAGCCAGATGAGGTATTTACGGCAGGAAACACGCGAGATGTTAACCTCGTTAGCCAGCTCGTCGGTTGAAAACTCATAGTCCTGATG
>NZ_JBAKHK010000258.1:0-254 GCF_036903355.1 Enterobacter sp. UNJFSC 003
GTTCGCGGACAGAGCGAGCAATGCTTTCCAGTTGCGTAGCCGTGTTATAGCGATTCTGCTGGACCAGATGGAACAGCAAAACGGTGCAAAAAATAAAAACGAACACCAGGACAACGGCTGCCACCATTGCCATCTGCTTGATTGTTAACGAGCGACTTACGCGCAAATTGTCTCCCCCCGGAAATCCCAGATTGCCGCCCGAGTATACCCGATCGCAGCGGCATTAAGAGAGGCGCTATCTGAAAACTTACCAG
>NZ_JBAKHK010000025.1:0-1715 GCF_036903355.1 Enterobacter sp. UNJFSC 003
CACTACAAAGGCAGGTTCTTTAAGGTAAGGAGGTGATCCAACCGCAGGTTCCCCTACGGTTACCTTGTTACGACTTCACCCCAGTCATGAATCACAAAGTGGTAAGCGCCCTCCCGAAGGTTAAGCTACCTACTTCTTTTGCAACCCACTCCCATGGTGTGACGGGCGGTGTGTACAAGGCCCGGGAACGTATTCACCGTAGCATTCTGATCTACGATTACTAGCGATTCCGACTTCATGGAGTCGAGTTGCAGACTCCAATCCGGACTACGACATACTTTATGAGGTCCGCTTGCTCTCGCGAGGTCGCTTCTCTTTGTATATGCCATTGTAGCACGTGTGTAGCCCTACTCGTAAGGGCCATGATGACTTGACGTCATCCCCACCTTCCTCCAGTTTATCACTGGCAGTCTCCTTTGAGTTCCCGGCCGGACCGCTGGCAACAAAGGATAAGGGTTGCGCTCGTTGCGGGACTTAACCCAACATTTCACAACACGAGCTGACGACAGCCATGCAGCACCTGTCTCAGAGTTCCCGAAGGCACCAAAGCATCTCTGCTAAGTTCTCTGGATGTCAAGAGTAGGTAAGGTTCTTCGCGTTGCATCGAATTAAACCACATGCTCCACCGCTTGTGCGGGCCCCCGTCAATTCATTTGAGTTTTAACCTTGCGGCCGTACTCCCCAGGCGGTCGACTTAACGCGTTAGCTCCGGAAGCCACTCCTCAAGGGAACAACCTCCAAGTCGACATCGTTTACGGCGTGGACTACCAGGGTATCTAATCCTGTTTGCTCCCCACGCTTTCGCACCTGAGCGTCAGTCTTTGTCCAGGGGGCCGCCTTCGCCACCGGTATTCCTCCAGATCTCTACGCATTTCACCGCTACACCTGGAATTCTACCCCCCTCTACAAGACTCTAGCCTGCCAGTTTCGAATGCAGTTCCCAGGTTGAGCCCGGGGATTTCACATCCGACTTGACAGACCGCCTGCGTGCGCTTTACGCCCAGTAATTCCGATTAACGCTTGCACCCTCCGTATTACCGCGGCTGCTGGCACGGAGTTAGCCGGTGCTTCTTCTGCGGGTAACGTCAATCGCTGCGGTTATTAACCACAACGCCTTCCTCCCCGCTGAAAGTACTTTACAACCCGAAGGCCTTCTTCATACACGCGGCATGGCTGCATCAGGCTTGCGCCCATTGTGCAATATTCCCCACTGCTGCCTCCCGTAGGAGTCTGGACCGTGTCTCAGTTCCAGTGTGGCTGGTCATCCTCTCAGACCAGCTAGGGATCGTCGCCTAGGTGAGCCGTTACCCCACCTACTAGCTAATCCCATCTGGGCACATCTGATGGCAAGAGGCCCGAAGGTCCCCCTCTTTGGTCTTGCGACGTTATGCGGTATTAGCTACCGTTTCCAGTAGTTATCCCCCTCCATCAGGCAGTTTCCCAGACATTACTCACCCGTCCGCCGCTCGTCACCCAGAGAGCAAGCTCTCCTGTGCTACCGCTCGACTTGCATGTGTTAGGCCTGCCGCCAGCGTTCAATCTGAGCCATGATCAAACTCTTCAATTTAAGTTTGATGCTCGTGAATTAAACTTCGTAATGAATTACGTATGTTCACTCAGAGACTTGGTATTCATTTATTGTCCGAAGACATTAAGAATCCATGTCACTTTGAGTGCCCACACAGATTGTCTGATAAATTGTTAAAGAGCAGTGC
>NZ_JBAKHK010000259.1:0-254 GCF_036903355.1 Enterobacter sp. UNJFSC 003
GGGAGTCGATACCGGCGGTCAGGTAAGCCACACGGTCAGGAACGGGCGCTGAATAATGCTCTTTCCGCTCTGCCATCACTTCAGCATCCGGACGTTCGCCAATTTTCGCCTCCCACGTCTCACCGAGCGTGGTGTTTACGAAGGTTTTACGTTTTCCCGTATCCCCTTTCGTTTTCATCCAGTCTTTGACAATCTGCACCCAGGTGGTGAACGGGCTGTACGCTGTCCAGATGTGAAAGGTCACACTGTCAGGT
>NZ_JBAKHK010000260.1:0-254 GCF_036903355.1 Enterobacter sp. UNJFSC 003
CAAAGGGTGAAAGTTGATCCCATTCGGTCATTGAATATGGAAGCGTTATGCAAGGATCAGGCGGCAAAACGTTATAACACCGGCGAGCAAAAAATCGACGTCACCGCCTTCGAACAGTTCCAGGGAAGCTATGAAATGCGCGGTTATACCTTCCGTAAAGAGCAGTTTGTCTGTTCTTTTGACGCGGATGGCCATTTTTTGCATCTTTCCATGCGTTAAGCCCTGCTTTTTCCCGTTTCGTACTGTATATCTTC
>NZ_JBAKHK010000261.1:0-253 GCF_036903355.1 Enterobacter sp. UNJFSC 003
ATGGCTAACCGCGTCGTTATCCTGATGCCAGTAGAGGCTTTTACGCAGATCTTCTTCATTAAGATTGTGATAATCGCAAAGCCAGCGGATTAACGCCTCTTGCAGGTTATCCTGCTCTTCAACGCTAAGATAAAGTTCCGTGCGGTTGCACGTCGACAGCACCACGCCGCCCTGCACCATCGGCTGCGCAAGCAGGCTGTCAAGCGCCTGATCGAGCTTATCCGGCGAAAACGATACACGTTCTCGCAGCGAT
>NZ_JBAKHK010000262.1:0-253 GCF_036903355.1 Enterobacter sp. UNJFSC 003
GGTATGTTCTTGTGAATCCTCTTCGGAGTTCCCGTAACTCATCACCATCACTGCGCCATCTTTGGTATTTAGCGCCTGGGTGAGGCCCGGCGCTTTGGTGTCCGGCGCAACAATCTGGCTGGCGTGGGCGTGATCAGCGGTGACTATGACCAGCGTGTTGCCATCCTTTTTAGCGAATTCCAGCGCCCGTTGTACGGCTTCGTCGAGATCGACCGTCTCGCCAATTTGCCCACAAGGATTCGCAGCGTGATCC
>NZ_JBAKHK010000263.1:0-253 GCF_036903355.1 Enterobacter sp. UNJFSC 003
GCCTATGAGATGTTGCAAAAAGGCTTTCAGGCCAGTACCGAGCAGCAAAATAATCCTCCCGCGAAAGGGAAAGAGGTAGCGGTGGATGACGGCATTCTTGGTGGATTGAAGGATATTTTGTTCGGCACTACCGGACCACGCGGCGGGAAGAAAGATGGTGTGGTGCAAACAATGGCCAAAAGCGCCGCTCGCCAAGTGACGAATCAGATTGTACGCGGGATGTTGGGGAGTTTGCTGGGGGGGAGAAGAAGGT
>NZ_JBAKHK010000264.1:0-253 GCF_036903355.1 Enterobacter sp. UNJFSC 003
CGAGCAGACTCATCACATTGTTCGCGGCAGCGTTGAAAGTGTTGATCTGGCTGGCACTTTCTCTACTTACCCTAATCCTCATATCAATTTTGTGCAGGCTTTCGCAGTTGAGATGGTGATTACCGCTATTCTGATGGGGCTGATCCTGGCGTTAACGGACGATGGCAACGGTGTACCACGCGGCCCTTTTGCTCCCTTGCTGATTGGTCTACTGATTGCGGTCATTGGCGCATCTATGGGCCCATTGACGGGT
>NZ_JBAKHK010000265.1:0-252 GCF_036903355.1 Enterobacter sp. UNJFSC 003
GCCCCAGGTGGTGCGGCCGTCGATCGCTACGGTTGCCAGTTTCACGATGTTCTCTCCATTGTCAGATCGGAAATATGGTTTGGCGCGGCCCGTCCGCCGCGAAGGCGCAAATCGATCTCCTGCAGCAGATCGCCGAGTTCAGCCGGGTCGCGTGCCGTGCCGAAGACGTAATGGTCGGGCCGCACGAGCGCGGCGACGATGCCGTGACGGTCGAACCACGCCGCCATCACGCCATCGCTCTCCGCGTACATC
>NZ_JBAKHK010000266.1:0-252 GCF_036903355.1 Enterobacter sp. UNJFSC 003
GAACAAGATCCATCCGGGCGAAGCCATGGACAAAAACCTGTATGACCTGCCGCCAGAAGAAGCGAAAGAGATCCCACAGGTTGCAGGCTCTCTGGAAGAAGCACTGAACGAACTGGATCTGGACCGCGAGTTCCTGAAAGCCGGTGGCGTGTTCACTGACGAAGCAATTGATGCGTACATCGCTCTGCGTCGCGAAGAAGATGACCGCGTGCGTATGACTCCGCATCCGGTAGAGTTTGAGCTGTACTACAG
>NZ_JBAKHK010000267.1:0-233 GCF_036903355.1 Enterobacter sp. UNJFSC 003
CAGGTGTACCGTGCTCTGGGGATGGATAAGCCGGAACCAGTGGCGAAAGTGTGCTATGCACAAATGGTGAAACAGTTCCTGAGTCGTGACCCGTTCGAATGCGTGCTGTGTGGCGGCCGGATGGTATACCGCCGGGCCATTGCGGGGCTGAATGTATCAGGGCTGAAGAAAAACGCGCGGGATATCAGTCTGCTGAGGTATATGCCGGCCTGACACAGGCTAAGTGTGCCCGG
>NZ_JBAKHK010000268.1:0-252 GCF_036903355.1 Enterobacter sp. UNJFSC 003
CTCGGTGGCGGGACGTTTGATATTTCCATTCTGCGCTTAAGTCGCGGCGTGTTTGAAGTGCTGGCAACCGGCGGTGATTCCGCGCTCGGCGGCGATGATTTCGACCATCTGCTGGCGGATTACATTCGCGAGCAGGCGGGCATTCCTGATCGTAGCGATAACCGCGTTCAGCGTGAACTGCTGGATGCCGCCATTGCAGCCAAAATCGCGCTGAGCGATGCGGACTCCGTGACCGTTAACGTTGCGGGCTGG
>NZ_JBAKHK010000026.1:0-1311 GCF_036903355.1 Enterobacter sp. UNJFSC 003
GCATTCATCAGGCGGGCAAGAATGTGAATAAAGGCCGGATAAAACTTGTGCTTATTTTTCTTTACGGTCTTTAAAAAGGCCGTAATATCCAGCTGAACGGTCTGGTTATAGGTACATTGAGCAACTGACTGAAATGCCTCAAAATGTTCTTTACGATGCCATTGGGATATATCAACGGTGGTATATCCAGTGATTTTTTTCTCCATTTTAGCTTCCTTAGCTCCTGAAAATCTCGATAACTCAAAAAATACGCCCGGTAGTGATCTTATTTCATTATGGTGAAAGTTGGAACCTCTTACGTGCCGATCAACGTCTCATTTTCGCCAAAAGTTGGCCCAGGGCTTCCCGGTATCAACAGGGACACCAGGATTTATTTATTCTGCGAAGTGATCTTCCGTCACAGGTATTTATTCGGCGCAAAGTGCGTCGGGTGATGCTGCCAACTTACTGATTTAGTGTATGATGGTGTTTTTGAGGTGCTCCAGTGGCTTCTGTTTCTATCAGCTGTCCCTCCTGTTCAGCTACTGACGGGGTGGTGCGTAACGGCAAAAGCACCGCCGGACATCAGCGCTATCTCTGCTCTCACTGCCGTAAAACATGGCAACTGCAGTTCACTTACACCGCTTCTCAACCCGGTACGCACCAGAAAATCATTGATATGGCCATGAATGGCGTTGGATGCCGGGCAACTGCCCGCATTATGGGCGTTGGCCTCAACACGATTTTACGTCACTTAAAAAACTCAGGCCGCAGTCGGTAACCTCGCGCATACAGCCGGGCAGTGACGTCATCGTCTGCGCGGAAATGGACGAACAGTGGGGCTATGTCGGGGCTAAATCGCGCCAGCGCTGGCTGTTTTACGCGTATGACAGTCTCCGGAAGACGGTTGTTGCGCACGTATTCGGTGAACGCACTATGGCGACGCTGGGGCGTCTTATGAGCCTGCTGTCACCCTTTGACGTGGTGATATGGATGACGGATGGCTGGCCGCTGTATGAATCCCGCCTGAAGGGAAAGCTGCACGTAATCAGCAAGCGATATACGCAGCGAATTGAGCGGCATAACCTGAATCTGAGGCAGCACCTGGCACGGCTGGGACGGAAGTCGCTGTCGTTCTCAAAATCGGTGGAGCTACATGACAAAGTCATCGGGCATTATCTGAACATAAAACACTATCAATAAGTTGGAGTCATTACCATCTCTTCAGAAAGACATTCGCTTGTTCTGTCATCAAAAACATCCAATCTAAGTAATGTGATGCCTTTGTGTTTAAAAAATAAAATTGAACTGTATGTTCTATGAGTTTACATC
>NZ_JBAKHK010000269.1:0-252 GCF_036903355.1 Enterobacter sp. UNJFSC 003
GTTTTTCCATCGTTTCCCAGAACAGGGTTTCGCTACTGACCATGTGCATCGCTACGCGCTGTTGATCACCCGCCAGCGGCAGAATAGTTGGGCGTTCGGCACCTGGCAGCAGGGCGATGACTTCATCCAGACGTTCGGTCGGTGCGTGCATCATGATGTATTTTGATTCGCGCGCCTGGATCACACCCTGAATACGGGTCAGCAGTTTGTCGATCAGTTGCTGTTTGGATTCTTCCATTTCGCCATCGCGCT
>NZ_JBAKHK010000270.1:0-252 GCF_036903355.1 Enterobacter sp. UNJFSC 003
GGACTGAGCATATTTGAGCGCCCTGAAGACATCGGTAAGTTGTGACGGCTGACAGCACATCCGTACTCCGCCGGGAAGGAAGAGCGTGACTGGCTCATTCGTGACGGGCTGTGGTACATCAGCATGCAGTGGTGGCGCAATATGAACGGGAAGAACGGTCGGTTCATTTGCCCGGCGTTCAGCTTTTGCGACATCCTGCGGCCATTCGCGAAGTGATGTGAAGGGAATATCGTTGAGTTCACAGTATTGCTG
>NZ_JBAKHK010000271.1:0-251 GCF_036903355.1 Enterobacter sp. UNJFSC 003
GTGTAAACACCTTATCCGGCATACAGAACAATACTACACCGTAATTAATTTTACCCGCGTCTTCTGCAATGCCAGTTTATCCACCTCTGACACAGCATCATCGGTAATAATAATGTCAATTTTTTCGATTGGTAGTACCTGATTAAAACCGCGACGGTTAAATTTCGATGAATCGAGAACGGCAATCACTTTATTAGCGGCTGTGACCATCGCACCGCTAATAGAATAACCTTCATTAAAGGTCGTAATAC
>NZ_JBAKHK010000272.1:0-251 GCF_036903355.1 Enterobacter sp. UNJFSC 003
GTGGCGATGAGCTACTGCGGTTATCTCATTACTACTCCTGTTTTCCTCATCGTCATTATGACGTTGATGGGCTACAGGCGATGGGTACTCACACCGGGTATTGCGCTGCTGTTAACGGCAATCCTCTGGTTGCTGTTTGTCGAAGCGTTACAGGTGCCATTGCCTGTCGGCACATTTTTCGAATAACAGGGGCCAGCAATGTTTGAAAGTGAACTTTTAACTCAGGGTTTTTCGACATTACTCAATAATCC
>NZ_JBAKHK010000273.1:0-251 GCF_036903355.1 Enterobacter sp. UNJFSC 003
GAGTTCGCCTGCCAGTTTGTACAGCGTCGGGATCATCAGCAGTAAACCCTGCGATGACGTAAACGATGTTGAAAGGGCACCCGTCTGCAAAGCGCCATGCACGGTAGCGATAGCACCCGCTTCCGACTGCATTTCAACCACGCGTGGTGTGTCTCCCCAAACGTTCTTCAAGCCGTTTCCGGCCCAGGCATCAGCCTGTTCTGCCATCGTGGAACTGGGGGTAATAGGGTAGATGGCGATAACTTCACTGG
>NZ_JBAKHK010000274.1:0-250 GCF_036903355.1 Enterobacter sp. UNJFSC 003
TGAATGTGTTGCGTAGTGGAATCGTGACGATGCTGTTGTTGGCTGCCTTTAGTGTTCAGGCCGCCTGTACCTGGCCTGCATGGGAGCAGTTTAAAAAGGATTACATCAGTCAGGAAGGGCGCGTCATCGACCCCAGCGACGCGCGCAAAATCACCACCTCCGAAGGGCAAAGTTACGGTATGTTCTTTGCCCTGGCGGCTAACGACCGTGTAGCTTTCGATAATATTCTCGACTGGACGCAGAACAATCT
>NZ_JBAKHK010000275.1:0-250 GCF_036903355.1 Enterobacter sp. UNJFSC 003
GGACTGCGCAACGGAAGCTGAAATTGCTACTGAGTTCCTCTACATCGATGATATCGGGTTAGGTGAAAAAGGTCAGTTCACGGATTTACAGGATCAGGTAATTTCCAACCTGTTCAAACTGTATCCGTGGGAATTTATGTTGCGTGAGATGTTCTCAACCAAGCTGGAGGATGCAGGCGTACGCTGGCTGGAACCGGCGTGGAAGAGCATTATCTCCAACAAGGCACTTCTACCGCTACTGTGGGAGATG
>NZ_JBAKHK010000276.1:0-250 GCF_036903355.1 Enterobacter sp. UNJFSC 003
GTTTTAAACGGTCATGCGCCCAGCCTGCACGATTTTTATAAACAAGTTGTCCGCTGGTAATGACTTTCGCTCGCTGGCTGTCATCCAGTCCTAATGCATCCGCGGCAGCCTCATGAACATCACGCGCGGCTGCACCTTCCGGTTTTGTCGCCAGATAACGCAGAACAGGTTCAATAAATTTGTCATAGGTAGGAACCGTCATAGTACATCCTTGCAGAATCAGGTAGATGTTTTTCGGCTACTATAACAC
>NZ_JBAKHK010000277.1:0-250 GCF_036903355.1 Enterobacter sp. UNJFSC 003
GTCCAGGTCAGCGTGGTAGGACCGCCCCGTGCCACCCGCCTCGGAAAAGACGAGGATGGGCTTTCGCCCCGACATGAAGTTGTCGGTCTCGGCGATGTTGGAACTGGACGTGCGACGCTCGACCTTCTGCCGGCCCTGCCCATCAACGACAATCCGCCGCGTGCGCCCCGTGACCTCGGAAACCATGTCGGTGCCGAAATGTACGATGAGAAAGTCGAGCGCAGCCGGAACAGGCGGCATCGAGCAGAGC
>NZ_JBAKHK010000278.1:0-250 GCF_036903355.1 Enterobacter sp. UNJFSC 003
GGTACTTGCTGCTGTTTGTTATCAGTCTCTGGCTCCAGTTGGGATTGCCGGACGAACTGTCGCGCTTTACGCCATTCTGTCTGGCGCTGCCGATTATCGCGCTGGCCTGGCACTATGGTTGGCAAGGGGCGCTGATTGCGACGTTGATGAACGCCATCGCGCTGATCGCCAGTCAAACCTGGCGCGATCATCCGGTGGATTTATTGCTCTCGCTGCTGGTGCAAAGTCTGACAGGGTTGTTGCTTGGCGC
>NZ_JBAKHK010000027.1:0-1252 GCF_036903355.1 Enterobacter sp. UNJFSC 003
AGATCACCGGGTTTCGGGTCTATACCCTGCAACTTAACGCCCAGTTAAGACTCGGTTTCCCTTCGGCTCCCCTATACGGTTAACCTTGCTACAGAATATAAGTCGCTGACCCATTATACAAAAGGTACGCAGTCACCCAACAAGTAGGCTCCCACTGCTTGTACGTACACGGTTTCAGGTTCTGTTTCACTCCCCTCGCCGGGGTTCTTTTCGCCTTTCCCTCACGGTACTGGTTCACTATCGGTCAGTCAGGAGTATTTAGCCTTGGAGGATGGTCCCCCCATATTCAGACAGGATACCACGTGTCCCGCCCTACTCTTCGAGTTCACAGCATGTGTGCTTTCGTGTACGGGACTATCACCCTGTACCGTGCGACTTTCCAGACGCTTCCACTAACACACAAGCTGATTCAGACTCTGGGCTGCTCCCCGTTCGCTCGCCGCTACTGGGGGAATCTCGGTTGATTTCTTTTCCTCGGGGTACTTAGATGTTTCAGTTCCCCCGGTTCGCTTCGTTAAGCTATGTATTCACTTAACGATAGTGTGTCGGAACACACTGGGTTTCCCCATTCGGAAATCGCCGGGTCAAAGGTTCATATCACCTCGCCGGCGCTTATCGCAGATTAGCACGTCCTTCATCGCCTCTGACTGCCAGGGCATCCACCGTGTACGCTTAGTCGCTTAACCTCACAACCCGAAGATGTTTCTTGCGATTCATCATCGTTTTGCGAAAATTTGAGAGACTCGAACACACATTACATGTGTGTCGTTTCAATTTTCAGCTTGATCCAGATTTTTAAAGAGCAAAACTTCGCAGTGCACCTTTTCAGGTTCACTCTGAAGTTTTCTTGTTTTTCGCAGTAAAAGGATGGTGGAGCTATGCGGGATCGAACCGCAGACCTCCTGCGTGCAAGGCAGGCGCTCTCCCAGCTGAGCTATAACCCCATCGTATACACAAATCTCTGTTACCCTAATTCGTTTCCGGGCAAGGCGTGGTAATGCGAAGCATACTTAGGTATGTGAGCATTGCCGCAACGCAGCACCGAGGCGAATTTGGTAGGCCTGAGTGGACTTGAACCACCGACCTCACCCTTATCAGGGGTGCGCTCTAACCACCTGAGCTACAAGCCTGCAGAGATTTTTTACTGCTATTTTTCATCAGACAATCTGTGTGGACACTACAAAGGCAGGTTCTTTAAGGTAAGGAGGTGATCCAACCGCAGGTTCCCCTACGGTTACCTTGTTACGACTTC
>NZ_JBAKHK010000279.1:0-250 GCF_036903355.1 Enterobacter sp. UNJFSC 003
GCATTTCTATTTATCGAGGATGCGAAAGTCTCATTACGAAACAGCAGATCTCTTGATCTTGTTGATCCAGTGTCGGGATCCAGCGTAACCTGTTCGCCAGAAACGAAAAAACCGCCCTGCAAGGCGGTTTGTTCGAAGGTGTAGTCAGTTGGGGAACCGACTTCACCTGGTAACGGCTCCGTAGAGGGAAGCAGCTACCTAAAGTCCTCACAAGTTTAGCGGCTCCATGCCGTATCTTTCAAGCTAATTC
>NZ_JBAKHK010000280.1:0-249 GCF_036903355.1 Enterobacter sp. UNJFSC 003
GAGTACGGCATCCCAAATGCCTGGCAAGGGGAAACCAACTTCTGGGGCAGTACCGCCGTCAGTATCGATCGTCTGGCGGCGTATAAAGACGTTGATGTGCTCTGTTTTGATCACGACAACAGCAAAGACATGGATGCGCTAATGGCAACCCCGCTGTGGCAGGCCATGCCGTTTGTCCGTACAGGGCGCTTTCAGCGCGTACCCGCAGTCTGGTTTTATGGTGCAACGCTTTCGGCAATGCACTTTGTG
>NZ_JBAKHK010000281.1:0-249 GCF_036903355.1 Enterobacter sp. UNJFSC 003
GTTGACGGAGATTGGCGTTCATCTGCTGTTAAAATCTCAGTTGCAGGGGCTGGAAAAAACGGATTCTGGCATTCTGGCAACGCTGGACCGCCAGCGCAGCATCGAAGTGGATGCGGTAATTGCCGCCACCGGACTGCGCCCGGAAACCGCCCTGGCACGACGCGCCGGGCTGACGATTAATCGCGGCGTTTGCGTCGATAGTTATCTGCAAACCAGTAATACCGATATTTACGCGCTGGGCGATTGCGC
>NZ_JBAKHK010000282.1:0-249 GCF_036903355.1 Enterobacter sp. UNJFSC 003
GTCGAGGCCAGCGAAATAGCTGTCGGTAAACCTGCCGCCAGTTCTTTCGCAAACGTTGGGCCAGAGATAACCGCCAGCGGAATTTGATCGCCTAACGCCTCGCGGGCCACGTCCTGTAACAGACGCCCGGTTTCCGCTTCCAGCCCTTTGGTCGCCCACACCAGACGCGCATCAGGACGCATCAGCGGTTTAATCTGGCGCAGCACTTCACCAAAGACATGGCTGGGTACGACGACGAGAATATTACGG
>NZ_JBAKHK010000283.1:0-249 GCF_036903355.1 Enterobacter sp. UNJFSC 003
CCCTGCTCGTTGTATGCGTGTTTCGTCTCATGCTGCCACAGCAGTTCCCCCGTCTCCGGGTTCTCCACCGTCTGGCATTCGCCGGTCAGGCGGCCTTTATCGTCATAGCCATAGTGGACGGCAACACGGTGGCCTTCGCTCAGGTGGCTGATGTCTGTCAGCCAGCCACGTTCGTCATACTGCCACCGCTCTGCGGTTTCACCCTTCACGGTGCGGTGCGTGAGGCGGTCTGCTTCGTCATAGTGCCAG
>NZ_JBAKHK010000284.1:0-248 GCF_036903355.1 Enterobacter sp. UNJFSC 003
TGTTGCATCTCGGCAGTTTTGCCGTCAGCAGTTTCTTTCCACTGATGGCGCAACGTCGCTGGAAGCCGGATCGCATTATCGGCGTAGTGCCAACGCTGTTTTGCACGCCGGGAATGCGCCTGCTGGCGAAGCTCTCTGGTGCGCGTACCGTGCTGCATATTCAGGATTACGAAGTGGACGCCATGCTGGGGCTGGGCCTTGCCGGAAAAGGCAAAGGCGGCAAAGTGGCACAGCTGGCGACGGCGTTC
>NZ_JBAKHK010000285.1:0-247 GCF_036903355.1 Enterobacter sp. UNJFSC 003
GTATTTGGCCTGATCGCGATGGGCAAGGGCAGCTTTATGCAGGGCATTGAGCAACTCACCACCGTTCACGCCGAGAAATTAAACTCAATCGGTGGCCCGACCGATCCCTTGCCGATTGGCGCGGCATTTACCGGTTTGATTCTGGTGAACACCTTTTACTGGTGTACAAATCAGGGCATCGTGCAACGCACGCTGGCGTCAAAAAGCCTGGCGGAAGGGCAAAAGGGGGCGCTGTTAACGGCGGTGC
>NZ_JBAKHK010000286.1:0-247 GCF_036903355.1 Enterobacter sp. UNJFSC 003
GGAATCTTAGTATGGTAGCCAGTTGTTTATGTCTTAGCCCAAGTCTGTTAAAGAAAAAGCTGAAAAGCGAAAACACCAGTTATAGCCAAATAATCACCACCTGCCGCATGCGTTATGCCGTAAATGAATTAATGATGGACGGTAAAAATATCTCTCAGGTATCACAGTCCTGCGGCTACAACAGTACGTCGTACTTTATTTCTGTCTTTAAAGACTTCTACGGTATGACGCCGCTGCATTATGTTAG
>NZ_JBAKHK010000287.1:0-247 GCF_036903355.1 Enterobacter sp. UNJFSC 003
CTATTGTATCGATACCTCGGCGGCGTAATTGCAACTCCAGATCCGTACCGTAAAACGCACCCCATTGACGTTTGATGATTTCGATATCGCTGTCGGTTGCACCTAATGCAGCAGGATGTTGCCACCAATTTTCGGGCAACACTTTAGCCGGTGAGGGCGCATCGACCGGCTGTTTTAATGCTTCAGCGTAATCGGCAGACCAGCCAACGCGCACCAGAAACACGGGCTGACCGCTGGCGCGAAATTT
>NZ_JBAKHK010000028.1:0-1211 GCF_036903355.1 Enterobacter sp. UNJFSC 003
GTGGGAGAGATACCGTCTTGCCGGTTATCCGGCAAGCGGTATTTCAGCATTAAATTCACGACCGGATTTCACCACACCATAGGCCAGTTGCAGCAGCTTTCGCATGCCTGCGCATACTCGTTCTTTTCCTGTCTTCCCTCTTGTTGCCAGCCGGTCCATCAGGCTCTTCACCACATCATTACATCTTCCTGCCACTACCGCTGGCATATACAGCACACTGCGAAGCTCCGCGTGACCCACTTTCGACAGCCTGCTTTTCCCTTTCCACATTCCTGACTCGCAGCGTCGCGGATTAAGGCCTGCATACGCCACCAGAGCCTTGCTGTCGCTGAACCGGCGCAGGTTTCCCGCAAATGCCAGCAGACTCACGCTCAGCATGTCACCTATCCCCGGGATACTCTTCAGTAGCTCCCTGTCCCGCTTCAGGTCCGGGTTATCATCGATGTGCCGGTTAATTTTCTTCCGCGTCTCTTTAATCAGGTCATCCAGCATCGCGACATGCTCGTTCAGGGAGGGAACGATGACGTCATCTGCCGCCTCAAGGCGGTTCACCTCCATCTGCCGCATCTCTTCCAGGCTACGCAGATGGCGTACCAGCGCCGTCAGCTGCCGCTCGCTCAGCGGAGCCGGGTACCAGGGGGCTGGCTGATGCAGGGCGCAGTAGCGCGCTATCAGTGCCGCATCGCTTTTGTCTGTCTTATTACGGGTCAGTTCAGTACTGCCGAATGCGTGTATACGCGCGGGATTTTCGAGGCTGACGCAGCAGCCGTTATCGGCCAGCAGGGTTGCCAGTTCAGTGCTGTAGCAGCCTGTCGCTTCCATGCAGACATGGCAGTCGCCAAAGCGCGCCAGCCAGTTGAGGAACTCACGGCATCCGGCAGAGGTGTTGGAGAATTTTTTGGTTTTGTATTTCTGATTTGGCAGCAGGACAGCAACATCAAATTTAAGTTTGGCAATATCAACGCCGACGGGGACAAGACTCATCATGGTGCTCCGTAACCTTATGAATAATATCGCCGGACCATCCTTATATGTGGGTGCTCAGGGCACAGGATACCGTTCGGTCTTGAGGCGACAGGGAAACAGGTTACCGGGGCATAATCTCTCCCACAGGCTCAGGGGCACCAGGGCCGGGTGATGCTCACCGGTAACCTCCCGATGATCAGTCGGGGATCTTCTCCGCCTGAGCGGAGAAGATCAAGACATAAGGG
>NZ_JBAKHK010000288.1:0-247 GCF_036903355.1 Enterobacter sp. UNJFSC 003
CGACGCGTCGGTGCTCAATGACGTTGACCTCGGGTTCTACCGGTTTGCCGAAAGCCGCTGTCCATACTTATCAGGCCCATCTTGCCAGTGCGCAAGGTGTGTTATCGCTGATTCCGTTTGGCGATCACGATGATTGGTTGCTCTCTTTACCGCTGTTTCACGTCTCCGGTCAGGGAATTATGTGGCGCTGGTTATACGCTGGTGCGCGGATGACGGTACGTGATAAACAGCCATTGGAGCAAATGCT
>NZ_JBAKHK010000289.1:0-247 GCF_036903355.1 Enterobacter sp. UNJFSC 003
CTTCCGCCCCGCCCAGGCAACATGATCGCCTTCGGCGATGCCAAGGTCGAGCGCGCGGCCCCCGCGAAGTTCCAGCACCGCGCTGACCGGTTCGCCCGAGGGGATCTGCGTTTCTGATTGCGGCGCGGTATTTTCGGCGATCCGCGCGATGGTGCCGTCTGCACGGATGAACATAATGTCGAGCGGGCTCGGCGTGTTCTTCATCCAGAAATTCGCCTCGCGCGGGGGTCCACCCTCAGGCGGATAG
>NZ_JBAKHK010000290.1:0-247 GCF_036903355.1 Enterobacter sp. UNJFSC 003
GTGTGGAGAGGTGACGATGTTGCCACAGGTAGTGCAGCATCTGTTTGATACGGTCAGGTCTCTGTTGGCTCATCAGAAACAATCTCCTCTTACAGGGTGGCGAATTGAGCTAAGGTCGCGCGATAGTCAGATGAAGAGAACAGGGCGCGCCCAATCACCATATGTTGCGCCCCAGCTGCTGCCAGTTGCTGTGCAGCTGCCAGCGTAATTCCACCGTCGGCCCAGCACTCGGTCTGAGGAAAAGCCG
>NZ_JBAKHK010000291.1:0-247 GCF_036903355.1 Enterobacter sp. UNJFSC 003
GTTCAACGCCCTCGCGACCAAGGGGGCGCCGGCATGATGGACGATGCGACGCATCGGATGGTGAGCCACAAGCTGAAGAGCGCGGCCGAGATCGCCGCGCTGATCGGCCGCCGTCCGCGCGCCCGCAAGGTCATCATGTGCCACGGCACCTTCGACGTCGTGCATCCCGGCCATGTCCGCCACCTGCTCTACGCCAAGAGCAAGGGCGATATCCTGATCGCGAGCCTGACGGCGGACGCTCATATCC
>NZ_JBAKHK010000292.1:0-246 GCF_036903355.1 Enterobacter sp. UNJFSC 003
GTTGTCTGCTTCACCAACGAATCAAGTCCCAATGGTGTCAGCACGGATAAGTTACTTTCCACCACATTTCCACCCTGCAACGGCACCAAATGGGTGAAACTTTTACGCCAAAAAGCAGACTGCCGATGATGATAATCCTGGGAAATTTTCACACGGGCATTTAATAAGCGAACCAGTATAGCAACCATCCATTGATCGGTAAGATTGACGATAAGGTCATACTTATTGGCACGTAATACCTTGATG
>NZ_JBAKHK010000293.1:0-246 GCF_036903355.1 Enterobacter sp. UNJFSC 003
GTATAGACCTGAGCAATAGTATTTCTTTGACCTTGTAAATTGTCTCTCCTTGACCTGCGGTTATGACCCTCTTCACATTTCGGGCAAATAATTCGCGAAGATAATTAAGAACTCAGGCCAAAAAAAACCGGCGCAATGGCCGGTTTCCGTTGTTACTCAAGCTTTCAGACGAAGTGATTACTTCGCAGCCTGTGGATCAGTGTCGTATTCAGCACAGGTCTGATAACCGGAGTTGATGACATGTCC
>NZ_JBAKHK010000294.1:0-246 GCF_036903355.1 Enterobacter sp. UNJFSC 003
CGTCGGCTGGTGAACCCGTAAGCCTTCCTCAATAATCTGCAAAACGTTGAGTCGTGGGTTGAGCGAGGAGTTTGGATCCTGAAATACCACCTGAATGCGATGACGAATAGGTAACAGCTGGCGGCGATTTAAATTTTGCAGTGGCTGACCGTCAAAGATGATGCTGCCCTGAGAATTAATCAGTCGCAGCAGCGCCAGTCCCGTCGTACTTTTCCCGGAACCGGACTCGCCCACTAAACCCAGTGT
>NZ_JBAKHK010000295.1:0-246 GCF_036903355.1 Enterobacter sp. UNJFSC 003
TTTCACACCATCTACCGCTTTGGCGATACTTTCAGCACGGTCACTTTGTGCCTGAGAATCGACGGTACCGGAGAGCTGAACCACGCCGTCGGTGGTTTCAACTTTCACATGACGGGAAGGGACGATATCGTCCGCCAGCAGTTTGGCTTTGATTTCACTGGTGGTGGCGGTGTCACCCGCGTAGCCCTTCACCGAGCCTTCTTTAGCGTCGCGAACGTGCAGTTTGTCGCTGACAGAGGTCACCCC
>NZ_JBAKHK010000296.1:0-245 GCF_036903355.1 Enterobacter sp. UNJFSC 003
GCGATACGCAGCGATCCTCGCGTCAGATCGGCAACATCATGAATCGCCCGTTTACCCGCCCCCAGTTCCTGTAACGCCCGGCTGGCGTACTGTCGCCAGACTTCTCCTGCATCAGTGAGACGAATCGTTCGCCCGCTACGGTCAAACAGCGGCACGCCTAAACTCTCCTCTAACTGGCGAATCTGCTGGGAAAGCGCAGGCTGGGAGACGTGCAACGCACTGGCGGCACGGGTGAAGCTGCCATG
>NZ_JBAKHK010000297.1:0-245 GCF_036903355.1 Enterobacter sp. UNJFSC 003
GTATAATTGGTGCTAAAAATTGTGCTTTTTTCATTTAACGGCATGCATAACAGCAACAATAAAGCACCTAATGCCAGTAGCCAGAGCGCGAACTCTTTTTTGGTGACTTTGGCATCAACCTGCTGTTTTAATTGCGAATAATAGCTACGTAAATAAAATGGATTTCGCACTACCCGAATGATGAAGTAGCACAGCGGGACACCGATCAGATTACCCACCAGTAAGGCCTGATAATTGATTAAAGT
>NZ_JBAKHK010000029.1:0-1186 GCF_036903355.1 Enterobacter sp. UNJFSC 003
GTGCTGTGTTTTTAATAAACAGTTGCAGCCAGCTGGTATCTTCGACTGATTTCAGCTCCACCCGCAGGGGCTTCACCTACATATCAGCGTGCCTTCTCCCGAAGTTACGGCACCATTTTGCCTAGTTCCTTCACCCGAGTTCTCTCAAGCGCCTTGGTATTCTCTACCTGACCACCTGTGTCGGTTTGGGGTACGATTTGATGTTACCTGATGCTTAGAGGCTTTTCCTGGAAGCAGGGCATTTGTTACTTCAGCACCGTAGTGCCTCGTCATCACACCTCAGCGTTAACAAGAGTCCGGATTTACCTAAACTCTCCGCCTACATGCTTAAACCGGGACAACCGTCGCCCGGCTAACATAGCCTTCTCCGTCCCCCCTTCGCAGTAACACCAAGTACAGGAATATTAACCTGTTTCCCATCGACTACGCCTTTCGGCCTCGCCTTAGGGGTCGACTCACCCTGCCCCGATTAACGTTGGACAGGAACCCTTGGTCTTCCGGCGAGCGGGCTTTTCACCCGCTTTATCGTTACTTATGTCAGCATTCGCACTTCTGATACCTCCAGCATCCCTCACAGGACACCTTCGACGGCTTACAGAACGCTCCCCTACCCAACAACGCATAAGCGTCGCTGCCGCAGCTTCGGTGCATGGTTTAGCCCCGTTACATCTTCCGCGCAGGCCGACTCGACCAGTGAGCTATTACGCTTTCTTTAAATGATGGCTGCTTCTAAGCCAACATCCTGGCTGTCTGTGCCTTCCCACATCGTTTCCCACTTAACCATGACTTTGGGACCTTAGCTGGCGGTCTGGGTTGTTTCCCTCTTCACGACGGACGTTAGCACCCGCCGTGTGTCTCCCGTGATAACATTCTTCGGTATTCGTAGTTTGCATCGGGTTGGTAAGCCGGGATGGCCCCCTAGCCGAAACAGTGCTCTACCCCCGAAGATGAGTTCACGAGGCGCTACCTAAATAGCTTTCGGGGAGAACCAGCTATCTCCCGGTTTGATTGGCCTTTCACCCCCAGCCACAAGTCATCCGCTAATTTTTCAACATTAGTCGGTTCGGTCCTCCAGTTAGTGTTACCCAACCTTCAACCTGCCCATGGCTAGATCACCGGGTTTCGGGTCTATACCCTGCAACTTAACGCCCAGTTAAGACTCGGTTTCCCTTCGGCTCCCCTATAC